>NZ_LANJ01000009.1 GCF_000971295.1 Devosia epidermidihirudinis | reverse complement strand
GGGTGGGAGGGGGTACTCTTCCATGCTTGCCAAAATTGCTCTAAACGCACCCTATCTCTGGTCCGTACCGGCAAGGACGCCGCCATGACCCTTTATGCCATTTTCGATCCAAAGCCGGGCAAGCCTGCTTTGCCAGCGGCCGTGCCGGAAACCTTCTCCTGGCAGGCTGCGCTGTTGCCACCAGTGTTTCTGGCGCGCCATGGCCTCTGGCTCGAACTGCTGGCCTATGTGCTCAAGGTCGTCGCGCTGGTCATTCTCGCAAACTTTATCGGTGGCAGCGCCGCGTTCTGGCTCTATGTCGTGGCTGTGACCTGGCTGGGTTTTGCCGCCCCGGGTCTGCGCCGTCATGCCCTTGTCTGGCGCGGCTGGCACCATCGCGGTGACCGTGTGGCGCCCAGCGCCGATCTTGCCCAGCTTGCCGCGCTGGAGGCGCGCTCATGACCCTCGTTACCATTATCGATTATGGCGCCGGCAATCTGGCCTCGGCTGCCAATGCCTTCCGCCGCGTCGCCAACGGGACCGATGCCGAAATCGTCGTCACCGCGGATCCCGAAATCGTCCGCAAGGCTGATCGCATCATGCTGCCCGGCGTTGGCGCCTTTGCCGATTGCAAGGCCGGGCTCGATGCCGTGCCGGGCATGGTCGAGGTGCTGCAAGAGCGCGTCATTGCGGGCGGGGTGCCATTTCTGGGCGTCTGCGTCGGCATGCAATTGCTGGCCAGTGAAGGTCGCGAAAAGACCATCACGCCGGGCCTCGGCTGGATCCCCGGCGCGGTGGTGCGCCTGACGCCGGATAATCCCGCGCTCAAGATTCCGCATATGGGCTGGAACACGATCAACGTCACCCGCCCCCATGCGCTGCTGGCGGGGATTCCCGATGGCCCCAACGGGCTGCACGCCTATTTCGTGCACTCTTATCACCTTCAAACCGACAGCCAGGATACGCTCTGGGCCACCACCGATTATGGTGGGCCCGTGACCGCCTGCGTTGGCCGCGACAACATCTTCGGCACCCAGTTCCACCCGGAAAAAAGCCAGGCGCTGGGCCTCAAGCTGATCGAAAACTTTCTGAGCTGGACCCCATGATTCTTTTCCCCGCCATCGACCTCAAAGACGGACAATGCGTGCGCCTCAAGCTGGGCGACATGGAGCAGGCCACGGTCTTCAATGACGATCCGGCCGCGCAGGCCAAATCGTTCGAGGATCAGGGGTTCGAGTATCTCCACGTCGTCGATCTCAATGGGGCCTTTGCCGGCGAGAGCGTCAACGGCGCGGCGGTGGAATCCATCCTCAAGACGGTCAAGTTCCCGGTGCAGCTGGGCGGCGGTATCCGCAATCTCGGGCACATCGAAGGCTGGCTGAGCAAGGGCCTCGCCCGCGTCATTCTGGGGACTGTCGCAGTGCGCAATCCTGAGCTGGTCAAGGAAGCGGCGAAAAAGTTCCCCGGCCAGGTGGCTGTCGGCATCGATGCGCGCAAGGGCATGGTGGCGGTGGAAGGCTGGGCGGAAACCTCCGAGCTCAGCGTCATCGAGCTGGCCAAGCGCTTCGAAGGCGCTGGCGTTGCTGCCATCATCTATACCGATATCGATCGCGACGGCGTGCTGGCGGGGATCAACTGGGAGTCAACGCTCGAGCTGGCGCGCGCCACCTCGATCCCGGTGATCGCCTCGGGCGGTCTCGCCTCCATGGTCGATATCGAGCGGCTGACCCAGCCCGATGCGGCGGTGCTCGAAGGCGCCATCTCGGGCCGCGCGCTCTACGACGGACGCATTGATTCACGTGAAGCACTGGCCTTGCTAAGGGCCGCCGCGTGAGCGAGGCCATCCAGCAGCGCAAATTTCCATGGCTGCGATACTGGATCGCGCTGCTGGTGATTGCGCTTCTGGCGCTGTGGCCGCTGCTGTCGGTGCTGCTGACCTATACTATCGCCGACTATGCCGGGTGCAGCGTCAATGAAGGCATGCCCCAGCCCTGCATGATCGGCGACACCAATTGGGGCGGCACGCTCTATACCATGGGCGTGATGGGCTGGCTGATGATCGGGACCATCCCGCTGGGTTTTTGCGCCGTGCTGATCTGGGCCCTGGCGCTGCTGACCAATTATCTGTCTTGGCGCAAACGGAAGGCTCTGTGATGGCCCCACCCCGCACTGTCATGATCGCCTCGGTCAACTGGTGGTGGTATCTCGCCCCCATCATCCCCATTTTGGCGGTGGGCTATGGCGCTCTGATCAGCTGGTTGCCCAGCTGGGCGCTGCTGGTCGCCGCCTTTGCCTTTTTCATGTGGCTGTTCTCGCTGCTTTTCGCGCTGTTTGCCGTGATGACGCGCAAGCGCCAGCCCCCTCAGGAGCCCCGTCAATGACGCTCAAGACCCGCCTTATTCCCTGTCTCGACGTCAAGGACGGCCGCGTCGTCAAGGGCGTGCAATTCGTCGATCTGATCGATGCCGGTGACCCCGTGGCCGCCGCTATTGCCTATGATGCCGCCGGCGCGGACGAATTGACCTTCCTCGACATCGCCGCGAGCCATGAAGGCCGCGAGACGATTTTTGACGTGGTGGCGCGCACCGCCGAGCACTGCTTCATGCCGGTCACGGTTGGCGGTGGCGTGCGCACCATTGAGGATATTCGCCGACTGCTTCTGGCCGGTGCCGACAAGGTGGCAATCAATTCGGCCGCGGTCAGCGATCCCGATTTCATCTCGCGCGCTGCCGACAAGTTCGGCAATCAATGCATCGTGGTGTCGGTCGATGCCAAGCAGCGGCTGGGCCAGCGCGTGGGGGGCGACAATCGCAGTGAGTGGGAAATCTACACCCATGGTGGTCGCAAGCCCTCTGGCCTCGACGCGGTGGAATTTGCCGCCCGCATGGTCGAACGCGGCGCCGGCGAATTGCTGGTGACCTCAATGGATCGAGACGGCACCAAGTCGGGCTTTGACCTGGCGCTGACCCGGGCCATCGCCGATGCCGTGGAAGTGCCTGTCATCGCATCGGGCGGCGTGGGTTCCTTGCAGGATCTGGTTGATGGCGTCATCGAAGGCCATGCCAGCGCCGTGCTAGCCGCCTCGATCTTCCACTTCGGCACCTTCACCATTCCCCAGGCCAAGCAATATCTGCGCGAGCATGGCGTTGATGTGCGCATGGACCGCGCGGCCTAGGCCCCTAGTGACGCATTGCGCTAAATTTGCTCTAAGCCAGTCCCAACCACAGTGTCACCCCGGGCAGGACCCGGGGCCCATCCTGAGATCTCAAGATGGATCCCGGCTCAAGGCCGGGATGACAACCGAGAGATCGGGAGACCAAGCATGACCCTTGAAGACCTCGAAGCGCGCGTCGCCCTGCGGGCCGCGGCCTCTCCCGACGAGAGCTACACCGCCAAGCTGATCGGGCGCGGCATTGAAAAGTGTGCGCAAAAGCTCGGCGAGGAAGCCACCGAGGCGGTGATCGCTGCCGTCACCGGCAACCGGGCCGAACTGGTCAAGGAAAGTGCCGACGTGCTGTACCACCTGTTGGTGGTGCTGGCTGCCAGCAATGTGCCGCTGGCCGAAATCATGGCCGAGCTCGATACCCGTACGGCCCAGTCGGGTCTCGCCGAAAAGGCATCGCGGAAGGACAATTCCTGATGGCCAAGCGCCCGCCCGTTCTCGCGCCCTACCACCATTTCACCAAGGCGCAGTGGAGCGATCTGCGCGCCGACGAGCCGATGACGCTGACCGCCGAGGACATCAAGCGGCTGCGTACGCTCAGCGATCCGATCTCGCTCGAAGAAGCCGAAGAGATCTATCTGCCACTGACGCGCCTGCTGTCGTTCTACGTCGAGGCGATCCAGGGCCTGCACAATGTGTCGACGCGCTTTCTCGAAACGCCCGACCAGAAAGTGCCGTTCATCATCGGCGTTGCCGGATCGGTCGCGGTGGGCAAATCGACCACGGCGCGTATCCTGCAGGCGCTGCTGCAGCGCTGGCCCTCCAGCCCCAAGGTCGACCTCGTCACCACGGACGGGTTCCTCCATTCCAATGCGGTGCTGACCGAGCGCGGCATCATGGAGCGCAAGGGCTTCCCCGAAAGCTACGATCGCCCGCGCTTCGTGCAGTTCCTCTCCGACATCAAATCGGGCAAAGCCAATGTGCAGGTCCCGGTCTATTCGCACCTGGTCTATGACGTGGTCCCCGGCAGCGAAGTCACCATCGATCGCCCCGATATCCTGATCGTTGAGGGCCTCAACATTCTCCAGCCCGGCGATCTGCCGCGCGACGGCAAGCCGATTGTCTTTGCCTCGGACTTCCTCGATTTCTCGATCTATATCGACGCCGACAATGATGATCTGGAAGCCTGGTTCATGGAGCGCTTCTTCCGCCTGCGCGAAACCGCCTTCAAGGACCCCACCTCCTTCTTCCGCCGCTTCGCCGAAATGAGCGAGGCCGATGCCGGCGAGTTCGGCAAGATGGTCTGGCGCACGATCAACCTGCCCAACTTGCTGGATAACGTGTTGCCGACGCGTGGGCGGGCTGACCTGGTGCTCAAGAAGGGCGCCAACCATTTGATCGAGACGGTACAGCTGCGGCGGGTTTAGGCCGGTCTACCCATTCATCGTCATTGCCCGGCTCGTCCGGGCAATCCAGCTTTCAGCAGGTGCGGAGGCGTGGATCACCCGGACGAGCCGGGTGATGACGATGGTGGTGGGGGCGGTGCTCGCGCTGCCTAATCAGTGGCGGGGGGTCGATGGTTTGCATTGGCAGTTGTCTCCCCCCCCCCCCTTGTGGGGCGTTCCTTTATAAACATCCCCGGACCCAAGAGAAAGGAAGAAAACCCGTAGGCGGTTTTTGGCTGGAAAAAAAAAAAAAAAAATACAAGGCGAATACACCAACCAAGTACAAAGTGTAAAACGGCAATG
>NZ_LANJ01000008.1 GCF_000971295.1 Devosia epidermidihirudinis | reverse complement strand
GTGCTGGCGGTGGGGCTACGGCCCTGCTCGGGGGCGCTGGTGGTGCTGGTGTTTGCGCTGTCGCAGGGCTTGCTGCCGGCGGGCATCCTGGCTGTGTTCCTGATGGGGGCGGGGACAGCGATCACGGTGGCGACACTGGCGATTCTGGCGGTGACGGCCAAGGGCTTCGCGCGGCGCATTGGTGGGGTGGATAATCCGGTTACCGGCGCGATCGTGTGGTGGGTGGAGCTGCTCGGCGCGGTTGCGGTGTTCGCTTTCGGCGTTTTATTGCTCATTGCCAGCCTTTAGATTGGGTGGCGCGACCCATCGCCGCCTTGCGGATGACGCGAGAGACGTTATGGTGCGCGCCAGCCTAGAACCCTTCCAAACTGGCGCCACATGTCCGACTCTTTGCCTGCAAACCACCCCATCGTCCAAAAGCCCAAGATTGGCGTCGTGCTGCTCAATCTGGGCACGCCGGACGCGACGGATTATTGGAGCGTGCGGCGCTACCTCAAGGAATTCCTGAGCGACCCGCGCGTCATCGAAACGCCGAAGTGGCTGTGGTGGCCGATTCTCAATCTTGCGATCCTGAGCTTCCGTCCGCAGAAAAGTGGGCATGCTTATGCGCAGATCTGGGATCAGCGGACCAATGAGAGCCCGCTGCGGGTGATCACGCGGGCGCAGACCGAGAACCTGGCGCAGCGCATGGCTGGCGACGGCGTCGTGGTGGAATACGCCATGCGGTACGGCAATCCATCGACGCGGAGCGTGCTGGAGAAGCTGCAGGCGCAGGGCTGCCAGAAGATCCTGCTGGTGCCGCTCTACCCGCAATATTCGGCGACGACGACGGCGACGGCCAATGACAAGGCGTTTGAGGCGCTGGGCAAGATGCGCTGGCAGCCTGCCGTGCGCACGGCTCCGGCTTATTTCGACGACCCGAAATATATCGAGACCCTGGGCAATTCGATCCGCGATGGCGTGGCGAAGCTGGATTTCGAGCCGGACGTGGTGATCACCAGCTATCACGGCATGCCGGTGGAGTATCTGGAGCGGGGCGATCCGTATCACTGCCAGTGTTTCAAGACGACGCGGCTGGTGCGGGAGTATCTGGGCTGGGATAAATCCAAGCTGATGGTGACCTTCCAGTCCCGCTTCGGGCCGACCAAGTGGCTGGAACCCTATACCGATGTGACGCTGGGCGAGCTGCCCGGCAAGGGCATGAAGAAGGTGGCCATCCTGGCGCCGGCCTTCTCGGCTGACTGCATCGAGACGCTCGAGGAAATCGCCATGCAGGGCAAGGACACGTTCATGGAAGCCGGGGGCGAGCAGTTCGCCTATATTCCGTGCCTCAATGACAGCGATGAAGGCATGGACATGATCGAAGCCATGGTCCGGCGGGAGCTGGGGGGGTGGCTGTAGGGGGTACCCCTAGGGCCACGTTTTTACTCTCCAAGTTCGCGATGTCATCCCGGCCTTGAGCCGGAATCCAGCCTGAAATGCCTCATTGAACGACCTCGCTGTTGCGGCGCGATCTCGAGATGGACCCCGGATCACGTCCGGGGTGACGCCGTGGGTGGGGCGGCACCGCGCGCCCCACCCCCAACCACCAGACATGCCAAAGCGCCGCTCGGCCAAGAGGCCAGCGGGGAACACGGCGTGAAGCGGCTTTCGTCCCGGGGGCTTGCGCCCCCTGTTTGGTATTATGAAGAGGCGAAAGCCGCTTCACACGATCTGGCTTTGTTGCGCACGCATCGAGCGGCCGCCCTTTCGGGTTGGTCCTAGCGGCGTCGGGCGGGGCGCCCGCCCCTCTCTCCCTAGTCCGCCGACCGGCCGGTGGTCAGCATCCACGCATTCGCCTGGGCGACCCCATGCGACCAGTCTTCCCGCCCTGCGCTTCGTCGGCACATCGTGAGCGACGGGAACACCAGCAGTATGGTGGCGGCGCCGGGGGCGGGGACAAGTTTTTGCAGCGTGCCATAGCCCCTCTATTCGTCCAGCGTCAGCCATTCGCCATAGCTGGATAGATGATGGTCGATATGGGCATCGCGAAACAGCTCCAGCGCAAGCGCGGCGTCGCGCAGTATGCCGACCAGCTGGCGATGGCTCGGCGGGGCAGCGGGATCGAGCCGGGGCAGGGTGCGGGCAAAGCTCTCGCGCGAAATCAGCCGATAGACACAGCGCAACAGGTCGGCTGAGGCCATGACCAGCGCCGGACTGGCCGTCAGCGCGGGCCCATCGGCGGTGGCAGACAGCACCACGGGCCGCAGATCGGCCAAGCGCTCCACAAGGCGTTCATGCTCAAGCACTTTGGCATAGGGAATAAGTTCGTCCATCGCGGCCTCCATTGGGGAGGCAGCATGATAGGGCAGGCTGGCGCAGCGGGGATTGCTGGCGGCGTGACCAGAAGAAGCCTTTGGCTTACCAGCCGAACCCGTCGTCAAAACCGTTGCGGTCGCGGAAACCGCCGAACGGATTGAACAGCAGGCGCGGCGGCGTCACGGCCGTCTTGGCGGCGCCACCCACGAGGTAGGTGGCATTGACCCAACCCAGATTGGTCACCAGGCACCATTTTTCGTTGCTAGTGCACTGCTCCAGCGTCACCCGCGTCCCGTCCGAGATTTTGCCAATGGTCTGATAATGCAGCCCCGGCCCGGTGCGCACAGCAATGTTGCCCCCCGAAACCCGCGCCGTCAGCGGCTCAGCCATCACCGGCCCGGCAAAGGCTGGGAGGAGCAGGAGGGCGAGCAGGGGCAGGGTGCGGAGGGTGAACATCAGGGGAGCGTGCGCGGTAGAGGTGGCGGATTTGGGGCGATGGCAAGTGTACCCAGGGGAGGGTTTTGCAGTAGATGCGTGACTAACGTCTCATTGTCGTTAGGTCACCGCAAGTTTTTTGACTTTGTTCTCATTATGTTCTATCCACACTTTTTTTACGCGGTTGCCACATCCTGCGATCAGGAGAACGAGTAGATGGCTGATACGTCGATCGAGTGGACTGACGCCACGTGGAACCCGGTGGCTGGATGCACAGTCGCTACTGCAGGCTGCACAAATTGCTATGCAATGAGGATGGCTGCTCGATTGGAGTCGATGGGCGTCGCCAAATACGTAGGTACTACCAGAAAGTCTGGGGGTCGTGCGAAATGGACCGGAAAAATCGTTTTAGACGAAAAAGCTCTGGCCATTCCCGAGACTTGGAAGAGACCCAAAAAGGTCTTTGTAAATTCGATGTCTGACTTGTTTCACCCAGATGTTCCTACGAATTTCATCCGTAGAGTGTGGGCCGCCATGGCCGCCACCCCTCAGCACACCTTCCAAATACTTACGAAGCGGCCTGAACGTATGGCTGCAATATTGTCGGGCGAAGACTTCGAAGTTTTAGAAAATGTCTGGCTTGGAACGAGCGTTGAGGACAGTCGCGTCGTCAATCGCCTAGACTTTCTTAGAGAGGTTCCGGCGGCAGTTCGCTTTGTCTCGTTCGAACCCCTAATCGGGTCCGTTGAAGGGGCAGAATTGCACGACATTCAGTGGGCGATAGTCGGTGGGGAATCCGGGCCGGGAGCTCGGCCCATGGATGCAATTTGGGTAGACGAGATACATGCAGCGTGTCTAAGAGCCGGCACTGCTTTTTTCTTCAAGCAATGGGGTGGAAGCAATAAGAAAGCCGCTGGTCGTACCTATCGAGATCGCGTTTGGGATGAGCTTCCTGGCTTGACGATGTAGCTAGCAATGCGTTTAGCGAGTGCTGTGGCTTTGGGGCTGGGATTTGAAACGGCAAAAAATAACGACGCCATCGGTGCATTGTTGTTGTGTCTCAGTCTTACAGGAGGCATTACGCCGCCCTTGAAGACGCTTGATAGTCTTTCAGAAACATAAGCTTCAATGGCATCGACGTCTGCGCGTCGGACTGCCTCGGTTTCCGTTTCGAACATATTTTCGGGCATGATGGAGTGTTGGTACCAGCGGTCTCGCCAATCGGCCGTGCCTAGAAGCCTGTCTAGTTTGTCCTCTTTGCCGCGCTCTAGTTTTGTCCGGTCATGCGGCGCATTCCGATAGAGTCCGGAGAGTGGAAAAAAGTACCAACAGTCGAGTGCTTCTGTCGCTGCTATTGCCTCGACGGTAGTCCAATCAACTTCCATTCCGAATGGGTCAAGAAATATTACCCCACGCATACCAAGTATGTCGCCTTGACGTTTATGCCATTGAACACCCGTACAGAGCTTTTTGACGTTTTGGTTGGCGTCACCGTTTTTCAAGAAAATCTTGTGATCAGGGTATTCTACCTTCAGTCGCTCCAGCTCTTGAAACCTGTCCTGATCTTGTTCGATGAACACGAGTGTGTGAAATGGCGGTTAGACAGACAGGGCTAAGCGAGCAGAGCCCGGGGTATCGACTTCTTGTGGCTCCGCGAAGTCAGGTCCAAACAATGGCAGCGCCGGACGGGTCTCGGTTTTGCTTCCAGTTCCAGCAAACGCATCGATATAGAGCCTAGCAAAGCCTTGGTCCTTCAATGCTGTTGAATATTGCTTGAGATACTCATGCAGCATCGACAACTTGGCGTCTGTATCGCGGCTTCCCCTGAAAGGCTTCTTCATCCGATTCTCCTTCTTGTCACGAAGAAGATCGCGGGAAGTTTTATTTGTCTACCTTTGCATAAGATCAGATCACCCGCATTCGAGAAAGCTGGATAAGTAACTGGCACAGACATGGAGGTGTCTCGTTTGGAATGCGGTCTGTTCCTCCCCCTTTTCAGGGGGAGGTTAGGTGGGGGTATTCTTTGGGATGCGCCGAGATTTCGATATTCAGGCTTTGCCTTCGCCTCGTGTAGAGCCCTCGGGTCGGGCCCGAGGGTGACGACCTGTGGGCGGGTGGCGGTGTGCCTTGCCTTGGATTGAGGTCCGGCTGAGGGATCGGATTATCCCCTCCTAGCCTCCCCCTGATAGGGGGAGGGATTGGGCTGGTGGGTTGGGGGACATCTCGTTTTGAATGCGATCTGTTCCTCCCCCTTTTTAGGGGGAGGTTAGGTGGGGGTATTCTTTGGGGTGCGCCGAGATTTCGATATTCAGGCTTTGCCTTCGCATCGTGTAGAGCCCTCGGGTCGGGCCCGAGGGTGACGATCTGTGGGTGGGAGCGGCGTGCCTTGCCTTGGATTGAGGTCCGGCCGAGGGATCGGAGTACCCCCTCCTGGCCTCCCCCTGATAGGGGGAGGGATTGGGCTGGTGGGTTG
>NZ_LANJ01000007.1:7500-10000 GCF_000971295.1 Devosia epidermidihirudinis | reverse complement strand
AACTATGCACCGAAGCTTAGGGTTTGCACGTTTACGTGCAAGCGGTAGCGGAGCGTTCTGTAAGCCTGCGAAGCGGTACCTGTGAGGGGCCGTGGAGGTATCAGAAGTGCGAATGATGACATGAGTAGCGACAAAAAGTGTGAGAGACACTTTCGCCGAAAGTCCAAGGGTTCCTGCGCAATGCTAATCAGCGCAGGGTTAGCCGGCCCCTAAGGTGAGGCAGAAATGCGTAGCCGATGGGAACCACGTTAATATTCGTGGGCCAGGTGGTAGTGACGGATCGCGCAGGTTCGTATCCCCTTATTGGATTGGGGGTGCGATGAGCCGGTTCCTGGAAATAGCTCCACCAATATTGACCGTACCCTAAACCGACACAGGTGGACTGGTAGAGTATACCAAGGCGCTTGAGAGAACTATACTGAAGGAACTCGGCAAATTGCATGCGTAACTTCGGGATAAGCATGACCTCTATGTAGGCAACTATATAGGGGTGGCACAAAAGAGGGGGTGGCGACTGTTTACTAAAAACACAGGGCTCTGCGAAGTTGCAAAACGACGTATAGGGTCTGACGCCTGCCCGGTGCCGGAAGGTTAAATGGAGGGGTTAACGCCCTGAAATGAAGCCCCGGTAAACGGCGGCCGTAACTATAACGGTCCTAAGGTAGCGAAATTCCTTGTCGGGTAAGTTCCGACCTGCACGAATGGCGTAACGACTTCCCCACTGTCTCCAGTATAGACTCAGCGAAATTGAATTCCCCGTGAAGATGCGGGGTTCCTGCGGTCAGACGGAAAGACCCCATGCACCTTTACTATAGCTTTACGCTGGCATTTGTGTCGGCATGTGCAGGATAGGTGGTAGGCTTTGAAGCAGGGACGCTAGTTTCTGTGGAGCCGCAAGATGAGATACCACCCTTATCGTCATAGATGTCTAACCGCGGCATAACAGTGTCCGGGACAGCGTATGGTGGGTAGTTTGACTGGGGCGGTCGCCTCCCAAAGAGTAACGGAGGCGCGCGATGGTAGGCTCAGAACGGTCGGAAATCGTTCCTCGAGTGCAATGGCATAAGCCTGCCTGACTGCGAGACTGACAAGTCGAGCAGAGACGAAAGTCGGTCATAGTGATCCGGTGGTCCCGCGTGGAAGGGCCATCGCTCAACGAATAAAAGGTACGCTGGGGATAACAGGCTGATAATGCCCAAGAGTCCATATCGACGGCATTGTTTGGCACCTCGATGTCGGCTCATCACATCCTGGGGCTGGAGCAGGTCCCAAGGGTATGGCTGTTCGCCATTTAAAGTGGTACGTGAGCTGGGTTTAGAACGTCGTGAGACAGTTCGGTCCCTATCTGCCGTGGGTGTAGGAATATTGAGAAGAGCTGACCCTAGTACGAGAGGACCGGGTTGGACGAACCTCTGGTGGACCTGTTGTGGCGCCAGCCGCATTGCAGGGTAGCTAAGTTCGGACGGGATAACTGCTGAAAGCATCTAAGCAGGAAGCCTCCTTCAAAACTAGTATTCCCTTGAGAGCCGTGGAAGACCACCACGTCGATAGGCCGGGTGTGGAAGCGCAGCAATGTGTGAAGCTTACCGGTACTAATAGCTCGATTGGCTTGATCGTTCTCATTAATCTATGTCCGCATAGATTGTGACTGTTCGATCGGTTCAGAAATACACTCGATCAACCCTCCTTGCATGGGAGAGGGTTGGTCCAAATAACAAAACCAGAATTCACATCATACGTTTTTCGCTGACCTTGTGGTTTTTGCGAGGAGCCCAAGACCCGATCCCATCCCGAACTCGACCGTCAAATTCCTCTGCGCCAATGGTACTAAGTCTCAAGGCTTGGGAGAGTAGGTCGCTGCAAGGTCTGCCAAAAACGTATGGTTCTCATACACAATGCCGAAACACAAAACCCCCAGTCCGAAAGGACCGGGGGTTTTTGCGTTCCAGGGACTGGGCGGGGAAGGCGGAGGGCTCAAAGGCCAAAACAACCCGAAACGTGGGCCGCAATCATCAGATCAAGATGCGCGCCGCCGCCATTCTTGAACGCTGCGTCGTGGACCAGATCAGCCCTCTTTGGCGCCCCTTTTCAAAGATATTGTCGCGGTGCCACTCAAGATATTCTGCCCGAGGCCAGAAGCGGCTGTCCGCAAACCGAAGCTGCAGGCCGGCTAGGAAGCTGAGCCGTGTTTCTGATGAGGCTTTCGTCGCCACCAGCAGTTTCCCCGAATTCGTGAGGGAGATGAGCCCGTGGTCCCAATGCCAGTTCGTCACGCTCGACATAGGCAGCACGTTCTGGATGATGTCCGGCCCGCCGTACTCGCGCGCAATGAGGTGACCAACCTGAGTCTCCGCCAGTCTCCCATTCAAACACAGAAAGACCTTCTCAGTGAAAACGCACTTGTTGCCATAGAGTGTAAGCATCTCCGCGCGGAGCAAATGGCGCTTGATCGATTGCCTCCGAAAAGACCACAGCTCCACCGGGGCGTTTTCTGATTCTA
>NZ_LANJ01000007.1:0-2500 GCF_000971295.1 Devosia epidermidihirudinis | reverse complement strand
CAAGTGATCTAGGTATGAGCAGGCTGAAGGTAAGGTAACACTTACTGGAGGGCCGAACCCACGTAAGTTGAAAATTACGGGGATGACTTGTTCCTAGGGGTGAAAGGCCAATCAAACTTGGAAATAGCTGGTTCTCCGCGAAAGATATTTAGGTATCGCCTCGAGCGAATACTCTGGGGGGTAGAGCACTGGATGGGCTAGGGGGTCTCACCGACTTACCAAACCTAACCAAACTCCGAATACCCAGAAGTACTACTCGGGAGACAGACGGTGGGTGCTAAGGTCCATCGTCAAAAGGGAAACAGCCCTAACCTACAGCTAAGGTCCCCAAGTCATAGTTAAGTGGGAAAGCATGTGGGAATGCTTAGACAACCAGGAGGTTGGCTTAGAAGCAGCCATCCTTTAAAGATAGCGTAACAGCTCACTGGTCAAGCGTTCCTGCGGCGAAGATGTACCGGGTCTAAAACTATGCACCGAAGCTTAGGGTTTGCACGTTTACGTGCAAGCGGTAGCGGAGCGTTCTGTAAGCCTGCGAAGCGGTACCTGTGAGGGGCCGTGGAGGTATCAGAAGTGCGAATGATGACATGAGTAGCGACAAAAAGTGTGAGAGACACTTTCGCCGAAAGTCCAAGGGTTCCTGCGCAATGCTAATCAGCGCAGGGTTAGCCGGCCCCTAAGGTGAGGCAGAAATGCGTAGCCGATGGGAACCACGTTAATATTCGTGGGCCAGGTGGTAGTGACGGATCGCGCAGGTTCGTATCCCCTTATTGGATTGGGGGTGCGATGAGCCGGTTCCTGGAAATAGCTCCACCAATATTGACCGTACCCTAAACCGACACAGGTGGACTGGTAGAGTATACCAAGGCGCTTGAGAGAACTATACTGAAGGAACTCGGCAAATTGCATGCGTAACTTCGGGATAAGCATGACCTCTATGTAGGCAACTATATAGGGGTGGCACAAAAGAGGGGGTGGCGACTGTTTACTAAAAACACAGGGCTCTGCGAAGTTGCAAAACGACGTATAGGGTCTGACGCCTGCCCGGTGCCGGAAGGTTAAATGGAGGGGTTAACGCCCTGAAATGAAGCCCCGGTAAACGGCGGCCGTAACTATAACGGTCCTAAGGTAGCGAAATTCCTTGTCGGGTAAGTTCCGACCTGCACGAATGGCGTAACGACTTCCCCACTGTCTCCAGTATAGACTCAGCGAAATTGAATTCCCCGTGAAGATGCGGGGTTCCTGCGGTCAGACGGAAAGACCCCATGCACCTTTACTATAGCTTTACGCTGGCATTTGTGTCGGCATGTGCAGGATAGGTGGTAGGCTTTGAAGCAGGGACGCTAGTTTCTGTGGAGCCGCAAGATGAGATACCACCCTTATCGTCATAGATGTCTAACCGCGGCATAACAGTGTCCGGGACAGCGTATGGTGGGTAGTTTGACTGGGGCGGTCGCCTCCCAAAGAGTAACGGAGGCGCGCGATGGTAGGCTCAGAACGGTCGGAAATCGTTCCTCGAGTGCAATGGCATAAGCCTGCCTGACTGCGAGACTGACAAGTCGAGCAGAGACGAAAGTCGGTCATAGTGATCCGGTGGTCCCGCGTGGAAGGGCCATCGCTCAACGAATAAAAGGTACGCTGGGGATAACAGGCTGATAATGCCCAAGAGTCCATATCGACGGCATTGTTTGGCACCTCGATGTCGGCTCATCACATCCTGGGGCTGGAGCAGGTCCCAAGGGTATGGCTGTTCGCCATTTAAAGTGGTACGTGAGCTGGGTTTAGAACGTCGTGAGACAGTTCGGTCCCTATCTGCCGTGGGTGTAGGAATATTGAGAAGAGCTGACCCTAGTACGAGAGGACCGGGTTGGACGAACCTCTGGTGGACCTGTTGTGGCGCCAGCCGCATTGCAGGGTAGCTAAGTTCGGACGGGATAACTGCTGAAAGCATCTAAGCAGGAAGCCTCCTTCAAAACTAGTATTCCCTTGAGAGCCGTGGAAGACCACCACGTCGATAGGCCGGGTGTGGAAGCGCAGCAATGTGTGAAGCTTACCGGTACTAATAGCTCGATTGGCTTGATCGTTCTCATTAATCTATGTCCGCATAGATTGTGACTGTTCGATCGGTTCAGAAATACACTCGATCAACCCTCCTTGCATGGGAGAGGGTTGGTCCAAATAACAAAACCAGAATTCACATCATACGTTTTTCGCTGACCTTGTGGTTTTTGCGAGGAGCCCAAGACCCGATCCCATCCCGAACTCGACCGTCAAATTCCTCTGCGCCAATGGTACTAAGTCTCAAGGCTTGGGAGAGTAGGTCGCTGCAAGGTCTGCCAAAAACGTATGGTTCTCATACACAATGCCGAAACACAAAACCCCCAGTCCGAAAGGACCGGGGGTTTTTGCGTTCCAGGGCAAGGAGTGAGGGGAAGCGGAACCGAGATTGCAGTGCGGGGTTGACCTCAATGAGCATTCAGACATGCTCATGCCGCAACTCAAG
>NZ_LANJ01000006.1 GCF_000971295.1 Devosia epidermidihirudinis | reverse complement strand
GGGGGGATCGGGGATCAACGCCCGGCAGTTCTCCCATCTTGTTTCTCTGGATAACGACCATGGTGTCGGGAAAGTTAAGGCGTCTAGACCGTCTCCCCTACTTCATGGTGGTGCGGCATGCACCGAAAGATGGAGTGCGCGTCGATCGCGCCGCCAGTTGCGGCACAATGCAAGACAACCCATCTTCCAGCGTGCGGCTTTGCATCGCGCGCCAATTTGTTCCGATTTCTCCCGATGCAATCGTTTTCGTCATCACCCGCCGGCCTGGCCGGGCTGGTTTCGCGCCGCATGCTGCTGGCAGACGGGCTTGCGCCCGCCGCCCTCCACTTCGACGGCGCCGACATCGCCGCGTGTGATGCCCAGCCCACGCGCGGCATGCTCGACTGCGGCGACCTGCTGGTCCTGCCCGGCATCGTCGACCTGCACGGCGATGCCTTCGAGCGCGCGATCATGCCGCGCCCCGGCGTGGCCATCCCCTACGCCACCGCGCTGGCCGATGTCGACGCCCAGCTGCTGGCCAACGG
>NZ_LANJ01000005.1 GCF_000971295.1 Devosia epidermidihirudinis | reverse complement strand
CTCCTCTTGCACTCAATCTCTCTATTCCCCCCCCCTTGCTCTCTTTCTTCCGTTTTTCGTTCTTCCTACCCGTCATTCTCGCCGCCTCCTTCTTCTCTGTTGTTTTTCTCTCTTTTTTCCTCTTCGCTTTTTGTTTTCTCCTTTACTACCTTTCCTCCCTTCGTCTACCTCTTCTTCCTTTGCTTACTTCAATCCAGTTTCCCCTTCCTTCCTTCCTCCTCCTTCATTTCTGGTATCATACCTGCTTCCTCTCTTCCTCTCTTCCTTTTCTCCTCTTCTCTCTCTTTCTCCCTTCTCTCCTCTCTTCTCCTTCTCCTCTCCCCCCTCCCCTTTTCCTTCTTCTCTTCCTTTTTTTCCCCTTCCTCCCCCTTTCTTCCTCCTCTCTCCTCTCTTCCTCCTTCCCCCCCCCATCCTCTTCTCTTCTTCTCTTTCTCCTTTCTCTCCCTTCTCTTCCCTCTTCTACTTCTCTTCTTTCTTCCTTTCCCCCCTTCCTCCTCTTCTTCCTTCTCCTCTTCTCCTTTCCTC
>NZ_LANJ01000047.1 GCF_000971295.1 Devosia epidermidihirudinis | reverse complement strand
CCCCCTGAAGAGGTGGCGGGGCAGATCGGGCACGGGGCGCGATATCGCCAAATCCACTAGTCAGATTCCTCCCCCTGTTCAGGGGGAGGCTAGGTGGGGGTATTCTTAGCCCTACAACACGCCCTTGGTGCTCGGCACCCGGTCGGCCGTGCGCGGGTCAATCTCCACGGCCACGCGCAGGGCCCGAGCCACCGCCTTGAACATGGACTCCGCCAGATGGTGGTTATTGTCCGTGTAGAAGTTCTCGATATGCAGGGTAATCCCTGCATTCATGGCAAAGGCCTGGAAGAACTCGCGGAACAGCTCGGTGTCCATTTCGCCGACCTTGTCGCGGCTGAACTCTGCCCGGAACACGAGGAACGGGCGGCCCGACACGTCGAGCGCGGCGCGGGTCAGTGTGCCGTCCATCGGCAGATCGCTGCTGGCATAGCGGCGGATGCCCTTTTTATCGCCCAGCGCCTTGCTGATGGCCTGACCCAGCGCAATGCCCACGTCTTCCGCCGTGTGGTGGAAGTCGATGTGGAGATCACCTTTGCAGGTCACGTCCATATCGATTAGCGAATGGCGGCTGAGCTGATCCAACATGTGATCGAAAAAGCCGATGCCCGTCGCCATCTTGTGCGCGCCCGTGCCATCGAGGTTGATCGAGACAGTGATCTCGGTCTCGTTGGTCTTGCGGGCGATCGTGGCGGTACGCATGGCTTCTCTCCGGTTTCCGGCTTGCTCTAGCAGTTATGCGCAAACGCATAAAGATAGCGTTATTGGCCCCCACCACCGGGTCATCCCGGCGCAGGCCGGGATCCAGGTCCGTGGCCCGCCACACCATCCAGCTTCAGGATGATCTTCAGTATGGATTCCGGCCGAAGCCTGTCCTCGGGCGCGAAGCGACCCGGGGCCGGAACGACATCGAGCTTGTGGAGCGCCCCGCGCCCCCAACAGACGAAATGCAAAAAAACTTATCCCCGGGCACCACACCGCACGTATCCTCACCCCCATTGCCCATGCCAGAGCGCGGTCATGACGAGTGAGCGGCGTGGGGACTGCCGGGGAGTTTGGGTCGCCATTCTCCCGCATGGATGCTGACCACCAGCCCGCCCGACAGGGCAGCTGCTCGATGCGTGTGTGAAAAATCCCGGCGCGATGGCGAGATCACGGCCTCACCATACCACACTACAACCCGAGACTGCGGTCTCGCCATTGCAGCTCATCGCAAAACCGGTGTCTCCGCGACAACCGGCCCGCTGGCACGTCTGTTGCATTCTCCCCCGGCGCTCCTAAATATCACTCAACAGTTCTGGAGTACCTCCCTATGAGTGATAACAATTTCCCCGGGTGGCACGGGACGACGATCGTCTCCGTGCGCAAGGGCAACAAGGTCGTGGTGGCTGGCGATGGCCAGGTGTCCATGGGCCCCACCGTGATGAAGCATACCGCCAAGAAGGTTCGTCGTCTGGCCGGTGGCAAGGTGATCGGCGGCTTTGCCGGCTCGACCGCTGATGCTTTCACCCTGTTCGAGCGCCTCGAAGCCAAGCTCGAACAATATCCCGACCAGTTGATGCGGGCCGCCGTGGAACTGGCCAAGGACTGGCGCACCGATCGGTACCTGCGCAAGCTCGAAGCCATGATGATCGTGGCTGACAAGACCGATACCCTGGTGTTGACCGGCAATGGCGACGTGCTTACCCCCGATCATGGCGTCATCGCCATCGGTTCGGGCGGCAATTACGCCCATTCGGCCGCTTTGGCCCTACATCAGGCGACCGATCTCGACGCCGAGGATATCGCCCGCCGCGCCATGAAGATCGCCGAGGAAATCTGCGTCTACACCAATGGCAATGTGACGCTGGAAACCATCGAGCTTGGCGCATGAGCTTTGCCGTCCGCCAGCTGACACGCGCTGATGTCGATGCCTATCGGGCCATTAGGCTCGAGGCGCTGACCAATCACCCGACGGCTTTCTTCAGCACCGCTGAGGATCTGCTGCAGCGCACGTCACGCGAACTGGCCGACCTGCTCGACGCGCTGGTCTTTATCGGCGCGGTCACCCCCGAGGGCGAGCTGGTGGGCATCATGGCCTATGAACGCGGCCAGAACCGGCAAGGCCATCGCGGCTGGCTGTATCAGGTCTATGTCAAACCCCAGATGCGCGGCACCGGCTGCGCCATGGCCTTGCTCGACGCCGTTATCGAACGCGCCAAAACTGAAGTGCTGCAGCTGCATCTGAGCGTCGAGAGCCGCAACGCGCCTGCCCTTCGGCTCTACGAAAAGGCGGGTTTTGCCATCTATGGCACCGACCCGCGCTACATGTCCGTGAACGGTCGCTATGTCGACGAACACCTGATGGTGCGCTTTTTTGATGAGGCACCAGGAAAGCAGACTGAAAATGAGTGAAACCAATTTCTCCCCCCGCGAGATCGTCAGCGAACTGGATCGCAACATCGTCGGTCAGAACGACGCCAAGCGCGCCGTCGCCGTCGCCCTGCGCAATCGCTGGCGTCGCCAGCAGCTCTCCCCCGAACTGCGCCGCGAAGTGACGCCGAAAAATATCCTGATGATCGGGCCAACCGGCGTCGGCAAGACCGAGATTTCGCGCCGCCTGGCTCGTCTCGCCCAGGCCCCCTTCATCAAGGTTGAAGCCACCAAGTTCACCGAAGTGGGCTATGTCGGCCGCGACGTTGAACAGATCATCCGCGATCTCGTGGAAGCCGGCATTGCCGTCTTGCGCGACAAGCGCCGGGCCGATGTTCAGGCGCAGGCCCATCAGAACGCGGAAAACCGCGTGCTTGACGCGCTGGTCGGCACCTCTGCGACGCCATCGACCCGCGACTCGTTCCGCAAAAAGCTGCGCAATAACGAACTCGATGACAGCGAGATCGAGATCGAAATGACGCCCTCGAGCAATACGGGCGGCTTTGAGGTTCCCGGCATGCCCAATGGCGGCATTGGCATGATCAACCTCTCCGACATGTTCAAATCGGCCATGGGCGGACGCGGCGTCAAACGCAAGATCAAGGTCAAGGACGCCTATGAGCCCCTGATCGCCGAGGAAGCCGACAAGCTGCTCGATCAGGAACAGCTCAAGAGCGAAGCCATCGAGCTGGTGGAAAACCACGGCATCGTCTTCATCGACGAGATCGACAAGGTGGCTCATCGCGAAGGCGGTGCATCGGGCGGTCCATCGCGCGAAGGCGTGCAGCGCGATCTGCTGCCGCTGATCGAAGGCACCACCGTCGCGACCAAATATGGCCCGGTCAAAACCGACCATATCCTGTTCATCGCGTCAGGCGCTTTCCATGTCAGCAAGCCCAGCGACCTGCTGCCCGAATTGCAGGGTCGCCTGCCGATCCGGGTCGAGCTCAAGGCGCTGACACGCGAGGATTTCATCCGCATCCTCAACGACACCGAGGCGAGCCTGATCAAGCAGTACGTGGCGCTGATGGGCACGGAAGGGGTGACGCTCGACTTCACCCAGGACGCCATCGAGGCCATCGCCGACGCGGCGGTCAAGGTCAACGATTCCGTCGAAAATATCGGCGCACGACGCCTGCAGACCGTGATGGAACGCCTCGTCGAAGACATCAGCTTCGAGGCCCCTGACAAGCAGGGCCAAACCATCACCATCAACGCCGCCTTCGTCGCAGAAAAAGTCGGCGTGCTGGCCAAGGACGTCGACCTCAGCAAGTTCGTGCTCTAGGTCCGCTGAGGCAAACACCCTCCCTCCATCGTCACCACCGGGCTCGTCCCGGTGGTCCATCTTGCTTCTGTGCGAAGGCATGGATTGCCCGGACAAGCCGGGCAATGACGGGAGAGAAGGATAGAGCAGGGGCCCGCGATCACCTCTCCCCTGAGGGGAGAGGTCGCCCCAAAGGGGCGGGTGAGGGGTTCAACGTTGGGACCGAGCTACCGCTTCTTCCCCGACCGCCGCACCAGCTCATCGCGTAAAAACTGCAGATCCTCGACATCGAGTTTGCCGATATCGGCAGCCAGCCGATTGGTCAGCTCGGTCGCCTCGGGTACGAGACCGCCGGTATCGATCGTCACCTTGGGGTCGCTCACCTCAGCCAGGCGCTGCAACTCCTCGGCCTCATCCCAGATCACGTTGAAAAACGCGATCATGCGGTGCAGCAGAAAACCGGTCGGCACGCCGCGGCGACCATGCTCAAGCGCCGACAAGTAAGCACTCGATACATTGAGCGCCGCTGCCATTTCCTTGAGCGAAATGCCGCGTTCCTCACGCAGGGCCCGGATCTTGGCGCCAAGCGGGGTCATGCTCGGCGCAGGCGCACATACCACGCCCCCTCGCCACCATGGCCGCGTGCCGCCACGCTCCAGCCCGATACCATTGGCGACAGACTGGGCTCACTCAGCCAGATCGGCAGCATGGTGCGCAGCACGCCGCGCTGGCTCATCGCCGCCATATAGTCATTGTCGGTTTTGATGCCCTTGCCGGTAATCACCAGCACGGTCCGGTCACCCCGGGCAAAGCGGGCGTGCACAAAATGGTGCAGCGAGGCGCGTGCCTCGTTCTGCGTCATGCCATGCAGATCAATCCGCGCATCAATCTCGATGCGGCCACGACCAACCTTCTTGCGGATCGCCGGATCAACGGCCTTGTCGGGTACCGACGTTGTCGGCAGGGGCGCCTGATAGGGGGCAAGGAATGGTTGGCGCGGGGGCTTGCGCTTGGGCGGAGCCTTGGTGGGCGCCACAGGCGGCGCCTCTTCAACCGGCAGGGGCAGTGGGCCTGTGCTGAGTTTTAGCAGGCCCTTCCGACGCAGCGGATCGACCGTCGAGGCGACGGCCGTCCACAGGTGGAAATCGTGTGGCAGGCGCTTTGAGTCACGCTTGGACATGGCAATGAGACGCGCCTGCCTAAGGGGATCAGTCGAGCTGGCTTGTGGTGACGACTTTCCAGTTCGGATCGCGCGACTTGGGATTGCGCGCAAAGGTCCATTCATCGGCGATGGTCTGCACCTGATCGGCATTGCCGTCGATCAGATTGCCATCCTTGTCGCGGGTGGCTGAAACCACCTCTGCATGGAAGCGCACGGTCAGGTTGACGTTCTTCTTGTCGTATTCGGCCTCGGAGAATTCGATCTTTGGCAGGCCAACAAAGGTGAAGTCAACTTTCTGGCCAGCCGCCTCACGGTCCGCAATGGCGCGCTGGAAGCCGTCAAACACGTCTTTTTCCAGGAGATTCTTGAGGGTGACGCGATCGCCGGAGGCAAAAGCCGTCACGATCATTTCATAGGCCTGCTTGGCGCCATCGAGGAAGGACTTCGGGGTAAAGGTCGGATCAGCCTCGGCCACTTCCTTGAAGCCTGCCGCCAGCTCGGGATTGCCCTTGGCAAACTGTTCGATCTCGGCCTCGAGCTTGCGGCTGCGACGCTCGTCGTCAAGCTCGGGATTGCCGGCGCCGGTGGGGCGCAGCGGCACGACGGTATCTTCATTGGCCGCAGCGGGTTTGCTGCGTTCGACAGGCGGCCGCTCATTGCCGGTACGGGTGCCCAGAACTGAGCGCAGGCGAAACAGGACGAACACCGCGACGGCGATGACGATGAGGGTCGGCAGGTCGAAGAAGTCTTCCATGGGGCGTGGCACCTTGCAGAGGGCGTCCGAAAAGACGCTGGAGACGCTCGCTGAGCGCTGAATTTGACCTATATATAGGGAAAGCCTTACCCCAAAACCAGTTCACGTTGGGGCGAGTTGTGTTTTTGCTGCTGCCAACCCGGAAGGAAACCAAGACCTTGGCACGCTATTTTGCATTCGGGGTGATCCTGCTGCCCATTGTGGAGATCGCCCTGTTCATCAAGGTGGGCCAGACAATTGGCCTGTTTCCAACCTTGGCGCTGGTCATCGCCTCGACAATCGTGGGCAGCATGGTGCTGCGCCTGCAGGGGGTGAGCGTCATCAATCAGTTGCGCGGCAATGTCGCAGCCGGGCGTCTGCCGGCCAAGGCCATCGCCGATACCATGATGATGGGTCTGGCTGGGTTGCTGCTGATCCTGCCGGGCTTTTTCACAAGTTTTCTGGGGCTCCTACTGCTGTTGCCACCGGTCCGGTCGTGGATTTATGGCGGGCTCGCCAGCCGCGTGACCGTGGTCAATAGCGCCCAGTACTCGTCCTATCGCAGTGACAACGACCCGGCGATCCGGGGGCAGGGCACCATCGATCTCGATCAGGACGACTATCGTCCGAAAGACTAGGCGCGCTTGTGGGCCGCCAGCAAAGATGGTAGCCCAGCGCCCAACAATATTTCCGGCAAAGGACCAGAAAATGGCTGACGAAACCCAGGGCGGTGCTGCACCCCAGGCAAACAATCTGCCGTCAATGAACATGGTGGGCCAGTATATCCGCGATCTCTCGTTCGAGAATCCCGGTGCACCAGGCTCGATCATGTCAGGCGGCGGCAACCCGGCGTTCAACGTGTCCATTTCCGTGGCCGTCAAGAAGCAGGCTGACGACATCTTCGCCGTCGAGCTCACCCTCAATGCCAAGGCCAATCGCGAACAGGCTCTGCTGTTCAATGTCGAGCTGGTCTATGGCGGCGTGTTCCGTCTCAAGAACGTGCCAGAGGCTCAGATGAGCCAGCTGCTGATGATCGAATGCCCACGCCTGATTTTCCCATTTGCGCGTCAGGTTCTCGCCAGCGTCACCCAGCAGGGCGGCTTCCCGCCACTGATGATGGAGCCCGTGGATTTCGCCACCATCTATCGTCAGAACCTGGCCGCGCTCGCCGCCAAGCAGGCCGCTCCGGCAGCCACTGACGCAGTCGATACCGACAAGCCGAACTAAGCGTTCAGCCAGAAGCATTCGAAAGACCCCGGATCAACGTCCGGGGTTTTTTTGTTGCACGGTGGTCAGCTCGGTCTCGTATTGAGCCCAGATCGCATCGGCCCCCATGGCGGCAACCAGCGCAGCATGCGCCTCGCGCTCAGCCGCCGAAATGCGCGAGGGCAGGGCAATTGGTCGCCTGGCGGCAATCGCCTGCGCAGCAATGCCATCGGCGCCCGATACGGTGCTTTCCGCGATCAATGCCAGGCTCACCTGCTTGCCGCCGAGCAATTCAAGATAGACCTCGGCCAGGATTTCGCTATCGAGCAGCGCCCCGTGCAGAGTGCGGCGGGAATTGTCGATGCCATAGTGCTTGCAGAGTGCATCGAGGCTAACCCGGGCCCCGGGATGCTTCTGGCGCGCCAGCATCACCGTGTCGATCACCGTATTGGTCAGCCGGCCCTGGCCAGCTTTTTCCAGCTCGGCATTGAGAAAGCCCATATCGAACGGCGCATTGTGGATGACCAGCGTGGCATCGCCAATGAAATCGCGGAATTCCCCCGCAATGGCGGCAAACAGCGGCTTGTCGGAGAGGAATTCCTCGCTCAGCCCATGCACCCGGAACGCCTCTTCCGGCATCGACCGCTGCGGGTTGATATAGATATGGTAGTTTTTGCCCGAGGGAATGTGGTTGATCAGCTCGACGCAGCCGATTTCGACCAGACGATCACCCTGCTGGGGCGACAAACCGGTAGTTTCGGTATCGAGCACAATCTCGCGGTTCATTGTTCTGGCCCTCTGGCTCGGATCCCAGCGACCAATGCGGCGACCATCTCCTCGATCGTGGTGACCGGCAGGCTGGTGTCGAACACATAGGTGGCGCGATCCTTCTTTTCGGCCTGCGGCAGCTGGCGGGCAAGGATGGCGTCCAGCTTATCCACGGTCATGCCGGGCCGGGCGAGGGCCCGTTGGCGCTGGATGGCCGGATCGACCCAGCTCACCGCGATGGCGTCAAAGCCATAGTCATGGCCACTTTCAAAGAGGAGTGGGACTTCAACTACGGCCAAAGCCGCGCCGCCGCGCTCGGCGCTATCCATGAAATCGGCAATCGCAGCCCGCACCAGGGGATGCACCACCGCCTCAAGCGGCTTGAACCCGGCCGGATCGGCCGCCAGGCGCGCCGAGAGTTTCTGGCGGTCAATCACGCCATTGCTGGCGACCCCGGGAAACAATGCCTCGACAGGGGCAACAGCGTCCCCGGCATAGAGCTCGGCAACAATCGTGTCAGCGGAAATGGTGGGCACACCAAGATCGGCAAAGGCTTTGAGCAGGGTGGATTTGCCCGTAGCGATGGAGCCGGTAATGCCAATCCGCCACATGATCAGTGATCCAGCGTGGCTTCGATGCGCGCTCGCAAGTCGGTAGTCACACGAGGCCGCACGCCAAACCAGGCCTCAAAGCCCGGCACGGCCTGATGCAGCAACATGCCCAGACCATCCACGGTCTTGAGGCCCAGCGCCTTGGCATCCGCCAGGAGTGGCGTTTCCAGCGGCACATAAACGATATCGGTGACAACAGCGGTGTCGGGCAGCAATGCCAAATCCAGATTGTCGAACCGCGTGCCGTGCATACCGACCGAACTGGTATTCACCACCAGTCTGGTGCGGGGTGCGATTTCGGAAAACTCGGCAAAACCATGCGCTGTGACGCCATTGCCCAGCTCTGCGGCCAGGCGTTGTGCCGTTTCCAACGTGCGATTGAACAGGTGAATATGCTTCACCCCACGGCTTTGCAGCGCCACGAGGATGGCGCGGGCGGCCCCACCGGCGCCCAGCACCACGGCGTGTTCGAGCGCATCGGACCAGCCCGGTGCCCCGGCATCAAGATTGCCCAGAAACCCCAGATAATCGGTATTGGTGCCGTGCACCTTGCCGTCCTGCGTCACCAGCGTATTGACCGCACCAATGGTGCGGGCCAGCGGATCTACGCTGTCGCACAGCGCAAACACCGCTTCTTTGTGCGGAATGGTGACATTGCCGCCGGCAAATTCCCCAGCGCGCAACCGCTCAAAAAAAGCCGACAAATCCCCGGGTGCCACATCGATGGCATTATAGGTGCCATCGATGCCGTGTTCGGCCAGCCAGGTGCCATGAATGAGGGGGGAGCGGGAATGATTGATCGGGTGACCAATAACAAAGGCGTTTGTGGTCACGGAGTGGTTCTCGCCAGCGTCTCGGGGGCAAAGCTGCGCAGCGCTTCCAGCAATGGCAGCAGCGGCAGACCCAGAATGGTGAAGTAGTCGCCCGATACCGTTTCGAAGAGACGGATCGATGGCCCCTCGAGACGATAGCCGCCAACCGACGACAGAATGGTATCGCCTTCACGGTCCAGTACGTCGTCCCGTTCGGCCTCGGTAAAGCTGCGCATAGTCAGCTCGGCCGTCTGGATATCGGACCACAGGATGTCGCCATCCTGCACCAAAGCCACCGCGGCATGCAGACGATGGGTCTTGCCGGCCAGACGGTCCAGTTGTGCCACAGCATCGTCGCGGCTGGATGGCTTGTGCAAAAGCTCAGTGCCCAAAGCCAGGGTCTGGTCGGCCCCGATCACAAAGGCGCCCGGATGGAGCGCCGCGATGGCACTCGCCTTGGCCTGGGCGAGCAAGAGCGCGACGTCGCGACCATCACCGCCAGCCTCGATTGCGGCGGTTTCGATGGCTCGCTCGTCGAGGTCAGCCGGTGCGGTGGAAAACACCAGTCCGGCCTGCTCTAGCAGGGCTTTGCGGGTGGTGCTCTGGGATGCAAGGATCAACATGGGACCATGTTTTCCACACTGTCATCCACAGCTCAAGCCCGGGCTGTGATAATGACTCATGACTTTTGCGTTTCGTCAAACTTGTTCGACTTGGTCATTAAAACATTAACAGCCTGGCCCCGGGGGTGGCTTGGAGGGGGCTTGGGATAGCTCTGGGGATAAGTCAGTTTCTGGTTACCCGGCTCGCCAAGCGTTTTTGCACAGCAGGATTCGAATCGTTGACTCGGGAGTCGTCGGGTTAATCTCTCGTTAACTCTTATGAACGCGCCGTTAACGAAGGTTACCAGAGTCTGAATTAACACCTCGTTTACTTTTGGATGCGCGCTTGTGCCGCCACAGGTCCCGATTGTGGATCGCCATGAATTCAAGCAAAACACCGCAATGATAATGAAGATACTAAGACAAAGAGTCTTTTCAGGGGTTTGGAAGGGATCAGAACAGTGACCGTGGGAACCACCAAGCCACTTCTCGCCACAGTGCTCGGACAACGTCAGGAACGTCCACCGATCTGGATCATGCGTCAGGCTGGACGCTACCTGCCTGAATATCGCGAACTGCGCACCAAGGCGAAAGACTTCCTCGAGCTCTGCTACACGCCAGAACTGGCGACGGAAGTCACCCTGCAGCCCCTTCGTCGTTTCGATCTCGACGCTGCGATCCTGTTCTCAGACATTCTGGTCATCCCAGATGCGCTTGGCCAGGCCGTGCGCTTTGCCACTGGCGAAGGTCCATTGCTGGAGCCGGTGACGGCTGAGAGCATCCATGGGCTAGGAGTGGAAGGGGCTCTCGATCATCTGGCGCCGGTCCTTGAGACCGTGCGTCGGGTGAGAGCAGCACTGGCACCCAACAAGACCCTGATCGGCTTCTGTGGCTCTCCCTGGACCGTGGCGACCTATATGATCGGCGGTCGGGGATCGCCCGATCAAGCAGCGGCACGCCTGTTTGCGCTGCAGCATCCCGAGGCCTTTGCCAAGCTGATCGATATTCTTGTCGAAACCAGCATCAACTATCTGGTGGCTCAGTTTGAAGCGGGCGCGGATGTCGTGCAGCTGTTTGAAAGCTGGGCGCTCAATCTCGACGACTGGGCTTTCCAGGAGCGTGTCATCGAGCCAAACCGGCGGATCGTTGAGGGTGTGCGGGCGCGCGTGCCTAATGCCCCGATCATTGGCTTTCCCCGCGGCGCTGCGGCCAATATCGCGGCCTATGTTGCGGCCACCGGGGTCAACGCGGTGGGTCTCGATTACGCCACCCCGCCCAGCTTTGCCGACGGGCACCTGCCAGGCCATGTGCCGGTGCAGGGCAATCTTGATCCGCTGCGGCTCGTCGCTGGTGGGGCTCAGATGGAAGACCGGGCGCGCGAGATCATTTCAACCTTCGCCAACCGCCCGCATATTTTCAATCTGGGCCATGGCATCGTGCCGGAAACGCCGATTGCCCACGTTGCCCGACTGGTCGAACTGGTCAAAGCCGGTTAAACCGCCGCTGAACTGTTGAGGAGTTCGACACCATGGAATGGGTCAAGGCGCTACACGTCATTTCGGTCGTCTGCTGGATGGCAGGCATGTTCTACCTGCCGCGTCTGTTCGTTTATCATGCGGTCACCGAGATTGGTTCGGACAAGTCCGAGACGTTCAAGGTGATGGAGCGCCGACTCTATCGGGGCATCACCACCCCGGCCATGATCGCCACCTGGGTCTTCGGTCTGTGGATGATCCATCTCGGCATGGTCGACTGGAGCGCCGGCTGGCCCTGGGTCAAGGCGGTGGCTGTTATCGCCATGTCGGGTGTTCACGGCATGCTCGGCAGTTCGCTGCGCGCCTTCAAGGAAGACCGCAATATCCGGACCCAGAAGTACTTCCGCATCCTCAATGAGGTGCCGACCGTGCTGCTGATCGTGATCGTGATCGCGGTTATCGTGAAACCCTTCTAAGTCCTGTTTCACGTGAATCTGTGGGTTCGCTGGTGGTTTGGTTCTTGAAACTGCCAGCGGATCACGCTATGTGATTTTGAAAGCACCCCCTATTTTGGCTGACCGCCCGGTCGCTGCGCGGTGCTCTATCCCTCCCAAATATCGCCTATTCGACGATTCTGATTTCCCTGAAGGGTCATCCGCTACATGCAGAATATGAAGCTCAGCGAGCTCAAGGCCAAGTCTCCGGCCGAATTGCTGGTGTTCGCAGAAGAACACGAGGTCGAGAATGCATCGACCATGCGCAAACAGGAATTGATGTTTGCCATCCTCAAGGAGCTCGCCGCCCAGGATATCGACATCACCGGTGAAGGTGTGGTCGAAGTTCTTCCAGACGGCTTTGGGTTCCTGCGCTCCCCGGACGCAAACTACCTGCCCGGTCCAGACGACATCTATGTCAGCCCCTCCCAGATTCGCCGTTTCGGCCTGCGTACCGGCGACACGGTTGAGGGCGAAATCCGCTCTCCCAAGGATGGCGAGCGCTACTTCGCGCTGCTCAAGGTCTCCACCATCAATTTCGAAGATCCAGAGGCAGTTCGCCACAAGGTCAACTTCGACAACCTGACCCCGCTTTACCCAGAAGAGCGCCTCCGCATGGAGCTGCCCGATCCGACCATCAAGGATCGTTCGGCCCGTCTGCTCGATCTGGTCGCTCCACTGGGCAAGGGCCAGCGCGCACTGATTGTTGCGCCGCCACGTACCGGTAAAACCGTACTGTTGCAGAATATTGCACAGTCGATCGCGACCAATCACCCTGAGTGCTATCTCATCGTGCTGCTCATCGACGAGCGGCCCGAGGAAGTCACCGACATGCAGCGCTCGGTGAAGGGCGAAGTTATTTCTTCGACCTTTGACGAGCCAGCATCGCGCCACGTTCAGGTCGCGGAAATGGTGATCGAAAAGGCCAAGCGCCTGGTCGAACACAAGCGCGACGTTGTCATTCTGCTCGACTCGATCACCCGTCTCGGCCGCGCCTACAACACCGTTGTTCCAAGCTCCGGCAAGGTGCTCACCGGTGGTGTTGATGCCAACGCGCTGCAGCGTCCAAAGCGTTTCTTCGGTGCTGCCCGCAATATCGAAGACGGCGGTTCGCTGACCATCATTTCTACGGCGCTGATCGATACTGGTTCGCGCATGGACGAAGTGATCTTTGAAGAATTCAAAGGCACCGGTAACTCGGAAATCATCCTTGACCGCAAGGTCGCCGACAAGCGCATCTTCCCCGCGCTGGACATCACCAAGTCCGGTACCCGCAAGGAAGAGCTGCTGGTCGAAGGCGATACGCTCAAGAAGATGTATGTCCTGCGTCGTATCCTCAACCCAATGGGCACGATCGATGCGATGGAATTCCTGGTCGACAAGGTTCGTCAGACCAAGACCAATTCCGACTTCTTCGATTCGATGAACACCTGATGGCACAGGGCGCGCACACTTTCGCCGCCCTTGCTCGCGCCTGATCGCCATGCGGTCGGGCGATACAATTGTGGCGCTGTCCTCTGGGACAACGCCATCCGGCGTCGCCGTGATCCGTCTATCGGGTCCCGACGTTCCAAGCATTCTGGTGGCTGTCGCTGGGGCAATTCCAGAACCCCGCAAACTGGTGCTCCGCCCGATCGGCACGGACTCGTTGTTGGACCGAGGCCTCGTGGCCTATTTCCCGGCCCCCCACAGCTTTACCGGCGAACACTGTGCTGAACTCCAGGTTCACGGCTCCCCCGCCGGCGTTCGGGCCATTCTCCGCCTCGTCGTCAATCACGGCGCGCGCCTGGCTGAGGCTGGGGAATTCACGCGACGGGCTTTTGAGAACGGCAAGCTGGACCTGGTTGAAATTGAAGGTCTTGGCGATCTTCTTGATGCCGAAACCGAGAACCAACGCCGTCAGGCGCTCGCGCGATTCGAAGGTGGATTGACCACGCGTATCGATGGTTGGCGGGACCAACTGTTGGATCTGCGCGCAGAAATAGAAGCCCGTCTCGACTTCTCCGATGAAGGTGATGTGGAAGACGCCTTACCTGCAGATTTCGGTCACAAGATTGAAAACCTCCATGCCGACATTACCGAGGCGCATGCCTCGGTCGAGCACGGGCGGGTTATCCGCGAGGGTATTCGCGTCGCCCTGGCCGGTGCGCCGAATGCCGGCAAATCCAGCCTCCTCAATGCACTGTCCAAATCCGACGTGGCCATCGTCACTGAAGAGGCAGGGACCACCCGCGATGTCCGTGAAGTCCCGTTAGACATTGGCGGGCAATTGTTCATCCTGCTCGATCTGGCGGGGCTGCGCGAAACCGATAGCAAGGCCGAAGCCGAGGGTGTTCGCCGCGCCAAACTGGCCATCGAGCAGGCCGATATTGTGCTCTGGCTAACCGCACCCGATATCGCTGATATCGATCGCATCAAAACCACGACGCCAATACTGCGTATCGCCACCAAGACCGACCTCGCCATCCAAAGCGCACCCAGTGATCTGACCGTATCAGTCAAGACAGGGGCAGGGATTAGTGCACTCCTCACCAGGCTGGCCGATATGGGCAAAGACCTTGGCTCTGGGGAACCCGGCCTCTTGAGCCGCGAACGCGACAGACTGGCCCTCGAAGAAGCGCTACACGGGCTCGATGCTGCAGTACGCCAGCTGGCTATGCCGGAACTCGCCGCCGAGAGCCTGCGACTGACATCACAATCGCTCGAGCGCCTGGTGGGGCGCATGGATGCTGAACGCGTACTCGACCGACTGTTTGCAAGTTTCTGCATCGGCAAATGATTCACGTGAAACACCGCCTTGCGCGGGCGCGAATTGATTCACGTGAAACATTACCCTAAAACGCAGCGCGGAGATTGAACACATGACCGACTATGCAGTCATCGTCGTTGGAGGCGGTCACGCCGGCTGTGAAGCCGCGGCCGCATCGGCGCGTCTGGGCGTTCCGACCGCGCTGATCACCCACAAATTCGCGACCATCGGTGAGATGAGCTGCAACCCCGCTATCGGTGGACTAGGCAAAGGTCACCTCGTACGCGAAATCGACGCCCTCGATGGCCTGATGGGTCGCGTTGCCGACGCCGCCGGCATTCAGTTCCGCGTGCTGAACCGCCGCAAGGGTCCAGCGGTGCGCGGCCCCCGGGCGCAGGCTGACCGCAAGCTATATCGCAATGCCATGCAGGCGGCGATCACGGCGCAAGTCAATCTCGACGTCATCGAAGGCGAAGTCGATGATATTGAGGTCAGCAATGGTGTCGTCAGTGGCGTCGTTCTGCTCGACGGTCGTCGCTTTGGTACGAAGGCGGTTGTCCTCACCACTGGCACCTTCCTGCGGGGGCTCATCCATAGTGGAGAGATCACCACCCCAGCCGGACGCGTTGGCGAAAAGCCTGTCCTGGGTCTTTCCACCCGCCTCGAAGCGCTCGGCCTTCGCCTCGGCCGTCTCAAGACCGGCACTCCGGCGCGCCTTGACGGCAGCAGCATTGATTTCTCGGTTCTGGAAGAACAACCGGGTGACACACCACCTGAACCCTTCTCAGCACTGACCGCCGCAATTACCACGCCGCAGGTCAGTTGCCACATCACGCGCACAACTGCAGACACCCATCGGATCATCAGCGACAATCTGCATCGTTCGGCAATGTATTCTGGCCGTATCCAAAGCCGCGGCCCGCGCTATTGTCCATCAATTGAAGATAAGGTTGTTCGCTTTGCAGATCGCGACAGCCATCAGATTTTTCTAGAGCCCGAAGGGCTCGACGACACGACGATCTATCCCAACGGCCTTTCGACCTCGTTGCCGGCCGATGTGCAGCAGGCGTTCCTCGAATCCATGCCGGGCCTGGAGAATGTGCGCATTGTCCGCCCCGGCTATGCCATTGAGTATGACTATGTTGATCCGCGCGAACTGCGCGCCACGCTCGAGGTCAAGCGCCAGCCAGGGCTTTACCTTGCCGGTCAGATCAACGGCACAACCGGATATGAAGAGGCAGGCGCTCAGGGTCTGTTGGCCGGTGCCAATGCGGCCCTTGCGTCCACTGGACGCGAGGCAATCGTGCTGTCGCGTACCGAGAGCTATCTCGGGGTGATGGTGGATGATCTGGTGACGCGCGGCGTCTCCGAGCCCTATCGCATGTTCACCTCCCGCGCTGAATTCCGGCTGCACCTGCGCGCTGACAATGCTGACCAGAGGTTGACGCCAGTCGGCATCGACACTGGCCTTGTTCATGAGGAACGAGCTGAACTCTATCAGACCAAGGCCTCGGCGCTGTCACAGGGTAGGGCGCTGCTCACATCGTTGACGGCCTCACCGACGGTCGCGCGGAAGGCTGGGATCCCAGTCAACGAAGATGGCAAGATCCGCTCGGCCTTCGATCTCTTGTCCTACCCGGATATCACGACGGACGATACCATCCGCCTCTGGCCCGAGATTGCCGAGATTAAGCCGCAGATCATCGAACAGTTGATCGTTGACGCTCAGTATGCCGTCTATCTTGACCGCCAGAAGGGCGACATCGACGCGGTTCGCCGTGATGAGCAGAAGACCATCCCCGAGACGCTGGATTATGCAGTTATTCCAGGGCTTTCCATGGAACTGCGGTCCAAACTGGAGCAACTCCGCCCCCAGACAATTGCGCAGGCCCAAGCCATGGATGGTATGACGCCTGCAGCCATCACCCTTCTGCTTGCGGTCATTCGCCGTGGCGAAATGCGCAAGGCGAGTTAATGCCTGAGATTTACGATAGCATCTTTCCATACGAGGCCTATTTCCATCGACCGCTGGCGGAGGTTGCTGCGGATCTGGAATCTTATGCCCAGCTCCTGCGCAAATGGCAGGTCGTACAGAATCTTGTTTCACGTGAAACACTGGATGATGTTTGGACCCGCCACTTTGCCGATAGCCTTCAGGTCCTGAGGCTGCTGCGGTCGACGGATCAGGTTTTTCTCGACATTGGCAGCGGTGGCGGTTTCCCCGCGCTTCCCTTGGCGATTGCATTGAAGGGTACACCGGCCCACTTCACCCTGGTCGAGCCAAATGGCAGGAAGGTCAGCTTCCTTAGGACTGTCGCCCGAGAGCTTGGGCTTCTGGTCACCGTTGAAGGATCGCGCACGGATCAAATTGATTCACGTGAAACACCGGTGCCGGATGTGATCACGTCGCGCGCCTTGGCCTCGCTCCCGCAATTGTGTGCCTGGATGGCGCCGTTCTTTGGCCCGGAAACCCGGGCAATTCTGCACAAAGGGCGGGAACATGTTGAAGAACTGGCCGAATCGGGTACGCATTGGATTCACGATGTGTTAATAGACAGAAGCGACACCGACCCGAGCGGTGTGCTTCTCACCCTGTCAAATCTTCGTGAGAAATCAGTACGTTAGCGGCAACGAGCTGGAGGCCGATAGTGGCGCCCCGTATCCTGACACTGGCCAATCAGAAGGGTGGCGTGGGTAAAACCACGACCGCCATCAATTTGGCGACCGCTTTGGCGGCAATTGGCGAACGCGTGCTCATCGTTGATTTGGATCCACAGGGTAATGCCTCGACGGGTCTGGGTATTTCGCGCACGGATCGTGAAGTGTCGTCCTACGATCTGCTTGTCGGCGAAGCGACGGTCGCCCAGTCGGCGATTATGACCAGCGTGCCTAATGTTGCCATCGTCCCCTCGACAATGGACCTGCTTGGCGTCGAGCTGACCATTGCCGGTCAGGCCGATCGGGCGTTCAAGCTGCGCAATGCATTCAAGCAGTTGGGTGATCTCACCATCAATGAGCGGCCCGTCAGCTACATTCTGATCGATTGCCCGCCGTCGCTAAACCTGCTGACGGTGAACTCGCTGGTGGCGGCTGATGCGGTGCTGGTGCCTTTACAGTGTGAGTTTTTTGCACTCGAAGGCTTGAGCCAACTGCTTCAAACCATTGAACAAATTCGATCGACCCTCAATCCACGCCTAGCCATCCAGGGCGTGGTGATGACCATGTTCGATAAGCGCAACAATCTCAGCGAGCAGGTGCTCGCCGACGTGCGGAGCGAAATGGGCGATCTGGTTTATGATACGGTGATTCCCCGTAATGTGCGGTTGAGCGAGGCGCCGTCCTATGGCAAGCCAGCGCTGCTGTATGACCTTAAATGTGCTGGCAGCCAGGCCTACCTGCGGCTGGCCACCGAAGTGATCCGCCGTGAGCGGCAGCTCAACGCGGCATAGGAGCCCGAGATGAACGACAAACCGACACGTCTGGGCCGCGGGCTGGCCGCATTGATTGGCGATATGGCGACCATTGAGGGCGCCCGCGTCACCGAGAGCGGCGGCGTCAAACGCCTGCCGGTCGAATTCATCATGGCCAACCGTGCCAACCCGCGCCGGACCTTCGATCCCGAGCAGTTGGAAGATCTGACCAATTCGATCCGCGAAAAGGGCGTGATGCAGCCTCTGCTGGTCCGTCCGAGCGAAGATCCCAACATTTTCGAGCTGATTGCTGGCGAGCGTCGTTGGCGCGCCGCACAGAAGGCGGGCCTGCACGACGTGCCGGTCATCGTACGCGATGTCGACGATAAGGAAGCCCTTGAGCTTGCCATTATCGAAAACGTTCAGCGCGCCGACCTCAATCCGCTTGAAGAAGCCATGGGTTACGGGCAGCTGATCGAGCAGTTCGAGTACACCCAGCAGGATCTGGCGCAGGTGATCGGCAAAAGCCGTTCGCATGTCGCAAACACCCTGCGCCTGCTCAAGCTGCCAGAAGATGTTCGTGGCATGGTATCGAGCGGTGCGCTGACGGCTGGTCATGCCCGTACACTGATTACCGCCGAAGATCCCGCAGCCTTGGCCAAGCAGATCGTGTCTGGTGGTCTTTCCGTGCGTGAAGCCGAAGCCCTGAGCCAGCAGCGCGACGATAGCGGCAAACGCAGGCCTGTGGATGTTGCGCCAGCGCGTGATCCCGACACCGTTGCCCTAGAGCGCCGTCTGTCGGACGCCCTGGGTCTTTCGGTTGCACTCTCGCATGGCGAACGGGGCGGCAAGCTCGAGATTCGCTACAAGACGCTGGAACAGCTCGACGGCATCTGCCTCAAGCTCACCGGCTACCAGAACTAAGTTTCACGTGAAACGCTGCTGCCCTTAGTGGGCAGCAGCCATCATGCACAGCGCCAAGAGCGTCCGGCGGAGCGTTGTCTCCGCAAGCGCGGGGCGACGGCGGCTATCGGCCGTGGTCTGCAGGATACGCTCGCAAGCGATCGCCAGCGCGCTATCATTCCACAACCGCAATTGTTGTTCCAAAGCCGAAGCGCGCGAAAAATGCGGCTTGGGGCGGAGTCCATCGAGCACCATGCGCGGGCTCTTGCCATTGTCCACCTCGACCCGCCAGCGGCGCAGATTGGCGAAGTGGATGGTGCACATTGCCAAAAGGCGTTGTGGATCAACGGCTGAGGAGAGGGCGCGATTGAGCGCCAACTCAAGTTTTTCGGCGTGTCCGCCGCCCGTGGCATCGAGAATGGCATCGATTACCAGCGCGCCATTGTCGGCACAGAGCAGCAGCACATCCTCGCGCGTCAGCGTTTTGCTGGCCGCCGCATAGAGCGTCAGCTTCTCCAGCTCGCGTCGGGTAATCTCGCGGTCATTGCCCAGTATTTCGCGCAGCGTGGTCACGACATCGCCGTCAACCCTGATCCCGTGCTGGTTGAAAGTCTCGCGAATAAGGGTCACCAGCGTCTCATCGCTGTCTGGGTAGCAGGGTAGGGCCCGGCCAAGCTTTGAGGCCTCCACAAGGGCCCGCAAGGCATCCTTGGGCGTCAAATTCCCTGCCTCGAGCACGATAGCTGCGCCACCGGGATCGTCGCGCAGCTCGGTCAGAGTCATGACGATGGATTTGGTGGCGCCCCGCACCCGGATGATTCGTTTACCGCCAAACAAAGAGACGGTTTTGGCCTCAACGGCCAGGATCGACGGGTCGCTGTCGATCTCGGCGGCTTCCAGGGTCACCAGGCTCGCGGATTCCGGATCATTGCCTGTCAACTGGCGGATCAGGCGCTGGGCCGTCTCGCGCACTAGACCGGTATCGGGGCCATAGGCAAGGAAAATGCCTTCCGTCAGGTCAGGTCGCGCGAGAAACCGCGCGACCTCATGGGCTTTCAGTGCGGTCATCAGCGGCTGAGTGCGGCCAGAACGCCCAGACGGAGCGATTCAGCAGCAGCCTTGGCCGCGCGTTCCTCGGCGTCGCTCACGGCGGCATTGTTCGCCATGATCTGATCGCTGTGCGTGTATTCTGCCGTCGCCGATCGCGTGATCGTCACCGGGGCAGATTGCGTGCCGTCACGCTTGGTGATGGTCAGCGTCGCGGTGACTGTCACGGCGCGTGGCTTGCCGGGGTTGGCGGTCACCGACCGCGCCTCCGTCGTCACGCTCCGGCTGGCACTCACTTTTGCCAGAGGCGCCGTCTCTGCGCTGGACGCGGCAAAGCGCAGGGACAGTTCCTGATAGATCACCTGCTCGAGCCGACTATTTGGCTTGGCGTAGGCCAGGTTCAGCATTGGCTGGTCGGCCAATGCTCCACTATAGACCGGGCTGAAGCTGCAGGCGCCCAGCGCCAGGCCCATACCGAGCAGTAGTCCGGCAAAGGCCATAGGGCGCACGGCTTTAGATAACGACATTGACGATCCTGTCTGGGACGATGACGATCTTCTTGGGTGCCTTGCCGTCCAGAATGCGGACAATCTCGTCCATAGACAAGACCAGTTTTTCGACATCGGCTGCGGCAGTGCCCTTAGCAACCACGACTTCGCCGCGGCGTTTGCCATTGATCTGGATCGGCATGGTGACGCTGTCATCAACCAGCAAAGCTGGGTCGACCTCTGGCCACGGCGCATCAGCCACCAGACCGGCCTTGCCGAGCTCGGCCCAGCAGGTTTCCGCCAGATGTGGCATCATTGGTGCCAACAACTGGATCAGGCGTTCCACACCGTCAGCAAGGGCATCCAGACGGCTTGCAGGGGCGGCGCTGGCAATGCCTGCCGACCGCACAAGGGCGTTGGTCAGCTCATAGATCTGGGCCACAGCGCGGTTGAAGCGCAGGCCCTCGATATCGTCCGCCACGGAATGGACGGCGCGATGGGCGATCTTGCGGAGGGTCTTGCCTTCTTCATCGTCGGCTGTACGAACAATATCCGAAGACTGTTTGATCAGGCTGATCGTTTCACCTACCAGACGCCAGACACGCTGCTGGAAGCGGCTGGCGCCTTCAACACCGGCCTCGGTCCACTGGAAGTCACGTTCCGGAGGCGAATCCGACAGCATGAACCAGCGCGCGGTATCGGCGCCATAGGTGGCAACGATCTCGTCGGGGTCCACCACGTTCTTCTTGGACTTGCTCATCTTTTCGACCGAACCGATGGTGATCGGTGCGCCTGAATCGATGTGACGGCCGGTGCGCTGCTCACCATTGGTGTCGAACAGAACTTCGGTCGGGTTCACCCATTCGCCGGTCTCGGACTTGTAGGTCTCGTGGGTCACCATTCCCTGGGTAAACAGGCCCTTGAACGGCTCGTCGAGCCCCACATGGCCGGTCGCCTTCATGGCCCGGGTGAAATAGCGCGAATACAGCAGGTGCAGGATCGCGTGCTCAACGCCACCGATATACTGATCCACAGGCAGCCAGTGATCGGCCACGGCCGGGATCGTTGGGGTTTCAGCCTGAGGTGCGGTAAAGCGGGCGAAATACCAGGACGAGTCGACGAATGTGTCCATGGTGTCGGTTTCACGACGCGCTGCGCCACCGCATTGCGGGCAGTTGACGTGCTTCCAGGTCGGGTGATGGTCCAGCGCATTGCCGGGCTTGTCGAAGCTGACATCCTCGGGCAGCACCACCGGCAGGTCCTTTTTCGGCACGGGCAGGGTGCCACAGACCTCGCAATGGATCACCGGGATCGGGCAGCCCCAATAGCGCTGGCGCGAGACGCCCCAGTCGCGCAGGCGGTAGTTAACCTCGACCTTGCCCTGCGGCTTGCCGTCGACGGTGCGGCCAGCGAAATGCTCGGCTACAGCCTTCTTGGCCTCGTCGACCGTCAGGCCATCGAGGAAACCGGAATTGTAGATGTGACCAGCGTCAACATTGGCTTCATCGCCAATGACAAAGCTTGCCGCGTCGGCGCCATTGGGCAGCACGACCGGGATGACGGGCAGGTCATATTTGCGGGCGAAGTCCAGGTCGCGCTGATCATGGGCCGGGCAACCAAAAATGGCGCCGGTGCCGTAATCCATCAGCACGAAATTGGCGACATAGACGGGTAGGGTCTGGCCCTCAAGCACCGGATGCTTGACGTAAAGGCCGGTGAACACGCCCTTTTTCTCGGCCTTTTCCAGCGCTTCGGTCGCGGTGCCCTGACGATGGCATTCGGCGACGAACTCGCTCAGCACTGCATTGGTCTTGGCCAGCTCGGTGGTCAGCGGATGATCTGCCGACAGCGCCAGGAACGAGGCGCCGAAAATGGTGTCGGGGCGGGTGGTAAACACCTCAAGGCTCTGCACGGCCGTGGCGTCTGATGCCACCAGCTCGAACTGCAGGCGCAGGCCCTCGGACTTGCCAATCCAGTTGCGCTGCATGGTGCGCACTTTTTCGGGCCAATCGGTCAGCCCGTCCAGCGCTGACAGCAGATCTTCGGCATAGTCGGAAATCTTGAAGAACCACTGGGTCAGCTCGCGCTGCTCCACCGGTGCGCCCGAGCGCCAGCCCTTGCCGTCAATGACCTGCTCATTGGCCAGAACGGTCATGTCGACCGGATCCCAGTTGACCTTGGACTGCTTGCGGGTCACCAGGCCCGCCGCCATCATGTCGATGAACATGGCCTGCTGGTGCTGGTAGTATTCGGGTTCGCAGGTGGCGATTTCACGCGACCAGTCCAGCGACAGTCCCATCGACTTCAACTGGGTGCGCATTGCCGCAATATTGGCGCGGGTCCAGGTGCCGGGATGGGTTTTGCGTTCGATCGCCGCGTTTTCCGCCGGCAGACCAAAGGCGTCCCAGCCCATGGGGTGCAGTACATTTTTGCCGCGGGCACGGTGGTAGCGGGCCACCACATCGCCCATGGCGTAATTGCGCACATGGCCCATATGGATGCGGCCCGATGGATAGGGGAACATCTCAAGGACGTAGTATTTCTCGCGCTTGTCGTCATTGGAGGCAACGAAGCTGCGGGCATCATCCCACACCTGCTGCCATTTGGGTTCCATTTCGCGCGGATTGTAGCGTTCGACGCTCACTTGATCGTCCTCGAAGATTTGATTGGCAAGGCGCAGCAAAGACCGGCGCAGCTTGCGTTTCCTAGGGATTTTGGCTACCGGACCATCATCAGAAATCCCCCCCTAGGTCAACAGGAACGGGCCCAAAGCATGGACAAGACCACGATCGACGCCGCGGCCAGCCTTGCCGATATCGGTGCGCGCATGGCCGCTGCCAAGGCCCGATTCGGCCCACCAGCAGACAGTGTGCAGCTGGTGGCCGTGTCCAAGACCGTCCCGGCAGACGCCATTGCGCCCTATCTTGCGGCGGGCCAGCGCGTGTTCGGCGAAAATCGCGTGCAGGAGGCCAAGGACAAGTGGCCCGAGTTGCGGCGGGAGTATCCTGATGTACAGGTCCATCTGATCGGTCCGCTGCAGACCAACAAGGTGCGCGAGGCCGTCGCCCTGTTCGATGTTATCGAGACGGTGGATCGCGACAAGCTCGCGGCGGCGCTGGGTGAAGAGATGGCAGCCAGCGGCCGGCACCTGACGTGCTTCGTGCAGGTCAATATCGGCGGAGAGGCCCAGAAAAGCGGCATTTCTCCGGAAGAAACCGTTGATTTCGTTGCCCGCTGCCGGAATGAATTCAAGCTCGAGATCGTTGGTCTGATGTGCATTCCGCCCGATGGGCAGCCAGCTGGTCCCTATTTCGCCCACCTGGCCACGCTTGGCCGTGCGGCAGGCGTTGCGAACCTATCCATGGGCATGAGCGGGGACTTTGAAACCGCCATCGGCATGGGCGCCACCCATGTGCGTGTTGGCTCGGCGCTGTTTGGCGCGCGCCCCCCATTGGAACAGCCAGCATAGAATTTTCGGAATAGTCTTTTGCCACTGCAACCTAGAGGGGGGATATCTCGTTGCTGTTGAGAATAACGGTGTTGTGATTAGTTGACCAAAAGGCAGTCGCAATATTGTGAGCAGTGGGCGGGCCAAACGCAAAAGACCCGGAGAAAACAATGATTAAGCGACGCATCTTGCTGGTCGATGATGATGCAGACCTGCGCCAGACCCTGGTCGAACAGCTCGAGGCGGAAAATGAGTTCGACATTTATCAGGCCGGCACAGCCAATGACGCCCTAAAGGCGACCCGCGAACACAATATCGATCTGATGATCCTCGATGTCGGTCTGCCCGACATGGATGGTCGCGAAGCGGTCAAGGTGCTGCGCTCGGAGGGCTACAAAAGCCCGATCCTGATGCTGACCGGCCATGACAGTGATGCCGACCAGATCCGTGGTCTCGAATCTGGGGCCAATGACTATCTGACCAAGCCGTTCCGCTATCCGGTGCTGCTGGCCCGCATCAATGCGGCGCTGCGCCAGCATGATCAGAGCGAAGATGTGGTCTTCACCATCGGTCACTACAGTTTCCAGCCCTCGGCCAAGATCCTCGAAGCCAATGACGGCAACAAGGTTCGCCTGACCGACAAGGAAACCTCGATTCTCAAATATCTCTACCGGCAGGGCCCCAAGACCATCACGCGCGACGTGCTGCTCAAAGAAGTCTGGGGCTATAACAACCGGGTCACCACGCACACGCTGGAAACGCACATCTACCGCCTTCGCCAGAAGATCGAACGTGATCCATCCAATGCCCGTCTGCTGGTCACGGAAGAGGGCGGCTATCGTCTTGTGCCGTAAAAGTGGTGGAGTGCGGTGCCAGACAGGCTGGTGGACGCAAAATCCAGTACAAAGCGACGCAAATTGCCCTATAGGATGATGTGATCCCGCTTCTGTGGGATCACAGCGCATCCGGATTGGGCATATGATCAGGGACGATGCGGCCGCGGCTCTGGCGCAGGCCGAATTCTTCGATATCTGCGACGACGAACAGCGGCGGATGCTGGCATTCGCTGGTGAGACGCGCCATGTTGACCCCGATGAGGTGCTGTATCAGGAAGGCGACGTGCCACAGGGCGCCTTCGTTCTGCTCAATGGTACCCTCAAGGCCAAGCCGCAGAGCGGCAAGCCCTACGCCATTTCCGAGACCGGCAGCGTGGTTTCGGCCATGGCGCTTATCCTGGCCAAGCCACGCCCCATCACCATCACTGCTGTCACCGATTGCACCGTGCTGTTCGTGCCGCGTCAGGCATTCCTCAAACTCGTGCAACAATCGCCTGATCTGGCGCACCGCGCCATGGAGCGTATCCAGACCGATTTGGGCAATTATCTCGGCGCATTGGAGCCATCGCGCCGCAAGATGAAGGGCGAATAGGTTCTTTTCGTCCGCATAGAGAAGGCTAACCGCTCCAGCGTCCCCTCGCCCGTCAGGGGAGAGAGCTGGGGTGAGGGGTGAAGGCCCCTCAGCTCCCGCTGCTATGTCGCCCCGTTAGATCCCAGCGAACCGCGCGATCACCGGCACGTGGTCACTTGGCTTCTCGGTCCAGCCGCGGGCGGGGCGGATGATTTCTGCGCCGATCGAGTGGGCGGCGATATCCGCCGTGGACCAGATGTGGTCGAGACGACGACCCTTGTCGGCATTGTCCCAGTCGGCGCTGCGATAGCTCCACCAAGAATAGAGCTTCTGGTCATAGGGCACATGCTTGCGGACGAGATCGGTCCAACCATGGCCACCATTGAGAATGGCGTTAAGGGCCTCGGTCTCGATGGGCGTGTGGCTCACTACCTTAAGCAGCTGCTTGTGGCTCCAGACGTCGTTTTCGTGCGGTGCGATATTGAAATCGCCGGCAATCAGATGGCCGCGCTGGAAAATGGGTTCGTTGAACCAGCTGGTCAATTCGCTGAGGAACCCCAACTTGTGCTTGAACTTGGGGTTGATCTCGGGATCGGCCTCGTCGCCGCCTGCCGGGATGTAGAAATTATGCAGCGTGATTGGCCCATGCCCAAGATTAACCAGCGCCGAGACGTGGCGTGATTCGGGGATTTCGCAGAACACGCGGCTCGACACATCGGTCAGCGGGAACTTCGAGACGATCGCAACGCCATGATAGCCTTTTTGCCCATGCACGGCCTGATGCGGGTAGCCCGCCTCGGCAAAGGCATTGGCCGGAAACTGGTCATTGGTGCATTTGATTTCCTGCAACATCAGCACGTCTGGCTGATACTGCGCCAGAAAATCGAGCACCATGGGCAGGCGCAGGCGAACAGAATTGATGTTCCAGGTGACGACGGCGGTGGTCATGATTGGCTCTGCGAGGCGGGCGGGGCCTCCTTATCGCCAAGCCGTCGCGCGAGGTAAAGCCGGAAATGGCAAGGGACGGGCGGCAAGGTGGATTGCCCGGACAAGCCGGGCAATGACGGGCAGGGTTGTGCAATGCGGCGGGAAGGCAAGTCCCCGTCCAACTCATCCCCATCCCAAGCGTCATCACCCGGCTTGTCCGGGTGATCCACCTTCCTGGAGGAAGTGATCTGGGTGCCGCCTAACAGGCCGCTCCACCTGCATCCCAACAAACAAAAAACCCGGCCTTGCGACCGGGTTCTTCAAATTTGGCAGAGCGTGGGACTTATTCAGCCTTTGGCGCTTCTTCTGCGGCAGCGGCCTCAGCGGCGGCTGCTGCAGCCGCTGCTGCGGCTTCTGCGTCCTTGGCTGCCTGCTCGGCTGCGAAAGCCTCTGCGGCTGCAATCTTCTCGGCTTCGCGAGCGTTCTTGGCTTCCAGAGCTGCGGTGCGCTCGGATGCTTCGATCTTCTTGGTACGCGAATTCGTCGATTCGAAAATACGAGCCGATTTACCGCGACGGTCGCGCAGGTAGTACAGCTTGGCGCGACGAACCTTACCGCGCTTGAGGACTTCAACCGAAGCCACGTTTGGCGAATAGAGTGGGAACACGCGTTCCACGCCTTCACCATAGGAAATCTTGCGCACGGTGAAGCTGGCGGTGATGCCGCCGCCGTTGAGGGCGATCACGACGCCTTCATAAGCCTGCAGACGTTCCTTGTCGCCTTCGCGGATCTTCACCCAAACCTTGACGGTATCGCCATGGGTAAAGTCGGGAAGCTCGCGCTTGGCGGCCAGTTCAGCAACGTGCTCGGCATTGAGCTGCTGGATGATATTCATTCGATCCGTCCTGATCTTTTCAATGGAGCGATTGTTCGGTGCCGATAGGCTGGCCCGATCGCCCGGTCTTGGTTGGTAACGGAGGTTTTTTGGTCTTTTTATTCTTGGTGCGTGCGAGGTCCGATAAGCCCCACACACGGTAGTGGCGGCTCCTTAGGCGAAAAGCAGTCCGGAGTCTAGGCTTTTGGACGTTTTGGTGACGAATAGGCCGCCATCAGGTCCGGTCGGCGCGCCGCGGTGATCGCAAGGCTCTGCTCGCCCCGCCACTTGGCAATCTTGCCATGATCGCCCGAAGTCAGCACCGCTGGGATGTCGACGCCCTCAAAGCTCTGTGGCCGCGTATATTGCGGATATTCCAGAAGCCCATTTTCAAAGCTTTCATCGGCATGGCTATCGACGCCACCCAATACACCAGGAATGAGCCGCACAACGGCCTCCAACAGCACCATGGCGGCAACTTCGCCACCGGCGAGCACATAGTCGCCAATCGAGATTTCCTCGAGCTGGCGGCCGTCTATGACGCGCTGGTCGATGCCCTCGAAACGCCCACAGACGATCACCGCGCCCGGCCCCAGTGCCAGTTCGCGTGCGCGCTTCTGAGTCAGCGGCTTGCCGCGAGGTGACATCAGAATGCGAGGGCGAGGATCGCCCTGGGGCGCGATGGTGTCGATGGCCGCGGCCAGAATATCGGGTTTGAGCACCATGCCGGCGCCGCCGCCCGATGGACTGTCGTCCACGGTGCGGTGCTTGTCGGTGGCAAAGTCGCGCAGATTGGTGGCCCGCAGCGACCAGAGATCATCAGAGAGCCCGCGTCCCAAGACAGATGCGCCCAGTGGCCCCGGAAAGAGGTCCGGGAACAGGGTTATGATATCAGCCGAGAAGCTCAATCGGGCTCTTCCTCGCCGGCATCGGCCTCGGTTGGTGCCACGATCACCAGATAGCCATCGGCGACGTGAATGTTCGGCACCACGGCTTTGGTGAAGGGGTAGAGATAGGTATCGCCCGATTGCGGATCACGGACTTCGATCAGGTCGCCCGCACCAAAGTTCGGCAGGGCCGAAACCGTGCCGATGACGACACCCGATTCCAGCCGTGCTTCGAGACCGAGAAGATCGGCGTGGTAGAAATCATCCTCATCGTCGGGATCGGGCAGCTTGCTGCGATCGACAAAGAGGTTCACGCCGTTGAGCTTTTCGGCCTCGGTGCGATCGGTAATGCCCTTGATGTGAGCGATGACCACATTTTTCTGCAGGCGCAGCTTGGTGATGGTCACGGTCAGACCGGGCCGGTCGGTCTCGAGGGGGCCGTAGGAGCCGATGGCCTCGGGATCCTGGGTATGGGTGGCGATGCGCACCTGGCCACGGATGCCATGTGCGGCCCCGATCTGGCCCAAAAGGATACGGCTTTTATCTGGGGTCATGCTGGCTCCGTCTGTCTTTGCTCGTTCCTAGCAGGGCGCGCCCGGCTTGGGAATTGACCCGTTGCACAGAACGGAACCAAGCGGGCCGCCCGCGATTAACAGAGCAGGGCAAAACAGGAGCCAAAGATGGCCAAGATTCTCACCGACCGCACCGAAATCCGCGAATGGGCCAGCGCCCGCGCCGGCAGCCCCATGTTGATGGAGACGCCGGATGGTACGGGCAGTCGCACCCTGCTGCAGCTGACCTTTGGCCAGCATGCGCTTAATACTGACGGCAATGAGGGCCCAGATCGGCTGGGTGGATTTCAGCTGGTCAGCTGGGACGACTGGTTCACCGCGCTCGAGGCCAACAAGCTGGCGCTGCGCGTGTCGGATGATCCGGCCGGTGGCAATGAAGCCGAGTTCGAGTTTGTCGGGCGGGACTAGTCCCCCGCCCGATCAAAGCCTCGGCGACATCAGTTCTGCGCGGGAAGCGCGTTGAGGCCGCCCTCATAGAGGCGCATGGTAGCCTCGATGTCATCGATGTGCATGGTGAGGCCGGCTTCGACAGCTTCGGCCTGGCGGCGCAGCAGATCGCGGCGCGAGATCAGGTCGAAGCGTTCGCTTTCGAGTTCCTTGAGCGCAAGATCGATGCGATCACGGTGGGCGGCAAGACGTTGCACCATGGGCGCCGCCTGCTTTGCAGCTTCCTGCATCACGGCTTCCATCTGTTCAATTTCAGGTTGGACAATTTTTAAAGTAGTCTTCGGTCTGGTGGTCATTTCGCTCACTTCAGTAGGGGGGGCTACTGCAGAACAACGCGAAAGCAGGTTCCGCAGTTCGATAAATGATTTGACTTAATGCCAACGGCGCGTTTGTCCAAAGCTTTACTTGTTGTTTACCTTAACGCCGGAAGTCTCGATTCAAATTGGAACTAGTTGTGACGTGCAAAAAGCGCGCGAAAACTAGCTCTCGTCTGCCGAGGATTCGATGGCTTCCATGTCCTCGTCAGAAAAGCCAAAGTGATGGCCTAGCTCATGAATCAGCACGTGCGTGACGACTTCGCCGAGCGTGTTGTCATCATGCTCCGCCCAGTAGTCGAGGATGGCGCGGCGATAGAGATAAACAGTATTGGGGAGTTGACCTGTCTGCGGCATGGCGCCGTCTTCGGTCATGCCAATTCCAGAAAACAAACCCATCAGTTCAAAGGGGCTTTCCATGCCAAAACTGGCAAGGATGTCTTCTTCGGCATAGTCGGCCACTGAGCAGGTCACGTCAGCGGCGAGGGAGCGAAACGGCTCCGGCAGATCTTTGAGGGCCTGGCTGGCCAGACCCTCAATATCGTCAAGGGTGGGCGCGTAACGCGTCCCCCAATCGGTCGGGCTTATTGCCACTCGCGGATGTCGACGAAGTGGCCAGCAATCGCTGCAGCGGCGGCCATGGCAGGCGACACCAGATGGGTGCGACCCTTGAAGCCCTGGCGGCCTTCGAAGTTGCGGTTGGACGTCGAGGCGCAGCGTTCCTGCGGCTTGAGCTTGTCCGGGTTCATTGCCAGGCACATCGAGCAGCCGGGTTCGCGCCATTCAAAGCCGGCGTCGAGGAAGATCTTGTGCAGGCCTTCAGCCTCGGCCTGATCCTTGACCAAACCCGAGCCGGGCACGACCATGGCGTCAACGCCGACAGCGACCTTGCGGTCACCGATGACGGCAGCGGCGGCGCGCAGATCTTCGATACGGCCATTGGTGCACGAACCGATAAACACGCGTTCTACCGTGATGTCGGTGATGTTGGTGCCGGGTTTCAGGCCCATATAGTCGAGCGCACGCCACTTGGAGGCCCGCTTGTTCTCGTCTTCGATGTCATCGGGGTTCGGCACGACGCCGGTGACCGAGATGACGTCTTCCGGCGAAGATCCCCAGCTGACGATTGGAGGCAACTTGGCGGCATCGAGGATCACCACCTTGTCGTAAACCGCGCCCTCGTCGGTATAAAGGGTCTTCCAGTATTCGACGGCCATATCCCAGGCCTTGCCCTTGGGCGCGCGGTTGCGGCCTTCGACATAGTCGAACGTGGTCTGGTCGGGGGCGATCAGGCCCGCGCGGGCGCCGCCTTCAATGGTCATATTGCAGACCGTCATGCGGCCTTCCATCGACAGCGACTGGATGGCTTCGCCAGCAAATTCGATGACGTGGCCATTGCCGCCGGCAGTGCCGATTTCGCCGATGATAGCGAGGATGATGTCCTTGGCAGTGACGTGGGGCGGCAGTTTGCCATCCACGCGCACCAGCATGTTCTTGGCCTTCTGCTGGATCAGCGTCTGGGTCGCCAGAACGTGTTCCACCTCAGAGGTGCCGATACCGTGTGCCAGCGCACCAAACGCGCCATGCGTCGAGGTATGGCTGTCGCCACAAACGATGGTCATGCCGGGCAGGGTGAAACCCTGCTCGGGCCCAACGATGTGCACAATGCCCTGACGCTTGTCGAACGGGTCAAAATATTCGATGCCGAATTCGCTGGTGTTCTCGGCCAGAGCGGCGATCTGCACGGCGCTTTCGGGATCAGGATTGGGCAGCGACCGGTCGGTGGTGGGGACGTTGTGGTCCACCACGGCCAGCGTGCGCTCTGGATGGCGCACCTTGCGACCGTTCATGCGCAGACCTTCGAACGCCTGCGGGCTCGTGACTTCGTGAACGAGGTGGCGGTCAATATAGAGCAGCGAGGTTCCGTCCTCGTTGTTCTGAACCAGATGGTCGTCCCAGATCTTGTCGTAGAGCGTGCGAGCCTTGGTCATAGCATAATCCGGCAAGGGAAGTTTGGAGTGGTTCTAAGCCAGCAGGGGCATGGGGGTCAAGCATAACCGTACTCTTGGGTACGGTTGATTGACCTCAGTGCGCCTTGAGCCGGCGGCCAATCACACGCCAGACAGTCAGCGGCATTTCAATCAAAGCGGGCAGGGGATCGCGCCAGGAAAAGGTGGCAAAGCTGCGGGTGCGGAGCCAGCTGGCGAAATAATCGCGCGGGCGCAGCGTGCCATGCCGCCAGGTTTGTGCCGAGGCAACGATATCGCGCACCAGGAACATCCAGCCGATGCTCGGCATGGCCGTCATTACTGGCACGGCTTCGCCGCAGGCCAAAGCTAGGATGGCAGCTCCAAAATCGATACCGGCTGCATCGGCCAGGGCAAACCACGACCAGGGGCGAGGGTTGATATCGAGCAGCTTGAGGCGGCCGTCGCGGCTGTCGCGCTTGTATTCAATTTCCACCAGACCATGGTGCCCGATGGACCTTAGGAATTTCTCCGATGCCGCTACCACTTCGGGCTCGACGCTGGTCTCGACATAGGTCGAGGTATAGCTGAACTCCACAGGGTACTGGCGCAATCGGGTTGCGGTGAAGCCGATCACGGGTTCCCCCTTGTGCCAAAGGCCCGCATAGGAGAGCTGGCTGCGGCCATCGCCGACAACCATTTCCTGCACCACGATATTCTTCGCACCGACCAGCGACACGGCTTCCTGATACAGCGTCTGGAACTGTCCCCAATCGTCAACGCGCCAGGCCTTTTCGCTGGTGAAGCGATTGCGGCTCACGCGCATCGTGGGCTTGAGCACCACCGGGAACTGCAGGTCAGCGTGGCGGGCGTCGTCCAGCGAAGCGATCCTGTAGATGCGGGGGACGCTCAGCCCGAGCTCTTCGGCCCGATCATAGGCCAGTCCCTTGTCACAGGCCCATTGCAGACTATCCCAGTCCGGCAGCAATACCGAGAATGTGGACGACAGCCGGTCGTGTGCCATGGCCGCGAAGCGCACATCCGCATCGGCCGCCGGCACCAGCAGATAGCCATGCAGGTCGTGATCCTGCGCAATTTGCTCCAGTCGGCCAAGTGCCTCGTCCGATGCCGAGCCTGGCCAGGTAATCTTGCGATCAATGGCCGATGAAAATCCGGGGAGCGGGGTATCGTCCGTCACCAGAACCACCCGCAGGCCGCGTCGTTTCAGCGAACGCGCCAAGGCAATGGCGCCATGGGCACCACCGAGAATAACCGCACCACGAGGCCTTACGGCAAAGGGCGCCGGTTGCAGCGCTGATATGGGGCGCTCCACTGGCGGGGGCAGAATAGTCATGGAGCGGACGCTTTCATCGATTAGTCTAGGTCAAGCATTACTGACACATTACGCGCTCAAGTCAGAGGTTGTTCCCGTTGCGGAACATTAACTTCTGCGTGGCGGTTAATTTTGAGAACGCCGAGGATTGTCGGATCGATGCCGACGCGGGTGTAGCACCACCATCCGAGCACCAGTTGGGCAACAATTCGGGTGATCATGTTGACCAGTGCGGCGCCCAGCAGACCATAGAACGGCAAGACAGCGATCTGCGCGGCGATGCCGATCGCGGTGACCAGTCCGAAGGCATAAACGAAGGTACGTTCATGCCCGGTCATCATCATGACGGTGCGCGTCGGTCCCGCCGCAGCATCGACCAATAGGCCAAAGCTCAACAGCATCAGGATCGGGTAGGCCGCATCATAGCCGTCGCCGAACAGGGACATCACCTGGCTGCCGAAGAGCGCGAATGTGACAAAGGCGACGAGGGCAAAGGCAAAGCCGGCCCAGCTGCCAGCGGCAGTGATGGCCTGGGCCTTGCGCAGGTCGCCGGCGTGGAAATGCTGGGCCAGCATTGGGGCCACCACCAGTGTCACCGCAAATGAGAACAGTGTCATCAGTCCGGCGGTGCGGAAGGCGTTGAAGTAAATACCTGCGCTTTCCGTATCGACCAGAAGGCCGACAAGAATGGTATCGGCATTGAGCGCGACAGCGTCCACAACAGCGCCGAGCAGAAACCACCGGCTGATTGACCCGCGGTTGCGCCAATATTGGGCAACACCACTCGTCGCGGGCAGTAATTCGTAGTGCCGCCTATGGGCCCAGGCGTATTGCAGCACGAGGCTCAGCATCAGCAAGGTGGCGGCAAGTAGCAGCGCCGCCCAGCCACTCAGCGTGAGCCCCAAGCCGAAATAGATCAGCGCCGCGACGACGGGCAGGGCCAGACGCCAAACGATGTCGCGGGGCAGCAACGCGGTAAACACGGATCCCTGTGCGCGCAGGGCGGACGAATTGAACTCGGCCAGCGCCATGGGCAGCACCAAAGCTGCGGTGGCAATGATGTGACTTGTTGGGCCGGCATCAGGAACCAGCAACGCCACGCCTATTCCGGCCAACGCGGTCAGTAGTCCGACGGCAAGGCCGGCGCCGATGACGAGCGTCCCGCCCGCGCGGAGCGATTCCACGGCCTGTTGCCGATTGCTTTTGGCCGTATCCTCCGACCAGAAACGCAGCACGGACACTTGCTGGCCCAAGCTCGCGCCGATTGCCAGCATGGCAGCAAGCGCCAGCCCAAAGGCAAACTGGCCATATTCGACGCCGGTCATCGTGCGGGCGAGAACGACAAAGCCGACATAAGTCAGACCGGCCGTCGCGACCTTGATCAGCATTGAGGCAATCGAGCGCGTCATGCCGGTAAAGATAAGCGAGCGGAGGTCTTTGGGTATTTTGATCATTATGGCCTCGTGCCCGATGGCACACAGACCTAATCTCGCACGGCGAGATCAAGAAGACCTTACCGTGCGAGGCTATAGGTGCGCCTAGTGGCGGAAGTGGCGCATGCCGGTCATGACCATGGCGATGCCAGCGGCATCGGCTGCGGCGATGACTTCGTCGTCGCGCATCGAGCCACCCGGCTGGATCACGGCAGTAGCGCCAGCCGCGACCAGCGCTTCAAGGCCATCGGCGAAGGGGAAGAAGGCGTCTGATGCCGCCACCGAACCCGCGGTCAACGCGCCCTCGACGCCAGCGGCTTTCGCCGCATCGATCGATTTACGGTGGGCCGTTAGGGCCGAGTCGACACGGCTCATCTGGCCTGCGCCAATGCCAACCGTCGCGCCGTCTTTGACGTAAACGATGGCGTTGGACTTGACGTGCTTGGCAACCTTGGCCGCCAATTTGAGGTCTCGCAGTTCCGTAGCGGTTGGAGCCTTTTTGGTGACCACTTTGATATCAGTATCGTCGACATTGCGGTTGTCACGAGACTGCACCAAAAGCCCACCGGCCACGGACTTGACGACCAGACCTTCGGCCTTGGCATCGGCCAGTCCGCCGGTCAGCAGCAGGCGCAAATTCTTTTTGGCTGCAATGAGTTGCTGTGCTTCTTCGGTCGCCGAAGGGGCCACGATCACCTCGGTGAACACCTTGACGATCTCGGTCGCGGTGGCGGCATCGATCTCGCGGTTGGTCGCGACGATGCCACCAAAAGCACTGACTGGATCGGTGCGAAGGGCATTGGCATAGGCCGTCAGCAGATCATCGGCCACGGCCACGCCGCATGGATTGGCGTGCTTGATGATGGCGACGGCTGCGACTTCGGCGGGATCGAACTCGGAGACCAGCTCGAAGGCAGCGTCCGTGTCATTAATATTGTTGTAGCTCAGGGTCTTGCCCTGAACCTGGGTGGCGGTGGCCACGCCCCGACGGTCTTCGCCATTGGCATAAAACGCTGCCCATTGGTGGGGGTTTTCGCCATAGCGCATGACTTCGCGCAGGGTCCCGGCAAAGCTGCGATAGGGGATCTCGGGATAGTCGATTTCGCGGGCGAACCAGGCCGAAATGGCGCTGTCATAGGCCGCCGTGCGGGCATAGGCCTTGGCTGCAAGTTTCTGGCGCATTTCATAAGGAATGCCGCCGGCTGCGATGGCTGCGAGGATCGCCGGATAGTCGGCGGGGTCAACGACCACGGTCACATAGGCGTGGTTCTTGGCGGCCGAGCGGACCATGGCGGGGCCGCCAATGTCGATATTCTCGATGATCTCGTCGTAGTTCGCACCAGAAGCCACCGTCTTTTCAAAGGGATAGAGATTGACAGCAACGAGGTCGATGGCGCCGATGTCGTGCTCGGCCATCGAGGCGGCGTGGTCGGCCTTGTCGCGGACCGCGAGCAGGCCACCATGCACCTTGGGGTGGAGGGTTTTGACGCGGCCGTCCATCATTTCTGGAAAGCCGGTGAGGTCAGCGATCTCGCGCACGGGCAGGCCGGCGTCCTTGATCAGCTTATGGGTGCCGCCAGTCGAGACAAGCTCGGCCCCCGCAGCGCTCAGCCCTGCCGCAAACTCGGCCATTCCCGACTTGTCGAATACTGAAAGCAGCGCCCGCCCGACCTTGACCGTCTTGCTCATGAGGAAATCTCGTCCTGTGCTGTGGTTTGCGCGCTCGCTAGCACGAAGCGGTGGGCGAGCCAACCGCCGAATCAGCAGGTCAGTCCTGTTCGCGTGTCAGGATCCAGGAAACTTCCGCGTCTGTGCCGCTGCCGGCGTCGGTGTCCAGAATAAGCTGGCGTGTCTTGTGAAGGCCAATATAGGCCGACTGGCGCACACTTTCTTCCTCGCGTAGGCTCGCGCCTTCCCAGAGGAAACTCCAAACCGCGCCATCGGGCAGCACCAAGCGAACGATGCCATCATCACGATTGCGCCGCACCATCACTCCGGGGGCAAGGTGAAAGCGAACCGATAGCGTGCCAGAGGCATTGCCCTTGCGGATGATGCGGTCCTGACCGACCAGGGTCATGCCGCCCCAGATCAGGGTCAATTGCCGCTCGATTTCGACGCCAAAGCGCTTGGCATAGCCATCGCTGGTCAGGGTCAGCATGTGGTCGGGCGCGTTGAGCGTCATGCCACCACTGCCGCTGGCGGACATGTCCTCGGCGTCGATCGTCGGACCCGAATGGGCAACGCCCTGACTGAACAGCGCCTTGCTCTCGGGCAGATCGGCCGGGGCAGGGCCGCAACTGCCCAGGATCAGCTCGCTCCCGTGGGAGAATTCGAATGCCAAACCGCTGGCATGCAGCTCGCCATCATAGCCCGGTGGCGGCGCGAGGCCTGAATCGGCCACAACTACGGCATCGCCATCACGGAGAATACCGTAGCCGCCCAGCAGCATCGAGCGGCGCTTGCGGGCAGGACCGTTGGACTGGATGGCAATCAGCACGTCGTGGGGTAGCTGGCCGCAGCCATTGAAATAGACGGGTTCGCCGCTCGACAGCGTCAGGGCATCAAGGCTCTCATGCATGCGGTCGATCTGGGCCCCAAGCTCATTGGAGGCTTCGGATTTCACGGTGGCGGCGACGCGACGCACGGTGACGAGATCGGCCAGAAGCTGCAACTGCAGCTTGGGGTTGCGCGACAGATGGAGCCCGTCAGCGTCAACCTGGCGAACCAGTTCGGCATTGAGGCGCTCGACGCGCAGGGCCACGTCGGCCTTGTCGTCCTGATCGCAATACTCGGCGCCAAGCAGCGCAATGGCGGCGTAGAGCGCGTCAATGGGATCGCTGGCGAGGCGACCACGCAGCTTGAGGCTCTGGACCTGTGTGCCAAGCACGCGTTGGATGGTCTTGGCCTGTTCGGGCGTCGCCCCTTCGAGCAGCAGCGGCCAGTGGCGCAGCCAGTTCAACACACGCTGCGCGGTGATGGCTGGCGCCCAGGTGTCGCGGGAGAAGCGGCCTTCGCGCCCAATCCAGTCGAGCACCAATGTGCGGGCAAAGCGTCGCTCGCCATTGTCGCGCACGTCGCGGAAATGGCGCAGCCAGGCAAAGCCATGCAGGTTCAGCCACCAATCCTGATGGTCGACATCGATGCCGAAGGGCGAGGCGCCGCCAGTTTCGATAAGCTTGCTGGCGAGCAAGTAGCGGCCAGCCATCATTTCTCGCACGGCATCGCGGTCGGCCGGGCGGTATTCGGGCAATTCACGCGCAAAGGCGTCGTCAGCCAGCCCGCGCCAGGTCCAGCGCAGAATGGGTAGCGTCACGACTGTGTCGGCGAAACGCAGCGCTGCTCGACGCGCCGCGAATCCAATGCGTCCGGCCATTACGCCGTTTCCATGCGACGGCCGACAGATGTCGGCGTCGTGCTCAAATTGCCCGTCAAAGACCCATTCCTCATCTGACGCCGCCTTCCCCGAACGGCGTCCGATCGTCGTTTCAAATTCTAGCGGCGGCGGAAGCGGGCTACAAAGAATCCGTCCATGCCACCATCGCGCCCGCCAGGGGCCATTCCCGGATGCGTCCGCACCAGGCCCTTGTCGGTCACGGCGCTTTCCAAGCCAGCCAACTCGGTTTTTTCTACCGGCCAGAGCTCAAGCCCGGGCAGGTTTTGCAGCGCCCACTCAACCTGGCTTTCGCCCTCGGCCGGTTCAAGTGAACAGACGCAATAGATCAGGACTCCGCCTGCATCAAGGCAGCGGAAGGCATTGCTCAACAGGGCACGTTGCAGGCGAACGCGGCCGGCCACGTCGGCGACCGAGCGGTGCCAGACGACTTCGGGATGGCGACGGAACGTGCCCGTGGCCGAGCAGGGGGCATCGAGCAGCACGCCCTTATAGGGCGAGGTTGGTGCATAGGTGCCCGCGTCAGCGGTCACCAGCTCGGCGGAATAGTCGAGACGCGTCAGGTTTTCCTTGAGGCGTTCCATGCGACGCGCATCGCTGTCGAGCGCGGTGACCTGATAGCCAGCCTTGATCAACTGCGCCGTCTTGCCGCCGGGGGCGGCGCACAGATCGAGCACGCGCGAACCTGCTGCAAGGCCAAGCAGGCGCGCTGGAATGGCCGAGGCCGTGTCCTGCACCCACCAGCGGCCTTCGCTATAGCCGGGCAGGGCTTCGACAGGCCGATCACGCTGCTCGATGCGCACCGTGTCGGCAATCACCGGCTCAGCACCCAGCGAATCAATCAGATCCGAATCAGTGTCCTTGAGCGTCAGATCCAGCGGTGCACCGGCGAGCAGGGCGCCCGAGAAACCAGCAATTGCCTCTTCGCCATAGGCTTCGAGCCAGGTATCGCCAAAGGTTTCGGGGATCAAAAGGTCGTCGCTCAACATGCTGAACTTGGCCGAATTGGCCTGTGCAGAGCGTAGGACCGCATTGGTGAGACCGGCCAGATGGCGCGCCTTGGGGTCGCGCTTGACCGCCTCAACCGCCAGGAACAGGGCGCTGTGGGCGCCCAGATCGGGCAGGAATACCAATTGCGCCAGCGACAGGCGCAGCACGGCTTCAAAGGTGCCAGACTTGCCCGGCATGCCCTTGTCGAGCAGGGCGTGAATGATGAAATTGAGTTGGCCCTGACGGCGCAGCGCCGTGGTAATCAGCCGATTGGCCAATGCGCGGTCGCGCCCATCCGCCAGGTCAGCAGCAGTCAGCGCCGAGAAATTTTCGCCCGCCAGCACCGCCTTGAGGCGTTGGGCTGCGACAAGGCGGAGCTTGAGCCCCGCCGGTTCGATCTTTGGTTTCACGCTAAATTCTATCCCCAGGGACCGCGTTGTCCGCCATCCTCGTCGGTCCGTCCGACGGTCGGCACACGCCAGCCGCCGCCAATCTCCCGACCGGTCGAAACCGGGGCTGGGCGAGGCTGAGGCCTACGGCCCTTATCGTCCACCTGCATGCTGGCTGCAAGCTTGCGCAGCGCTTCAATGCGGTTTGCCGTGTCAGGATGCGTGGAAAAGAGGTTATCCATGCGCTGACCCGAGAGGGGATTGATGATGTACATGTGGGCCATGGCCGGATTGCGCTCGGCGCCTTCATTGACCTGACGGGCCGCGCCACCGGCGATTTTCTGCAAGGCAGAGGCCAGTGCCAGTGGATCGCCGGAGATTTCGGCGCCGCCCTTATCGGCTTCATATTCGCGGGTACGGCTCACGGCCATCTGCACCACCATGGCGGCCATCGGGGCAAGGAACACCATCAGCAGCGTGCCAACACCGCCCAGCGGATTGTTGCGATTATTGCCGCCGCCAAAGAACAGACCGAACTGCGCCAGCGCCGAAATGGCACCGGCAAAGGTTGCGGTGATGGTCATGGTCAGCGTGTCGCGATGGCGGATATGGGCGAGTTCGTGGGCAATAACAGCTGCGACCTCGCGGGTTTCCAGCTGCTGCAGCAGGCCGGTCGATACGGCCACGGCGGCATTTTGCGGATTGCGGCCGGTCGCAAAGGCATTGGGCTGGTCGGTCTGGATGACATAGACCGCCGGCGTCGGAATCCCGGCCTTGCGCGAGAGAATATCGACCATATCATAGAGTTCGGGCACACGGCTGCGCTCGACGGGCACCGCGTTTTGCATGCGCAACACCAGCTTGTCGGAGTTCCAGTAGCCGACAAGGTTGGTCACCACCGCAAAGCCGAGGGCCAGGATCATTCCGCTGGTGCCGCCGATGAAATAGCCGACGACCATGAACAGCGCGGTCAGCGCGGCGAGCAGGACAGTGGTGCGAAACGTGTTGAACATTTGAGCCCTTGGGTTCGAGTTCCTGGGCGATTATGTTGTGCACAGAACGGGTGCATGCAAGCGGCATGACCAAAACGTAATGCGGATCAAACCATGAGCGACGACGAAACGCCGGACCCAGCCCCACGCCCACCCCTCAGCGAGGCTGCTAAGCGCGCACTGGCGGAAGCCGAAGCCCGGCGCCACGCTATCGATTCCAAGGGCGCTTTTGCCCCCAAGGAAAATGGCGGTCGCGGTGGGCTGGAACCCGGTCGCTATGGTGATTGGGAAATCAAAGGCCTGACGAGCGACTTCTAGGCCGCCCGGGCAGATTAGTTGACCAGATCGGCGAGGCTATAACCAGCGGCGGAGACGGCGACGGTGGTCGCAATGGTCAGGATTGCGGCAATCAGGCCGTATTCGATCGGGGTAACACCGGCGTCATCGCGGATAAAACGCAGTACAATTTGCAACATGACATCTCTTCCGGCACGAGGGATCGTTAAGAGACAATTGCAGGATTTTACTGAACCTAATCTGAACGAATATGGTTACCGGCGCGCATTCGCGATGGCGGGAAGCAATTCGTCGTCGATCGCCTGGGCGGTGAGCGGTCCGACATGCTTGAAGGTAATGACCCCATCGGCATCCACCACAAACGTCTCGGGTACCCCGTAAACACCCCAGTCAATCGAGACGCGGCGATTGCGGTCTGCGCCGACCGCATCATAGGGATTGCCCAATTCGCGCAGGAAGGCGCGGGCATTTTCCGGCGCATCGGCCTGATTAATGCCGAACAGGCGTACGCCGGAGACTTCCTTGAGCGCCACCAGCAGGGGATGCTCGGCGCGGCAGGGCACGCACCAGCTGGCGAACACGTTGACCACAGTCACCTCGCCCTTGAGCGCGGCCGTATCAAAACCCGGAACGCCCAGGTCGGGCACGGCATCCATGGCAAAGACAGGCGCAGGCTTGTCGATCAGCACGGAGCGGACCAGCGTGGGGTCGCGATTCATCGAAGTGGCAAAGATGGCGACCAGCCCGACCAGTAACAGCAGCGGCAGGCCAAACAGCACATAGCGCATCACGCCGCTGGCCCCGCCGAGCGACGGCGAATGCCGCGTGCCTCAAGGTCCGCCAGCTTCTTGTCGGTGCGGCGCGCATCGTAGAGCGTCCAGCCGATCAGCCCGCCAACGCCGATGATGACGCCGATATAGGCCCAGACGATGAATACGGCGTGGGGTCCAAGTTCGATCATGACTCGGCTCCCTGCGCGGCGCGGCGCTGCATTGTCATGACGCGGCGGCGCTTGATTTCGGTGTGCATGGCCTTGAGATGCAGCGTCAGAAACAGAAATGTAAACGCGAAGAACATTACCAGCAGCGGCGTCAGGATTTCGGGCGGCATGCGTGGACCATCGGCGCGCAAGACGCTGGCAGGCTGGTGCAGGGTGCTCCACCAGTCGACGGAGAACTTGATGATGGGAATGTTGATCGCACCGACGAGGGTAAATACCGCGATGACGCGAGCCGCCCGCAGCTGATCGTCAAAGGCGCGCCACAAAGCAACAATGCCGAGATAGATGAACAGCAGGACCAGGGTCGAGGTCATGCGGCCATCCCATTCCCAGAACGTGCCCCAGGCGGGGCGGCCCCAGAGCGAGCCGGTGAACAGGGCGAGCAGGGTAAAGAGCGCGCCCAGAGGCGCCGCAGCCTTCATCGAGACGTCGGCCATCGGGTGGCGCCAGACCAGGGTACCGAGCGCAGACACCGCCATAATCCCGTAAACGAACTGGCTGAGCCAAGCATTGGGCACGTGAATGTACAAAATGCGCAGCGTGGTGCCGACGTTGGGGGTTGAGCCAGGGGACTGGAAAAACACCAGCCACAGTCCGATCACGAACAAAGCTGCCGTCAGAATGGTCAGTGGCCACAGCAGTCGCCCGGTCCAGGCCACGAATTGGCCCGGATTGGCGATCCGGTTCCACCAGCTTTGTTTGGGTGTTGTCTCAATGCTCATAGGGTCATCGCTCTAGTCTTCGGCCGAGCTTATCGCAAGGGCAGCCGCGAAGGGAGCCAGTGCTACGGCCATGAGGCTCAATGCCGCAAGAAACAGCATGGCGGCGTTGGATTGGGTGGCGGTGATGGTGCCGACGCCAAAGATCAGAACCGGAATGGAGAGTGGTGCAATCAGGATCGGCGCAATCAGGCCGCCACGCCGGATTGCCACGGTCACAGCGGCGCCGATGGCGCCAAAAGCGGCCAGGGCCGGGGTACCCAGCAACAGGGACATCAGCGTCCGCAGGAAGGTCTCGAGGTCCATTGCCAAGAGCATGGCCAGCACCGGGCTCGCCAGGATCAGTGGCAGGGCTGTCACCAGCCAATGCGCCATCACTTTTGCCGCAACGATGGCGCTGAGTGGCAGCTCGGATTGCCGCAGCAGGATCAGTGTGCCGTCTTCGTGGTCAGCGTGAAACAGGCGATCAAGGCCAAGTAGCATGGCGAGAAACGCTGAGATCCAGACAATGCCCGGGGCAATGCGTGCCAGCAGCGCCTTATCTGGCCCTACAGCAAAAGGCACGATGGCGCCGACGATGACGAAGAACAGCACCAGCGTCAGCATGTCGCCGCCGCCGCGCAGGGCGAGCCGCAATTCGTGGGCGATAATGGTGGAGAACGGTTTCATGACTTGCGCACCAGCGTCAGGGTCTGGACACGGTTGGGATGGGGCAAGGTGATGTCATCGTGGGTTGCCGCAATGACGAGGCCACCGCGCTGCAGATGCCCGTCGATCAGGCGCGTCACCAGAGCGTGCCCTTCGGTGTCGAGCGCGGCAGTGGGTTCATCGAGCAGCCAGAGCGGGCGCTCGCTGACCAGCAGACGCGCCAGCGCCAGGCGGCGGGATTGACCAGCGGACAGATAGCCGGCGTCGAGCATGGACAGATCGCCCAGACCGACGGTTTCCAGCGCTTCGCTCGGGGTGATGCCGGTCGCGCCATTCAGCGTCGCCCACAGTTGCAGGTTTTCTAACACGCTGAGGCGCGCCTTGATGGCGTTGCGGTGACCGCAATAGTGCAGGTGCGGGCCGTCGTCTGCATCTGCCCCTTCCAGCGCAAAATGCCCCGACATCGGCGCGACGATTCCCGCCAGAGTCAGCAATAGGGTCGACTTGCCGGTGCCGTTTGGACCGCGCAGCAACAGGCAGTTGCCGCCCGTCACAGCGAATGAAAGTGCATCGGCCAGCACCATGCCGCCGCGACCGCAGCTAAAGGCAGTGGCGCGCAGGGTCAGCTCTGGATAGACTTGCCGTTCTGTCATGGCCCCATCTCGTATTGAACGACAGGCAAGGCTGGCAAGCCCAATCGTCTTTCTCTATAACCCCTTGCAGATTGGAGTCATTCCAGGAAGGGCAGCGCTGTTGAGCGGTTTGTGGGCGGTTTCGCCCGAGCCGGCGCGCCTGCCGCGTAACCATTAAGAGTAGGGCGGGAACCATGACCTCGGTAAACAGCTTCAAGTCTAAAGCGACCCTCACGGTCGGCGGCAAGACCTACACCTATTATTCCATCGCCGAAGCCGAAAAGAACGGTCTCAAGGGCGTGTCGAGCCTGCCCCATTCGATGAAGGTGGTGCTGGAAAACCTGCTGCGTTTTGAAGACAACCGCACGGTGACCAAGGCCGATATCGAAGCCGTGGCGACCTGGCTCACCACCCGCACCTCCGAACACGAAATTTCCTACCGCCCGGCGCGCGTGCTGATGCAGGACTTCACCGGCGTTCCCGCCGTCGTGGATCTGGCCGCCATGCGCGACGCGACCGCGAAGCTCGGCGCCGATCCGCAGAAGATCAATCCGCTGGTCCCCGTCGATCTGGTCATCGACCACTCGGTGATGGTCGACAATTTCGGCACGCCTCTGGCCTTCGCCGAAAACGTTGAGCTCGAATATGAGCGTAATGGCGAGCGCTATGAATTCCTGCGCTGGGGTCAGTCGGCGTTCGACAATTTCCGAGTTGTGCCGCCCGGCACCGGCATCTGCCACCAGGTGAACCTGGAATATCTGGCTCAGACCGTGTGGACCAAGGATGAGAACGGCGAGACCGTTGCTTACCCCGACACGCTGGTTGGCACGGATTCGCACACCACCATGGTCAACGGCATGGCCGTTCTGGGCTGGGGCGTGGGCGGGATCGAGGCCGAAGCGGCCATGCTCGGCCAGCCAATCACCATGCTGATCCCCGAAGTTGTTGGCTTCAAGCTCACCGGCAAGATCAATGAAGGCATCACCGCGACCGATCTGGTGCTGACCGTCACTGAAATGCTGCGCAAGAAGGGCGTGGTCGGCAAGTTCGTCGAATTCTACGGCCCCGGCCTCGACTATCTGAGCCTGGAAGATCAGGCGACCATCGCCAACATGGCTCCTGAATACGGCGCCACCTGCGGTTATTTCCCGGTCGACGCCGATACGCTGAAGTATCTGACGACTTCGGGTCGCGCTGCCGATCGCGTGGCGCTGGTTGAGGCCTATTCCAAGGCGCAGGGTATGTTCCGCGAAACCTCTTCGCCCGATCCCGTGTTCACCTCGACCCTCGAGCTTGATCTCACCACCGTCGTACCATCGATCTCGGGTCCAAAGCGCCCGCAGGATCGTATCGCGCTCGACAATGCCAAGGACGCCTTCGCCGCCGCCCTGCCCAAGGAATTCGGCAAGACCGACGAGCCAGCCATTGCCGTCGATGGCGCTGAATACACCCTGACCCATGGCGACGTGGTGATCGCTGCAATCACCTCGTGCACCAATACGTCCAACCCATCGGTGCTGGTTGCTGCTGGTCTCGTGGCCCGCAAGGCCCGCGCCCTGGGTCTTGATTCCAAGCCTTGGGTCAAGACTTCGCTGGCCCCCGGCTCGCAGGTTGTGACGGACTATCTCGATAGCGCTGGCCTGTCGGACGATCTCGATGCCATCGGCTTCAACCTTGTTGGCTATGGCTGCACCACCTGCATCGGCAATTCCGGTCCGCTGCCGGTCGAGATTTCCAAGGCAGTGCAGGCTGGTGATCTGGTTGCCGCCTCGGTGCTGTCGGGCAACCGCAACTTTGAAGGCCGCGTGAACCCGGACGTGAAGGCGAACTTCCTCGCCTCCCCACCGCTGGTCGTGGCCTATGCCATTGCTGGCTCGATGAAGATCGACATCACCAAGGATGCCATCGGCACTTCCAAGGATGGCAAGCCGGTTTATCTCAAGGACATCTGGCCAACCAATCACGAGGTCGCCGAGATCGTGCGCAAGCACGTGACCAAGGAAATGTTCCAGGGTCGTTACTCGGACGTTTTCAAGGGCGATACCAATTGGCAGGGCATCGCCGTCGATGGTGGCGAGACCTACCGTTGGAATTCGTCGTCGACCTATGTGCAGAACCCTCCCTATTTTGAGGGTCTCACCATGGAGCCAAAGCCGGTCACCAATATCGAGAAGGCCAAGGTGCTGGCGCTGTTCCTTGACTCCATCACCACCGACCACATCTCGCCTGCAGGCTCGTTCAAGGCAACGACCCCCGCCGGCAAGTATCTGGAAGAGCATCAGGTCGCGCCCCGCGATTTCAACTCCTACGGCGCCCGTCGCGGCAACCATGAAGTGATGATGCGCGGCACCTTTGCCAATATCCGCATCAAGAACCAGATGCTGCCCGGCGTTGAAGGTGGCTACACCAAGGGTCCCGATGGCAGCCAGATGGCGATCTACGATGCCGCCATGGCCTATGAGAAGCAGGGCACTCCGCTGGTGATCTTTGCTGGCAAGGAATACGGCACGGGCTCCAGCCGTGACTGGGCTGCCAAGGGCACCAATCTGCTCGGCGTGCGCGCCGTTGTGGCGCAGTCCTTCGAGCGTATCCACCGCTCGAACCTGGTCGGCATGGGCGTGATCCCACTGCAGTTCAAGGATGGCGAGAGCTGGCAGACACTGGGTCTTGATGGCACCGAAACCGTCGATATCGACGGCGTCACCGAGATCGCACCGCGCGCTCAGGTCAATGTCAAGATCACTCGTGCTGACGGCACGGTGCTCAATGTCGAAACCCGCTGCCGCATCGATACTGCCAACGAACTCGACTACTACAAAAACGGCGGCATCCTGCATTACGTGCTGCGCAGCCTCGTCGCCGCGTAAGCAGCACTCTCTTCCTGCATTCGGAATGGCGGCCCTCGGGCCGCCATTTCTTTTTGGCGGGTACGCCAACCTGCCGGTGGCTTGATAATATCGAGGCGCATCAGCATGATGAATGCGGCAGCAAAGTCACGCTCGAGATTTTGCGACCCGGCGCGGTGATTCTCACCCGCTTTTGACTGGCGGGGGCGTCTGAGCCCGGCTTACAAGTTTGCCCATGACGCATAGACCCATACTTGGCCTGCTGTTTGGCATGGCCGTCACCGCTCTTGTTGTGGTTCCGGCCGGTGCTGACGGTTCACGGCCGCGGCCCAAGGCCGTTGTCGAGCTGTTCACCAGCCAGGGCTGCGCATCCTGCCCGCCTGCCGATGCCCTGCTGACTAGCCTGGCTGATCAGCAGGATGTCATCGCGCTGGCCTATCACGTCGACTATTGGGACTATGTGGGCTGGGCCGATACCTTCGGCAGCGCAGAATATTCCGACCGTCAGCGCGCCTATGCGAAGAGCTGGGGGTCCTCGCGCATTTACACGCCGCAAATGGTGGTCAATGGCACCAAGGGCGTCGTCGGGTCACGGCGCAATGAGGTCCACGGCGCACTTGATACGGCCAGCCTGCCGCTGGCGGTGGATATCCGGGCTGACGGTGACATGCTCAAGATCGCAATTCCGGCCAATGCCAGCCTTGGCGATGCGGTGGTGTGGATGGTCACCTATCTCGACCGTGCTGATGTCGCCATCGAGAAGGGCGACAATGCCGGCAAGGCCATGGTGTACACCCAGGTGGTAACCGGGCGGCAGGTGCTGGGCATGTGGGAGGCCAAAGCCGGCGCGGATCTCAAGCTGCCACTGCCCGAAGTGCTGCGCGAATCCAGCACCGGTATCGCGGTTATCGTGCAGCAGGAAAACAAGGGCATGCCGGGCCCCATTCTGGGGGCAGCTGCCTACGAGCGCTAGGGCCCAAGAAAAAACTCCCGTCCCTGGGGGCAAGGGCGGGAGCGAAGGCTGACTTTGGTCAACTGAAGTAGGAGGCTGGCAACCAAACCTCAAGGTTTGGGGGCTCGGTCGGTCCGGTTGCCAGCCACTGGAGGCAATGGTTGGAGACTGGCTGTCCAATCGGGCGCGTTAAGGGAAAAAATGTGACCAAATTTAGGTATTTACGGCCAGTGCCTGAGCAAGGACGGCCTTGCCAGTTCCGCTAAATGTCGCGATCATGACAGTTCGTTGACGGGAGCCTGAGCCAAGAGTGCAGAGCCGCACGACAGACAAGACTGTGAACTTGACGCTGGTGCAAACCGGTGTGGCGCAATCGAGTCCAACGCCGCTTCCCGTCGTTCCGTTTGACCGCATGGAACTGACGCTGATTCTCAGCGTCTATGGCCGCAAAGTCGGGCAGGGCGAGTGGCGCGACTATGCCATGGATTTCTTGCGCGAACGGGCGCTGTTCTCGATCTATGCGCGCGTTTCCGAGCGGCCTCTTTATGTGGTCGAAAAGGCGCCCAAGCTGCGCAACAAGCAGGGCCAATATTCGGTGATCAATCAGCAGGGGCGCATTCTCAAGCGCGGCCATGACCTGCGCCAGGTGCTGCGGGTGCTCGATCCGGACTTGGCTGTGGTCGAATAAGATCGCTACAGAGGTTCGCATGACCCTCGTGATTCGCCGGGCGACGTCCCAGGACGTTCCCGCAATGAGCACTGTGCTCACCGCCTCCATTACCGAGCTTTGCGCCGCCGACCATCACGGCGACCCCCACGCGCTCTCAGCTTGGACGCGCAACAAGGACCACGCCGGCGTTACTGCAATGCTGGCCAATCCGGAGGCGCAAGTCTTCGTCGGCGAGCGAGACGGCGCTGTGGTTGCCGTTGGCGCGGTGACCTCCGATGGCATGATCAGCCTGAATTATGTGGCACCCAGTGCCCGTTTTGGCGGCGTCAGCACCGCCCTGCTTGCCCACCTCGAAGCGGCGCTGATTGCGCTGGGCTACAGCGAGGGGCAGCTCGAAAGTACCTCAACGGCACGAAGCTTCTACGAGAGGCGTGGCTGGCACGCCGATGGTCCGCAAGCCACCGGTCGCGTGGTCAACGGCTACCCGATGCGCAAGATTCTGGCGCCCTAGAGCGCCAGCTGCAGATGCACGATGTCGTGCCAGCGGTCGAACTTGTATCCGACGGCGTCGTAGCGGCCGACATGGCGGAAGCCGAACTTCTCGTGGATCGCGATCGAGTTGGCCGTGTCGGCGGTGATGACGGCGATCATCTGCTTGAAGCCGAAGGCGCGTGACTGCGCCAACAGTTCGGTCAGCATCTGCTTGCCCAGACCCATGCCAGTTGCGGCTGGATCGAGATAGATCGAATCCTCGCAGGTGAAGCGGTAGGCGGGGCGCGGGCGATAGGTCGAGGCATAGGCATAGCCCAAAACCTTACCGTCCTGTTCGGCAACGATCAGCGGGTGCCCCAACTGTACCAGGTGGCTGAACTTTTCAGCCATGGCCGGCTCGCCTGGGGCCTCGGTGTCAAAGGTGATCGCGGTGGCATCTACATAGTGCTTGTAGATGGCGGTGATGGCGGGCACGTCGGCCCAGCGGAAGGGGCGCAGGATCACTTGGGACACAGAAAGACTACTCGGCAAAAAGAAAGGACCGCAGCCTTTGTAGGCTGCGGTCCAATTTGTCGTCCAACCAAATTCCTTGATTTTGTAATCAAGGAGTCCGTTGCTTACTCGCGGTTGCCGAACAGGCGGAGCAGCATCATGAACAGGTTGATGAAGTCGAGGTAGAGGCTCAGCGCGCCCATGATGGCACCCTTGGCCAGCACGTCAGCGCCGTGCGACTCCGAATAGCCTTCCTTGATCTTCTGGGTATCGTAGGCGGTCAGGCCCACAAAGATCAGCACACCAACAGCCGAGATGGCGAACTCGAGCATCGAGGACTGCATGAAGATGTTGACCAACGATGCGATGATCAGGCCGATCAGACCCATGAACAGGAAGCTGCCCATCTGGGTCAGGTCGCGCTTGGTGGTGTAGCCGTAAAGGCTCATCGAACCGAAGGTTGCGGCTGTGATGAAGAACACCTTGGCGATCGACGCGTCAGTGTAGACCAGGAAAATCGAGCTGAGCGAAACGCCCATGATCGCTGCGAAAGCCCAGAACACAGCCTGTGCGGCTGGAACGGAGAGCTTGTTGATGCCGAAGCTCAGGACGAGCACGAAGGCGAGCGGTGCAAGCATCACAACCCACTGCAGCGGGCTTGCATAAAGCAGAGCGCCCCACTGGGTCACATACTGACCATTGGCCAGCTGGCCGACGGCAGCATCTGGATTGGTCGTGATGGCAGCAGCAGCGGCGAAATAGGCTGCCAGACCGGTCACGATCAGGCCGACGCCCATGTAATTGTAGACGCGAAGCATGTAGCTGCGCAGGCCCTCGTCGATGGCCACGGCCGAGCCGGCCCGCGTGCCGAGGGTCTGACGGTCAAATTCAGCCATTGTCGGTTCCTTTCCCAATTAAAGTGCGGCTTCTCGCCGCCGGTGGGCATTGGTTGCCACTTGCTCAACAATATGGATGGACCATCCAGTGTTTTCAAGACTTCATCCGGGCATGCGACGAATCGACTGGCCGGGCAGGGCGCGTATGCTACGGTCTAGAAGCGAATCGCGCTGATCCTGAACAGAGGAGGGCCCTATGCCCCGTCTCTTCACCGGCCTCGAAATTCCGGCCGATGTTGGATTTCTCCTCTCGCTGAAGCGAGGAGGTCTGACTGGCGCCCGCTGGATAGATGCCGAGAACTATCACATCACATTGCGGTTTATCGGCGACGTCGATCACCAGACCGCCGACGAGGTGGCCGATAGCCTGGATCGACTGTCCAATTCGATGCGCTTTGACGTGCGGCTGACCCATCTGGGCACCTTTGGCGGCGACAAGCCGCGGGCGCTTTATGCCGGGGTTGAGCCCAGCGAGGCTCTGACGCGGCTGCAATCGGCGCAGGAACGGGTGCTTCAGCGTGCGGGCCTGCCCGCCGAGGGGCGCAAGTTTGTGCCGCATGTATCGCTGGCACGATTGCGCGGCGTCGGCCCCGAAGATGTTGCCCGCTTTATTTCCGAAGCTGGCCGGTTCGAGCCCCTCAGTTTTCCGGTTGGTCGGTTCGTCCTGTTTTCCAGCAAGGATTCGGTGGGCGGTGGCCCCTATGTGATCGAACAGAGCTACCCACTCGCCGCATAATCGGCGGTCTCAGTCACGCATGTGTTAGCCGAATGTTAACCCCGACGGCGCAAACCGGAAGGAGTGGCATAGGTGTTGCCAAATTACCGCCGCGATTGGTCTCCATTTGAAGCAAATACGGTCAAATGCGGCGGCTTTTGACAGCTTGGTAACCCAGTTTGGGGCAGAGTTCGGTGGCAACTCTCCCGAGCGGGGGACCGACAAGATGAGGAAGAATTTGCGATGACGACGAAAACCGGTGGCCTTGTTCTCGGGCTCGCGGTCGGCGCGATCATGGCGCTGGCCCCAGCCGCGCAGGCGCAGCAGGCGACCGAGCTTGGAACCTTCAACGCATGGACGGCGTGGCGCGCAACCGACGCGAGCGGTGTGATCTGCTATGTGTCGGCGACCCCAACCAAGAGCGAACCTGCCGGCGCCAATCGCGACCCGATCCACTTCATGATCATCCACCGCAAGGGGATGGGCACCAAAAATGAAGTGCAGACCATTATTGGCTACCCCTACAACACCACCAATGCCGGCGCGAGCGCGGCTATTGACGGCAAGGCCTATCCCATGGTCACCGAGGGTTCAGCCGCATGGCTGGCCTCGACCGGCGATGAGAGCGGGTTTGTGCAGGCGTTTAAGGCCGGTAGCAATCTTGTGATCAAGGGCACCAGCCAGCGCGGCACCAATACCACTGATACCTATTCGCTGAGCGGGGCTACGGCTGCGGTCAACGCCATCGACGCAGCGTGCAAGTAACAGAAAATTCGGGTTGCCCCTTTTGGGCGATCCGCCATAACTGGGCGGTGGGCCGGCAAGGCCCCTCGCCCTTTTGTATGTTTTGAGGCCCCGATGACCAAGTCTGCTCTGGCGCTCGCCCTTGCCGCCTCCCTCGTTCTGACCTCTGCGGCCTCGGCCCAGTCCGTGCGCCTTCTGGGTGAACACCGCTCGTGGTCGAGTTATGCGGCCAGCGATACGGGCGGGGCGGTGTGCTTTGCCATGACCAAGCCGACTTCGGTTGCGCCGACGCCTGATGGCTATACGCAGGCCTATATCTACATCACCAATCGCCCGGCCGAGAACGTGACCACCGAGTTCAATCTCGTGGCCGGTTTCCAGTTCCAGCCCGACAGCATGGCCACCGTCACCGTCGATGGTCGTGCTTTCAATCTCTTCACCCAGAACGATGCTGCCTGGCTCGATGACACCAGCCAGGCCTCAAGCCTTGCCAGCGCCATCCGGGCCGGCTCGCGCCTGTCGGTTGAAGGCACCACGGCTGGTGGCATCAAGGTCTTGCAGACCTATTCGCTGTCTGGCGCCACGGCTGCGCAACAGTCGGCCGCTTCGGGCTGCTAGCTTATTCGCCTGCGCTTGGCGCATTCCTGCTGCGCCGGGTGGTGACTTTGCGTAAAACGCGCCCATATGCTATTGGCCGCGCCAATCCCGCATTTTCCGAACCCGTGTAGCCCGCCCATGAGCATCGCGCTAAACCTTGATCATTCGTCTGCCGTCCGTCCTGCCGGGACGTCACGGCCGTCACTGATCGGCCTTTCCAAGCCCCAGCTTGCTGATGCGCTGAGCGGCGCTGGCATTGCCAGCGACAAGGAAGCGCGCATGCGCGCCAACCAGTTGTGGAACTGGCTCTACGTCAATGGCGTCACCGATTTTGAGCGGATGACCAATGTCGCCAAGCCGGTGCGCCAAAAGCTGGCCGATACCTTTATTCTTGATCGCCCGGAGATCGTCTCCGAGCAGGTCTCAAGCGATGGCACCCGCAAGTGGCTGTTCCGCTTCCGCGACCCGGCCAATCCCAACTATCCGCCGGTAGAGGTCGAAACCGTCTATATTCCCGAGGAAGATCGCGGCACGCTCTGCGTCTCTAGCCAGGTCGGCTGCACGTTGACCTGCACCTTCTGCCACACCGGCACGCAAAAGCTGGTGCGCAACCTGACCGCCGGCGAAGTACTGGGTCAGGTGCTGATGGCTCGTGAGCGTCTAGGTGATTTCCCCGGCGGCGTACGTCCCAACGATGGGGGCCTCGTGCCGCATGGCGATACTCGCGCCATCACCAATATCGTGATGATGGGCATGGGCGAACCGCTCTATAACTATGAGAACGTCAAGCAGGCGCTGCTGATTGCCTCGGCTGGCGATGGCATGAGCCTCTCCAAGCGCCGGATTACCCTGTCGACCTCGGGCGTTGTCCCGTTCATCGAGCCGACCGGCCGCGAGATCGACGTCATGCTGGCGATTTCGCTGCATGCGGTGAACAATGATCTGCGCGACGTTCTGGTGCCGATCAACAAAAAGTGGCCGATCGAGGAATTGCTCGAAGCCTGCCGCAACTATCCCGGCCTCAGCAATGCACGCCGCATCACCTTTGAATATGTGATGCTCGATGGGATCAATGACAGTGACGCCGATGCGCGCGAGCTGGTGCGGTTGCTGGCGGGGATTCCGGCCAAGATCAACCTGATCCCGTTCAACCCCTGGCCCGGAACGAATTATGGCTGCTCGCCTTCGAGCCGGATCGAGCGCTTTGCCGATATCGTCAACAAGGCCGGCTATGCCTCACCCGTGCGCACCCCGCGCGGTCGCGACATCTACGCCGCCTGCGGCCAGCTCAAGAGCGAAAGCGAACGCCTGAGCAAGAAAGACCGCGAAGCGCTGGCGGGGTAGTCGTTTCCCAACCCGGATCGTCACCCTCGGATTGACCCGAGGGGCCTGCACTTGCTGCGAAACCTAACACCCTCGGGTCAAGCCCGAGGGTGACGAGCTGTGGATGGGGCTGGTCCCGAAGCAGCCTACGCCATTTACCCGTTCATTTTCTCCAACACCTTCGTCACCCGATCGCGTTTGGATTTTTGGGCCATGTCAGCGAAGCGGGCCTTCAGCACGGCGATAAAGCCGGGCTTGGCTTCGGGCGTGATAACCTCGGCGGTCTTTTCGGCATAGGTGGGAAACTGGTTGGGCGCGGCGGTGCGGAGCCGCTCGACCAGAAGCGGCACGGCCTTGTCGGCGTAACCAGCTTTGGCCAGCTTCACCAGCAGCGAGGTGCAGCGATCCTTGGCGATCACTGACCCCTTGTCGGCAGCGGCGATAATGCGGGGCAATTGCGCCACCAGCTCATCGGCGCGCTGGTCGGCCACCTCATCGAGCGCGGTCATGGCGCCCCAGACGAGGCGATTATTGGCGCTGCCGAGGGCTTCGAAAAATAGCGGGCATTCGCCGCCGATCAGTTCGGGACGGCGCGCGCCGATTTCGTACAGGACCTTGATAGCGTCAGCGCGCTGGCGATTGGTGCCATTGCGGACGGCTTCAGCCAGTTCAATAATCGCCGCCTTGTCGTCGCGGGCGGCGATGTCTTCTGCGAGAGCAACATTGGGGCCTTCGTCACGCCGGTCCAATGCGCCGGCAAGGTGATCGGTGACAGACATGGCTTTTATCCAACCAGGGGGCTCCCAAATATGGGGCGCCCCCGTTCAGCCGCAAGCCCTTGATCAGGCCTCGATGGCAACTTCAAGCGCCAGGGTCACCATATCGGTCAACGAGCTCTGGCGCTGTTCGGCGTCGATCTCTTCCTTGGTCACGAGACAATCGGTCATTGTGCAGATGGCCAGCGCCTTGACCCCAAAGCGGGCCGCGAGCGTATAGAGCACGGCCGCCTCCATTTCGACGCCCAAGACGCCATGCGCGGGCAGACTGCCGTAACCCTCAATGCCATTGGCATGATAGAAAATGTCGGAGCTCACCATATTGCCGGCGTGATAGCGCGTGCCGCGGGCTTCAGCTTTGTCAGCTGCTGCCCGCAACAGGCCAAAATCGGCGATGGGGGCGAAATTGTAGGCGCCAAAGCGCTCGCGCACGATGGAGCTATCGGTGGAGGCCCCCTGCGCCAGGATCAGATCGCGCACTTTGACCTTGGCGTTGAGCCCGCCACAGGTGCCAACGCGGATCAGGGTTTTCAGCCCATAAACGTTGATCAGTTCATGCACGTAGATCGCGAGGGACGGTTGGCCCATGCCGGTGGCCTGCACGGAGACGGGCTTGCCCTTATAGGTGCCGGTATAACCCAGGCAATTGCGCACGGAATTGACCAGTTTGGCATCGTCGAGAAAGGTCTCGGCAATCCATTTGGCGCGCAGTGGGTCGCCCGGCAGCAGCACGGCCTCGGCATAGTCCCCGGCCTTGGCGTGGTTGTGTGGTGTCATTTGCTTTCCTTTTTCCACTTGGTCAAAACATTGCCATCGGGTCCGGGGAACGGCAAGCACTGAGCCCCGTTTGTCTCGCTCTGGCGGGCCGGCGGTGCACGCAGTCTTGACCTCGTCATGACACAGGTCCATTTACGCAGGCAGACAAGGAGAAGCGCGCAATGGTTGCCAAGATTTTCATTGATGGTGAAGCTGGAACGACGGGTCTGCAGATCCGCGAGCGCCTGGCTGGCCGTCGCGATATCGAGGTGATTTCCATTGCAGCTGAAAAGCGCAAGGACCTCGAGGAGCGCAAGCGCCTGCTCAATGCGGCCGATGTGGCGATCCTCTGCCTGCCTGATGATGCAGCCAAGGAAAGCGTCAGCCTGATCGAGAACGACACCACGCGGGTGATCGATGCTTCGACGGCCTTCCGTGTCGACCCCAACTGGACTTATGGCTTTGCCGAAATGGACAAGGCCCAGGCCGACAAGATCGCCCAGGCGCGTTTTGTCTGTAATCCCGGCTGCTATCCCCAGGGCCCGATCGCGACCGTGCGTCCGCTGATCGAGGCTGGCATTCTGCCCGCTGATTTCCTCGTGTCGGTTAACGCCATCTCGGGCTATTCCGGCGGCGGCAAGCAGATGATCGGCGAATATGAGGCCGCAGGTGCCGATGCGAGCGAGTTCATGCCCTATGGGCTGACCTTCAATCACAAGCACGTGCCGGAGATGACCACCTATTCCAAGCTGGCCAATGCACCGCTGTTTGTTCCAGCAGTGGGTGACTATGCGCAGGGCATGGTCACCTTTGTGCCGCTGCAGCTGGGCCGGCTGGCTAAGGTGCCGAGCGGTCGCGAAATCCATGCCGCGATTGCCGATCACTTCGCTGCTATCAAGGACAGCTTTGTCAGCGTCGCGCCCTATGAAGAGATCGCCAAGACGCCGGAGCTCGATCCCGAGCTCTATAACAATACCAACCAGATGAAGCTGCACGTGTTCGCCAATGACGCGCGCGCGCAGGTCCTGCTGGTGGCGGTTTATGACAATCTGGGCAAGGGCGCCTCGGGTGCTGCCGTGCAAAACCTCAATCTGATGCTCGGTCTCGGCGCCAAGGCGAGCCTAGCGGCCTAGTGCTGAGCGCGAACCCTTCTCCCTGAGGGAGAAGGGGAGCGAGCCGAACGCATTTTCCCATTCGCGACTTGACCAAACTGCCGCTTTCGCGCGATGAACCGCGTCAAAGCGAGGTATGTCATGGACAAGTTCACCACTCTGACCGGTGTTGCGGCGCCGCTGCCGATCATCAATATCGACACCGACATGATCATCCCCAAGCAGTACCTCAAGACCATCAAGCGGACGGGTCTGGGAACTGCACTGTTTTCGGAAATGCGTTACAACGAAGACGGCGCCGAAAATCCGGACTTTGTGCTGAACAAGTCGGGCTATCGCAATGCCTCGATCATCGTTGCCGGCGACAATTTCGGCTGCGGTTCGTCGCGCGAGCACGCGCCATGGGCTCTGCTCGATTTCGGTATCCGTTGCGTGATCTCGACCAGCTTCGCCGACATTTTCTACAATAACTGCTTCAAGAACGGCATCCTGCCGCTGGTGGTTTCGCCCGAACAGCTCAAGCTGCTGCTGGATGACGCCGAGCGCGGTTCGAACGCCACGCTGACCGTTGATCTCGAAGCCCAGACCATTCGCGGTCCTGATGGTGGTGAGCTGCATTTCGACATCGATCCAAGCCGCAAGCAGATCCTGCTCGAAGGCCTTGACGATATCGCAGGCACGCTGAAGTCCGATCCGTCGATCACGACCTTCGAAAATAAGATGGCGGCCGACCGCCCCTGGCTCTAAGCGCCATGGTGGAAATCGCTTTCGAGGCCAGTCTGAGCCCGCAGAGCGAAGCCGCAATCAACGTCGCCCTGGGCAAGTTCAATCGCAGCCAGGTGCCGGGTTATCCGGCGCCTGTCACCATCGGCTTTGTGCTGAAGGACCCCGATACCGGCTCAGTCGATGGCGGGTTGACTGGCCGGATCAGTTTCAACCAGCTGTTTGTTGAGCTACTCGTCGTGCCAGAGCGCTTGCGCGGGCAGGGCGTTGGCCGTGAGCTGATGGGACGCGCAGAAAAGCTGGCGCGCGAGCGCGGTTGTGCGGGCATCTGGCTCGATACCTTCACCTTTCAGGCGCCGGGGTTTTACAAAAAGCTCGGCTTTACTGAATTCGGCGCAATCGCCGATTATCCGCCCGGGCACAGCCGGGTTTTCCTCCACAAGCACTTGAGTTGATGGCAATGGTCCAGCGCGTGTCTACCGGTTCGCCGTTCGAAGCTACCTTTGGTTATTCCCGCGCTGTCCGGCATGAAGACACAGTCTATGTGTCCGGGACCACCGGCTATGACTATGCCACCATGACCATGCCCGACGATGTCGGCCAGCAGGCGGCCAATGCCCTGGCGACTATCGACAAGGCACTCAAGGAAGCCGGTTCTTCGATCCAGGACACCGTCCGCGTGGTCTACTATGTCGGCGACCGTGATGATGTGAACGCGGTGGTTGCCGCCGTCGGCCCGGTGTTCAAGGACATCCGTCCCGCCGCATCCATGCTGATCGTGCAGATGATCGAGGCCGGCATGAAAATCGAGATCGAAGTCACCGCCCGCATCGGCGCGGCGCAGAACTGATTGCCCCGGCGCGTTTGATGAATCGCGCCCAATCCGCTCTTGTCCTGCATGCCATCGTCCTAATCGGGGCGATGGTCGTGCTCGTGCCTGTGCTGACCGAAAGTCTGGGGCCGCAGGCCGGTTTTCTCTCTGTCCTCGTGCTCTATTGGCTCGGCTTTTGTGTGCCGGCAATCGCACTGCATGTCTGGCGCCTTCGCGGTCCACTGTTGTTTTCCGAGCGTTTGGCCTGGCGCAATTGGTGGGTGCCCGCCATTCTTCTGCTGCAGGTCTGCGCTGTGGTTGTGGTGGCTTTCGTGCCCAATACGGCGCTGTTGACGACGCATGGCGCCATGCTGGCGGCGCTGGTTTCCGTGATCAATGCCCCGCTTGAGGAAACTGCCTGGCGTGGCGGGTTCATGGCGCGATTTGCTGATCGGCCGAGGCTAGGGTTCTGGCTCGGGTGGGTGCTGTTTACCGCCTGGCACGCGCCCTTGTTGCTCGCGGATGGCGTGGTGTTTGATGGCGGTGGGTTGGCGCTTGTCGGTGGTGCGGCGGCGTTGGGGTTGTTGTGGAGTGCCATTGCCTGGCGCACGGGCTCGGTGTTCTGGGTGAGCCTTGCCCATGTGCTGACCAATATTCTGACGTTCTGGGTGCTGTTCGAGCAGAACGGCTGGGCCTGACTACCAGCCGTAATCCAGCACGGTCAGTGTGCGGAGACGGCCGCCATCGAGCCACTCAATGCTGGAATTACGATGCATGCCAATCAGTGCGGCACCGACGGGCCCCAGGATTGGCACGCTGCCTTTTTCACCAAAGGCGCGATTGGGATAGATCAGCCGGCCAAGGCGCTGCATCGGCTCATCATCGAGTCTGAACATGACGCGCTGGCCCATCGACACGCCGGCCGGTTGCCACGGATCGCAGACTTCGGCCCGGTTGAGCTCGCGCTCCAGATAGGCCGACACATAGGGCATTTGGCCGCTGGCGCGCTCGGCCAGCAGCGACACGCGATTATAGTCGTCTGAATTGATCAGAATATCGGGGAGTGTGGCGGAAGGGAGCACGTTGATCTCGAGGCTAGGCGGGGCCGCCGCTATTTGCTCGCCTCATGCCCAGAGCGTCAAGCGGCATGTTTGACCGTTTGGGGGCATCATGTGTCAGCCTTATTGACCTATCAGAAACAGCGTGGCAGATATACGCCATAATCTTGTGCACTGCGCATAAATCTTGCGCAAAAAGGATCCCGCTATGACCGACGACAACCTGCTAGACCGGGCGCTCATTCGTCTTGAAGAGGCCGCCAGCCACCTCCAGATCGACCAGGATGTCATCGAAAAGCTCAAATACCCGCGAGAGACAACCAAGACGAGCCTGCTGATCCGTATGGATGATGGCTCGCGCAAGTCGTTCCTGGCCTGGCGCTGCCGCTATGACGATACCCGTGGCCCAACCAAGGGCGGCATCCGTTTCCACCCCGACAGCACCATCGAGGAAGTTGAAACGCTCGCGTTCTGGATGACCTTCAAGTGCGCGGTGATGAACCTGCCTTATGGTGGCGGCAAGGGCGCGGTGCGCGTCGATCCCCGCACGCTCTCCAAGAGCGAGCTTGAGCGCCTGTCGCGCGCCTATATGCAGGCTTTTGCCCGCACTGTTGGCCCCGATCGCGATATTCCCGCCCCAGACGTTTACACCAATGCCATGATCATGGGCTGGATGGCCGATGAGTACAACCAGATCACCGGCTCGGTGACCCCGGCTGTCATCACCGGCAAGCCAATTGCTCTGGGCGGTTCGCTCGGCCGCAATGACGCAACTGCGCGCGGTGGTTTCTACCTCGTGCAGCATCTGGCGGCCGAGCTGGGCCTGTCGGGTTCGCGCACTGTTGCGATCCAGGGCTTTGGCAATGCCGGTCAGTATTTCGCTGAGCTGGCCGCTGCAGACGGCAACACCGTTGTCGCGGTGTCGGATTCGGCTGGCGCGATCTACAAGGCTGATGGCCTCGACGTCACAAAGCTGATCGCTGGCAAGAACTCTGGCAAGCGCGTGGCTGATCTCGCTGCAGAACTCGGCGCCACCGTGATCTCGGCAGACGATCTGATCGCTGTCGAAGCCGACGTACTGGTCCCAGCTGCCCTCGAGGAAATGATCACCGTCAAGAACGCGGCGTCGATCAAGGCCAAGGTTGTGGTTGAGCTGGCCAATGGCCCGGTCACCGCAGAAGCCGACAAGATCCTCACCGAAAAGGGCGTTGTCGTGCTGCCCGATATTCTGGCGAACGCTGGCGGCGTGACCGTCTCCTACTTCGAGTGGGTGCAGAACCGTCAGGGTTTCTATTGGGACCTCGAAGAGATCCATGCCCGCCTCAAGAAGATGATGGAACGCGAAGGCCGCGCCGTCTGGGACATCGCCCAGGAGCGCAAGGTTTCGGTCCGTTCGGCGGCCTATATCCACGCGCTTGGTCGCCTGTCGACCGCCATTGAAGCGCACGGCACGCAGCCATACTTCGTCGGCTAATCCTTAGCCGAACACCTTGAAAAGGCCGGGCAATGCCCGGCCTTTTTGTTTGGGCGGACGGCGGGAGCCGCGATGGACTTGCGCGGAGGCGCAAAATACCTCTATGTGCGCATCAGGCGTAACCACCAGTACGGCAAGGACCAATCATGGCCACCAATTCCCTTTTCCTTCTTCCCGGCGACGGGATTGGCACCGAGATCATGGCCGAAGTGGTCAAGATCATCGACTGGTCCAATGCTGAAGGCCTCACCGATTTCTCGACCGATAGCGGTCTTGCCGGCGGCTGCGCCTATGACGCGCATGGCGAAGCCATCTCCGAAGACGATATGGCAAAGGCTCTCAAGGCCGATGCCGTGATCTTTGGTGCTGTTGGCGGCCCCAAGTGGGACAATGTTCCCTATGACAAGCGCCCAGAAGCGGCGCTCTTGCGTCTGCGCAAGGATCTGGGCCTGTTTGCGAACCTGCGCCCCGCCATCTGCTACCCAGCCCTGGCCGATGCCTCCGCGCTCAAGCGTGAGCTGGTCGAAGGCCTCGATATCCTGATCGTGCGCGAGCTGACTGGCGGCGTCTATTTCGGCGAGCCCAAGGAAATCATCGACCTTGGCGATGGCCAGAAGCGTGGCATCGATACGCAGCTTTACGACACCTATGAAATCGACCGCATCGCCCGCGTCGCCTTTGACCTCGCGCTGACGCGCGGCAAGAAGCTGCATTCGGCCGACAAGAAAAACGTCATGAAGTCGGGCGTGTTGTGGGACGAAGTGGTCCGTGGCGTTGCCAAAGACTATGCTGACGTGAGCTTCAATCACATCCTCGCCGACAACTGCGCCATGCAGCTGGTGCGCAATCCAAAGCAGTTTGACGTCATCGTCACCGATAACCTGTTCGGCGACATCCTCTCGGACGTTGCGGCCATGCTGACCGGTTCGCTCGGCATGCTGCCATCGGCAGCGCTTGGTGCGCCCGATCCGGTCACCGGCAAGCGCAAGGCCATGTACGAGCCGGTACACGGCTCGGCCCCAGACATTGCCGGTCAGGGCATTGCCAACCCGATCGCCATGATCGCGTCCTACGCCATGGCGTTGCGCTACTCGTTCGGCATGACCGAGCTGGCCGACCGCGTCGAAGGCGCGATTGCCGGCGTGCTGGCCGATGGCCTGCGTTCCGCTGACATCGCCCAGGAAAACCGCAAGACTGTCGGCACCCAGGAAATGGGCGCGGCGATTTTGGCGAAGTTGAAGGCTTAATCGTCCCCAGCCTCAGAATCTCCATCGACGTCACCACCGGGCTTGTCCCGGTGGTCCATTGTCTACGGCGTTCCCCGGCACTGGATTGCCGGGACAAGCCCGGCAATGACGATAGGATCGGATCCCATACGCCTGGGGCCAGACCGCTCCTTGCCCAAACAAAAAGCCCCGGTGCTTGCGCACCGGGGCTTTTCTTATGAGCTTGCGCCCAGACCTTACTCGGCAGCAGCTTCTTCAGCGGCTGGAGCTGGGGCGTTCTTGGCTTCTTCAGCAGCGGCGACCTTGGCGGCCTTGTCTTCAGCGCGCTGGGTGGCCTTTTCGCCTGGCTTGCCCTTTTCTGGGTTGTTGCGGGCTTCGCGCTTGGTCAGGCCAGCGGTGTCCAGGAAACGCAGGACGCGGTCGGTTGGCTGGGCGCCGACCTCGAGCCAGTGCTTGGCGCGTTCGGTGTTCAGCACGACGCGGCCTTCATTGTCCTTGGCCAGCAGTGGGTTGAAGGTGCCGAGCTTTTCGATGAAGCGGCCATCGCGTGGCGAACGAGCGTCAGCAACGACGATGTGGTAGAATGGGCGCTTCTTGGTGCCACCACGGGCGAGACGGAGCTTGAGGGCCATATTGGTATCCTTGAGTTTAGGTTGAAACGACTATTTCTTCTTGCCCAGGCCGGGAAGGCCGGGGAAACGCGGAGCACCGCCCAGACCGGGCAGACCCGATCCAGCGGATTTGAACAAGGCGCCGACATCTGTCGGCAGCTTTTCGGCAAGCTGGGGCTGGGCAGCGGGCAGACCCTTGAGCGCGGCAGGATCAATGCCGGCCTGGCGGGCCATCTGTTCGAGCTGGGCCGGGTCCATCTTGGAGATGTCGGGCATGCCGCCCATCATCTGACCCATCTTGCCGCCGAACATGCCGCCAAGCGCGCCCATGCCACCCTTGCCGACCTTTTTCATCATGTCGGCCATCTGGCGGTGCTGCTTGGCCAGCTTGTTGATCTCGCTGACTTCCACGCCCGCACCGGCAGCAATACGCTTGCGGCGGCTGGCATTGAGCAGTTCGGGCTCGGCCCGTTCCTTCTTGGTCATCGAATTGATGATGGCGATCTGACGATCGAACATCTTCTCATCGATGTTGGAATTGGCCATGGCCTTCTTCATCTGGCCGACACCGGGCATCATGGACATCAGCCCGCCCATGCCACCCATCTTCTTCATCTGCAGCAGTTGATTGCGCAGATCGTCGAGGTCAAAGGAGCCCTTTTTGAGCTTCTTGGCCATCTTTTGAGCGTCTTCGGCAGAGACGTGCTCGGCGGCCTTTTCGACCAACGAAACAATGTCGCCCATGCCCAGAATACGGTCGGCGATGCGCGAAGGATGGAAATCCTCCAGTGCATCCATCTTTTCGCCGACACCAATCAGCTTGATCGGCTTGCCAGTTGCCGCGCGCATCGACAGCGCCGCGCCACCACGGCCGTCGCCGTCAACACGGGTCAGCACGATGCCGGTGATATCAAGGCGACCGTCGAACGAGCGGGCGACATTGATCGCGTCCTGACCCGTCAGTGCGTCGACGACGAGCAGGATTTCATGCGGATTGGCGATATCCTTGATGGCGACCGTTTCGGCCATCAATTCTTCGTCGATATGGGTGCGACCTGCCGTATCGAGGATCAGCACGTCATAGCCGCCGAGGCGGCCTTCGCGCTCGGCGCGGCGGGCGATCTCGACTGGCGTTTCCGTCGAAACGATCGGCAGCGTGTCAACGCCAACCTGCTCACCCAATACGCGCAGCTGCTCCATGGCAGCGGGGCGGCGGGTATCGAGCGAGGCGAGCAGAACCTTTTTCTTGTTCTTTTCGCTGAGGCGCTTGGCGATTTTGGCAGTGGTGGTGGTCTTGCCCGAGCCCTGCAGACCCACCATCAGGAGGGTAACGGGGGCCCTGGCATTAAGATCGATAGGCGAGGCCGTATCGCCGAGAACGGCAACCAGCTCGTCATGGACGATCTTGACGACCTGCTGCCCCGGCGTCACCGAACGGGTGACTTCGGCGCCAACAGCGCGCTCCTTGACCTGCTCGACAAAAGCCCGAACGACTTCGAGAGAAACGTCGGCCTCGATCAACGCGCGGCGGATTTCGCGCATGGCGTTGTCGACGTCCGTGGCGTTGAGGGCACCACGGCCACGCAGGCCTTCGAAGATTTTGCCAAGCCGGTCTGAAAGGCTCTCGAACATACTTTTTGGTCCTTCTCTGCGGATTGTACCGCGAGACATAGGATCCATCAGTCCAAACGCCAAGCACACCCGCGGGCGCAACGCGCTGGCGGATGGTGGCCTCCGGGATCGGTTTATACCACTAAGGGTCCCGGTCGGCTGGTCAGGAGCAAGGCCTGATGAATGGGGTTGCTGTAGGGGAAAGGGGCGTTGGAGTCAAGGAAAGGCCAGAGATCCTGTGTTTATCCCTTTCCAGTAACCATCCTTTCGCTCAACTGAGGCGGACAGGGCATTTGGACGGTACACTGCGCGCCAAGCATTCATCTGCCATGTGAAACCGACCTGACGATGACCGAGATCACCGCTCTACAGGCCGAACCTTTGCTCCCACGCGCGCGCAGCACGTGCGCCGAGCTGCGCCTCGACGTGCAGGTGCACTCGAGCATGGCGGATGCAGAATGCGTGTGGCGCGGCCTTGAGGCCCGTGCTGTTCTCACGCCCTACCAGCGTTTTGACTGGATCAGTGGCATGCTGGCCGCCAACGCCGAGCCCGAAGGGGAGCTGGTGATCGCGGTGATCCGCCGTGCCGGTGTGCCGGTCGGGCTCTTGCCGCTGATTATCCGGCGTAAGTTTGGCGCGGCCTTTGCCCGATTCATTGGGGCGCATCAGTCCAATAGCGATTGGCTCCTGGCGCTCCCCGATTTCATACCTTCGCCGAGCGAATTACAGATCATTTTCCGACAGATCGCCAGTGCGGTCGGCGGCATAGATCTTATGGTGTTGATGAATCAGCCAGAGAGCTGGCAGGGCCATAGCAATCCGGTTCTGGCGCTGCCGCACTCACCGGCTGCGTCCAATCTCTACACAACCAGCCTTGCTGCGACGCCTGCGCCTTATGTGGATTATCGTCTCAGTGCTAAGCGCCGGGCCAATATCAATCGCGGTCGGCGGCGGCTTGAAGAAATGCTGGGACCAGTGCGGCTGGCCAGGGTCACTGATCCGGCCATGCTGGAGCGCGTGCATGCCGAGTTTCTGGCGCAGCGCGGTGCGCGGTTTGACGCCATGGGTGTCGCCAACATTTTTGCCGAGCCGCCCTATATGCAGTTCTTCCGTGACGTGGCGGCAGACAATTTCGAGGTCGCGCGTCCAACGTTGACGGCCCATGCTTTGTTTGCGGGAGACGAAATTGTCGCCACCTGCTGGGGCACCATGGCGGGCGACCACTATTCGCAATACATCAACTCAACCAGTTCGGGACCCGCTGGGCGCTACAGTCTGATGGGCATTCTGGTTGCCGACCTGATGGATGAGTTGATCCATGTCGGCATTACAAGCTTCGACATGGGGCTGGGCGATTTTGAGTACAAGGTCGATTGGACCGAGCCTCAGCCCGTCTATCACAGTGTGATCGCGCTGACGGGCAGGGGGCGCTTTGCGTCAACGCTTTTGCGCCAGCGGGCAGCGGTGAAACGGTTGATCAAGCAGACGCCATCCCTCTGGAATGCAGCCAAGTGGCTGCGCCGCAGCGTGTTCAAGCTGCGCAAGCGCTGATCGATCTTCTCAAAATGAAAAGGCGGCCCGGTTTCCCGAGCCGCCCTTTTATGTCCGCCGCAAGACAGCCTACATGCCGACCTGTTTTGGCTTGGCCTTGTCGCGATAATAGTAGTTCGCATTCTTGCCGAGCACGATGGAGCGGATGACCTTGCGCAGGCCTTCGCTCTTGCGCAGCGGTGCTGCCAGTAGGGTCAGGGTCTGCACGGCTGCAATCTTGACCTTGTCGAAGCCGGGGCTGACGCCGGGTGCCTTTTGCGGGAAACCACGGTCGCGCAGCATGGAATTGGCAACGTAGAGATCGTTACGGCGCTTCACTTCCGGCGTTTTCCAGGTGATGGCCAGCGAGATGGAATAGGCATCCTTGGTCTTGACCCAGTGCGGCCAGATATAAGGCACAAACACACCTTCACCGGGGCGCAGCTCGTTGACCGTGCCGCGCGGTGCAAAGGCATCGTCGAACTTGAGGTTGCGATGCTTGGTGATCGCATGCTCGATCTGGTCTTCGCTGGCGATCGAGCGGTCGGTGTTGTCGTAGATGGCGAATTGCTTGTCGCCATGGATCTGCACGAAGAAGTTGTCTTCGCTGTCGAGATGGAAGGGCGTGGTCGAGTTCGGCGATGAGACGAACATGAAGCCCTGAATGTCGGTGAACTTGGCGGCTTTGACGCTTTCAAAACCCTGCGCGGCCGCGACCGAGAGCAAGGCCTCTTCGAGCAGTGCCTTGTAGGTCGGGTGATGCTCGACCTTTTTCAGCACCATCCAGGCGCCTGCGGTTTCGATCTGGGTGATCACGTCTTCCGGATCGAGGTCGACCAGAGGCGTGCTGTCCGGGTCTTGGCTGACGGCCGCCTTGCCCGAGTTGTATTCGATGCGGTCACGCGGCAGCGCTTTGACCAGCTCGAGAATGGCGGGCAGCGTCAGGCGCGGATCACCGGCCAGATTGTGCCGAATGCGGAAGGGCTTGAGCGGGAACAGGGCCTTGAAGGCAGCATCGTCGGCGGTCAACATATGGGTCGTCATGTCCGGTTCTCCTTGGCTGTCTTGACGCGGTGCACCAGTGCCTTGAGGCGGCTGCGCAGGGCGCGTCGTGCTGCCATCACGGCGATGATGGCTGTGGCGATGGGATCATTGGGTTTGGTGGGGATCAGCAGATCCCCGACGGCCAGACGCTCGCGCCACACGTGGTCGATCATCGGGTGGCCGGCATCGGCGGTAGAATCGACCAGCGCAAGTGTCGGGTCGGCGGCAAACAGGCGCGTCAGTTCCACCGTGAGTTGTACACCCGGCGAAAAGCGCGACATGGTCTCGTCATAGGCAATTTTGAAAAAGAACGCGCGGTCACCCTGGCGCATGACAATGCCCGAGGCCAGCAAACGATCATCGAGCGTCAACTCTGCGATTTCAAAGCAGTTCTGGGCTGCGGCCTCGCGCACAAAAGCCGTGTCGCCCTCGCTTTGACCCAGCCCGGTGCCGCCAGCGCCCTTCCAGCCCTTGGCTTCAAGAACAAGGAAGCGTTCGAGCGCAGCCGCGACCGCTGCCTGATCCTTGGCAAAGGTGAAGCCGACCTGGCCCTCTTCATCGAGGCGGTGGCGCAGGCGGCGCAAATCCTTGAGGCGCTTGGCTCCAAAGCCAGCACGCAGATAGGTCTCGGCATCCTGCGTTGCGTCGAGTGCGGCGCGCAGATGACGATTGTGGATGGTGGGCGCAATACCGCGCCTGGTCATGGCGGCGCTGATGGCGGCAAAAGCGGGGCCGTCGAGCACCATGGCGGGCAGGGACAGCACGCGCATGCCGCCCGCAGCGGCAGCATCGATCAAGGCGCCTGCGGCGGTTTCGGCATGGTCGCGCGATAGCAGTGGCACGGTCAGCGGGCTATAGGGCTGGTGTGCCACCAGGGCTGGCAAGGGTAGGCGCAGCGCCTTCCAGGCGGAGACGACGGGCAACAGGCCCACCAGCTGGCGGGACGATCCGGCATGGGCCAACAGGGCCTTGGGTTGAGCCCCACGATCGCAACGCCCAAAGGCGGGCAGAGTGTAACTGGCGGCGAAAAACGCATTGGGTTCAAGGGTGCTGGCGGCCAGATCATCCCAGGCGGGGCGTGATACCTGTCGCAGCGGCACCATGGTCGGAACGCCGGGCGACGCCGGGGCCAGGGTCGGCAATTCGCCTACACTGTCCATCGCTGTCCCATTCATGCGCAATCCACCCTATCTTTGCGGCGAACCATAACGGGAATGATCGGCTAAGGGGTAAATGCCTGCCCTGCTGGTTAAAACGCCATAAAACCGTTGCAATCCAATTCGGCTGATCGGCGTGCGCCACTGGCAATTTTGCAATGCATCGGCCATATAGTGACCATTCCTTTCAACCTCAGATGAGGCACAGCGTGAGCGGCGTACCGTTTCTCAAGATGAACGGGCTGGGCAACCAGATCATCGTGGCCGACATGCGCGGCCGCGCCGATCGCGTCACGCCTGCCGCAGCCATTGCGATCAATGACACGCCGGGGACCAAATTCGACCAGATCATGGCCATCCATGATCCGCGCACGCCGGGCACGGCCAATTACATCGAGATCATCAATTCGGACGGCACGCGGGCGCAGGCCTGCGGCAATGGCATGCGCTGCGTGGTGCAGTTTCTGACAGCCGAGCAGGGGCGCCAGGCGTTCACCTTCGAGACCGTCGCCGGAATTCTGTTTGGCGAAGAGCTTGAAGACGGCATGGTCACCGTGGATATGGGCACGCCAAAGCTGGCCTGGTACGATATCCCGCTGGCCGAAGAGTTCATGGATACGCGCCAGATCGAGCTGCAGATCGGGCCGATTGACGCGCCAGTTCTGCATTCGCCATCCGTTGCCTCGATGGGCAATCCGCATGCCACATTCTGGGTCAATCAGGATGTGTGGAGCTATGCGCTCGACCGGTTCGGGCCCATGCTTGAGAACCATCCGATTTTCCCCGAGCGCGCCAATATCTCGATTGCCCAAGTGATCGGTCGCGACAAGATGATCCTGCGCACGTGGGAGCGCGGTGCGGGCCTGACGGAGGCCTGTGGCACAGCGGCCTGCGCTGCTGTGGTCAATGGCGCGCGCACGCGTCGCACCGATCGCAAGGTGACCGTGACCCTGCCCGGTGGCGACCTTTTAATCGAATGGCGCGAGGATGACCATGTCGTGCTGACGGGGCCTGCCGAGCTCGAATGGACAGGCACGCTTGATCCCGCCACGGGCGTATGGACGCGCGATGAGGTTGCGGCCTGATGGCGGTCGAAACGCTGACATTTGGTTGCCGCCTCAACGCCTATGAAGCCGAGGTGATGAAGTCCGAGGCCGAAAAGGCCGGGCTCGACAATGCCATCATCGTCAATACCTGCGCGGTAACGGCTGAGGCCGTCCGTCAGGCCAAGCAGGCCGTGCGCAAGGCGCGGCGTGACAATCCGGCGGCGCGGATCATCGTGACGGGTTGTGCGGCGCAGACCGAGGCGCGCAGTTTTGGTGATATGCCCGAAGTCGATCTGGTGATTGGCAACAACGACAAGATGAAGGCCGAGAGCTACACCCCGATGGTGTTCGGCTCCCCGCTTAACGACAAGGTACAGGTCAACGACATCATGAGCGTGCGGGAAACCGCCGGTCATCTGATCGAGGGCATGGATGGTCGGGCGCGGGCTTTCGTTCAGGTGCAGAATGGCTGCGATCATCGCTGCACCTTCTGCATCATCCCGTTTGGTCGTGGTCCCTCGCGCTCGGTGCCGATGGGGCTGGTGGTCGACCAAATCAAAAAGCTCGTGGCCAATGGCTATAGCGAAGTGGTGCTGACCGGGGTGGATATCACCTCCTACGGCCCCGATCTGCCGGGCACCCCGACCTTGGGCAAGCTGACGCAATCGATCCTGCGCCACGTGCCGGATCTACCGCGGCTGCGCATTTCATCGATCGATTCCATCGAGGCCGATGAGGCGCTCTATGACGCCATTGCCAGCGAGCGCCGCCTGATGCCGCACCTGCATCTGTCGCTCCAGTCGGGCGATGACATGATCCTTAAGCGCATGAAGCGGCGCCACAGCCGCGATGATGCGCTGGCGATTGTCGGAAAGCTGCGCAGCCTCCGCCCAGGAATGGTGTTTGGCGCCGATATCATTGCCGGTTTCCCCACTGAAGATGATGCGATGTTCGAGAATACCCGCGCCATCGTCGCGGAGGCCGATCTCACCTATCTGCACGTTTTTCCCTATTCGCCGCGTGAAGGCACACCGGCCGCGCGCATGCCGCAGGTCAACAAGCGCGTTGCACGCGATCGTGCTGCCATCCTCCGGGCCGAGGGCGACAAGCAATTTGCCAAGCTTTGCGCCACACGGCTGGGCCAGATCGAGAACGTGCTGATCGAGCGCGATGGTCTGGGCCGCACCGAGCAGTTCGTGCCGATTGCGGTGGCGGGCACGGAGCCCGGCGAATTGCTCAGCGTTAAGGTGACCAAGATATCTGCCGATGGGCTCGTTGGCGAACCGCTGCGCGCAGCGGCGTGATCTGGCGTTGGACCCCCACCGCGTCCTACAATAAGAGCGCGACAGCGCCGGAACGGAAAGACGATCTATGACCGACAAGAAGCCGGGATTTTTCAAGCGCCTGTTCGGTGGCGAGGCGCCAGTGCCGCCCCCTGCGCCCCCCGAGACGCTGCCGGTCGAGCCCGTTCCAGCGCCGCAGCCGGTCGAACCGACCCCGATTCCGCCGCCTGCGCCGGAGCCCGAAGAGGTGCCGCTGCCCGGCCCACCGGAAACCACGCCTGATTATGTCGAAGAGATTGAGGCCGCAGCCCATCGCGTTGCCGAGCCTGAACCAGAACCCGTTCTCCTGGTGCCCGTCGAGCCCGCTGCAGTTGTCGAGGTTGCCGTTGAGGCGCCCCGTCAGGGCTGGTTTGCGCGGCTGGCATCGGGCCTCAAGCGGTCGTCAGACCAGCTCAGCGGTTCGATCACCTCGGTCTTCACCAAGCGCAAGCTCGATGGGGCAACGCTCGATGAGCTGGAAGATGTGCTGATCCAGGCCGACCTCGGCATCGAGACGGCGACGGCCATCACCGAAACGCTACGCCGCGACCGCTTCGACAAGGATGTGTCGGGCGAAGACGTCCGCGCCGTTCTGGCCGCTGAAGTCGAAAAGGTGCTGGGTCCCGTGGCGCGGCCGCTGGTGATCGACCCGTCGCACAAGCCCTTCATCATCCTGATGATCGGCGTGAACGGCTCGGGCAAGACCACGACCATCGGCAAGCTGGCGCAGAAATTCGCCCAGGAGGGCAAGTCGGTGATGCTGGCAGCGGGCGATACGTTCCGCGCCGCCGCCATCGAGCAGCTGCAGGTCTGGGGCCAGCGCACCAATGCGCCCGTCGTTTCGCGGCCGGCAGGGGCTGATGCGTCCGGTCTGGCCTTCGATGCGGTGACGCAGGCGCGCGCCGAAGGGCGCGATGTGCTGATTATCGACACGGCAGGGCGCTTGCAGAACCGCGACGAGCTGATGAACGAGCTCGAAAAGATCATCCGCGTCATCAAGAAGGTCGATCCATCCGCGCCGCACGCCACGCTTTTGACGCTCGACGCCACGACAGGGCAAAATGCGCTCCGCCAGGTCGAGATTTTCGGCAAGCGGGCGGGCGTGACCGGTCTGGTCATGACCAAGCTCGATGGCACGGCGCGCGGCGGCATTCTTGTTGCAATCGCCCGGAAGTTTGGCCTGCCGGTGCACTTTATCGGCGTTGGTGAAAGCGTTGGCGATCTCGAAGCTTTTACCGCCTCGGACTTTGCCAAGGCCATTGCCGGGCGCGACTAGCCCAAATCTAACCATGCTTGGCGCGTAACGCTTGCCTTGCAAGTGGGGGCGTCTGCGCTCACATTGCACAATATGCCGAAGCGAGATATCCGCCCATGACCGAGAAAGCTGAACCCGAAGTCAACTGGGATGAGTTGCGTCCGCAACTGATCAAGATGGCACTCGAGTTGGGCCCGCTGGTGATTTTCTTTATCGCCAATGCCCGCGCCGATATTTTCACCGCCACCGCCTGGTTCATGGGCGCCATGGTCGTGTCGCTACTGCTAAGCTGGCTGCTCCTCAAAAAGATCGCCGTGATGCCGCTGGTGACGGGCGCGGTGGTGCTGGTGTTCGGCGGGCTGACGCTGTGGCTGCAGGATGACATGTTCATCAAAATCAAGCCGACCATCACCAATGGCCTGTTTGCCGCCGTGCTGCTGGGCGGGCTGCTATTTGGTCAGTCGCTGCTGAAATATGTCTTCGGCGATGTCTATAAGTTGCGGCCCGAGGGTTGGAGCAAGCTGACGCTGAACTGGGGCCTGTTCTTTGTGGTGCTCGCCATCATCAACGAAATCCTGTGGCGCAATTTTTCGACCGATATCTGGGTCGCCTTCAAGGTTTGGGGCGTGATGCCGCTGACCGTGCTGTTCTCGATCAGCCAGGTGAGCCTGCTCAACAAATACGCCCCCGCCGCTGAGCCCAAGCATGTGCCACCCATCGTGGTGGAGAGCTGATGACGTCGCTCTGATGTCTAACTTGAGCTGAGTTAATCCCCGCGAAAGCGGGGATTTTGTTTTGTGGGTCCGGCGAAGAGCTAGCCAAGCAGCCCGAGCACGATGCCTTGAATCAGCAATACCCCGAGCAGGTGCAGGCCGTCGATCAGGGTGAGGGACCATTTCAGGCCTTCATAGCGGTGGTTCATGATCAGCGATGTGAGCACGAAGCCGAACCACATATGGGCGGCCACGATAAGGCCGTTGATGACACTCATTTCCCCAAGCAGTGCGGGTGTCAGCAGGGCCAGGAAATAGGCCATGACCAGTTCAACAACGACAGACCAGATGAACGGCGTATAGCCGACATTGAGCTGCTCGCGCGTCTTGCCAAGGGCCGCGAGCCATTGCCGCGACAGGCTCATGTACCAGACAGCGCCAAAGGCGAAGCTGGCGACGGTGGCCAGCACGACGGCCAGCCAGTTGACGGCGAAATGCGAAATCATGATGGAGCCCCAAAAAGTGTACGCGGGGCGAGCTTAGCGACAGATGTTGGGGCTGAGAAGCGGTGGGCCGGCGAGCTCCACCGCATATCGTGCGACTGCAATATCATTGTCGCGACGGCAGGGACCGCCCGAGAGCGGTCCGGTGAACGGCAAACAGGCTTAGAAATCCACCAGCTTCTTTTCGGGATCGTAGGGTTGATCCTTGGCAATACGGGTGACGGCCTGGCCGCACTTCATTTTCTTGGTGAAACCATCATAGGCGTAGGTGGGCGTACCATGTAGGGCCCAGCCTTCGCTGAGCGCCTTGGTAACCTTATGGCAAAAAGCGGAATCGTCGTCGCCAGTCAGAAAGCGATAGATAAGCATAGAGAGCCTCAAAGCGGGGGCTGCAACGCAACCTCAGTTGATATTCTCGTTTCATAGCGCTAATCGAGATGCCATGCATGGATTTCCTGATCATCTGCTGAAGGGCCACGCCAACTTCATGGCGGGCCGATATATGAGGGAAAAGGATCGCATTCGCGATCTGGCTTCCGAGGGGCAAACCCCGTCCACCATGATTATTGCGTGTTGCGACAGTCGCGCCGCGCCTGAGATGATTTTCGACGCTGGGCCGGGCGAGTTGTTCGTGCTGCGCAACGTCGCCAATCTCGTCCCCACCTATCAGCCCGACGGCGGCCAGCACGGCACCTCGGCGGGCATCGAGTTTGCCGTCAAGGCGCTGGGCATTGCCAATATCGTGGTGATGGGTCATGGCCGCTGCGGTGGCATCAAGGCCGCCTTGGCCCCTGAATCCAACCCGCTCGACGCCGGCGATTTCATCGGCAAATGGATGAGCATGCTGGGTGACCTGCCCAACCAGCTTGGCCAGAACACGCTGATGACCGCTGCCGAACGCCAGACTGCGCTTGAACGCATCTCGATTCGCAACTCCATCCACAATCTGCGCACCTTCCCTTATGTCGCCGAGCTCGAAGCAGCAGGCAAATTGGCGGTACATGGCGCCTGGTTCGACATTTCGACCGGCGAATTGTGGGTTATGGACAATGCGAGCGGCGATTTCGTCCGCCCACTCATCTGACTTCACAAACCTTTGAACTTGGCACGGCGACCCTTTTGGGTCGCCGCATGCCCGTTCACGGTGCCGTGACTGAAAATCTTCGTTGCGGGCGCAAGCATAATGGCCAGTTCATCTTGATATTGATACGGCCTGGAATGAATTTCCAAATCAATACACGATAGCAGGTTCGTACTATATCGTTGCGGCGCGCCAATTTTTGTCGCCGGACCTGCGAGTTTTATTGCCCCGTTTTCGCCTGATAATGTCCCGCTACGAGCCAAATTTCGGGCCCCCGGGAGACACATTGCCCTTTCATTATCAAATCACGGACCGCAGGAGAGCGATCCGTCGGGGATCGGCTAACCGGTCGCCGCTTGTATCTCCCCAACATTGGAGCTCAACTCCCATGAAGAAGATCCTTTTGTCCTCCCTCGTCGTGCTTGGCCTGTCGTCGGCCGCTTTTGCACAGGCTGCCACCGATTTTGCAACGGTTGATGCCGATGCCAGCGGCGGCGTGTCCTTCTCCGAAGCCCAGGCTGCCTGGCCCGACCTGACCCAGGAGGCGTTTACCGCTGCCGACACTGACGGCAATGGTGAGCTGTCTGCCGAAGAGTACGCTGCCCTGACTGCGACGCCTGCCGGCTAAAGCCACACGCACCCATAGGGTGAACTTGAAGCCACCCCACGCCTCCTGGGGTGGCTTCCCTATTTTTCGGCCGCAAGATGCGGCCCCATATTGCGGAGTTTTTCATATGCGTAAGATTGCTCTAGGCCTTGCCGTCCTCGGCTTGTCTGCTGGCGTTGCCTTTGCCCAGACCCCAACCAATTTTGCTGATGTCGATACGGACGGGAATGGCGAGTTGAGCTTTGCCGAACTGCAGGCTGTGTGGCCGGACCTGACGCAAGACGAGTTTGATGCTGCCGACGTCGATGGCAGTGGCGGGCTGAGCGTGAAGGAGCTCAATACGCTGCAACCAGCGGCCCTGCGGGCAACGCCCTCGAGCGACGCGGGCGTTTCGGCCGAGACCATCTCGGATTGACCACCTTAAGGCCGCCTTCGGGCGGCCTTTCCTCAGGCCAGTTGGCGCCATCGCGCCAGCAGGCGCGGTCCGAAAACATTGAGCAGGAGCCCGACAAAAATCAGCCCACTGCCGACCACTTCCAGCACCGTCATCTGCTCGCCCAGCAGCACGAAGGCGGCGGCAAACCCAACTACGGGCACCAGGAGCGAAAATGGTGCGACAAGGCTTGCTGGGTATCGCCCCAGCAGCACGGCCCAGCCTGCATAGCCCAGTAGAGTCGAGCCATAAGCGATGAACAGCACCGATCCCAGTGCCTGAAGGCTGATAAAGGGCAGCGCGGCAATCGCCTGCGGGCCCTCAAAGATCAGGGACAGTGCAACCATCGGCAGCGGCGGGATCAGTGCGCCCCAGACCACAAAGCCCACCATGTCGACCTTGCCCGCACGCTTGGTGACGATATTGGAGGTGGCCCAGAAAAACGCTCCGGCCAGCGTCATCACCAGCGGCACCAAAACGGCACCGCCAAGATGCTCGGCCCCGATCGTGGTGAGGCCAATAAGAGCGATGAACGCGCCGCCTAGTTGCAACCGCGTCGGTCGCTCGCCCAGGAACAGCACCGCTAGCCCCATGGTGAAAAACACCTGCATCTGCATAATCAGGCTCGCCAGCCCCGCCGGCATGCCCATTCGGATCGCGGTGAAGAGGAAGCTGAACTGCAACACGCCCACGGTCATGCCATAGGCGATGAGCAGGCCCCAGCTGACCTTGGGGCGGCGGATGAAAAACACCGCGGGCAGGGCGCAGCCCAGATAGCGCAAAGCCGTCAGCATGAAGGGGGAGACTTCATCGACCCCCCATTTGATGGCAACGAAGTTGAGCCCCCAGATCACGACGACGCCAAGGGCCAGACCGATATCGCGCAAGGGCATTGAAAGCGTCCAAATGAAAAAGGCGGGCATTGCTGCCCGCCTCGTTTACGTGACCCTCTCCCCATTGCGAAGCGCTGTTCGCGCATGGCGGGGTGCCACAAAGTGCTAGGCCGCGTTGCGCGGGAGGAGGCCCTTGGCGATCAGCGTTTCGGCGATCTGGATGGTGTTGAGCGCTGCGCCCTTGCGCAGATTGTCCGAGACGACCCAGATATTGAGGCCGTTTTCGATCGTGCTGTCTTCGCGGATGCGCGAGACATAGGTGGCGTCGTCGCCAACGCTTTCGACCGGGGTTGCATAGCCGCCGGGCTCGCGCTTATCGATCACCGAGATGCCATCTGCCTCGCGCAGGATATCGCGGGCCTCATCAGCCGAAATCGGGTTTTCGAACTCGATATTGACCGCTTCGGAGTGACCAACAAACACCGGCACGCGCACGGCGGTGCAGGTCACCTTGATCTTGGGATCGAGGATCTTCTTGGTCTCCGCCATCACCTTCCACTCTTCCTTGGTCGAGCCGTCTTCCATGAAGACGTCGATATGGGGAATGACGTTAAAGGCGATTTGCTTGGGGAACTTGGTGCCATTGCCCGGGCTGTCATTGACGAAAATGCCCTTGGTCTGGTTCCACAGCTCGTCAATGCCTTCCTTGCCGGCGCCCGAAACGGACTGGTAGGTCGAGACGACAACGCGCTTGATCTTGGCAAAGTCATGGAGGGGCTTCAGAGCCACCACGAGCTGGGCGGTCGAGCAGTTTGGATTGGCAATGATATTGGTGCGGTGCGGATTGGCCAGCCAGCTGTCCAGAACATGCGCGTTCACTTCCGGCACGATCAGCGGTACGTTGGAATCATAGCGCCAGAAGCTGGAGTTATCGATGACGATGCAGCCCGAAGCGCCAATGCGCGGGGCCAGATCCTTGGACACCGACGAGCCCGCCGACATGATGGCGAAATCGACGCCCTTGAAGTCGAAATCGTCGAGGTTCTTCGCCTTGAGGATCTTGTCGCCATAGGAGATTTCACGTCCGGTCGACTTGGACGATGCGAGGGCGATGACCTCGTCAGCGGGAAACTTGCGTTCCGCCAGAATATTGAGAACTTCCCGGCCCACATTGCCCGTGGCTCCGATGACAGCGACGCGATAACCCATTTTTGGAACTCCAGTCCCTTACCAGTCCCGCCCCCGCGCAACGCTTCATGCGTTACGGCCGTCCGTTTCGGCCTCTCCCCGTCGGGGAGGTGACCCGGGGAAAAGCTTCAGGCGGTTTTGGTGGTTTTGGTCATGAAAGCAGCGACGCCACCGGCCGGGGCCAGAGTGGTTGAGAGGTCCGCAATGTCGAAAAAGCTGCGCATCAATTGACTGCTTTGGTTGAAAAGCAGGACTTGTCATACTCTCAAATAGGAAAGAGTCAATCCGTCGCTTTCTTGCGCCTCTAGAACTTCCAGCCTACACGTAGGCCAAAGTTAGAGAGCCCGTCATTGGCGTCGCAATATTCGTTGTTAGACGTGTGCTCGTAGGTCAGCGTTGCGGTGACGCTGTCGGTCACATGCATGCCAACGCCAAAGCGCTCGTAGAAGTTGACGCGACAGCCAAAGCCCTTGCGGCCCTCGGGCGCATTGGTCAGGTAGCCATTGTTGATGGCGGCACCAAACGAGCCTTCGAGGTAAACCGGCGTCTCGAAGATGGGCAGCTGCCAGGTCAACCCCAGATGGGCGAGGCTGTCGCGTCCGGCGAGATTGATGGTGGTGCCGAATTCGGGACGTGGCGAGCCGATCCAGCGGAAGGCCTCAAGATCTGGCGTGCGGAACAGCACGTCAAAGCTCACATCTTCGATCTTGTCGAGGCGCCACTCATTGACGAGAAAGGGCAGGGCCGCGTGGTGCACATCATGAGCATTGATGCCAAAGCGCAGTTCATCGACGATATCGGCCATTGGCGCAGGCGCATAAACGCTTTGAGCAACAGCCGGAAGGCTCATGCCAAGCAGAGCCAGCGCTGCCACGATAGATTTGCCAAGCTTGGCCATACCGATACCCACCCGAATAATCGCGTCATAAAGCCCGTTGCGAAGAGTAAAAGTCAATTCACAACGCCAATTGCCGCGGCCCAGAATACACGTCATCCATTGATAGGGCCTTTCCCCTCCGCTAGGGAGAGCGCTTTACGCACGCGGCTCAATCATCTCGGCTGAGCCCGTTCCCACGCTTTTCGCGGCATCAAGACCGCCAAGGATGCTGACCATGGCCCATTATGACGTGATCGTACTCGGTGCAGGTGCCGCTGGCATGATGGCCGCCATCGAGGCTGGCAAACGCGGTCGCACGGTGATGCTGGTCGATCATGCCACCCATGTCGGCGACAAGATCCGCATTTCGGGCGGTGGCCGCTGCAATTTCACCAATATCAATGCCACCACCGACAAGGGCCGCGATCGCTTCCTTAGCGAGAACCCGCGCTTTGCCCTCTCGGCGCTGAGCCGTTACACGCCCGAGAATTTTATCGCGCTGGTGCAGCGCTACGGCATTGCCTTCCACGAAAAGACCCTCGGCCAGTTGTTCTGCGATGGCCCGGCCACCCAGATCAATACCATGCTGCTGAGCGAGCTGCGCCAGGCCAATGTGGTGTTGTCGCTGGGCACAATCATCGAAAGCGTCAGCCGGGATGTCGAAGGCTTTGCCGTCGAACTGTCGAACGCGTCCATCACCAGCGACAGCCTGATCGTTGCCACGGGCGGCAAATCCATTCCCAAGATGGGCGCCACCGGCCTTGGGTATCAGTTGGCTACCCAGTTTGGCCTGCGCCTGACCGAGACCCGACCGGCGTTGGTGCCGTTGACCTTTGAAACCGGCGCGTTGGAAAAGCTCAAGAACCTCTCCGGCATCGCCGCTGATGCCATTGTCAGCCATGGCAAGACCTCGTTCGAAGAAGCGTTGTTGTTCACCCATCGCGGCCTGTCCGGTCCGGCAATTCTGCAGATCTCGTCCTATTGGCGCGAGGGGGACAGCATTTCGGTTGACCTGCTGCCGCACGAAGACGCTGGCGAAGCCATCCGCGCCTTGCGCAAGGCTACACCAAAGGTGCAGGTGCAAACCGTGCTCGGCGCCTTGCTGCCCAAAAAGCTGGCGCAGCTGCTGGGCGAAGAACTCGACCTGCCCGGCATGGTCGGCGACTTCTCCGACAAAAAACTGGCCGAGGTCGAGTCTATCCTCAAAAGCTGGACGCTCAAGCCCGTCGGCTCGGAAGGCTACCGCACCGCCGAAGTCACTCTTGGTGGTGTCGATACCCGCGATCTCGACGCTAAGACCCTGGGCGCCCGCAACGTGCCCGGCCTGTTCTTCGTCGGCGAAGTTGTCGACGTCACCGGTTGGCTCGGCGGGTATAATTTCCAATGGGCGTGGGCCTCGGGCTGGGCTGCTGGGCAAGCGGCCTGATCCTTCTTAACCGCCGGATCGTCACTCTCGGGCTCGACCCAAGAGCGTTTGCGATTGTGGAAGAGCCCTCGGGTCAAGCCCGAGGGTGACGCGTGGTGGGTGGGGAGCGATCTTTGGCGACAGGCACCCCCACATCAGACCTCATCCTGAGCTTGTCGAAGGACGAGGGCGTGGCAGCCTGGGGCCGACGTCCGACCTGGTGGTTCGCAAGCTCGCCATGAGATCTCTGGTCCGAACAATTCCCGCCTCGCCTTCATCGCATTTTACCGATAGAACGCGGCAAACGCCTCAACTCGGATATTTGCCATGAGCGCCCCTTTCGCCCTGTCCCTGCAAGACCTCGCCCCGATCGCTGAGGGTACGACCACGGCTGAGGCTATGGCCGAGACCATCAAGCTGGCGCAGGCGGCCGACGATCTGGGCTATACACGGCTCTGGTATGCCGAACACCACGGCATGCCGTCCATTGCCTCATCGGTTCCTGAAATCCTGATCGGTAGCGCGGCTGCGCATACCAAAAACATCCGTGTCGGCTCGGGCGGTGTCATGCTGCTCAACCACGCGCCGCTGCGCATTGCTGAGGCTTATCGAACGCTGGAGGGGCTGCATCCCGGCCGTATCGATCTCGGCCTTGGCCGCGCGCCCGGTGGCGATGGCTATGCCATGCGCGCGCTGCGCTCGGGTGGCGGCGAGGAATTTTCCGCCTATCTGGCCGAGCTGATGGCGTTTGATGAGGACAGCTTCCCGCCCGAGCATCCTTATTCGCGCGTGCCGGTGTCGCCTGGGGGCGTTCGCCTGCCGCCAATGTGGCTGCTTGGCTCGTCGGGGGCGAGCGCGCAGGCGGCGGGACAATTGGGCATTGGCTATGCCTTTGCCGCTCATTTCAGCCATACGCCGGCCGCGCCAGCATTCGAAGCCTATCGCTATGCCTTCAAGGGCACGGAAGCCTTCCCGCGCTCGCGGGCGATGATGTGCGTCTCGGTGATCTGCGCGCCGACCGATGAGGAAGCGCAATATCTGTCGCGCTCGCAGGCTGTGAGCTGGGCCCTGTTTACCACTGGCGAGCAGCGCAAGCTGATGAGCCCGGAGGAGGCCCACGCCCGCGTGCTGACGCCGCAGCAGCAGAGTGTCATCGACCATCAGTCGACGCTGTGGATCGTTGGCTCGCCCGAAACCGTGCGCGACACCATTGCGGAAAAGGCAGAGCTTGCCGGGGCCGACGAGGTGATGATCACCACCACCGTGCACAGCTATGAGTTGCGCCGCCGCTCCTACGCGCTGATCGCCAACGCCTTCGGTGTCACGCCGCGCGCATAGAAAAAATAAAGCGGCCTCCGGAACACTCCGAAGGCCGCCAAATTTACAGTGGTTTTAGGTGGCTAATTGGGTTGTCGCTGCACGAGCTCAAACGCATCCACATCTGGATCGATCTTGAGCGCAAGCTGCTGGCGATCCAGTTCGGCAAACCAGGCTGTCCAGGAACACGGGCTGATCCCGTCATCGGCGCGCGCCATATCGCCGGTGTTTCGTGCGTTGCGGTCGAAGCTGAGTTTGAGCTCGGCGCGCTCCTCGCCAAACCTGTCGCGAATTCGGGCAATTGCCGGTCCGCCACGGCGATTGGTCACCCATGCCTGGATGTCGCGGTGGCGCGTCAAAGTATGAACATTATTCATGCTGGCCTCCTCTGCCATAGGTTTTGTTAACCAACCAACGACGCCGGTCCTCCACCGGTTCCGCCCCTGGCTGTTCAATTGTCGACGAGTTCTGTCACAAGCTTGAGACGCAGCATCTCCTCTGGTTTGAAGTAATATAGCCGGTCGGGCGGGGTCTGCAGCGCATGGACCCACATGGCCGGATCAACGCCCGTTTCGGTGAGGTGCGCCAGAATATCGGCGGTGGCGGACTGAGCATCGCTCATTGCCGTGCTGGCAAGGCGCAGCGCATTTTGCGCATCCCCGGCAAGGGCCGAGGCGTAAATCTGGTGCACACCAATGGCCGATGCCGCGCTGGCTATGCGCGCCTTGCCCGAGGCGAAAATAAGGGGACAGGACGAGGCGCACAGAGACCCGGCCGCAACCTTGGTGGCAAGGCCGCTTTCATGGATCAGACTGCCTATAGCCAGTGCATCCACGACAGATCCTCCAGGCGAATCCAGAACCACAGTCTGGACGTACTCGCCGCGCGCGGCAATCTCGCTCGCGAATCTGTCAGCAGCTCCGGGATCGATGGTGCCGGTGAGATGGAGTTCACCGCCGGTGCCGAGCGCAATCTCGAGTGGTTTCTCAAGCGTTTCCGGGTTTGTGGTAATCCTGGGCATCGGCCCCTGGTCGGGACCGTCCACACTGGCCGGCGGCAGAATGGGCTGCAGCGGCACCGAGAGCGCCGATCCCTCATTTTCGGTCAGTTCGCGATAATCGACAAACAGCACCGAAGCCGTGCCCAGCAACAGGGCAAAGAACACCACGCGCACAATCGCGCCGTCATCGACCTCTGCCACCCAGCGGACAAAGCTGCGGTAGAGGGAGCTTTCATCGGTTTTGGCGCGGGCATTGGCCTCGCTTTTCATGCTGGTCGTGGCCCCTCGGTGCGCTTGCGGGAGGCGCTATCGATGGAGGTGACGGTCGCGTCGTCCGGTGTAACCACCGCCACCTCTTCGACGGTAACGGGATCGTCGACTTCGGGTTCGGCAGGAGTTGTTAGCGGCTGCGGCAGCACAACCCCCGCGGCCTCCATCTTGCGATAGAGCGCCAGCGCCCGCAGCATTTCGGCGGCGGTTATGTTCTCGGCTTCCTCGAGGGATTCTGAATCCTTGCGCATGGCGTCATGGACGATCATCAGCACCAGGACCAAAACGACGGGGAGCAGGTCGATGGAAATGGCACCCGCCCAGCTTGGGATGAAATCCTGCCAATAGCGGATCACTGCTTCCGCGCTCGATAGCGGCACATAGCGGCGCTGCTCGACGGCGGGTGTCGCTAGGATTTCGTCGGCTGCCGCACTCAGCGCTGCCGATTGGGCGGCCACTGAGGCACGGACGGTTTCCATCACCTGATCCTGTCTGTTGACCAGATCGGCGCTCTGCCCATTGGCGACTGGCGCGATGAAGCCGGCGGAGAGATCAGCTGCGGCGCGCTTCACCGAGGCAGCGACGTCGGTCTGCTGCAGTGCGGCAATGATGGCCGAGAGTTGTACCGCTTCAGTCTGGAAACTATCGGCGCGTGGCTCGATGGCGCCGGGCGTCGAGACCAGCTCGCGCATGCTGGCAAGGCGGGCCGAACCCTGTTCGAACAGGCTCGCCACTTCATCGCGACTGCCGGTGATGGTGGTGCCGAGTTGGGTCATCTGCGTGCCCATCTGCGTCAGCAACTGCACGACGCTGCCCGAGCCTGTGGTTCCCGTCAAAGCGCCGGATTCGCGCTCATCAGCGGCAAGGCCCGAAAAGCGCTCGGCTGCACGCTGCACGTCCGGCAGCAGGCTTTGTGCGGCCAGCGCATTGGAGTGGGCTTTGTCGAGATCTTCGGCATAACCCTGCAAGGTCACGGCCAGATGCTGTTCGGTGGCGGCAGATCCGGCCAGAGCGGCGGCATTGAGCCAGCTCGACATGGCAATGATCATGCAGCAGCCCACAGCCATGGTGAGAAACAGCCCGATACGCTGGGTGCCAGAGGTCACCAGCGGCACGAACCGCAGCATGAAGCTCCAGAATGCATAGATCGCCACTGAAACAGCGGCTGAATAGATGATGGCGGCAAAGAACACGAAGCTGGCCGAGCCATCGAGAATGCCGCGCACGCCGAGATAGGTGTAGACGCCGGAGGCCAGCGCCAGCACAGCCAGCGCAAAGCGGGTCATCGTCTCGACGCCCTTTACGGTCTCGTTGAGGCGATAGGCATTGGGTTTCAGCTGCATGTGCAAGGGGCCCCTCGGGCCCGATGGAGCCCATCAAGGCAACGTTAACACAGCGATATCGGCAGAACGGTGGCGCTATGCGGCCAGGGTTAATGACGCCTGCGTGAGCCTATTTGCGCCCTTCGGCAAAAAGGATGGTCGCGGCGAAGGCGGTGAACACCGCGGCAAAACTCCAGTTGAGCGCCCGCTGCACCCAGACGCTCTTGACCAAAAGCGCCGCCAACCGCTCGGCGGCAAACACGGTCAGCACAGCCAGCGGGATCGACACGAGGATGAATTCGGCGCCAAGGAAGAACAGCTTCTGCCCGGCCGCGGGATCGGTGCGATCGACGAATTGCGGCAGAAAGGTCATGAAAAACAGCACGACCTTGGGGTTCAAGAGGTTGATGCCGACGCCGGTGAGATAGCTCTGCGCCACGGTGGGGGTCTTGGCCGCCTTTTGCGACAGTCTCAGCCCACCGCCATGGGCAATGGCGCCATAGGCCAGCCAGAGCAGATAGAGCGCACCGGCAATCTTGAGCACGAGAAAGGCCGTCGGCGCCGCAACGATCAGCACCGAAATGCCAAAGGCCACGAGGCACGTGTGAACGAAAATCCCCGTCATCGCGCCGGCTGCGGTCGCCAATCCATGGCTGCGGCCATAATTGATGGCGCGCGACATCTGCAGCGCCATATCCGGCCCCGGCGTGATGGCCAGAACCACGGTGGCGAGGGCAAAGGCGAGGATGACGGAGACATCGGGGATGAAGGACATGGCAGTTCCGCAGGTGTGGGTGGATTAGGCATAACGCGACGAGAGCCCGGTGGCGAGAGTGCAGCGTGAGCGGCGAGGTCCTCGTACCCTGACCTCGTCCTTCGGCGGGCTCAGGATGAGGTCTCTGGTCTTTTGTCCAGAATGCGTCCTGGGCACTCAATCACACCACCCACCGGCGCTGCCCTCGGACTTGATCCGAGGGCCTCTCTCAACTCGGCAGGTGAGGCGCGTGATCCTCGGATCAAGTCCGAGGACAGCGATTGTGGGAGGTTGGATATCAGCAGCCCCGCCAAGCATTCCTACAGCAGCGGTAGCTCATACGTCCGTTTGATGGTCTCCATCGGCACGTCGGTCTTGACACTCTGCACGCTCGGAATGCGCATGAGGTAGTCGGACTGGAACCGCCAATAGGCGTGCAAGTCGGCTGTGACGATGCGCATGATGGCGTCGCATTCCCCGGTAGTGAGGTAGCACTCGACCACTTCGGGAAACTTGCGCACGGTTTCGGCAAACTGGTTGGTGATTTCGGCATCCTGCGTTTTGAACCAGATGCGCGCAAACACTGTCAGCCCGACGCCGATCTTGGCGCCGTCGAGCACGGCCACATAGCGGTCGATAATGCCGGACTCTTCCAGCAATTTGACCCGCCGGAGGCAGGGGGAGGGCGACAGGCCCACTTCGCTGGCCAGCTCCACATTGCTGATCCGCCCATTGCGCTGCAGGGCACGCAGAATGCGGCGATCGATGGCATCAAACGATTCTGGCATTTCCTGCCTCAATGAATTCAGTAGTTGGCACTTAATGCCATAGATTTGCCCATACGTGTACTTTTCGCAAGATTGTTGCGCTCGAACTGCTCTATCGTTCCAAATGAAGACACTGGAACCAATCCCATGGCAAAAGACATCAAGAAAGTCGTGCTCGCTTACTCGGGCGGCCTCGACACTTCCATCATCCTGAAATGGCTGCAGGAAACCTATAATTGCGAAGTGGTGACCTTCACCGCTGATCTGGGGCAGGGCGAAGAGCTCGAGCCCGCCCGCAAGAAGGCCGAAATGTTCGGCATCAAAGACATTCGCATCGAAGACCTGCGCGAAGAGTTCGTGCGCGACTTCGTGTTCCCCATGTTCCGCGCCAATGCGGTCTATGAGGGTGTCTATCTGCTCGGCACCTCGATCGCCCGTCCGCTGATCTCCAAGCGTCTGGTTGAAATCGCTCAGGAAGTCGGCGCCGATGCGATTTCTCATGGCGCCACCGGCAAGGGCAATGATCAGGTCCGCTTTGAGCTGACCGCCAACGCGCTTGATCCCTCGATCAAGGTGATCGCGCCATGGCGCGAATGGGACCTGCGCAGCCGCACCCAGCTGCTGGCCTATGCCGAAGCCAACCAGATCCCGATTGCCAAGGACAAGCGCGGCGAAGCCCCGTTCTCGGTGGATGCGAACCTGCTGCACACCTCGTCCGAGGGCATGGTGCTGGAAGATCCAGCCGTGCCTTTCCCAGACTATGTCGCCCAGCGCACCGTCAATCCGGAAGACGCCCCCAACGAAGCCGAGATCATCACCATCGGCTACGAAAAGGGAGACCCGGTTTCGATCAATGGCGTCAAGCTCAGCCCCGCTGAACTGCTGACCAAGCTCAATGAGCTCGGCGGCAAGCACGGCGTCGGCCGTCTCGACCTCGTTGAAAACCGCTTTGTCGGCATGAAGTCGCGCGGACTCTACGAGACCCCCGGCGGCACCATCATGCTCGTCGCGCACCGCGGCATTGAATCGATCACGCTCGACCGTGGCGAAGCCCATCTCAAGGATGAGCTGATGCCGAAATATGCCGAGCTGATCTACAATGGCTTCTGGTTCTCGCCAGAGCGCGAAATGCTGCAGGCCCTGATCGACAAGAGCCAGCAATTCGTCACCGGCGAAGTCACCATCAAGCTCTACAAGGGCAGCGCCAGCGTCATCGCCCGCACCTCGCCCTATAGCCTCTATTCGATGGATCTGGTGACCTTCGAAGAGGGCGCCGTGGCTTATGATCACAAGGACGCTGAGGGCTTTATCCGCCTCAATGGCCTGCGTCTGAAGACCTACGCTGCCCGCAATATCAAGGCTGGCAAGTAAGCTTTCGGGCGGGGTGCAGTGCTCTGCACCCCGCTTCGGCCCTTTTCGGCTTTAATCGCCCATTAATGTCGGGCCTTTAGCGTTCCCCACGACGTCATGCACATGCGTAGAGACGAGGGGTATCGGCGGGTGCGCGCAGATGACGCTGGAAGCTTGAGCGAGATGGCGGGAGCGTTGCTGCTCGACGCCGCCTTGGAAAACATACCCTACGGGTTCTGTGTGTGGTCCCCCCAGTTTCGGCTGGTGATGTGGAATAAGCACTATCGTGACCTCTACGGCTTTGATGCGGGCGCCATTCAGCGCGGCATGACGCTGGAGGAGTTGATCGATCTATCGAGTTCGCTCGGCAACCACACGGACACCACGCCCGCCGATTTTTACGAGAGCTACACAGCCGATCTCCTGGCCAATCGCAGCGGCGCGCGGTGCAAGAACCGGGAAGTCGTGCGTGGTGGCCGCACGGTGGAAACGGCCCATGTCTATTCCGAGGCGCTCGGATGGGTGGTGACCCATGAGGACATCACTGAAGAAATCGCCCGCTCCGAAGTGGTCCAACGCCGTAAGCTGGAGCTTGAGCGGCAGAACATCCGCCTCGACGCAGCGGTCAATAATATCAGCCAGGGCCTGTGCATGATGGACGCGCGCGGGCGTCTGGTCATCTGCAACGAGCCCTATGCGCGCATCTACAATCTGCCCGAGCGGATGATCAAACCGGGCACCCAGCTCGAAGACATTCTGGGTCATCTGTTCGATGTCGGCATGAGCGCCAGCGGCACGCGCGAGGAATACATTACCTGGCGGCGAGAGGTCATTGCGCGCCGGGAATACGGCAAGACCGTCCATGAGCTGAATGGCCGGACCATCATGATGCAGCATCATCCGATGAAGGATGGTGGCTGGGTCTCGACCCACGAGGACATTACCGAGCAGCGCCAGAATGAGGCGCGTATCCGCCATCTGGCGCGTCACGACGCCCTGACCGACCTGCCCAATCGCATCGAGTTTCTGGAACAGATGGGCAAGACTGAAGCCGCGCTTGGGCGCGGTGAAATGGCGGCCGTGCTGTATATCGATCTCGATCACTTCAAGGCTGTCAACGATACGCTGGGCCATGCAGTGGGCGACGAGGTGATCAAGCAGGCCTCTGCTCGCCTTTGGGGCACGACGCGTGAAACAGATCTGCTGGCGCGATTGGGCGGCGACGAATTTGCACTGCTGATGCGCCCGGTGGAAAGCGCCGCCGATGCGGCGCGTGTTGCTGACCGCATCATCAAGGCCATTGGTGCCCCGATGATGATCGGTGGTCAGCAGATCGAAATCGGCGCCAGCGTCGGTATCGCCGTCGGCCCCGGTGACGGGGTCAAGACCGACACCCTGGTCAAGAACGCCGATCTGGCGCTCTACAAGGCCAAGAGCGAAGGCCGCTCAACCTACCATTTCTTTGAAGCGGGCATGGACGCCAACCTGCAGCAGCGGCGCGCCATCGAGGCCGGGTTGCGCCTGGCGCTTCAACGCAACGAGCTGCGCCTGGTGTTCCAGCCACTGCTCGGGCTGGCCGAGAACCGCATCAGTTGCGTTGAGGCCCTGCTGCGCTGGGAACATGAGGGGCGCACTATTTCGCCCACCGAGTTCATTCCCATCGCCGAGGAAACCGGGCTGATCGTGCCGATCGGCGAATGGGTGCTGCGCGAGGCGCTCAAGACCGCCTCCAGCTGGCCGGCCGATGTCCGCATTGCCGTCAACCTCTCGCCCGTGCAGTTCAAAAACCGCGATCTGGTGACCATGGTGCGCAGTGCGCTGACCGATGCGCGCGTGTCGCCCACCCGGCTCGAGCTGGAAATCACGGAATCCCTGCTGCTGGCCGATAGCGAAACCACGCTCAAGGCGCTGCATGATCTGCGCGGCATGGGCGTGCGCATCTCTATGGACGATTTCGGCACCGGCTATTCGTCGCTGAGCTATCTGCGCTCCTTCCCCTTCGACAAGATCAAGATCGACCGCTCCTTCATGGCGGACCTCACCAGCCGCGATGATAGCCAGGCCATCATCAAGGCGGTGATCGGGCTGGGGCAGTCGCTCGGCATGTCGACCACGGCCGAAGGGGTGGAGACAGACGAGCAGCTGGCGATGGTGCGCGCCCATGGCGTGTCGGAGGTGCAGGGCTTCCTGTTCTCCCCGCCACTGGCCTCGACCCAGCTGGCCAATTTGCTGCGCAGCCGCAATGGCAAGGCGCGCAAAGTGGCTTCGTGACGCCAAAAAACACCGCGTGCGACAGGTTTGGCCGGGTTCCAAGCGCGTGTGCCGGCGTCAAAAAAGCGGCATCGCATTCCAGACTTGCGTCCCCTGCGCTTGTAGAAAAGCTCATCTTCCTGTAAGGCACCCCCGAAATACGCCAGTTCGGCTTTCTGCCGGGGCTTGGCACGTGTTTGCATCCCGCATGGTTCAGCCGTTGCAGTCCGCCTCCATCTGACGCGGGCCCGGTTTTGGGATCGTGCCAACCAGGCTGAACGTTTAATGTCACTGCGCAATATCGCCATCATCGCCCACGTTGACCACGGCAAGACCACGCTGATCGACGTCCTGCTCAAGCAATCCGGCTCCTTCCGCGAAAACGAACGCGTCGAAGAACGCGCCATGGACAGCAATGATATCGAGCGCGAGCGCGGCATCACCATTCTGGCCAAGGTCACTTCGCTGCTCTGGAAAGACACCCGCATCAATATCGTGGACACCCCCGGCCACGCCGACTTCGGCGGCGAAGTCGAGCGCATCCTGTCCATGGTTGACGGTGTGGTTCTGCTGGTCGACGCGGCCGAAGGCCCGATGCCACAGACCAAGTTCGTGCTCGGCAAGGCTTTGGCCCAGGGCCTGCGTCCGATCGTGGCGATCAACAAGATCGACAAGTCCGACGAGCGTCACCTCGAAGTTCTCGAAGAAATCTTCGACCTGTTCATCGCGCTGGACGCGACCCCAGAACAGCTCGACTTCCCAGTGCTCTACGGCGCTGCCAAGCTCGGCTGGATGGCCAATGAGCCCGATGGCGCGCGTGAGAGCCTGGCGCCGCTGCTGGACAAGGTGCTTGAGCACGTTCCAGAGCCAAAGGTCGAAACCGGCCCATTCCGTATGCTGGTCACCACCATCGAGCGCAACCCGTTCCTCGGCCGCATTCTGACCGGTCGTATCTTCTCGGGTTCGATCAAGGCCGGTGAAGCCATCCACACGCTTAACCGCGAAGGCAAGATCGTCGAAAAGGGCCGCGTCTCCAAGGTTCTGGCGTTCCGTGGTCTTGAGCGGACGCCGATCGATGAAGGCATTGCTGGCGACATCGTGGCCATTGCCGGTCTCGAAACCACCACTGTGGCCGACACTATTGCTGTGCCATCGGTTTCCGAGCCCATCGCGTCCAAGCCAATTGATCCGCCAACCCTGTCGGTGACCTTCCGCATCAATGACGGCCCGCTGGCCGGTCGCGAAGGCGACAAGGTGCAGTCGCGCGTCATCCGTGAACGCCTGTTCCGCGAAGCCGAAGGCAACGTGGCCATCCGCGTCACCCCGGGCGACGACAATGACTCCTATGACGTTGCTGGTCGTGGCGAATTGCAGCTCGCAGTTCTGATCGAAAACATGCGTCGCGAAGGCTTTGAGCTCACCATCGGTCGTCCAAAGGTCCTGTTCAAGGAAGAGAACGGCGTCAAGCTCGAGCCGATCGAAGAAGTCATCATCGACGTCGATGACGAGCACACCGGCGCGGTCGTGCAGAAGCTGACCGAGCGCAAGGGTGAACTCACTGACATGCGTCCGTCCGGCGTTGGCCGCACCCGTATCCGCCTGCTCGTGCCAACCCGGTCGCTGATCGGCTACCAGGCCGAACTGCTGAGCGATACGCGCGGCACCGCCATCTTCAACCGTCTGTTCCACGAATTCGCCCCGTTCAAGGGCGAGCTGGCCAGCCGTCGCACGGGCGTTCTGATCTCGAACGGTACCGGTCAGTCCGTGGCCTTCGCGCTGTGGAACCTGGAAGATCGTGGCCCGATCATGATCGACGCTGGCGTCGACATCTATGAAGGCATGATCATCGGCGAGCACAGCCGCGAGAACGACCTTGAAGTGAACGCACTCAAGGGCAAGCAGCTGACCAACATCCGCACCACGTCCAAGGACGAAGCGGTGCGCCTGACCACGCCAAAGAAGCTCACCCTCGAGCAGTCGATCGGCTACATCGCCGATGACGAGTATGTGGAAGTGACCCCCAAGTCGATCCGCCTGCGCAAGATCTGGCTGGATCCAAACGATCGCAAGCGCAACATGCGCGCGTCCAAGTCGGCATAAGTGTCAGGGCCCCACGGAAACGTCGGGGCCCTTACCTTTTCTTGTCATTTGGCAGCGATCTTGGCCGCCACATCAAACAGGAGCCGAACCCCATGACAGACTGGATCATCCAGACCATTTCCGACTGGGGCTATGTCGGCATCTTTATGGTGATGCTGGCGGAATCGATCTTTCCGCCCATCCCGTCCGAGCTGATCATTCCCTTTGCCGGCTATGCCGCTGCCAATGGCGATCTCAATCTTTTTGGCGTGCTGGCCGCCGCCACCATCGGCGCCGTTGTCGGCATGCTGCCCTGGTATTATGCCGGGCGCCTGTTCGGGCTTGATCGCGTGCGCTGGCTGGCCGACCGTTTCGGTCGCGTCATGGCTTTCAATGCCGACGAAATCGATCTGGCGGTGGGGTGGTTCAAACGCTTCGGGCCCATCATCGTGCTGTTTGGTCGCCTGATCCCGCTGATCCGCACGCTGATTTCCATTCCCGCGGGCCTGTCGCGTATGAGCCTGCCGGTGTTCCTCGCCGCCTCGACCACTGGTGCGCTGATCTGGAACATCTTCCTCACCATGGCGGGATACATCCTGCACGAGCATTACGAGGTCATCGAGGTTGTGCTCGACCCGCTGAGCTACATCGTGCTGGGTCTGGTGATCGTGCTCTACCTGCTCAAAGTCGCGACCTGGAAGCCGAGCAAGGCCCGGGCGTAGTCCACGCCACCACTTCACCTCGCCCCTCAGGGGAGAGGTCGGCGCGTAGCGCCGGGTGAGGGGTGCAATGTTTCGGCTCGAGCCGAGAAACGGCACCCCTCACCCTAGCTTTGCCAGGTCGCCAAGGCTCCCGGCGTCGCTACCCTCTCCCCTGAGGGGCGAGGGGACGCAGGAGTGGCGACACCGCTTGCCGCTCGCATTCTGCAACCCGCCTCGCATTTTGCAATGCAGCCTCGCTGCTAAAACGCTTATTTTTACAACACCTTAACTTCTGAGCCCCGGTTTGCCGGCCGCACCGACTTGGCACGCTTCGTGCAATTGAGGGCGTATCCGGAGTTTTGTTGTGCGTACCGGATGTCAGTCATTGGAGCCCCGAACCGTTTTGCCCGGTAAGGGGCTCTTTTGCTTGTGGCGCTAGCCCTTGTGGCAAGGCCATCAACCCATTAGATAAATGCCCATTCAACAGGAGACTGCGATGAAGGCCGTTCTGGATGTGATAATGGTAATCCTCCAGCTCTACTGGTGGGTTCTGCTCATCATGATCATCATGAGCTGGCTGATTTCGTTCAATGTCATCAATACCCGCAATCAGTTCGTCGAGGCGGTCTGGCGCGTGGTCAACCAATTGACCGAACCGCTGCTGCGGCCGATCCGTCGCGTCATGCCCAATTTCTCCGGGCTCGATATTTCGCCCATCATCCTGTTTCTGGGCATCTTCTTCATCCAGCAGCTGATCGTGCGCTATGGCTATCCGTACTTCCCGTAAGGCCCTGTGAGCCAGGCAACCAACGTGCCCTTGCCGCAAGGCTATGAAGTGTCGAGCGATCCGACGCGGATCGATATCGACTACGTGCACCGCTATTTGAGCGAAGTGAGCTATTGGGCCCACGGCATTCCGCGGGATGTCGTGGCCCGCTCACTCGCCAATTCCATCGTTTTCGGCCTCTATAAGACGGATGGTGCACAGCTTGGCTTCGCCCGGGTGATCACCGATCGCGCCACCTTCGCCTGGTTGGCTGATGTGTTCATCGATCCAGCCCTGCAGGGGAAGGGCCTTGGCAAAGGCTTGCTGGATGCAATCTTCGTCCACCCCGATTTGCAGGGCCTGCGCCGTTTCATGCTGGCAACCCAGGATGCGCACAGCCTCTACCAGAAATACGGCTTTGGTCCGCCACCCAACCCTGATCGATTGATGGCCATCGTCAAAGCCGACATTTACCGCCAGCCGTGAGCTTTTCTGCCAGCTGAGCCGCCTGCGACAATTCACCGCAATATCCATTGCTTAACCATGCAATCCCGCTAATCTCGACGTCAGAGGGGCTCATGGAGGGGTAGGCTCATGCCGGTTGGAGGACCGGCCAGGTCTGCGATTGGGTCCCCGGAGGAACACCGAGAGGGACTAAAGAATGACTTTGGCACTTTGGCTGATCGTCGTCTGCGGCGGTCTGTCTATCGTCTATGGCGTGATCACCACGCGCACCCTGCTGGCGGCCGATGCCGGTTCAGCCCGCATGCAGGAAATCTCCGCAGCCGTACGCGAGGGGGCGTCGGCTTATCTGAAACGGCAATACACCACCATTGCGATTGTCGGCGTCGTCATCTTGATCGCCGCCTATTTCCTGCTCGGCATCTATGCCGCCATCGGCTTCCTGCTTGGCGCCGTGCTGTCGGGGGCAGCCGGTTTTATCGGCATGAACATCTCGGTGCGCGCCAACGTGCGGGTGGCCCAAGCGGCGATTTCTTCGCTCGGTAAAGGCCTTGATCTCGCATTCAAATCGGGCGCAGTCACGGGCCTCTTGGTGGCGGGGCTGGGCCTGCTCGGCGTCACCCTCTATTTCATCGTACTCACCCAATTCCTTGGCTTTGGCGAAACCAGCCGCACCGTCATCGACTCGCTGGTGGCCTTGAGCTTCGGCGCGTCGCTGATTTCCATTTTCGCCCGTCTCGGCGGCGGCATCTTCACCAAGGGTGCGGACGTCGGCGGCGACATGGTGGGCAAGGTCGAAGCTGGCATTCCGGAAGATGATCCGCGCAACCCAGCCACCATCGCCGATAATGTCGGCGACAATGTTGGTGACTGCGCCGGTATGGCCGCCGACCTGTTCGAAACCTATGTGGTGACCATCGTCGCCACCATGGTGCTGGCCGCCATCATCCTGCCCGACGCGTTCAAGCTCGCAGGCATGGTGCTGCCACTGGCGATTGGCGGCGCCTGCGTCGTCACCTCGATCATCGGCACCTATTTCGTCAAGCTGGGCGCGTCCAACAACATCATGGGCGCGCTTTACAAGGGCATCATTGCCACGGGCGTACTGTCACTGATCATCCTGCTGCCGGTACTGTGGTTTGTGTTTGGCGATCTCAACGTTGCCATCGCCGCCAATGACAAGACCTTTACGCCGATGAGCCTGTTCTGGTGCGGCGTGGCGGGTCTGGTCATCACCGGTCTGATCATCGTCATCACCGAATATTACACCGGCACCAATCGCCGCCCGGTCAATTCGATCGCTGAAGCCTCTGTCACCGGCCATGGCACCAACGTCATCCAGGGCCTTGCCGTATCGCTGGAATCGACCGCGCTGCCTGCTCTGGTCATCATCGCGGGCATTATCGTCACCTATAATCTGGCGGGTCTTTTCGGCATTGCCTTTGCCGTTGCCACCATGCTGGCGCTGGCCGGTATCGTCGTGGCGCTCGACGCCTTTGGACCTGTCACCGACAATGCCGGCGGCATTGCCGAAATGGCGGGCCTCGACAAGGAAGTGCGCCACAATACCGACGCGCTCGACGCTGTGGGCAACACCACCAAGGCCGTTACCAAGGGCTATGCCATCGGCTCGGCGGGCCTCGGCGCTCTGGTGCTATTCGCTGCCTATACGCAGGACCTGATCTACTTCTCGTCCCTGCCTGATGCCCCCGCCATCTTCCGAGGCGTTGGCCAACTCACCTTCTCGCTGGCCGACCCCTATGTCGTGGTGGGCCTGCTGTTTGGTGGCCTCTTGCCGTTCCTGTTCGGTGGCATGAGCATGACGGCCGTGGGTCGCGCCGCTCAATCGGTGGTGGTGGAAGTGCGCCGCCAGTTCAAGGAACGTCCGGGCATCATGGCTGGAACGGAAAAGCCCGACTATGGCCGGGCCGTCGACATGCTGACCAAGGCCGCTATCCGCGAAATGATCGTGCCGAGCCTGCTGCCCGTGCTGTCGCCCATCGTGGTGTTCTTCGTGATCAACTGGATCGCCGGACCCGCCGCAGGCTTCTCGGCGCTGGGCGCCATGCTGATGGGCGTCATTGTCACCGGGCTCTTTGTCGCCATCTCCATGACCGCCGGTGGCGGCGCGTGGGATAATGCCAAAAAGAGCTTCGAAGACGGCTTCACCGACAGCCACGGCGTCACCCACCACAAGGGAAGCGACGCCCACAAGGCCTCCGTCACCGGCGACACCGTCGGCGACCCCTACAAGGACACAGCAGGCCCTGCCGTGAACCCGATGATCAAGATCACCAATATCGTGGCCCTGCTGCTGCTAGCGGTGTTGGCACATCTGGGCTGACGAGGAATCCACCTCGACCGACACTGACGAGGGCCCGGAGGAAACTCCGGGCCTTCTCTTTTGCCACCACCATAGCCCCCATCGTCATCACCCGGCTTGTCCGGGTGATCCATCTTCGCGCGGTGAGGTGGATTGCCCGGACAAGCCGGGCAATGACGGTGGGGAGGGGTTTATGGTCCGGGCCTGGCTGGGCCTACCCCATCCAACCCCAGCTCAACCGGGTGGCCTGTCCTCTCCCCCGTTAGCCAATTCACAAAATTCAGCTGTCGTGTCGAATTCCGCTGGGATGGTTCGTTGTGTTACCAAATGGCAGCCGTGGGGCGGCCAGATCTTTGGGAGACAAAATGCGTAAACTCACTGCAGGCTTGTTCTATTCGGTCGATGGCGTGGCAGAAGCGCCAAACCTTTTCCAGTTCGACAGCTTTGATGATGAATTGGGCATGCTGCTCGGCGGCGTGATGGGCGAGGTCGATACCGTGCTGATGGGCCGGGTCGGCTATGAGGAATGGGCCGGCTATTGGCCCAATGCGCAGCAGGATGAGGGCTTTGCCAGCTTCATCAATGCGGTGCCGAAATTCGTCGCCTCCGACACGCTCAAGGGCCCGCTGGCCTGGAGCAATGCCAGCCTGATCGACGGTGATCTCCACGATTTCGTGCGCGGATTGAAGGCGCAACCCGGCGGCACCATTGCCGCCATGGGCGGCATGTCGCTGGTGCGTCAGCTGATGCTGGGTGGGCTGATGGACGAGCTGACCCTGATCATGCATCCGGTGATCAGCGGCAAGGGACGTCATCTGTTCCTGCCCGATGACCCGACCACGCGCCTCACGCTGATCGGCTCGCAGCAGACCTCAAAGGGCAATGTGGTCCTGCGCTATGGTTTGCGTGAAGACTAGTCAGGGCCGCCTGCGTTCGCGGACCGACCAGATCAGCAGGGCGATCCCCGCCACTAAAACGACGATGCCGATATAGAGCCAATGGCTCTGCCCGCTCATCGCGCTGCCGGCAATGACATTGGACCCCTGGAGGGTCCAAAGCCCGCCGATCACCAGTAGCACGATACCGGCAATTGCTCTGGCAATGCCCATCTGCGCCTCCTTGTTGTAGCAAGGGTGCGCTCTAACGCGGCCGGGCGCAAATCACGTCCGCGATGACGGGGTTAGCGTCCAGTGAGTTGGCTGGCGGCGCTGGGCGTGGGAGGATTGGCGAGCGCCGCAGCAATCGCCGCCACCGCGTCGGCGGGCGGCGCAGCGCCATCGACCACAAGGTCGTAAATCCCGGGCACATGCACGCTGTCCTGCCAGCGTTGCACCGGCGCAGGAACGCCCTCGCCAGCAACGTAGCCGTCCGGATTGGCATTGCGCCGCGCCATGATGGTGTCGAGATCGCAGCTGACGCCAACCAGCAGCACATCAAGCCCGGCAAGCCGCACCAGGCATTGGGGCAAGAGGTTCAGCGTCTGGCTGTAATGGTCGTGATGGCCGAGGTCCGCCACCACGTTGAAGCCCTGCCGCGCATGGGCGGCGATGGAATCATAGAGCGCGACGTACAGCGCTGGCAGCAGCGGCTCCAATTCGGGCCGCTCGCCTCCGGGGCGTAGACCGATCCCCGGCACCAGGTCTGGGGGCAGGGATCGATTGATGACGTCGACACCGAGATTGATCCAGTGCCCGCCGAGGTCCGTCTGCATCGCCGCCGCAAGGGTGGATTTGCCGGCACGCGGCGCGCCATTGAGAATGACGATGCGGCCACTCACTTGCGTTTGCCGGGTAGGTCCATGCCGTTCTGGTGCAGCACGAGCCCGGTGGCCTTGCCGCTGGCATCGGTTTCAAAAGTGATTTGCGCGTCGACATCCTTAAAGAAAAACTCGGTCGCGCTTTCGGGGAAGACTTCGAGCTTGCCCTGTCCCGAAGCCTGCACGAAAAGATGGCCGGCGTCGGTCGTCACCTCAAGGTCCATTTCCGGGCCCAGCTGGTAGGTGCCGACGTAGTTGGGCAGCACCGACACATCGATATCCACGGCCGTGCGCGGCTTAGGCTGGGGCGCGAGGGGGGCTTTTTCATCGATCAGGTGGAAGCCGATATCCTCGATGCCGGTCAGCGTCAGGGCGTTGGACAGCACCAGCGAGGCGCGCTTGCTGGTGCGGTCAAAGCCGATGAAGCTGTTAAAGCCGCCCGTGCCGCCATTGTGCCAGGCGATCTGGCTATCGGGTGCGTCGAGCAGCATCCAGCCAAGCCCGATATTCATGCCGGGGCTGCCGGCCGGTCGGGTGCGGTCGAACATTTTGGCAAAAGCGGCATCCAGAGGCGTCGACACTTGTCCGCTTGCCGCCGCAACGAACTTGGCCATATCGGTCGCCGTCGAGCGATAGGCGCCTGCGGGCGCAAATACGTCGAAATCCCAATGGGATACAGGCTGACGATCGGCATTGTGGCCACCGGCAAAGGCAAAGAAATCATCCACCGTGATGGAGGTCTCAGTCATGTCGAGCGGGGTCAGAATGCGTTCGCTGACGAGATCAGCATAAGGCTTGCCCGCCACATGGCTGATCGCCTGGCCCAGAAGCGAGGTGCCGATATTGGAATATTCAAACTCGGCGCCCGGCGCGCGCGTCAACGTATAGCTGGCGAGGAAAGCATAGAACTTGGTCGCGTCATAGTCGGCATAGGGATTGTCGAGATCGCCACTGGCCAGTTCTGCCGGCACGGAAGGCAGGCCCGAATAATGCGTTGCCAGATCAAAGACGCTGATGCTCTTGCCTTCAAACTCGGGCAGTTTGGTGCCTTCGGGCAGATAGTCGATCACCGGCTTGTCGAGATCGATCTTGCCCTCAACCACCAGCTGCGCCAGCAGCAGATTGGTGAAGATCTTGGTGATCGAGCCGATCTCGAAGATCGTGTGATCATCGACCGGGGTTTCCCCGTTCACATCCTGCATGCCCGTATTGGCAAAGACCGGCTGGTCATCAACGATAACCGCTGCGGTCAGGCCCACGCCCTGCTGGTCGCGCTCGACGCGGTCGCGTACGATCTGTTCGATCTCGTTTTGATCCACGGTCCCATCCGTCGTCTGTGCAAAGGCCAATGTGCCGGACAATAGAATGGCGCCCAAAGCCAAGCCAACAGATCTCATGCAGCGTCTCCTGATCAACTCGAAATTCACTCCTGCCAGCCACTTGCGGCAAGGATGTGGTCGCCAAACACAAACGCCGCCCCGGTTGCCCGGCGCGGCGTTATCAAAGCAGTGTCGCAAGCGCTGGCTTACTTGGACTTATTGTACAGCTCGATCGAGTCAAGGATCACCTTGCGTGCATCGGCCAGGTTGCCGATACGATCGATCTTGGCCCACTTGCCGGGCTCGAGATCCTTGTAGTGGGTGAAGAAGTGCTTCACGCGCTCGAGCTGGATCTCGGGGAAATCTTCGATGTCGTGGATGTTGTCATACATGCGCGTCAGCTTGGAGACGGGCAGGGCGATGATCTTCTCATCCTGGCCACCATCGTCTTCCATGTAGAGCACGCCGATGGGGCGCGAGCGCACCACGGCGCCGGGCACCAGCGGGCGCGAGTTCATCACGATCACGTCGAGCGGATCGCCATCGCCGCACAGGGTATGCGGCACGAAGCCGTAATTGCCCGGATAGCGCATGGGTGTGTACAGGAACCGGTCAACGAACAGCGCGCCCGATGCCTTGTCGATTTCGTACTTGATCGGCTCGCCGCCCAGGGGAACTTCAATGATGACATTGAGGTCGTCGGGAATGGACTTGCCGGTAGGGATTGCGTCGATGTTCATTTTGGCTTCTGGTCTCGTTCATCGAGGGAGGGCGAGAAAGTGGCCGTTTCTTGCCCAGAACAGGCCGCAAAAGCAAGCCACATTGGCATGTCTGTTGCCATGCGACACAAGGATAGAGCCGTGCTGAAGTCTATTGTGCCCCTGTTTTCGGCCGCTCTGCTGCTCAGTGCCGCACCCGCTCATGCCGCGTTCATGAGCGCCTATACCGATCTCGATCTCAATGAATGCATGGTGCTGGACGCTGATGACTTCTTCAGCAGTTGGGCCTGTCCCGGCTATAAGGGCTATCCTCTGATGGTTCAGGAAAGCGATCTGCGCTTTTCCACCAGCTATGGGTTCAACCTCGCCGCCGAGCCTAAGAAATTCCAGACCGTGCCGCCCGTGAACTATCTTGGGCCCAAGATCGAGTGGCGGCTGTCCAACGCGCTGGCGCGCTGGCTGCCCGTGGCGACAATTGTGCGCTACGTTCTGGCCGATGGTGACGCCGGCGCGCCGGGCACCCATGAGGTGCTGTCGGTGACGCAGCTGGTTCCAGGCAATATCTGTCACATCGCCTATGTGGACGTGCTGGCCAATCCCGACGCCATTGAATTGGCCCGTCAGGCTGCCGACGCTTCGGGCAAGTTCGACTGCGCCAAGGACAAGCCTAAAATTCTCGGCAAGATGACCGCCTGGTAGGGCTTAGCCCTGCTCGGCCTTGGAAATCTGGTTGCGCAGAATGGTGCGGTCGCGTGAGCTGACGCCGATCAGTTCGGCCACGCGCCAGACCATGTTGTCTTCCATCTCGTGGTTCTTCTTGTCGGCAAATACCACCTGCCACATCATCCGCACGATTTCGATGCGATCATCGATGTCCAGTGAGGACAGGGTCGAGGTGAACTTGTAAAAATCCACCGCCTCGGCGTCGCGCAGCGAAGCCTGGGTCACGAGGTTTTCCACGCCAGCTTCATCGAGGCTGTAATGGTCCATCAGCGCGGCACGAATCGCCAGGCGCTCTTCGTCATTCATCTGCCCGTCGACGGCAGCCAGATGCACCAGCAGCGCCGCCACGGCGAGCTTGGGATCATGCACCGAAAGCACATCATCGTTTTTTTGGAACAGGCGGGTGATGGCCTCGAACATGGCGTCAGCCTCTTTCGGGGATGGGGGAACGACGGGTTGGTGAAGTGCAGGTCCGATGGTTTGCAAGTCTTAAATAGGCGGTCTGGTTGCCTATTCTCAATGCCCGCAAGCGCCTCTCACGCGCTCTTGACCGCCATTGGTGCCCAAGCGCCACACTTGGAAGCGCAGAAATAGGACTCGACTCTGGAACAGAGCTGAGTCTAAATGTTCTTGTTATGTTCACATAAATTGGTTGCCCATGAGCGCCCCCGACCGTCAACAGCGCATTGCCGCGCTGCGCGATACCATTGCCGATATCGAAAAGAAGCCGGCTCTGGCGGAGGCTTTCGCCCAGCCGGTGGTCGAGAGCTCCGGCTTTCCCGTTTTGGCCGGTGGGCTCAGCCAGGAAATCTTCACCGATGAACGTCGCCACGCTGGCGCCGTGCTGGGTTTTGCTCTGGGGCAGGCGCGCAGCCTTGTCACCCAGCGTCGTCCGGCCGTGATCTATCTGCAATTGAGCAAGGATGGTCAGGAAATGGGCCTGCCTTATGGACCGGGGCTGGTCAGTTTCGGCTTTAACCCCGATGCGCTGGTGCTGGTGCGGCCCGCCAATATGGCCGAGCTGCTCTGGGCGGCCGAAGAGGCGCTGGCCTGCAAGGCCGTCGCCGCCGTCGTAGCCGATATCGCCGAGCACCATAAAATCCTCGATTTCACCGCCAGCCGACGGCTGAACCTGCGCGCCAGCAGCACCGGCTGTTCGATCTACCTGCTGCGCTATGGCACCAGGCGCGAAGCCAGCGCCGCCCAATTGCGCTGGCGCCTGACCCCGACCCGCAGCGCCCGCAAACGCTTTGATCCTCTGGCGCCGGGTGCGCCCCGCTGGCGGGCCCAATTGGAAAAGGGAACACTCCTCAAACAGCAGACCGAATGGCTTCTGGGTTGGACACAAAATGGTTTCACCACACTCGATGCAGCACACCGGCTTGCTCCCCAAGCGCCGCTTTCTGGTGCTGTTCCTGCCCAGCTGGGCCACCGACTGCCTCAAACGGCGTGACCACGAGCTCAAGGGCCCGCTTGCGCTCTATGAGCGCATCAAGGGCGGGCTGCGGCTGGCCGCGCTCGACGCCGAGGCCGCGCGCATGGGCTTGCGGGTCGGCCAAAATCTGGCCGATGCCCGGGCCATGCTGCCGGGACTGACGGTCCGCGAAATCGACCGCCCGCTGCTCGAAGCCATTTTCGCCGACTTTGCCGACTGGCACTCCAATGCCAGCCCTTTGGTCGCCGTCATGCAGGACGTGACCGCCTTTGGCGATCTCGTGCTCGATATTACCGGCGTCGCGCATCTGTTTGGCGGCGAGCGTCCCATGCTGCGTCTGCTGCTGAGCCGGCTACGCGATCTCGGCTATACCGTGGCCGGTGCCATTGCCCCCACCATCGGCGCCGCCTGGGCGGTCAGCCATTTTGCCCGCAGCCAGGTGGTCGAAGCCGATGCCCTCGAGGCCATTCTGGACGCGCTTCCAGTCAATGCGCTGCGCCTCAGCGATAGCCAGTCCTCGGGCCTCATCCATATGGGTCTGCGGAGCATCGGGCAGATCCGGGGCCGCGATCGGAAGGCGCTGCAGGCCCGCTTCGGCGTCTCGCTGCTGGAGCGGCTTGATCAGGCCTATGGCCTGCTCGAAGAGCGCATGACGCCGCGCCTGCCTCTTGCCGAACGCTATGCCGAGCGCCGCTTTGCCGATCCCATCGGGTTGATGGATGACGTGCTGATGTGCGCGCAGGATCTGGCCGTGCAGCTCGGCCTGCGCCTCGAAACCGAAGGCTTGGGCGGGCAGACATTTCATCTGTTCCTCTACCGCGTTGACCACAAGGTCATGGCGCTATCGGTCAATTCGGCGCGCCTGACGCGCGATCCCCACCATATCGCCAAGCTGTTTTCCAACCGCTCCGAGCGGCTGGAGGGGGAATATGATCCCGGCTTCGGCATCGACATGATCCGACTGGCGGTGAGTTCAATCGGCGTTCTCGATGCGGCCCAGATGGGGGCTTTCAACACCGAGGACGGCATCGAAGATCTCGATCAGTTGCAGGATCGCATGAGCAGCCGGCTCGGCACGCTGGCCGTGTTGCGCACCCAGTTCGTGGCCAGCCACATTCCCGAGCGCGCCGTGCGGCTGGTGCCCGCTTTGGTGCATGAGCCCGCAGCGCCGCCACCGGTCGCCGAACTGACACGGCCGCTGCGCCTGCTGCCGGTTCCTGAACCGATTGCCATCAATGCCGAAGTGCCCGATGGCCTGCCGGCCTCGATGATCTGGCGGCGCGTTGCCTATCGTCTGCTCAAGGCTTCCGGTCCCGAACGGCTGGGCGCCGAATGGTGGCGCACCGGCCAGCGCCTGCAGCTGGTGCCGCCGCCCGTGCCCAAAAAGCCCGAACCCGGCGAGAAGCCGGAACCGCCGCCCCATATTCCCGACCTAGCCCTGTTCGATCCCGAGGCGATGACGCGGGATTATTATATGGCCGAGGATGGCGAAGGCCGCCGCTTCTGGATTTACCGGCAGGGCCTTGAGGGCGAAACACGCTGGTATCTGCACGGTTTTTTCGCATGAGCGAGATTGTCCATCTCCCGCAAACCCGCGCGGCGCGCCCGACCGCTCGTCCGCCGGTGCCGGGTTTTGCCGAGCTGGTCTCGACCACTAATTTCTCCTTCCTGCACAGTGGCTCTCACCCCGAGGAAATGGTGGCGGCGGCTATGCAGATGGGCCTCAAGGCTTTCGGCATAACCGACCGCAACAGCTTTGCTGGCGTGGTGCGCGGCTATGTCGTGGCGCGCGACAACAAGGCCGACTTCCCCGATTTTCGCTATCTGGTCGGAGTGCGCCTCTGCTTTGCTGATGGCACGCCCGATGTGATCGCCTATCCCACCAATCGCATTGCCTATGGCCGCTTGTGCAAGCTGCTGACCGTTGCCAACCAGCGTGGCGAAAAGGGCAAGCCCCTGCTGTATCTCAGCGACCTGTTCGGCGCGGGCGCTCCCTCGGAAACCGAGCTGGGTCCTCCCGAAAACTATGCGCAGGGACAACTTTTCATTCTCATCCCCGACGAAGCCGATTGGGGCCTGACCGAGCAGACCTTGGCCATCTTGGCCGAAAAAGCACCGGGCCGTATCTGGGTGGCTGGTTCGGTGCGGTTTGATGGGCAGGACCGCGCGCGTCTCAACCGGATCGATACGCTGGCCAAGCGCCATCGCGCCCACATGTTGGCGAGCAATGACGTGCGCTATCACGAACCGGACCGGCGCATGGTGCAGGACGTGGTCACCTGCATCCGCCAGCATGTGACGCTTGAAAATGCTGGCTTTGCGCTGGCCGCCAATGCCGAGCGGCATCTCAAACCTGCCACCGAGATGGCGCGCCTTTTTTCCGCTTTCCCCAATGCGATCCTTGAAACGCAGCGCTTTATCGCCCGCATCGAATTTTCGCTCGATCAGCTGAAATACAATTACCCGGAAGAGACCGTCGGCAATGGCGAAACCGCCCAGCAAACGCTGGAGCGGCTGGCCTGGGAGGGCGCGGCAAAGCGCTTCCCCAAAGGGGTGCCCAACAGCATCAAGAAGACGATTTGGACCGAGCTAAGCCTCATCGGTTACAAGGGCTATGCCGCCTATTTCCTGACCGTGCACGACATCGTTCATTATGCCCGCTACACGCTGAATATCCTCTGTCAGGGGCGGGGCTCGGCGGCCAATTCCACCGTCTGCTTCTGTCTTGAGATCACCGAGGTCAATCCGGAAAAAAGCACGCTGGTGTTTGGCCGCTTCATCTCCACCGAGCGCGACGAGCCGCCCGATATCGACGTCGATTTCGAGCATGAACGTCGCGAAGAGGTGATGCAGTATGTCTACAAGAAATACGGCGGCAAGCGCACCGGGCTGACCGCCAATGTGATCTCCTATCGCTCCAAAAGCGCCATCCGCGAAGCGGCCAAAGTGTTTGGCGTTTCCGACGACACCATCACCGCGCTCAATCAACTGCATTGGGGTTGGGGGTCCCGGCTCGATCTGGCCGACATGGCACCGATCGGGCTGAACCCCGATGACCCAACGCTGGCGCAGATGTTCGAGGTGGTCAAAGTGCTGCGCGGGTTTCCGCGCCATCTCAGCCAGCATGTCGGCGGTTTCGTCATCACTCGGGATTCGCTGGAAAGCCTGGTCCCCATCGGCAAGACGGCGATGGACAGCCGCACCATCATCGAATGGAACAAGGACGACATCGACGCGCTTGCCATCCTTAAGGTGGATATTCTGGCGCTGGGCATGTTGAGCTGTTTGCGGCGCGCTTTTGCCTTGATGGACAGCCACTATGACAAGCAGGTCAAGCTGGCCGATCTGCTCGATGAGGAAGACGAGCCAGACAAGCGTGCCCGCGTCTATGCGATGACCCATCGCGCCGACACGATCGGCGTGTTCCAGATCGAAAGCCGGGCACAGATGTCCATGCTGCCGCGCCTGCAGCCGCGGGAGTTTTATGATCTCGTCATCGAGGTTGCCATCGTCCGGCCCGGCCCCATTCAGGGCAATATGGTTCATCCTTATCTGAGGCGCCGGCAGGGGCTCGAAGAGGTCAAATACCCCAGCCCGGCGCTCAAGGCTGTGTTGCACCGCACCCTGGGCGTGCCGCTGTTTCAGGAACAGGCCATGCAGATCGCCATTGTCGGCGCCGGCTTTTCGGCAGGCAAGGCCGATCAATTGCGCCGCGCCATGGCCGCCTGGCGCCGCACCGGCAAGATCGAGCAATTCGCCGAGGACTTTATCGGCGGCATGATCGACAATGGCTATGAGCTCGAATTCGCCAAGCAAAGCTTCGCCCAGATCCAGGGCTTTGCCGAATATGGCTTTCCCGAAAGCCACGCCGCTAGCTTTGCCCTTCTGGTTTACGCCTCGTGCTGGCTCAAATGCCATTACCCCGATGTGTTCGCCTGCGCCCTGCTCAATAGTCAGCCCATGGGGTTTTATGCGCCCAGCCAGATCATCCGCGATGCCATCGAGCATGGCGTCGAGGTCCGGCCGGTCGATATCAATGCCTCGGAGATCGAACACTGCCTGGGCGAAGTCGACGCCATTCAGCCGCGTCGCGCCGGGGATCACGTCTGGTCCCAGCACAGCGAGATGCGGGAGGACATCTGGAGCGACAGGCCGCTTCAGCTCGGATTTGCGTCGGTCATCGGGCTGGGCAAAGCGGTTCAGCAACGCATCGTGGAACAGCGCGGGGCGGGTTATGACTCTGTGCGCGACCTCTGGCTGCGCACCCAGGTGCCGATCTCAGCGCTGGAAAAACTCGCCGAGGCCGATGCTTTTGCCTCGCTCGGTCTGTCCCGTCGTGAGGCACTCTGGGCTGTCAAAGGCCTGATCGGCACCCACGGTGCCGACACGCTGCCGCTGTTTGAGGCCTCCGGCTCAGTTCAGACCGAGACCGATATCGAAGCGGGCCTGCCCAAAATGCTGCCGGGCGAGGAGGTGATCCGCGATTACTCGACGCTCTCCTTCTCGCTCAAGGGCCATCCCCTGCAGTTCATCCGGCCCCGGCTTGATGCCCGCCGTGTCACCCGCTCGGATCAGTTGACCCGTGTGAGGCCGGGTAGCCGTATCGAGGTGGCCGGGCTGGTGCTGGTGCGCCAGCGGCCCGGCACCGCCAGCGGGGTGATCTTTGCCACGCTCGAGGACGAGACCGGCGTCGCCAATATCGTGATCTGGCCGAAGGTTTTTGAGGCCAACCGCAAGACTGTGCTGGGGGCGCGTATGCTGGCGGTGCGCGGGCAATTGCAGCGCGAAGGGCATGTGATCCATATCATCGCCGAACAGCTGACCGACATGACCGGGCACCTGCTTGATCTGGCGCATGGCCTCGATATTGGCGACCGCATTCTGGCGCGCGGCGATGAGGGCAAGTCAGGTCCACAACCCGAGCGCGACCGACAGGTGCATCTCGAAATCGAGCGTGCGCGGCGTGAGGCCTATACGGCGCTGCCGGGCGGGCGGAATTTTCACTAGGGCAGGATCACACCAGAATGGTGTCGATCGCCTTGGCCAGCTCGACATCCCGCACGCTGAGTCCACCCGCATCGTGCGTCGATAGCGTGATGGTGACACTGTTATAGCTATTGGACCAATCGGGGTGATGCCCGGATTTTTCCGCAACCAGCGCCACGCGACTCATGAAGCCAAAAGCCTCAGAGAAGTCCTTGAACTTGAACACGTGGTGGATGGCGTCCTTGGCCTCGTCATAGACCCAGCCGTTTAACCGTTTGAGGGCCGCCTCACGCTGCTTTGCCGTCAGCTTATCAACCATGTCCACACCACTTCCATCCGCTCGCTTTGACTCGCGCTCCACCATGACAACGATTCTGGACAATTTTGGCTGCGTGTCGGGGCAACACGGCCATTTATGTAAAATTTACCTTTGCCGCATAATTGCGAGCGCCCCGCGCTGGGACAGGCGCTCGGCAAGATGCTCTTAATGCATCTGTGGTCTTCTGGGACATATGAGGTCCCTTATGCCGGGCACTGCCCTATTTATTCTGCCCCTCCGGCAGCGCCCCGACGAGTGTGCACGCCAACCGGTTTGTTGGCGGGAGCCCTGTCGGCCCTACATGATCGGAACGGGGCCAACATGATCTTCGAGGCTGCGCACAAGATCCTGCCCCCTGTCGACTATGTCGCCATGATCCGCTCGCTTTATGCGGATCGGCGCTCCATGTTGTTCGGGGCTTTTGGTTCCGCGCTCGCCGCAGCGGTGGCTGCCCATGAAGCCGATTCCGGCATTCTCTGGGTTATTGCCGGGCTGTTCATTCTGGTGGGCCTGGCCCGCCATGTAGACATGGTCGCCTTTGAAGCCGTTGATATCGGGGATACCGATGTGAACCAGGCGCTCCATTGGGAAATGCGCGCCACGCTGGGCGCCGCCGCTATTGCCGCCATCTATGGCATCTGGTGCCTGCTCAGCTTCTGGATCGTTGACGATACCTTTGCCGAACTGACGGCAGCCTCGGTTTCCGTCTCGGTTCTGGTGGGCGTGTCGCAGCGCAATTTTGCTGTCGACCGGCTGATGACCATTCAGGTGCTGCTGATCGCCGTCCCGATGGCCGCCGGTTTGCTGCTGGTCGGCAATATCTATTATGCGCTGCTGACCCTGCTGCTGCTGCCGTTCTTTGCCAGCCTGCGCCGGATTTCCCGCAATGCCCGCAATGTGCTGCTGCGTGCCGTGCGTGGCCGCATGTCGGCATCCGCGCTTGCCACCCAGCTCGATACGGCGCTCGCCACGCTCGAACACGGGCTTTTGCTCCTCGACAGCGAAGGCGAAATCGAAGTCACCAATGCGCGGGCGCTCGACGCGTTCGAGCTCCCCGATTCCGGCGTCTGGATCGGCCATCCGGTCGAGGCGCTGTTTGGTGTTGCCGTCGACAATGGCTCCATGCCGGCGCAGGCCCAGAGCCAGCTGCTGTCCCTGATCGCCGCACGCTCCAACGGCAAGGTGCTGCTGATCGTGCGGCCGGGCAAATATTACGAGGTCACGGTGTCCTCGCGCCAGAACAAGACGGCGCTGCTGTTCGAAAATATCTCCGAGCGCATCGTGGCCGAGGAGCGCATCAACTATATGGCGCGCTATGACGCGCTGACCGGGCTGCCCAACCGCAGTTATTTTGCCGAGCAGGTGGAAGCCGCGTTGCGGGAGCAGCAGGAAGCCGGACGCACCGGCCCCGTGGCGCTTTGGGTGATCGACGTCGACGACTTCAAGCATGTCAACGACACGATGGGTCATATTGCCGGCGATCAGCTGCTCGCCGAAATCGGTCGGCGTCTGCCGGAGGCTTTTGGTCCTCAGACCATCTGCGCCCGCCTTGGCGGCGACGAATTCGTCGCCTTCCGCAGTGATGGCGCGCCTCCTGAAGAGCTCGATCAGCTGGCCCAGCGCGTGCTCAACAGTCTGCGCAGCAGCTTCGCCGTGCCGGGGCACCAGTTCGCCATTGATGTCAGTATCGGCATGGTGATTTCCGATCAGCCCCGAGACACGCTCGACAGCCTGATGGTCAAGGCGGACCTGGCGATCTATGCCGCCAAGAGCGATGGCAAGGGTCAGGTTGTGCGCTTCCATGACAGCATGGACACCGAATACCACAAGCGCCAGCAGCTCAAGCTTGACCTCAAGGAAGCCATTGCGACCGGGGCGCTGGCCATGGCCTATCAGGCCATCGTCGATCCGCGCGAAAACCGCATCGTGGGCTGCGAGGCGCTGGCGCGCTGGAACCACCCGACCTTTGGCGCCATCTCGCCGGCGACCTTCATTCCCATCGCCGAGGAAACCGGCCTTATCACCGATCTGACGCGCAGCGTTCTGGCCATGGCCACCCGCGATTGCCGCCAGTGGCCCGACGAAACCCGGGTTGCGGTCAATATTTCGGCGCGCGATTTCCGCGCCTGCAATGTCGAGGATGTGGTGGTTCAGGCGCTCGAGGCTTCGGGGCTGGCGCCGCATCGTCTCGAGATCGAAGTGACTGAAACCGCGCTGATCGAGGAGCGGGATGCGGCGACCCTGGCGCTCTCGGCCCTGTGCAAACGCGGCATCGGCGTGGCGCTGGACGACTTTGGTACTGGCTATTCCTCGCTGAGCTATCTGATGGCGCTGCCGCTCACCAAGCTCAAGATCGATCGCAGCTTTGTGGCTGATATCGAGACCGATCCGCAGGCGCTCAAGCTGGTCGCCAACGTGGCTCAACTCGGCAAGGATCTTGACCTCAAGATCACCGTGGAAGGCGTTGAGACCGAGACCCAGCTCAACCTTCTGGTGGCCGAAACCCGCATCGATCAGGTGCAGGGTTTTGTCTATGGACCGCCGCTGAATTTCGAAGCCATGAGCCGCCTGCTGGAGGCCCATCACCGCAAGGCGGGACATTTGCCAAACCGGCGTCGGCACTCAAGTCACTGAGTCCTTGATGAAAATTAACCTTATTTCTTAAGTATAATTTCCCAGAAGCCTTCTTTTAGGGTTAATAAATTGTTAACGTAAAAGTTCAAATTGTATCTTTTGCGGCGACACATCCATGCTTATCGACTCCGACAGTGCGGCTGCCGCAAGGGCAGGAACGCCCTCGCGTTTTTCTGGTGCCTTGCTCGATATTCTCGACAAGGTCAGTTATGCCCGGGTCGATCCCGGCGTCATCGATGATCCAATCTACAAGCTCCGTTACCGCGCCTATACGCGCGAGGGGTTCATGGATCACAACCCCGAAGAAATCTGCGTCGACGATCTCGATAACGCCCCCAATGGCATGAGCTTCGGCATCTATATCGATGGCGAACTGGTCAGCTCGATCCGTCTGCACATTCTAAGCGCCGAGCACCGCAACTCACCCAGCATGAAGGTCTTTCCTGATGTGCTGGGGCCCATGATTGATCAGGGGATGACCTTCATCGATCCAAGCCGCTTCACCGCCGACCACGAAGCCTCGCTGGCCTATCCGGCCATGCCGTTTCTGACCCTGCGCATTGCCGCCATGGCCTCGGTGCAGTTCAACGCCAATCAGTGCCTTGCGCTGGTTCGCCCGGAACACGGTGCCTTCTACAAGCGCGTCTTTGGCTCGGAGCCGCTCAGTGATGTGCGCAGCTATCCGGGCCTGCACTTCCCGGTGACGCTGTTCGGCGCGACGGTCGAATCGATCCGCGCGCGCGTGGCAGAGCGGTTCCCGTTTTTCCTGTCCACTGCCGAAGAGCGCGACCACCTGTTCTCCCAGACCGTGCAGCAATCAGCCAATCTGCCGGTCAAGGCTTCGGCGCGCACCGCGTATGATCGTGCCCGCAATGCCCTCGAAGTGGCTGTGAGCAACGTCTGAGGTTTAGGGCAGGGCGTCCGCGCCCTCTCCTACAGACACATACTGCCAAAGGTGACGGGGGCAAAAACCAGTACCCCCGCCGCGAAGGCAGCGCGGTTGGCCCAGAGGGCGGCCGTTGAAAGACTTGTAGTGGCCCCTCTATCCCGCGACCGTTGCAGCGCCAGCCACGCCAAGGGCAGCAGGCTGGCCAGATATGCGGCAATCAGGATCAGGCGGTGGTGGCTCCAGTCATAGGCGCAGCCCAGCGCCTGAAGCACGTAAAGCAGGACGAAGGCGAGCGACCAGAGCGTGAAGCCAGCGACGAGCAGGATGAGCGATCTCTTATCCAGCGGCGTCATGGGATCTGCCCCATCATTGCCAGCAACAGGCTCAGGCCCAGCGCCAGACAGGTCGCGCCAGCGGCATAGCCGTTCCACAGCCAGGCCAAGATGCATTCGGTCTGCCGCCGCGCCGAGAGATATCCCTGATGCAGGCGCAAGAGGGCATGAAAGGCCATCAGGGCGGCCAGGCCACAATGCAGTGCGGCATAACCCAGCACCACGAAGATCACAGCCTGCCGAGCGTGTTCGGTCGGCTGCGGCACCCAGACCATCAACCCGACCAGCAGGCCGAGGGCAACCAACTGCCCCAGCCCGGCCAGCGCCAGCGGCACACCCGCCGAGTTGCCCGCCGTATTGGCCCGTCGCGCCATCCAGCAGCAGAGCGCACTGAGGCTGGCCGCAAGCACGGCGACAACGGCCAACCAAATCGGCAGATCGAGTGGCGCTATCCCCTGCCAGTTGGGCGCCACCACCAGCAAAAACAGGCCCCCGAACAGCAGGGACGAGAACAGCGTGCCGTTCATTACCAGGGCGGCGCGATTGGCCAGAATGCTGACATTGCTGGTGCACTCGACGTCCAGCACAGCCGTCTCCCCCATGCCGATGGACACCGGGCCAAAATCCTTTTTCTGCCCCAGGGTGGTTGGCCAGAGTAAAAACAAGACCAAGGTGAGCAGCGCACCAAAGGGCGTCAGCCCATAAAGCCCAAACAGCAGGGCGAGAAAGAAGCTGGCGGTCGCGAGGGCGGTCCACAGCGGCAAAAAGGTGCGGCGCGGAAGGATGATGACGTGCTCGGGCGCGCCGGTTGTCATCTCGACGCCCATGGTTTCCTGATCGCCATTGCGTGCAAACCCCAGATAGCCCGAACCGCCCGCCAGCACGGGGCCGATCTTGGCCGGTTCGAGCTGGTCGGCGCGCCGGTCGATGCGCGGGATGGCGGCGAAATTGTAGCTGGGCGGTGGCGTTGCGGTCGCCCATTCCAGCGTCTGGGCACTCCAGGGATCGCGACGGAAAAAGCGCCCGAAGCGAAACTGCAGCACCATGTCGGCAAGGACGAGGGCAAAGCCCATGGTGAGAATGAAGCCGCCGACGGAGGACAACAGGTTGAGCCAGTCCCAGCCCCAATTGGAGGGATAGGTGGAGATGCGGCGCGGCATGCCCATCAGGCCGGTCAGGTGCATCAGGAAGAACGTCAGGTTGAAGCCGATGAAGATCAGCCAGAAGGCGGGAATGGACAGCCGGTAAAGGCTCTGCCGCCCCGAGATGTGGGGCATCCAGTGATAGATGCCGGCGAGCATGGGAAACACGAAACCGCCGACCAGCACATAGTGCAGATGCGCCACGACAAAATAGGTGTCATGGGCCTGCGTGTTGAACGGCACCATGGCCAGCATGACCCCGGTTAGCCCGCCAATGACGAAGACGAAAAAGAAGCCGAACACGTAAAGCATCGGAATGTCCCAGCGCGGACGGCCCGAGGCTAAGGTGCCCAGCCAGGCAAAGATCTGCACCGCGGTGGGAATGGCAACCAGCGCGCTTGCCGCCGAGAAAAAGGCCAGCGCCAGGTGCGGAATGCCCACGGTGAACATGTGGTGCACCCAGAGGCCGAAACTCAGAAAGCCCATGGCGACAATGGCGGCAATGATGGCGCGGTAACCCAGGATCGGCCGCTGCGCGAACACCGGTATGATCGTCGACAGTGCTCCGGCCGCGGGCAGGAAGATGATGTAGACCTCCGGGTGCCCGAACAGCCAGAACAGGTGCTGCCAGAGCAGAGGGTCACCACCCCGCGTCGGATCAAAGAACGGCAGCTCGAACGCCCGCTCCAGTTCAAGCAGGATGGAGCCCAGGATCAGTGGCGGAAAGCCGATGATCATCATTCCGGAGGTCACCAGCATATACCAGCCCATCAGCGGCATGCGGGTCAGCGACATGCCGGGCGCGCGCATCTTGAGGATCGAAACAAAGATTTCGATGGCTGCCGTCACCGCCGAGATTTCGACAAAGGTGATGCCGAGCAGCCAGACATCGGCATTGATGCCGGGCGTATAGGGCTTGGACGATAGCGGGGTGTACATGAACCAGCCGCCATTGGGCGCTACCCCGGCCAGCATGGCCCCGATCAGGATCAGGCCGCCGAACAGGTAACACCAGAACCCGTAGGCGGTGAGGCGGGGAAATGCCATGTCGCGTGCGCCCAGCATTTTGGGCAGCATATAGATGACGAAGCCCTCGAACATGGGAATGGCGAACAGAAACATCATCACCGTGCCATGCATGGTGAAAATCTGGTTGTAGAGTTCGGGACCGATAAAGGCGCTGTTCGGCGTCGCCAATTGCGCCCGGATCAGCATGGACAGCAGTCCGCCAATGGCGAAGAAGCACAGCGCCACCACCATGAAGCGCTTGCCCAGCACCGTGTGATTGACGCTGGAGAGGCGATGGATGCCCGGCGGCGTCCGCCAGATCCGGTCGAGTTCCTTGTGTAGACGAAGGGGAGTTGGCGTCTGGCTCATTGGGCTGCCCCTGGGATCAAGCGCGCGTAGTCGTCCGGCAAATGGGCCTCGACGCGAAAGAACATGGTGTCGTGGCCCTCGCCGCAATATTCGGCGCACTGGCCCCAATAGGTGCCGGGCTTGTCGGCCTGGAGACGGATCGTGTTGGTATGCCCGGGAATGGCATCGATCTTGCCGCCCAGCCGGGGCACCCAGAAGGCGTGAATGACGTCGCCCGCCGTCACCACGATATCAACCGGCTCGCCCGCCGGGATATGCAGGACGTCGTCAGCCATCGGCGCGCCGCCCGGATAGGTGAAGGTCCAGTGCCAGCGTTCGGCATGGGCCTCGATCCGGACGGGCGCATTGCCATGCGGCAGCAATTGCTCGCCCAGAACCAGCGCCGTGCCGGTCAGCAGCACCAGGATCGGCATGGGCAGGATCAATCCGCCCCCCACGATCCACTGCGCCGGCGAGAGGCGTTCCAGCCATTCCCGCCGCAGATAGGTGATGGCAAAGAGCGCCATGACCAGCGCAAACAGCGCTGCCGCACCCCAGAACATCACCCACCAGAGCGTGGCCAGATTGGCGGCGCGTGGCCCTGCCGGGTCAAGCGTTGACAGTTCGCCGCTGCAACCGCTCAGCAGCAGTGGCGTTGCTGTCAGAGCAAGTGTTCTGAAAATGGGGGGTAGTGGATGACCGACACGTCGAACGACAGCGAAAAAATCGCCGGCCAGCTGGAGGAAAGCCAGGAGGTGGCGCCAGATCACCCTAACCCGCATATTCGCGATGTTGCCGCGCAGGATATCTCCTCGAGCATTGCGGTGGCGGGCCATCCTATCCACGCCATGCTGGTGCATTTCCCGATCGCCTTCGTCATCGCCACGTTGGGCGTGGATATTTTCTATTGGTGGAATGGCGACAGGTTCTGGCTCGAAGTGGGCAAGTGGTCCGCAGGCGCAGCCTTCATTTTCGGCGTGCTGGCGGCCGTAGTGGGCACGCTCGAATTGCTCGCGGTGCCCGGCATCCGCGCGCGCGTCGCCAGTTGGAACCATGCCATTGCGGCGATGGTGCTGCTGGCCATTGCCGGTTGCAATGCCGGGCTGCGGCTCTATTGGCCAGACATGGTGCTGCCCAGCGGGCTGATGCTCTCGGTTCTCGCCAGTCTTGCAACGGCCTTTGCCGGATGGCATGGCGGCAAACTCGTGTTTGATCACGGCGTGGGCCTCCTCATTTCGCCCCGTCAATGATCTGCTCGGCGATCTTTGACAGCGCCCCCGGCGCGAAAACCTCGGCAAGCGGGCCCGGCCAATCCAGCCGGGGCTTGCCGAGGACCAGTGTCAGAATGACGGTGATGACGATTGCGGTCAGGGTGACCACCACAGCCTGCCGCCAGGCGGGATAAGTATGCCCCGGCTCAAACAGGCGCAGAATGACAAGGCCGGAAAAGATGTGAATGCCGGTCATCATGGCTACAGCCAGAAGCTTGGCCGAGAACCAGTTTCCATAAGTGCTCATCAGAAAGATCAGCACCGTGCCCGAGCCAATGGCGACAAAGGCAGCGGGGGAAATGATGGCCACATAGAAGTGGCGCGTAAAGGCGTGGAGCTTGAACAGCGCCTCGTCCTCCAGCCCCTTGCGCTGATGGTAGAGGAAGGGCAGGGCAAGCAGCCCCCCGGCCCACAGCGTGATGGCGGCGACGTGGATGAACTTGAACCAGGTGACGATCATTTTGTCGTCTCCGGGCCCTGCCGCAGGGCATCCATCAACCGCCACAGCACCAGCGCGAGCAGCGGCAGATTGGCCGGAACCCACATGATCAGCCCCGCCAGCTGCTGATCGTCGAGCGGCGACATACCAAAGGCCAGGGTGGTGGAAAAATGCGGCAGGTAAAGCGCTGCGGGCGCAAACACCAAAAGCGCGCCAAGCAGTCCCATCTGGATTGCGCTTGAAAGCGCCGCGATTCCGGCGGCCGTGGGCATGCCGCGCATCAGGCCCAGCCACAGCCAGGTAAAGCTGGCCAGCAGACTAAACTGCATCAGCCAATAGAGGGCCGGATGGGCAAAGCTGGCCGCGTAGAGATCTGGGCTATGCCAGAGCCAGAAGGCCGCGGTGGAGATAACCAGCGCCGGCATGAGGCGCAGCTGACGCCCCCACAGAGTGGGCAGTGCCAGCGCCAGAAGCGGCGCCACGACCATGGTCAGCGCGACATGGTGGCCAACGCGCGCGGCGAAAAAGCTGACCGTCAGGGCGCAGAGCGGCGAGACGAAAAGGACCACCGAAATCGTCCAGGCGGCACCGAAGCTCACTTGCTGCAGGCGCTCGGATGTGCGCAGCGACAGATAGCCCAGGCCCGCCAGGACCAGCAGCCCGACGAGCAGAAACGGCTCGAAGTTCCAGCGCGACCAAATTTCACCGGGCACAACCGGGGGGCCGCAATAGCTCATGTCGAAGGAAAAGCCCGACGCGTTGTTCATGTCCTGTCACTGCCCCCGAGTTCGATATTGTCCCCTTCGGTCCGCCGCCCCGCCTGGTGCGGGACGGCGGTGTTCACAGTCTTGCCTCAGGGGCCGCCGGGCAGGGCATAGGCGATGAAGTAATCGCCGATGGGCGTTTCCATGAAGTCGTGCCCACCCGCATTGATGACCACGATCTGGCGTCCCTGCACTTCGTAGGTCATGGGGGTCGCCTGGCCACCGGCAGGCAATTCGACCTGCCAGACTTCCTCGCCGGTCTCGATGTCGATGGCGCGCAGGATGTCGTCGGTCGCAGCGGCGATGAAGAACAGGCCGGATGCCGTCACGAAGCCCCCGCCATTATTGGGGGTGCCGATATCGAGGGGCAGCATGGTTGGAATGCCGAAGGGCCCATTCTTGCGCGCAGAGCCAAAGGGACGATCCCACAGCACTTCACGCGTATTGAGGTCGATGGCGGCGATGCCACCATAGGGCGGCTGGGTGCACAGCATGCCGGTAAACGGCACGCGCCAGCCTGCATTGACCCGGATGCCGTAGGGCGACAGCGCCTGCGGCGCGATGCTGCCATGTGACCCCGAGCCAGCCGATGGATCATGATCGGGATCGGTGATCGGCAGAATGCCCATGGCATCCACCTCTTCGCGCGGCACCAGCTGATTGTAGTTGGGCATGTTGTTGTAATTGGCAATCATGATGCCCTTGATCGGGTCGATCGCCACGCCACCCCAGTCGGTGCCGCCATTATAGCCTGGGAATTGAATCCACGGTTTGTCGACGGTGGGCGGGGTATAGACCCCGTCATAATGCGCCTGACGGAACTGGATCCGGCACCAGAGCTGGTCGAGCGGCGTCGCTCCCCACATCTGGGCCTCGGTAATGTCCGGCTTGATGAGATTGGGGAAGTCGGTGACGAAGGGCTGGGTGGGCGACAACCGCTCGGGCTCAACTCCACCCTGTGGCGCAGGCCGCTCCTCGATCGTCACCAGCGGCTCGCCGGTTTGGCGGTTGAAGATGTAAAACTGCGCCTGCTTGGACGGCATGATGATGGCGGGCACTGGCCCGTCTGCCGTGGGGAAATCCACCAGCGTGCCCTGGCCACCGAGATCGTAATCCCAGACGTCATAGTGGACGGTCTGGTAGTGCCAGACTACGGTGCCGGTCTCGACATCAAGCGCGACGATGGCGGTGGAATAGGTGTTTTCTGCCTCCGAGCGGTCGCCGCCCCAGTAGTCGACGGCCGAGTTGCCCATGGGCAGGTAGACCATGCCGAGCGCGTCATCACCCGAGGCAATGGTCCACACGTTCGGCGTGCCTGGCGTATAGATTTCGCCCTCGGGTGGGAGCCCTGTCTCACCCGGGCGGCCCATATCCCAGGCCCATTGCATATCCCCGGTCACCGCATTGTAGCCGCGGATGACGCCTGATGGTGCCTCGCGGGTCTGGCCATCACTGACCTGGCTGCCCACAACCAGCACGTCGCGCACCAAGGTTGGGGGCGACGTCGGCGCGTAAAAGCCCGGTGCGCTCTCGCCGATCCCTTCCATCAGATTGACGATGCCGCCATTGCCAAAGCCCGGGCAAAGCTGGCCGGTCTGGGTGTCCAGCGCAATCATGCGCGCATCATGGGTGAGGTTGACCACCCGCGCCGCACAGAGCTGGTTCCGATCGGCACCGGGGTCTTCAAAATAGACGAGGCCACGGCACGATGCGTTGTAACCGATCGCATCGGTCGAAACCTGGGGATCAAAGGTCCAGAATTCCGTACCGGTCGCCGCGTTGAGCGCGCTGATCTTGTTGAGGGCCGAGCAAAGGTAGAGGCGTTCGCCAACCTTGACCGGGGTGTTCTGGTTGCCAAAGGCTTCATCACCCTCCGGCAGGTCACCCGTGCGGAACTCCCAGATCTTTTCGAGATTGCCGATATTGTCCTTGGTGATCTGATTGAGCGGCGAGTAGCGCAGGGCGTGGTTGGTGCCGCCATAGGCGGGCCAATCCACGCCGGTGTCGATGGTGACATGGTTTGGCGCGGATGGCGGTGGCACGGCGGCCGGTGAGGCGCCCCCTTCCGTGGCAGGCTCGCTCGGCTGCGTCATGTCCGCATCCTGCGCGTGGGCCCGCTCGACCCCGTTCTGCGCCACTCCGAACAGGCCGATGGCGCCCGCAAGGGCAACCAGGGTGGCCATGCCGCGTCCGCTCAATCGTGTGTGTGTACGACGCAGCCATGGCAACGTCGTCAGTACCAGCACCATGATGACTGTGGGCGCCAGAAGGCGTGGCAGCTGCGCCCAGCCATCGAGTCCCGCTTCCCAAAACGCCCAGATTAGGGTGCCAATATAGGTGGCGAGGTAGACCCAGAGGGCGTTGATGTTGCGCCGAACCAGCAGATAGGCCGTCAGTAGCAGACCAATCCCCGCCGGCAGGTAATACCACGAGCCGCCCAGGGCAATCAGATAGAGCCCGCCACCGGCTATCGGCACGCCGAAAACAATGAGCAGCACGGCAATCAGGACCAGCCACCAATAGCCTCCACGGCGCGATTGGTCTTGTCGGGTGGTCCAGTCTAACATGGTGCTCTCCTCGTGCTCTCTTGAAGCGAACGCGAGTGTCACTTGATGGTTCCGGTATTATCGCCGCGAATTGGGCGCGGGGCCGGATCAGCACTGCAAATCCACCCGGACTGTGCAGATTATGGTTTGCGGTTACTTGGTGTTTTTGCTTGCGCTGAAACACGTAATTGCTTGAAGGCGCAAGTAGTCGACGTGCGGCTCATGAATGACTGCAAGAAAACGTGCTATATTGAGAGGAGGCGCGTCTGCAACCGAAATTTCTTATCCGGCGTCGGCAAGGCACGACAAAACCCGCCCTTTCAAAGGGCCGAACCAGATTGCGTCTTGGAGGAGGAAATGGTGCCGCATAGGTGACTCGAACACCTGACCCCATCATTACGAATGATGTGCTCTACCAACTGAGCTAATGCGGCAACGGATCGCCTTTTACGTTGGGTTTTCTGCCGGTGCAAGAGGCAACGGTGCCTCTATTGGCAAATGCATTGCCGCAGGCTGGGTTGGGCGGCTGGTGACGGTCATCGGCACCTTCCACTCAAACGCATCGAGCTTACCCGTCACCGGCGAAATCGGCTCCCATTCGTCGCTCACCAGGCCATCAGCGGTCCAGGCCGGATCACGCGGCGCCCGCACGGCGCGGGCCAGCCATTCGCGGGCCTTGCCTTGGTCGCCGGTTTCACCCTCTTCAATTTCGGCCATCAGGCTGGCCACGCCCTGCGTGGCATCGACGCCGGCGAATGGCGCCAGCGCCTTGCGCGCCAGGGGCCAGTCATAGGCATCAATGGCCGCGCGCGCCAAAGCCATCGCAGCGGCACGATGGGGTGGGGGCACCTCGATGATTTCGCCAAGCCGCTTGAGGCGATCGACGGCGGAGGCACCGGGCTGGGCATTGGCGTAGAGCGCGGCAATGTCGGGGTGTCCGGTGGCGCGCCAGATGCGCCGCAACAGGCTCATCGCCTTGCGAGTTTCGCCCCGGTTGATGTGAATACGTGCCGCGATCAGCGCGGCGGGTACGAAATCGGGCAGAAGCTTGAGCGCGGTCAAGGCGTGGTCAAGCGCCACCAGCGGGTTGCTGGTTTCCTGCTCCCGCGCGCGGGCCGTTTCGATCACTGCCTGGCGGCGACGTTTGCGGGCGCGGTCTTCACGGCTGCTTGCCTGTTCGACATTGACCATTGCGACGGCCTCGGCCCATTGGCCACGGCGTACCAGATCATCAAACACCGCATCGGCGGCCCAGCCGCTGCTGGGCGCCAGCGCCAGCGCCTTGCGGGCAAAAGTCAGCGCGGATTCCGGACGATTTTGGGCGCGCGCCTGATCGTAGAGGCCGGTGAGGGCCGCAATGGCGGTTTTCTCGCTGGCGATCAGCGCGCGATAATGCTCGCGGGCAGCGGGCATATCCCCCAGTGCCAGATCGGCGCGGGCCTCGAGCAGGCGTGCCGCAGCATTGCTGGGCAGTCGCGCCTGAGCGTCGCGCGCCAGGGAGCGGGCACGGGCCGCGTCGCCGGCCTGCAGGGCGATGATTGCGTCGGACAGGGCTTCGACCCCCTGTTCACGCCGCCGTTCACGACCCCGGCGCGCCATGGCGCGCGGGGCGGCCAGAATGCGGCGGATAATGGCCCAGACTACGATCACCACAATGGCGATCAGGATGAAAATGAACACCGCCGTGCCGAGGCGCGGCTGCATGCGATAGCCGCCCACTTCGAGCGACAATGTGCCGGGCAGCGAGATCATCCACGCTGCCAGCGCCGCGACGACGAGACTTCCGACGATCCACAGCGCGAGGCGGATCATTGTGCGGCCTCGCGCGACAGCGCCCTGGCGCGGACGTCATCGAGGAACTGGGAGGCCTCGGCCTGTGCCGCGACCAGTGCAGGCACATCTTCGGCTGCCGCTACCATTGGTGGGGGCAGCTTGGTGATCAACGTGTTTGCCGTGACGAAGTCGCGTCGGGACATGGCGCCTTCCAGCCGCGACATCACCGCATCGGGGCCATCGCCGTCTATCTCACCGGTGGGCCGCAGTGCGACCGCGGAGGCGAGCCAGTCGAGCGCGCCGTCCTGCCATTGTGCATCCGGGTTGGCCGGACGCCCCGCCAGCATATTGGGCAGCACGGCATCGAACCGGCGCGCAATCGCATCGGGGCGCGCCAGGCCTGTAGTGGCACTATTGGCAATGGCGGTGGGCACAGCTGCATCGGGTGACGCGGCACGCAGGGCGGCAAGTTCGGTGGCATAGGGCCGACCATTGGCAAAGGCGGTTTCGAGCCCAGAGAGAATCAGCGGCAATTGCAGCACCGCGCCGATATCGCTGGGCTGACTGGCCAGCGCCGCCGAGGTCTGGGTCACGCTCGTATCCAGCGTGCGCAAACCGGCTTCGGCGGTGCCGACACGGGCTGCAACTTCATCAATCCGGGAGCCCAGGGCCGCCAGGTCGGTACGGAGCGAATCAAGTGCTGCAGTATCGGTCGACGCTGAAGGCGCCGCGGGCAGGGCGTTGATGCGCGCCGTGAGCGCTGCAATGTCGGCCTCGAGCGCGCTGGAATCGACAGCATTTGTCTCAACCGCGGGGGCTGCGGTTTCGCCAGCCGTTTCCAGCGATGCGATGCGCTGGTTGAGGGCCGACAATTCAGATTGGGTCGTTTCGGTCACCGTCTTCAACTCCGGAACGGCACTGGCGAGCTGGGCGACACGCGGATCGGTCGCCGGGGTCGGTGCAGGGGGCGCAGGCCAAAGCCCCGCCAATGCCAATCCATAGGCTGCAACCAGACCCAGCACGCCCCCGCCAATCGCTGCCACATAGGGCGCGCTGCGAGCTGGCGCAGCGGCGACCGGGGCAACGGGCGTTGCGGGTTTGGCACTTTCGCTGGGCTTGGCCGGTTCGGCCGGCTTGGGCTTGGCTGTGGTCGCGGCAGCAGGCGTATCCGCCTTTTTGGCCTCGCTCTCGGCCGGGCGGGCCTTGAGGTCGAGCACAGGCGGTTTAACCGGACCGCTCTTGGCCTCGTGGGGGTTGGAATCGCTGCCCTTGTTGTCCGCCATGTGCAGTAAATCCTCTATTGGAGGCCGATCATGACCCAGTTTGCTCGCGGGCAAAAGCCAAAGCGAGCGACATCATCGCATCTTCATCGGGCCAGTCGGCCAGACTGATTCGGTTGAAATGATTGGCCAGCAGGGGCTCGGCGACCGCTTCGCTCATGCACAGCATGGCCAGTGCGCTGCGGCGTGACTGATCCAGCGTCGCCGTCAGGCCCGCAAAAATTTCCGCCGTGCGGCGCGAATAGACCAGCACCGAACCGATGGCGCCGCTGGCGAGATCGGCCAACACCGTCTCTGGCATGGAATCAGCGGCCACCATTTCATAGACCTTCGACGTCGCGACCATGACGCCAAACGGCGCTATGGCCTTGGCCAGGTCGGCGCTCTGGTGTTTGGCGGCGGGATAAAACAGCGGCCCCTTGAGACCGGAAATGCCAATGGCGTTGACCAGATCCTGAAAGGCCCCAGCGGCGCTGCTGACGCGCACAAAGCCTGCGTCTTCGGCCTCGCCCTTGGTCCGGTCGCCCACGGCAAACACCGGCAGGTGAGCGTAGTCGGCGACAACGCCGCGATCGACGAGCGAGCGCACCGCGTTGGCTGATGTCAGCACCACGGCCTGAAAACCATTGGCCGGGGGCAGGCTCACGTCGAGTGTTTCACGCACCATCAGCGGCGCGATATCGGCCACGATATCGAGCGCCGTCAGGCGCGCCAGCGTCGATTGCGCATCGGGCTCGGGCCGGGTGACCAGCATGCGGCTCATAGAGCGGCCCACTGTGCCAGCCACTCGGTGCCGGCCTGCGCGATCAGATCATCACCGACCTGCTTGCCCACAACAACCGGATCGGTGCCGCTGGCGATGCTGTCGAACACGGTCTTGCCATCGAGGCTGAGGATCTGCCCCTTCAGCGTCACGGTGCCATTGTCGAGGCGGCTGAGCGTGCCCACCGGCGTGCGGCAGGAGCCGTCGAGCACAGCCAGCATGGCGCGCTCGGCTGTTATGGTCAGATGGGTGGGGGCGTGGTTGAGCCCGGCCACCAGCTGCGCGGTTTTGCTGTCATTGCTGCGCACGGCAATGCCGATGGCACCCTGTGCCGGGGCCGGCATGAAAATCTCGGGATCGAGCAGGGCGGTGGCGCGATGGCCTTCGCCGAGACGGTTGAGGCCGGCCATGGCCAGCATGGTGCCGTCGGCGACGTCGTCGAGCAGCTTTTGCAGCCGCGTGCCGACATTGCCACGGAACGGCACGATGGTCAGATCCGGGCGGACCCGCAAAACCTGCGCCGCACGGCGAATGGAGGAGGTGCCAAACCGGCCGCGCTCGGGAAGCTGATCAAGGCTGGCCACCTTTACCGACATGAAGGCGTCGCGCACATCTTCGCGCTCGAGAAAGCCGACGAGCTCGATGCCATCGGGCAGGCGCGTCGCTACGTCCTTGGACGAGTGCACGCCAATATCGATGCGGCCATCGAGCATGGCGTCGTCGATTTCCTTGGTGAACAGGCCCTTGCCGCCGATCTCGATCAGGCTGGCATTGCTGGCCTGGCTGCGGTCCCCGCCGGTCGAAATCACCTCAATGGCGATGTCATCCTCGCTGACACCATGGGCTGCGCTGAGCAGCTTGCGCACAAGGCGCGCCTGGGTCAGCGCCAGCGGGCTGCCGCGTGTTCCGATCCGGGTGAATGGTGCTGGCGATTGCAATGTGTTTTCGTCCTATAGTAGGCAGAGGCAACCCTCAGGGAGTAACCAGTTCAACGTGACCGGGCAAGCGCAAGCCACCATTCTAGGCATAGAGACCAGCTGCGACGAGACTGCGGCAGCCATTGTCATGCGAGAGCAATCGGGCAAGGGCACGATTCGTTCCAATGTGGTGCGTTCGCAGCTCGATGAACATGCGGCATTTGGTGGTGTGGTGCCCGAACTGGCCGCCCGCGCCCATGTGACCTATCTCGACCACATCATTGCCCAGGCCTGTCGCGAGGCCGGTATTCGGCTTGACCAGGTCGATGCCATCGCCGCCACGGCTGGTCCGGGGCTGATCGGGGGCGTGCTTGTGGGCCTGACCACGGCCAAGGCCATGGCGGCTGCGCTGGGCAAGCCGCTGCTGGCCATCAATCACCTTGAAGCCCATGCCCTGACCGCGCGCATGACCAATAATGTGCAGTTTCCCTATCTGATGCTGCTGGTGTCGGGCGGGCACAGCCAGTTCGTGCTGGTGCGCGGGGTTGGCGATTATGAGCGCTGGGGCACCACCATCGATGATGCGCTGGGCGAAGCCTTCGACAAGGTGGCCAAGCTGCTGAGTCTGGGTCATCCCGGCGGTCCGGCCGTCGAGCGAATCGCCCGCAATGGCGATGCCAGCCGGTTCAAATTTCCGCGCCCCTTGCTGCGCGAAGAACGCCTCGATTTCTCCTTCTCGGGCCTCAAGACGGCCGTGCGGCTACAGGCCGAGGCATTGGCGCCGCTGACCGATCAGGACGTCGCCGATATTGCGGCGAGCTTTCAGGACACGGTGGCGACGATCATCGAAGTGCGCTCGCGTCAGGCGCTGGAGCGGTTCGCCGCGCAATTTCCCGGCCAGGCCATGCAATTGGTGGTGGCCGGTGGCGTCGCGGCCAATCTGCGCATCGCCGCAGGTTTGCGCACGCTCTGCGATACACTTGGCGCAACGCTGATCGTCCCGCCGATTGCGCTGTGCACCGACAATGGCGCCATGGTGGCCTGGGCGGGTGCCGAGCGCTTCATGCTGGGCGATACCAATGGGCTCGATTTCACCGCCCGCCCGCGCTGGCCGCTGGATACGCCCGATATGAAGGTTGTTCCCGATGCCGCTTGAAACCGTCAGTGTCATCGGCGGCGGTTCATGGGGCACCGCTCTTGCGCAGGCCGCCGCCATGGCAGGGCGCAGTGTGTCGCTGGTGGCGCGCGACGCCGCACAGGTCGCCGAGATCAACACCCATCACACCAATCAGCGCTATCTGGGCGAGCAGGTTCTGCATCCGGGGCTGAGCGCGTCGCTCGTCGCCAGCGCCGCCGATGTCATCATTCTGGCTGTGCCCGCTCAGGCGAGCCGCACGGCGCTTGGGGCGCTTGATCCAGCCCTTTTGGCAGGCAAGCCGGTGATCCTTTCGGCCAAGGGCCTTGAAGCGGGCACGCTTGATAGGCAGAGCGAAATCCTCGCCGATATGGCGCCTGATGCCATTCCCTATGTGCTGTCCGGCCCCAGTTTTGCTGCCGACGTTGCGGCCGGTCGGCCAACGGCGGTGACACTGGCGGGAGACGACGCAACGCTGACCTCGGCGCTGGCAGCAGCTTTGGCCGGTCCGTCCTTTCGCCCCTATGCCGCCGATGACCGCATCGGCGTTGAAATCGCCGGGGCGCTGAAAAACGTCTATGCGCTGGCCTGTGGTGCGGTCGACGGCGCCAATCTCGGCGCCTCGGCCCGCGCGGCTTTGCTGGCCCGTGGTTACGCCGAAATGGCGCGCATGGTCACGGCCATGGGCGGTTCGGCGACGACACTGACCGGGCTGGCCGGGCTGGGCGATCTGACGCTGACCTGCACGTCCGTGCAGTCGCGCAATTACCAGTTCGGCATGGCGCTGGGTCGCGGCCAGACGGTGGAGCAGATCATCGCCTCGGGTGCCAAGCTGGCCGAAGGCGTGGCCACTGCGCCCGTCGCCGATGCCCTGGCCAAAAGCCTTGAGGTCGATGCGCCGCTGATCGCCGCCGTGCACGCCGTGCTCAGCCAGAACATCGATATCGCAACCATTGTGGCGGGCCTGATGTCGCGCCCGCTCAAACGTGAGGACTAACCATGCCGCTTTTCGTCATCATCGCCCAGGACAAGCCCGACGGGCTGGAGCACCGTCTTGCCGTGCGCCCAACTCACCTCGAGCACCTCAAGACCCTGGGCGACCAGATGGTGTTCGCCGGCCCGCTGCTGGACGAGAATGAAAAGCCACAGGGCTCGATGATGGTCATCGAAGCGGCTGACCTTGCCGCCGCCAAGGCGCTGACCGCACAGGACCCCTTCGTCAAGGAAGGCGTGTTTGCCTCCTATGAAGTCAAGCAATGGGTCTGGGGCATCAACAACCCGGACAAGCGGGGTCAGTAATGGCCTATTGGCTGATGAAGTCTGAGCCCAATGTCTTCTCTTTCGAGGACATGATGGCAAAGACCAAACGGGGCGAACCTGAATCCTGGCATGGTGTGCGCAATTATGCGGCGCGCAACAATATGAAGGCCATGGAGCTGGGTGACGAAGCGTTCTTCTACCACTCCAATATCGGCAAGGAGATCGTGGGCATCATCAAGGTGATTGCCCTAGCTCACCCCGACGATACGGCCGATCTCAACGCCAAGGGTGAAGTGGTCTGGGAGTGCGTTGATGTCGAAGCCGTCAAGCCCCTGCCCAAGCCGGTAACGCTGGCCACCATCAAGGCCACGCCCGCGCTGGAAAACCTCGAACTGGTCAAGCTCTCGCGCCTCTCCGTCTCCAAGGTCAGCCCCGAAGAGTGGAAACTACTCTGTTCCATGGGCGGTCTCTGACCGCCCCAACGCACTGCCGTCACCTCACCTACCGGCCGTCACCCTCGGGCCTGACCCGAGGGCTCTTCACTTGCGGGCCCCGCAGAAAACACCCACCGAGGGTGACGAGTTGCTGGTGTGGGATCATACCCAACGCGCCGGGTGGTTCCTCCCCCTGTTGAGGGGGAGGCTAGGTGGGGGTACTCTTTACCCAAAACAAAAGCCCGCGGCTGATGCCACGGGCTTAATTCTTAGAACCGCTCAAATCGCTTAAGCGGCGACCTTGCGCTCCACCATCATCTTCTTGATTTCGGCAATGGCCTTGGCTGGGTTCAGGCCCTTGGGGCAGACCTTGGCGCAGTTCATGATGGTGTGGCAGCGATAGAGCTTGAAGGGGTCTTCAAGATCATCGAGGCGTTCCTGGGTGCTCTCATCGCGGCTATCGATCAGCCAGCGATAGGCCTGCAGCAGGGCGGCTGGGCCAAGATACTTTTCGCCATTCCACCAATAGCTCGGGCACGAGGTCGAGCAGCAGGCGCACAGAATGCACTCATAGAGCCCGTCGAGCTTGGCGCGCTCGGGAACGCTCTGCGTCCATTCCTTGGTCGGGGTGGGCGAGGTGGTCTTGAGCCAGGGCTCGATGGCGCGGTGCTGCGCGTAGAACAGCGTCAGGTCCGGCACCAGATCCTTGACCACAGGCATGTGGGGCAGCGGGTAGATCTTGATCGGACCCTTGCTGTCGTCCATGCCCTTGGTGCAGGCTAGGGTATTGAGCCCGTTGATGTTCATCGAGCAGGAGCCACAAATGCCTTCGCGGCAGGAGCGGCGCAGCGTCAGGGTCGCATCGACCTTGTTCTTGATCCAGAGCAGACCATCCAGAATCATCGGCCCGCAATCGTCGAGATCGACGAAATAGGTGTCGATGCGCGGATTGGCGTTCTGCTCGGGATCATGGCGATAGATATGATATTCGCGCAGCCGCTTGGCGCCTGCTGGCTTTGGCCAGGTCTTTCCCTTGGTCGGCCGATCGGCCTTGGGGAGCATCAATTCGACCATGGATCGCTCTTTCCTACTCAGTGCGACGCCGCTCAACCGGCGCTAGTCATTTCAGGCCCGTTGCTCCCGCCCATGCGGGAGCTGCATTAGTAGACGCGCGCCTTGGGGGCGATCTTCTTGAGATCGATGCCGCCCTCGCTTTCGGGCGTCAGCGGATCGACATGCACCGGGCGATAGCCCAGACGCACCGCGCCGGTATCGGTGTCGATCCAGCTCAGCGTGTGCTTGCGCCAGTTGACGTCGTCGCGGCTTGGATAGTCTTCGTGCGCATGGGCGCCACGGCTTTCATGGCGGGCTTCGGCCGACACCACGGTGACCATGGCATTGGCCATGAGGTTTTCCAGCTCCAGCGTTTCCACCAGATCGGAATTCCAGATCAGCGAGCGGTCGGTGACTGCTACGTCCTTGAGGCGCGAGTAGATTTCGCTCATGCCGGCAACGCCGCTCTTGAGCGACTCCGAGGTGCGGAACACGGCAGCATCAGCCTGCATGGTGTGCTGCATTTCATCGCGCAGCTTGGCGGTGGGCTGGCTGCCCGAGGCGTTGCGCAGGCGATCAAAGCGGGCAAGGATTTTGTCGTCCTGCGCCTTGTTGATCCCGGGGATCGGCGCATCGCGGTCGATGACGTGACCGGCGCGAATAGCGGCGGCACGGCCAAACACCACAAGGTCGGTCAGCGAATTGGAGCCCAGACGGTTGGCGCCATGCACCGAAGCGCAGGCGGCTTCGCCCACGGCCATCAGGCCGGGTACGACGCGGTCGGGATTGTCCTCGGTCGGGTTGAGCACTTCGCCATGATAGTTGGCGGGGATGCCGCCCATATTGTAGTGCACGGTCGGCAGCACCGGGATCGGCTCGCGGGTGAGGTCGACGCCCGCGAAAATCTTGGCGCTTTCGGTGATGCCGGGCAGGCGCTCATGCAGCACCTTGGGATCGAGGTGATCGAGGTGGAGGTAGATATGGTCCTTCTTCGGACCGACGCCACGGCCCTCGCGGATTTCCAGCGTCATGCAGCGGCTGACCACGTCGCGCGATGCTAGATCCTTGGCATTGGGGGCATAGCGCTCCATGAAGCGCTCGCCTTCCGAATTGGTCAGATACCCGCCTTCGCCGCGCGCACCCTCGGTGATGAGAACGCCCGCGCCATAAATGCCGGTGGGGTGGAACTGCACGAATTCCATGTCCTGCAAAGGCAGGCCGGCGCGCGCCACCATGCCATTGCCGTCGCCGGTGCAGGTATGGGCTGAGGTTGCCGAGAAATAGGAGCGGCCATAGCCGCCGGTCGCCAGCACCACCAGCTTGGCGCGGAAGCGATGCAGCGTGCCGTCGTCAAGCTTCCAGGCGATGACGCCCTGGCACTCGCCATTGTCGCCCATGATCAGATCGAGCGCGAAATATTCGATATAGAACTGCGCGTCATGGCGCAGGCTCTGGCCGTAGAGGGTGTGGAGGATCGCATGGCCGGTGCGGTCGGCGGCGGCGCAGGTGCGCTGCACCGGTGGGCCATCGCCGAACTCGGTCATGTGACCGCCGAACGGACGCTGATAGATCTTGCCTTCCTGGGTGCGGCTGAACGGAACGCCGTAGTGTTCCAGCTCATAGATCGCCGCCGGGGCTTCGCGCGCCAGATATTCCATGGCGTCATTGTCGCCCAGCCAGTCCGACCCCTTGACGGTGTCGTACATGTGCCACTGCCAGCTGTCGGGACCCATGTTTTGCAGGGACGCCGCAATGCCGCCCTGTGCCGCCACGGTGTGGCTGCGGGTTGGGAAAACCTTGGTGATGCAGGCGGTGTTGAAACCCTGTTCGGCCATGCCCAGCGTCGCGCGCAGACCCGCGCCACCGGCACCCACAACCACCACGTCAAATTCGTGGTCGATGATTTCGTATTGAGCCATTCTGTACTAACCCCAGAAGACGAGCTTGAGAATGGCGGCAACACCGGCCACCGCGATAACAACGCAGAACAGCGTGTTGAGCGTCATATAGGTCGAATAGGCGCGCCCGGCGAAGTAATCCTCGAGCGTGTCGCGCATACCGTTGCGCATGTGGATGGTGACGATAACCAGCAGCAGTGCCAGCGGCAGGCCGATCCAGCCATTGCCAATGGTCGCGACCATGTCGGCGCGGTCGGCACCGGCAAGCTTGGCCACGATGAACACCAGAAACAGGATGAACAGCACGTTGATCGCGCCGGTCAGCCGCTGGGTGATGAAGTGGCGGGTGGACGCTTTGGCGTTACCGTATTTGGTCTTGGGATTGGCGACGACGTCGCGAGTGATGATTTGCTCTTTCATCGATCAGCCTACCCACACAAAAACGGTCCAGACCAAGAGGGTGAGGATCACCGAACCGGCCAGCGTTGCCCAACCGAGCGCCTCGCGGCGGCCCGGCTCCATCATCACGGCGAAATCCCAGATGAAGTGGCGCAGGCCGCTCATCAGGTGCTGGAACATGGCCCAGGTAAAGCCGAACAGCACGAGCTGGCCGAACCAGCTGCCATAGATGGCGTTGACCACATTGAGGGCATCCTGCCCGATCGCCGCCGCGCCGAGCCAGGCAACCAGCAGAACCGTACCGGCATACATGGCGATACCGGTGGCGCGGTGCAGGATCGACGTGGCCATCGTAATGGTCCAGCGATAGATTTGAAGGTGGGGAGAAGTCGGGCGGGAGCGAACCGTCATGAAGCCTCGCTGGCATGCGGCAAAGGCGCCGCTCGCAGTTTGGAATGGTTCGAGACTTCTAGCCCCCAAAAGTTACAAAATCAAAGCTGAAAAGCCCGCTAACGCATCTACTTTTGACGAATTTCGCAAGAGTGAGACGGGTGACGCCAAAACCGGAACAGCCGTCCGCCCGGCAGGCAGCCTGGTAAATTCCAGACACGAACATATTCGTTCAAGTTAATTTAGAAACAACGCAAGTATAAATGCGATCGGTAAAAACACCTATCCATAGGTATTTTTACCGATACGGCGAGACGTAAAGACACTGAGCGACGATGTTTGGCAAGGTTGTTATCAACACTTCAATAACAATCGCATGTAATCATGACGGAAACTAGAGGGCTGTTTCATGCGTCTGTTTAAAAGTGTCCGATCCCGCATTTACGGTGCATTTGGCGCCATGACCATTATTGTGGTGCTGATTGGTGGTACAGCCAGCGCCTTGATGATGAACGCGGAACATCTGTTCGGTGAGTACCGTCACCACGCCCGACAGTCGCTGGCGATTGACGAATACCTGCGCGATGTGGCCGCCTTGCGCATCGACTTCCTCAACTACTTGCTGCACCCGTCCGCCGACTGGGAGCGCAAGGTGCATGAGATGGTCGAGGAGGTGGGGACCACCACGCCCGAAGAGCTGACCCTGTTCGAGGGCGAAGCTGAGACACTCGCCGAAATCGCCGAGGTCACCGATCTGGCCCACAGCTATGGCGAAGGCTTTGATGCCATTGTTGCGGGCGTCGCCCGTGGCGTTGACCCGAACACCATGCCCCAGACCACGACGCTGACCACGATCGGTCCGCGCATGTATGAACTCTATGCCGGCATGTCGTCCCGCGCCCATGATGCGCAGAACGCCCTCGGGCCGCGCATCGCCCAGCAGGAACAGCTTCAGCTCATGCTGATGGCCGCCATCAGCGTGATTGGCCTGATCATCGGCGTCGTGCTGGCGCTGGTCACTAGCCGTTGGCTGGCCGGCACCTTCACGCGGCTCACCCAGACCATGCGGCACCTTGCTGGCGGCGATTACGAGATCGCCATCGACGGCACGACGACGCAGAACGAACTGGGCGAAATGGCCCGTGCCCTGGAAACCTTCCGCGTCAACGGCCAGCAGGTCGCTCTGGCGGAAGTTGAAAAGGAAGCGCGTGCCGATGAAATTGCAGCCCGCGCAGCGATGATGCAGCGGTTCCAGAGCGCCTGCGACACGGTGATCGGTCAGGCCACGGAAGGCGACTTCAATGGCCGCATTGATGACCAGTTCGGCGACCCCGAGATCGATCGTATCGCCGACAATCTCAATGGCATGCTGGGCACCATCCAGCAGGCTCTCAGTGAGGCCGAGCGTGTGCTGGGTGCCCTGGCACAAGCCGACCTGCGCGACCGCATGGCCGGTGCCTATCAGGGGGCCTTTGCCAAGCTCAAGAGCAGCACCAATAGCGTTGCCGACAAGCTCGAGGAGATCGTCACCGAACTGCGTGATACCTCCGGGGCGCTCAAGCTGGCCACGGGCGAGATTCTCGCCGGTGCCAATGACCTGAGCGAACGCTCGACCAAGCAGGCGTCCACCATCGAAGAAACCGCCGCCGCCATGGAGCAGATGGCCAATACGGTCACGCTCAATGCCGAGCGGGCCCGCGACGCCAGCACCGGCGCTGAGCGGATGACCACGATTGTCGAGGCCGGCAGCGAGATCATGAGCCAGGCGACCGAGGCGATGGACCGGATCTCGACCTCGTCGTCCAAGATCTCCAACATTATCGGGCTGATTGACGACATCGCCTTCCAGACCAATCTGCTGGCGCTCAATGCCTCGGTTGAAGCGGCGCGCGCTGGTGAGGCCGGCAACGGCTTTGCCGTGGTGGCCGTGGAAGTCCGTCGCCTCGCTCAAAGTGCAGCGCAGGCTTCATCGGACATCAAGGCCCTGATCGAGCAGAGCTCCACCGAAGTGCGCAACGGCGCGCGTCTGGTCAGTGACGTGGCTGGCAGGCTCACCGAAATCATCGATCATGTCCGCACCTCGGCCAGCCTGATGGAATCCATTGCCGGCGACTCCCGCTCGCAGGCCGACGGCATTGGCGAGGTCAATATCGCCGTTCGCCAGATGGACGAGATGACCCAGCACAACGCCGCACTGGTCGAGGAAATGAACGCCTCGATCGAGCAGACCGAAGGCCAGGCCAGCCGACTCGATGGCATCGTCGAAACCTTTACGCTCAACGAACGGGGCCGCGCCGCGGCCAGGTCCGCCCCATCAGCGCCCGCGCAGCCAACTGGCGCGCGCGGCATGCTCAAGAAGGTGCAAACCGCAGCCCAGGCCTATTTCGGCGGGGCGGCAGCAACCAAGGAGGACTGGGCAGAATTCTGACGTGTAACACTGCGTTCCCCAACGTCCTCGGGCTTCGGGCTCGGGGACGTTTCCCTTTTCTGGTCCCGCCGTTGTCAAACGCTGGCGGGATAACGCGCTTTAAGGCATAGCTGCTGGCCTGCAACGAGGCCTGCCATGCGCAACACCACCACTGATGCCATCACCATAGACGGGGTCACCGAGCTCGCCCGCAATTGGGGGCGGCTCGATAATTACCGCGTGTCCCATGAACGCCGCGACGGCACGCGCCAGAGCGTTCTGCGTGAGGTCTACGATCATGGCAGCGCTGCCGCCGTGCTGTTGCATGCGCCGGCGACCGATACAGTGATCCTCACCCGCCAGTTTCGCCTGCCGCCTCATCTCAATGGCGACCCCGCATGGATGATCGAGGCCCCGGCAGGGCTGCTGGACGGGGAAGCCCCGGCCATCGCCGCGCGTCGCGAGGCCATTGAGGAAACCGGCTACGAGCCTGCCGAACTGCAATTCCTGTTCGACGCCTATATGAGCCCCGGTTCGCTGACCGAGAAATGCGCGTGCTTTCTCGCACGTTACACGCCTGGCCAAAAGGTCGCCGAAGGCGGTGGGCTGGCAGCGGAAGGCGAGGATATCGAGGTCTTCGAGCTGACAGTGGATGCGGCCATGGCAATGGTTGGCAGCGGGGAAATCTGCGACGCCAAGACGATCCTGATGCTGCAGGCGCTGGTGCTGCAGCGGCGATAGGCAGAGGCGGGTCACCGCCCTCCGTATATTCCCCTATATCGAGGCCGCTGGCTGCTCAGTAAGCTGCCGATACGAGTTCCGAGGGGGATGATACGATGTCTCACTATTTTGCTATTCTGGCCTTTCTGGTCACCTGCATTTTCTCCGGCGCCGCCATGGCGCAGGATGCCAATACGCGGGTGTTTGTGCCTGACGCCCCCAATGGTGCCATCATCGCCGGGTGCTACCGCGCCGACCGTGTTCTTTATGGCGCCAATTTCAGCTTCTGCCTTGAACGGCGCGGCAGCTATCAGGCGCGGGCCAGCAATGTGCGGTGCGAAGGGCGGCTCAATTGGGCCGTATCCGGCCGCGACGTGAGCATTGATCTGCGCCGCCAGTCCTGCACCGGTAATGTCGCCTGGGCCGCCGCCAACGTCACCTGCCGTCCACAAAGCCTGCTCGACAAGATCCTCACCGAGATTTTCGGCGGCGCCAACAAGGAACGCGTCCTGGTGCCCCAGGTCAATTCCCTGCGCTGCACCTATCATCCGAGTGTCCCCGGTACGCGCAGCCAGACCTTTGTCGCCAAGCGGTTCTAGCATTGAGGGGTGCCCCCAAACAAAACGGCGGAGCTTTTGCCCCGCCGCTTCAAGCTTCAAATCTCAGACAGACGACTACTCGGTCACCAGCGTAATGGTGCCGGCCTCGAACGCGGCCTTGCAGTCGGCGGCGTCGCGCAGGGTGTCATTGTCCAGCAGCGTGCTGGCAGCGCCCGGGCCTTCAAAGCGTGGGTCGTCGCACTGGTCATCATGGGCGTAGTCTGAAGAGTTATCGCCGAAGTCGATACCGGTGCTGTCATAGGGCGCGCCCTGAGCATATTCCGGTGTGTAGACCTTGCGGATGCTGACGGTGCCCGCCTCGACCAGTGCCTTGCAGTCGGTGGCGTCACTATACATGTCGTTGCTCAGCAGCTTCTTGTTGGTGCCTGCGCCGTAAAAACGTGGGTCATCACATTCGCCATCATTGGCCCATTTGCTGAAGTCGCCGCCATAGTCGAACACAGCCGGATCGGACGATGTGCTGACGCCCTCGGTGTCCTCACCATTATAGGTGGCGGTGCCCGCTTCGACCGCTTCGCGGCAGTCGGTGGCGTCGTGTCCCTTGTCGTCTTCAAGCAGGGTTGGCGCAACGCCGGTGCCGGAGAAGCGCGGATCGTCGCATTCCCCATCATTGGCCCAGTTGCTGGTATCATCGCCATAGTCGATGTCACCGACCGCGCTGGCGCCGGTGAAGCTCACCGTGCCCGCCTCAAAAGCGGCACGGCAGTCGGTGGCGTCCTTGCGGATGTCGGCATCGATCAGTTCTGCGGCCGATCCAGTGCCCGAGAAGCGCGGGTCGTCGCATTCCCCGTCATTGGCCCATTCGCTGCTATCGTCGCCAAAGTCGATGTCTTTGGCACTAATTGGCGCCGCGGCAACGGGCAGGCTGTCGCCGTTGAAGGTCACGGTGCCGGCCGCGTGGGCGGCCTTGCAGTCGGTGGCATCATGACCGGTGTCGGATTCGAGCATATCGGATGCAGCGCCCGAGCCGGAAAAGCGTGGGTCGTCGCACTCGCCATCCTTGGCCCATTCGCTGCTGTCATCGCCAAAATCGATCTCTGCCGCTGCGGCAGGAACGGCCGCCGGGGCATCGTCGATAATCTCGGTGGCGGTGCCGACAAAGGCGATGGTGCCAGCCTCATAGGCAGCGCGGCAGTCGGTGGCGTCGCGCAGGGTGTCTTCATCGCGCAATTCTTCGGCCGAGCCGGCACCGGAAAAGCGGGGATCGTCGCACTCCCCGTCATTGGCCCATTGGCTGCTGTCATCGCCAAAATCAATGCCGACCGCCGTGGTGGTGGCCGATGGGGCCAAGGGCGGGTTTTTCTGGTTCCCCGACAGCTTGTCCGCATAAGACGGGGCCACCAGACCGGCGACCAGAACCAGACCCAATACGGTCCCGCCCATCAGTTTATTCAATGCGTTCAAGACGTGTCCCTTCTCAAAAGTTTGGCGCACTCGTGGCGGCACATTAAAGCGGCTTTGCGGCGGCTGACACCCTCAGCGGGCAGAAAGTGATCGTGCCTGCTGCCGTGCGCGCTTTTCAGCACGGGTAAACAGCACCGAGCCCGCCAACACCAGCGCCGTACCAAGTGCGTGATAGAGGGTAAAGGGTTCGGACAGCACAATAACGGCGAAGACGATGGTGACGATCGGGCCGAAGGCGGCGGTCGAGGATGTTGCCCGCGCGCCGATGCGCGCCATGCCCGCATTCATCAAAAACGAGGGCAGGACGGTGCCCAATATGCCCAGGGCTAGACCATATCCCCAGACCTCGGGCGTAAGCGTCAGGTAGCTCGATGGTCCCGATATGATGAGGTTTTGTGCAATGGCGCAGACGCCTGCCGTCGACATGCCGATACAGGTGAACAGCGCGGTGCCCACCATCAGCATCTGCCGCTTGGCCAGATGCTGATAGAACGCAAAGGTAATGGCTGAACCCAGCACCAGCAGCGTGCCCACCAGCAGGCCATCGGGCTCGACGGCCAGGTTCCAGCCAAAGATCACCAACAGCCCGGCATAGGATACGAGCATGGCCGGCACCACGCGCCACACCATGCGGTCGCCAAAGAACCACACGCCAAACAGCAGCACGAAGAAGGGATAGGTGAACAGCACCAGCCGCTCATATTGCGCGCTGACAAAGTTCAGGCTGAGGAAATCGAGATAGCTCGAAATGTAGTAGCCCAGAATGCCGATCGCCATGCTGACCAGCACGACCGGCAGGGTCAGCGCGCGGCGCAGTTTATCCTCGCGGCGCAAAACCGTGACCAGAATGACGAGATAGACCGGCAGTGCCACCAGCATGCGCAGGCTGAGCAGCATCTCGGCGGAGACGCCTTCGCCATAGGCGAGCTTGATGAAAATGCCCTTGGTGGAAAACAGCACCGCGCCCATCACGGCGAAGGCGTAGCCCAAGGGATCATTGTCGGCATTTGCGGTGGCGGCGGGGGAAGTCATGGAGAGTTCCTTTTCGGACCCACCACACAGTTCACCGGAGCGCCTGATGGCGGGCCGGTTTCAACGAAAAGCTGGACGTCAGCGTTCGTTCCGGTCCTGAGGGGAGCCAGAAAGCCAGATCGTAAGGAGGAGATTGGCGGCGAACGTGTGCATGGCGATTGTCATATTCCGCGTCAGTGCGACTGTAAAGGCTAGCAGTGTGCTAACGCATTCAGCCCCGTGGGTGAGCCTTTTGATAGCTCTCGAGCAGGCGATCGGTGTCGACGGCGGTATAGATCTGGGTGGTCGAGAGCGAGGCGTGGCCCAGCAATTCCTGAATGGCTCTGAGGTCGCCACCACGCCCGAGAAGATGGGTGGCAAAGGAATGGCGCAGGGCATGCGGCGTCGCCGAAGGCGGCAGTCCAAGGGCCGAGCGCAGCTGCACAACCCGCATCTGGATCAGCCGCGGCGACAGCACGCCGCCCCGCACCCCGCGGAACAGCGGCTCATCGGGCGCTGATTTGAAGGGGCTAAGGCTGAGGTACAGCTCGATGGAGCGGCGCACCGCCTCGATCAGCGGCACCAACCTTATCTTGCCGCCCTTGCCATTGACGCGAATGGCCGTGCCTTCCAGATCGCCTCGGGTCACCGCCAGGGCTTCGGCAATACGCAGTCCCGCGCCATAGCAGAGCGAGAGCACCGCCATGTCGCGCGCCGCGACCCAGGGGCGGTCCTCCATCTCTTCCGTTGCCGAAATGGTGGCACGCGCCTCGATCACGGTCAGCGCCTTGGGCAGGGACTTGGCCAGTTTTGGCGTGCGGATCACGTTGAGCGCCTCGGTCGCCACCACGCCCTCGCGCTCCATGAAGCGGAAGAAAGATTTGAGCGCTGACAATACTCTGGCAAGCGAGCGCGAGCCCAGGGTCTCATTGCGGCGCTGGGCCATGAAGGCGCGAATATCGCCACCGCGCAATTCCCTGAGCGTCGCCAGCGTCACCGGTCCGCCGGTATGTCCGGCGAGAAATCCGAGGAACTGGCTGAGATCGCGTCTATAGGCTTCGAGCGTATTGTCGGCGAGCCGCCGCACGGAGCCGAGCTCGCGCTGCCAGGCGGCAATCTGGGCGCGGATGAAGTCATCGGTGGCAAAAGCTGAGTCGACCATGCCCCCAGTCTGCCCCCGCCGCGTGAAGCTGACATTAACGCATATCGTTTACCATGGGGCTAAGTGTTGCGCTCTTGCATCACTGGTGCTGCAGCGGCGCAGACAGGGGGACACGCTGGCGTGACCTGCCTAGCGAGCGCCGCAATTGGCGCGATAAGGCGAGGGTATGAAACGGTTGTCGTCCATATTGATGCTGGTGCTCGCCATTGTGGCGCTATCCGGCCCGAGCTTCGGAATGGGGTTTGGGCTGCATGGCGTGCCGCAACACGGCCATAGCGTGACCAGCAAAGATGGCCACGCCGCCTTCGTGTGGAAATGCAAGGAGCTGGGCGGCAAGCGCGTCATGCCATGCCACCCCGATCTTGGCGTTCTGGTGCCTGCACTTGCCAGCGCGCCGCCAAGTCTTTCCGCCCGCTCTGTCGTGCGCATTGTTCCCCTGGCGAGGGGGCAGTCACCGACCGCCGAGCTGCCGCCTCCGAGGCTGGGCTGAGTCCATCTCACTCGCCCGCATCTGTTCCGACGGCCACTGAGGCCGCACCAAGAAAGCTTTTGTCATGACTCTTCCTATCCTTGGCCGCCGCCAGTTCCTGGTGGGCGGTGCGAGCCTTTCGGCTTTGGCGCTGGCCGGTTGCGCCACCACAGCCACCCAGCCGCGCATGGTGCCCGTCGCCGAGACGCGCCATCCTGTGCCGCCTGAAGTGCAGATGATGTATGGCCCGATCTATGACGAGCCCTTCCCGCTGCGCGCTGCCGATATGTCGCTGGTTGACCCCATCTACTGGCGCCAGCAGGTGATCGATCCGACCGGCGAAAAGCCCGGTACCGTGGTCGTCGATACGCCAAACCGCTTCCTCTACCACGTCGGCCAGGATGGCCTTGCCACCCGCTATGGTGTTGGTATTGGCCGTGCCGGCTATGCTTGGTCGGGCCGCGCTCACATCGCCTACAAGCGCGAGTGGCCACGCTGGACCCCACCATCCGAGATGATTGAACGCCAGCCCGAGCTGGAACAGTATCGTCGCGGCATGGAGCCAAGCATCGACAATCCGCTGGGTGCGCGCACGCTCTATATCCATCAGGGCAATGTCGACACCATCTACCGTATTCACGGCAATCCCGACGAACGTTCGATCGGTCAGGCTGTGTCGAGCGGTTGCGTGCGTCTGCTGCAGCAGGACATTATCCATCTGCACGATGCGGTACGAGTCGGCTCGACGCTGGTCGTGATCTGACCGCTGTCGCTTTGGCAGAATCACTTGCGCCCGTTACGGTCTGATGCGAACAGAACGGGCACAAATGGAACACCGTCCAGACATCGTCGCCGTCATGGTGGGGGTGGCCGTCGAAGGCCCCTACAGCTACCGCGTGCCTGCCGGAATGGCGGTGGTGCGCGGCTCCATCGTTGCCGTGCCGCTGGGACCGCGCCTGACGCTGGGCGTGGTCTGGGGGCCGCCCAAGGACATGGTGGCGCATAACCGGCTGCGCGATATCGCGATGGCCTATGATGTGCCTCCGCTCAGCGAGGAATTGCTCAAGCTGGTCGAATGGGTGGCGCGGTATACGCTGGCGCCACCGGGACAGGTGTTGCGCGCCGTGCTGCGCTCGAGCGAAGCGCTCGATACGCCCAAACCCGTCATTGCCTATCGCCGCACGGGCCGCGATCCGGAAAAGCTCACCCCGGCGCGGCTGCGGGTGCTCGATGTCTTGATGGACGAGATGGCTTGGCCCAAGGCTGCGCTCATCGGCGCCTCGGGTGTGTCGGCCTCGGTCATCGAGGGGCTGGAGCGGGCAGGGGCGGTGGAGCGTCTGGAAATGGCCGCGCCGCCCATCGTGCTGCCGCCCGATCCCGACGCGGCAATTGCCAAACTCAGTCCGGAACAACAGGCCGCTCTGGCGCAGATTTCGGCGCTCGATCCGCACAAGTTCGGCGTCGCGCTACTCGATGGCGTCACCGGCGGTGGCAAGACCGAGGTGTTCTTCGAGGCGGTGGCGGAAACGCTGCGGGCGGGCCGGCAGGCGTTGATCCTGCTGCCTGAAATTGCCCTGACCCACACTTTCCTCGATCGTTTTACGCGCCGCTTTGGCACACGCCCGGCGGAATGGCATTCCGAAATGACGCCGGTGCAGCGCGGCAGGGTTTGGCGTGGCGTGCTCGACGGCACAGTGCGGGCGGTGGTTGGCGCGCGCTCGGCGCTGTTCCTGCCGTTTCGCGAGCTGGGCATGCTGGTGCTCGATGAAGAGCACGACGGTGCCTACAAGCAGTCGGAGGGGGTCAATTATCATGCTCGCGACATGGCGGTGGTGCGGGCCCATCTCGCCAATGCGCGGGTGATTCTGTCCTCAGCGACGCCGTCGGTGGAAACACGCAACAATGCCAATGGCGGGCGCTATGCCCATGTGATGCTGACGGCGCGCTTTGCCGAAGCCGCCATGCCCAATATCACCACCATCGACATGCGGGTGGATGGCCCGGAAAAGGGACAGTGGATCGCGCCGCAGCTGGCCCGTGAGGTGTTTTCGGCCATTGAGCGTGGCGAGCAGGCGCTGCTGTTTCTCAACCGACGCGGCTATGCGCCCCTGACCCTGTGCCGCTCCTGCGGTCATCAATATCAGTGTCCTGACTGTTCGGCCTGGATGGTCGAGCACCGCTTCCGCGGGGTGCTCATGTGCCACCATTGCGGGCATGAAGTGCGAACGCCCAAGGTCTGCAGCGCCTGTGGCGAGGCTGATGCGCTGATCGCGGTGGGTCCGGGCATCGAGCGCGTCGCCGAAGAGGCGGCCGCACGGTTTCCCGACGCGCGCCGGGTGATCCTCTCATCCGACATGGGCAGCAATGCCCAATTGCGCGACCGATTCTCCGAGATCGAGCGCGGTGAGTTTGACCTGATCATCGGCACGCAGCTGGTCTCCAAGGGGCACCATTTTGAAAAGCTATCGGTGGTTGGCGTGCTCGATGCGGATCTGGGCCTGGCGCATGGCGATCCGCGCGCGGGGGAAAAAACCTTCCAGATTTTGACCCAGGTGGCGGGCCGGGCCGGTCGCGCCTCCAAGACCGGCAAGGCGTTCCTTCAGACCTATCACCCCGACCACCCCGTGATGCGGGCCATGGTGACCGGGGATCGCGAGGCGTTTTATGCCCATGAACTGCAGGCCCGTGAGGCGGGGGGCTTGCCGCCATTCGGGCGGCTGGCGGCGCTGATCGTTTCGGCAAACGAGCATGATGTGGCGATGAACTACGCCAAGAAGCTGCTGTCGGCCGCACCGATGGCCGAAGGGGTGCGCCTGTTCGGGCCGGCCGATGCGCCGATCGCCATGGTGCGTGGTCGCCATCGCGTGCGGCTGCTCGCCCAGTCGGGCAAGGATTTCGATCTCTCCGGCTATGTCCGATTCTGGCTGGCATCAGCGGAAAAGGTCACCGGCAACCTGCGGGTGCAGGTCGATATCGACCCCATGAGCTTCATGTAGCGGCAAATCCCGTGTGCAGCGCGAAATATACAGGCCGAACAGTCGATTGACTGCATGTGTGTGCGGCGATTGCGGGGATGTGGCCACATCATGGCGCGCCAGACTTTGCACAGGCTAGACCCTGCGACACTTTCGCCGCATTTGAATCGCGCCCCCAAGCCTTGCAAGGCGCGCAAGGCTTGTGCTAGAGCGGGCCGGACTTTGAAGGGGCTCCGGATTTCCCCTTTTCCAGACCAGAACAAGCGTCAGCGAGCCCCCGGTTTTTCTTCAGGAATCGGGCGGTTGAGCAGGCAGGCAACCAAGAGGGTTATGCGGCATTGGCAGCGCAGAATTCAGTGCTTACCCACATCGCCCGGCCATATGCGTCGGCGTTGTTCGACCTTGCCGAGAGCGAGAACCAATTGGCATCGGTCGAGACGTCGCTTTCCGACGTCTCCCGCCTGATCGGGGAGAGCGCTGACTTTGCGAGCTTCCTGCGGTCGCCGGTGATCACCACCGACGAAAAGGCCAAGGCGCTCGATGCGCTGCTCGCCAAGTCCAAGACCAACGGTCTTGTGGCAAACGTCCTCCGCCTTATCGCCCGGAATGGCCGCCTGTTCGCACTCGACGCGATCATTGTGGCGTTCCGTGATCTGGCTGCGGCAGCGCGTGGTGAAGTCACCGCAGACGTGACCTCGGCGGCTCCGCTCAATGCCGACCAGGCAAAGGCGCTCGCAGAGACGCTCAAGGGCAAGATCGGCAAGACGGTCACGCTCAACCAATTCGTTGATCCCTCGCTGATCGGTGGCCTTCAGGTGAAGGTCGGTTCGCAGATGATCGACAGTTCACTCAAGACGAAATTGACCGCGATGAAGATCGCTATGAAAGAGGTCGGATAAATGGACATCAAAGCCGCGGAAATCTCTGCGATCCTCAAGGACCAGATCAAGAATTTCGGCCAGGAAGCCCAGGTTTCCGAAGTCGGTCAGGTGCTCTCCGTCGGTGACGGTATTGCCCGCGTTTACGGCCTCGACAATGTGCAGGCTGGTGAGCTCGTTGAGTTCCCAGGCGGCATCAAGGGCATGGCTCTGAACCTCGAAGCTGACAATGTCGGCGTCGTGATCTTCGGCAATGACCGTTCGATCAAGGAAGGTGACGTCGTCAAGCGCACCGGCGCCATCGTGGACACCCCAGTTGGCCGTGGCCTGCTTGGTCGCGTTGTCGACGGTCTGGGCAACCCGATCGACGGCAAGGGTCCAATCGAGCACACCGAACGTCGCCGCGTCGACGTCAAGGCGCCTGGCATTCTGCCACGCAAGTCCGTGCACGAGCCAATGTCGACCGGCCTCAAGGCCATCGACGCGCTGATCCCAATCGGCCGTGGCCAGCGCGAGCTGATCATTGGTGACCGTCAGACCGGTAAGTCGGCCATCATTCTGGACACCTTCCTCAACCAGAAGCCTGCCCACGACGCCAATGCGTCGGACACCGACAAGCTCTATTGCATCTACGTCGCAATCGGCCAGAAGCGCTCGACCGTCGCTCAGTTCGTGCGTCAGCTCGAAGAAGCCGGCGCGCTGCAGTACTCGATCGTGATCGCGGCTACCGCATCCGATCCAGCACCGCTCCAGTACATTGCGCCCTTCACCGGTTGCGCCATCGGCGAGTGGTTCCGTGACAATGGCCAGCATGCCGTTATCGCTTATGACGATCTGACCAAGCAGGCCGTTGCCTACCGTCAGATGTCGCTGCTGCTGCGTCGTCCACCAGGGCGCGAAGCTTACCCAGGCGACGTGTTCTACCTGCACTCCCGTCTGCTCGAGCGCGCTGCAAAGCTGAACGAAGACCACGGTCTGGGTTCGCTGACCGCGCTGCCCGTGATCGAGACCCAGGCCAACGACGTGTCGGCCTACATCCCGACCAACGTGATTTCGATCACCGACGGCCAGATCTTCCTCGAAACCAACCTCTTCTTCCAGGGTATCCGTCCAGCCGTGAACGTCGGTCTGTCGGTGTCCCGCGTGGGTGGTTCGGCTCAGATCAAGGCGATGAAGCAGGTTGCCGGTTCGCTTAAGGGCGAGCTCAGCCAGTACCGTGAAATGGCTGCGTTCGCGCAGTTTGGTTCGGACCTTGACGCTGCAACCCAGCGCCTGCTGAACCGCGGTGCACGCCTCACCGAGCTGCTCAAGCAGCCACAGTTCTCCCCGCTCAAGACGGAAGAACAGGTTGCGGTGATCTTCGCTGGTGCCAACGGCTACCTCGACTCGATCCCAGTGACCAAGGTTGCCGATTTCGAGAAGACCGTGCTGTCGGCTCTGCGTGGCAAGCATGCTGCGCTGCTGAACACGATCGCCACTGAAAAGGCTCTGAGCGACGACACCCGCGCCAAGCTGAAGTCGGCTCTTGACGAGATCAAGAAGACCTACGCGGCGTAATGAAGTAGTCGCGTGACATAAGGCGGAAGGGTTCTCCCTTTCGCCGGTCACGCTCCGAAGGCCCCATAAGGAGCGCACAGCACCATGCCGTCGCTAAAGGACCTCAAGAACCGGATCGACTCGGTCAAATCGACCCAGAAGATCACCAAGGCCATGCAGATGGTCGCAGCTGCCAAGCTGCGCCGCGCACAGGACGCAGCGGAAGCTGCACGCCCCTATGCCGAGCGTATGGGCAAGGTTCTGGCCGCGCTTGGCGCGGTGTATGAAGGGCAGACCAATGCCCCTGTGCTGCTTGGCGGTACAGGCAAGGATCAGGTGCATCTGCTGGTCGTTGCGACCGGCGAGCGTGGCTTGGCCGGTGGTTTCAACTCTTCGATCGCCCGTCTCGCTCGCGAGCATGCTGCAAAGCTGCTCAGCCAGGGTAAGACGGTCAAGATCCTGACCGTGGGCCGCAAGGGCCACGACATTCTGCGCCGTCAGTATCCAGAGCTGATCGTGGACACCTTCAACTTCCGCGAAGTCAAGCAGGTCGGGTTTACCCAGGCCCAGCAGGTTGCGGACAAGGTGCTGTCGATGTTCGCCGCTGGTGAATTTGACGTCGCGACCCTGTTCTTTGCCAAGTTCGGCAGCGTGATCAGCCAGGTGCCAACCGCCCAGCAGATCATTCCGGCGAAGCTGGAACGGCCAGAGGGTGAGGGCGCTGTTGCTGCCTCCACCGTGCCTTACGAATATGAGCCAAGCGAAGAAGCGATCGTCGAAGACCTGCTGCCGCGCAATATTGCGGTTCAGGTGCTGCGTGCGCTGCTGGAAAACAGCGCTTCGTTCTACGGCGCGCAGATGTCCGCAATGGACAATGCGACCCGTAACGCCGGCGAAATGATCGGACAGCTGCAGCTGAGCTATAACCGCCAGCGCCAGGCCCAGATCACCAAAGAACTCATCGAAATCATCTCGGGCGCGGAAGCGCTCTAACGCATAGCGAGGACGAACAAATGGCAGACAAAAAGGCCGGTCGCGTATCGCAGGTCATCGGCGCCGTCGTCGACGTCGTGTTCGACGATCACCTGCCCGCGATTCTCAACGCGCTTGAGACCTACAACAATGGCCAGCGTCTGGTCCTTGAAGTGGCTCAGCACCTTGGCGAAAACGCAGTGCGTACCATCGCTATGGACACCACTGAAGGTCTCGTTCGCGGCGCCGAAGTGATCGATCTGGGCACCGCTATCCGCGTGCCCGTTGGCGAAGCGACCCTGGGCCGCATCATGAACGTGATCGGCGAGCCAATCGACGAAGCCGGCCCGATCGGTGAAACCGATACCCGCGAGATCCACCAGGACGCACCAAGCTTTGCCGAGCAGAACCCAGAATCGCAAGTTCTGGTCACCGGCATCAAGGTCGTTGACCTGATCGCTCCATACGCACGTGGCGGCAAGATCGGCCTGATGGGCGGCGCCGGCGTGGGCAAGACCGTTCTGATCCAGGAACTGATCAACAACGTCGCCAAGGCGCACGGTGGTTATTCGGTGTTCGCTGGCGTGGGTGAACGCACCCGCGAAGGCAACGACCTGTATCACGAAATGATCGAATCGGGCGTGAACAAGGATCCTGCAGCGAACAATGGTTCGTCGGCCGGTTCCAAGTGCGCTCTCGTGTTCGGCCAGATGAACGAGCCCCCAGGTGCCCGCGCTCGCGTGGCTCTCACCGGTCTGACCGTTGCTGAGAACTTCCGTGACCAGGGCCAGGACGTGCTGTTCTTCGTGGACAACATCTTCCGCTTTACCCAGGCTGGCGCTGAAATGTCGGCACTGCTGGGTCGTATCCCATCTGCCGTGGGTTATCAGCCAACGCTGGCAACCGACATGGGCCAGATGCAGGAACGCATCACCACCACGAACAAGGGTTCGATCACGTCCGTGCAGGCCGTGTACGTGCCCGCCGACGATTTGACCGATCCGGCACCAGCCACTTCGTTCGCTCACTTTGACGCCGTGACGGTTCTGAACCGTGCGATCTCGGAAAAGGGTATCTACCCAGCTGTGGATCCGCTGGCTTCGAACTCGCGTATTCTCGATGCCAACGTTGTTGGCCAGGAGCACTACGAAGTTGCCCGCAAGGTTCAGGAAGTGCTGCAGAAGTACAAGGCGCTGCAGGACATCATCGCGATCCTGGGCATGGACGAGCTTTCCGAAGAGGACAAGCTGGTCGTGGCCCGTGCCCGCAAGATCGAGCGCTTCATGAGCCAGCCGTTCGACGTGGCTGAAGTGTTCACCGGTTCGCCAGGCGTGTTCGTGCAGCTCGAAGACACCATCAAGGGCTTCAAGGGCCTGGTGGCTGGCGAGTACGATCACCTGCCAGAAGCAGCCTTCTACATGGTCGGCACCATCGAAGATGCCGTCAAGAAGGCACAGAAGCTGGCCGCTCAGGCAGCCTAAGCTTTCCAATATCCGGGTCTGCCGTGCGCGGCAGGCCCTTCTCCTTCCTTAAGGGACCAAGAACATGGCTGAAGGCCTCAAGATCGAGATTGTGTCGCCCGAGCGGCTGGTGCTGTCGGAAGTCGTGACCTCGGTGACGGTACCGGGCACCGAAGGCTACTTCACCGTGATGTTCGACCATGCGCCGTTCATGACGACGCTGCGTCCCGGTTTCATCACCGTGAATGGCCTGAACGGCCGTGACGAGATTTTCTTCGTCAAGGGTGGCTTTGCCGACGTATCGCCAGAAGGTCTGACCATTCTGGCCGAGCAGTCTGCGCCATATTCCGAATTCGACCACGCGGACCTGGCAGCCCAGATCAAGGCTGCTGAAGCGGAACTGGCCTCGGCGGCAACGCCAGAAGCCAAGTCCTACGCGCAGGAATTCGTCAGCGGCCTTTTGAACCTGGCTCTCGAAGCCGGTCAGCTCAACGGGGCCCACGTCCACTAACCCCGGACGAAAAGCAATTTCAAAACCCCGCTGGCAGTGCCGGCGGGGTTTTTTGTTTGTGGGGTGCAACGTCCAGCTCGACTCTCTTAGTCGTCACCCTCGGGCGCGACCCGAGGGCGTTTCTTAAGTCTGGGAAGCGAAGAACCGGAGGATGACCAACCAGATGGCGGGCCTTAAGCCAGCGCTGCCGAAACCAGGGCCTTGGCGTGGAGATCGGTCGTGTCATAGACCGGGATGGGGCTGTTGGAATCGTCGATCAGCATGGCAATCTCGGTGCACCCAAGAATCACCGCTTCCGCCCCGCGCGCCTGCAGCCGCTCGATGGCGGTGACATAGGTGCGGCGGGATTCCTCGCGCACGATGCCCCGGCACAGTTCCTCGTAGATAATCCCATTGAGATTCGTTCGATCGATCTCGGGAACCAGTACGGCGAGGCCCCGTGATTCGAGCCGCTCGCGATAGAACGGCAACTCCATGGTGAAGCGGGTGCCCAGGAGGCCGACGGTTTTAAAGCCGTCGCCGAGCAGCGCGTCGCTGGTCGGATCACCAATATGCACGAAGGGGATATTGAGCCCTGCCGTAATGATGTCGGCAACGATGTGCATGGTGTTGGTGGCAAGGCCGACGACCTCGGCCCCGGCCTTCTCGAGGCCCTTTGCAATCTCAGCCAACTGCCGGCCCGCGCCCTCCCAGTCACCCGCAGACTGCATTTCGGCAATCGGGGCGAAGTCGACCGAGTGAACGATCAATGGCGCAGAGTGCAGGCCGCCAAGGCGGGCCGCGGTTTCTTGATTGATGACGCGGTAATAGTGGGCCGTTGATTCCCAGCTCATGCCGCCGATAAGACCGATGGTTCGCATTAGTCCTAGATAAACCGCTCCGGGATATCGCGGAAGGCCTCGACGATTTTTTCGTAGGCCTGCTTTTTGAACGCGACGATCAGGTCGGGTGTATTGCCCAGCTTTTCCCAGCGCCAGGCATCGAACTCGGCGGGGAACTTGCCGCCACCGGGTGCAGTGACATTGATTTCGCTCTCATGGCCGGTAAAGGCAAAGGCGAACCAACGCTGGCGCTGCCCACGATACTTGCCCTTGAGCGCAATGCCGAGCGCTTCATCGGGGAGATCATAGTAGATCCACTCTGGGGCCTCAGCGAGCAGGCTCACAGAGGTGATATTGGTTTCTTCGTGCAGTTCCCGCAGCGCGGCCTTCAGCGGGTCCTCGCCCTTGTCTATGCCACCCTGCGGCATCTGCCAGGGCGCATCAACCTCGGAGGTGTCGTCCGAGTTGTCATCGGCCTTGCGTCGACCGATGAAGACCTCACCCTGCTGGTTGAAGACGGCGACGCCAACGCAGTCGCGATAGGGCAGGGTTTCACGATCGACCATGGCACTGAATCTCTATTTCATCAGGGCACTGGCCGGGACCAGCACGATGCCCTTGGCTGCAAGTTCATTGGCCCATTCGGTCACCGCAGTGACGGAGATAGGCAATGCACTGACAATACCGATTGCCTGGCCATTCTCCATCGCCTTTGTCTCAAGGCTGGCAAGCGCTGCCAGAATGGATGCCCGCGACGGATTGGTGTCGATCATCGTATCAGCGCGCGAAAACGGCACCTTGTTATTGGCCGCCAGCTGCGGCGCTACCGAGCGATTGGACGAGCCATCGTCGATATAGCCCAGACCGCGTGCGCCGAGTTCTTCCATGATGGGGGAAAAGTCTGCGGCCGATGCGGTGAAGCGCGCGCCCATATTGTTGATAATGCCGGCATAGCCGCCAAACCGCGACATCAGCCAGAACAACTTGTCGATATTGGCGCGGGGCGCGTCGCCGGTCAGCAGCGTCTGCGGGCCAGGGTCGTTCTGTGGATAGTCAAACGGCTCCAGCGGCACTTCGAGCAGCACTTCGTGCCCATCGGCCCTGGCGGCCGAGACGGTCCGGTCCAGCGTCTTGCCATAGGGGGCAAAGGCCAATGTCACGTCTTCGGGCAGCTGGTCGATAGCGTCCATCGAGCCCTGCTCGTTGATGCCAAGGCCGGTGACGATGATGGCCACCATAGGTTTGCCGCTGGCCGCAGCAGCGCTGGCCGGGCGGGCATAGGCAGCAAAGGGCGTCAGGCCCGATGCGCCCATGCGCGGGATCGGACCATCGCTGGTTTCCTCGCTGAGGTCGGGCAGCGCGCCGTAGATATCGGGCAGGCCAGCAGCACCACTCCCGGTCGGTGCAATCGCCGCGACCGAGCCATCGGCGTTGTATTGCTGTGGGTCGGCGGTGATGGTGACGGGACCATTGGCGACCGCGCTGGCAACGGCATTGTTGCTGCGGGTTGAGGCGACCGAGGCCTCCTGGCTGGGACGACCGCCCTCGGGATCATCGACCAGGATGAGACGCAGCGCAAACGCGCCGCCGATGAGCGCCAGAAGGGCAAACAGACTGCGTGCAATGGGCAGGTGGCGCTTGGCGCCCGGCTTGCCCTTACGCCCGGTCAGCGGGGTGCTCAGATCATCGGCCATAGCTTATCTGTCCCGTGCCAATGGCGTCCAAAGAAAGGGGGCGAGGCAGCGAATCAGCCGCCTCGCCCCCACAATTTCATAACACAGCCAAACCGCTGATTACTCGGCCTTGGCAGGATAGGCCGGGTTGGTCTCTTTGCCGTCGATCAGGCCGATGGCGTATTGCAGCTGCGCATCGTCTGCCTTTTCGGCAGGGACATAGACGGAGGAACCAACCGTGGTTTCTTCCTGGCCTTCAATCTTGATGTGCCCGGCAAGACCGGCTTCACCAATGATCTCGTCACGACCCTGGAATTCAGGCGGAACGGTCTGCTTGATCTCGATATCAGGAGTGATGCCGAGGGCCTGGATCGACCGGTTGTTCGGCGTGTAGTAACGCGCAGTGGTCAGGCGCATGGCGCCATCGGGGCCAAGCGAGATGATCGACTGGACCGAACCCTTTCCGAACGAGCGCGTGCCCACGATGGTGGCGCGCTTGTGGTCCTGCAGGGCACCAGCGACGATTTCGGACGCGGAGGCCGAACCACCATTGATCAGCACGATCAGCGGCACGTCAGCGATCAGCGCATCGAGTGCGTCGGGCTGGGCGTCATAGCGGGCGCTTTCCTCGGCGATACGGCCACGGGTCAGCACAACCGCGCCCTGCTTGAGGAAGGCGTCGGCAACATAGACCGACTGATCGACCAGACCGCCTGGGTTGTTGCGCAGATCAAGGATGATGCCCTTGGGCGCCACGCCCTTACGCTCGGCATAAATGTCCTTGATGGCCTTCTGGATGCCGACAAAGGCCTGCTCGGAGAAGCGCGACAGACGGATCAGGGCGACGTCACCGGTGCCTTCTTCTGCGCCACCTTCCATCGACCAGCGCACGGCACGCATAGCAATCGTGGCGCGGGTCAGTTCGAAATCGATCGGATCGGGCACGCCTTCACGGACCACGGTGATCTTGACCGAGGTGCCGATCTTGCCGCGCATCTTGGCGACGGAATCGTCCAGGCTCTGGCCCTGAATGGAGGTGCCATCGATCTGCACGATCAAGTCATTGGCCAGAATGCCGGCCTTGGCGGCGGGGGTGTCGTCGATGGGCGAGACCACCTTGACCACACCATCTTCCATGGTGACTTCAATGCCCAGACCGCCGAACTCGCCCGAGATATCCTCGCGGGTGTCGTTGTAGTCGGTCGGCGGCAGATAGCCGGAATGGGGATCAAGCGAGGTCAGCATGCCCTGGATGGCGGCCCGGATCAGCTCCTGCTCATCTGGCGGATCGACATATTCGGCGCGGATGCGGTCGAAGATTTCGCCAAACAGGTTGAGGTCCGCATAGATCTCCAGCGGATCGCGCGGCTTGGCGGCGGATTCTTCGGCCGTTGGCTCTGGCGCTTCGCCACCCGGTGCGATGTCGGCCGGTGGGGCCTGATCCGGGTTCGGCAGGGGCGTTTCCTCGGCCGGTACAGGAGCGGGTTCTTCCTGCGCATAGAGCAGGGAACCCGGTGCCAGCAGGGCCAGCGTCACGGCAGCTGCGCGAAGGGTGGTAAAGCGCATCGGGGTTCTATCCAGTCTGTTGATTGGCGGCCCACCATCCGGTTGGGTCGACGGGCTGATTGTTATGGCGGAGTTCAATATAAAGGGTCGGCTGGTCGTTTCCAGCATTGGTGGTGACGGTGCGCCCACTTGTCCGTGATCCCATGGTGCCCAGGGGTTCACCCATCTGCACGAACTGGCCGATATCGACCGTCACGGAATCAAGCCCAGCCAGCAGGGTCGTGTAACTCTGCCCCGTATTGAGAATGATGATTTGGCCGTAATTGAGGTAAGGGCCCTTATACAGCACCCAGCCATCGGCTGGAGACACCACCTGCGCATCGGCGCGGGTGACCAGCGAAATGCCATGGCTGATGCCACCAAAGCCGTCGCTCGAGCCGTAATTGACCACATTGGTGCCATTGGCGGGAATGGTCAGATAGCCCTTGGCGGCGCTGAAGGGGATGCCGGGCTCGGTGCGTGCGCTGTTGGACAGCGCCAGATGCACGGCCTCAGGCGAGAGCTGGATCGCATTGGGATCGTTCGACGCGTCCGACGCGGCGGCCGCGGTCGAGACGGAGTTCACCCGCGATGAGAGTGCATCCACCAGTTCCTTGAGCGTGGTGGCGCGCGCGGCAAGGGCGACCGCTTCCTGCACCTCGGCATCCAGCTCGGCGGTGCGGACGCTGATCCCTTGCTTGCGGGCGGCAATCAGCGTCGCGATGCGCAGCTGCTCTTCTTCGAGCACAGAATGGTTGGCCTTGAGTGTCGCCTCTTCGGCGAGCGCGGCCGTCTTGATATCTGTCAGCGCCTTGAGGTCGGCGGTCACGGCGTCGGCCTTCGCGCGCAGTTGCGGGGCAATCGCTGCGATCAGAATGGCCGAACGAGCCGACCCCAGAGCGTCGTCGGGATCAACGATCAGCGCCGGAGGCGGATTGAGGGAGATGCGCTCGAGCGCGGCCAGCACATTGGCGATTTCCGCGTCGGCCCCGTCCAGACGTCCGCGCACTTCAAGCTCGGACACAATCAGCTCGGACAGACGGTCTTCGACGTCGGCGACCTCGATTTCGGCGAGCTTGACGCGCTGGGCGGCGGCGATCAGGGCGGCGTTCTGCTTGGTGCGATCGCCTTCGAGCTCGGCAATCTCGGCCTTGAGTTGGTCGATGCGCTCCTGGCTGAGATCGAGCGAGGCCTCAACCGTCGCCAAATCCTGCTCATTGGTCGTGGGCGCCGCAGCTGGCGCCGCCTCCGGCGTTACCGTCTCGGTCTGGGCGTGCAAGGGCAGGGCCGTTGCGCTGGCGAGGAGGGCCCCGGCCAGTATCAATCCCAGTTTCTTGCCCGGCCTCACTGCCATGACCACTCCAGCACGGGCCGCGCACCCGAATCATTGCGGGCCACCATAGCAAAGCGCCTGCAAACCACAGGTTAACGTTGCTTAACCATGATGTGATCGGTTCAGCCTAGTCGCCCCGGTGGTAGGGGTGCCCGGACAATATGGTGGTTGTGCGGTAAAGTTGTTCGGCCAGCATGATACGCACCAGTTGATGCGGCCACACCATGGGCGAAAAGCTCAGAACCAGATCGGCGGCCTGCACAAAGGCCGGGTCGATCCCGTCGGCGCCACCAATAATGAAGCTGGCGGCGGGGCGACCATCATCGCGCCAGCGGCCGATCTGTTTGGCAAAGGGTTCTGACCCGATAGATTTGCCGCGCTCATCGAGCGCCACGATGATGCCCTCGGGCAAGGCGGCGCGCAGCGCTTTAGCCTCGTCAGCCTTGCGGCTGGCCGAGGATGTGCTGCGCGATTCGGGGAGTTCAATAACGTCGAAGCCCGTCAGGGCCAGCGGCTTACCGCCGCCGATGGCGCGATCGAGATAGCGCGCCACCATTTCACGTTCAGGCCCGGCCTTCATCCGGCCAATGGCCGCGATGGTTATCCGCATGTCGCTGACTTAGTTGGCGTCAGCGGCGAAGTCAGCCTGCCACATCTTTTCGATGTTGTAGAACTCGCGCACTTCGGGGCGGAAGATGTGGACGATAACGTCGCCAGCATCGACCAGCACCCAGTCGCAATGGGGCAGGCCTTCAATGCGGGGCTTGCCAAAGCCGGCCTCACGCAGGGCATTCACCAGCTGGTCGGCAACGGCGCCGACATGGCGCTGGCTACGACCGGAGGTAACGACCATGTGGTCGGCGAGCGAGGACTTGCCGATGATGTCAACGGCAATGGTCTCCTCGGCCTTGGCATCGTCAAGGCATTCAAGGATCACGTCGATCATGGGGCGTTCCGCGGCGACCTTAGGGGCATCGGACGGGGTGATTGTGTTCTCGGGCAGCGAGGCCATTAGCAAAGGCCTTCCGCCCATGCGCGTGCATGGGTCATGCGAGGGATCAGCATCCTTGGTTGTTGATCGGAATGTGCAGGCGTCTTTTCAAACGGCAAGCAGTCAGTTCCTGTTCTGGTGACTATCATCACACACCACCAATATGCGCCTTTGGTGACACTTTCGCAAGATTGGGCGTCATTTTGGGTTACCATGTTGCCGTCTTGCCCTAATCGCCGATGAGGAGAGGGGGGATTGGCGGCCGTGAAGGTAGACCCAGGCGGGTGGTGGCAGCAGGGCGAGGCGGGTTGCGTCGTCCTCATCGACCCGGTAGCGCGACAGCGCCGAGGCCGCCTGCGAGACGGGCGCACGCCGACCGGAGCCGGGGCGGACATAGACCGCCATGGGCAGCATTTCGGCGATATCGCGCCAACGCTGCCAGCGGTGAAAATCCACCAGATTGTCCGCACCCATGATCCAGACGAAACGCCGGTCGGGCAGGGCAGTGGTTAGGAAGCGCAGCGTTTGCCACGTATAGGTAAAGCCGTGGGCGGCCTCAAACCCGGTGACGCGGACGCGCGGATTGTTGAGCAGCTTGCGGGCGGCGATCACGCGCTCAGCCAGCGGCGCCAGCTCCTTGTGGTCCTTGAGCGGATTGCCCGGCGTCACCAGCACCCAGATCATATCGAGATCGAGCCGGCGCAGCGTTTCCTCGATGACCAGTGCATGGCCCTCGTGGATCGGGTTGAAGCTCCCGCCGAAAAGCCCAATTCGCATTCCCGTCCCGGAGGGCGGCAATTCGGTAATACCTGGAATGCGGATGGGGTGGCGCAGGGTCAGTGTCAGGGTCTCGTCTGGCCGTTACCGCGAACGCGATATTTGAAACTGGTGAGTTGCTCGACGCCAACCGGGCCGCGCGCATGCATCTTGCCGGTGGCGATGCCGATTTCACCACCAAAGCCGAATTCGCCGCCATCGGCAAACTGCGTCGAAGCATTGTGCACGAGAATGGCGCTGTCGATCTGGTTGAAGAATTTCTCAACCGCCGCAGGATCCTCGGCGATGATCGCTTCGGTGTGGTGGCTGGAATAGGTCTCTATATGCGCGATTGCTGCCTCGAGGCTCTCGACGATCTTCACCGAGATGATCGCATCCTCGTATTCGGTGCGCCAATCCTGCTCGGTTGCTGGTTTGGCGGTCGGAATCAACGACATCACGGTCGCATCGCCGCGAATTTCACAGCCCTTGGCAATCAGCGCCTCGATAATGGGCTTGAGATGGGTCGTCACCACATCTTGGTGCACCAGCAGCGTTTCGGCAGCGCCACAAATCCCAGTGCGGCGCATCTTGGCGTTGAGCGTGACCGCCACAGCCTTTTCGAGGTCGGCCGATTTGTCGATATAGACGTGAACGATGCCTTCGAGGTGCGCAAAGACCGGCACGCGGGCCTCGTCCTGAACGCGCGCCACCAGCGTCTTGCCGCCGCGGGGCACGATGATGTCGATATTGCCGTTCAAGCCCTTGAGCATTTCGCCCACGGCGGCGCGGTCGGTGGTCGGCACCAGCTGCACGCATTCCACGGGCAGACCTGCCAGGTGCAGGCCATCCAGCATGCATTCAACGATAGCGTGGCTGGAGTGGAAGCTGTCGCTGCCGCCGCGCAGAATCACCGCATTGCCCGATTTGATGCAGAGCGCGCCGGCATCCGCCGTGACGTTGGGGCGCGACTCAAAGATGACGCCGATAACGCCAAGGGGTGTCCGCACGCGCTCGATGTGAAGCCCGTTGGGGCGGTCCCATTCGGCAATGGTGGCGCCGACCGGATCGGGCAGCTCGGCAATGGTTCTTACCGCGTCGATAATGCCATCGATGCGGGCATCGGTGAGTTCGAGACGGTCGAGAAAGGCCTTGGAAATGCCCTTGTCACGCGCCGCTTCCATATCCTTGGCATTGGCGGCCAGGATCTTCTTGCGGTGCGCATTGATGGCGCCAGCGGCCGTGATCAGCGCGGTCCGCTTCTGCTCGGGGCTGGCAATGGCCAGTGCCTTAGCGCCGATGCGCGCCTTTTGGCCCAGTTCGGCCATGATATCTGCGATGGAGCGATCAGCCTCAGCCAAGCTCATTGACGTCCTCCTTGGCGCCCACCAGCACCAGATTATCACGATGCACCAGAGCGGCGCGGTTGCCCACACCCAGAAGCTCCAGCACGGCGTCGCTGCGCTTGCCCATGACGAGCCGCGCTTCCTCGCTGTCGAGCCCGGCCAGGCCACGGGCGATTTCCACGCCGTCCTCATTGAGCACGGCAATGGCGTCGCCACGCTCGAACGAGCCTGTCACGCGCGTCACCCCAATGGGCAGCAGCGATTTGCCGGTGAGCAGGGCGCGGGCAGCGCCAGCGTCAATCTGCAGCCAGCCCGAGACCGCCAGCGTGCCCATGATCCAGCGCTTGCGCGCCTGTGCCCGGCTCTGGGCGGGATGGAACAGGGTATGGCGGCCGTCTTCGGTGAGGGCCCTGAGCGGATGGCTCTCGGTGCCCTTGGCGATGATCATGGCGGTCCCAGCCTGCGTCGCGATCTTGCCAGCTTCGACCTTGGTGGTCATCCCGCCGCGCGACAGATGGCTCGCCGCGCCGCCAGCCATGGCCTCGATGGCCGGGGTAATGGCCTTGACCACAGGCAGGTGGGTCGCATTGGGGTCTTTGGCAGGCGGGGCGGTATAGAGCCCGTCGATATCGCTCAGCAGCACAAGGCAATCGGCCTCGATCATGGTGGCGACGCGTGCCGACAGACGATCGTTGTCGCCATAACGGATTTCTGCCGTGGCGACGCTGTCGTTTTCGTTGATGATGGGGATGGCACCGAGACCCAGAAGGGTCGCAATCGTGGTGCGGGCATTGAGATAATAGCGCCGCTCTTCGGTGATGTTCGGCGTAATCAGGATTTGGCCGGTGACAATGTCGTGGCGGCCCAGCGCCTCGGCCCACGCCTGGGACAGAGCGATTTGTCCGGCGCTGGCAGCGGCCTGGGACTGTTCCAGTGTCAGCGCCACTGCCGAGAGCCCTAAAAGACCGCGCCCCAGCGCAATCGCCCCGGACGACACGATGACCACTTCGCAGCCATCTGCCTTCAATGCGGCAATGTCGGACGCCAGGTCGGCGAGCCATGCCGCACGCAGTTTTCCCTGCTTGTCGACAAGCAGGGCTGAGCCGATCTTGATGGTCAGGCGCTTATAGGGCGCAAGGGCGTTCATTTGGATCAGACCTCGGTCTGGCTCCCTCGCCCCTGAGGGGAGAGGGTTGGGGTGAGGGGTTCAGTGGCCGCGTTGTCCTGGGTTGCCCCAGTTGAGACTGAACCCCTCACCCGGCGCTGCGCGCCGAACTCTCCCCTCAGGGGAGAGGTGACAGGGAAGGGTCCACCCAGTTGGATCATGGCGCCCAGTTGGGCTCGGCCTTGCGGCGTTCGGCTTCAAGCTTGGCGGCCTTTTCGGCGTCGAGCGTCTCGATGACGCCATAGAGCACCATATCGACGCCCTTCCCGGTCACACCTGACACCTGCAGCACGTCCGCCTTGCTGATCTTTTTGAGGATCTTGAGCTTTTCCTTGAGATCATCGGGTTCGATAGCGTCGACCTTGTTGAGCACGACGATCTCGGGCTTTTCGCCCAGGCGCTCGTCATAGGCTGCCAGTTCGGTCCGGATCGTCTGGTAGGCATGCTTGATATCGTCCTGAGTGCCATCAATGAGATGGATCAGCACACCGCAGCGCTCGATATGGCCGAGGAAGCGGTCACCAATGCCCGCGCCTTCACTGGCGCCTTCGATCAGGCCCGGAATATCGGCCAGCACGAAATCGCGTTCGCCGATCGAGACAACACCAAGGTTGGGATGGAGCGTGGTGAACGGATAGGCCGCGATCTTTGGCTTGGCCGCCGACACAGCCGCGAGGAAGGTCGACTTGCCGGCATTGGGCAGCCCGACCAGGCCCGCGTCAGCGATCAGCTTGAGGCGCAGCCAGATCCACTTTTCAACGCCCGGAATGCCCGGATTGGCATGACGGGGCGCCTGGTTGGAGCTGGTCTTGAAGTGGGCATTGCCGAAGCCGCCATTGCCGCCTGAGAGCAGCACAACGCGCTGGCCAACCTTGGTCATGTCGGCAATCAGGGTTTCGTTGTCGTCTTCAAACACCTGCGTGCCGACGGGGACGCGCAGAACTGTTGCTTCGCCATTGGCGCCCGCGCGGTCCTTGCCCATGCCGTGGGTGCCGGTCTTGGCCTTGAAGTGCTGCTGGTAGCGATAATCAATGAGCGTATTGAGCCCGTCGACGCATTCGATGACGATGTCACCGCCACGCCCGCCATTGCCGCCATTGGGGCCGCCGAATTCGACGAATTTTTCGCGCAGGAACGAGACGGCACCAGCGCCGCCATCGCCGGAGCGAACATAGACCTTGGCCTGATCGAGGAACTTCATTGTGTTCTGGCCTTCCAGACGCTGCGCGTCAATTTTGTGTCGATATGCTCTACCTCGGCGTCGCGCGCAAGACAGAGCAGGGTGGAGCGTCCGGTTTGGGTAAACCCGAGCTTTGTTTGAATGGCGAGTGAGGCCAGATTAAAATGGAAGACGCCGGAATAAACCACGTCGTGGTTTGAAGCGCCAAAAAACCAGTCCAGGCTCGCAATGACTGCCTCGGTCATGACACCGCGCCCCCAGAAGGGGCGGCCCAGCCAATAGCCGAGGATGGGGCCTTGCGGGCCCAGGTGATAGCCGACATGGCCGGCAAAGCCCTCGCCGGGCACTTCGATGGAAAAGGTGATCTCTTCCACCGGCAGATTGGGCGCGCGCGTGCGCAGCCAGCCCTTGGCGTCGGACAGGTGATAGGGAAATGGCACCCGTGCCAGATTACCCGCCACGCCGAAATCGTTGAGAAAGCGCGCGATCGGTTCGGCATCGCCCAGCTCGGGCTGGCGCAGCAACAGATTTTGCGTGGTGAGGCTGACGCTCATGCAGCCCTCCATTCCAGCAACAGCAGCGGCTGGCCCAGATGGCGCTGGATCGAGCTCAGCGTGCGTTCAATGACGACAAAGCCAAGCTTGTCGAGCACCCGCGCCGAAGCCGGATTGCTCTGCAACACGCGGGCCCGCACCTTGGGAATGCTGCCATTGTGCCGCACAGCGTCGAGCAAGCCCTTGGCGGCTTCAGCCGTGTAGCCGTGGCCCCAATGGGGCTCGCCCAGCCAATAGCCCAGTTCAGGCGCCGTGTCGGGGGCAAATTTGAGGCTGACCACGCCCATCAGGCGATCGTCAGCATTGGCAATTGCATAGGCGCGCGGCGTAGTCGGATCATCGACACCCGCAACAAACGCCTCGGCATGCTCCTCAAGGTAAGGGAAAGGCATGGTCGCGGTCGGCGCGACGACGTTCGGATTGTTCGCCAACGCCACCAGATCGGCAAGGTCGCTCGACACCGGCTTACGCAGGGTAAGCCGGGTGGTGACAAGCGTCTCTGGCAGCGTGTTTCTGGCGTTCAACATGGCGGACTCAGAATGCAAAAAGGGGAACCGGTGACCCGGCTCCCCTTACAATTTCGCGTTTGCGAAGACGGCCGGGGAACGGGTCACCGGCCGGGTTCGCTAGACCTGCCGGATTATTCGGCGGCCAGTGCCGGGTCGACAGACACGAAGACCTTCGAGTTCGCGCGGGTGCGGAACGACACGTTGCCGTCGACCAGTGCGAAGATCGTGTGGTCCTTGCCCAGGCCAACGCCTGTGCCGGGGTGCCACTTGGTACCGCGCTGGCGGATGATGATGTTGCCGGCAACGACAGTCTCGCCACCGAACTTCTTTACGCCGAGACGACGGCCAGCGGTATCACGACCGTTGCGGGATGAGCCGCCTGCTTTTTTGTGTGCCATGGTGCTCTAGCTCCTTATTCTTTGTCGGCCTTTGGAGCTGCCTTCTTGGCAGCTGGCTTCTTCGCCGGCTTTTCAGCGGCGTCGGTATCGGTTGCGGCTGCCTTTGGAGCTGCCTTCTTGGCTGCTGCCTTCTTTGCCGGAGCCTTGGCTTCGGTCGCGACAGCTGCGCTTGCTTCAGTCGCAGCAGCGGCCTTGGCAGCAGCGCGGACCTTAGCAGGCTTGCTCGACACGGCGGCCGCCGCTGGAGCAGCAACGCCGGCAGCCTTGATCGATGGCTTGTCGCCGCCGGTCAGGATTTCGGTGATGCGCACGGTCGACAGCAGCTGGCGGTGGCCATTGCGACGACGGTAATTGTGGCGACGGTTCTTCTTGAAGATGATGACCGTCTTCTGCTTGCGGGTCTCAAGCAGTTCGGCAGCGACGAGCGCGCCTTCCACCAGAGGAGCACCGACTTCGCCATCAACCATCAGAACCTGATCAAAGGTCACAATGGTGCCGGCTTCAGCATCGAGCTTTTCAATCTTGAGAACATCGTTGGCGGCAACCTTATACTGTTTGCCACCGGTCTTGATCACTGCAAAAGTCATTCATGCACCGGGTGCTTCAAACACGCCGGTCCCTTTTTGTCGCGCTCTGTGGCACCGCAGGCAAAGCCCAGAATTTCTGCGGATTTCGAACATGCTACCGACAATTGCCGGCGGGCAGCCTCGAACAGCGTTTTCAAACAAAGGAAGCGCACCGGGACGAACCGGCACGCATTCCGAGGCGGCTTATCAGGGCAAATGCCCCAAGAGTCAAGACTTCCGCTTAGCTCTTGGCGTGCGCATACCAGTTCCGCAGCCGCACTTCGGTTGCCTTGTCCACGGCTGCGGCGAACGCATTCAGATCACTTTCGCCATAGTGATAGGGATAGACAATCTTGGGTTTGAAGGTATTGACCGCTTCTGCGGCCTGCTCGACGGTCATGGTATAGGGCAGGTTCATCGGCAGGAATGCCACCTCGATGCCGGTCAGCGCCAACATGTCGGGCGTCGGCTCGGTGTCGCCGGCGACATAGATGGTCTTGTCACCAAAGCTGAGCAGGTAGCCATTGCCCACGCCCTTGGGGTGGAACTGGAGGCGATCTTCGGTGGTGTTGTAGGCGGAAATGGCCTTGATCGAAATGCCATTGAGTGCGCCGGTTTCGCCATTGGCCACTGCTTTGGCATTGGCCTTGAGCGCCTCGGGCAGCTTGTCGAACACCTCCCGGCTGGTCAGGATCGGTGTGGAGCCCGCAATGGCCTCCAACGTCGGTACGTCGAAATGATCGCCATGCGCGTGGGTGATCAAAATTGCCGTCGGTGCTGGCAGGTCGGCATAGAGCGCCGCGCCACCAACGGGGTCGACATAGATCACCTGATCGCCAAAACCGAGCAGCAGGGATGCGTGTTCCACTGGGTGAATGGTGACGTCGCCGCCGCTGGTTGAAATCTTGTCGCCGTCCAAGTTTTGTGTCTCCTGTGCCCACACGCTCATGGGCGCGCCAGCACCCAGAGCCAAAAGGGGGAATGTCGTCATTGCTGCCAATACGCTACGTCGCTTGATCATCGCTGCGTCTCCCTCGAACCATAGCTGTGCGTTGAAGCAGTGCAAGTTGCCCCTGTGTCGCTAGAGCTCCATCTGCCGGTGCAGCCCATCCTGCCCCGCGGCTCCCGTCAGGTCGAGCATCATCGCCGCCTTGTGATGGGCGCGCCAGTACTCGAGCGACCAGGTGGCACTGTCGTCCGCGATGTCGATCGTGGGCAGATAGGCCAGCGCTAGTTGGGGGGTCGTTCCAACCAGAACGGTGATTCTCACACGCTGATATTCAGCACCCTCGAATGCGTCCAGCCGCGCCAGATCTGTCGCTGTCAGATCACCCAAAAGCTGACCCATTGCAGTGGCACCGGCCGAGGCCACAAGGGCGGGATAGGTCCGCCCCGGATAGCAGAGCGCCTGATATCCGAGTGCCGTCGCGGACTTGACGTGCTTATCGTCGACGGCATGGCAGAGCACTGCCGCCAAAACGTCGTCGTCACGCAGCGTGCCATAGACAAAAAGCGGAAGCGAAACCAAAGCAGCGATCCAGATTGCTTGAGTTGCATCAAGGGAGTTGCAGGCTCACGATTGCTATGCCATAAGCCGCCCCGTGTCGACCAACCGCACCCGCCCAGGGTGTCGTGACGATCTCGCGGAGAGATGGCAGAGTGGTTGAATGCACCGCACTCGAAATGCGGCATAGGGGCAACTCTATCGGGGGTTCGAATCCCTCTCTCTCCGCCACTTCATCTTGCCATTGAAATTTCTAGAGCGCAGTCGGCTTTAGTCGCAGCATCGTGGCCCGTTTATTGCGCGGGCGTAGCATGGCTTTGGTCCGACGGTGCAACCCGGTCTTCAGGTTCTGCAAGTCGGTTGCGGTCGACCTGATCGACACGCCGAGGCGGTGCGTCGAGCCAGCCATCGTTTCGGTCGCCTTTCGGCAGAAACGGGCAGGGCTCGTATGGGGTAGCGTGGCCAAACTCTGTTGGATATCTACGAGTTCACTGACGCTTCCAACTGGCTGTAAGCATCGAGTTTCCTATCTATCTCGATCGAAGTGAGCAAATGGCAGAAACGGATCTCTACCTTCCTTTGAAGGCGTACATGGAAAGAGCCGGTTATTCCGTCAAAGGCGAGGTCAATGATTGCGACCTGGTTGGTGTCATAGAGGGCGACCCGCCGGTCATCATTGTCTGCGAGATGAAGCTCGCCTTCAATCTCGAGTTGGTGATGCAAGGTGTAAAGCGGGCATCGTTCTGTGATGAAGTCTGGTTGGCGGCGCGAGCCTCGAAGACTGGTCGGGGGCGTGAGCACGATGCCCGGTTTCGGAATTTGTGCCGTCGGCTCGGGTTCGGCGTCATTGCGGTCTCGGATGCTGGAGACGTGGATGTCATCGTGGCTCCCTTTGCCGCTACACCGCGTCGTGACCCGAAAAGGCGGTCGCGCCTGCTGGATGAGCATAGGCGTAGGGTGGGCGATCCGCAGGTGGGTGGAGGGCGCGGTAAGCCAATCATGACCGTCTACAGGCAAGATTGCATTGTGTGCGCCAAGGCACTGCTTTCCGGGCCGCAAAGTCCAAAGCAGCTTAAAGCGCTGGTTGCCAGGGCACCTGCAATTCTCCGAAACAACGTCTACGGGTGGTTCATCCGCGAGAGCAGAGGCATATACGGGCTGACCGAACTTGGTCGGGCTGCGGTGTCGCCTCCGCAAGGCTGACTGGTCAGGGTGCAGGGCGCTGCGATTATGCGAGGCCGTTAAGCGTCGGGTCTGTCAGGCGCGAATACAAACTTTAATACACCGAAAAACATAATTGGTATATCAATGCAGCCGTTTCGTGTTTTTGGCTGGCCATTATGCGCATTGTTGATACCCATCTCCACCTCGTCTACCCAGCTCATCTGAGCTACCCGTGGCTTACACATGTGCCACGGATCAACCAGGCGTGGTCGGTCGACGACTATTTCGCCGAAGCGGCCCAACTTGGGATCGAGGCGGCGATCCATATGGAAGTGGATGTGCTGTCGGAACAGACCCTGGCAGAAGCCCATTTGATGTCGACGATACACCCCTCTGTTGTTGGGGTGGTTGCGGGTTGCAGGCCAGGTGACGCGGGGTTTGAGGCCTATGTCGACGATCTGGTCGCAACGCCTGCGGTGAAAGGCCTGCGGCATGTGTTGTTCGGCTATACGCAGGACCAGCTCGCGAGTGATCGCCTCATTGATAATTTGCGATCCCTTGGAAAACAGCAATTGAGCTTTGATCTGTGTGCGCATGCCCATCAATTGGCGTCGCTGATAGACATCGTGGATCGTTGTCCTGGCACCCGGTTTATCCTGGATCACTGTGGGAATCCCAAAATCCCTAGTGAAAACTCAGATGGCTGGAACAGCGCCATAAGAGAGATCGCGCGTCGACCCAATGTGGTAGGCAAGATATCGGGGATTTCGGCCCATGCAGGGGCTGATTGGTCCGTGGGGACCCTGCGCCCCTATTTTGAACACATGATAGCGAGCTTTGGGTGGGAGCGCGTCGTCTGGGGCTCCGATCATCCCGTTGTGACCTTGGGTGGTTCCTTGACGAGATGGGTTGAGGCGACCCTGAGCCTGGTTGCTGGATGCAGCCAAGACGAGAAAGAAGCTCTTCTGTCTCGTAACGCGGAGCGCGTGTATGGCCTCGTTGGTCCTAGCTCGTAAATGTGCGGTGCGTGGACGCCCGGAAATGTGCTTCGAGATTGGCGATGGCGCCGTCGAGATCGCGGTGGCGTAGGCTCTCAAGAATGCGCAGGTGTTCGTCGACAGTCTCGAGCAGCTGGTGGCGGTTGATGACGCGTTGATGGACACGACGGGCCATCAATAAATTGTCCTGCAGGCGTTCATGCATTGCGGTAATGGCGCCGTTGTTGAGAACGTCGACGAGACTGCGATGCAGCTGCTTGTCGAGGTCAACGACCTGACGCTTCACGGTCTCAAAATCTGCGCCGGATTCGATGAACGCCTTGCACGCCAAGTGGCGTTTGAGCATGTCGTCGATCCAGGCGTCCGTGGCTGTGTGAACGAATGTCCGCATAGCGTGGACTTCGATCATGATGCGAAACTGGAAATTCTCGCGAATGAAGGCGACTTCTGGGTAGACGATCTTGATTCCGGCGCGCGGCTTGATTTCCACCAGGCCAAACTCTTCGAGCAAGACGAGTGTTTCTCGTAGCGGGGACAGAGACATGCCAAGCATGTCGCAGAGTTCATTTTGCGTGATGACCATGCCCGGCTTTAGGCGGCCCGCCTCAAGCGCATCGCGGAATTTTTGATAACCGACATTGTCGTGCTGTTGCTCTTCCACGTCCGGCCTTTCACGCCTGCGATGAGTTCGCTCTGAAGTTTGCTTCCCTAACATACTGGCGAGCCCTTTGAAATGTCTTGCGCGGCCGCACAGGGGGGTATCGCGCTATCAAGACCGCATCGCATCGACTCCGGATTAGCGTGTTTCGGCGTTCTGCAACATCAATCTATTGCAGTGAAATATCAACGGTGGCATTTAGTGTTTTACGGCGAGCAGATTGTGCGATTTGTATCGCCCGGAAACGACTAGACCGAGGCCCCAGGCGCCAAGCGCCTGAGCGTCGCTCTGAAACATCAGGACGGGTTGACCCCATGACGAAGATTTCCCCCGACATTCCGGTGCTTGAAGGTGGGCGCACCGCGCCGATGCCTCGATGGGCCTTGCTCCAGCGCCAGGTTTTTTCAACGCTCGATCAGGCGTCCATCGAATTTGCGGACCGCTACACGCGGCCTGACGGCACGCTTATCTGGAGAGACAATTGGCCTGGGATGGATGGGTCCGATGATCCCTATGAGGGCTTCATGTACATGCCCCTGTTCTACGCACTGGGGGGAAGTGAAGAGGTCTACCGACGTGCGCAGGTGATCTATGATGGCATAACCTGGCAATGGACGGAGTATGGACAAATTCATCGCGAATTTGATGCCTACTACGACTGGATGCACCACGGGGAAAGCTCGCTATTCCTGTACTTCCTGGGACTTGCCAGCCCCGCAGGCCTCAAGGATAGGCAGCGCACGAAACGGTTTGCCGGCTTCTACAACGGCGAGGACCCCGACGTTCAAAACTATGATGCCCAGCTTCGGCTCATGCGGGCACCCATTTCGGGCAGCCGAGGTCCGCGCTTCAGCCACAGTGGAGAGGATTGGTCCACGCATCGTGAGATACTGGACCGGTTTCCGCCTCCATTCGAGGATCTTCCGGGCATCGATCCGTATGGGCGCGTCTGTCCATGGTCGGACGATGCAACCTATGAGCTCATCCTGAAGCAAATGAACGCGCGGCAGGCAAAGGGCGACGTGCCTCTCAATCTTGGTGCCACTTCGCTGATGGCACATGCGTTCATGTATGATGGCGAAGATCGTCATCGTCAGTGGACGGTAGACTATCTGGATGCCTGGGTGGAGCGCACCGAGCAAAACGGCGGCATCACGCCCGACAATATTGGTCTGTCAGGCCAGATTGGCGAATACAATGACGGCAAATGGTGGGGGGGATATTATGGCTGGCGGTGGCCACATGGTGCGTTCTCCATCCTCGATCCAATCACCATTGCCGGCCTGAACGGTCTGCTGATGACGGGTGATGAGCGTCATCTCGACCTGGCCCGCTCACAGCTAGACATGCTGTGGTCGCTCCGCCGGGATGAAGACGGCCAGGCGGTTGTTCCCAACCGCCACTTCGATGAAGGCTGGCGTGACTATCGCGTCGTTCACCCGGTCTATGCGGTGACCCTTTGGAACGCGTCCATGTCTGACGATGATGCCGAGCGGGCTGAGCGCGCCTGGCCAAATGGTCAGTTCGAGGCCATCGACACGCGCTATGCCGGGTACGGCAAGACCATCGGGGGGCACATGGCTTTCAATGGCAACACGGCGCAGTGGTTCCGCTTCATCCGGGGCGGCGACGCGGCTTATCCGGAAACGCTGCTGGCCTCCAATCTTGAGACGATAGTGCAGCAAATCGAGCGTTTCCGCAGCGATGCCTTTGATCCGCTGACCATGGATCACGAAGCCCACCCGATGGGTATTCATATGTGGCAGCAGATTTCCCCGATGGTCATGGAAGGGTTGATCCAGCTGACCACAGGCGGTCCCGCACATATGGGCCGGGGTGGCCTGCAGCTTTCCCGTTTCCGTTACTTCGATGCCGAAAAACAAAGGCCGGGCCTGCCCCAAGACGTAGCCGCGTTGGTGGATCATCTCGAAGCCGATGTGGCCGGCGTGACGCTGGTCAATACGAGTGCGACGACTGCCCGGGAACTGATCGTGCAGGCTGGAGCCTTCGGCGAGCATAGCTTCACGACGGTCGCGGTTGATGGTGAAGCCGAGCAAAGCATCAGCGGGCGGTGGGTGGCGGTAAAGCTGGCGCCAGGCGCAGTGACAAGGCTCGAGTTTGGAATGCAGCGCTACGCCAATAAGCCAAGCTATGACACGCCTTGGGTTCGTGCCGTGGATGCGATGCCCGCGATCAAGGGCCGCGAGCTGTAATCGACAAGCACCCCGGCTCACGGGCCGGGGTGCAACTTGATTCAGGCGTTAAAGAACACGCTTTCCATGTCTGCCCACCCGTTGTGCCCCGGCAGGGGGATTTGCATAGGGTTGCAGAGCGTGAGCCACTCGGCATTGCGGGGGTTGGCAGACAGGCGGGCCATGTCCGAGGCCATATCGTCGCCGACATACTCAACATACATAAACTCGTAGAGCTGCCCATCGGGAAGGCGATGCACGAAAATGTTGAAGTTGCGCATGTTGGCTTCAGTGAGCAAATCGCGCACGCCAGGTCCGGCATGTAGCGCCTTGTAAGCCTCCAAGTCTTTTTCCTTGAGGCCGATCACTCGGCCGAATCTACGAACCACTTTTCTCTCCCTATGTTTGAGTTGAGGCGGCCGCTAATGCTGCCCGCCGAAAATCCGATGCGTTGATGTTTTGAAATGCGCCTCGAGGGCGGCGATCGTGGCGGCGAGATCGCCGCTCTCCATCGCATCGAGCAGTCCGAGATGCTCATTGAGGCTGCTCAAATACTGTGCGGTGCCGAACGAGCTGTGATGGACCTGCTGGGCGAATCCCAGATTGTCCCGAAGCAATCGATGGGTTCGGCTGATCGCTCTGTTGCCCAGAGCCGCGACGATCGTGCCGTGGAGTTCATTGTCCAGTCGCATGATGTCGCCTGTCCAAATGTCGTTGCCCGGATTCGCTGACAGGTTGGCAAGCAAAGCATTGTGCTCGCCCCGCATCTGGCCGATCCACTCGCGATCCATCTGGGGGAGGACAACACGGATTGCCGCGACCTCTATCATTGTCAGAAATTGGTAGGTTTCACGAATGAAGGCCACGTCGGGGTAGGCGATCCGGACGCCGATCCTCGGTTCGATTTTGACGAGCCCATAGGCAGCCAGTAGCACAAGGGCGCGGCGAAGGCGCGCCACTGGCACATTCAGAGCCTTGCATAACTCGCCCTGTGTGACCAAAGCGCCGGCCGTGAGGCGTTGGTTTTCCAGCGCTCGGCGAAACCGGGCATAGACCGCGCCATCGCGTCCCTGATCCATTTTCAGGTGCTTTCTCCACTCAGTGAACCTCAAATTGAGGCAATTGATATTTCAGGTCAATGAAAATTGAGTGTCGATTTGCCGGTTAACGTCGACCAATGCGCCCTGTTACACGATTCTGGCCGCATTTTTTGCCACAAAAACCAAGAAACTGCACCAAGGTCGTAGGTCGCATGGCTTGCTATTTGCCAATTGGTATTTCAATATCGCCTTGTGATAACTCAGCAAGGATGCCTCGGGATGCGCATTGAACGGTTTGCATGCTGGTTGCTGGAGGCTCCCGCTGGCCCCAAATTCGCCTGGCGAAAGGGGCTGGCCGGTTCTCATGGCGGCCTGGCGAAGGGGCGTGGGCAAGTTCAGGCTGTTATCGGGCTCGAGACCGATACTGGTCTGCGTGCCACGATCGAGGTCGGGAACGGGGCCGCGGCCTTCGATATTGTAAGTCGCCGATACCACCACTTCATTGGCGAAGACCCTCTGCTCACGGAGCGCATGTGGCATCTAATCTGGGAGGTGGACCGTATTGAAGAGTTCCAGATTTCGCTGCTCGGTCTGCTCGATCAATTGTGCTGGGGCATCAAGTCTCAGGCGGCAAATTTGCCCATCTATCAGCTTCTTGGCGGCAATGAACGACGCATTCCGGCTTATGCATCGACTGTAACGTGGTCAACGCTGGACGAGTATGAGCGCCACATCAAGCTTTGCCGCGACCTAGGTTTCCGCGCGTTCAAGCTGCACGCCTGGGGCGATGTGAAGCGCGACATCGAGCTGTCTACCAAGCTGCGTGAGTGGGTCGGGCCAGATGTGTCTCTCATGTTCGATGGGTCCGCTGGATGGGACTATGTCGACGCATTGGAGTTCGGTCGCGCTATCCAGGATCTGGGCTACCTTTGGTATGAGGAGCCGATGCGGGAGTTCCATCTCGGGTCCTACGCGCGTCTCTGCGAGAAACTGAGTATTCCCGTGCTCGCGGCTGAAACTTCCGATGGTGTCCACTGGAATGCTGCGAGTTGGATCGAAGCTGGCGCGCTGACGATGGCGCGCATCAGTGCCCACTACAAGGGCGGCTTCACCGGCTCGATGAAGATTGCTCAGCTCTGTGACTCTTTTGGGATCAGGGCGCAGGTGCATGGGATGGGTCATGCCAATGCCCAGCTGTGTGCTGCCATTCGCAACAATGATTTCTACGAGCAGATTGTCATCAATGAAGAGCAGATACGGGGCCTCGACAAGTTGGGCCCACTGTCGATTCAAGACGGCTATTTGGAGGTCAGCGACAAACCCGGGCTCGGATTTGAGCATGATTGGGATGACCTGGATCGGGTCGCGCTGAAGCGTGTCGAGATTGGGGAGCGACAGGATTGAAAGAAGTGAAACAGGCAGTTCAGCTGCGGAATGTTCGAAAGACCTACGGTGACGTTGAAGTCATCAAGCAGGTGAGCCTTTCCATCGACGAGGGTGAGTTCATCGCCTTTGTCGGACCGTCAGGGTCGGGGAAGTCAACCTTGCTGCGTATGGTTGCTGGGCTTGAGAGCGTAACTGATGGCGAAATCTTGATTGACGGCAAGGATGTGACCTTCGCCGAACCATCGGATCGTGGCATCGCGATGGTGTTCCAATCCTATGCGCTCTATCCGCATATGAACGTCTACGACAATATCGCCTTCAATCTGAAACTGTCGCGCCACAGCAAGTCCGAGATTGAAAAGCGTGTGAATGAAGCTGCGCGGATTCTCCGACTTGAAGAGCTGCTGCAGCGTTCCCCCGGGCAACTGTCGGGCGGCCAACGCCAGCGCGTTGCCATTGGGCGCGCGATTGTCCGCAATCCACGGGTGTTCCTGTTTGACGAGCCATTATCGAACCTGGACGCCGCTTTGCGTGTCCAGATGCGTCTTGAGATCGGACGCCTACACGCCGAGCTCGGCGCCACGATGATTTACGTCACTCATGACCAGGTGGAGGCCATGACGCTAGCTGACCGTATTGTCGTGCTGAACAACTGCGAAATTCAGCAGATCGGCAAGCCGATGGAGCTTTACCAGCGGCCGCGAAACAAGTTTGTCGCGAGTTTTATCGGTTCGCCGAACATGAACTTCTTTCCGGCACAGGTGTCGCGTTCGGACGCGACAAGCAGCACGCTCAAGCTCGCTGATGCCACGCTGGACGCCGCGCTGGCCAACCGGGCTATGGGGGAAAGCATAACCCTTGGGGTGCGCCCGGAGGCCGTCGTTGTGCTTGCTGATCGCTCGGACGCCGCGGGCGGCGTGGTCATTGAAGGCAAAGTAGTTGGCGTCGAACGGCTGGGCAACGTCAACTACGCCTATTTTGACGTTGGTCAGAGCGAGCCAGTCACCGCACAAATCGCGGGAACAACGGACCTTGGAGTGGGCGACACCGCCCTGCTCGGGATCGACCCAGCCCGCTGTCACTATTTCGACGGCGCCGGAGAAGCTCTGCGCGTCGGAAACTAATCTGCACCAGCGGCAACGTCCGCAATGAGGAGGGGAATGATTGATGTTGAATCGAAAGCTAGCCGGGCTCGGCCTTGGCTTATTGGCGGGAGCTGCCATTGTATTGTCGGCAACCGCTGCAATGGCGCAAGATCGTTTGACCGTTTGGACTGACGTTGTTCGACAGTCGCAGATCGAGGCTTACAAGGCGCTTCATCCAGAGGTCACTATCGACGTCCAGACGGTTGCTCCGGAAGAGGTTGTGTCGAAGCTGCAGGTTTTGATGCGGGCCAAAGGGGCTATTCCAGATCTCATCTGGATGGCAGACTCCAATTTCGCCTCCCGCCTGTCGACCCGTCTGTCCAACTATCTGATGGACATCAGCGACCTCATCCCTCAGGCGACCAAGGACAACTTCTACAACAACGCCAACCGTCCCTGCACGATCAACGGCAAGCTTGTCTGCCTGCGCAACGACATCACGCCAAATGTCATCTGGTATAACGCACCGCTGCTGCAGGACTTGGGCAAGACCGTCCCTGCCACCTGGGAAGAATTTGAGCAGCTAAGCGCAGACGTTGCAGCCCTTAACCAGGGCTATGTCATGGGCTCTAGCAGCTATCCATATACCCTCTGGGTCATGATGATGTCAGCCGGGTGCGACATGGCTGTGCCCGTCGACGGCAAAGAAGACACGCTCAAGATCGACCTGAGCACCGAGCAGTGTCTGCGCCCGGCCCGCATGATCGACAACATGATTGCCAACGGGACACTGATCCCCGAGGAGCCGCCATCCCCTGCATTTGTGCAGAAGGCGCAGGCCAACAAGCTGGTCATGCTGGTTGCGCCAACCTGGTATGGCGAATTCGTGGTCAAGGCCAGTTACGCCTTCGCACCCAAGCAGACCGGCATTGCCATTCCGCCAAAATGGGCTGACCAGACCGAGCCGATGACCTGGAGCATGGGTGGCGGCGCCTGGGGCATCTGGAAGGATACGCAGGTTCGCGACGCTGCGTTGGATATGCTGCTCTGGCTCGACACCAGCAATGAGAATGCCGCTGCTGCCGTGACCATGGCCGCGTACGAGCCCGCATCACAAGCATGGGGCAAGGGCATCAATGAAAGCGGGTATTACGCAAACGAAGACCCATTTGGCACCCTTGTGGAGTCGGCGGGTTACGCGCATCCCGGCTATTCCAGCCTGCGCATTAGCGTGGACCAGGCAATCAGCAAGACGTTTACGCCGATCCTGTTGAGCGGTGGCAAACTGGTGGACGCTCTCCCAGGCATCCAGCAAGAGCTGATCAATCAGGCGCAGCTCAACGGCTATACGGTCGAATAGACCTCTGTAAGTGACCGGGTCGGCCGTCTGGCCGACCCTATCCTCAGCGATACCTCCGGAAACAGATGATGTCTCAGCCCGTCTTGCTGGACCGCGATAAGATGAAAAGGGCGCATAGGCGCCGTGAGATCTTCGCGTCCTACCTTTTCATTGCGCCGTATCTTGTTCTGCTTTTGATGTTTGGCGTGTTCCCGGTTTGCTACGCGTTGGGGCTCAGCTTTACCGACGCTATCGAAGGGGGCTTCTACGGCCTCAATAACTACGCCTCAGCAATTCAGGATTTCCGCGTTCCGCGCGCCGCCAGAAATGTTGGAGGGTATGTCGTTATCTGGGTGCTGCTGACGATCGTTGGCGTCACCGTCGTGACGCTGATGCTGGATGCGATTAACAAACGTGCCGCCAATGTCCTGCGCACGGTGTTCTTTTTGCCGGGTGCCGTGACGTCATCAGCCGTCGTCGTACTGTGGCTGTTTCTTCTCGATCCGACAGTCAGTCCGTTTCAGGGCCTGTACCATCTCTTTGGGTGGGAAAATCGCATCAACGTGCTATCCGGTGTTGGTTTTGCCGGCGTCTTTGCGGTCATGGCGTTCTTCGCGCACTCGGGCGGGTGGATTGTCGTGTTGAGTGGCGCCGTCGCGGGCTTGCCGGGAGAGGTTATCGAGGCCGCGCGCATCGATGGCGCCAATCGCTGGCAACTGGCCACCCGTATCAAGGTCCCCATGTTGTGGCGGACGATTGTGCTGATGGGCATCCTGGCCGTGGCTTCGGGCCTGCAGATTTTCGTTGAGCCGCAATTGATGTCTCTCGTCGGGCCATCTGCTGCCCAGCCCGATTGGTCGATTAATCAGCTCGCCTATCAATACGCCTTTGCGGTGGGTGACTTCGGCGTATCGGCTGCTCTGTCCACGGTTGTCCTAGCGATCTCCATTACAATCGCCTTGCTGCTGATCTTCTGCACCAAATTTTACCACACGAACTGAGCGGGGTTTTCATGTCCATGAACACTGCAAAACTATCACGCCTGAAGCCCGGCCAATTCGTGATCTATGCCTGCCTGGCCTTCTTTGTCTGCTTCTATGGAATACCGCTACTGTGGCTGGGAATCGCTTCTACGCGGTCGCAGCAGTCCTTGCTGACCGAGTCGCCCTTTGCGCTGGGCTCCTTGTCGACCTTCCTTCAGACATGGACCAACATCTCCAGCTATAATGATTTCAAGCTCATGAGTTGGGTGTGGAACTCGGTCATCTATTCGGTGGGCGGTGTGGGGCTGTCGCTCGTGGCGGCAATCCCTGCCGGCTATGTGCTTGGTGTTTACAATTTTCCCGGACGCAAACTGATCCTGGTGCTGACGCTGATCGCCATGATTACGCCAAGCTCCGCGATGGTGTTGCCGATTTTCCTGGAAATGAACCTGATTGGATTGAACAACAGCTATCTGGGCCTGATCCTGGCAACGGGCTTTTTCCCGTTCGGCGTCTATCTGGCCTATATCTACTACGCGACCTCAATGCCGCGGGCGATTTTGGAATCCGCTCAAATTGACGGCTGCAGCAGGATCGGACTGTTCTTCCATATCGCTCTTCCTCTGGCCAAACCGATCGTCGCGCTGATTGCGTTCTTCAGCTTTCTCGCCAATTGGTCGAACTATTTCCTGGCCCTGGTGCTGTTGTCCGACGACCGCCTCTACAGTCTGCCTGTGGGGTTGACGTCGCTCATTTCGAGTTCTGGAGCCCTGAATTCCGGGATGGCCGGGAATACAATTCCGATCAAGCTGCCCGAAGCGATCATGGCGTCGATCTTCATCACCCTGCCTGTGATGCTGATCTTCCTCATTTCGCAGCGGTTCGTGCGATCGGGTACCCTTGCTGGTGCCGAAAAGGGTTAGCGAACCCGCGGGAGGGTGCGCCCTCCCGCCCCTGTCACGAGCTTCGCTCGTTCCACGAGATACAATCTATGACGACCTTAAACTCCGCCCCTGCAGCGCGGGCGACCGATCTCGTGTCGCCACTTGTCCCGTTAGGCAATCAGACCTTTCGGGTGTTGTGGGCGTCCAGCCTTGTCGCCAATTTCGGCACGCTCATTCAGGGCGTCGGCGCCGCCTGGCTGATGACATCGCTGACCGGCTCGGCCGACATGATCGCCCTGGTGCAAGCCAGCACGTCCCTGCCAATGATGCTGCTCGCACTGGCCGGCGGCGCGATTGCCGATGGTTACAACCGCAAGCACGTCATGTTGGCGGCACAGTGGTTCATGGTTGTTGTGTCGATCACGATGGTCACGGCGACCTATCTCGGCGTGGTAACGCCGTGGGTGCTTTTGTCCATGACGTTTCTGCTGGGCTGCGGCAATGCCATCAATATGCCCTCCTGGCAGGCCTCCATGGGCGACCTCGTCGCCCGTAGGGAGCTTTCCGCTGCAATCACCCTGAATGGTATCGGCGCAAACATCTCGCGGAGCCTTGGACCGGCAATAGGGGGAGCGGTCGTTGCCATGTTGGGTGCCGCTGCAGCCTTTGCTGCAAATGCCCTCTGCTACTCAGCGATGATCGTGGCTTTGATGCGCTGGCGCCCGAGCTACGCAAAGGACGACTTGCCTCGGGAAGCTATGGGATCCGCGGTCATTTCGGGGCTGCGCTACGTCTTTCTGTCGCCTGATATGCGGCGCGTCTTGCTGCGCGCCTTCATTTTCGGTCTGGGGTCTGTCGTTGTTCTGGCCCTGTTGCCTTTTGTGGCCTCCGACAGGCTGGCAGGTGACGCGGCTCTTTATGGCCTGCTGCTCGGTGCATTCGGAGTTGGTGCCGTCCTGGGCGGGTTCGCGATGGGAAAGCTGCAGCGCTGGATGAGCGACGAGTCCGTGGTCAAGCTGGCTTTCCTCGTGTTCGCTGGGGCGGCGTGGACTTTGCCGCTGACGACCAGCGTCTGGGTCACGGCGCTTGCCGCGATCTGCGCTGGTGGCTGCTGGGTTATCGCTCTTTCACTCTTTAACGTCAGCATTCAGGTTGCGGCGCCGCGCTGGGTGGTTGGGCGCGCTCTCTCGGTCTATCAGACCGCAAGTTTTGGTGGCCTTGCCATCGGGAGTTGGATCTGGGGCACTATTGCCCATCAGTTCGGCCTCCAGTTTGCCTTTGGCGGCGCATCGGCCCTGTTGATCGTGGGCGCCCTCGCAGGTTTCCTAATTCCCCTCCCACCTCGAAACGTGTCGAACCTGGATCCACTCAATCGTTGGCGTGAACCCAGCCTCACGACTGGTATCGATCCAAGATCTGGGCCGGTTATTGTCGAGGTGACGTTCATTATCCGCCCGGAATCTCACGGCGAATTCCTGCGCATCATGGTCGAGCGCCGCCGCATCCGGCGCCGGGACGGCGCGCGTGGTTGGTCGCTACAACGTGACCTGTCCGACAGCAATATCTGGGTTGAACGGTTTCATTGCGCCACTTGGACGGAATACGTCCGGCACAGCCAGCGCGTCACGCAGGCAGACGCTCCAGTTTCAGAACGACTTCTATCGCTGCACGCAGGGGCTGAGCCGCCGCTCGTCCACCGTCGCATCGAACATCGCACGAGCCGGAATAGGAACCACTTCATTGGTTCGCCGGATGGTCTTGGAACACTCTAGTCTTCGGATCGGAAGAACAATGGTTTTGAATAAGCGCCGGATCGGCATGACTGAACTTGAGATCACCACTCTGGGGCTTGGCTGCGCTTCGCTGGCGGGGATTGGTTCGGGCGTGCCGTCCGAACAGGGGCGTGCCACGGTTCGGCACGCATTGGAGCTTGGCATAAACTACTTCGACACGGCGCCCCAATATGGCTTCGGGCGCTCCGAACATCTGTCTGGTGATGTGCTGCGGGACCATCCCAGCGCGATTGTGTCGACCAAGGTGGGGCGGCTACTTCGACCATTTCATGGGCAGCGAAACATCGGTTGGGTCGATCCTCTGCCTTTTGATCAGGAATACGACTACTCCTACGACGGGATCATGCGGTCGTTCGAAGATAGTCTGCAGCGTTTGGGTATGAACCGTGTGGACATTCTCTATGTCCACGACATCGGGGAGATGACCCACGGCGCTGAGCAGAACGCTCACTATTGGAACCAACTTGAGCAGGGTGGCTACAGGGCCCTGCGCGAACTCCGCGAGAGCAAGACGGTTCAGGCGATAGGGCTTGGAGTCAATGAGGCGCAGGTCCTGTCCGACGCGCTCAACATGGGCGATTGGGACGTCTTCTTGCTTGCCGGGCGCTATACCCTGCTTGAGCAGGGCGGCGCCCCAGTGCTCGATCAATGCGCGCTGCGCGGCACGTCGGTGGTCATCGGTGGCCCCTTCAACTCGGGCATCCTGGCCGGTGGGGACACCTTCAATTACATGCGCGCACCGGACGATGTTCGTACCCGCGTGAGAGCCCTCAGCGATATCTGCGCCAGGTTTGATGTGCCGCTGCCGGCGGCGGCCTTGCAGTTCCCCCTGAACCACCCTGCCGTCACCTGCATTTTGCCTGGTCCGCGCTCGCCGACGGAGCTGGACCAGATCGTTGCGTGGTATGGCAGCGAGATCCCTAGCGGCCTCTGGGAAGCGCTCGTAGACGAGGAATTGCTACACTAACAGTGCAAGCGGCTCCGGACCGACTCAGCGGCTATTGAGAGTTTCGAGCCAGCCCCCGGGCCACCAAGGGCGGCGGCCCGGGGGGCTAAGCGTATCGTTTTGGTGTCCTCGCATGATCAGACAGCGCCGAGGCTGGCGTCTGGCCCCCGTTGGTTACAACTTTGATTTTGGCTGCAGTTGGCGCAGGAAGGGAATGGAGTCGAACTGGTCGGGCTGGACATGCTCCCAGGAAATTCCCCGCGGGCGGGGATGGGTGCTGCCAGTGGTGATCAGTTCGCCCTCGGTCGCCACATAGTCCATCCAGCAGTCGAAATTCATCATGACGATATCGCCGTCGGGTACGACCTGGGTGGAGTGGACGCTGGTGACAAGGGGGGTGTCGGGTCGGATGCGACCGAGTTCATTGAGGACACCTGCTTCTAGATCAGCAAAGCCGCCGCCCTTGCCGGTCCTTGCACCCTGGCGGGTCGTGGCTACCGTGCCAAATACGCAGAAGTCGAGTTCCGGGATGTCGGTGAATTCGATGCGCTCGCCATGGTGCATGTAGCCCTGATGGCTGGCGGCGAGCTCGAAGGTGATGCCCTTTTCCTGGAGCACGGCTGGATCGATGCGGACATAGGGGGCGCTCTGCACCAACTCCGGGACCGGGCAGTACAGGGTCTTGCCCTCATAGAGGGCGCGCAGGCGCAGCGAGTACTGAGCGGAATCGGGATTGACCTTGACTGCCTTCGCCGTCTTCCAGGCGGGTATCTGGGTCATGTGCCAGGCGGCCTTGTCCGCACCCGTGAAGTTGGGGATATGGCTGCGTGTGGGGCCAATGGCGACCCCGTCCGCCACGAGTTGGTCCCAGATGGCATTGCGCAACTCGTCTTTGGCAGGGTTGCGGCCCGCCCAGCGACCACGATCGGTCATCACAATCTCCATCGTTAGAAGTCGGCTTTGAGCCGCTTACCGCTGTTCGCGTCGAACAGAAGAGGGGTCTCCTGCGGCGGGAAAAGCAGAATGTCGGGACCGGCCATTGCCTGTTCGGCGGACACGCGCACGGTGAGCTGGGTGCCGCCGGTTTCCACATGGACGAGACGATCGCCACCGATGAACTCGATGGCGACGACGCGGCCGGGGAGACCACCCTCGCCGGAAACGCCCACGGCGAGGGCTTCGGGGCGCAGCGCCATGATGCAGGCGGCGCCGGCGCGAACACCAGCAGCCCTTGGCGCGAGGCTGGCAATGGGCTTCCACACCTGACCATTGGCGAGGGTCCAGCTATTGTTGTCCAGGGCGCTCAGCGGCACCAGATTGGCGGGCGGGCTGCCGACAAAGCCGGCGATAAAGGCGGTGGCGGGGGCGCGATACAGGGCCTCGGGGGCCTCGTACTGCAGGATGCGGCCGCCGTTCATGACGGCAATCCGGTCTGAGGTGGCGAGGGCCTCGGCCTGATCGTGAGTGACCATGATCGTGGTGATGCCGGTCCGGTCATGCAGCTCGCGCAGCTCAAGGCGCACCTTGTGGCGGAGCACTGCATCGAGATTGGACAGGGGCTCATCGAGGAGAAGCAGCCGCGGCCGGATGGCGATGGCCCGGGCGATGGCAACGCGCTGCTGCTGGCCGCCCGAAAGCTCGCCGGGCTTGCGGCTCAGCGCGGGATCGAGGCCGACCATGGCAAGGGACTCGTCGACGCGCTTCTCTGCCTCGGTGCGGTCCATACCCAGCATGTCGAGGCCGAAGCGGACGTTCTGGCGAATGCTGAGGTGCGGAAAAAGCGCGTAGTTCTGGAAGACCAGACCAATATTGCGTCGCCAGGGTGGCAGATTGGTTATGTCTTCGCCGCCAAGCTGGACGTCGCCGCCATCGGCCTCAAGCAGGCCGGCCAGGATCTGCAGCAGGGTCGACTTACCGCAACCGCTCGGACCAAGCAGGGAGACGAAGGCGCCCTGCTCGACGTCGAGGTCGATGTCATGCAGCGCGACCGCACCCTTGTAGCTCTTCTTGATCGAGCGGATGCGAAGGTAGGGAGATCCGGTCATCAGAACCGCCTTGATAGCTGGAAAAGGCGCTGTCCGAGGACGATCACCACGATTGTGAAAGCGACGATCATCGCGGCTATGGCGATGGTTGTCGGGTCAATACCCTCGGTGCGGAGCCGCGAGAAGGTGCGGACGGGGAAGGTGATCCATCCCGCTCCAGCGATCAGTGTGGTTACCACCACGTCGTTGAAGGAGACGAGGAAGGCGATGGCCGTGCTGGACATCAGCCCCGGCATGGCGAGGGGCAGCGTGATACGGCGCACGACATGCCAGGGAGAGGCGCCAAGGCTCTTGGCTGCGGCCTCAAGCCTGGGGTCGATCTCATCAAAGGTGGCAATCATGATCCGCGCCGCAAACGGCATGGTGATGGTGACATGGGCTAGGATCAGGCCGGGCAGGGTGCCGTTAATGCCCAGTTGGGCATAGATCGACAAGAGCGCGATCGCCCAGACGACGAGTGGCAGGGTGAGCGGCGCCAGCAGCAAGACTTCCAGCCCAAGGCGGTAGGAAGGCTTACCACGCACAAGGCCGAAGGCGGCAAGGCTGGACAGCCCGACGGCAATGGCGGTCGAAATGATGCCCAACACCGTGCTGACCCACAGGCTACTGCGGTATTCCGTGTGCGTGAGCGCTTCCTCAAACCAGCGCAGCGAGTATGAGCGCGGCGGGAATCGGAAGACATTACCGCCATCGAAGGCCGAGAAGATCAACACAAGGATTGGTGCAAGCAGGAAGAGCAGGATCGCGATAACGCCTGCCAGCATCAGCCCCTTGCTGAAGCGCGACGTCATGAACCCCTCGCAAGTCGACGAGAGATCAGCGCGCCAACGAGACCGGCGAGGGCGAGAAATAACAGCATGACAATGCCGAGTGCGGAGGCGAAGGGCCAGTCCAGCACCATGGCGGCCTGCTGATAGGCAAGGGAAGCAAAAGTAACGACCTTGCCTTGGCCAAGAATCTGTGGCGTGACGAAGGCTGTCAGCGCAGCGCAGAAAACGAGGAGACTGCCGGCCACGATGCCCGGAAGCATCAGTGGCAACAGCACGCGCCGCCAGACGACTAGTGGCGAAGCGCCTAGCGACATGGCGGCCTTTTCATAGTCACGCGGAATGCGTTCGATCGTGTTGATGAGCGGGAGCACCATCAGCGGCAGGAAGGCCTGAACGAGGCCGATGGTGACGCCCGTGATATTGCCGAGCAGCGGCAGGCTCGACTGTATGACGCCCATGGATTTGAGCGCGCCATTAATGAACCCCAGCGGGCTCAGAAGATTGACGAGGCCAAGGGTAGGCAGCAGGGCGCCGCAGATCAGCGGTAGGATGGAAATGCCAATGAGCAGGCCCTTGGCGCGACCCGCATGCAGGACAATCCAGCGCGCCAGCGGCAGGGCAAGAAGGAGGCAGATGAGGGTGACAAAGCCGCTCAGCCAGAGTGTCGTCCACAATCCGCCGAGATAGTAGCTATCTGTGAAGATGCGGACGTAATTGGCAAGGGTGAGGCTGGTGTCGAGGCTCAACGAACCCGGCACCTGGCTCCAAAAGCTCAGCACCACCAGAAATAGGAATGGCAACACAAAAACACCGAACATCAAGACTGCCGCCGGCGCGATGAGAAGCGTCGTGGTGGTCGGGGTGATGTCCGGTGTCTGGTTCAATGGAGGGTCCTGAATCGAGGCGGTTACTGGCCGAGGATTTCCTTGTTCCAGCGGTCGGTCCAGTCAGAGCGCTGAGCAATGACATAGTCCCAATCGAGCTGGAGCAGGCTGTCGACTTCTTCAGGCGTGTTGATCACACGGGCGGCTTCTTCATCGGACAGAACGACCTTGGAATTGGTCGGGCCGAAGTTCAGCTGCTGGGCATAGGCAGTCTGGGTTTCAACGCCGAGCGCCAGATCGATGAACATCTGGGCGAGTTCGGGCTCTGGGCTATTAGCAACCTGGCAGACCATGTCACGCACGAGTACTGGCCCCGGATTTTTGGGGAATACGAAGCCAATGCCTTCGTAATTCTCGAGGTTGGAAATCACATAGCCCGAGATCATCGGCGCAGCCGCGATTTCGCCAGCATCCATGAGAGTGAGGACTTCATCGAGGCTGCTGTAGGTGAGCATGGGTGCGCCCAGCTCAGCCAACTTGGCAAAAGCGACATCGGGGTTAGACTCATCCACGCCAGCAATGCGGGCGGCCACTGCAAGCATGCCGTCCCCTTCCGAGCTCGGATAGGGCGCATAGGCCATTTTGCCCTTGAGGTCCGGGTTCCACAGGTCAGCCCATTCCGGCGCCTCTGGGAACACTGCCTTGCTGTACGCAATGCCAAGACCAACAAGGCTCATGGCATAGCAACCATCGTTCATGCCGGCCCAGACGTTGGCGGCCGCAGGAACCAGGGCGGCGTCAGGGGCAACGACGAGTCCCTCCTTCAAAGCGGAAGGGGCCTCATAGATGTTCTGGAAGGTGACATCCATGGTCGGGTTGTTGCGCTCGGCCACCATCTTGGAGAGACGGTCACCGCTGCCGCCGAGAAGAAACTCGACTTTGGCGCCCGTCTTGGCCTCCAGCGGGCCGGCAACATGTTCCTTGAGCAGGCGTTCGATATCGCCGCCCCAGGTGCCGACGACGAGAGTACGGCCTGAATAGTCCTGCGCAAAGGCAGGCAGGCACGGGATAAGGCTCACTGCGGTCAAGGCCGCGTAACAGGCGATGCGTTTCATGATTCCCTGCTGTTTCTGGTCATAACACTGATCCCGTGTCCACTCGCAGAGACACGTCAGAATCAGACTAGGCAGGGTCCCCAGACAGGAAAAGTTGCCCATCCAGTATATGGGTCATAACTCAGCGCTTATGACTGGGGCAGGGGAACTGCCAAAACATCAGCCTCTCGGACGAGGCGTCGGATGGTGTCGCGTAGCCAGCGATGATAGCGGCTGGATTGGGACCGCTCGTGCCAGAGCAGATAAAAGCCCATGACGCCAAGCTCTTCGGGCAGCAGCAGCATTTTCAGTTTGCCGTTCTTAGTGGCGTGTTCCGCGTAGCGCTGGCCGACGGTGAAGGCATGATGTGTCCCCGGCAGCAGCTGTGGGATGATGGCGTAATCCGGGACGGATACGACGACGCGTCGCTCAAGACCCAGCCGCGCCAGCATGCCGTCGATGGGGCTGATGGAGAGGTCCTTTGGTGAAGACGGAGAGATGTGGCTGAGCCGAAGATAGTCCTCCAGCGTCAGTTGCGTGCCCGCGGGGATCGGGTGGGACACACAGACGAGGCAAGCCAGCTTGGCGCTCGCCAGCGGCATATGTTTGAGATGAGGTGGCGGCACCGGCCAGTTTCCGACAATGGCGTCGAGACCGCCGGTTTCGCGTTCTGTTTCGACCCCGCTCTGCAGGGTTGGCACGAAGAGTTCCAACCTGCACCGCGGCGCAACTCGATTCAGTTCGGTGATAAGGTGCGGCACGAGAAAGAACTCGAAGGATGTCGCAGCGGCGATGCGGATAGTCCGCTCGGACGTGGCTGGATCAAATGTCTCGTCCGACTCCAGCAGCTCGCCGAAGCGATTCATGAGGTCGTCGATCTGGTTCGAGACCAGCATGCCCTTGTCGGTGAGAACCATCTTCTGCCCTGAACGCACCAGAAGCGGATCACCGAAGATGTCGCGCAGCCGGCGCAGTATGGCGCTGATCGACGGCTGGCTCTGACCGAGTTGCGCAGCCACCCTCGAAACGCTGCGTTCGCTCAAGAGGCTCCGCAGTATGTCCAAATCGCGCAGGCTTAGGCCGAAGAAATTGGAGCGGTTACTCATCATCACTCCCCGACCCCCTGTCGCTTACTGGTCTCACGAATCCGGGCGTTGCGGTTGTGCCCACGGAACCGATTGGGAGTGTCTATCAGACAGGTTCCGATTGAAACATTCCGCGTTGCCGCATGGTGGAAATAACCTTCGTCCCCTCGGATTCAACATTCCGATTTCCCTATGGGATGCTATCGACACTACATTAGCGGGCGTCCTCGCACTTGCGTCTATCTGCCAAATTATCGCTGAAACTCTTAGTTTCTGTGGGCCTCCCAGGATGTCACGCGATTGCGTTTCAGTGTGCTCCGACCGGTCGTGCGGCACGGTTGTCGTCGCTGTACGCCGTTCGGACGAGAGAAGAGCCGTCTCATTTGAAGGATACCGCGGTTTATGACCCACGCGAGGCCGGTCCGGTCGGAAGAATAGTGCAGAGCGTACACTTGCGATTCTTGTGGTGTTTTTTGCGCGCAAATGGCTAATGGGGCGCCGACACTGCGTCGTCTCAAGGACTGCCCATGAACTTGCGCCTCATCTTGACTGCAGCCTTGCTGTTATCGCTGGCTGGTTCGCCCAGCTATGGCCAGGAAGATCTGACAGAAGAATGTATTGAAGCCGGTTATACCTCGCTTGATGAGTGCTATGGCGCGCCAATCTATGAGGAACCGGCGGAAGAAGACCCGGTTTACGCAGAGCCTATGTATGAAGAGCCGGTCTACGAAGAACCGGCCTATGAGGAGCCCCTCTACGAGGAGCCAGAGCAGGAAGACTATCAAGCGCCTGATGACGATGAGCCTGTCTACGAGGCTCCAGAAGAGGAGGAGCCGCTCTACGAAGATCCGGCTCAGGACGAGCAGGATGAAGCCGTGCTTGTGCCGGGCGACGATGAAGAGATTTATGACGACGAGCAGGCTGCCGACGACGTCATCGAAGACGAGGCCGTTGAGCAGGATGACGCGGCCATCGAAGACGAAGCTGTGACGGACGACCAACAGGTCGTTGAGGACGAGCAGGCGGTCGAAGAGGAGTTGGCGGTTCAGCCCGAGGATGACGCGACCGATCACGCCACGATCGACGCCGAAGACGTGGACGGCACCGGGCTGATCGATGAGAGCGTCGAGGACGAGCCCTATGTCGAAGAGATCGAGGATAACAACCCACTCGAAGACTTGCCGCCGGAAAACCTCTGGGACGCCCGCGAACCGTTGGCGGAGGGCATGTTGGAAGACGAAGCCGCGCCTCTGCTCGATAGCGCCAAGGATGGCGAATATGCCACGGAAGCTGACGGCGAAGACACCGTCATGCCTGAGGATGACGAAAGCGCGCAAGTTACCTCGCCACTCTCCGCCGCTGCAATTGTCGCCGCCGCCCCACCCGAAACCAATGTGTTGGCCGCCGCACCCGAGGTGGTGACGCCGCAGAACATCACGATCATCAACACCGTCGAGAACACCTACATTTATCAGGTGAACAACCAGACGATCATCAACAACTACAACGAGGATCGCTACCGGGTTTTTGGTGGGGATGACCATTACTGGTTCGACCAGATCGGCCCCAATCAGTTTCGCGAGAGCGTTTATCGCGCCGATGGCAGCACTGTTGTCACCACGCGCGATCGCTATGGCAACATTCTGGAGCGCTACGTCGTCAATGCCGATGGCAGCAGCTATGTGCTGGCCTATTTCGACCCCGACTATTACGACGACCTGCAGTATTGGGGTGATCCCGGCTACTATCTGCCGGCGCTGCGCCTGACGATCTCGCTGGGCGATTACGTGCTGGATTGGCGCTATGCCAATGCGGATGCCATCGCGATTTTCCTTGGCCATCCACCGGTCGAAACGGCCCGCCGCGTCTATTCTATCGACGAGGTCAAGCGCTCCGCGCGCCTGCGCGACAGCGTGCGGCGCCTTGAGGTCACCGATCTCAGCTTCGCCTCGGGGTCATCCGAGCTGTCGCGCAATCAGGTGCGCAGCCTTGAGCGCTTGGCAGACGCGATCAACACGCTGCTGGACGAGAATCCTGGAGAGACCTTCCTGATCGAAGGGCATACGGACGCGGTGGGGTCGGATCAATCCAATTTGCTGCTCTCGGACAAGCGGGCTAGCACAGTCGCCCGTATCCTGACGCGGTTCTATGGTGTGCCGCCGGAAAATCTGGCGACGCAGGGCTATGGCAAGCGCTACCTGCGCATCAACACGCCCTATGCCGAGCCGCAAAACCGCCGCGTCACGGTCCGCCGCATCACGCCGCTGGTTCAACCCTATTTCGCCAGCCGATAACAAAAAGGCGGCCGCTCCACCAAGCGGTCGCCTTCCTTATAATTCGCTGGGTGCCATGTCGCGGCGCTTACCAGCTGCGCGCAAATACCTCGACGAGCGTTTCGAGGTGAACACTGTCCACATCGTCAAAACGGCCAGGGGTTGGACTATCGAGGTCGAGCACGCCAACAATGGCGCCTGCGCGCCAGACGGGGACAACGATCTCCGACCGGGATGCCGTGTCGCAGGCAATGTGGCCGGGGAAAGCGTGAACGTCGGGCACGACGATTGTGCGTTTTTCCTGCACCGCGCTGCCACAGACGCCTTTGCCGACCGCGATGCGTACACAGGCGGGTTTGCCCTGGAATGGGCCCACGACCAGTTCGTCGCCATTGGCGTTCAAAAAGTAGAATCCCGCCCAGTTGAGGTCGGGCAGGCGATCAAAAATCAGCGCCGCGAAGTTTGCCGCATTGGCAATGCGGTCGGTTTCGCCGTCCAGCAGGCCCCTGAGGTTGAGGAGCACATCTTCATAGAGTTCGGATTTGCTGAGCGTGGTGTGATCGAAAGCGGCTGATTGGTACACGGCGGTCTTCCAGAGTGCTTGGACAGCCACGTCTTATCAAAAAGTCGCCGCTCCACCAACGCGCACATGCGTGATGGGTTTACCAGCGGACTAGACTGCCACTGCCGCTCTCTGATTGCGCATGTGGGTGACCAGGTCCTCGAACGGCATGGGGCGGCCAAAATGGTAGCCTTGCGCCTCGGTACATCCCTTGTCGCGAAGGGCCTGGGCCTGTGTCTCGTCTTCGATGCCTTCGGCAATCACGGAGAGACCGAACTTCTCGCCGAGCAACAGGATCATGTCCACAATGGCGTCGTCGCGGGCGTTCTCGGAAAAGCTCTGCACAAAGCTGCGGTCGATCTTCAGGCGGTCGATCGGGTATTGCTTGAGCGCCGACAGGGACGCATAGCCAGTGCCGAAGTCATCAAAGGAGAGCGTGCAGCCCAGCGCACGGATGGCGCTCAAGGTCGGCCCGAGCGCGACGTCGTCGCCGGTGAGAATCACCTGTTCGGTTATTTCCAGCTCCAGAAGCGTCGGGGGCAGCCCGGTCGCCGTCAGGTGCTGGCTGATCTCCTCGGCCAGATTGCTGGCGCGAAACTGTTTGGAGAACAGATTGACGGCAGTTCGGATGTCGCCGAACTGGCGCGCCAGATTGGCGGCGTCTGCGATCGCCGTGCCGAGCACCCAATTGCCAACTTCAATGGCCAGACTGCTTTGTTTGAGTGGCGCCAGGAAATCGGCGGGGGTGAGCAGGCCGCGCTCCGGGTGTTGCCAACGGAGCAAGGCTTCGACACCAACGATCTGCCCGTCGCTCAGGCGAACCTGCGGCTGATAGAAGAGTGTAAATTCGTTCCTGGAGGTCGCCCGGCTGATCTCTGCCAGCAGATTGTGCTTGCGCTGCACCGCCTCGCGCATGCGTGGCTCGAACGCGATGGGACAGTCGCTTTTCTCCTGCCGCGCTTCAATCACGGCCAGATCCGCGCAGACCAGCAGGCTTCTCGCCGAGATGGGGGATGCGGCAGACACCGTGCCGGCATGAACGGTCAGGGCGACATCGTGACCGCCGATCCGGTAGGGCGCGCGCAAGATGTCCTGAAGGCATCCGGTGACCTTGGTTATGCCCGTCTGCTCGATGGCTCCCAGCTGCACCACGACAAAACCTGCCTCCCAGCGGCAGAGGTGAAATCCGTTGGGGCAGGCACCCTGCAGGCGCGCCGTCATCTGGTCGAGCAGGCCCTCAACCGTCTCGAGACCAAACGTTGCCAGCACTTCAGGGACTTCGTTGGCAACGATGAGCCCGAGCGCCGCAGCGTCTGCGCCTGCGAGCAGGGGTTCCAGGCTTTCCCACGACGCCATCCGGTTTTGCGGCTGACGCTCAAACTTGAAGTGGGGGTACGGGCGCTCGAGCACGCCGCTATTGACCTGCCGATACACGCCGGCCAGCAAAGTCGTCTTGCCGGTACTGTCGAGAATCGAGGTGCCGCTACTTTCGTACCAAACCTCACGGCGGTCGGGATCCTGCCATCGGAAGGTCATGGAGAAGCTTGTCGGCACGGTTGAATGCAGGATATCGGCGACGACGCTTTGCATGGCGGTGGCTGCCTGGTCATCCATGCCGGCGAGCAGTGCCGAGTATGCCGATTCAGTCAGGGATTGCGTGTCGCGGTTCCCGGCGATTCGGGTGCGGACCCGTCCAGAGGCAAGGTCGTATTCCCAGGTGCCGTAATCGGCCTGGTCCAGCAAAAGGGCGAGCTGCCGTTCGGCAATCTCCACCGAGGCCTCTGCCGCAGCTAGTCCATCAATGTCGAGAATTGTGCCAACCCAGGCGGACACGGTGCCCGACGCATCACGGAGCGGGCTTCCCCGCCCCAGGACCCAGCGGTAGCCATCACCATCCTGGCTGTAACGGTAGCGCGCCTCGAAATCGGTTCCGTTTGCGACAGCTTGGCGCCAGAGTTCTGTCACCCGAGCTCGATCGCCTTCGTGGACAAATTCCGCCAGCCAGTTGCGCCCGCCCTGGAACACGCGCGACACGCCGTCCTCCAGCTGGTCAGGCAGCGGTTGTCCATCGGCTCGGGCGTGCCACACCTGCAGTCCCTTGAGCGCGGGAACACCTGCAGCGCTATGGGAAATCAGGGTCAGGTCGCGATAGGCGGATAACGGCATCAGGGCAGGCTCAAACGGATTCGTGGGGCGCATTTAGCTGATAAACGCGATCACATTAATAACTTCACGCCGCTCGGCCGCTGTAAACGTGCCGATGCGGTTAACGTGAGCAAAGGGGGCCGTTCGCGCTATGCGTCGGCGTGCCCTTCTTCCAGATGGCCGGGTTCAGAGGCCTCGCCGACGGTGAAATTGCCGCCTACGATGCGGTTTCGACCGCCGGTCTTGCTGAGGTAAAGCTGGCGGTCGGCGTGGGACATCAGCAGGTCGGCAGTCAGCCCGGGCAGGCAGCGCGCCGTCGTGATGCCGACGCTGACGGTCACATAGGAGCTGACGGTGGAGCCTCGATGGGGAATGGCGAGGGACTGGACCTGAACCTGAATGTCTTCGGCCACTTTGCGCGCGGTCTCGGCATCAGCACCGGGCAGGACACAGGCAAACTCTTCACCGCCATAGCGTGCTGCCAGATCGGAAGCGCGATTGACCGCACGTTTGAGCGCAGCCGCGATCAGGACCAGGCAACGGTCTCCCGCCGGGTGACCGTAGGTGTCGTTGAAGCCCTTGAAGAAGTCGATATCGAGCATGATGACCGACAACCAGTCGCCCGTCCGCGCCAACCGCGCCGTTTCGATATCGAGCGTCTGCTTGAGGCGGCGACGATTGCTGAGCCCAGTCAACGCGTCGGTCACGGCCAGCTCGGCCAGCTGATCGCGCAGCAGCTTGAGCTCGATATGGTTGCGCACGCGCGCGCGCAGGGAGATGGGCTGGATGGGTTTGGTAATATAGTCGATGGCGCCCAGCGACAGGCCGCGCGCTTCGGCCTCCTGATCGTTCAGCCCGGTCGTGAAAATGATCGGCACGTCGGCCAGCATCCGGTCATTCTTGAGCGTCTGGCACACTTCATAGCCGTCCATTTCCGGCATCATCACGTCGAGCAGGATCAGGTCGGGCAGCACCTTGCGGGCGACGTCGATCGCCTGCTCGCCAGACATGGCAAAACACACTTCATAGGTGTCTTCGAGCGTCGCGTTCATGATCTCGATATTAGAGATTTCGTCGTCGACGATCAGGATGACTGAGCGTTTGATCATGAGCTGGGTTCCATCTGTGGTGTTGCCACACCGTCCGCTTCATCCAGTAGCAGCAGAGCGCGATCATAATCCAGCCGGTCGAGCGCCGCCTTGATGGCCTGCATGCGGCTGGTGTCGCCGATAACAACCGAGGCCGCGACCAGCTTTTCAAAGCCAGCTCGCGCCCCAAGGCTACGCCGCTTCAGCAAAGCCCGGAATTCGTCTTTTTCCAGCACAGCCGTAAAGGCATCAGCGGCACCCTTCTTGGGGACGGCGGCGGCAATCTCCGGCGGAGCGAGGCGCTTTGCTGCCGCCAGTGCGGGCGCCAGAGCCTGCTCCAGCGCGTTCAGCTGTCCGCTAATCAGGTCCAGGTCCTCATTGGCCACGGCGGCCTCGACATCTGCCGCGGTTCTTGAGACCGCGACCAGCTCGAGTGAGGAGGCCACGCCCTTGAGGGTGTGGGCGAGGCGGCGCGCATCGTTCAATGCGCCTTCGGCGATCTGGCGGCGCAAGGTAGGCACCACGTCCGCAAACTGCTCGCCAAACCCAGTGATCAACTTGCGCAGCAGGGCGCGCTTACCGTTGACGCGCTTGAGACCCGCCTCAATGTCAAACGGGGGCAGGCTATCGGGCAGATCGTCAAGCGGCTTCGGCGCGGGAGCCGCAGTCGGCGTGATGGCGGCCTTGACCAACCGCGGCTTTAGCCACCGATCGAGCGTCTGCACCAGCACGGTCGGGTCAACGGGCTTGGCGATGTGGTCGTTCATGCCAGCCGCGAGGCACCGCTGGCGCTCCACCTCATAGGCATGAGCGGTCATGGCGATGATCGGCAGGTCCTGTGCAGACCAGGCCTCGCGGATGCGCCGCGTTGCCTCGATGCCGTCCATCTCCGGCATTTGCACGTCCATCAGCACAGCGTCATAGAGAATCGGCGCTGCCGCAATGCGCTCGCAGGCGAGCCGTCCATTTTCGGCAATGTCGACAGTCAGGCCCGCGTCGGTCAGCAGGGCGATGGCGATCTCGCGGTTGATGTCATTGTCCTCGGCGAGCAGCACGTGGAGGCCGCGCAGGGGCTCGGCAACCATGGGGATCGCCGCGATGGCCGGCACAGGGCGCGCACTGGCCTTGTCATCGCTGGCAAAGAGCGTGGTTATGGTTTCGAGCAGGGTCTTGGGGTCGACCGGCTTGGTGAGGAAGGCGGCAACATCGGCGCGCTCCGCCTCTGCCTTGAATTCGGAATGCCCATAGGCCGTGACGAACAGCACGATCGGCAATTTGGCGAGGCGCTTGTTTGCCCGCATTGCCTCGACGGTCTCGATGCCATCGAGCCCCGGCATTTTCCAGTCCAGCAGCACAAGGTCATAGGGCATGCCTGTCTGACCGGCCGCGTCCAGTGCCCCCAGCACTTCGGCACCGGACACCACAAGATCGACGCTCATGGACCAGGACGCGAAAATCTCGCGCAGGATTTCCCGCGATGCTGGATTGTCGTCGGCCACAAGGACGCGCAGCTGTTGGATATCCCTTGAGGGTTCGAGCGGCAGCGCGGCCCCGCTTTCGTCGATCTGCATGACGACGGTAAAGGTGAAGGTGCTGCCCGCGCCGGGAATGCTCTCTACGCGAATTGCGCCGCCCATCTGTTCGACGATCTGCTTGCTGATCGCCAGGCCCAGCCCCGTGCCGCCAAAGCGGCGCGTGGTCGAGCTGTCGGCCTGCGCAAAGGAGGTAAACAGGGCGGCCAGTTGTTCCTCGGTCATGCCAATGCCGGTATCGGTCACCGAAACCTCCAGCGTCACCTGATCGGTGGGCTGGCCGAGCAGATCGACCGCAAGGGTCACCGAGCCGCTCTGGGTGAACTTGATGGCGTTGCTGACCAGGTTGAGCACAACCTGATTGAACCGCAGGTCGTCGCCCACCAGTGTCGTCGGCACGGCATCGCTGATGACCGTGTGCAAGGCCACGCCTTTCTTGTCGGCCTCGCCTGCCGCCAGACGCATCTGCGTCTCGAGCGCGGCGCGCAGATCAAACGAGCGTCGCTCCAGCGAGAGCTTGCCGGCTTCATTCTTGGAGAAATCAAGGATGTCATTGATCAGGCGCAGCAGGGAGGCACCGGCGCCGCTGATCTTTGACACATAATCATGCTGCTTGGGCGTCAGTTCGGTGCGCAGCACAATATGACAAAAGCCGATAATGGCGTTCATCGGGGTGCGGATCTCATGGCTCATATTGGCGAGGAACATGCTTTTGGCCCGGTTGGCGGCTTCTGCCTCCCGTGTGCGCTCCTCCAGCGCTGCGTTCTTGGCCATGATTTCGTCGCGCATCACCCCAATGCGATCAAAGCTGGAAACCAGCATGCTGCTGAGCCAGACCAGGACGGCGGTTTGGAAAACGACAATCGTCGCGTGCAGGACAACGCGCGCCAAATCGCCGCCGCCGGGGAACACGGCATAAGGCAGCACCAGATTGAGCAGCAGGTGGTGAATGGCAATTGCCGCTGCGGCCATCAACACCACGCGGCGATCGCACCAGGCAATTGTCAGGGCCAGGGTGGCGAAGAAGTACATATGCATGTCCATCTGCCAGGGATTGCCCGACAGCAGAAACACCAGCAGCGCCGGCTCGCCCATTAACGCAACCGCGGACAGATATCGCGTCGTGGGCGCAATGCCGCTGCGCCACCATGTCAGGTGATAGGCCCCTGCCAGCGCCGCCCCCGCCAGCGCCGCGCCAATCGGCGACTTGCCGACAAGCACGGCGACGAGCGCCAGCAGCGGAACATGCGCCCAGAATAGATAGACCAGGAGCTGGCCAAACTGGGCGCGGAGCTTGTCGAGTTCTGACATCAGAGAGTTTCCTGCACTAGACCAGCGCATCCGCGCAGCGTCATTGGATCGATGACCAGCCACGCGCCGGCGCCATAAAGCGCCTGTACGAAGTCCGGATTGGTGGAGTGAGCGATGATTACATTGGGCGGCCCGCCCATATCGACGATGCGGCCGTCCGCTTTCTGAATCAGCGCGATGGTGTCGACGAGGCGCGACCAGGGCGGCGCGATGACGGCATATTGGCCGTTGTCACCAGAAGGAGAGAGGGTGGCGATGACGAGGGCGGTCATGCCGACCAGCAAAAGCGCCAGCGCGGGCAAAAACTCACCCAGCTTGAATCGCTCATATGCGCCGACATGCCGACCCTTCGTCGTCGTCAGTGATGCCGATCCATCTGCACTATGAGAAGTCATGCCTTAGCCCCCAATCCCCAAGCTACGCAGTCGCCATTGCAATCACGTTAAAGGCCGGGCGCAGTTTTGTGGGAACCGGGGAAGGAGGGGACTTAGCAAGAGAGGAAGAGAGGAAGAGAGGAAGAGAGGAAGAGAGGAAGAGAGGAAGAGAGGAAGAGAGGAAGAGAGGAAGAGAGGAAGAGAGGAAGAGAGGAAGAGAGGAAGAGAGGAAGAGAGGAAGAGAGGAAGAGAGCGATTCCAGTGACGAGCCTTCTATAATCCCCTCAATCCCATATGTGCGGTCAGGGCGAGGTTCGCGCCGGCCGACCTGGATGCACCGCGTGGAAAAATGTTGGGCTGACGAAAGCCCGGAAGTCCGGGCTTTTTCATCGGTTCCGCACAGCCTCGCTGGACGATTTTGCACAAAATGACAGTTCTGTCGCTTTGGGGGCTTTACAGAATGGATGGGTGGCCCTAGAACCCGGTCATCGCTTCAGAGCGCGGCGCCAGACGGCGGCGGGCAACGAAGCAAGTCACTGAAAACAAAAGAAATTTTGAGTTTAGTGGTTTCGGTTTCCGGGTTGTTTGAGCTTTGGTTTGAATGATCTGAAAA
>NZ_LANJ01000046.1 GCF_000971295.1 Devosia epidermidihirudinis | reverse complement strand
ACGACACGTTGGCTGCATGAACAGCCGCACCCCATTCTCCACCGCACCGGCCTTGGTGTCCTCAGCCGCGAAATACACCCGCCGCAGCCGCACATGGGCAATCGCCCCGGCACACATGGCGCAGGGCTCGAGCGTCACATAGAGATCGCAGCCATCCAGCCGCCCGGTGCCGCGCTTGGCCAGCGCTGCGCGAATGGCCAGCATTTCGGCATGGGCCGTCGGATCGTTCAGCGCCTTCATGCGGTTGCGCTCGGCTGATAGCACCACATCGCCTTCCATCACCACGGCGGCAACCGGCGCTTCGCCATGGGCCGCAGCCTCCTCGGCAAGCGCAAGAGCATGGTCCATCGGTGAGCGGTACTGGTTCATGCCAATCCTCTAGCCTTTCGGGATGCCCCCGCTCAAGCCTTGTTGATGCCAGCGGCAATAGCGAGAAAGCTCTCGGCCGCCCGCGTGCGATAGCGCTCTTTGTGTCGCAACAGATAGAACGAGCGCTTCACCGGCGGCGCATTCACCACCGCCAACAGGCCCGCCGCGATATGGGGCCGCGCCACATCGCGCGATACCAGCGTCGCGCCAAACCCGGCCTCCAGCACGCCCAGCAGCGCCTCATTGCCCGGCAACACCAGCGCGATATTCACCGCGCCCGCAACAATCCCCGCCTTGGCGATCATCCCGTCAAATGCCGCCCGTGTGCCCGAGCCAAGCTCGCGCAGCACCCATTCGGCCTCGGTGAAATTCGCGGGGCCCACAGGTCGACCATCCGCCCAGGGATGGCTTTGCCCCACCACGACAACCATTTCATCCTCGTCCAGCAGCTCCGTGCTCAGCGCCGGGCGATCCACCCACCACTCGACCAGCCCCAGTTCCGCCCGACCGCTTTCAACGCCGTCAGCCACCCGGTCGGTATTGATGAAATCCATGTCGATGGCGATTTGCGGATAGGCCCGCCGATAGGCCACCAGCCTCTGCGGCAGCCAATAGCTGGCGACGGTCTGGCTCGCCATGATCGACAACTGCCCCCGCCGCAGGCTCGACAGATCATCGAGCGCCCCCTCTGCGGCCTTGGCCCGGTCCAGCACAGCCCTGGCCTCGTCGAGAAACACCTGCCCCGCTTCGTTGAGCACAATCGAGCGCCCCACCCGGTCGAACAGCGTCACCTTGTGGCGGCTTTCCAGCGCCGAGATGGCTGAACTCACGGCCGATTGCGTCATGTTCAGCGTTTCGGCGGCCCGGGTGATGTGCTGACGCTCAGCCACCGCCACAAAGATCCGCAACTGCTCAAGGGTCATCGCAGCCCTCCAGAGAAATCATTCTATTTTTTCGAACGATATCACAAAAACCTTTCATTGGATCGTTTGATTGCAGCGCCCTATAGGCTCTCGCAGGAGCCTTTCATGACCATCGATTTTCCCGCCCTGCGCCCGCTTACCAGCCTTTCCAGTCCGCGCGATCTGGTGCGCCTGTTCACGCCGAACTGGTTTGCCGTCAGCATGGGCACCGGCATTGTCGCGGTGGCGCTGGGCCAGTTCCCGCAGGTGCCGCTGCTGTTCAAAACAGGCATGGGCATCTGGGTCTTCACCATGGTGCTGTTTGCCCTGTCGGTGGTGATGTACGGCGCGCGCTGGGTGATTTTCTTTGAGGGCGCCAAGCGCATTCTCAGCCATTCCAGCATGTCGATGTTTCTCGGCTGCATTCCCATGGCGCTGGCCACGGTGGGCAATGGCATGGTGATCTACGGCGTCCCCGCTCTGGGTGATGTGGCCATCGACATTGCCTTTGGCATGTGGTGGTTCGATGCGAGCCTGGCCTTTGCCTGCGGTATTGGCGTGCCCTTCTTCATGTTCACGCGCCAGCATCATACCCATGACCAGATGACCGCCATCTGGCTGCTGCCTGTGGTCGCCTGCGGCGTTGCCGCCAGCAGTGGCGCATTGCTGCTGCCCGATCTGGCGGCCGACACCCATCTTGCCGTGCTGTTCGTCTGCTTTGCGCTCTGGGCCTGCTCGGTGCCGCTGGCCATGGGGCTCATCGTCATGCTGGTGGTGCGGATGATCGTCCACAAACTGCCCCATGTCAGCATGGCAGCGTCAAGCTGGCTGGCCCTGGGCCCGATTGCCAGCGGTGCGCTCGGCCTGCTCCTGCTGTCGCAATCGGCCCCGGCCGTTCTGGCGGCCAATGGCCTTGCCCCCTTTGCCGATGCCCTCGGCGGCGCAAGCCTTCTGGCGGGCATTCTGCTCTGGGGTTTTGGCTTCTGGTGGCTGTTTCTCGCCACGCTCATCACCATTCGCTATTTCACCGAGCCGGTGCCGTTCAATCTGGGCTGGTGGGCCTATACGTTCCCACTCGGCGTCTATGCCGTGGCGACGCTCAAGCTGGCTCACATCATCCCGCTCTCGCCCATCGCCTGGTTCGGCGCAGTGCTGGTGGTGGCGCTGATTATCGCCTGGCTCATCGTAGCCCTGCGGACCGTATCAGGCGGGTGGCGGGGCGACCTGTTCAACTCGCCCTGCATCGCCGACGACTGATCGGGTGAAAACGGCGTAACCGGGTCGGAATGGCGTCCCCTATGCCCTATATTCCGGGGCCTAGGAGAATCGACCTTGCCCATTCGCCAGCTTCCCGAAGTGCTCATCAATCGCATAGCTGCTGGCGAGGTGGTGGAGCGGCCTGCCAGCGTGGTCAAGGAGCTGGTCGAGAACGCCATCGACGCGGGCGCCTCGCGCATCACCGTCACCACGGCAGCGGGCGGCAAGGGCCTGATCCGCATCGAAGATGATGGGCATGGCATGGACCAGCCCGACCTCGTGCTGTCGGTCGAGCGTCACGCCACCTCCAAGCTCAGCGAAGATGATCTCGATGACATCCGCACCCTGGGTTTTCGCGGTGAAGCGCTCGCCTCCATCGGCTCTGTTGCCGAGCTGTCGATTTCCTCGCGCACGGTTGATGCCGATAGCGGCCTGCGTATCGATGTGCGCAATGGCGTCCGCTCCGGGCCCGTCCCGCTGGCGATGAACCGCGGCACGATCGTCGAGGTCAAAAACCTCTTCGCCAATGTTCCCGCCCGCCTCAAATTCCTCAAGACCGACCGCGCCGAGGCCGGGGCCATCACCGACGCCATCAAGCGCTTGGCCATGGCCAATCCATCCGTGCATTTTGTGCTCACGGGCACAGACCGCTCCATATCCAACTGGCCCGCTGTCAGCGGTCCGGGCGCGCTTGAGGCGCGGTTGGCGCAGGTGATGGGCGATGATTTCGCGCAGAACGCCGTGCGTCTCGCCACGGCCCGCCATGGCGTTGTGGTAGCCGGTCTGGCGGGCCTGCCCACCTTCACCCGCGCCAATTCGCTCAGCCAATTCTACTTCGTCAATGGCCGCTCGGTGCGCGACAAGGTGCTGGTCGGGGCCGTCCGCGCCGCCTATGCCGATTATACCTTCCGCGACCGTTTCCCTGTCGTCGCGCTCTATATCGCCATCGACCCCGGTGAAGTCGACGTCAACGTCCACCCCGCCAAGGCCGAGCTGCGCTTCCGCGATGCCGGGGCCGTGCGCAGCGCGGTCATCCGCGCCGTAGGCGAGGCATTGGCCGCTGCCGGGTTCAAGGCCTCCACCAGCGTCGCCGACGACATTCTGGGCGCCTTCACCTCCCCGTCCTACGAGGCGGCTCCGCCTGCCCCCGCGCTTAATGCGCCGCGCTATGAGAGCCTGCCCTTTGCCGGTTACGACCGCCCCATGGGCTATGGCAGCGCCAATCCCTATTCGCCGTCCTATGGCTCGGACCTCGCCAACCAGTCGGCGCTCGACGGCCTCAACGAACCCAGCGCCCGTGTCGAGCGCTATGTCGAGCCCGCACCTGCTGAACTGGCCGAGTTTCCCCTCGGCACGGCCCGCGCGCAGATGTTCGACAATTTCATCATCGCCCAGAATGGCGAGGGCCTGTTGCTGGTCGATCAACACGCCGCCCACGAGCGGCTGGTCTATGAGCGGTTCAAGGCCCAGCTGGCCTCCGGTCCCGTCGCCAGTCAGGCGCAGCTGATCCCGTTGGTCATCGAGCTGCCCGAGGAAGATTGCGCGCGCCTCGAAGACGCTGCGCCCGATCTCGAACGTTTCGGGCTCTACCTCGAGCGCTTCGGCCCCCGCGCCATCGCCGTGCGCGAAACCCCTGCCCTGCTCGGCAATTCCGATATCGATGGCCTTGTCCGCGACGTCGCCGATGGCCTTGCAGAATGGGACACGTCCACCGCCGTCGCCGACCGCATGGACGAGATCATCGCCCGCATGGCCTGCCACGGCTCAGTCCGGTCCGGTCGCCGTCTGCGAGTCGACGAGATGAATGCCCTCCTCCGCGACATGGAGGCCACGCCCCATTCCGGCCAATGCATCCACGGCCGCCCGACCTATGTCGAACTGAAGAAAAAAGACATCGAACGCCTGTTTGGCCGGAGCCGATAACATGACCAGCGGTATTCATCACGTCACCCTGATTACCGCCGAGGTTCAGGCCAATGTTGATTTCTATGTCGGCTTTCTCGGCCTGCGACTGGTCAAGCGCACGGGCGGCTATGAAGATGCGCGTCAGCTCCATCTGTTCTATGGCGACTATGCCGCCACGCCCGGCTCGCTCATTACCTTTCTGGTCTGGCAGGGCGGCTCGGCTGGGCAGCCCGGGGCCGGACAGGTGAGCGAACTAGCCCTCGCTATCGCCCCCGCCTCCATCGGCTATTGGGTCGAACGCGCCCTGCGCCATCAGGTCAAGGTTGAGGGCACCGGCCAGGAGTTTGGTGAGACGGTCCTTCGCCTGCGCGATCCCGACGGGGTGGCCATCAAACTGGTGGGCGTCGACCTCCCCGCGCTCGAGATGCCGCAAAACGACATCGAACCCGAGCACCAGATCCGGCGCATCAGGGGCGTCACCCTGCTCTCGGACGTGCAGGAAGAAACCGTTGGCTTCCTCACCACCCATTTCGGCTTCCGCGCCGGCAAGACCGAAGGCACCACGCAGCGCCTGATCTCGGACATGGGCGACAGCCTCGACATTCGCGATGCCGCCGGCTTCTGGCCCGGCGCACCGGGCGCCGGCACCGCCGACCATGTCGCCGTGCGCGCCTTTGACGCCGAGGAGGTCCACGCCGTCGAACATGTGCTGCGCCAGCGCAATTCCAGCCCCACCAATCTGCACGACCGAAATTACTTCACCTCGCTCTATGTGCGCGAACCGGGTGGCACGCTGATCGAAATGGCCAGCGATGGGCCGGGCTTCACCTTGGATGAGCCGCTTGAAACCTTGGGGACCGACCTGTTCGTGCCGCCCGATGCGCCCGAGCCCGAGGACATCAAGGCCATGCTGCCCCAGTTCGGCCTGCCGGGGCTGGAGCGCGTCGTTTATCGCGACCTCATCTACGATCACCGCTTCTTCACGCCAGACGCGCACAATGGCACGACCATTGTGCTGTTTCACGGCACAGGCGGCGACGAAACCGATCTGTTGCCCCTTGCCCACCGCGCGGCGCCTCACGCAACCCTGCTCGGCCTGCGCGGTCGCAGTATCGAGGACGGCACCCGCCGCTGGTTCCGTGGCTTTGGTCCCATGCTGTTCGACCAAAAGGACGTGCGCTTCGAGGCCGGTGCGCTCGATGCCTTCGTGGCAGAGGCACGATCCGCCTATGGGCTCGATCCCAGCAAGTTGATCGGCCTCGGCTATTCTAACGGCGCCAATTTCCTCGCCGCATCCATGCTGTTGCAGCCTGACCTCGCGATCCGCAAAGCGGTGCTGCTGCGGCCAGTGCCGGTGCTGGACGAAGACGTCGCTGCCGATCTCGTTGGCGTCGATGTGCTGATTGTCATTGGCGAAACCGACGTCTACCGCGCCAAGGGCGAGGCACTCGCCAAGCTGCTGACCGCAGCGGGCGCAAATGTCGCCCTAAAAGCGGTTTCTGGCGGCCACGTCCTGACACCGCAGGACGCCAGCATCATTGCCGATTGGCTGGCGAACTAGAAAGTCTCAAAGGCAGGCGCCGCCTTGACTCAGGGTTGCCGAGGTCAGCAGATCATTCTCGTCGTATCCAACAAGAACGAACAGTTCGCTGCCGCACACTATGCTGCGGCCACCCGCCCAGAGATGAAACTTCTCGACGCTCTCGGCACCGGGCGGCATCGTCGTGTAAGAGGTATTCCAAGCGTCCAAGCCAGCGCCTAGAAGTTCTGCGCCAACCTGCACCTTAGACTCCCCACCGCTGAACAGACCTGGGATCAGGTTGACCTCGTTGTTCCGGCCAACCACCTCCCGATACTGATACAAGTGCCGAGTGGTGGCGTTGAACAGCAAGTTCAACGCGAAGTAGTGGTAGGCAACGTAAGACGCGAAGAAACCGACGGCGATCAAGCACGCAATGCCGACACCGCGGCCGATGCCCTTCATGCTGATTGGAGCGCCGAAGGTTTGCTTTCGCTGCACTACTGAAACACGCTCGCGCCGCGATCGGCCACACCCACTAGGCTCCGGAACCCGGCGAAGAGTTCGCGGCCCATGCCGAAGTGCTGGCTGCGGAGGTCTTCGGTGGCCGGGGTGCGCGAGAAAAACTCCTTCTCGTCGCCGAGGAAGGTCAGCGTGCCTTCATTGGCGTCGAGGCGGATCATGTCTCCGTCGCGGATCTTGGAGATCGGGCCGCCGTCGACGGCTTCCGGCGTCATGTGGATGGCGGCGGGCACCTTGCCCGATGCACCCGACATGCGGCCATCGGTCAGCAGCGCCACCTTGAAGCCGCGATCCTGCAGAATGCCCAGCGATGGGGTCAACTTGTGCAGCTCTGGCATGCCGAGGGCCTTGGGGCCGGAGAAGCGCACCACGGCGATCATGTCGCCATTGAGCTCGCCTGCCTTGAACGCGGCCTGCAGGCCTTCCTGGCCGTGGAACACGCGGGCTGGAGCCTCGATCACACGATGCTCGGGCTTGACCGCCGAGACCTTGATCACCGAACGGCCAAGATTGCCCGTCAGCAACTTGAGGCCGCCCGTTGGCGAGAAGGCCGTGGCCACCTTGGTCAGCACCTTTGGCAGCGCCGATTCCTTGGGCGACTGCTCGAAAGTCAGCTTGTCTTCGATCAGCTTGGCTTCGACGGTATAGCCCGACAGGCCATTGCCCCAGACGGTCTTGACGTCTTCGTGCAGGTGCCCGCTTTCCAGCAGTTCCTGAATGAGGAAGCCCATGCCGCCCGCAGCGTGGAAGTGGTTCACGTCGGCAACGCCGTTCGGGTAAACGCGCGCCAGCAGCGGCGTTGCGTCCGAGAGGTCGCTCATATCGTCCCAGGTCACCTGCAGGCCCGCAGCCGCCGCAATGGCGATCAGGTGCATGGTGTGGTTGGTCGAGCCGCCCGTGGCGTGCAGGCCCACCAGCCCGTTGACGATGGCCTTCTCATCGATGATGTGGCCGACCGGGGTGTAGTTGTTGCCCTGCGCGCTCAGCGACAGCGCGCGGATGGTGGCTTCCTTGGTCAACGCATCGCGCAGCGGGGTGCCCGGATTGACAAAGCTCGCGCCCGGCAGGTGCAGGCCCATGATTTCCATGAGCATCTGGTTGGAGTTTGCCGTGCCATAGAAGGTACAGGTGCCGGCCGAGTGATAGGACTTGCTCTCGGCCTCGAGCAGTTCGGCGCGGCCGACCTTGCCCTCCATATAGAGCTGGCGGACCTTGCTCTTTTCGTCGTTCGGAATGCCCGATGGCATGGGACCGGCGGGCACGAACACGGCTGGCAGGTGACCAAAGGTCAGCGCGCCGATCAACAGGCCGGGGACGATCTTGTCGCAAATGCCGAGATAGACAGCGGCATCGAACATGTTGTGGCTGAGCGAGATCGCCGTCGCCATGGCGATCACGTCGCGGCTGAACAGGCTGAGGTCCATGCCGGGCTGGCCCTGGGTCACGCCATCGCACATCGCGGGCACGCCGCCGGCCACCTGGGCGGTCGCGCCGATGGAGCGGGCCGCTTCCTTGATGATGTCGGGATAGAATTGATAGGGCTGATGGGCACTCAGCATGTCGTTATAGCTGTTGATGATGCCCAGGTTCAGTACCTTGTCGCCCGCAAGAGCCGCCTTTTCAGACGGGGTGCAGGCGGCAAAGGCATGCGCAAGGTTGCCGCAGGAGAGCACGGCGCGATTAACGCCGGCTTCGCGCGCAGCCTCAACGCGGTTGAGATAGTCCCGGCGCGTATCGTGGCTGCGGGCCGCGATACGATCGGTGACATCCTGGATGGCCTGACGGACAGACATTGGCGAGCTCCTTTTTATGGAGCCCTTCGTGGCCAGAGCGGTCGATTGGGGATCGCTAAGGGGACTATGGGCACCAGTAGACAGTTACAGTGTGGTCGGAGCGCAGCACAGCGCGGATGGGCATGTCCTCAGTTGGACCATCGCCCAGCGCCTTATCGAGCACTTCGGCCTTTTCCTCGCCTTCGATATGCAGGTAGAGCCCATCCGTGCGGAGGAGACGCGGAAGGGTAAATGTGATGCGCGGTTCGCCCGCGCCCGGTGCGTGAATGGCCAGAGTTGGCCCTTCAGTATGCAGCGCAGCGTCCAGTGTATCGCCGCCGGGGAAGAACGAGGCCGTGTGCCCGTCATTGCCCATGCCCAGCACCACCGCTGCGAACTGCTCTGGCAGATCGGCGAGCAGGGCATTGGTGCGGCCGACAGCGTCGGCATCCGGCTCATCGCCGCCCGAATAGAGCGGGAAGAACCGCGCCGTTGCAGCAGGACCCTGCAACATGCGTTCGTTGACCAGAAGCGCATTGGAGCGATCGCTGGTCTCATCGACCCAGCGCTCGTCCACCAGCGTTACGATGACCTTGGACCAATCGATATCCTTGGTCTTGCCCAGCGCCTGGAAGAAGCGCGATGGGGTCGATCCGCCGCTCACCGCAATTGCCGCCATGCCACGCTCGGTAATCGCCGCCCGGATACGGTCGGCAACGGCTTCGGCCAGTTCGGCAGCCAAAGTCGGCTTGTCGGCAAAAGTGCGGCGATCGATCGTCATAGGTGTCGTCCTTATCTTGGCAGAGGCGGCGGCGTGAACCGCGCCTCCACTCTATCGTCCCCTCGCCCCGCAGGGGAGTGGGTCAGGGGTGCGATCTTGACGCATCACACCACCCGTCAGCATTACACGCCCACACGTCGCTATCGCGACAACCTCGGCCAAACGGACAAGGTCAGGCAGCGAGCCCTGAAGCCTTAGATATCGTCCTCATACCAGGTGCGACCGTCGCGCTCGATCAGGGCGATCGCGCCGCTTGGGCCCCAGGTCCCCGCCACATAAGATTGTGGTGGCTCGCTAGAGCGATCCCATGCTTCGCGGATCGGGTCCACCCATGTCCAGGCTTCTTCCAATTCGTCGCGGCGCATGAACAGCGTCTGGCTGCCACGGATCACGTCGAGCAACAGGCGCTCATAGGCTTCTGGCGTCCGCTCGCTAAACGTCTGGGCAAAGGAGAGGTTCAACGGCACTTCGCGCAGGCGCATGCCACCGGGACCTGGATCCTTGATCATCATCATCAGCTTGACGCCTTCGTCGGGCTGCAGGCGGATGATCAGCTTGTTGGCCTTTGGCGCGCCCTCGGCATGGTCGAACATGGAGTGCGGGATTGGCTTGAACTGGATGCAGATTTCCGAAACGCGGTTGGCCATGCGCTTGCCGGTGCGGAAGTAGAACGGCACACCAGCCCAGCGCCAGTTTTCAACTTCGGCCTTCAAGGCCACAAAAGTCTCAGTGCGGCTGCCCTTCTTGTCTTCGGGCAACTCGTCCTGATACCCGGCCACAGCCGTGGTTTCCGACTTAACGCCCTTATACTGGCCACGCACGGTGTTCTTGGCCACATCGCCGTTGACGATGGGCTTGAGCGCGCGCAGCACTTTGAGCTTTTCGTCGCGCAGCGCATTGGCGTCGTCCGATGCTGGTGGCTCCATGGCCACAAGGCACAGCAGCTGCAGCATATGGTTCTGGATCATGTCGCGCAGGGCGCCAGATTCATCGTAATAGCCGCGTGTACCAGCGCCAACGCTCTCGGCCACGGTCAGCTGCACGTGGTCGATATGGGCCGAGTTCCAGATGGGCTCGAACAGCGTGTTGGCAAAGCGCAGCGCCAGCAGGTTCTGCACCGTCTCTTTGCCGAGATAGTGATCGATGCGATAGACCTGATCTTCCTTGAAGATCTTGGCCACGCCGTCATTGATTTCCATCGAGGACAGCAGATCGTGGCCCAATGGCTTTTCGATCACGACGCGGGCGTCGCGGCGATAATACTTCTTTTTGGCGAGGTATTCGGCGATGGGCTCGAACAGGTCGGGCGCCACGGCCAGATAGAAGGCGCGCACAACCTTGGGGTCTTCGCGCAGCTTCTTGCCGAGATCGCCAGCCTCTTCAGGCTTGCTGACGTCGACAGCCACATAGCTGAAAATCTTGACGAAGCGGTCGATGACCTTCTCGTCCTGATAATCCTTTTCCACGAACTGGATGACCGCATCACGAGCGGCGGCCTGGAAATCGGCGTCGCTCAGCTTGGAGCGGGACACACCGATAATGCGGCACTCATCATCGAACTGACCATCGAGGAAACGATGGTAAAGCGCAGGGATCAGCTTGCGTTTGGTCAGGTCGCCCGTGGCGCCGAACACCACGTAGTCGAAAGTCGGGACGGGAATGATACGGCTGGACACGGGGCAAGTCCTCAGTTTGACGTAGAATTCTGCTTGGCGAGAATGATCGCACCATGCAGGGGTTCAAATTTCGGCAGGGCAACAAAGTCGCCGTACTGCTGCTGCAGGCGCGGGAACAGGCGTTCGCCGAAGCCGCCGACAATGGCCATGACCTTGGCATTGTGCGCCTTGAACCAGCGCACATAGGTCTCGATGTAGCCGAACTCGATGTCGATCATCTTCTGGGCAACAGGGTCGCCCTTTTCGAGGTATTCGAAGAACAGCGGCATCAGCTTGCCATATTCGCCCGGCGCGCGGCCGATCAGGGCGTCATCGCACCCTTCGGAGCCATCATTGCTGATGATCTTGACGTCGAGTTCGATGGCAAAGGCCCAGGTCATGATCGACTGATTGCTGCCGCCGAGCTGATCCCTGACGGCCTTGGTCAGAGGCGAGCCCTCGACCAGGCCATCTTCCGCCTCAACCGTATAGCGCACGAGTTCGCGCCCGAGAATCGCGCCCGACATCTGATCGCCAATGGGGAAGCCCCAGCCACCAGCCTGATGGCGCTTGCCATCGACGATGGACATGGCGGCCGAACCCGTGCCGACAATGATCACACCGCCCTCGTCGCCGCCAAGGGCACCGGCATGGGCAATGTCGATATCATCGTAAACCGTGACGCTGGCGAAGGGCCATTCGCGCGCTGTAAACTCTGCGCGGGCGCTGTCCATGCGACCACCGGCCATGCCGAAGCAGGCGTGCGTATTGGCGGTTTCGGCATAATCAATGCCCGCGGCCTTAAAGGCATCACGCGTGCCATCCAGAATTGCCTTGTACGCTGGGTCACCGCCATCAATCTGTAGATTGGAGCGGCCGTTCTTGACTTCGGCGAGCGTCACGAGATTTTCGTCGGTCAGGCGAACACGGCAGTTGGTGCCGCCACCATCAACACCAAGATAATACCTGGGCACGCGGGGAGTCTCCATAACTTGGAGGGATTCTAAAGGTCTGTTTCGGCGCGGACCATAGTGCGAAAGATGCTAAGACGAAAGTAGAATAGGCACAAAACCGTCCACTTTGGTGCAACTTGCGCAGGTCGAGCCCTGCCGCACCACAGCTATCGCTGCACGGCACTTTCTGCCACTGGGATGTGGCGAGCCAAACACGGGAAGGATCGAACATGACACGACATGTATTGGTGCTGGGCGGCGCGCGCTCGGGCAAGACGGCCTTTGCCGAGCGGCTGGCCATCCGGTCCGGCGTCAAACCAGCCTATCTGGCCACGGCGGAAGCCCTGGACGGCGAAATGCGCGAGCGCGTCGCCAGCCACAGGACCAGCCGCGCCGACCGCTTCGCCACCATCGAGGAGCCGGTCGCGCTTTCCCGAGCCATTCGCGCCGCAGCGCGGGATCATGACGTGATCCTCGTCGATTGCCTCACGCTCTGGATCACGAATTTGCTGATGGCCAATCTCGACGTTGCCGAAGCCGTCACCGAGTTGGGCGCGACATTGGCGCAGATCGAAGACACGCAGGTGATTCTGGTGAGCAACGAGGTTGGACTGGGCATCGTGCCCGACAACGCCATGGCCCGCACCTTCCGCGATCTCGCCGGTTCGGCCCATCAGCAACTGGCCGAGATTTGCGACGAGGCCTATTTCATCGTCGCCGGCCTACCGATCACCCTCAAAGGCGAAAGCGCAAACTAGCGCTGCTCCCCTCTTCACCTCTCCCTTTGGGGGAGAGGTCGACCCTCTTGGGTCGGGTGAGGGGGCCTTCCCCACTCGCAGCTGAAAACCACCGCCGTTTTCAGCTGATTGCGACGAGTAATGCTAACAGTGTGCTGGCAATCAGCAGCACAGTGAGAGTGGCGCGATACAACAGTATTGCGCTGGCGATATCGGCTGGGCCGAGCGCCTTCTTCCCGTTGCCCATGGTGGCCAGGTCAATCACCTCGCCATCATAAGCCCTTGGTCCACCAAGCGAAAATCCGAGCGCTCCGGCAAAGGCCGCCTCCGGCCAGCCCGAATTGGGCGACTTATGCCCCTTGGCATCGCGCAAAGCAGCCTGCCAGGCCTTGCTGGGGCTCGCGCCGGGAGTAAAGAAGCACCCGACCACGATCAGCACGGCCGACAAACGCGCGGGGATAAGATTGACGAAATCGTCCAGCCGCGCCGCCGACCAGCCATAATAGCGGTAGCGATCGTTGAGGTGCCCGATCATGGAATCCGCTGTATTTACAGCCTTGTAGAGCGCAATGCCGGGCAGCCCGAACAGCACCAGCCAGAACCACGGCGCCACCACGCCGTCTGACGTGCTCTCCGCCAGTGTCTCAATCGCCGCCCGCGCCACCCCGGCCTCATCGAGCGCCTGCGGATCACGCCCCACAATATGGCTCACCGCCTCACGCCCCGCCGTCAGCGAGGACCGCAGCGCATCGCCCACCGCCGCCACCGCGCGACCGAGTTCCTTTTGCGCCAGGAAGGGCGTTGCCAGCAGCATTTCGATGATCCAGCCACCCGGCACCAGCCGCAAAACCTGCTGAATTGCCAAGGTGATAACCAGCACCAGCGCCAGCAATGCCACCAACGCCACCACGCCCGCCAGCTTTTGCTGCTCGGGCGTCCGCCGCGCCGTGTTCAGGCGCTTTTCAAAGAAGCTGATGACCCGACCGAACCACATCACCGGATGCCCGATGGTCTCGACCAATCTTTGCGAATAGCCAAAACGGCGTTCAACGATCAGGGCAAGCGGGGCGATAAAGCTGTGCATGGCGAGGTCCAGATTGGCCAGCCCTTCTACTCAGCGCCGGTTTACTCCGCCAGCGCCAACAGCGCATCAATATCAAGATGCGCCTCAAGGTGGGCCGCCAACGCGTCCAGCGTTGCCTCAATTCCGGCCTCATAGGCCAGGTCGGGGCCCGCCGCGTCGCCCAGCATGAAGCCGCGGAAATCATCAGCTGTAAACAGCCCGTGCAGATACGTCCCCGCGACCCGCCCATTAGCGCTGACAGCCCCTTCGGCCTTGTCGCCAACCTGCGCAAACGCCCGCGCCGTATCGGGCCCAGACGTCACGCCCATATGCATGTGATAGCCAGCAATCGGCAGTCCGCTCTGGCGATGGATCGCGTTTTCGACCCGCAATTGTTTGGCCGGGCTCAGCACCGTCTCGACATCGAGCAGCCCCAGCCCCTCGCTCGTCCCCGGCGCGCCCTCAATGCCATCAGGATCGGCAATCGTTCGCCCTAACATCTGGTAGCCACCGCAGATTCCGAGAACTTGTCCCCCTGCCCTGTGATGGGCCTTAATATCGGTGTCCCAGCCGTTGGCCCGCAAAGCATCGAGATCGCTGCGTGTCGCCTTCGAGCCGGGGAGGATCACCAGGTCCGCATCCCGCGGAATTGGGGTGCCGGGAGTAACGAGGATAAGTCGAACACCGGGCTCGGCCCGCAGCGGGTCTAGATCATCAAAATTGGCAATCCTCGGCAGGCGCGGAACGCCAATGGTGTAACTGCCTTTCCCGTTTGCCGTGTAATCCTCCAGCGCCAACACGTCCTCGGCGGGCAGTCGCCCGGCATCAGCAAACCACGGTACCGGGCCGAAACACGGCACGTCCGTCCGCTCGCGGATGAACGCCACACCCGAGGCAAACAGGCTCGGATCGCCTTGAAATTTGTTGATCATCGTCGCCTTGATGCGGGCAGCATCCTCGGGCGCGATCACCGCAAACGTGCCAACAACCGAGGCAATCACCCCACCGCGATGAATATCGCCAACCAGCACTACCGGCACCTTGGCCGCCTCGGCAAAGCCGAAATTGGCGAGGTCATTGCCCCGCAGATTGACCTCCGAAGCGCTCCCCGCGCCTTCGACAAGCACTATGTCGACATCAGCCGCCAGCTCATGAAACGCTGCGACCACCTCAGGCATCAGCTTGCCGCGCTCGGCCCAATAGCTGCGCGCCGACATGCTGGCCCGCCGCTGTCCGCGCACCACCACCTGCGCCCCGGTCTCCTGCTCAGGCTTGAGCAAAACCGGGTTCATCGCCGTAACCGGCTCGCGCCGCGATGCCCGCGCCTGCAGCGCCTGCGCCCGCCCGATCTCGCCGCCATCAGCGGTGACCGCAGCGTTATTGCTCATGTTCTGCGGCTTGAACGGCGCCACCCGCAGCCCGCGATTAGCCAGCGCCCGGCACAGCCCTGCCACAATCAGCGACTTGCCCACATCGGACCCAGTGCCCATGAACATCAAGGATTTAGCCATGGCAGTCTTATGCCGCATCGATGACGTGGGCGTAAGACCCCATCACCTTGCCAATCACCGCGCCCATGGGCGGCATGGCCTGCCCCACGGCATCGGTCGCCGCAAACAGGGGCGTCAGGCGTGATTGCTTGGCCGACGAATAATGAAACTCATGCCCATTCAAATGCCCCGGCCAGGGCAGCGCTCCCCCATGCACCAGACGGCGATAGCCGAGAATGCGCTTGGGCCGGTCAATCCGCGTAACCACCGGTAACAGTCCCGCCATGGCGTGAGACACCCCAGCCTTGTCGACCAGCGCCTCGCCCAGCACCATGAAGCCCCCGCACTCGCCGTAGATCAGCGCATCGCGATCCCGCGCCCCCGCCAACCCCGCCTTGAACCCGTCCGCTGCCGCCAGCGTCGCGCCGTGCAATTCCGGATACCCACCCGGCAGGTAAATCGCATCGGCATCTTCCCACGGCGCCTCATTGGCCAGCGGCGAGAAAAAGCTCAGCTCCGCCCCCATTGACCGCCACCCATCCAGCAGATGCGGATAAAGAAACACAAAGGCATCGTCGCGAGCGATGGCCATGCGCTGTCCCAGCGGCGCCAGCGGCGCAACGACCTGCTCGGCAGCGGCTAAAGGCGCTGCCAGCGCCTGCAATTGCTCGAGATCGACATAGTCGCCAATGGCCTCGGCGGCCACATCGAGGAAGTTTTCAAAGCTAGCCATCTCGCCCGGCAGCACCAGCCCCAGATGGCGCTCGGGAATGACCAAAGCGGGATTGCGCGGGATCGCCCCAAGGCATGGAATGCCCGTCGCCAATAGGGCATCGGTCAACATCCGCTCGTGCTTGGCCGACGCCACACGGTTGAGGATCACCCCCGCCACCCGCACGCCCGGTCGCCAATTGGCAAAGCCCGCCACCAGTGGCGCGACCGACTGGCTCTGCCGATCCGCATCGACGACCAGCACCACGGGCAGGTCCAGCAATTCGGCCAAGTCGCCGGTCGAGCCGAAGCCATCCGCCGCGCCGTCAAACATCCCCATCACGCCTTCAACCACCAGCAGATCGGCTCCAGTCGACTGCATATCGGCCAAGGCCTTCAGCCGCGCCGGGCTCATCGACCATGGATCAAGGTTGACCGCATCGCGCATCGCCGCACGACCCAGAAACGCTGGATCGATATAGTCCGGCCCGGCCTTGGCCGGGGCCACGATCACACCGCGTCGCCGCAATGCCGCAAGAATGCCCAACGTGATGACGGTTTTACCCGAACCCGAGCGCGGTGCGGCTATCACAAATCCCTTAGCCAAAGACATGGCTCCGCACGGTGCCAACATACCAGTCAAGCGTTTCGCGATAGGCGCTCACCGGGCCAAGCACCACAATAGCGGGCGTCGGCACATCGGTCAGGCTCCCCGCCTCGGCCAGCGTGGTTTCAATCATGGACTGCTCGGGCGTCGCGGCATGGGAGACGATCGCCACGCGATCGGCACCATCCCGCCCCGCCGCCAGCAGCCGCTCACAGATAGAGCCAAGATGCTTGACCGCCATGAACATGACGATCACCGGCGCGGCATGGGCCACGGCGGGCCAGTCAACGCCATGCGGCACTGCGCCCGACTCGTCGTGCCCCGTGAGGAACAGCACGGACTGGTTGGTGTCGCGATGGGTAATGGGAATGCCAGCATAGGCCAGTCCACCCAGCCCAGAGGAAATCCCCGGCACGATGCGGAACGGCACGCCGGCTCGCGCCAATGCCCCCGCCTCTTCGCCGCCCCGTCCAAACATGAACGGGTCGCCACCCTTGAGCCGCAGCACGCGCTTGCCTACCTGCGCCAGTTCGATCAGCTGCAATGAAATATCGGCCTGCTTGGGCGATGGCTTGCCGCCACGCTTGCCCGCATAAAGACGTTTGACCCCGCGCGGCGCCAGATCCAGCAAATCCTGCGAAACCAGCGCGTCATGCACGATCACATCGGCCTGCCCCAGTGCGTGATAGGCCAAAAGCGACACCAGCCCCGGCCCGCCGGGCCCAGCACCAACCAGCCAGACGCTGCCCGGCTCCATGGCGGGAAAGTCGGCGCCGTCCAGTGCTGCAAAGTGGCCGCGCGGGCGGGGTTTTCTGATCCAGCCGAACATCAGTATGCGTGCCCTTGAGCCTTGGCGCCCGAATGGGCAAAGTGAATTTGAGGAGTGTATAGCACGCGATGAAGATTCTGATCCTTGGCGGCACGGGCGAAGCGCGCGAACTGGCCAATCGGCTCGTGGCGCTGGGCCATGACGTCACCTCCTCGCTGGCTGGACGCACCCAGACCCCCAAGCTCCCCGAAGGCGGCCTGCGCATGGGCAAGTTTGGCGGTATTCCGGGCCTGTCGGCCTATCTGCGCGCTGCCCATATCGACCGGTTGGTCGATGCCACCCATCCCTATGCTGGCCAGATTTCGATCAATGCGAGCGCTGCTGCGCAAGCCGCCGGTGTGCCACTGGTGCGCTACATGCGTCCGCAATGGACCCAGCAGGTTGGCGATGATTGGATCACGGTTGAGACGACAGCCGAGGCCGCCGCGGCGCTGCCGCCCAGTGCCGATGTGTTGCTGACCACAGGCCATGCTTGGATTGAGCAGTTCCTTGAACGGGACGACTGCCACTTTGTGGTGCGGTTGATCGAAACGCCGACCATGCCCATGCCGCGTTATGCGACGCTGCTGCAGACGCGACCGCCCTACAGTCTCAGCGACGAAATCGCCCTGATGGAGCGCGAGGAGATCACTCATCTCGTCACCAAGAATTCAGGCGGCGCGCAAACCTCGGCAAAGCTCGAAGCAGCACGGCGACTGGGCGTAAAAGTCATCATGATCGCGCGGCCTGCCTATGGACCAGCGCTGGAAGTGGCAAGCCTCGACGAAGCTATCGCCGCATTGAAGCTCGACGCCTGAGCCGAGCCAAGCAAAACGCCCGCGCCGAGGGCACAGGTGACGTTTGTCGACTTGTGTTTACCCGCCAGCAGGGGCCCCGCAGCCAATGCAACCGCCTCGGCAATACCGGGCAGGCCTACAGTCCGCGCAACGAACGCCGATGGATTGGGCAAATCTCCTGCCAACTCATCCAGAAAATGCAACGGCACATCGAAATGCTGCGCTGCCTGATGCAGTGGGACAAAGCCTTGCTTGCGGCTGTGCGAGCCCAGCGCTGCGAGTTGGGAAACGTTGAGGCCAGACGCGGCCAACGTGGATAGAACCAGAGCGATGATATCGTCGGCAGTGGCACCGGACGTGCAACCGATGCCGGCGGTCACGGGACCTCTATAGACCGCAAGTCTGGGGGCGGACCGCCCTGCCGTCATCGTCATGTATCGCCTCTCAAAAACAAGAGGCAGGTTCGCAAAAGACCGGAGCAGCTTCGGACTTGGTCCCCGATTTGGGTCGACCGCACCGAACTCTGTTTCAGTTCCTTGGTGGGAACGCTGCGCTATACCCGGTTCTAGGGCGGCAGAAGCGCGTGGTCAATCAATGGCTTGGCGGGGATCGCGCCACATCAGAATGCTTCTGAAAATGATTTGCAAAAACAATGACTTGCGAGGATCAACCAAGAGAGCTATGGCCGTTTGACATCAGGCATGCGGGGCGGAAATGGCAATCACGGCAAATCGGACGATGGCCATTGCAGGGGCCAGCCTATTGGTGGGCCTGCTGGTGCTCGGCCTCAAACTGCTCGCCTGGTACCTTACCGGCTCGATCGCGCTGTACTCGGATGCGCTGGAATCCATCGTCAACGTGGTCACGGCCATTGTCGCACTGATCGCCGTGCGGCTGGCACAGAAGCCGGCCGATGCGACCCTGCCCTATGGCTATCACAAGGCCGAATACTTCTCGGCCGTTATCGTCGGCGTGATGATTATCGTCGCTGCGATCCTCATCATGCGCGAGGCTGTGCTCGGTTTTCTCTCGCCATCGCTGCCCGAAGCACCGATGCAGGGCCTGCTCATCAGTGCCGGCGCAACGATCATCAATGTGATCTGGGCGCAGGTTCTGATCCGCCATGGCCGCGCCGTGCGCTCTCCAGCGCTCGAGGCCGACGGCAAGCATTTGATGACCGACGTCATGTCCACCATTGGCGTTCTGGTGGGCCTTGGCCTCGTGTTCCTCACCGGCTGGGCACAGCTCGATTCGGTGCTGGCAGGCCTTGTTGCGCTCAACATCCTGTGGTCGGGCTGGGGCGTCATTCGCGACAGCGTGGGCGGGTTGATGGACGTGGCTGTCGCGCCTGAAACCGGCAAGCTGATCCGCGAGGTCATCGCCAGCAATGCCGATGGCGCCATCGAAGCCCATGATATCCGCACCCGGCAGGCCGGCAAGATGACCTTCATCGACTTCCATCTCGTGGTCCCTGGCCTCATGAGTGTCGAGCTGGCACACAACATTTGCGACAAAATCGAAGCCAAGCTGCGCGAGGCGGTCAAAGACGCGCAGATCACCATCCATGTCGAGCCCGAAGAAAAGGCCAAGCACTCCGGTATTGTCGTCGTTTGACAGGCGAATGTGACTTGCCGGGGCAATGCGACGCGGGCAGATTTGCGCCCATGCGTATTGTTCTGGCCCTCGTCCTCGCCCTTTTTGCCACCCCCGGTTTCGCCCAAGGCTGGGAGCCCTATGGCAATGCCCGCTTCGGCTACATCATTGATGTGCCGCCCGGCTTTGTCGGCAGTGGCGAGAGCGACAATGGCGACGGGCAAAGCTTTTACAATGCCAAGGGCGCGCAGGGCCTGCTGGTCTGGGGCGGCAATCTGCTTGAGGATTTCGACACCGCGGTCACCTCAGCCATGGACTACGCTGTCGCCGAAAACGGCTACAACGTCACCTATCAGGCCACCACGCCCCGCTGGGCCAGCTTCTCAGGCCTCAACGGCTCGCGCATCCTCTATCAGCGCATGATCCTGCTCTGCGACGGCACGAGCTACGCGGCGTTTCGAGTGGAGTATTCCACCATCAACGCCGCGGACATGAAGCCGGTCGTGGAGCAACTGGTGACGTCGCTGAGGGATGCTGGGTGCTGAGGGGATAGGTCGGACCGCGAGTGCTCACACCCAAACCGCCTCGCGTTTCCCACAATCATCCTCCCCACAGCGTCATTCCCGCGAAAGCGGGAATCTCCCTCTAAGGGGAGCGCAACACTAAGGGGGATTCCCGCTTTCGCGGGAATGACGTCGGTGCTTCCCCTAGAACTCGATCCCGGCCTGAGCCTTCACGCCTGAGCGGAAGTGGTGCTTGATCTCAGTCATTTCGGTGACGAGGTCGGCGATCTCAATCAGTTCGTCCTTGGCATTGCGGCCGGTGACGATGACGTGCTTGTCCGCGGGCTTGTTCTTGAGCACCTCGACCACTTCATCGATCGGCAGATAGTCGTAGCGCAGGCAGATGTTCAGCTCATCGAGCAGGACGAGTTTGTAGCTCGGGTCCGCGATCAAGACCTTCGCCTGTTCCCAGGCCGCGCGGGCCGCGGCAAGGTCGCGCTGACGATCGGCGACGTCCCAGGTGAAACCTTCGCCCATGGCGTTGATGGTCACCAACTCCGGGAATTTCAGCAACACGTCGCGCTCCCCGGTGTCCCACACGCCCTTGACGAACTGGACCACACCGACCTTGAAGCCGTGGCCCAGCGCACGAAACACCATGCCGAAGGCCGCCGTGGACTTGCCCTTGCCCTTGCCGGTATGAACAATCAGCAGGCCCTTTTCCTGGGTCTTGGTGGCGAGGATCTTGTTCCGCGCCTCCTTCTTCTTCTTCATCTTTTCGGCGTGATAGGCGTCGCGCTCGGCCTCGCTCATCAGGTCAGTCTTTTTGACGGGCTTGTCGGTCATGATGTTTCCTCGAGCAAAGCATAAGCAGAATTGGAGCGCGGAACCCAGAGGCCGCGCTGGCGGGCGTCGTTGAACTTGGCGATCAACTCGTCATAGCCATGGCGATTGTTGTCGCGAATGAAGTCGCGCGTTGCGTCGTCCTCGACAAAAGCCTCGAAGGCCAGATCGAAATGATGCGTTTTGACCGCGCCGGTGGTGGCGGCAAAGGCGAACATGAAATCGACCGTGGCGATGATCTCAAACGCCCCGCGATACCCATGCCGTTTGACGCCATTGAGCCATTTCGGATTGACCACGCGCGAGCGCATGACGTGGCTGATTTCTTCTTCCAGCGTCTTGATCACAGGCCGTTCGGGCCGAGAATGGTCATTGTGATAGAGGGTCGGCTGTGCGCCGCTCAGGCTTTCGGCTGCAGCTGAAAGACCACCCTCGAACTGGTAGTAATTGTCGCTGTCGAGCAGGTCGTGTTCGCGATTGTCCTGGTTGTGGATCACCGCATCGATGGATGACAGGCGTGCTGCAAAGCGGGCGCGCTCGGGCGTGCCGCTGGCCTGTGCGCCATAGGCATATTGGCCCCAGTCGAGCACGCGTTTGCCGAGGTCCGCCTTGTTCTTCCATGTGCCGGAATCGATCATGGCGTTGAGGCCCACACCGTAAGTGCCGGGCTTGGAGCCAAAAATGCGATGCCCCGCCGAAAGCGCCGCCTCACGCTCGGAGGCACCTTCGGCCATCATGCCCAGCGCGTCGGTCCGCATGCGGGCGGCGATGGGGTTTTCTTCGGTTGGCTCGTCCAATGCCCCGATTGCGCGGATGGCGCGGTCGAACAGGGCGATTTGGGCGGGGAAGGCGTCGCGGAAAAAGCCCGAGACTCGCAGCGTCACGTCGACGCGCGGGCGGCCGAGCTTGGCCAGCGGGATGATCTCGTAACCCGAGACGCGGAGCGAACCGGGATCCCAGACGGGCTTGGCGCCGATCAGCGCCATTGCCTGCGCAATGTCGTCCCCGCCGGTGCGCATATTGGCGGTGCCCCAGACTGACAAGGCGGCAGACTGCAGGTAGACGCCGTGATCCTGAAAGTGCCGCAGAACAAGGCTTTCGGCCGATTTCTTGCCGAGTTCCCAAGCGGTTGGCGTGGGCACAGCGCGGCTATCGACCGAGTAAAAATTGCGTCCGGTCGGCAGCACGTCGAGCCGACCGCGCGAGGGGGCGCCGGAGGGGCCGGGGCGGATGAATTTGCCGTCAAGGCCATCCAGCAACGCCGCCATTTCAGCCGGGCCGGAAGCGGCGAGACGGGGGCGGATGATGTTTTCGACGGTGGTGAGAACGGCCTTGGTTGCCGCCCACTCAGGCGCAGGAGCAGATTCTCCAGACACCAGCGTTGCGGCCAGGTTCTCCAAATACTCGACCACATCGCCCAGAGTCCGTGGCCCCACCCCACCCTTGATCCCTCCCCATCCAGGGGAGGGAGTCGACTGATAGTTCAGCGAAGCCGGATCTGCCTTCCCTCCCCCCTGTGGGGAGGGATCGAGGGTGGGGGTGGGCCCCGTCCACGGTATTCCCAATTTGGCCGTCAACGGGTCAAAGCCGAGTTTGAGGTCGTCCGCCAAAGCGCGGATCAGCGAGTTATCGCCGGGCGCATCGCCGCGTGGGACTCTGGCCAGTGCAACGATCAGATCGCGTTGCAGATTGCTTTCGGGCGAGCGTCCGAAAATATGCAGTCCGTCGCGGATCTGGGCTTCCTTGAGATCGCAGAGGAAGTTGTCGATCTTGATCAGCGCTTCGGTTTCATCGCTGGGCAGGCCGATATCGCGATCGAGGCGGCTGTCACGCGTAAAATCGAGAATGCGGCGTTTGAGGTCGGCGAGGCGGCGGCGGTCCATGCCGGACGCGGCGTAATACTCGTCGAGCAACGACTCGAGGTCCTTGAGCGGGCCATAGGTCTCGGCGCGGGTCAGCGGCGGCACCAGATGATCGATGATGACAGCGCCGGTGCGGCGCTTGGCCTGTGTACCCTCGCCGGGGTCGTTGACGATGAACGGGTAGAGATGCGGCAATTGCCCCCAGAGCGCATCAGGGTAGCAATCGGCATCCAGCGCCGTCGCCTTGCCCGGCAGCCATTCCAGCGTGCCATGCTTGCCATTGTGGATCAGCGCATGGGCGCCAAAGTCTTGCTTCAGCCAGAGATAGGCCGCGATATAGGCATGGGGCGGCGGCAGCGCGGGATCGTGATAGCTGGCCGTGTCATCGAGATGATAGCCACGCGCCGGTTGCAGCAGGATGGCGACATTGCCCAACATGAGGCCGGGCAGATGGAACACGCCGTCGCGCACAAAAGGGTCGCTCGCAGGCGCGCCCCAACGCTCGGTAACAGCCTCGCGCGTTTCGGCGGGAAGCGCGGCAAAGAGGGCCTCGTAGTCGGCCAGCGCCAGCTTCACTGCCGATGTCCCGCGCAACGGATCTGCGTTCGTCGGACCAGACTGCAAAGCGGCGATGAGATCGGCGCTGCTGGAAGGCAGGGCCCCCTCACCCGGCGGCTGTGCCGCCGACCTCTCCCCCGAAGGGAGAGATGACAGAGTGTATCCGGCACCCTCGAGCGTTTTCAGTATCTCGATCGTCGACTCGGGAGCGTCGTAGCCGACGCCGTTGGCGATGCGGCCATCGCGGATGGGGTAGTTGGCGAGCACTAAAGCGATTTTGCGCTCGGCGCGTGGCGTTGCGCGCAGGCGGGCCCATTTGGCGGCCAGTGTCACGGCGCGCGAAATACCCGAGGCATCCGGGGTGTAGGCGGTGAGCGGCACCTGGCAGCGCTCGTGCCACACGGCGTCGGCCTTGTGGCCAACGATGAGGCCGCCAAGGCGTCCGTCAACTTCGGGCATGACGAGAAACATCGCCATATCCCTGGAACTCAGACCCTGATTGTCGGCCTGCCATTGCGCTTCCGAGCGGCCTGACTGGATCAGCTGGATCACCGGCGCGTCGCAACCAGAGAAGGGATTGGCCTTATCGTCCAGCCCATCAATGCCGAGCGAAAAGCCGGTGAGATTGAAGATCGCCGCGGGTGGGAATGCCGCTAGGGCATTTTGCACGAAGCGGACACAGGGGCCCTCTTTGAGGGAGGACACCAGCAGCGGCACGGGCGACAGACCCTGCGCTTGCAGTTCTGCGATGAGGGCCTCGATCGTCGCTGTGCCCGCACCTTCCAGCGCTGCGCGATAGAACAGGATGGGCACGAATGCGCCTGCAGACCTCATCCTGAGCGTGTCGAAGGTCGAGGTCGTGTCGCTAAGCTCTCCACTCGCGCGGCCTCGTGGTTCGACGGGCTCACCATCAGGTCTTTGGTGGAGCTGTGACAGACCCTCAACATCTGACATCCCGGTTTGCGGGTGCCAGAGGCCGAAGCGGGCGAAGGGGGATGGGGCTAGGTCTGATAAGGCCCCCTCACCCGCCCGCGATGCGGCCGGCCTCTCTCCCAAAGGGAGAGGTGAAGCGAGCAGATTGAAGGCGCGCAGGATGGTGTCGGCATTGTCCGGGCCGCCGGCGATGAACAGGCTGTGCAGGCGCGTCCAATCGTCAGGATGGATCGTCGAGCGCGACTGCAGGATGGGATCGGGATTGGCATCGCCGGGCAGCAGCACCAGCGGGATCTTGCGGTTGGCGCACATGGCGGTCAGCTCATCGACGCCATATTGGAAATAGGCAGCGCCGCCGATCAGGCGCAACACCACAAGTTTGGCATGGGCGATGGTCTGCTCCACCCACATATCAACCGAGAGGTTGTTGGACAGGCGCAGCGTATTGGCGAGCCGAAGTTGGTCCTCTCCTGCCCGGTCGGCCGCGCCAGCCAGCATGGCCAGTTCGCTATCGGCGGAGGAGGCAAACACCAGCGCACCGGGGCGCTGATTGAGGTCTATGGCCTCGCCTTCCTGCTGGATGGCACCGGCCTGAGCGGACAACAGATGCATCAGGCTCTCCCGCTAAAAGGCAGGGCAATAACGGCAAGCGCTACGGCACCGCAGAGGCCGGCCTGAACGGCGAATACAAGATCGCCGCTGATGCGGCCTGAGAAGATCCAGACAGCCGGCCAGATGGCCAAGGCGCCGCAGACAAATCCGATCAACACGCAGGCCAGCACGCGCTGCCAGAGACCATCGATCCGGGGCGCGGTCCTGCGATACAGAAAGGCGCTCAAGCTGGATGGCACCAGCCCAAACAGCCAGCCGAACACCACAAATATCGGCAGGTAATGCAGCAGATCGGGCAGTGCTGGCGGCGATGCATCCAATGTCATCATCATCGCCAGGAGAACGAGCGTACCGACGAGGGGGCCAAGGATGGCAATGGCCAGCACGCGCGCCAGAGAAACCGGCTTGGGAGCGTCCGCCATCAGGCCTTCTTGAGGAACTCGGTGCGCAGAACGAGTCCCTTCACCTTTTCGGCGTTGCATTCAATCTCAGCGGGATCATCGGTCAGTCGGATATTCTTGACCAGCGTACCACGCTTGAGCGTCACCGAGGTGCCTTTGACCTTGAGATCCTTGATCAAGGTCACGGCGTCGCCATCGTTGAGCTGGGTGCCGTTGGAATCCTTGGTGATCACAGTCATGGGGCAGGCCTTCAAGTTGGGGTTCCTCTCCCTAACGGGGAGAGGAACAGATCGAGGGTTGGGAGGGCTTAGGCGGCGACGGGCGCGGCCTGGTTGAGGCTCGCCGTGATCGCCGCGTGGTCGAGCGGGCTTTCACCGATGACGACCAGTGCAGTCTCGCGGACTTCGCCGTCCTTCCATGGGCGGTCGAAATAGGCGGTGACGCGAGGGCCCACGGCCTGAATGGCCAGACGTGCATTGGCACCCGGCACGGCAGCAAAGCCCTTGAGGCGCAGCACGTCGTGGTCACGGATGGTCGCTTCGATCACCGAAAGGAGTTCGTCCTTGCCGGCAATGGCTGGCAGGCGGACCGAGAAGCTGTCGAAATCATCGTGCTCGTGCGTTTCGCCACCATGCTCCAGCTCGTGATGGCTGGGGCGGTTGGCAATGTCATCTTCCGAAGACATGCCCATGCCGAGGAGTGCCGCGATATCAACATGGCCGTTGCGGGCATGGATGATGCCGACGCCCGGCCGCAGCTCGGCGCGGACATTGGCTTCAACCTTGGCGAGCATGTCTGCATCCACCAGATCAGCCTTGTTGATGATGACCAGATCGGCCACCGAGAGCTGGTCTTCGAACAGTTCGCCCAATGGGGTTTCGTGATCGAGCATTTCGTCCTGACGGCGCTGCGCATCCACGGCAGCTTCGTCCGAGGCGAAACGGCCTTCGGCAAGGGCAGCGGCGTCGGCCACCGTGACGATGCCGTCGATGGTGACCTGCGCCTTGATCTCGGGCCAGTTGAAGGCGCGGATCAGCGGCTGGGGCAGCGCCAGACCCGAAGTTTCGATGACGATGTGATCGAACTTGTCGGGACGGGCGAGCAGCGCCTGCATGGTGGGGATGAATTCATCGGCCACGGTGCAGCAAATGCAGCCATTGGAGAGCTCGACCATGTCCTCTTCGCGGCAGGTCTCGTCGCCGCAACCGGCGAGGATGTCCTTGTCGACGCCGAGATCACCGAACTCGTTGATGATCAGCGCGATGCGTTTGCCCTTGGGGGCGTGTGCCAGAAGGTGGCGCACAAGGGTCGTCTTGCCGGCACCAAGAAAGCCGGTGATGACGGTGGTCGGAATCTTTTGGGTCATGCTGTAGCTCCAGCCGGGACGGCGACGCGATTGCGCGCGAAGACGTCATTGAGTTTTCCGAACAGGGTGCCGAGCACCAGCCAGAACACCAGGGACGTGCCCAGGGTGATCGCGGCAAATTCGGTTGCGAGATGGGCGGGGACGGCGCTTGGCTCGTCGGGCGCCCCGGGCGCGCCAATGATGTGCGGAATCACCACCAGCGCGGCGGCGACGGCGAAGGCCCAGCCAGCGCGCGTCTTGGCCAGCAGGAGCCATGCAGCGCCGGTAGCGAGGGCCGTACCAACCCACCAGATCTGGCGCGGTAAGACATCTGCCGCTGGCATGCCGGGCAACTCTGGCGCAAGGCCATAGGCGGGCGCCAGCGAGAAGGCCACAAAGCCGGCAATGCCCCAGAGAAAGCCATTGGCGAAGGTGATCGGAATGCCCGAGAACATAGAGACGGCGCCGATGACGAGAGCAAAGCCCGCAGCAGCAAGGACCGTGGCGAGCGTCGTGTAAGCGGTGCGTTCGAAGCCATCAGCCGGGGCCCATTCTTCGGCCTCGTCTTCGGCGGTCAGGGCGACAGCGTCGTGGCTGTGATCAGCCGTGCCAGCGGCATCGACGTGGTCGGCGGCTGCTTCGCCGTGGCTATGGCCGCCGCCTTCACCCTCAAAGGTCTCGGCGTGCAGAATGAGCGGGGTGACGCGGAAGTGCTGGATGGCGGCGGTCAATAGGCCAGCCGCAAGCGCTGCGAAAATCGCAGCGGCAAACAAATTACGGATCATGATGATGTCTCTCGGTTTGATCCGCTGCCTTAGTGGCAGGGAAAGCCCATGGCGTGGCGGGTGTCGTGCGCGCCGTTATGCAGGCGGAAATCGCCAGCAAAACCGGTCCCGACCAAAAGGGTCAGACCGAGCAGCAGCGCCAGCGAACCGGCGATCATGCGTTGGGAAATCGAGAGCGACTGCGTGGCAGTCGAGACATTGGTCGTTGCATTCATGGCAGCACCCTCCGTGCGGAATCCTTGGGCCTGAGCCCGGCAAGTGTATCGGCAGGTCTCCTGGCTCACGGTGAGTACAGCGCCCTCGCCTTCCCGGCCTTGGCCAGTGGCATGAGAGGGCGCGCACCGCTTACAGTTGCGGGGGCAGCCACGGATTTGCGCCCTGATGGGTACGTCGCACCGTGTTCCCTTTTGATCCCGCCGGCACAACGGCCTTTGGGAACCAATACAGCCCCAGACCTACGCCGTGAAAGGGGGTGTGGTCAATCGGTCAGTCGTCGCCCTCCGGCCCGGGGTAACTGATCGAAAGCACCTGCAGGCGGGTATCGATCTTGGCCAGGAGCGGCGTGTCAGAGGGAATGCTGACCTCGCCGGTGACAGGCCCGGTGTCGAGATCACCGAAGTCTTCGTCAGCGGGCGCAAAGCGCAGCGAAAGGTAGCAACCGTCATCGCCATTGGCGAGGGTGCCCTTTTCGATGTTGGCGTAGCCGCCATAGTCCCACCAGAAGCCGCCAATGGTGAAGGGCGCGCCGTTGATCGCCTGGACCTCCGCAACGGTCATGCCCACCCGCACGCCATGCGGGCCCGCCATGGTGGGTGGCAGGTCGACATAGTTGGGGCCGGTGTGTTCGTCCTCATCCCACCAGGTGAAGGCGATGGTTCTGTCGGGATCGTTGGGAAAGACGCGCGTGGTCAGAATGGTCATGCCATCCGTGCCGTCTTCTTCCTGGGTGACGACATTGTCCTTGCCGAAGGTCTTTATCACCAGCGCTTCGGAACTATCAGCGCCAAACACGCCCGAGCACGACGCCTCCTCGGCGGCAACCACAGGACCAGTTGCAAGCACAACAATCATCGCAAGCGCAGATCGAAGTTTGAGCATTTTGGCAATCTCCCCTGATGCCATTTTGTCGAAGCCAACATCGAAGCGCAATGGGCGACTCGGGGTATGAACGGCGCCTGAAGGAGACATTGCATGAAGCCCATCAAGTTCAGCCGCGAGGAAACCAAGGCCATCGTCGGCGAAATCCAGGATTACTTCCGCGAGGAGCTCGATCAGCAGATCGGCGCGATTCCCGCCGAAATGCTGATGATGTTCTTCGTCGATAAGATGGGTGCCTATTTCTACAATCGCGGCATCTATGATGCGCAGGCCCTGATCCGCGAGCGGATGGATAGTTTGACCGACGACATCTTTGGCCTGGAACAGCCAACCAAGCATCTGCGCTAGGCTGACCGCAGCGTCGTTCCCACTTCCAAGGAATTGACGCTGCTTGTATCTGTCATGCGCCGGGCATCCTCCGGTCTTTCAGGAGGAAGCCTTGGGCTTCAACGTTCCCACCCTTGCCCCTATCGGGCTGCTGCTCGCGTCCAACATTTTCATGACCTTTGCCTGGTACGGCCATCTCAAATGGCCCACCTCGGCGCTCTGGATAGCGGTGCTGATCAGCTGGGGTATCGCGTTCTTTGAATACTGGCTCGCCGTGCCGGCCAATCGCATCGGCGAGGCGGTCTATTCGCCGTCCGAGCTCAAGACCATTCAGGAGGTCATCTCCCTCTCGGTCTTTGCGGTTTTCACCGTGTTCTATTTCGGCGAAAAACTGACGCTCAACCACGGCGTCGGCTTCGCCCTGATCGGGCTGGGCGCATTCTTCATCTTCAAAGGGCCGCTGAAGTAGGCCCCTTGAACCTCCCCCTTTTGCAGGGGGAGGCCAGAGCTGGGCGCGTCTAGTGCTTGGTGCCCGAGCCACCGACAGCGACGATCGTATAGGGTGCGCCTTCAACGGGCAGCGACTTCACCTGCGTAAAGCTGGCGATGTCGATCAGATGCACCTCACCGGCATTTGGGTCGGTGACCGCCACCACATCACCCGCCACCGCGATGCGCGGACGCGGCAGGTTCCATTCGCCATCCATGGAATAAGGCTCGGTCACGGCCAGAGATTGGGCAATCTTGCCCGAAACAATGTCGAGCTGATTGAGCTTGCCATCTTCCGTGAAGATATAGGCGAACTTTGGCCGGATCGGATCGGTGGCGAAATGCACGCGGCGGGTCGACAAGTCGACCAGGCGATAGGGTGAAGCGTCAATCGGGTCGATAATCACGACCTTGTCGGGTCCATAATTGCCGAGAAAATACTGAAAGCCGATTCCGCCCACCAGAGTGGTCGATTTGCCCGTGGGCAGGTCGCCATAGGGCAGAAGGGTAATGTCGGGCGCCCCGGAACCGGTGACAATCAGCAGCCCCTGCGCGCAGGCAATCGCCAGCATATTACCCGATGATGCCTCGCCATGCAGGTCAGCACAGGCGTGAATATCGCCGACAACGGCGCCGGAAGCGTCGAGCACGTTGACGCCGATGGGTAGCTTGGTCGGGTCTTCCGGATTGGGCACCGAGACAATGGTGTACTCACCCCATGGCACTGCCACGCCATGGTGCGGTGCGCCGCTGTCAAACTCGGCGGCAGAGGGAGCACCGTCATCGACCCAACTATTTTCGCTGACCACGCTGGTCTTGCCCGAGCCGTCAAAAAACAGAGCGATCTTGCCGCCATGTTCGACGAAATGAACCGGCTTTTCGCCCGGGACAACGGCATCGATCAAGGCAGGATCGGAGACAGCGATATCGCCGTGATCACCATGATCCTCCACAGCAATGCCACTGGAGATGGCCGAAACCTGATCGCCCGCGCCTTGCACCGCATAGACGGCGTGGCCGGAGCGCGTGGTGTAAAGAGTTGCCGGGCTGGACAGCGAGAAGGTGCCCAGCGTGTCACCGGAGAGCGCGTCCAACGCAGTCACTTTGGGCGCGGCGTGGTCGCCCACGAACAGCCGCCAGGCGGAAACATGATCATCGGCAAGGGCTGGAGCAACGAGAGAGCTTGTGAGGGCGAGAGACATAAGAAAACGCATTGACTATCCGATATGTTAGCACGTTACATTTCGATGTGGATTGGGGACTTGATTTCGTCGGTTTCCCTTGGGGGGATGCGCCCGCAGGGTCACCCCGGCCTTGAGCCGGGGTCCATCTCGAGATGGTGTCACGACCGCAAGGTGGCTCAACCGATCATCTCAGGATGGATCCCGCTCAAGGCCGGGATGACACCGAGATTGGGAAGTGGGCTGTGCCTCGTAACCTTCTAGCGCAGACAGTCCACTAGCCCGTTTGCCAGGCCACGCAGCAGCTCGGGGTAGAGATCGACGCCTTCTGGCAATGCGCCGCCTTCGGGGTCAAGCACGCCGGCCTTGGCCTCCGTGCCTTCGGTGATGGCGCTGATAATCGTTGGCTGGAAATTGGGTTCGGCAAACACGCAGGTTGCGCCGAGTTCGGCCACTTTGGCCTTGAGTTCATCGATACGCGCTGCGCCGGGCATCACGTCGGGCGTGACGGTCACCGAACCGGCCACATCGAGGCCAAAGCGTTTCTCGAAGTACTGATAGGCGTCGTGGAAGACGATAAACGGCTTGGATTTGATCGGGGCGAGCGTCGCGTTGAGCTCGGTTTCCAGCGCGTCGAGCGCGATGATTTCCTTGGCGGCATTGGCCTCATAGGCTGGAGCGTTTTCCGGATCAGCCTCAGACAGGGTCGTGGCGATCTGGGTGACCATCAGCTTGGCGTTTTCCGGATCGAGCCAGAAATGCATGTCGCCGCCCTCTTCCTCATGGGCGTGTTCGTCGTGGTCATGGTCGTGCTCTTCGCCTTCACCTTCATGGGAGTGGTGCTCGAACGCGCCGCCTTCGCGGACAGGCAGCAGGGTGATGCCGGGCGACTCGGCTAGCTCCACGACTTGTGCCTTCGACGCCAGAGTGCCCAGCGCATCAGCGAGGAACATCTCCATGCCATGGCCGGTCCAGAACACGACATCAGCGGATTCCAGCGCGCCGGCATCGGATGGGCGCAGCGAATAGGTGTGCGGGGAAGCGGAGCCTTTGACGATCAGAGTGGGTTCGCCAACGCCAGCCATGACGGCAGAGACCAGCGAATGCACGGGCTTGATCGACGCCACGACATTTGGCGCGGCCATGGCCGTGGTGGTCAACAGGGCCGTGGCCAGCAAGGCGAGGGACGTAAGAATCTTCATGGGGCAGCCTCTTGATGAGCAGGAAACGTAATGTGATATGTTATGTTATTACGCTTGCGGCGATGTTATGCTATAACGTATTGAGAGACGTCAAGGGGTGGTCGCAGATGTTTTGTTTGGTGAAAGCCGACGCACGACGTCCCTGCCCCAGCGAGTTATGCGGATAACAAGATGAACGCGCAAATTCCAAGAGAGACGCTGATCACGCTCAGCAATGCCGGCGTCAGCCGGGGCGGACGCACGCTAGTCAGCGGGGTGGATCTGTCCATCGCACGCGGCGAGATCGTGACGCTGATCGGCCCAAACGGCTCGGGCAAATCCACCACCGCCAAGATGGCGACGGGCGTGCTCAAGCCATCGACCGGCACTGTCGTGCGCAAGCCGGGGCTCAAGATCGGCTATGTGCCGCAAAAGCTGACCATCGACTGGACACTGCCGCTGACCGTCGAGCGCTTGATGACGCTGACCGGACGTTTCAGCCCCAGCGAGATCAATGCGGCGCTTGCAGCGGTGGGCGCCGAGCGCTTGCTCAAGGCCGCCGTGCAGGAACTCTCGGGCGGGGAATTCCAGCGCGTGCTGTTTGCCCGCGCCATGATCCGCAAGCCGGACCTGCTGGTGCTCGATGAGCCCGTACAGGGCGTCGATTTCTCGGGCGAGGTCGCGCTCTACGAGCTGGTGCGCAATATCCGCGACACCACCCAGAGCGGCATTCTGATGATCAGCCATGACCTGCATGTGGTGATGGCCGAGACCGACACCGTGATCTGCCTCAATGGCCATGTCTGCTGCCGGGGCACGCCCGCTGCGGTCAAACGCAGCCCGGAATATCTCAAGCTGTTCGGGGAGCGCGCCGCCGGGTCGCTCGCCATCTATCAGCACCACCACGATCATGAGCATGGCGAGGATGGGCACATCCATCACGACCATGACCATGCACACGACCACGCGGAGCACGACCATGTTCGGTGATTATTTTACCCGGGCGCTGATCGCCGGCGCCGGTCTTGCTCTGGTCGCGGGGCCGCTCGGCTGTTTCGTCGTCTGGCGCCGCATGGCCTATTTCGGCGACACCATGGCTCACTCCGCTTTGCTCGGCGTGGCGCTGTCGATCATCCTGTCAATGAACATGACCTTGGGCGTGTTCGCGGTCGCCGCTTTGGTCGCCGGGGCGCTGCTGATCCTGCAAAGACAGGCCACGCTGTCGACAGACGCATTATTGGGGATATTGAGTCACTCGACACTCGCAGTTGGGTTAGTCCTTGTGGGCTTCCTGACAACGGTTCGGATAGACCTGATGGGCTTCCTGTTCGGTGACATCCTCGCCGTTTCCGTTGATGATATCGCCATCATTTACGGCGGCGGCATCGCCATTCTGGCCATTCTGATCTTCGCCTGGCGGCCCCTTCTGGCCTCCACCGTCAGCCCGGAACTGGCCGAAGCCGAGGGCCTGCGCCCCGAAGTCAGCCGTTTGATTCTAATGATCCTGATGGCAAGCGTGATCGCTATCGCTATGAAACTAGTGGGTGTTTTGCTCATCACCTCGCTGCTGATCATCCCCGCCGCCACCGCGCGCCGCCTCAGCTCGACCCCTGAAATGATGGCCGTCGTTGCCGCCGTGCTCGGCGCCATCGCTGTCGTGGGCGGGCTGTTCGGATCAAGAACGTGGGATACCGCGTCCGGCCCTTCGATTGTGGTGATGGCTTTGATAGTGTTCCTAGTGTCGCTGGCGGTCCCCGTCACCCGACTGTTTGGCAGGAGACCCGTCCATGGCGCATAGTCACGAAGTTCCCAGCGATCTGACGCGCAATCAGGGACTGGTTCTGGGCGCCCTCAACCACTCAGAAGGCCCGCTCAGCGCCTATGATATTCTCGACAAACTGCGCGGCGACGGCCTGCGCGCGCCGCTGCAGGTCTATCGGGCGCTGGACAAGCTGGTGGAGCGCGGACTGGCGCATCGCCTGGAATCGCTCAACGCATTCGTCGCCTGCGCAGACGAGCACTGTCACCGTAAGGGTCTGATCGCTTTCGCGATTTGCGAGGGATGCGGCAAGGTGGATGAGTTCGCCGATGCGGTGATCGAAGAGCGCCTGGGCGACTGGGCCAAGGCTAAGGGCTTCAAGGTCGAGCGCACGACGATGGAAATTCGCGGGAAATGCGAGACCTGCGCGCTGGCGGCTTAGGGGACGCCTTCGTCCTTCGACAGGCTCAGGATGAGGGCTACTGCTGTTTGGTGCTATTGAAGTAGACCTCATGGTGAGCTTGTCGAACCACGAGGTCTTGGCACGCGTTACCCGGCAAAACTCAGGAAATGCACCGCTGCCGAACCATATTCGCGGCGATCCTCCAGCATGAACGCGGACGGGAGATCTACCGCCGCATCAACGCTTTCTTCGAACACGATTGTTGCCTCGGGGGCCAGCCAGCCATTGGCGGCGATATGGGCTAGCGCAAGTTCGCCCAGACCCTTGCCATAGGGCGGGTCAAGGAACACCAGATTGAACTGGCCGAAGGTGCCGGGCGTGCCGAGGTCGGTTGCGTCGCGGCGCAGCAGCTTGGTGATGCCACCGGCCCCGAATTCCTCGATGTGATCGCGGATAATGCCGCGCGCTTCGGCGCCCGTATCAACAAACGTCACATGCGCAGCCCCACGCGATAGGGCCTCAAAACCGAGCGCGCCGGTACCAGCGAAGAGATCGAGCACGCGGACACCGTCAAAGACCGGACCAAGGCGCGAGGCGAGAATGTTGAACATGCTCTCGCGGACGCGGTCGGCAGTGGGGCGGATGGAATCGTCGGAAGGCGACTGCAACTGCTTGCCACGGAATTTGCCGGCGACGATACGCATGGTTCAGCTCACTTCAGTCTGAGAAAAAGTGCCCGGGGGTGTGTTTGTCAAAGGGATCAGGCCTTTGGGCGACGTGGGCCACTTGGACGGCCTGCGCCACCGCTTGGGCGACCACCGCCCGAAGGACGGCCTGCGCCGCCTGACGGACGACCGGCGCCACCAGCTGGGCGACCGCCGGGCTTGCCACCAAAACCACCGGGCTTTCCGAAGCCGCCGGGACGTGGGCCACGGGCGGGCGCAGCACCATCACGTTTGGGCATTGGCTTGCCATCGGCACGCATGCGCGGCTTGCCATAGGTCTTGGCCTCGGAGCCGAACTCATCGCGGCCCGGACGGGTCGGACGATCGGCGCGTGGTGGACGCGCGCCACCTTCAGGGCGCGGCGAGCGGCCGCTGTCAGGACGGAAGCTCTTTGGCTTGTCGCTGAAGTTACGGCCGGGACGCTTGGCTTCGCCCTTGAAGGCTGCGCCTTCGCCGCGCTCGCTATCTGGACGCAGGCGCGGCGCGAACACGCGTGGCGCCTCCGCTGCCGCATCGCCACGACGGGGACCGCGCGGCGTGCCGGTGAATTCGCGATCGCGTGGTGGACGGCTGCCGCCTTCTGGACGAGCCGGACGGCTGCGATCGCCGAAGGGCTTGCCAGCGCCAGCATTGCGGTCGGCAAACGGACGCTTGCCGGCGTCGGCAGGACGATCACCGTAGGGGCGCTTTGGACGATCACCGTCTTCGCGACGCGGGCCGCCTGGCTTGTCAAAGGCTGGCTTGTCGCCAAAGGCCTTCTTTTCGAAAGGCTTCTTGTCGCCGAACTTCTTGCCGCCAGCAGGACGCGGAGCGCCCTTGCCGTAGGAGAGAGCGGACTGGTCATCGCGGTCAGGGCGCTTAACGATACGGGTATTGCGCTTAGCCACGAATTCCTCCGGTGCGCGGCCGTCTTCATCATCAAAATGGATGTGACGGGGTGGCGCCATTTCTTCTTCAGTCGGCTCAAAGCGCTGCGGCGCGGGGCGGCGGCTGTCATTGCGGCCGGGGCGATCCTGGCGCGGACGCTCTTCGCGGATCTGCGCTTCGGTCTTTTCAGCACCATCGGTGAAGCGGAAGCGCTGACGCGCGATCTCGACCGTGTTGGTGCCACGACCGGTCAGACGGTCGCGCGTGGGCTTGCCTTCAAGCGCATTGGCTTCGGGCATCTCGCTGTCGAAATCGACGTCGGCGGCATCGGCCAGCTTCTTGCCGAGCTGATCGCGCAGCATCTTCGCCTTGATGGTTTCGACGGCGCCGACGGGCAGTTCGCCGAGCTGGAACGGGCCATAGCTGACGCGGATCAGGCGGTTCACTTCGAGGCCGAGCGCGCCGAGGACGTTCTTGACCTCGCGGTTTTTGCCTTCGCGCAGGGCCAGGACCAGCCAGACATTGGCGCCCTGCTCGCGCTCAAGCGTGGCTTCGATGGAGCCGTACTTGATGCCATCAATCTCGATGCCGTCCTTGAGACGGTCGAGCGCGGCCTGGGTCACGGTGCCATGGGCGCGCACGCGGTAGCGCCGCAGCCAGCCAGTGGCAGGCAGCTCGAGCACACGCTTGAGGCCGCCATCATTGGTCAGCAGCAGCAGACCTTCGGTGTTGATGTCGAGACGACCAACGGTGACGACGCGCGGCAGGCCGTGGGTTTCGAGGTGTTCGAAAATGGTCTCGCGGCCTTCGGGGTCCTTCTCGGTGACAACCAGGCCAGCGGGCTTGTGGTAGAGCCAGACCCGGGTGCCCTGACGGGCAGCAAGCGGGGCGCCATCAACGATGATCTTGTCACGCGAGGTGACGTTGAAGGCGGGCGTGAGCACCTTCTTGCCGTTGACCACAACGCGGCCCTCGGTGATCCAAACTTCGGCGTCGCGACGCGAGCACAGGCCCGAGCGGGCGATGACTTTGGCGAGGCGATCGCCGGTGTCGGGCGTGTTTGGGGGAGTGTCGCTCATAGGCGGTATCTTTCATGTCATGCGGGACCCAAATGGGCGGCGCGGAAAAGGAGAACGCCCCGCTCATTCAGCGGGGCGCTATTCGTCGTCGTTGAGCGGACCTTATGCGACTATCGCTTGGGGCGGCCCATCGTATTGTTGATATCGTCGCCGATCATCGTCGCTGGGCCGGCACTGTTGCTCTGACCGCGAATGGTCTGCTGCAATGCCTTGCGGACGCTTTCCGGGCACTTCGGATCGTTGAGCGAAACCACCTGGCCGTTTCCGATGGAACAGACCAGATCGGCATTGCCGACGCGGGTGAAGTATTCTTCGGGTGGCAGATAAAGTGGACGCTTACCGTTGACGGTGATCGCGACGTTGGCGGCCTGCATACGTGCGGTCAGCGCACGCGCTTCGGCTTCTGTCAGCGGGCGACCAGCGAGCGAGCGCATATCGACGACCTTGGCATTGCGCAGACGCGTAATGTCAGCCTCGGAGAGATTTGATGTGTCGATGCGGACGGTGTCGCTATTGGCTGGAAGCTGCGCGAGAGCCGTTTCTGGCGCGGGAGCTGGCAAAGCATTGCCCTTTGGCAGCACAAGCGGTGCGCGAGCTGTCGTGATACCCGCCTTGGGCGCTTCACCGGGGATAAGACCAAAGCCGCGAGCCGTGCTGCTCATCACTTCGCGCTCGAAAGTGCCCACATCGGTCAGGGCATTGCCGCCTTCAACCGTGGTGCAGGCGCTGAGCGCGATTGCGAATACCAGACCCAGCGAAGCCAAGCCAATGCGGGTGACGCCGCCAAGTGCAAACTGCCCGGTCAAACCAATACGCATGAAACGTCCTTCAACTTGTCGGCGGCGCTTATAGCGCATTTAGGCGCCTAAGGCCAGATTCTGGCAGCATCGTGTTTACTGGCCTTGGGACGCCATTTTGTTGGATCGGCCCAGACCCAGCAAGTCGGCAATCAGCAGGATGACACCCACCGTTATCGCAATATCGGCCAGATTGAAAATGTAGAACGACCAAGCGCCCCAGTGGAAGTGGAAGAAGTCCGCAACCGCACCATAAAGCAGGCGATCAAGCGCATTGGACAATGCTCCGCCAATACAGAATGCAAGGCCAAGCCGGATCAGGGCCGAATCGGCGCGGACCCACCAGATGGCCAGCGCGATAATGGCGATGATCATGACCACACCGAGCGCCCAGGCCGGCAGGCCGTCCAGCAGTCCATAAGAAATGCCGGTGTTCCAGACGAGAACGTAGTCGAAGAAGTCGGTGACCCGAACCACTTCGCCGCCGCGCCAATCGGTCATCAGCGACGGAATGTAGCTGGTGAAGATCAGCACGCAGGGCGAAATGCCGGGTGCGATGCAATCGGCCGACACCTGAATGGCCTTGTGGATGCGATCCACGCCAAAGGCGAGAACGGCCGCCAGAAGCGACAGGTAGACGGATGGGTTGGAAAGGAACCTACGTGTCATTGTGTCTGCCGCTTCCTCTCACAGCCTTCCCCAAAGCGGGGAAGGAACAGTTTGTCTTGGGACCGAGCCTAGAGCCCGAGTGCTGCACGTTCACGCAGGGCCTGAGCATCGCGTGGGGAGACGTCCGGATATTCGGCATCGGAACCGACTTCGGGGAGGATCTTCCACGAGCGGGCGCAACGATTGCCCACGGCGAGTTCGGGAACCACGGCCACGCCGGGGACGTCGTCGAGGGTGAAGCCCTCGCCCGTGCCGGACACAATCTCAATCGCCGAGGTGATGGCGATCTCAGCAAGATCCTGGCCCTCGAGCGCGGTCAGATAGCGCTCATCGGCGATGAACACCTTGGGTGCCGCTTCAAGCGAGGAGCCGATGCGCTTTTCGCGACGCTCGACTTCGAGCGCGCCGGTAACGACGCGACGAACCGCTCGGATGAGCTGCCACTTGTTGGCCAGATCATCATTGAGCCATTCGCCGGGCACGTCAGGGAACTGGCGCAGGTGAACGGACGAGCCGTCCTCCGGATACCGCTCCAGCCAGACTTCTTCCATGGTGAACACCAAGATGGGCGCGAGCCAAGCCGTCAGGCATTCAAACAGATGATTGAGGACCGTGAGCGAGGCCTTGCGCTGCACCGACGAGATCGGATCGCAATAGAGCGTGTCCTTGCGGATATCGAAGTAGAACGCGCTCAGTTCGATATTCATGAAGTTGGTCAGCAGGCTGACGACCTTGCGATAGTCATATTCCTTGTACGCGCCACGCACCTGCTCATCGAGCTGGGCGAGACGGTGCAGGATCAGCTGCTCCAGCTCCGGCATTGCCTGGAACGACACGGCGTCGGACGCCTTGTAGTGCGCGAGGTTGCCCAAGAGCCAACGCAGCGTATTGCGCAGCTTGCGATAACTGTCGACCGTGGTCTGGATGATCTCCTTACCAAGGCGCAGGTCTTCGGTGTAGTCGGACGACGCCACCCACAGACGCAGAATATCGGCGCCGTACTGCTTGATGATGTCCTGCGGGGCAACGGTATTGCCCAGCGACTTGCTCATCTTCTTGCCTTCACCATCCATGGTGAAGCCGTGGGTCAGAACGCTCTCGTAGGGCGCATGACCATTAGTGGCGCAGCTTTCGAGCAAGGACGAATGGAACCAGCCGCGGTGCTGATCCGAGCCTTCCAGATACATCGAGGCCGGGAACTTCAGGTGCGGCCATTTCTGCTTGTTGCGCAGCACGAAGGAGTGGGTCGAACCAGAATCGAACCACACGTCGAGCACGTCGGTGACCATCTCGTAGTCTTCGACAGCATAGGCGGCGCCGAGGTAACGCGCAGCGGCCCCTGGCTTGTACCAGGCGTCCGCACCCTCTTCCTCAAAGCTCTGGGCGATACGGTGATTGACCGTTTCGTCCTTGAGGATTTCGTTGGTGGCCTTGTTGACGAACACCGTGATCGGAACGCCCCAGGCGCGCTGGCGCGACAGCACCCAATCGGGGCGATCGGCGATCATCGAGCGCAGGCGGTTTTGCCCGGCGGCTGGGAAGAAGCGGGTCGCGTCGATAGCATTAAGCGCGCGATGACGCAGGGTATCGCCGGGTTTGCCGACGATGTCGCGGTCCATATAGACGAACCATTGCGGCGTATTGCGGTAAATCACCGGCTTCTTGGAGCGCCAGGAATGCGGATACTGATGCTTGACACGGCCACGGGCAACCATGGCGTTGCGCTCGGCGAGAGCGGCGATGACGCGGTTATTGGCGTCGCCTTTCTTGCCGTTGTCGTCGATGACGCGCGCGCCTTCAAAGCCCGGTGCTTCCTTGGTGTAGAAACCATCATCACCCACAATGTAAGGGATCTCACTGGAGATGCCCTTTTCGGCGAGAAGACGGCCCGAGTTCATCCAGATCTCAAAGTCGTCGAGGCCGTGGCCGGGTGCGGTGTGCACAAAGCCGGTACCCGCATCGTCGGTGACGTGATCGCCATCGAGCAGCGGCACTTCGAAATTGTAGCCGCCGTCGAGCCCGCGCAACGGGTGGAAGCACGAGGTGATGTGGGCGGGATTGACGTCGCCAATGCGCGCAAAGTCTTCAACCTTGGCCTTGGCAAAAACTTCGGCGGCCAGCTTGTCGGCGAGAATGTACTTCTCGCCTGTCGACGCCCAATTGCCTTCCGGAGCCTTGGTGACTTCGTAGAGGCCATAGCTAATCTTGGAGGAGAAGCTGATGGCGCGGTTGGCCGGGATGGTCCAGGGCGTGGTGGTCCAGATCACGACAGATGCGTTGAGATCGTGGAACGCAGCCGAAGTGATTTCACCGCCGCCCGAACGGACGGGGAACTTCACCCAGATGGTGTCGCTCTCGTAATCGGCATATTCGATTTCGGCCTCGGCCAGAGCGGTGCGCTCGACGACCGACCACATGACGGGCTTGGAGCCGCGATAGAGCTGCCCGGTGGTCGACACCTTCATCAGCTCGCGCGCGATCTGGGCTTCGGCGTCAAAGCTCATGGTGAGGTAGGGATTGTCCCACTCACCCAGGATGCCGAGGCGCTTGAATTCATCGCGCTGCACATCAACCCATTGCTCGGCAAAGGTGCGGCATTCCTGGCGGAATTCGACGATTGGGACTTCGTTCTTGTCCTTGCCCTTGGCGCGATACTGCTCTTCGATCTTCCACTCGATGGGCAGGCCGTGGCAGTCCCAGCCCGGCACGTAGGCCGAGTTGAAGCCCAGCATCTGCATGGAGCGCGAGACCATATCCTTGAGCGTCTTGTTCAGCGCATGGCCGATATGGATGTTGCCGTTGGCATAGGGAGGGCCATCATGGATGGTGAACAGCGGCCGATCGGCGGCCTGCTCCCGCTGCAGCTTGTAAATGTCCATGTCTTCCCAACGCTTGAGCCAGCCTGGCTCGCGATCGGGCAAGCCCGCGCGCATTGGGAAATTGGTTTCCGGCAGAAAGAGCGTGGCCGAATAGTCGGTTTCGGCGGCGCCCGTGGCGGTATCGGTCATGGGAACGGCAATCGGAAAAAGGAAGGATTTGGCCGCCTTTTAGCAAGGCAGCGGCGATGGGGCAAAGTGTTTTAGCCCCGCAACGCGTCACGGAACGTCAACACACTGCTAACATTTGAGCAAAGGCTGGTTAGCCGAAGAAGCCCAAACGATGATCAAGTTCGCTAATCGGCTTGGCGGCGGCGAGTTGAGCGCGGGCCTTGTTACTGTCGCGATCCATGGCAGCGATCAGCTCGTCGAGCCCGGAGAACACTTCCTGACCCCGAATATGAGCCACCAGCGCGACCGTAATGGTCTGGCCGTAAATGTCCTCGTCGAAATCGAAAAGGTGCGTTTCAAACGGCGGACGCTGATTGTTGAACATGGGCTTGCCGAAAGCCGCGACGCCATCAAAGAGGCGATCGCCAAGGCGGGCGCGGACGGCGTAGACGCCTTGGGCCAGCTGGAAATTGGCATGGGTCATGGTGTTGGCGGTTGGATAGCCAAGCTCCCTGCCCCGCTGGTCGCCTTTTACTACGCAGCCATCGAAGAACCAGTGGTAGCCGAGCAGGCGGTTGGCGGCGACGACGGCGCCTTCCGACAGCGCAGCACGAATGCGCGAGGAGGAAATGACCTCCTGACCTTCATCCATGAGGCCGAGCACTTCGACGGCGAAGCCCTGCGCATCGCCAGCGGCCTTGAGAAAGGTCGGTGTACCGCGACGCTGGCGACCGAAGTGGAAATCGGCACCGACAATCACCCCGGTGACGCCCAAGGCATCGACGAGGAAGCGGGAGACGAAGTCTTCGGCCTCGATCTGGGAAAAGTCGCGGTCGAAATTGAGGATGGTGATCGCATCGAGCCCAAAGGCCTCGACCAGCCGCGCCTTGGCGTTGCCATCGGTGAGCCGGAACAGGAAGGGCGCGGGCGCGAAGACGTCGCGCGGATGCGGCTCGAAGGTCAGCACCACGGCGGGCACACCCGCTTCGGCAGCACGCGCCTTGAGCGTCGACAGCACCGATTGGTGACCACGGTGGACACCATCGAAATTTCCGATGGCGACATAGGCGCCCCGCAGGCTTTCGGGCACGGCATCAAGGCTTGAAAGGCGGACGAACTGGCTCAAAGGGCTCACCAGGAAAGACGGGGCAGGAAACCGGCCAGACGGGCGCGGCTGGGGGCAACCAGATCAACAATGGTCTGGGGATCGGGCTTGCCGAAAGCATCGAGCTCGGCGGCGTGGATCGAGCCGGTGATGAACAACAGATCGATCCCAAACTGCGCAGCGCCGGTGGCGTCGGTGCGCACGCTATCGCCAATGGCCAGGACGCGCGACTTGTCCAGCGGGCGACCGGCAGCGACCTCGGCGAGGCGAAAGGCCTCCTCGTAGATCGGCTGATAGGGTTTGCCGGCCATCAGCACGATACCGCCCATGGCGGCGTAGAGATCACCCAGTGCGCCACCGCAATAGATGATCTTGTCGCCATGCTCGACCACCCGGTCGGGATTGGCGCAGATCATGGGCAGCTTGCGCGAGAGCCAGTACTTGGCGCGCTCGCGATACATTTCGGGGGTAGCGTCGTCGGTTTCGAGATCGGTCACCACGACGACTTCAGCTTCGTCGGCAGTGGTGCGATGGACGTTGAGCCCCTCATAGAGTGCGTCATCGTAGGTGGCGGGGCCAACGTGATGGATCGGACGGCCGCTATATTTGGCGATCATCGCGCGGGTCGCGTCGCCTGATGACACGATGGAATCATAAGCTTCGCGCACCACGCCAAGGTCATCGAGCATGTCGATGAGCGGCGCAGATGGGCGTGGCGCATTGGTGATGAACACCACTTTGCCACCAGCCTTGCGGAACTCGGAGAGTGCGTCGACGGCGCTGGGAAATGCCGCGACACCATTGTGCACCACACCCCAGACATCGCTGAGAACGGCATCATAGCGGCTGGCAAGGTCGGACAGGCCGGAAATGGAAGGCAGGGACGCGTTCATCACGATATCCGATGCGAAATAGATTGGGCGTTGTATGTGGCACCTTGCCCCTTGGGATCAAGGGGAAACGGACATTCGGCTCGGCATCACTGCCTTGCGCTGAGGTGGAGGCGATCCACAATCTCACGCGCCGTTTGAGACGGCGACGTCATTTCGGTGATGGTGAGATCACTGAAAGCACGGGCATTGTAGCCCTCGGCATACATTTCGCGCGACCGCTCGATTTCCCATGTCTCAAGCACGCGATTGCCCCGATTGGTAAGAGCAATTTCAACGGGCGGCGAGAGCGTCACCACGCGCAAATCAGCAGATCGCGCTTCGACGGCCTGCAACAGCACCTGATAATCCTCTTGGCGCAGAGGATTGGCGATGACCAGGACATCGGCAGTGGTTGAGCCAATTATGGTGGTGAGACGCCTGAGCGACGTGGCGATAATGACATCGAGCGAGGCGTCCTCTGGCGCATCATGATCATCGCCTTCGACGAATTGCGCATTGGCCAGAATGGAGGCGAGCGCCCTTCCCGTGGTGGATTTTCCGGAGTTGATCGGCCCGTTGAGGACGATAACCAGCACTGCGCTAGAACTCGGCGCGGCGGAGCTGGGCGACCTGGCGGGGTTGTTCAACCATCAGATCGGGGCGGATCGGGCCAGGAGCAGCAATGTGTGGGCCCTGCACCAGCGTAATCCCGTTCTCGATGAGCTCGACAATCTGGCGCTCATTGGCAATGCCCGTACCGAGCAGCGTGACACCAAAGCGAGCGATGTAGTTGGCGATGTCGGAAACATGGAAGTCGGTGAAGACTTCGGGCTCATCGATGAAACGGGCTGCATCAATGCGCAGTGAACGCACGCCCTGAGCGGCTATTTCGGCAATGTCGATGCGCAGCGATTTGACATTGGAAATCGAGTAGCCCGCGCCCTTTTTAGCCAATGCGTCGGCGATCGCGCGTTCGCCGGTCGTTAGACCCTGCCAATCGGCTTCACTAATGACGAAGGTCAGCCCCGAGGCAATAGCGCGGTTGGCCTCGATAGAGGCAATCAACTGCTCGGACGACACCGAATCGCCCAGCGTAGCGCGCGACAGCGGCATGTAGAGATTGACCGGCTGACCAGCTGTGCGAGCGCGGCGACCAAGGGTAACCGCTTCGACCAGAGCGATGCCCTCGATGTGGCGCTGCACATCTTCGCCGCCCTTGCGCGGCATGAAATCGGCGCGGTCGGCCAGATCGCCATTGTCGAGCATCAGGCGGGGCACGAGATCAAAGCCGTGCGAACGGCGCTGGGGTAGCGTGACGATGGGCTGGATGTGATAGATCAGCCGATTTTCGGCGAGAGCCTGACGAACGGCATTGACCGAGATAACCGGCTCTGGCTCGCGCACAACATAAGGCGGCGGCGACGCAGGGGCTTCGATCATGCGGTCACGACCGGCAGGTTGGGGCTTTGCGACGCGCTCTTCGATATCAGCAACGGCTTCGGCAACCTGACGGATCACCGTTCCGAGCACGGAAATGTCGGCTTCGACGCCTTCAAGCCGCCCATCAGCGTCAATGTCGGCAAGCGCATTGATGCGCTGCCCAAGTACGGCACCGGCCTGTGCATCGGTGGCGAGCAGGCGGGACAGGTCCTGAATGGCCCGCTCCAGCCGATCTTCAGCACGTTGTCGCAAGGTACGCTCGAGCAAGACGATGCAGACGCACCCAAAGACGATGGCGGCGAGAAGCGCTTCGGCGGGTGTAAATGTCAGCGCAAAATAAGCCGTTCCGGCGACGCCAGCGGCTGCAAGGGCAATGAAAGTATAGACCAGTGCCTGCACTGTGGACCTGGAACCCTTCTGATGCGCCGGGATTCGGCTCCAAACTCATAGCATTGCGTTCAAAGCGGCAAAAGCGGCGTACCGGGCGTCTTCCAATGGTTAATTGCAGATTAACGACAGCAAAATGCAGTTTTGCCGGAAAATTCGATACCGACATAAGTCGTGCAAATTGCGACGGTCGGAACGGAATATTTACCCTGTTGGCGAACAATCGGGCCAAGACCTGAAATGTGCGGCGCGAGCCAGACATGGCAGACGACGACTTTTGTGGGGGACTAGGCCGTATGGCTATGCACAATCGAAGCGATGGCCAGCCAAATGGGCGGCTTTTGCTGATCGACCGGGACGATGCCTGCGCGCAGCTCGTTGCGGAAACACTGACGCAGAGCCTCGCATCGGCACCGCGCATTACTGTTGTGGCCAGCGGACGGCAGGCGGCCGACCTGCTGCGCGACACCTCGTTTGACATTGTCCTCGCCGACCTTTCGAGCCTGTCCGACCTGTGTGAGCGCAGCGATGACGCTGTGATCCGCCTGGTGCGGCTGGCCGAAGGCTCACTGGTGATCGCGCTGGCAGACGGCGCGTCGGTTTCTGCTGCGGTTGGCGCGATGCGCGCGGGCGCACATGATTATGTTGCCAAGCCCATCAATGGTCCGGCCATGGCTGCGCGTATTGGCGAGCTGGCGCAGCGACACGGCAAGGGCCGCACGCTCAGCATCGAGACACGTCCCGGTGGTCTGTCGGATTTCGCCGGCTTTATCGGCTCGTCCAGCGCCATGCAGTTTGTGTATGAGCAGATCGGGCGCATTTCGACCTCGTCAGCGCCCGTGTTCATCACCGGCGAAAGCGGCACGGGCAAGGATGTGTGCGCCGAAGCACTGCATGCCAAAGGCCCCCGCAGCGGCAAGCGCATCGTTGCCATCAACTGCGCGGCGATCCCGCGCGACCTGATGGAAAGCGAATTGTTTGGGGTGGCGCGCGGCGCCTTCACCGGCGCGCATGAAGATCGCAAGGGCGCGGCAGAACTGGCTGATGGCGGCACGCTGTTCCTCGACGAAATCGGCGAAATGGACTTGTCGCTGCAGAGCAAACTGTTGCGGTTCCTGCAGACCGGCACGCTAAGCCGCGTCGGCGAGTCTGGCGTGCGGCATGTTGATGTGCGGGTGATCTGCGCGACCAATCGCAATCCGATGCAGTTGATCACCGAAAAGAAGTTCCGCGAGGATCTGTTCTATCGGCTGCATGTGCTGCCCATTCACCTGCCCCCGCTGCGGCAGCGGCCGACCGATATCATGGTGTTGGCGCGCCATTTCCTTGATCGCTATGCGGCAGAGGAACACAAGCGCTTCAGCGGCTTTACCCCGGAAGTGGCAAACCTGCTGAGCTCGGCCGATTGGCCGGGCAATGTGCGCCAGTTGCAGAACCTGGTGCGGCGCCTGGTGGTGATGTTTGATGGCGGCGATATCACCCCGCAAATGCTGGCAGCTGCCGATATCGAGTCGCGCGGCGTTGTGGCAGCGGAGCCTGTGGCCCGCGCGGATCGTCGTCCGGCCATTCTGCCAATGTGGCAGCAGGAGCAGCGCATTATCGAGGATGCGATTGCCAGCTTTGGTGGCAATGTGTCCCTCGCAGCGGCGGCGTTGGAAATCAGCCCGTCAACGATCTATCGCAAACGGCAGGGCTGGGCCGACATGGCGGCGGCGAGCTAGGCAGACCAAGCCACCACCAGCGACAGCACGAACAGCACGGCCACAAGGGGTGTCATTACCAGACGCTCCTTGCGGCTCCGCGAGATGGCGTTAAGCGGAATTCCGAGAGCGCAGTAGCCGACCACGAACCAGCACGCGACGCCAAGCCAGTCCCCACCCGGCAGCAGGGACACGATATCGGCGCGCTGCATGATGATCGCAGCGAACACGCCGTAGAGCAGAATGGCGACGACGCTACCGCCCCTGAGGCGTGGGGGTAGAACACGCGATTGCCCACCCCATGCGAACTCGCCCAAAGGCGCACCTGAGGCGAGCGCGGCCTGAAAGACAGCCAGACCCACCAGGATTGTAACGAACGCTGTTGCGGCCATGGCCCCCATCTGATCCCCCGCTTCAGGTTGCCCTTAAGGCGTATTGGCTTCGCGCGCTTTGAGGCGATCGAGGCCAAGATAGTGCTCGCGCAGAATGACCGCGATGCCGGAGCCGACGATGATAACAGCGCCGGCGATCATGGTCAGCGTCGGCACGTCGGAGAACACCAGAAAGCCAATGGCAATGGTGAGGATCAGCGAGACATATTCGAATGGCGCGATGACCGACATGTCGGCGTAGCGATAGCAGGACGTCAGCAGCAGCTGGCCGATGCCGCCAGCAAAGCCTGCCCCGATCAGCAAGGCAGCCTGCTGCGGGGTGGGCATGACCCAGCCAAACGGAATGGTCAGGAGCGAGAGCAGGCTGGCGCAGATAAAGAAGTAAACCACGATGGCTTCGGTGCGCTCGGTCTGCACCAGGCGGCGGACCTGCATCATGGCGAAGGCGCTGAGAATGGCCGCGCCGAACGCGGCAGCTGCCCCAATGGCCTCCCCATCACCCACGACGCCACCGCCCGAGAACAGAGTAAGCCGTGGCCAGAGGATGATGATGACCCCGAACAGGCCGACCAGAACGGCGGTCCAGCGGAAGATATGTACCCGCTCCTTGAGCAGGAGCGCGCTGAACACGACGATCAGCAGCGGCGCGGCATAGCCGATCGCGGTTGATTCAGGCAGCGGCAGCCGGGTGAGCGCGAAAAAACCAAGGCTCATCGAGCCAACGCCGACAAAGGCGCGCACGACATGGCCGAGCGGGTTTTTGGTGTAAAGCGCAGAGCGCAATTGCCGCTTCCACAACAGGTAGGCAACCACCGGCAGAATGGCAAAAAAACAGCGGAAGAACACAAGTTCTCCCGCCGGGATGGTTTCGGTTGCCTTGAGCAGGGTCGCCATGACGACGAAGAAGCAGACCGAGACCACTTTGAGCACGATGCCGCGCAGAGGCCCACCCACATGTTGGCTGGGGCTTGATGCGACGGCATTCGCGGAAGTGGTCACTGCAGTCTCGTCGATAGCGCCGCGTTAGCGGCTAGCGGATTGCTCCAGCTTTTCCTTGGCGATACGCGCGGTGGCGAATGCCTTATGCTCAGGCCCAACGGCAGAACCGGTCTTGAGGACCTTGCCGGTGGAATCGAGGACTTCCCAGTGCCAGTTGGCGGTGGGACCATTGCCGCTCTTAAGGCGCAGCTTGATCTGAAGAGTGTTATCTTGGGTCATATCTGCCTTATGGCGCAGGACGCGTCGGGGTGGAAGGGGGTTGGCGAAAAAGATCGGGAACCTCAGACCTCGGAGCGGCGATATTCGATGCGCTCGCCCCAGAAGGCGAGATAATCGCGGATGGGTTCGACCAGTGGACAAGGATCGGGATAGTACCAGACCTGATCGACGCCGGTCGCGGTCAGCGTCTTGATGGTATAATACGACGCCTCTCCCTTATAGGGGCAGGTGGTGTGCGTCTCGGTCGCCTCCAGAATACCCGGCTGCACATCGTCGCGCGGAATATAGATGCGCAGGGGATGACCGGGCTCGTCGAGCTCAAGCGCATTGATGGAGCTGGCGATCTCGGCGTCGTCAAAGATGACGTGAACGCGGCCTTTGGCTGGAGAAATCTTGATATCTTTGTCGAGACATTGACCCGTCATGATGCTGTGCCACCAAGCTGTTGGAACGTTCACAACATAACGCGCGAAGCCAAATCGGGTTCACTCGACCTTGACTCTTCAAGACCCAACCACATATATCCCGGGACCCTGTTAGCACTCTACGATTGTGAGTGCTAATGGTCCGAAATTGCATTTCAGATTGATGCCAATAGGAGCAAACATGAGCTTCCGTCCTCTGCACGACCGCGTGGTCGTTCGTCGTCTCGACAGCGAAGAAAAGACCAAAGGCGGGATCATCATCCCTGACACCGCCAAGGAAAAGCCAAGCGAAGGCGTTATCGTTTCGGTCGGCCCTGGCGCCCGTGACGAAGCTGGTGCCCGCGTCGCTCCAGACGTGAAGGCCGGCGACCGCGTGCTGTTCGGCAAGTGGAGCGGCACCGAAGTCAAGGTCGACGGTGAAGACCTGCTGATCATGAAAGAATCCGACATCATGGGCATCATCGAAGGCTAATCGCCTTTCGATCCCATTCGTCCCCACCCCTTTCTAAGGAGCGCCTCACATGGCAGCTAAAGAAGTAAAGTTCTCCACCGACGCACGCGACAAGATGCTCCGCGGCGTCAACATCCTGGCTAACGCAGTCAAGGTGACCCTCGGTCCAAAGGGCCGCAACGTTGTGATCGAAAAGTCGTTTGGTGCTCCACGCATCACCAAGGACGGCGTGTCGGTTGCCAAGGAAATCGAACTGGAAGACAAGTTCGAAAACCTCGGCGCACAGCTGCTGCGCTCGGTTGCTTCCAAGACCAATGATGTTGCTGGCGACGGCACCACCACCGCGACCGTTCTGGGTCAGGCCATCGTTGTTGAAGGCGTGAAGGCAGTTGCTGCCGGCTTCAACCCAATGGATCTCAAGCGCGGTATCGACCTGGCTGTTGAAGAAGTTGTGGCTTCGCTGAAGGCTTCGGCCAAGAAGATCACTTCGTCCTCCGAAGTTGCTCAGGTTGGCACGATCTCGGCTAACGGCGAGACCTCGATCGGCGACATGATCGCTGAAGCCATGCAGAAGGTTGGCAACGAGGGTGTGATCACCGTCGAAGAAGCCAAGACTGCCGAGACCGAGCTCGACGTCGTTGAAGGCATGCAGTTTGACCGCGGCTACCTGTCGCCATACTTCGTGACCAATGCCGAGAAGATGACTGCCGTTCTGGAAGATCCAGTGATCCTCCTGCACGAAAAGAAGCTCTCGAACCTGCAGGCTATCCTGCCGATCCTTGAGTCGGTTGTTCAGTCGCAGCGCCCACTGCTGATCATTGCTGAAGACATTGAAGGTGAGGCTCTTGCGACCCTCGTCGTCAACCGTCTGCGCGGCGGCCTCAAGGTTGCTGCCGTCAAGGCTCCAGGCTTCGGCGATCGCCGCAAGGCAATGCTCGAAGACATCGCCATCCTGACCGGTGGCCAGGTGATCTCGGAAGACCTCGGCATCAAGCTCGAGAACGTGACCATCGACATGCTCGGCACTGCCAAGCGCGTTGAAATCACCAAGGAAAACACCACGATCGTTGATGGCGCCGGCTCTGCCGAAGACATCCAGGGTCGCGTTGGCCAGATCAAGGCGCAGATCGAAGAAACCACTTCGGACTACGACAAGGAAAAGCTGCAGGAACGTCTGGCAAAGCTCGCCGGCGGTGTTGCTGTGATCCGCGTTGGCGGCTCGACTGAAGTTGAAGTCAAGGAGCGCAAGGACCGCGTCGACGACGCGCTGAACGCTACCCGCGCTGCTGTTGAAGAAGGCATCGTCCCCGGCGGCGGCGTCGCTCTGCTGCGCGCTTCGCATGCCATCAAGGCAACCGGCATCAACGCTGACCAGGCTGCTGGTATCGCGATCGTTCGTCGCGCCCTGCAGGAGCCAGTTCGCACCATCGCCAACAATGCTGGCGCTGAAGGTTCGGTCGTTGTTGGCAAGATCCTCGAGAACTCCTCGGCGAACTTCGGCTACAACGCTGCTACCGGCGAATACGGTGACCTCGTTGCACTCGGCGTTATCGACCCAGTGAAGGTTGTCCGTCACGCTCTGCAGGACGCAGCTTCGGTTGCATCGCTGCTGATCACGACGGAAGCCCTGATCGTTGAAGCCCCCAAGAACGACGCACCGGCAATGCCAGGCGGCGGCGGCATGGGCGGCATGGGCGGCATGGATTTCTAGTTCGCAAAAGCGAACTAGATTCCCTTCTCGCTCGCGGGCCGTTTCGCGATCGGCAAACTGCCGATCGCTGGCCCTACGCGGGTGCGGCCGACGGCCGGGCGGCCTTGCCGCCCGAAAAGAATATAGAGCTACGAAGTCTCGTTACTTCCCAGTCACGGACTTTGCAGGAGGCGCGGTGGAAACACCGCGCCTTTTTCGTTGGCCCCTACCCTGTGGCTGGCGGTAAACTGGGAAAGGATACGAGGAAGATTCGATGAAGCCCACCCGACGGACTGGCAGCGCGCTCGATAACGCCGAAGCTGCTTTCAAGGCTGTGACGAGCAAGCCAGTGGCGGCCGCACCCAAAGTGACGGCTCCGCCTGAAGGCAAGGAAATGGTGTCGCTACGCCTCGACCGCGCCGTGCTTGAGCATTTCCAGGAAGACGGCCCCGGCTGGCAGGATCGTATCAACGCGGCGCTGCGTTTGGCGGCTGGGCTGGAATAGGTCTCGGGTAGTTCCCGCCACGACCTCGTCCTTCGACAAGCTCAGGATGAGGTCTACTGTAAATGCGCGGCCCTAGCCGTAGACCTCATGGTGAGCCTGTCGAACCACGAGGGCGTGGCCCCCTTAGCGGAAGACCAGCAGGCGAACCGCCAGTGCGATCGAGACCACGACCACCAGCGGCCGGATCAGCTTGGCGCCGTAGCGAATGCCCGTGCGAGCACCAATATAGCCACCGACCAGCTGTCCGATGCCCATGGCCAGCGCTGCCGGCCAGACGACATCTCCAGCCGGAATGAAGATCGCCAGCGCGGCCAGGTTGGAGGTGAGGTTAAGGATCTTGGTGTTGCCCGAGGCGCGGGTGAGCCCGAACCCGAACAGCATGACGAAGCCGATGGTGAGGAATGAGCCCGTGCCGGGGCCAAATATGCCGTCGTAAAAGCCAATGGCAAAACCCATCAGCGGAACGAACATGCCAAATGGCAGCCGCGCGGCCTTGTCGGCGTCCGAAAGGTTTGGGGCGAACAGGAAGTAGAGCGCGATACCGATCAGCGCCACGGGCACGGCAATGTCGAGCAGACTGGTGTCAGCCTGCTTGACCACCATGGCGCCAAGAAAACTGCCGACGAAAGTGAAGGCGATGGCGGGAATGAGCGCCTTCAGCGAGACAAAGCCTCGGCGCCAATAGGTAAGCGCCGCCATGCCTGTGCCGAACACCGACTGCAATTTGTTGGTCGCCAGCGCCGACACCGGTGGCAGCCCTGCCGACAGGAGGGCCGGCAGCGCGATCATCCCGCCCCCACCCGCAATGGCATCGACAAATCCGGCCAACGTGCCCACCGCGCCCAAGGCAAGAAGGGTCAAGGGATCAAGCATGTTTTGGCACCGTTACCATTCTCGAACTTTCCCGCGCTATCATCACGCCAACTTGGGATGGGGCTGGGATGTCGACGAATCTCTATCGGGGCAACCGTGTAGCGGTGATACTGCCCTGCTACAATGAAGTACTTGTGGTCGCGAGCGTCATTGCAGCCTTTTCCGAGGCGCTGCCGGAAGCGGAAATCCATGTGTTTGACAACGCGTCAACTGACGGCACGGCCGAAGCTGCGCGAGCCGCAGGGGCCCATGTGCGCCATGTCGGCCAGCGGGGCAAAGGCAATGTGGTTCGCCGCATGTTTGCCGATGTTGAGGCCGATATCTACGTCATGGCAGATGGCGACGGCACCTATGACGCTCCCAAATCGCGCGCGCTGGTAGACCGGCTGCTAGACGATGGTCTCGATATGGTGGTGGGTACCCGCCAGCCCGTGGGCGATGGCCTGGAATATCGGCCGGGGCACGCGTGGGGCAATCGGCTGCTGACCGGAACCGTGGCTCAGGTGTTCGGTGGCGGCTTTACCGACATGCTGTCAGGCTATCGGGTGCTGTCGCGCCGTTTCGTCAAATCCTTCCCGGCGCTGTCCAAGGGGTTCGAGATTGAAACCGAGCTGACCATTCACGCGCTGGAGCTGCGCGCGCCCTATGGCGAAATGCAGACCGCTTATGGATCGCGCGTCGAAGGGTCTGTCAGCAAGCTGGGAACGATCCGGGACGGCTTCGCCATTCTCAAATCCATCCTGCGGCTTTATGTGCGCGAGCGGCCACGCCAACTCTATTCTACCATTGCGGCAGCGGGCATCGTCGTTTCCGTGCTGCTGACGCTGCCGATATTCTTTGAGTTCTTCGAGACAGGTCTGGTGCCACGCCTGCCAACGGCGGTGCTGGGTGGGCTGATCATGATTGCCGCCATTGTCACCGGCGCAACCGCCGTGATCATGGACAGTGTGGTGACCGGGCGCGCCGAAGCCAAGCGCCTGCGCTACCTCGATATCCCAGCGGTCAGCGAGCGGCCGAAACGGGCGACGTCGTGAAGCGGCTGCTGCCTTTTGCGATAGCCGGTGCCTTCGGCTATGCAGTCGATGCGAGCGTGCTGTCGTTCTGCATTGGGTGGCTGGGGCCAATTGGCGGGCGGGCGCTGTCATTTGCCTGCGCCGTGCTGATGACCTGGCTGATCAACCGCAACTTTGCCTTTGCCGACCGAGCCGCCGCTGAGGGCAAGCACTACGAGTTCCTGCGCTATCTGCTGGCGATGATCCCGGGTGGGGCGATCAACTGGATGACCTATGGCCTCGCCATGGCGCTTCTGCCATCGGGCGGGTGGAAACCGGCGCTTGCGGTTGGCATCGGAAGCCTCGCCGGCATGCTGACCAACCTGACGGCGGCACATACGCTGGTGTTTCGGGCGCACAAGCAGGGCTAAGCGCCCTGCCCTTCAAAACTCCGACGAAGCGCCCAGCTTTTGCAGCAGGGCCGACATGATCGCGCGGCGCTCGTCCGACCAATCGGCAGTGCGCGAGACGATCAGGCAGGCTTCGCTTTGCAGCATCACGCCATCTTCGAGAACGCGGAGGCCATTGGCAGCCAGCGTCGAGCCGGTGGTGGTGATATCGACAACGATATCGGCCACGCCAGATGCCGGGGCGGCTTCGGTCGCGCCGAGGCTTTCGACCGTGCGATACTCGGCAATACCGGCTTGAGCGAAATACTGGCGGGTGATGTTGATGTACTTGGTGGCGATGCGCATCCAGCGGCCATGACGGCTGCGGAAGTCCGAGGCGACGTCGGCCAGATCGTGCATGTGGGTGACGTCGATCCAACTGTCGGGCACGGCCACGACGCAATCGGCCTTGCCGAAGCCCAGCGGCTTGGCAATGGAGACCGAGGCTGGACCGGTCTCGCTGGTTTCGTGGATCAGATCGCGGCCCGTGATGCCGAAGTCGATATTGCCACGGATCAGCTCGCGGGCAATCTCGGAGGCCGGATAGAAGCGCACGGTGACGTCGGGAAGGCCATCAATCGCGCCGAGATAAGAGCGCGCACCACCGGGGCGGGTAATGGTCAGACCGTTCTGAGCGAACCAGTCGCGGGTGAGTTCTTCGAGGCGCCCCTTGGAGGGGACGGCGAGCGTAATGCCGGTCATGCGCGAACCTCGCTTTCAAGGCGATCCACCCAGACGGCGCAGCCGGAGGCGGCGATGGGCGCGGTGGCGCCGAGACGCTCCAGCAGACGATCGTACTGACCGCCTGAGGCCAGGATTTCGTCGTTGGCGCCAGTCATTTCAAAGACGATGCCGGTGTAATAATCGAGGCGCGGCGAAAAGCTGGCGTCGAAGGTGACGCGAGCTTCGCCCAGCCCGTCGAGATGACGGCGAATGGCGCGGATAGGCGCACCCAGCATCAGCTTGTGTTCGGCCGCCAAAGCCTCAATGCGGGTCAGCGACTGCAGCACAGGGCCGGAGATCGCGAGATAATCATTGAGGAGCTTCAGCGTTGCGGCGGGCACATGCGAGTCATTGAGCATGGCCTTTTCGAGGTAGCGATCAGCAATCTCGCCCGGGGTGCGGCCTTCAGACAGGCTGAGACCGGCGGCGACCATCTGCTCGGTGATGTCTTCGACCAGCGCATCACGGGACGGCTGGGAGACATGATCGGTGTCGTGCGTTACGGCCAGACGGGCCAGCAGGCGATTGAGCGCCTCGGTGTGCCCAAAGCGCTGGCGGATGCGGCTGCGCCACGGGTCGGGCATGTCGGCCTGCACCAGCAGCGCCTCGAACAGCCCAACGCCGCCGAGGCGGATGGTGGGAGCGACGCCGAAAATGGAGAGTGCAGCGCGGGCGAAGGTCAGCACCTGATCGAGCGCAACATCGCCATCGGTCTGCGCCAGCAGCTCGATACCGGCCTGATCGAATTCGGCGGGGCCGGTCTCGCGCTGGCGGAAGATGGGACCGAGATAGGAGAAGGCTGCGGGCTCGCCCACGCCATCGGCAATATAGGACTGCACGATGGGCAGGGTGAAGTCCGGGCGCAGGCAGTGTTCGGCGCCGGTGGTGTCCGTGGTCAGCAGCAGGCGGCGGCCGAATTCCTCGCCCGCCAGATCGAAATAGGCATCCGCCGATAACAGCAGTGGCGGCGAGGCGCGGCAGGCGCCCTGCGCCTCGACGAGGGATTCTAGCTGGGCGCGGCGGACTGCAGCACCACTCATTGTTGCGCCGCCAGCAGGTCTTTGATCGCGGTGACGAGGTCTTCGCGCTTGACCTCGAACTGGCCGGGACGCGCGGCTTTCCATTCGGCATTGTCGGTGATGGCGGCAGCGGCCTGTTTGCCGGCGATCAAGTCCTTGATCTGCAGAATGCCCTGCTCGCGCTCCTGGCTGCCTTCGATGATGACGGCAGGCGCGTTGCGCTTATCGGCATAGGCAACCTGCTTGCCGAAGTTCTTGGTGTTACCCAGGAACATTTCGGCGCGGATGCCGGCATTGCGTAGCTCGGCCACCATGGCCTGATAGCCAGCCATCTGGTCCTTATCCATGACGAGCACCACGACCGGGCCTGCGGGCTCGGTGGAACCGAGATTGCCGGTGAGCTTGAGCGCATTGGCCAGACGCGAGACGCCGATGGAGAAGCCCGTTGCTGGGACTGGTTCGCGACGGAAGCGCGACACGAGGCCGTCGTAGCGGCCACCGCCACCGACGGAACCGAAGACGACCGGCTGGCCCTTTTCGTTCTGCACCTGGAAGGTCAGCTCGATCTCAAAGACCGGGCCGGTGTAATATTCAAGGCCACGCACGACAGACGGATCGAGGATGACGCGACCGCCAAAACCGGCAGCGCTGACTAGGCCAAAAATGGAGGCCAGTTCCTGCACGCCCTGAAGGCCCGTTTCGGAGCCGCCGATAAGACCGGCCAGTGTGTTGATGGTGGCGATGACATGAGCATTGCTGCCCTTTTCGACGCCTTCGGCGGGCGTGCCGCTGCCGATATAGGTGAGCAGGGGCTCGATCTGCTCAGCGGTGAGGCCGGCGCCTTTGGTGAAGTCGCCGCTTTCATCCTTGCGACCAGCGCCCAGCAATAGCTTGACGCCTTCGGTGCCGAACTTGTCGAGCTTGTCGATAGCGCGCAGCACGGTGAGCTTCTGCTCATCGGTGGTGACGCCTGCGGTGGCCAGAACGCCATCGAGGACTTTGCGATTGTTGACGCGGACAACGTACTGGCCGGCAAGGCCCAGCGCATCCATGACGTCAGCCATCATCATGCACATTTCGGCGTCGGCCTCGGGGCCACCGGCACCAACGGTGTCAGCGTCGAACTGCATGAACTGACGGAAGCGGCCCGGACCGGGCTTTTCGTTGCGGAACACGTAGCCCTGCCGATAGGAGCGGTAGGGCTTGGGCAGGGTTTCGAAATTCTCGGCGAAGTAGCGAGCAAGCGGCGCAGTCAGATCGTAGCGCAGGCTCATCCACTGTTCGTCATCGTCCTGCAGCGAGAACACGCCGGCATTGGGCCGATCGGTATCGGGCAGGAACTTGCCGAGGGTTTCGGTGAACTCGAAAAGCGGGGTTTCGACGGGGTCAAAACCATAGCGCTCATAGACTGCCTTGATCTTGTCGATCATGGCGCCCACGGCGGCGATCTCGCCCGGCGTGCGGTCTTCAAAACCACGGGGCAGGCGCGGAGCGATCAGCTTGGTCTTTTCGGTCATCTGGCAGTCCTTAGAAGTCGCGCCGTTCCTAGCGGATCGGGGAGATTGAGACAACAGGGGCACAGGGCGAAACGCCATGTGCAACCCTAAGTTAAGTCGGCTGGGTGGGGAGACCGGGCGAACCCGATCTCCCCTGCTCTTACATTCCCGGTCTCCGCAAGGGCGGTGGGAGAATTGGATGCGCCGGAAGGTCGAACCATTGCGGGGAGTCTGAATCTGGCAATAGGCCAACGTCAGTCCGCAGATGGGCCGGCAATTCGGGCGGCAGCCGTGGGCGGTTCCACCAAGCCGAAATCGCTGCGCCGAGGACGGCGAGCAGACCGCGCTGATGAACGGCATCGGCGATGGAGAATTCAAGGCGCAGCACAATACTGCGCTCGGAGAGTGCATTGTGAGTCATGATGTTTCCGGGCGCGCAAAAACGCGATCCGGCCTCTGGTGAGATGTGAAGACGGATGGACCGGAGTCAGGGGCGCTAAGCGACCCGAATTCGGCGCATCAGTGTCTGGTGATTATGGAAATGTCCGCGGTCCTAGGGACCGGAGCGATTGAGAACGAGGGATCAACCTCGGCTGAAATGCGCTGCTTTGGGACCCTGATGGAGTGTGAACATGGCAGTCATGTATAAGCCTCCCTCGGGTACGGCGTTTATGGACGCATATCCGCTAACTCACGGCCGCGTGATGCGCAAGCGCATATGTGGCGGCATGCCGCAGCGCCGCGAAATCGTTGCGAATGGGCAACAGGTTGGCCAGGTAGGCTATTTAGGGCGAACGAGTGCGGCGCGCTGCGCTTCCACCTCAACGCGGCAGAAGCAGTCTTCCGTGTGGTCATTGACCATGCCCATGGCCTGCATGAAGGCGTAGCACGTGGTGGGACCGACAAAGTTGAACCCACGCTTGCGCAGATCCTTGCTGAGAGCGCGCGAGGCATCGGTCTGTCCGACAGCGCTGAGGGCAGCCCAGGAATAGTCCTCTTCACGATGTCCGGGCTTCGGCTCGAAGCGCCAGAAATAAGCGGCGAGCGAGCCGAACTCCTTCTGCAGCAGCAGGGCGCGCTTAGCATTGTTGATGGTCGCGTTGATCTTGCCGCGATGGCGGATGATGCCCGCGTCTTGCAGCAGCACCTCCACATCGGCCTCGGTCATGGCCGCGACTTTGGCGATATCGAAGCCATGGAAAACCTCGCGAAAGCGCTCGCGCTTGCGCAGGATGGTGATCCAGGACAGGCCGGACTGGAACCCTTCCAGACAAATCTTTTCGAACAGACGGACATCGTCGGTGACGGGACGGCCCCATTCGTAGTCGTGATAATGGCGGTAGAGCGCATCCTCGCCGGGCCAAGGGCAGCGTGGCAGACCATCTACATTTGGCTCGTTCGACATGCTGACTCGTTCCCGTTTCCGACAGGGCCTGATTAGGCCGACTTGGCGCAGATTGGAATTGCCCGCGACCCGATTTTGACCGGCGGCACCGACGGCATTCGTTATTGCTTGGCTAACCAACCGCATCGCCAATGACTTAACCATGCCGCTTCACCGCAAATTGGACAATTTGCGCGAGATTGCCGCGCTGAACCGGCACAGGGCCGGAGCAAGTGCGGATGAGACGATGAAGATCATCAGGATGATGGTGCGGGCCGGGCTGGCCTTGCTGGTATCGCTGCCAATGATGACGCCGGCGCTGGCGCAGGCTTGGCGCTTTGCGCCTCCACCCGGCATAACCATGACCACCGGCAAGCCCAAACACGCACTGATGCTGCAGGGCAATAGCCAGGTGCATCCAATGTTCCTGCGACAAGTGGTGCAATATCCCACCAACGAGCGCAGCGGCACGATCGTTATCGATACGCGCGCGCATTTTCTGTTTTTCGTACTGGGGGATGGTCGCGCCCTGCGCTACGGCATCGGCGTCGCAAAATCGGGCTTCGAGTGGAGCGGCACCCATCAGGTGACCCGCAAGGCGGAATGGCCAGGCTGGACGCCTCCGCCCGAAATGCTTCGGCGTCGTCCCGAACTGCCCCGCTTTATGGAAGGCGGCCCGAACAATCCACTGGGGGCCCGCGCCCTCTATATCGGCTCGACGCTATACCGCATTCACGGCACGACCGAGCCCTGGAGTATCGGACAGAACGTGTCGTCCGGCTGCATTCGCATGACCAATGCGGATGTCGTCGACCTTTATGAACGTGTCAAACTTTATACGAAGGTAGTCGTCCTTTAATAAGGTTTTTGAGCAAGACTTAGTGCGCTCCGAAATGGAGCGAAAGACTTATGGGTGCTGCGTGATGACTTCAATCCTCCAGTTGATCTCCCGATTTCGTCGGGATGAAAGAGGTGCATTTGCCGTGATGTTTGGCATCATGGCTGTCGTCATCATCGCGCTCGGTGGGGCTGTGGTCGACTATGTGTCGCTCGAGCAAACGCGAAGCCGCGCTCAAATTGCGCTCGACGCGGCCGCCCTGGCGCTGCAGCCGGAAATCATGAAGGCGAGCAAGGACGACATACAAAAGCGCGCCCTGGCTTTGATCGTCGATCGTATCGGTGACACACGGGTCACAGCCGACATTACAGACGTCAAGATCGACAAGGTTCTTGGATCGCTGTTCATTGACGCCGAGATCGAGATGCCAACGATCTTCGTTTCGTTGGTCGGTGTCCAAACGCTTGGCGCCCGCGTCAAGTCAGAAACGACGCGCGGTTCGCTGAACGTTGAAGTGGCTGTGGCAATCGACGTGACCGGATCCATGTCCGAACTCATCTCGGCAGGCGCAGGCGGCACCGGCAAACGCACCAAGCTTGATGCGCTGAAAGACGCCTTGAACACTCTCATCGACATCGTGGTGCAGGACGAGCAGACGCCAACCTATTCCAAGATGGCCATCGTTCCCTATTCAGCGAGTGTGAACCTCGGGACCTATGCCGGCGCGATCCGCGGCGGCATCAGGCAACCCACGGGTATTACCAGCGTCGCATGGTCGGCAGACAGTGCGAAAACCATCACCACCACGTCAGCGACAGACCCTGTGGAGGTAACCACAAGCACCGACCATAGCCTCAAGGCGGGTGACACGATCTACGTCTCCAACGTCTCGACCATGACGGGACTTAGCAACACGATACTTGTGGTCAGGGCCGTTACATCCCCGAGAAAATTCACGTTGCAGACGCCTGACGGTAAGGCGTTCAACGGATCGAAACTGAAGGCAGGATCTGGTGGCACCGTGCAAAAGTGCCTGGTATCGACGTGCGACCTCGTCGTGACTTCAAACAGGCACGGGCTGACCGATGGCGAAAATGTCTACATCACCGGCACCGGCGGGATGCAGAATTACGACGCAAAAGTTGCCAGCACGAAGTGGTTTAACAACAATCCAAACGGCGACGATAGCGGCACCGCTGCCGCGAGCGCGACCTTCCTGGTGTCCCGAATAGCCAATGTGACGCTCAATACGTTTTCCGTTGTCAACACGCCCCGAACCAACGGCCTGAACAACTATGGGAGCTACACTTCAGGCGGCAGCGTCTCCTGTGTCACCTCGGGATGCTCCGAGTTTCTCTTTCAGAACGCCAATACGGGGGCGTCTGGCAACACCGGCAAAAACACTGATCGCCGGCACTCGATAAGCACCTGCGTGTCGGAGCGCACGACCAATGCCTATACCGATGCCCCTCCCCAGGAAACGTGGCTCGGGCGCATGTATGACGCACGCGCGAATCCGTGCCTGACCACCAAGGTCATTCCACTGACGACCAACAAGGACACGCTCCACAACCTGGCCAACAACCTCTCGGCAGTGGGCTCGACGGCTGGTCACCTGGGTGTCGGCTGGGCCTGGTATATGGTCTCGCCAAACTTCAATGGGCCTTGGCCCGCCGCAAGCCAGCCTGCACCCAAGGACACGCCCAATGTCCTGCGCGCGGTCGTGCTGATGACGGATGGTGATTTCAACACCGCGTTTTGCAGCGGCGTACTCAGCCGATCCTCCACAACGGGTAGTGGCGACGCTGCCAATAAGATTACCTGCAATGCGCCCAATGGCAGTGCGTTCACCCAGGCCGAAAAGCTTTGTACGGAAATGAAGCGGGTGGGTATTCGCGTCTATACCGTGGGGCTGGACGTGGCCAACCTGACTGCAGCCAAGCAGATCATGGCCAACTGTGCGACGGACGCTTCGCACGCCTACGAGGCGACGACCAGCGCCGGCCTCGCGGATGTGTTTGCCGATATCGGTCGCAAGCTGTCCTTCCTGCGCGTGACTCAGTAGTCGGGGCGGGATCTGGGCTTTGCCAAGCGGCGGTGGATGCGTGCGAAAGCCCATCCACCGATCAGCAGCAACGCGATCAGCGCGAAGGTCATCATGGCGAGCGCACCATCTGAAGTGCTAAGGAAGCCGGTGAGCACCGGGTGATCGGCCCGTGTGGCCGCATCGAACGACCACCAGCGATCAGGTCCTCGCACGGCGTTACCGAAGAGCACCAGTGTGCCGCCGAGTCTTTCTGCGAGCCAGGGGCGCAGCAGAGCGTTCAGGGCTGTGCACATAAACAGGGGCACCACGACGGCGGCGGTGGGCGCTGAGAACAGGACCTTTCTGCGAAGGCTTGGCACTGTCATCGGCGCCCCCTTTACGGCTCGTCGCCTTCGTCCTCGTCGTCATCCTCGAAGCACTGCCAGAAGAAGGCGCTGAGCTGCTCATCGGCAGCGTCCTGCGCCACCTTGGCTTTGATGAGCTCAGCTTTTTTCAGCGTGTATTTCTGTCGATCAGCGTCAGGGAGGTGCTTTGCTGTGGCGTCGTGTTTGCGAAAATCGATTGGCATGGCAACTCAGTCAAATGGCGTTTGATCGAAGTGTCGACGATTGCGCATGGGTTCGGCAAGCACAGTCGCGCCTGGCGACACAGCGCAGCAAAAACTCAAAACTTGCAAGGGAAGGAATGGTACCACCTCTCGGGATCGAACCGAGGACCTCTAGATCCACAATCTAGCGCTCTAACCAACTGAGCTAAGGCGGCAAATACCATTGCTGGGACGGCGGTGCGCTACGTCCCGAAAGCGGGCGGAACATAGGTCGAGAATTTCTGGATGACAAGCACCCATTTGCCCACCTTCCCCGGAAATTCCTTTCCAGCGGATAACGGGTCCAATCACGGCCTTTCTTAACGCTTTGGGACTTAACCATCAGGACGGAATGCCTTGGCAGAAAGGCGCTGCGCTATGGACCGTCCTCGCCACGCCCTATATTGAAGAAAGCTTAAGGATCCCACGCATTTGTGCCGTCTTGGCACACATTGCCGCCGGAATCGCAGGAACACTGTCGTATATGGATGCCGACTGGATCACATCGCCCAGCGCTCGTCGCGTGTTACAGCACGCCGATGACTCGCGCCCGGCCTGGCTCTGGTCGCAGGATGGCTCGCTGCTGCTGTGGCAAAACGCAGCGGCTGGATTGTTTCTGGCGAAACTCAAAAAGCACGGGCTGAAACCAGCGCCGCTGGCTGTTCCGATCAAGGGACAGATCGCGCGCAATATCCGGCTGGGCTCGCTTGGCCGCACAAGCCTGGCGCGAATCCAGTTCCTGGCCGGCGACAAACCCGCTTCGAGCACCTGTGCGACGACACCGCTGACCTGGCAGGATGGACAAAAGGTTCTGCTGGTGGTGGGCGTCGATCCTATCGCTGCCGAGGTGCTGGCTGCGGCCAAAGCGCCCGCAACCGTGGACGAGGCCGTAACGCCCGATGTGACTGTTGCGGACGAATCACCGACGATCCCTGAAGAGTGGCATGACGATGTGGATCATGGGGACATCGTGCCCCCTGCCGCCGACACTCCCGAAGTGTCCACGCCGGCATACCAGGATGACCTGGCGAACTGGACAGAAGCCGAACAGGACGCTGCGCCGCCGCTGGCTTTGGTGACGGCGGATGATTCGGCGGAGCGGACCGAGGACACCGCTGCGTCCGATACGCCTTTGACGAGCAGCCGCCTGAGTCGGCTGGTCGACAAGCTCGCCGCCGACGAGGCGCTCTATACCCCGCTGACCGCGGACGACGACACGCCACCAGAAGCGCCGCACGCCGAAGTGCCCGAAACAGCTGCGACAATGGACGAAAACGATTCGACCGACGCCCGCGTTGCCATCATGGACCCGGGCGAGATCGAAGACACACCAGCTGAAGAGACCGACGCTGAAGCGGATCTTGATGACCTCACCCGGCTGGATCAGGTTTCTGAAGAAACAATCGTCGAGGCGATCACCGAGCCCGGACCACAGCCTGAGGATGCGGCCGCTCCGGACACTGAAACCGTCGAGCGCGTGTCGCGGTATAATTTTGATGAGTTGTCGCGCATCCTCAATGATCGCGTCGGCGACAATAGCGCTGCACGCCAGCCCGTTGCGCCGGTCGCAGCGGCAGCGCCGTCCGGCTCCCTGATCAATCTGGGCGGCGAAACGCTGGTGCTGAACCGTTTGCCGCTGGGCATTCTGGTGTTCCGGGATCAGCAGGTGCTGTTTGCCAACCGGGCGATCACCGAAATGGTGGGGTACAGCTCGGTCGAAAGCCTGCGCGCTGCGGGGCTCGCCTCGGTGTTTCCGGCGGCTGGCCCTGACGGACAGGAAGCCGGACCGGTCAACCATCTGGTGCAGCGCGACGGCACGCTTGTGCCGGTGACGGCGCGCCTGCAGTCAATTTCCTGGCAGGGACGCCCTGCCCTGATGCTGTCCGCCAGCGCGACCGAAGTGCGCACTGGCCATGAAGGGGCAGTGCGCGCCTTTGCGCAGTCGTTCGCCGATGTGCGTGGTGATGGTTTCTTTGAAGCGACCCGCGCGGGTGTGATCAGCGCCATGACGGCGCGCGGCGCCATGTTGCTTGAACAAAAGCCCGACGCTGCGCTGGGCATGTCGCTGTCTGCCATGGTTGCCGACACCGAATTGCCGGGGCTGCGAGAGTTCCTCGAACGCCCGGCGCGCTTTGCTGAAACGGCGCGGCCATGCCTCACCGCCCGGTCTGGCAGCGGCAGAGCTGAAATCATTTTGTTCGCGCAGGGCCAGGCTGGAATCGTCACGGGCTATTTCGGCTTCGTGCGTAATCGCGATACGGCGCCTCAGCGCCTCGCCGCGCCCAGTGACGCCGATCCAGCACTGCTGGCACGTATCAGCCGGGGCGTACGCCGACCACTCAACACCATTATCGGCTTCTCGGACCTGATCCGCACGGAGGCTTTCGGGGCGCTGGAGAACGAGCGCTATGAAAGCTATGCCCAAGACATCACAACGGCTGGCCATGAGATTGCGGCGCTCGTCGATGAGCTCGATGATTATGCGCGCCTGCGGGATGGTCGCTACCTGCCGCAGCGCGCTAGTATTGAGCTGACGGCCCTGCTGGAAAGCTGCGTCATTCGGGTGCGCCAGCAGGCCAGCAGCGCCCGGGTGATCGTGCGCAATGCCATCTCCGAAACCCTGCCCCGCATCACGGCTGACCGTGCATCGCTGGCTCAGGCTGTTTTGAACCTGCTTGCCAGCGCCATCGACCAGACCCCGACAGGTGCCGCAGCCGTGATCTCGGCGCAGCGCGAAGACGATGGTGGTATCGCCATCCACGTCCGCGACAGTTCCACCAATGCCGTGGATATGGCTGAACGCTTCGTGGTGTTCCGCGATGGCCCCGGCCGCGACGGCAAGATGATGACCCCGGTGCGCTCCAGCGTCGGGCTGGCGCTGACGCGCTCGCTGCTGGCCGTGAATGCGTTTTCGCTCGCTGTCGACCCGGCCGGTGAGAAGGGCATGCTGTTCACTCTGCGCATCCCACCCGACCTCGTCGAGCAGACCAACGAAGTCAGCAAAGAAAGCTGACTTGCCTCGTCAGGCAAGGTGCTGAATCTACTCCACTATCGCGCTGCAGTTTGGAATCACTCCAAACGGTAACGCATTGTTTTCGCTAGATTTAATTGACACGCGACCGAACCAGTTCCACAAGGCAGCAACTGGAGATCGGCATTATGGCTGTTTGGCAACGCGTTGGTTTTGTGGTGGCTGCATTGGCATTGAGCCAGAGTGGTCCGGCAATGGCGCAGAGCGATGTGGTGAACGTTTACACCTATCGCGAGCCCGGCCTGATCCAGCCCTTGCTCGATCTCTTCACCTCGGAAACCGGCATCAAGACCAATGTGCTGTTTGCGGCAGATGGGCTGATCGAGCGCGTGCAGGCCGAGGGCGAGCTGTCGCCTGCTGACGTCATCGTCACCGTCGATATTGGCAACCTCGCCAATGCCAAGGACCTGGGCGTGAGCCAGACCATTGCGCCGGAGGCTCTGGCGCGGGTGCCGGCACAGTATCAGGACCCAGACGGGCAATGGGTGGCGCTGTCGCTACGCGCCCGCGTGTTCTATGCCTCGATCGATCGTGTGAGCGAAACCGCGCTGACCTATGAGGACATTGCAGGCCCCGAGTGGAAGGGGCGCCTCTGCACCCGTTCGGGCCAGCATGCCTACAATATCGGGCTGATCGCGACCCGCATTTCCCATTGGGGTGTCGACAAGACGCGCGACTGGCTGATCCATGTGCGCGATAACCTCAGCCGCCCGCCAACCGGCGCTGACCGCGACCAGATGAAGGCGATCTTTGAAGGCACCTGTGACCTCGCCATCGGCAATACCTATTATATGGGCCTGATGCTGACCAATGACGCAGAGCCTGAACAGAAGGACTGGGCCGCTTCGGCACGTATCATCTATCCCGATGCAACGGGCGACGGCACGCAGGTGAACCTGTCTGGTGCGGTTGTGGCGAAGTATGCGCCCAACAAGGACAATGCCAACAAGCTGGTCGAATTCCTGCTGTCGGACGAAGCCCAGCACATCTACGCCAGCGGCAATTATGAGTTCCCCGTGGTGGCTGGCGTCGCGCCATCCGAGCTGGTGGCCAGCTGGGGCGCGCTGAACGCCGACAAGACGCCAATGGTCGAGATTGCCTCGCACCGCAAGGAAGCGGCGGCGCTGGTCGACGAGATCAAGTTCGACGAAGGCCCGCAGAACTAAGGCATGCTGGGGACACTTCGCCAGCACTGGCAAAAGAGCGAGCGCTCGTTTGCACTGCCCATCGTGCCGCTGGTTCTGGTGGCGCTTGCCGGGTTGCCGATTGGCTGGCTGGCATGGTCGGCTGCTGCGGCTGTTGCGACGGGCAGCAATGGACTGGCGGCGGCGATGCTGCCAACGTCACTGCGCGACACGGCGCAACTGATGGTGTCGGTCGGGCTGGTGACCGGAACGGTTGGCCTCGTTGCAGCGTGGCTGGTGACGCATTACGAATTTCCACTGCGGCGGCTGTTTGACTGGGCGCTGGTGGTGCCGCTGGCCGTGCCGACCTATCTGGCGGCCTACACCTATGTGGAGTTTCTCGACTTCACCGGGCCGCTGCAAACCCTGCTGCGCACCTTCAATGGCGCAACCTCGCTCAAGGAGTACTGGTTTCCCAATATTCGCAGCAGCTGGGGTGCGGTGTTGGTGCTGTCAGCCGTGCTCTATCCTTACGTTTATGTGGCATGCCGCGCGTTTTTCTTAATGCAGTCGGCCTCGCTCAATATTGCAGCGCGAACGCTTGGCGCGGGCGGGATGCGGACGTTTTTCACCGTAACGCTGCCGCTGTCGCGCCCTGCCCTTGTGGTGGGGGTGACGCTGGCGATGATGGAGGTGGTGAACGACCTCGGCGCGGTGCAGTATTTCGGCATCAACGCTATCACGGCCATCATCTATTCCACCTGGATCAACCGGGCTGACTTTGGCGGCGCAGCGCAATTGGCGGTGACGGTGGTGCTGGTTATTGGCCTGTTGATCGCCGCCGAAGGTCAGGCGCGGCGCAATCGGGTTTATCTCGGTCGGCGCGACAGCCGGGTGCCACCCGCCCGCGAAATTCTGGCGGGGCCACGCAAGTGGAGCGCGTTCGGCTTTTGCCTCGTGCTCCTGGCGCTGGGGTTCGGCATTCCCGTTGGCCAGCTGACGTTCTCGGCCTTCCGCGTGGTGCTGCCAGAGACTATCGCCTCGACCGTAGCGGCGCTGGTGCCGACAGTCATTCTGGCGAGCCTGGGCGCAGTCATTACGGTGGTATTGGGCTTTATCGCGGCCAAGCTTTCGCAATCGTCCGGCAGCGTGTCGCGCGGGGCAATCCGGCTGGCGACCCTAGGTTATGCCATTCCCGGCACGGTGCTGGCACTGGGCCTGTTGCAGCCGCTGGGGCAGGCCGATCTGTGGTTTAACCGGATGACCATGGCGCTGGCGGACTGGCGCCCGGGACTGATCCTGTCGGGATCGATGGCCGCCCTGCTCTATGTCTACGCCATCCGGTTCCTCGCCGTCAGTCACTCGACGCTGGATGCGGCGATGAAGAAGCGCGGCACGTCGGTGCTCGATGCTGGCAAGGTTCTGGGCGAGCGCAGGCTGGGGCTGCTGTTGCGCATCGATATTCCGACACTCACGCCCGCAATTTTGAGTGCGGCGACGCTGGTGTTTGTCGAGATCGTCAAGGAATTGCCGGCGACGCTGCTGCTGCGCCCGCTCGGCGTCGATACGCTGGCGACGCTGGTTTATATGCGCGCCAATGTGGGGCTTTTTGCTCAGGCAGCGCTGCCCGCACTGTTCATCGTGCTGGCCGGGCTCATTCCGGTCATTCTTGCTACGCGGCTGGGCGATCGTAGGAAAGTATAACCAAACCGGCTACTGCCATGTTAGTGGCGATCCAATATACATTCTGTCCATGGGAGCCGGGGCCTCATGCACCGGCACGATTGAGCAGCGTAACGCTTTGGGGCACCGTCGAAATATCGACGCGGGCTGATCAATCAAACGGCGCGGTTTGGCGCCGAAGTTAGGAGCGACCTATGGGCAATGCATTGAAGGCTATCGGCCTCGCGCTGGCGCTGAGCACGACACTTGTCGCGGCAGCGATGGCGCAGCCAACCGAAGTCCGCATCGGCGTGGCGCTTGAGCCACCGATCCTCGATCCGACTGCCGGGGCGGCTGAAGCCATCGATATCGTCGTCTACCAGAACATTTTTGAGGGTCTGACCCGCATCGACGAGAACGGCGCTGTTCAGCCCGACCTCGCCAAGAGCTGGACCATCTCGGACGACAATCTGACCTATACGTTCCAGCTGCAGGACGGAGTGACCTTCCACGACGGCACCAGCTTTGATGCCGAAGACGTCAAGTTCACCTTCGACCGTATCCTGTCGCCAAACAGCACCAATGCGCACAAGGAATTCTACGAGCCGATTTCCAGCGTCACGGTGATCGATCCGCTGACCGTTGAGTTCAAGCTCAGCAAGCCTGTCGGCATGTTCCTGTTCGATCTGGGCCGTGGCGACGCGGTGATCGTTGCGCCGGAAAGCGCTGACAACAACGCCACCGACCCGATCGGCACCGGTCCATTCAGCTTCGTGCAGTGGGACAAGGGCAGCCGCGTCGTGCTGGAAGCCTATGGCCCCTATTGGGGTGAGCCAATCCACCTGACCAAGGCAACCTATGTGTTCATCAGCGATACCGCGACAATGACCAATGCGCTGCTGGCTGGTGACATCGACGGCACCAACAACTTCGCCGCCGAGGCACTCGGTGTGTTCGAGGGTAATCCAGCGTTCAACATTCTGGTTGGCACGACGGAAGGTGAGACCCTGCTGTCGACCAACAACAAGAAGGCGCCGTTCACGGACCTGCGCGTGCGTCAGGCCATGGCCCATGCCATTGACCGCAAGGCGATCATCGATGGCGCAACCTATGGCTATGGCGTGCCAATCGGCAGCCATTTCGCGCCGCACAATCCCTATTATGTCGACCTGACCAACACCTATCCGTTCGATCTCGACGCAGCGCGCAAGCTGCTTGCAGAGGCCGGCTTTCCTGATGGTTTCTCGGCAACGCTGAAGCTGCCACCCCTGGCTTATGCGCGTCTCAGCGGGCAGATCATTGCCAGCGATTTCGCCAAGATCGGCATCAAGCTCGAGCTGATCAATGTGGAATGGGCGCAGTGGCTGGACGACGTCTACACCAAGAAGGATTTCGACCTGACCATCATCAGCCATGTCGAACCATTCGACATTGGAAATTACGCCAATCCCGATTACTACTTCGGCTATGACAATCCCGTTTTCCAGGCGGTCATAGAGAAGCTGAATGGCACGACCGACGACGCACAGCGCAAGGAACTGGCCATCGAGGCACAGACCATTCTCGCGAAGGACGCAGTCAACGGCTATCTGTTCGAGCTTCCCCAGACTGGCGTGTGGAACTCCAAGCTCACCGGCATGTGGAAGAACTCGCCCATCGAGGGGCTGGTTCTGCGCGACATCCGCTGGACAGAGTAAATCAGTCCTATCCATTCGTATGGACGTTGAAACCTTCAGCGTCATGACCATCCTGCTCCCGGATCATATCCGGGGGCAGCTCTGCGTGGCCTCTGCATGATCCTGTTCGCTCTCCGACGCTTCATCGGCTTTGTGGTCACGCTGCTCGTTGCAGCGGCCGTGATTTTCTATCTGCTCAATCTCTTGCCGGGAGACCCCGCGCAATTCGTGCTCGGCATCAATGCGACACCGGACTCGCTGGCGCGGCTGAGGGCACAAATGGGGTTGGACCTGCCATCCTATCAGCGCTTTGGCAGCTGGCTCTGGGGCATGCTGCAGGGCGATTTCGGCACCTCCTACACACAACGCGCGCCGGTCGCCAAGCTGATCTGGGACCGGATTGGCGTGACTTTGCCGCTCGCTGTTTTCGCCATGATCATCTCGGTCGCCGTTGGCCTGCCACTCGGCATTATCGCAGCGCGACGGCGTGGTAAGGCCACCGATACCGGCATTATGGTGCTGGCCCAGATGGGCGTGGCGGTGCCCAATTTCTGGTTTGGCATGATGCTGACGCTGCTATTTGCAGTGACCCTGCGCTGGCTGCCGCCGGGTGGGTTTACCCCATGGAATGACAATCCGGGCCTCGCCTTTCGCGGGCTGATCCTGCCAAGTCTGGCGCTGGCGCTGCCGCAGGCGTCCATTCTGGCGCGGGTGATGCGCACCGCCCTGGTCGATGTGACCGGGCAGGACTTTATCCGCACCGCACGCGCCAAGGGGCTGACCATGGGTGAGGCCGTGTGGCGGCATGGCGTGCGCAATGCATTGCTGCCGGTGTTGACCGTACTCGGCCTGCAGTTCGCTTTTCTCGTGGCAGGGACGATCATCGTCGAGAACGTATTCTACCTGCCGGGGCTGGGGCGGCTGATCTTTACGGCGATCTCCGAGCGCGACCTCATCCTGGTGCAAGGTGCGACGATGATTCTGGTCGTTGCCGTAACCGCAACCATGCTTATCGTCGACATCGCTTATGCGATAGTCGATCCACGCCTACGTGAGCGAGGCAAGCCATGAAACGTATTCTGGCGCATCCAAGCCTTGCCATCGGACTGGCGGCAACTCTGTTCTTTGCCCTTCTGGGTCTGGTTTCCCTGTTCTGGACGCCCTACCCCATTGCCCAGATCGAGATCGGGCGACGTTTCCTCGGGCCGAGCGCCGAGCATTGGCTGGGCACGGACAATCTGGGGCGCGACATGTTTTCGCTGATGATGTCGGGCACGTTGACGAGCTTTGTCGTCGCTGCGCTGGCCGTGGCGATCGGCGCAGGGATCGGGGTACCGCTCGGACTTGCGGCGGCGGCATGGGGCGGGCCGGTGGAATGGCTGGTGCTGCGGTTTACCGATTTCATTTTCGCTTTCCCAGCGCTGATCGTCGCCATTCTCATCTCGACGCTGATCGGGCCCGGCTCGATTAATGCGGTGGTGGCCATTGGCGTGTTTAACATTCCGGTGTTTGCCCGTGTCGCCCGAGGGGGCGCGCTCAGCATTGCTACACTGGACTTTGTGGCGGCCGGCCGATTGGCTGGATTTGGCAATGCCCAGATCGCCTACCGGCATCTGTTGCCCAACATCATGAGCCTGATCATCGTGCAGGGCACGATCCAGCTCTCGCTCGGCATTCTGTCGGAGGCGGGGCTGAGCTATGTGGGGCTGGGCACCCAGCCACCATCAACCAGTTTGGGACTGATGCTGAAGGATGCACAAAGCCTGTTTCTGCTGCATCCATTCCTGACCTTTGTGCCGGGCTTATGCATCGTGCTGATCGTGATCGCGCTCAATATCGCCGGCGACGGATTGCGCGACGCGATTGACGCCCGTTTGCGTGCCCAGGGAAGCTCCAATGTCGTTGCTTGAGGTTTCCGGACTATCGGTGCGCTTTGGCGACAGCGATGCTGTGACCGACGTCAGCTTCAGGCTGGAACGCGGCCAGCGCTTTGGCGTCATTGGCGAGAGCGGGTCGGGCAAGACCCTGACGGCTTTGGCCGTGACCGGGCTTTTGCCGGACGGCGCGCAGGTTGGCGGGACGATCCTGCTCGATGGCGCACCGCTGCCAACCATTGAACGCGACATGGCGCGGTTGCGCGGCAAGCGCATCGGCATGGTGTTTCAGGAGCCGATGACGGCGCTCAATCCTCTGATGCGCGTGGGCGACCAGATCGATGAGGCCATTCGGCTCAACAATGGCGAGTACAATACGGTCGACGTCGCTGGGCTGTTGGCCGAAGTGGGGCTGGAGCCACGCCACGGCGAACGCTTTGCCCACCAGCTATCGGGCGGACAGCGCCAGCGCGTGATGATCGCCATGGCGTTGGCGAGCCAGCCGGATATCCTCATCGCCGACGAGCCAACTTCGGCGCTCGACCTCATTACACAGCGGCGCGTGCTCGATCTGATTGCCGAAATCTGCGCGCGGCGGCAAATGGCGCTGTTGTTCATCAGCCATGACCTCAAGGCCGTGGGCGCGCTGTGTACCTATGTCGCCGTGATGCACAAGGGGCGACTGGTCGAGAGCGGCCCGGCGGCGAGCGTCTTTGCCAATCCGCAGCAGGACTACACAAGAAAACTCATTGCCGCCTCGCGCTTTGACGTGCGCCCGGAAGTGCATCGGCGCGGCGCAACGCTGTTGGAAGTCGACAATGTCCGGCGTGATTATCGGCAGGGTGGCGCGTGGCTCTGGGCGCAAAAGCCCCTGCGCGCCGTCAATGAGGTGAGCCTGAGCATTGCCAGCGGCGAATGCCTCGCGCTGGTGGGCCCATCGGGATGCGGCAAGACCACACTGGCCAAAATCGTGGTGGGGCTCGATACAGCGACCTCGGGCGAAATCCGGCTGGGCGGCACGGCCTATCATGGTGCCGATCTGCCCAAGGCGCTTCGTCGCGATATCTCGCTGGTATTTCAGGACCCGTTTGGCAGCTTCAATCCGCGCCAGACCATTGCCGCCTCGCTGGGCGAGCCATTGCGGCTGGACCCGGGCCTGAGCCCGCTGGATCGGCACGCGCGCCTGGTCGAGGCCATCGAAGCAGTGGGGCTGAACGCGGCGATGCTAGACCGGTATCCGCACGAGTTTTCGGGGGGACAGCGGCAGCGACTGGCGATAGCGCGTGCGCTGGTGACCAAACCAAAACTGGTGGTGCTGGACGAGCCGGTTTCTGCGCTGGACGTCTCCGTGCGCGGCGAAGTGCTGGCGTTGCTGGCGCGGCTACAGACCGAGTTTGGGCTGACTTATCTCATCATCAGCCATGACCTCGACATGGTGCGCGCCGTGGCCGACCGGGTGCTGGTGATGGAAGCCGGGCGCATTGTTGAGGAAGGCGCGCCCGAAGCCATTTTCACCAATCCCCAACACACGCTGACGCGCGACCTGGTGGCCGCGCGTCTGCCGGAAATTACAGGCTAAAGAACGCCGATATAGGCGCCAAAAGCCGACAGCTTTAGCTGCCCATCCACCGGCTCTGCGGTGACGCCGGGGCAGCCCGCGCCCTGAGGCATGAGGCCGAACGGGACCGCATATTGCGCGGCCTCGTCGCTCATGTTGAACACACAGAGGAGACGCTCGCTGCCCTCGCTCCGCGTGAAAGCGAGCACATTGGCCGGTGCATCAAGCAGCTCGATATCGCCCTTGGCCAGAGCGGGATGGGCTTTGCGGAAGGCCAGTAGCGCGCGATAGAACTCGAGCACCGAGCCATCGACCTTGTCCTGCGTATCGACGGCATGAAGCAGGTGTTCGGCGGGCACCGGAAGCCAGGTGCGGTTGGCGGTCGAGAAGGCGCCATTGGCGGCATGGGACTGCCAGACCATCGGCGTACGGCACCCATCACGCCCCTTGAACTGGGGCCAGAACTCGATGCCATAAGGATCGACCAGATCCTCGAAGGCCAGTTCGGCTTCCTTGAGGCCCAGCTCCTCGCCCTGGTAGAGGCAGACCGAGCCGCGCATGGACAGAATCAGCGTGGCCGTGAGGCGCGTGAAGGCATCCTCCTGCCCGTGGGTTGACCAGCGGCTAATGTGGCGGACAACGTCATGGTTGGAGAAGGCGAGGCAAATCCAGCCGTCAGGTGCGGACTTTTCGGTCGCGGCAATGGCGGCCTTGAAGTGTTCGGCAGAGAACTCGCCGCCCAGATAATCGAAGGTATAGGCCATGTGCAGGTGATCATCGCCCGAAGTGTATTGGGCCATGATCTCGAGCTGATGCTGGCTGTCGCCGATTTCACCCACGGTGGTCTTGCCGGGATACTCGTCCATCAACGCGCGGAGGCGCTTGAGGAAGGCGAGGTTTTCCGGGCGCGACTTATCGTAGAGGTGTTCCTGAAAATTGTAGGGGTTCACCGCCGGGGCCGTCGAGGCGTTGAAATCCTCGGGACGCACCACGGGATTGTTCTCAAAGCCCAGCGAGCAGAAGTAGAAGTTGACGGTGTCGAGCCGGAAGCCGTCGACACCCCGCTCCAGCCAGAAGCGCATGTCGGCCAGCAATGCATCCTGCACGTCAGGATTGTGGAAGTTCAGGTCGGGCTGGGAGACGAGGAAATTGTGCAGGTAATACTGCATGCGGCGGCTATCCCACTGCCAGGCCGAGCCACCAAAGATCGACAGCCAGTTGTTGGGCGGCGTGCCGTCGGGCTTGGCGTCGGCCCAGACATACCAATCGGAACGCGGATTGGTGCGCGACTGGCGCGACTCCGAGAACCAGGCATGCTTGTCGGACGAGTGCGAGATCACCTGATCGATGATGACCTTGAGGCCCCGCGAATGGGCCTTCTGCACCAGATTATCGAAATCATCGAGGGTGCCGAAGCTGGGATCGATACCGCGATAGTCCGAGACGTCGTAGCCGAAATCCTTCATCGGCGAGGTGAAAACGGGCGAAAGCCAAATGGCGTCGACGCCGAGATCGGCCACGTAATCGAGGCGGCTCGTGATGCCGACAAGATCGCCGACACCATCGCCGTTCTGGTCCTGATAGGAGCGCGGGTAGATCTGGTAGATCACCGCCCCGCGCCACCAATCGGCATCCAGTACCTGGTCGGCATTCTGCTTGGTCTCGGTCATCGGGCTGGCAGTCATCGGCACTCTCCCTTGGGGTTAGTGCCAGTTAACGCTGCCCGCGTGACCGAGACAAGGCGCTGCGCTTAGCGCGTGTTGTGCAACATGCCCTGGAAGGCGCGATAGCTCGACTTGGGCGTGCGCTGCTGGGTCTCGTAGTCGACGTGAACGATGCCGAAACGCTTGTTGTAGCCTTCGGCCCACTCGTAATTGTCGAGCAGCGACCAGGCGAAGTAACCCCGTACATCGGCGCCCTGCTCGCGCGCGTTGAGTACAGCCTTGAGGTGCTCGTCGTAGTACGAGACGCGGCGGGGATCATCGTCCCCCTCAACCTCAGCCATGCCGTTCTCGGTGACGTAGAGCGGGATCTTGGTGTATTCCTTGGAGACGCGGACCAGAATGTCGGTCAGCCCCTGCGGATAGATTTCCCAGCCCATTTCGGTCTTTTCGAGCGGCCCCTTGACCTGCTCGGCCGGCATGCCGGGAACACCTGACGCCCTATAGATGCCGCGCGTATAGTAGTTGATGCCCAGCCAGTCGAGCGGACGGGACACGACTTCCATATCCCTCTCGTAGCCTTCTGGCAGATAAGGCGCGAGCCAATCGGTGACTTCCTTCGGATACTGCCCCTTGAGCACGCCGCCCAGATACCAACGATTGAACACCGCATCGCCCATGTCGCGCGCTGCCTGATCGGCAGCCGAGTCGGAAGCGGCTTCGGACTTTTCGAGATTCAGCACGATGCCGAGATTCTTGGCACCATTGGCGCGCAAGGCGTCGATGGCCGTGCCGTGCGCGAACAGCACATGGTGCATGGCGCGGGCTGCAGCGCGCAGGTCGCGATAACCCGGCGCATGCACGCCGAGGAAGTGGCTGAGAAAAGCGACGCACCACGGCTCGTTGATGGTGGCTGTGGCTTCGAGGCGGTCACCGAATTTGTTGGCGATGAGGGCGGCATATTCACCCATCCAACCGGCGATATCACGGTTCATCCAGCCGCCCTTGTCCTGCAAGGCTGAAGGGAGGTCCCAGTGATAGAGGGTCGCGTAGGGCTTGATGCCGCGTTCGAGCATGCCGTCGATCAGGCGGTCATAAAAATCGACGCCAGCCTGATTGACCGCGCCGGTGCCCTGGGGAATGAGGCGTGGCCAGGCAAAGGAAAAGCGGTACGCATCGAAGCCACCATCGCGGATCAGGTCGAGATCCTGGGGCCACAGCTCGTAGTGATTGCAGGCATTGCGCCCGGTATCGCCATTGTGAACATTGCCCGGGGTCGCTGAAAAACTGTCCCAAATGGAGGGACCGCGACCATCCTGCTGGCCACCCTCGATCTGGTAGGCGGCGGTGGCAACGCCGAAGGTAAAGCCGGGACCGAAGTCTTTGCGGTCGATGGAAAACATGGACGCTCCTCTGGCTGTTTCTGCCCGTCCCATAGGCAAATAGCGCAGCCAGAACCCCTATGCAATCGATTGCAATTCGATTGCATGCCTTGTCAGGCGAGCTTGTTGATTTTTTCCATCTTGGCTTTGACCGCCTCTTGCGAGCGCGTGCGGATCTGCATTTCGCTGATCTTGGCCTGCAGTTGGGCCGTGCTATTGATGTTTGCCGAGATCGCCTGGCTCACACTGGCCGACTGTTCGCGCCCACGGTCGACAATCTCGCGACGCTTCGCGCGCTGCAATTGCAGCGCGTCGTAGCGGGAATAGTTTGCGACTTTGGCCATGCCTCAGGGTTACCGCAAGGCGTTAAGATTTGCTGAATTCGGGCGAACGCTGCCGCGCCGGATCATTGGCCAGAATGGTGCGCGCGATGGCGCGGAACGCCTGAGCCTCGGGGCCATCAGGCTGGCTGACCATGGGAGGCAGACCGGCGTCAGAGCCTTCACGGATCGACATGACAAGCGGCACAGCACCCAGGAAGCGCAGGCCGAGATCGGCGGCCGCAGCCTCAGCACCACCACTGCCGAAGATGTCATATCGCGTGCCGGTGTCGGGCGCGATGAAGTAGCTCATGTTTTCGACCAGCCCGAACAGCGGCACATTGAGCCGGTGCAGCATGTCGATGGCCTTTTTCGCGTCGATCAGGGCCAGCTGCTGAGGCGTCGAGACGATGACGACGCCATCGACTTCGGCCTGCTGGAAGAGCGAGATGTGAATGTCGCCGGTGCCAGGCGGCAGATCGATGACCAGAACGTCGATATCGCCCCAATCGGTTTCGCGCAGCAACTGGCGCAGCGCGGAGGTAGCCATCGGGCCGCGCCAGACCACGGCCTGATCGGGATTGAGCATGGAGCCGATCGACATGGCCTTGATGCCAAAGGCTTCATGTGGCGTGAAAATGCCATCTTCGCGGATGGCAGGCCGCCCTTCAATGCCAAGCAGCTTGGGGATGGAGGGGCCATAAAGATCGGCGTCGAGCATGCCGATCTTGAGGCCTTCTGCGGCCAGCGCTAGCGCGATGTTCACGGCGACGGTGGACTTGCCGACGCCACCCTTGCCCGACCCTACCGCGATGATGCGCTTGATGCCCGGAACGGCGGTCTTGCCGGCGGGCACCGGGCTACCATGGGAGAATTTGGGGCCGGCGGGCGGCTTGCCAGCAGTGAGGGAGACCATGACCTTGCGCGTACCGGCAACGGTTTGCGCGGCCTGCTGCGCCTGTTCGCGGGCCGGGCCGAAGGCGGCCTCCATGCCAGGCGCAACCGCAATGGCGAAGGCCACAGCGCTGGGCGTGACGATGATTTCGGACAGTCCGCCATAACCAGCCAGGTCACCCCCGCCAGGAATTTCCACGGCCGCCAGAGCTGACTTGATGCGGGCGGCGAGTTCTAGATCGGCCATGGCTGGCTCCAAAAAGCAAAGACCTCACCCCGAGCTTGTCGAAGGGCGAGGTCTGATTTGGCTGGGGCTCACGGACACCCGTGAAGCCTATATCGTGTGCGGCGCGATCCTTAGAGGATCGACTGGCCGGTTGCCTTCCAGTCCTTCAGGAAGCCTTCGATGCCCGCATTGGTCAGCGGGTGGTTGGCCAGCTTGCGGATCACATCGGGTGGGATGGTGGCAACGTCGGAACCAGCCAGCGCGACCTGGGTCACGTGGTTTGGCGAACGGATCGAGGCAGCCAGGATCTGGGTCTCAAAACCATAGTTGTCGTAGATCTGACGGATGTTTTCGATCAGTTCAACGCCATCGAGGTTGATGTCATCGAGACGGCCCAGGAAAGGCGAGATGTAGGTCGCGCCGACCTTGGCAGCGAGCAGCGCCTGGTTGGCCGAGAAGCACAGCGTGACGTTGGTGTGGATACCCTTGTCATGGAAGTACTTGGTGGCCTTGAGGCCATTGAGCGTCAGCGGCAGCTTGATCACGACGTTGTCGGCGATCTTGGCGAGGTGTTCGCCTTCAGCAACCATGCCTTCATATTCAAGGCTAGCCACTTCAGCCGAAACCGGACCGGGAACCAGATCGCAGATCTCCTTGATGACTTCCTTGAAGTCACGGCCGGACTTGGCAATCAGCGATGGATTGGTGGTGACGCCGTCGAGGAGACCAGTCGCGTAGAGCTCCTTGATGTCCTTGATTTCCGCAGTATCGACGAAGAACTTCATGGTTCCCTCCTAAGGTCGTATGTTGCCCGTTTGGCAAAGGTGTAGCACGGCAAATGCCGTCCGCAAGGCGAATTGACAGGCGCTATTTGATGGCCGCAAGCATCGCATCCGCCAAATCGCCAATGCGATCCTCGGGGATGCCGGCGACATTGATGCGACTATCACCAATCATATAGACACCATTGGCGGCTTTTAAATGTTCGACGGTCTCATTTGGCAGACCGAGGAGCGAAAACATGCCGCGGTGATCGGCGATAAAGTCGAAGTCCTCGGAGTTGGACTTCTGGCGGATCGCCTCGCTGAGCTTTTCGCGCAGACGGATCATACGGCCGCGCATCGCGTTGAGTTCGGTTTCCCACTCGGCACGCAGCTCGGCATCCTCGAGAATGGTGCGGATGATTTCGGCACCATGATCGGGTGGCTGGCTATAGGCGCCACGGATGATGTTGAGCAGCTGGGAATTGGTCACATCAGCCTGCGCAGCATCGCGCGCAACCAGGATCGCCGCGCCAACGCGCTCGCGATAGAGGCCGAAATTCTTCGAGCCCGAAAACGCGATAAGCGCTTCTGGAACCGAGGAAATCACCTTGCGCGTGCCATAGGCGTCTTCGAGCAGGCCATCGCCGAAACCGAGATAGGCCAGATCGATGAAGGGCAGCGCGCCAGTCTTGGCGAGGCTTGCTGCGACCTGATCCCACTGATCGTTAGCAAGGTTGGCGCCGGTTGGGTTGTGGCAGCAACCGTGCAGCAGCACGACGTCATCCTTGCCCAGCTTGTCCAGCGTGGCCAGCATGTCGGCAAACTTCACACCGCGCGTTTCGGTGTCGAAATAGGGGTAGGTCTTGACCTTGAGGCCGGAGTTTTCGGCAATCGGGTTGTGGTTTGGCCAGGTTGGGTCGGACACCCAGACGGTGGTGCCGGGCTTGGCGCGGTTGACCAGCTGCATCAGCACCCAGAGCGAACCTGTGCCGCCGGGAGCCTGCGCGATGCGGACGCGGCTGCGGTCAACGCTATCGGCCAGAGCCAGATCGAGCACGGCGGCGCCATAGCCCTTGTTGCCGGCTATCCCAAGGTAAGTCTTGGTCTTTTCGTTTTCGAGAATGCGCTGTTCGGCCTTGCGAACGGCAGACATCACGGCGGTGACGCCCTTTTCGTCTTTATAGACACCGACGCCAAGGTCGATCTTTGTGGGGCGCGGATCAGCCGCGTATTCGCCCATCAGCGCCAGGATCTTGTCGCCGGGGGCCTTGGTAAGTGTCTCGAACATGTCAGGATCATTCCGGTGGGAAAAGCGCCGTCTTTATAGGCGGCGCGCAGGATTTTGCAATTCAGCTTTTGACGCCCAAGCGATCGAGTTCGGCGATCAATTGAGGAACCACATCAAAGAGATCACCAACCAGCAGGACGTCGGCAAGTTTGCTCAACGGGGCTTCGGCATCGGTGTTGATGGCGACGATCTTTTTGGCGCCCTGAATGCCGGCGAGATGCTGGAGCGCGCCGGAAATACCGATGGCGATGTAGAGATCTGGGGCGATGATCTTCCCGGTCTGGCCCACCTGCCAATCATTGGGGGCGTAGCCCGCATCGACCGCAGCGCGGGTGGCACCAACGGCTGCACCGAGCTTTTTGGCAAGCGTTTCAATGAGTTTGAAGCCTTCGGCCGAACCGACCGAAACACCACCACCGACCACGATCTGGGCAGTGGCGAGGTCGGGCGTATCGCTTTCGGTGCGATGCGCCGCGATGATCTTGGCCGTGGTGGTGATGCCCGTCGCGACGACCGGCTCAATCGGCGCGGCATTGCCTGATGCGGCGGCGCGGAAGGCCGAGGCGCGCAGGGTCAGCAGCTGGCGAGGCTGGTTGCTGGTGACGGTCTGAACCGCGTTGCCCGCATAGATGGGCCGCTCGAAGCTGTTGGGGCCGAGGATTTTGACCACATCGGTGATCGGCATGAGGTCGAGTTTGGCGGCGAGGCGCGGAATAACGTCCCTGCCAACCGAACCTGCCGATGTGGCTACAAACTGATAGCGGACTGCTAACGTTTCCAGTAGCGCGACGGCTGAATCTGCTGGTGCAGATGCGAATGCATCACTCTGTGAAATCAATACCTTAGCCACGCCAACGAGGGACGCTGCGGCTTTTGCCACCTCGTCGACACCTTCGCCGATAACCAGCACATCAACGGGGCCCAACTGGGCGACCGCATTGACCACGCGGGCCGTGGCGGGCGAGAGCGTGCCCAGATCGTGATCGGCAAGAACGAGAACCGACATCAGAGGGCCTCCATCGCAGAAACATCGTTGGCAATGAAGGCAGCCAGCTCGGCAACCGAACCCACGGTCTTTCCTGCCACGCGCTCGGCGGGCGGGGATATCTTTTCGACGGTGAGGCGCGGGGCCAGATCGACGCCGAATTCTGCCGCCGGACGAACGGACAGCGGCTTGGAGCGCGCCTTCATCACCATGGGCAGCGCGGCATTGCGCGGGGTATTGAGACGCAGATCGGCGGTGACAATGGCGGGCAATGGAATGGCGACAGTTTCGCGGCCGAAATCGACCTCGCGGGTAACCTCGAGCCCCTGCCCGACCACCTTGATCTCCGAAGCGAACGTCGCCTGTGGGCGATTGGTGAGGGCCGCGAGCATCTGGCCAACGTGATTGCTATCGTCGTCAACGGCCTGCTTGCCCAGCAGCACGATATCAGGGTTTTCCTCGGCGACGACTTTGGCCAACAGCTTGGCGATGGCGAGGGTTTCGAGCTCGGCATCGGTCTCGATGAGAATGCCGCGGTGGGCACCCATGGCGAGCGCGGTCAGGATCACATCATTGGCCACTTTGGGGCCGATGGAGACAACGACGATTTCATCGCCATGCCCAGCCTCGGACAGCTGCACAGCTGCTTCCACAGCGTGTTTGCAGAACGGGTTCATCGACATGCGAACGCCAGTGGTTTCAACGCCAGACCCATCGGGACGGACCCGGATACGGACGTTGTGATCGACGACGCGCTTGATGGCGACCAGGATTTTCATGGGGGCTCCTGCAAGTTGGCCGTGTCATGACAAATATGGTCCGGACGGGCAAGCCGCGCAGGCGCAAATTTGGGCTAGTTGAGTCAGGTTTGTTGGAAAAGGGTACCGGGGGTGGGAGGGCTCCGTGCGTGGGTGAGCCCCCCATCCGGCTCGATGACGGACTTAGCCAGCTAAGTCCTATCTCGCTTCCCTCCCCGCGAGGGGGAGAGATGACAACTGATGGCGCGGTGGTAGCGGCTTGCATGAGCGACATGGTGTCTTAACCTTGATCGCACTAGTGTTGACGGCATGGATTGGGGCAGCGACACTGTCCCAGAGTAGACTGTTTCGGACCTTTCATGCCCATTCTCAACCGCATCGCCGAGTTCCACGACGAAATCGCCCAGTGGCGCCAGGACTTTCACGCGCATCCGGAAATCCTGTTCGATGTGCATCGGACGGCTGGACTGGTGACGGAAAAGCTCAAAGCGTTTGGCTGCGATGAGGTGGTGACCGGCTTGGGCCAAACTGGCGTGGTCGGGATTATCAATGGCCGAGCCAATACCAGTGGCCGCACCATCGGGCTGCGCGCCGACATGGATGCGCTGCCTGTGACCGAACGGACCGGCAAGGCCTATGCCAGCACCGAAGCGGGCAAGATGCATGCCTGCGGTCATGACGGACACACCGCCATGCTGCTGGGCGCTGCGAAGTATCTGGCCGAGACGCGCAATTTCGATGGCCGTATTGCGGTGATCTTCCAGCCCGCGGAAGAAGGCGGCGGCGGTGGCAAGGAAATGCTCAAGGACGGGCTGGCCGAGCGGTTTGCCATTAACGAATTTTATGGCCTGCACAATTGGCCGGGCATGCCAGCGGGACAGTTTGGCATTCGCGTCGGCGGCATCATGGCCGCGACCGACCGCTTCTATATCGACATCAATGGCGTTGGTGGCCATGCCGCACGGCCGCAGACCACGATCGATCCGATCATCGTGGCGGCCAATATGATCGTGGCCATGCAGTCCATCGTGTCGCGCAATGTCGACCCACTGCAAAGCGCTGTGCTGTCGGTGACCATGGTCGAGGCCGGCGAGGCGGACAATGTGATTTCCAAATCGGCCAAGATCACCGGGACGGTGCGCACGCTGGATGGCGGGGTGCAGGATCTGATCGAGGCGCGGCTCAATGACTTCGTGCCCCAGATTGCCCGCAGCTTTGGCGCCGAAGCCACCATTCGCTATGCGCGCGGTTATCCGGTGACGGTCAATACGCAGGCGCAGACGGACTTTGCCGCGGAAGTGGCCAAGGAAGTGGTCGGCGAGGACCGCGTCGACACCAATGCGCCGCCATCGATGGGTGGCGAGGACTTCTCGTTCATGCTGGAAGCCCGGCCGGGCGCCTATATCTTCCTCGGCAATGGCGACAGTTCCGAGCTGCACACCGACACCTATGATTTCAACGACGAGATCATTCCCGTTGGTGCAAGCTATTGGGCAAAGCTGGCAGAGCGCGCCTTGCCGATTGGCTAGCGCCAAGCCCGACCTCGTGGTTCGACAGGCTCACCATGAGGTCTGCGGATAGACCTCTACACCAGAGTAGACCTCATCCTGAGCCTGTCGAAGGACGAGGTCGTGGCAAGATTTATGACCGTCCCTTCGTCTCTGCTCCCCACCCTGCTCACCCTTGTCATTGCCGCTGCCGGGGGCGCGTTGGCGACCCTGGTGGGCTTGCCTGCCGGATGGCTGATGGGCGGGGCCATGGCGGTGACGGCGGCAGCGATGGCGGGGGTGAAGGTGGCTATGCCCGACCGGCTGCGCGATGTGGCGTTTCTGCTGGTCGGCATGTCGATGGGCGCAAGCGTGGCACCGGACAGCCTCAGCCTGATCACCCGCTGGCCGGTGAGCATTGCCGCGCTGGCGATCGAGCTGGTGCTGATTATTGCCGCGACGGGGTGGATGCTGACGAAGCTGTTCAAGCTGGATGCGGGCACGGCCTATCTCAGCTCGTTTCCCGGACACCTATCCTTCGTCATGGGCATTGCCGCCTCGGGTGTAGGCGACGCCAGACAGATCGTGATCATCCAGGTCATCCGCATCATGATGCTGACCATCTGCGTGCCGATCGGCGCGATGATCCTGCCCATCGAGCATTTCGACGTCAGCGTGGTGACGACGACGCTGCAATGGTGGGAACTGCTGGCGCTGGCGGCGGCCTGCATTGTTGGCGGGCAGATCTTTGTGTGGCTCAAGGTGCCGGCAGGGTTTGTGCTGGGGGCAATGGCCGTGGCGACAGTGGCAAAGCTGGGCGGGCTCTATACCGCAGCCCTGCCCGGCCCGCTGGTGCTGATCACCTTCATTATGACCGGCGCGCTGATCGGGTCGCGCTTTTCCGGGATTTCGCGCCGGGAATTCCTGCAGGCTGCTTGGGGCGGGCTGATTGCCACCTCGATGACGGTGGCCATTGTGACGGTGATGGCCTGGATCGTGGCCAGCATCGTGCAAATGCCGTTTGGCCAGGTGTGGCTGGGGCTATCGCCGGGAGCGCTGGAAGGCATGGGCGCGCTCGGCATCGCGCTGGGCTATGATACGGCGTTTATCGCCGCGCACCATGTAATCCGCCTGTTGATGCTGAGCTTTGCCATCCCAGCGGTTGTGGTGGTGATCCGCCGCCGCGAGGCCGCCACAATGGAAGGGCAGAGGCAGTAGGAAACGGAGACTCGCGATGTCCAAACGCATCACCCTGAGCCTGACTGCCCTTGCCTTCGCCCTCGCCGCTGGTCCCGCCCTTGCCGGCCCCATGTGCAATGACGCCACGCCCGGCATTCAGCTGTCATTTGGGGTGTCAGTTGGCGAGAAGTTTTCCGAGAGCGACCGCAACGAATTCGATCTGCAGCGCCTGCGCGCCAAGGGCGTGGATGCCACCAGCGTCGAGCGTTGGGGCAGCTGCATTCGCGCCTATGTGCGCAAGCCTGAAGGCGGCATCGAAATGCAGTTTTTTGACCCCAACAGCTATCGTCGGGTCGAGTAGCCGCTGGCGAACCTTGCCGTCACATTACCGTCAATTTCCAAAATTTCATAAACATAACAGGGCTTTAATTGGCACTGCCGGGCCATTGACGGCATGATCAGAGCGTTCTCCCGAACATATTTTCAAGGACGTTTTGTTATGATCAAATTTGCTGCTGCCGCCGCTTTTGCCGGACTGAGCCTTGCCGCCGTCGCCATGCCAGCCCAGGCTGCATCGAGCGTAGGGACCATGGTGGCCTGTGACTCGACCACATCCATTTCTGACAATGATACAGCGATTATTAATGCGCTGGCCAACCGGGGCGTCAACGTCTCGAGCGTTGAAGACTGGAACGGCTGCATCCGCGCCTATGTGACCAAACCAGACGGCACGGTCGGCATGCAGTTCTTTGACCCCTCAACTCTGCAGCAGGTTGGCTGATCCCTGGCCATAAGCCTGCCAAGAGTGACCCCCGTGCCTGGCGCGGGGGTCTCTTTTTGTGGGTCAAGCCTTTGTGGTCACCGTCGTGGCGCTGCCAGAGACCGCAATGAAGGCATAGCCATTAGCGCCAAGGGCCAGCTGTTCGCCATCCAGAACGGCATTTTGCGAGACCGCTTCCAGTGAACCACCGCCCGAGACGGTCACGGCGCTCGCGACCGGCGACAAATTGAACACGCAGACCAGCGTGTCATTGCCATGGCTGCGACGGAAGGCGAGGACCGGCTCGGCGGTGTCGTAGAACGCGATATCGCCGTCAAACAAGGCCGGGTGATTTTTTCGCCAGGCCAGGATGGTGCGGTAGAACGCCAGGCTCGAATGGCTGTCCGCATTCTGCTGGGCCACGTTGAGCGCAGACTGGGCGGGCTTGACCGGCAGCCAGGGCGTGCCGGTGGTGAAGCCGTTGGGGGCATTGCCCTCGTCCCACGGGATCGGCGTGCGGCAGCCATCGCGGCCCTTGTCTTCGGGCCAGAAGCGAATGCCGCGCGGGTCGGTGAGCTCTTCAAACAGCAGATCGGTTTCGGGCAGGCCCAGTTCCTCGCCCTGATAGAGGCAGACCGAGCCTTTGAGGCTCAGCACGAGGGCTGCCGACTGACGGACGAGTTCTGGCGCTGTGGCACCATGTTCGGCCCAGCGGGTGATATGGCGGGGCACGTCGTGGTTGGAAAAGCTCCAGCACGGCCAGCCATCGGGACCGGTGGTGAAAAACTTCTCGATGCGGCTGCGGAAATGTCTGGCGGTGAACTGGGGGCCGAGGAAATCAAAGCCGTAGCACATGTGCAGCGTGTCGCCGCCCGAGGTGTACTCCGCCATCAGCTCCACCGACTTGTGGCTGTCGCCGACTTCGCCAACTGAGGTCGCGCCGGGGAACTCGTTGAGCAGGCTACGGACCCGGCGCAGGAAATCGACGTTTTCCGGCTGGCTCTTGGAGTATTTGTGTTCCTGCATGTCATAGGGATTGACCGCATAGGGCAGATGCTCGTCGCGCTTGTTGGGCGGATTGGAGCGCAGCTTCTTGTCGTGGAAATAGTAGTTCACCGTATCGAGGCGGAAGCCATCAATGCCGCGTTCAAGCCAGAAGCGCATGATGTCGAGCACGGCCTGCTGCACATCCGGATTGTGGAAGTTGAGGTCCGGCTGGCTGGCGAGGAAATTGTGCAGGTAATACTGCCCGCGCGTCGGGTTCCATTCCCAGGCGCGGCCACCGAACACCGCAGGCCAGTTATTGGGCGGGGAGCCATCGGGCAGCGGATCGGCCCAGACATACCAGTCGGCCTTGGCGTTGGTGCGGTTGAGGCGCGATTCCTGAAACCAGGGGTGCAGGTCCGAGGTGTGGCTGACCACCTGATCCATAATCACCTTGATGCCACGCGCATGGGCCTGCGCGACGAGGCTATCGAAATCATGCAACGAGCCAAACAGCGGATCGACATCGCGATAATCAGAGACGTCATAGCCCATATCGGCCTGCGGCGACCGGGTGATCGGCGACAGCCAGATGCAATCGACGCCAAGGCTGGCGATGTGATCGAGCCGGGCGATAATGCCGGGCAGATCACCGATGCCGTCGCCATTGCTGTCCTGAAATGAGCGCGGATAGACCTGATAGATCACCCCGCCACGCCACCACTCGCCCATGCCTTGCTCCTGCTTTGCCTGGCTGTTCAACGACGGAGAGGCTAACCGGTTGCGAGGCCGGATGGAATCGCCGTGTGAAGCAGGTAAGCTGTGCGAGAAAGGCAGGATGATGACGATTACCACTGCATTGCTGATCGACCACCCCGACGCCATTGAGGGCCTGACCGCGCTGCTCGATGCCACCTGGCCCGATTGGTACAATCCACGCGGCGCTTCTGCGCGCACCGATCTCAGCGAACGGATGCGGCGCGATGGCCTGCCGCTGGGCATTGTGGCGCTGGGTGACGGCAATATTGTCGGCACCTGCGCGCTGACGGCAACCTCGGGCGGCATGGTGACCGAGCGCTCCCCATGGTTGAGCGGACTTGTGGTGGCGCCAAAATGGCGGCGGCACGGGGTCGCAACAGCGCTGCTGGGCCGAGCCCGCACAGAGGCGCGGCGGCTGGGGCAGAAGCGGGTTTATGCGCTGACGGCGTCGGCCGATCCGCTCCTTGCACGCGAAGGCTGGGCCGTGTCGGATGTGCTGCTCATGAGTGGGGAACCGCACCGGATTTTTATGGCAGTGGCCTGAGGGGCTGTGCAGGGCTCAGGTGTGGGCTGAGGGACCACCCCCACCCTTGATCCCTCCCCGCAAGGGGGAGGGTGTTGACTGAGGGGGGCGGAGTGTCAGTCAATGTTGTGACGGCTGGGGGGCCAGTCGTCTCCCTCCCCCTTGCGGGGAGGGATCAAGGGTGGGGGTCACAGAGCTATGAGTCTGACACGGGCCCGTCAGCTGCGCGCGGCGCAAACACCAGCTGAACGCCGGTTCTGGCAGATCATCTACACACTTCGCAAATCCGGATTTCATTTTCGGCGACAGGCTCAAATCGGGCCGTATTATGCGGATTTTGTGTGCCATCACGCGGCATTAATCGTGGAGATTGACGGCGACACGCACGGGACCATCGCGGCTGCCAGACATGATACGCGGCGGACGTACTATCTCAAATCAAGGGGCTATGAGGTTGTGCGATTCACCAATAGCGATGTTCTTGGCAATCCGGATGGAGTGTTCACGACGCTCAGTGACGTGTTGAAGCATCGCACCCCCGCTACTCCCCGCAAGGGGGAGCGGATTGACTGGAAATCCCCGGCTTGAGGTCGACGCCCCCTATTTCGCCGCCAGAATGATCGGATCGACGTCGACCAGGCGCAGGGATTTGACCATGTCGGCGGTGCCGAGTTTGTATTTGAGGAAATGCGGCGTGGTGATGTGGGTCTCGTAGGCCTCGCGGTTGGCGTAGACTTCGAGGATGCGGATTTTGGTGGGGTCGGCGCGGTCTGCCACGGCGTGCAACATCAGCACGCCGGGCTCGCGTTCAACCGAGGCCGCAATCTCCTCTTCGAGATAGGCCCGATAGTGGTCGAGGTCCGCGCTGTGAATTTCCAGCTCGGCAATGCGAACCATTCGCTCATCTGGCGCGGAACTCATGATCTTACACCACCGCTGAAATGAGCGGTTCGCCGGCGAAATGGGCATCGAGATTGGCGACCAGAAGCGCGCCCATGGCGTCGCGGGTCTGGGTGGTGGCGCTGCCCTGATGGGGCGAGAGGACGACGTTGTCGAGCGCGAAAAAGGCTTCGGGTACCGAGGGCTCTTTTTCGAAAACGTCGAGCGCCGCGCCGCCAAGGCCACCGTTCTGCAGAAGTTCGAGCATGGCAGGTTCGTCGATCAGCGTGCCGCGCGAGACATTGACCAGCATGCCCTTGGGGCCGAGGGCTTCGAGCACTTCGCGCGAGACGATGCGGTCCGTTCCTTTGCCGCCGGGAGCGATGATGACGAGCCAGTCGCTGTCGCGGGCCATGGCGGTGAGATCGCTGTAATAGACATGCGGCTCAGCGGGCTGGCGCTTGCGACCGCTATAGATGACCCGCATCTTCATGGCCTGGGCGCGATTGGCGATTTCCTTGCCGATGCGGCCAAGGCCCAGAATGCCCACGGTCTTGCCGGTGAGTTCGCTGAACAGGGGCATGTTGCCCAAGGTGGGCCACTTGCCCTGGCGCACATATTGGTCCGCCTGGGGAATACGACGGGCCAGCCCGATCATCAGGCCAATGGTCAGCTCGGCCACGGCATCGTTGAGCACGTTGGGCGTGTTGGTGACGCGGATATTGCGGGCCTTGGCCTCTTTGACGTCGATGCTGTCATAGCCGACGCCAAAGCTGGAAATGATTTCGAGATTGGGCAGAGCGTCCATCAGGTCGGCCTGCACATTGGCGCCAGCATGGGCGCGGATGCGCGCACCATTGGCAGCCAGCCAGGCCTTGGGGTCGGCCTGCTCGTGCAGCTTGTGCACGGTGAAACGCTCGGACAGCGCCTGTTCGCAACTGGCAAGCAACTTGCCGGTCTGCAGAATCTCGATGGTCATGGGGTGCTCCTCTTGCGTACCGTAGATTACGGTCTTGATCGGGGGAGACAACCCCTTCTTGCGTTTAATGCTTGATCGGCTTCATCAAAATTGCCCAGCCACCCTCACAGGCTGAGCAGATAGAGCCAGCCCGAAATGGTCAGGGCCGACATGACCGTGGCGATGAGAATCGTATTGGCGGCAACGCTGGTGGCGCGGTTGTAGTAGGTGGCAAAAACATAGACGTTGACGCCTGCTGGCATGGCGGCGAGCAGAATGCCGTAGCGGGCAATGTCCATGGGCACACGTAGCACCCAGATCATCAGCACATAGGCGATGGCGGGGTGAACGATGAGCTTGATTAGCGACGCCTGAAGCGCAGGCTTCCAGCTTTCCGACAGCTTGAACTCATAGAGCGCGCCCCCAATGCCGAACAGGGCGGCGGGGACCACAGCCTGGCTCATCATGACGAAAAAAGCTTCGGCTGGCTCGATCAGCTGCAGGCCGGAGAAGTAGCCGATCATGCCCGCGACAATGCCCCAGATCAGCGGATTGGATACGACGCGGCGCACGGCGACGATCAGCGTCTTGCCGAGGGACTGACCATCGCGGCGCATCAACTCCATGGTGATCATGCCGACCGAGAGCAGGATGGCGCCATGCAGCCCGATGATCGACAGGGTGACCGGCATCGCTTCGAGCCCGTAGGCGCGCTGGATGATCGGCAGGCCGACCAGAACCGTATTGGTGAAGGTGCCGGAAAAGCCGATGGACACAGCCTCGCCGGGACTGGATTTGAACAGCTTGAGCGCCAGCACAATGCCGAGCACGAAGCAGATCAGCGCGCCAATGTAGAAGCCGCCAATGATGGATGGATTGAAGGCCGAGGCGAAATCGCTGGTGAGCAGCGAATAAAACAGCAGACACGGCGTCGCGAAATTATTGACGAAAGCGATGAGGCTCTTGATGCCTTCGGCAGGAAAAAGGCGAAACCGCACCGCGCCATAGCCAAACGCCATCAGCGCGAAGATGGGCGCGATCACATTGAGAATGGCAAGCATGGCCCGAACTTCCTGTGGCCGAAAGACATCTTGGCCTAGTCTGCTGTCGTCATGCGGTCAACCGCGCCCTGTATGGCAGGGGCTTGAGCGCAAAACCGAAACTTGTTGCTTCTCAAACGAAAATGAAACGCGTATAAACGAAAGCAAATGGAGAGCGCGTCATGAGCCTGGATCACAGCGTCGACATCTTTGTCATCGGGGGCGGAATCAATGGCGCAAGCGTGGCGCGCGACGCCGTAGGACGCGGCTATACGGTTGCCCTGGCCGAGATGAACGACCTGGCGTCGGGCACTTCTTCAGCCGCCACCAAGCTGGTGCATGGCGGGTTGCGTTACCTCGAACATTACGAGTTCCGACTGGTGCATGAAGCGCTGGCGGAACGCGAAGTGCTGTGGGCAGCCGCGCCCCACATCATCAAGCCGCTGCGCTTTGTGCTGCCGCATCACAAGGGCCTGCGCCCCGCCATCGTGCTGCGCGCCGGCCTGGCCATGTATGACTATATGGGTGGGCGCCGCCTGCTGCCGCCGACCAAGACGCTGGACCTGACCAAGGACGTGACCGGCAAGCCGCTGAAACCCGGCTATCGGCTGGGCTTTGAGTATTCGGACTGCTGGGTGGACGACGCGCGCTTTGTGGTGCTGAACGCCCGCGATGCGGCAGACAAGGGCGCGACGGTTTATGTGCGCACCAAGGTGACAAGCGCGCGCCGCGAAAATGGTGGCTGGCGCATTGACCTTGATGGCGAAGGTGGCTGCCAGACCGTCCATGCCAAGCTGGTGGTGAATGCTGCCGGGCCATGGGTCGACAGCGTCATCAACGGCACGATGGGCAAGAACGGCGCGCATAATGTGCGGCTGGTTCAGGGCAGCCATATCGTGGTGCGCAAGCTGTATGACCACGATCGCTGCTACATCTTCCAGAACGGCGACGGTCGCGTCATTTTCGCCATTCCCTATGAGGATGATTTCACCCTGATCGGCACCACGGATCTCGACTATAAGGGCGACCCCAAGGACGTGAAAATCTCGGACGCCGAGACGGACTACCTGCTGTCTGCAGCGAGCGAATATTTTGCCAAGCCAGTGACGCGCGACCAGATGCACTGGGCCTATTCGGGTGTGCGGCCGCTGTTTGACGATGGCGCCAGCGCAGCGCAGGAAGCCACACGCGACTATGTGCTGAAGGTTGATGGCGATGCAGCAACCGGCGCGGCGATCAACGTGTTTGGCGGCAAGCTGACCACGTCGCGGCGACTGGCCGAGTCCGTGCTGGAAAAGATCGAGCATGTGCTGGGCAAGAAGGGTCCGGCCTGGACCAAGAAGAGCACCCTGCCCGGCGGTGATTTTGAGCCCCTCGCCTTCGACGCCGAGGTGCGCCGCCTGCACAAGGACTATCCGGGGCTGCCCGCGAACCTGGCACGTCGATTGACCCGGCTTTACGGCACCAAGGCACGGATCCTGCTCGGCGACGCCAAGGATGTGTCGGCGCTGGGCCAGCATTTTGGCTGGGACCTTTATGCCGCCGAAGTGGACTATCTGATTGCCAATGAATGGGCACGGACGGCACAAGACGTGTTGTGGCGCCGCACCAAGGTTGGCTTGCGCGTCGGCCCGGAAGAGGTTGCTGCGCTGGAAGCGTATCTGGCCGCGAAGGGACACTAGGGTGTCAGTCGACCCCTCCCCCTTGCGGGGAGGGATCAAGGGTGGGGGAGGATTGGCCGCGATATCGGGGCTCTCACACCCCATCCCAACCTCCCCCGTCAAAGGGGAGGTGCAGTCTGGTGGACTTGGCAGCATGCTGCCTGAGGAGGAGAATCGCATGAGCGACTACATTCTGGCGATCGATCAGGGCACGACGTCGAGCCGGGCCATTGTGTTCAACAAGGATCGGGCGATTGCCGGGGTGGGGCAGAAGGAATTTACCCAGCACTTTCCACGGGATGGCTGGGTGGAGCATGACCCGGAGGAAATCTGGAAGAGTGTTGTCTGGGCCGTGCAGAAGGCGCTGAAAGAGGCTGAAGTCGAGGCCAGCGATATCGCCGCCATCGGCATTACCAACCAGCGCGAAACCACGCTGATCTGGGACCGCGCTACCGGCAAACCCATCCACAATGCCATTGTGTGGCAGGACCGGCGGACCGCCGCCTATTGCGCCAAGCTGAAAAAGGCCGGGCATGAGGCCGTGGTCACCAAAAAGACCGGGCTGCTGCTGGACCCCTACTTTTCCGGCACCAAGGTCAAGTGGCTGCTGGACAATGTAAAGGGCGCCCGCAAGCGCGCCGAAGCTGGCGAGCTGGCTTTTGGCACCGTGGACAGCTTCCTGATCTGGCGGCTCACCGGTGGGCAATCCCATGTCACGGACGCAACCAATGCGGGCCGCACGCTACTGTTCGATATCGCCAAGAACACTTGGGACAAGGGGCTGTTGGAGCTGTTTGACGTTCCAGCGGCGCTGCTGCCCGACGTGAAGGACTGCGCTGACGATTTCGGCGTGACTGACCCTGCGCTGTTTGGTGCGGCGATCCCAATTCTGGGGGTAGCGGGCGACCAACATGCGGCCACCATCGGGCAGGCCTGCTTTGAGCCGGGCATGTTGAAATCAACCTATGGCACGGGGTGCTTTGCGCTGCTCAATACCGGCACCGACATGGTGCGCAGCAAGAACCGGCTGCTGACCACCATTGCCTATCGGCTGGACGGCCAGACCAGCTATGCGCTGGAAGGCTCGATCTTTATCGCCGGGGCTGCGGTGCAGTGGATCCGCGACGGCCTGAAGCTGGTCAAGAACGCCAGCGAGACCGGGCCGCTGGCCGAGTCAGCCGACCCGAGCCAGAACGTCTACATGGTGCCCGCCTTTGTGGGGCTGGGCGCGCCATGGTGGGACGCCGAGGCGCGCGGCGCGATCTATGGGCTGACGCGCAATTCGGGGCCTGCAGAGATCGCCAAGGCGGCACTGGAAGCGGTTTGCTACCAAACCCGCGACCTGCTGGAAGCCATGCGCAAGGACTGGAAGGGCGGCGGCGACACCGTGCTGCGCGTCGATGGCGGCATGGTCGCGTCCGACTGGACCATGCAGTTTCTGGCCGACATTCTGGACGCGCCGGTGGATCGTCCGGTGATTTTGGAGACCACGGCGCTGGGTGCGGCGTGGCTGGCCGGATCGCGCGCAGGCGTGTGGCCGGACATGAAGAAGTTCGCCGCCAGCTGGGCGCTTGATGCTGAATTCAAGCCAAAAATGGACAGCGCTGAGCGCAAGCGCAAGATCAAGGGTTGGGACGTGGCCGTGCGGCGGACGCTGACCGTCTAGGGCTTGGGCGAAACGATTTCGCCCCAGCTTTCCAGAAAGCGGGACCGCCGCTGCTGATCGAGCGAGACCAGCAAGGCGGGGCCCAGCCCGATCGGCTGAATGACACCACGTCCGCGCGCGGAGATGGCTTCGCTGCTCCACTCGCCTTCGCCGCCCGGTACCACCGAGCCCAAAGCCGTCTGCCCTGCCGCGATCTGCTGGCCGACCGGGGAGAGGGCAAAATCGACAAAGGCCCGACCAAGCTCGGGTGTGGGAGCATCGCGCGGGATCAGCATGGCGCGGGTCAGCACCAGCACGTAATCGTCGGGCACAATGATCTCGATATTGGCGCCGGCGGCCTTGCGGGCGAAGGCGTATGAGCCCAGCACGTTGTAGCCCAGCGCCAGCGTGCCATCGGCGACGCCATTGAGGATGGCAGGACTGGAGCCGGAGAACTGCGCATTGACCCGGCCAAAGGCCGCTGCCAGCCGCCAGAAGTTCGACGAAATTACCTGATCCTGCGACGCCAGCAGATAGCCCACCCCGCTCAGCGCAATGTCATAGGTCGCAATCGCACCGCGAAACCGCTCAGTCTGGTTTTCCAGCAGCTCGGCCAGCGTCAGATGGGTGCGCGGCACTTCGGCGGCGCTGATCCGGTCGGGATTGTAGATGATGACGGCGGGCTCGAAGGTGAAGCCAAACACCTCGTTGCGCCAATGGGCCCAATCGGGCAGATCGCCCAGATAGGGGCTGTCATAGGCCAGCGCGTAGCCATCGTTGGCCAGCTTGATCTGCAGGTCCGCCGCTGAGCTGATCACGAGGTCCGGCCGGGCCATCTCACCCGACAGAAACTGCTGATACATCGGCAGGGAGTCCTGCTCGTCATAGTCCACCGTCACATCGGGCCGGATCGCCTGAAACCCGGCGACGAAATCGGCGAACAGCGGGGTATCGGTGGTGCCTACAATTTTGAGCACGGTCTCGGTGCTGCCATCGGGCGCGGGATAGGTTGAGCTCGCCGCCTGTGCCCCACGCGGATCAGCCAGCAGCAGGCACAATACCAGCGCGGCAAGGCTGCCCAAGGCACGGCGCATCTGCTCGGCGCGGGCATTACGCCCAACCAGTGGCAAAGTGATATCGACGATCAACCCGCCACCTGTCCGATCCCGGAGCAGCAGCGCGCCGCGATGCGCCACCACCACGCGATTGACGATGGACAGGCCCAGGCCCGAGCCAACCTTGTTGCCACTGGCGCTGCCGCGCTTGAAGCGTTCCAGCACCAGCGGCTTTTCGGCGTCGGTAATGCCCGGTCCCACATCGCTCACCCGCATGTTCAAGACCCCGTCGCCGACACTGCCATCGATTTCGACCGCCCCCTCGGAATAGACCAGCGCATTGTCCACCACATTGCGCACCATCTCGCGCAGCGCCACCCGGTCGCCACGAATCTGCGCCGCCGCCACATCTTCAGGCACGTTCAGCACAAGTCGCTGCGCCAGATCGGGATCAAGCCTTTGCCGTACATCATCAATCACCGCTCCAAACGCCGTGGTGTCGGTTTCCTGATTTTCGAGGCGATGGGAAATCGTTGCGTCCATCAAGAGCTGGCTGACCAATTGGCTGGCCTGAATAGCCCCCTGATGAATGCGGCTGACCCGGCGTCGCAGCGCTTCAGGGTCCTGCTCATCCATCGCCACTTCCGCCTGCGCGCGCAGCGAAGCCAGCGGCGTGCGCACCTCATGGGCGGCTTCGGCCACCAAGCCCGTCACCCGCTCCATCGCGCTGCCCAGTCGGGCCATAAAGGCGTTGAGCCCGGACACAAGGTGGCTCACCTCCACCGGCACCGGCACCTCGATGGGGGACAGATCGTCTGGGGCGCGACCACGCAACTCCTGCTCCAGCTGATAGAGCGGGGCAAACATGCGGCCGATGCCAAACCATACCAGGGCGATAGCCAGCAGCGTCAGCGCCACAACCGGCACAATGGCATTACCGAGGATTTCGGCGGCCAATGCCTCACGCTCGGTTTGCGTTTCGGCAACGTGGATGGTCACCCAATCGGTGTCGCTGCCCGATGATGTCAATCGCCCGACGCTGACGACGCGCACCAGCTCGCCGCGATACATGGTGTCGACAAACACCGGTCCCGCCGACGACATTTCGGGGAGCGTGGCAGACAGGTCATCATAGCCCGTCACCGCACGGCCACTGGGGTCCTCGACAGCATAGAACACCCGGTCGCGCCCCGAAAACATGGCGAAGGAGGCAAAGGGCAGTTCGACGATCACCGTGTCATTTTCCACCTGCACGGCACCAGCAATGGTTAGCGCGGACGCGGCCAGGAGGCGATCGAAGGCGCGGTCGGACGCGCGCTCGGCATAGTCGCGAATGAACACGATGAGTACGACAGCGGCGGCAAGCAACAGCGCGAGGGCAAGCGCGAGAATGCGGCGGCGGATGGAGAAGGATTTGGTCAAAGCGCGGGGACTCCCCGAGCACCACACTGTTCCCTCCCCCTTGCGGGGAGGGCTAGGGTCGGGGTGCGATGCCTCAGTGATGCGCGAGCGCGGCGGGATCGCAGTCCCCCACCCCGGCCCTCCCCACAAGGGGGAGGGAGAAGAAGGAGTGGGCGTGCGTTCGCCTCTTTCTCACCTCTCCCTTCGGGGGAGGTGAGAAAGAGGCCGGTGTCACGGCTAGCCATTGGGCGTGCGCAGTACATAGCCGACCCCGCGCACGGTTCCGATTTCGATGCTCGCTGCTTCGAGCTTTTTGCGCAGCCGCGAGATGTGCAGTTCGAGCGCATTGACCGAAACCGCTTCATCGAAATTGAACAGCTGGTTCATCAGCCGCTCCTTGGGCACGACCTTGCCGGCGCTGGTAACGAGGATTTCGAGCAGGCGGAATTCGCGGCGGCCCAGTTCCAGGGATTTACCAGCGACCGCAGCGTTGAGCCCGGCCAGATCGAGTTCGAGATTGCCCACGCCCAAGGTGCTCGTGGTCTGGCCACCGGTGCGACGAATGAGGGCGCGGAGGCGCGCTTCGAGCTCGCGCAGGTCGAACGGTTTGACGAGATAATCGTCGGCCCCCAGATCGAGCAGGCTGACCTTGTCGTCGATCTCGGAGCGCGCGGTGATGACGAGGATGGGGGCATTAAACTTGCGGCGGCGCAGCTCGGCGATCAGCCCGATACCATCGCGATTGGGCAGCATCAGATCGAGCGCCACCGCATCGAAATTGTCGCCTTCAGCCGCCGAAACAACGTCGGCGCCGTCGCGCACCCATTCTACCGAGTGGCCAGCACTGCGCAGCCGCTTTTCGATGGCCTCGCCCAGGTCTTCATTGTCTTCGACAAGCAGGATGCGCATGGCGGGACACTAGGGTCTTTTCGCCATGCCGTCACTTGGGTTTACCGCTAAAACACCGCGACCAGCATGGCGCCTGCAACCGCCACTATGCCGAAGGCGGCAAGACCGGCTGCGACGAGCATGATCTGTGCATTTTGCACATGACCGGACCGACGCGCCTCGCGGCGCGCGGCAACCAGAATGTCCTGCGTGTCGTGTGTGTCCAGATGCGCCATAAACGTCCCCTCGCTGGCCCCAGCCAGATGATCGGTTTCAGTTTTGGGCGGCCGCTTTGCTCAGCCGTTTCTCACCCGCATCGAAAGGCTAACCTCCACGGGGAATGTCGCGAATTCGTTCCTGCTATCGCGGTTAATTTACATAAAATGCCACAATCTTCATCTTGTATGGCAGATCGTTGATCTGGCTTCTGCTTCGTGGCAAGTTCCGCGCATGACCCAGCCCGCTCATCTCCATCCCGATCGTTTGTTGCCCGCCGCCGAGCCCGCCCGCTCCATTGCGCGCGAGCTTTATCCGGAGGTGGCCGAGCTGCCGCTGATCTGCCCGCATGGGCATACCGATCCGGCCTGGTTCGCCAATAACGAGCGCTTCGCCAGCCCCACGGCGCTGTTCCTCACGCCCGACCACTATGTGCTGCGCATGCTGCGCAGCCGTGGCCTCAGCTATGACGATCTGGGCATTCCACGGAAGGACGGCAAACCCATTGCCGATGGCCGAGCGGCCTGGCGTCTGTTTGCCGCCAATTATCACCTCTTTGTCGGCACTCCGTCCAAGTCGTGGATCGACCATTCGCTGCATTGGGCGTTTGGCATCACCGACGAGCTGTCTTCCGACACCGCCGACGCCATTTACGACACGATCGATACCGCTTTGGCCACGCCTGACCTGCTGCCCCGCGCCCTGCTCGACCGGGCGCGCGTCGAGGTTATCGCCACCACCGAATATGCGCTCGACCCGCTCACCCATCACCACAAGATGGAAGCCGAGGGCCTTATTGGCCGCGTCCGCACCACCTATCGCCCCGATGATGTCACCAATCCCGAGCGCGCAGGCTTTCTCGACCGGTTGCATCAGTTTGGCGACCTGACCGGCGAGAACATCACGATCTGGTCGGGCCTGATCAATGCGCATCGCAACCGCCGCGAAGTCTTCCGCCGCTTTGGTGCCGTCGCTACCGATCACGGCTTGCCTACCGCCCTGACCGCCGACCTCGCGCCGCTCGAAAAGCAGGCTTTGCTGGAGCGCATTCTGACCGGGCAATACGACCCGGAGGATGCCGACCTGTTCCGAGCCCAGATGATGACCGAAATGGCGCTGCTGGCGGTTGAGGATGGCATGGTGATGCAGCTGCACGCGGGCGCACGTCGCAATACTGACGCGCACTTGCTGGAAGAGCGCGGGCCGGATCTGGGTGGGGATGTTCCGAGCCGGGTGAACTATGTCGATGGCCTGCAGCCCCTGCTCAACCGTTGCGGCAACGAGCCGAACCTGCGCCTCATCGCTTTCACGCTGGACGAGAGCAATTATGCTCGCGAGCTGGCGCCGATGGCGGGCTTCTGGCCCTCGCTGATGATCGGTCCGCCGTGGTGGTTCCACGATAGCCCGCAGGGCATTCGCCGCTATCTCGATCAGGTGGTGGAGTCAGCCGGGTTCTATAACCTTGCCGGGTTTAACGACGACACGCGCGCCCTGCTGTCCATTCCGGCGCGGCATGATGTGTGGCGGCGCGAAGTCTGCGGGTTCCTGGCGCAATGGGTGGCCGAGCATCGGCTGAGCAAGGCCAGCGCCCGCGATATTGCGCGCCACCTGAGCTACCAGGCGGCGAAGGACGCTTACAGGATCGCCTAGGGCGTGAAGCAGCGCGCCCGCCCACTTGGGTTTGCTACTGGCACCATCCCACCCACTGTCGCTTCCCTCGGACTTGATCCGAGGGTCACTACCCGCTGGTGCCGTGGGGGGAGTGGCCCTCGGATCAAGTCCGAGGGCAGCGCGGTGATAGTGGTGACTTTTATGGGGTTACGGCGACTTCCAGAGCACCAGCAGCACGATCACTATTCCGGTGATGAGCAGCACCAGCAATCCGCCAATGCCATTGAGCAATTGCTTGCCGATACCCGGCCGCGCCTCGTCGGCCGCAACGATGTCGGTGAACTCGTTGGCTTCGCGTCTGTCTTCATAGGGTAGATGTGTCATTGACTGTCCCCCCTTTGATGGACTGGTCTTTGCGTTTACCCATGCTGCGCCCGCAATCATAACGAACCCTTTCCGGGCCAATGTCCCGTCGATTAGGGTTGCTGTCTTGCCAAGCCACAAGGCTAACCAATTCTTGCCGCCGCCTGAATTCGATCACCTTTTGCGGCGAGGACGGGCTGGATAGTCGAAACTGGGGCCGCGTTCTGCTCTAATGACCGCCATGAATCAGTCTCCCGTCGAAACTGCACTCAACCGCGCCCTGATCCGCTGGTCGCTCACCAAATCCACGCCCGTGGCCGAAACAGCGACGAGCTGGATTTTCCGCGTCGAGCAGAACGGGCGCAATTTTGCTGCCCTCAAGATCCTCAAATCCGGCCCTGCTGCCGCCGAAGAGCGCCGTGGCGCGCAGTTGATGAACTGGTATGGCGGCGAGGGTGCCGCGACCGTTTTCGATATGCATGGCGACACCATCTTCATGGAATGGCTCGATGGCGGCACGCTGGGCGAACCGGTCCGCGCCGGGCACGACGATCAGGGTACCATCGCCGTCTGCACGGTTGTGGCGAGCCTGCACAAACCGCGCGGCGATATCCCCAATGGCCTGATGCCACTGCGCGAACGCTTCGATGCGCTGTTCGCCACCGATGTGCGCATGTGGCCGCACACCGCGCGCGATTTGTATGCCCGCTCCGCAGGCATTGCGCTCAAGCTGTTCGACAAGCCTGCGCCCACCATTCCCCTGCATGGCGATCTGCACCACGACAATATCCTGAGCTCGGATCGCGGCTGGCTGGCCATTGATCCAAAGGGGCTGCTTGGTGATCCAGCCTACGAAGTGGCCAATGTGTTCCGCAACCCGGTTGGCGCGACCAAGCTTGCCGCCGATCCGCGCCGCATTGCGGCGCTGGCCGATGCCTTCGCCAATCGCCTCGGGCTCAATCGCAAACGGGTCCTCGGTTACGCCGCCGCGCATTCCGCGCTCGCCGCCTGCTGGGAGCTGGCCGAAGGCACGCCGATCGCCACCGATCTGGCGGTGCTGCCGCATCTGCTCAGTGCTTACGATCAGGCCTAGCGCGCTAACCCTGCCAGGCCTCGACGCTTTGCCGGGGCGGCCAATTGCGCTACCACTTGTGCGTCTTCGGCTGCCCACCATCGGAATTCTGCATGAGCTCACTGACCCGTCGCGGCTTTCTCACCCTGGCCCCCGCGTTCGTTCTCGCCGCCTGCGCCAGCACGGTTCCCTTTGTTCCAGCCGGTGGCGCTACCCCCGAAACATTGACCGATGCGCAGTTTCTCGCTGCCATCAATGCGGTGCGCGCGGCCAATGGCGCCCCCGCATGGACCTATAACAAGCGCCTCGAAGACGCCTCACGCGCGCAGGCGCGGCTGATGGCGCAGAAAAACACCCTCAGCCACGATCTTGGCGTCAAGCTGCGCCAGCGCGTGACCACGGCGGGCTATATCGGCGCCGTCGGTGAAAATCTCGCGGGCGGCCAAAAGACGCTACAGGAAGCGATTCAGGGTTGGATGGATTCTCCTGGCCACCGCTCCACCCTGCTCAGCACCCGCTTTACCGAGTTCGGCCTTGCCGTCGCTCGTGCCCCCGGCGGCAAGCTCTATTGGGCGATGATCGCCGGCGGCAGCTTCCAGGCCTGGCTGCAATAAAAGCGCTCCGGACAGAGACGCAGCAATGCATCCCCAGCGGTGCATAGCTGGCTTGCCGTAGGCGACCTAGTAAAGGGGCAGTACAAGGTCCATTTGAACACTCATGAGAGTGACGCGGCAATTCGGCCGGGTCTTTGAGAGGAAATGGAAATGAGTACCCTGCGCAGCAAAGGTTTGTTTGCGACCCTGAGCACGTTCGTTGAAGTCTTTGGCAGCGCTGCTGCCGCCGCGAATGCTGTTGAGGCTGGACGGGCACCCAAAGCCAAGCATCTCGAGACCCTCGGTATCGACGCCGCTGCTTTCCGTTCGATCAGCCGCTATTAAAGGTCGAAAGACCCGAGGGCGCTTGCTCCCTGTGCGACCTCGATTGGCAGCCGACAGAACGTTGAAAAGCCCGGACACCAGCAATGGTGCCCGGGCTTTTTCTTTGCGGGAGAGCTCGGTCAGTCTTCGTCGCTGGCCAGCTGACCCAGAACCTGCCCCTTGCCGCGCAGGCGCATGAACAGCGGCAGTAGAACGGCGATGGCCGTCACTACATAGAGGGTGATGGCGATGGGCGAGTGGAACAGGATGGTGACGTCGCCCTGGCTGATCGCCAAAGCGCGGCGCAATTGCTGCTCGGCCATGGGCCCCAGGATCAGGCCGACAACGACGGGCGCAATCGGGTAGCCGAAGCGGCGGAGCAGATAGCCCAGCACGCCGAAGGCCAGCAGCAGCACCAGTTCAAACGAGAAGCTGATGGGGCCGATATGGCCGGACATGGCGCCGTTTGCCCCCAGTGTACCCAGCGTAGCGAACACCAGAATACCGCCATAGAGCCAGGGCTTTGGAATGGTCAACAGCTTCACCCAGAGACCGATCAGCGGCAGATTGAGCACGATCAGCATGAAGTTGGCGACGAGCAGGCTGGCAATCAGCGCCCAGACGAGGTTGGCGTTGTTGGCGAACAGCAAGGGGCCGGGCTGGAGGCCGAACTGCTGGAAGCCCGCCAGCATGATGGCGGCGGTGGCCGTTGTCGGCAGACCCAGCGTCAGCAGCGGCACGAGCGTACCGGCGGCAGAAGCATTGTTGGCCGCCTCGGGACCGGCAACGCCCTCGATGGCACCGTGGCCAAACTCTTCGGGATGCTTGGCGAAGGACTTTTCGGCGCTGTAGGAGAGGAAGCTCGACACATCAGCGCCGCCCGCCGGCATGGCGCCGATGGGGAAGCCGATGGCGGTGCCGCGTAGCCACGGAATCCAGCTGCGCTTCCAGTCTTCCTTGGTCATCCAGACCGAACCCTTGACCGCCATGACCTCTTCTTTGACCTGATTGCGGTCGGCAGCGATCTTGAGGGTTTCGCCAATGGCGAACAGGGCCACGGCAAGCGTCGTCACCTCGATACCGTCAAGCAGATCGAGCACGCCAAAGGCCAGGCGAGACTGGCCGGTTTGCTGGTCGATGCCGATAATGCCCAAGCCTAAGCCGATGAACAGGGCGGTGAGACCGCGCACGGCACTGTCGCCAAAGGCGGCAGAAACGGTGATGAAGGCCAGCACCATCAGGGCGAAATATTCGGCGGGGCCAAAGGCCAGCGCGAATTTGACGACCCATGGCGCAACGAAAGCCAGCGCCAAAGTCGCGATCAGGCCAGCGACGAACGAGCCGATGGCGGCGGTGGCGAGGGCGGGACCGCCCCTGCCCTTGCGGGCCATTTTGTTGCCTTCGAGCGCGGTGACGATCGAGGCGGATTCACCGGGTGTATTGAGCAGGATCGAGGTAGTCGAGCCGCCATACATGCCGCCGTAATAAATGCCAGCGAACATGATGAGCGAGCCAGCCGCGTCGAGCCGATAGGTGACGGGCAAGAGCAGAGCGACGGTGAGCGCAGGGCCGATGCCGGGCAGCACGCCAACGGCGGTGCCCAAGGTAACGCCGATCAGGGCATAGATCAGGTTTTGCCACTGCAACGCAGCGACCATGCCCTGCGCGAGAAGTCCGAAAGTGTCCATTTCAGCGCCTTCCGATCAGGGGATGAGCCGTTCGAGGAAGCCGGCCGGCAGCGAAAGTTGCAGGCCCTTGGCAAAGGCGAACCAGACGATGAAGGCGAAGACGACGCCTATCGGAATGGTCTGCCACAGCGGGCCACGCCCGAAGGCCTTGGCGGTGAAGGCAAAGAGAATGCCGGTGGCGATGGAAAAACCGGCGGTCGAGAGCAGCAGGATCTGGGCAACCAGCCCGCCAATGATCCACGCAATCGGCACGTAATTGTCGTTGTCACGCGCAGGAAAACCACCGCGCATGGCGGAAACCGCCGTGCCGACGGAGAGCAAAAGCATGCCGCCCGCGATGGCGTAGGGGAACACGGTTGGCCCGACGCGTGCCTGAATGGGTGGCAAGCGCATCTGGCTGGTTTGCCAGATGATGATGGCGGCGATACCGGCCAGAATGACCGCTATGACAAGCGCCGCCCCATCGGGGCGGCGCGACAGGTTTGGTGCGCCTGAGCTCATTGCACCAGGCCAATGTCTTTCAGGATGGCTTCGGTCGCGCCGATATCGGCATCGAGTTGAACGTCGAACGCATCGCCAGCGAGGTAGGTGTTGACCCAGCCCTTGGTTTCAAGCGCGGTCTTCCAGGCATCCGAATTGACCATCTTTTCGATATCGGCGGAGATGGCGGCTTTCTGCTCGGCAGTGATGCCGGGGGCAGCAGCAACCATGCGCCAGTTCTGCAGGGCCATATCGACGCCCGCTTCACGCAGGGTTGGCGCGTCAACGCCGGGGATGCGTTCGTCGCTGGAAACGGCGAGCAGGCGCAGTTCACCGGCTTCGATCTGGCTGGCAAATTCGCTGTAGCCGGAAATGCCTGCGGTCACCTGTGCACCGAGCACGGCGGCGAGGGCTTCACCACCGCCCGAATAGGCAATGTAGTTGATGGTGGTTGGGTCGACACCGACCGTCTTGGCGATGAGGCCTGCGGTGATGTGATCAGCGCCGCCCGCCGAACCACCGGCCCAGGAGACGGAGCCAGCATCAGCCTTGAGCTTGGCGACGAGATCAGCCAGCGTCTTGAGATCGGAATTCTTCGGCACGACGATGGCGACAGCTTCGCCGGTGAGGCGGGCAATCGGGGTGACCTCTTCGAGTGTCACAGGGGAGGCATTGGTGAGAATGGCGCCAACCATCACATAGCCACCCACGATCAGTGCATTGGGATTGCCAGCGGACTGATTGACGAACTGGGCGAGACCGATGGTGCCGCCAGCCCCGGGAACGTTGGTGACCTGCACATTGCCCGAAATGCCCGAGGACTGGAGAGCTTCCTGCATGGTGCGGGCGGTCTGGTCCCAGCCGCCGCCGGGGGCAGCAGGCGCCATGATGGTGTAATCGGCAGCAAAAGCGGGCACGGCCATAGCGCCAGAAATCAGCGCGGCCAAAAGCAGCTTGTTCATAAGTCCTCCCATGGAAATCCGGAACGTCGTTGCGTCCTTGGATTGGGAGCATAGGCACGCAGCCTGTCACCGTCCTGTCATGGGGACGTCAGGCGAACAGGCGCGTTTCAGCAGAGGGCTTGGGCTTTTGCGCAAAGACCGAGAGAAGCTCTGTCGTGTCTTTGGCCGAGCATGGGCGGGCAAAAAGATAACCCTGCCCCAACGAACAGCCAAGTGCGCGAAGGGCGTCGACCTGTTCGGCCGACTCGATGCCTTCGGCGATGATGCGCATGTCGAGCTTGCGCGCGATATCGATGATCGCGCCGACGATGACCTTGCTGGAGGTGTCATGCACGAGCCGCTCGATGAACGACTTGTCGACCTTGATGATATCGACAGGGAAAGTCAGCAAGTGTGTGAGCGAGGCAAAGCCAGTGCCGAAATCGTCGAGCGCCACGAGTAGCCCACGCTGGCGGAGGGCACTGACCGCACGCGGGACCTTATTGTCATTGCCGCCCATAAAAACGGCTTCATTGACCTCAAGCACGATATGCTTGAGCGGCACGCCAGCAGCCTCAAAGGTCGAGACGATGCGCTGCTCGAGATCGCCACGCAGGAAATCGCCGCTGGTGACGTTGATGCCGACGTGCTGGAAGTCGATGCCCAAATCGAGCCAATGCCGGATATCGGCGGCGACTTGGGTCAGCATTTCGCCGGTCAACTGATAGGCGATGCGCGCGTCGGCCATGGCGGCGTGGAACTCGCCAGCGGCGGCGATGCGCCCATCGGGCATGCGCATCCGCGCCAGAGCCTCAAGGCCAACGATCTCGCCGGTGTCGATCCGCACCAGCGGCTGATAGTGCGCGATGATGCGTTTTTCGGTGATGGCCTGATCGACGGCGCGGACCATGCTGGCGCGCTGGATCATCGAAGTGCGCAGGCCCGGGGCAAAGCGCACATAGCTGCCGCGCCGGGTTTCCTTGGCATGATAAAGGGCAAAGTCCGCGCTTTGGCTGAGCGTGGCCGCATCGGCACCGTCGGGACCGAACAGCGCCCCACCAGCAGTGACATGCGGGTCGAGCGTCTGCTCGCCCACCGCAATCAAGCCGCGCACGCAGGACAACATATGCGCTGCAGCGGACGACAGCGATCGCTCATCGGCGCAACCGGGCACGATGACGGCGAATTCGTCGCCGCCGAGGCGGCAGGCGACGAGGCCCGGCGCGCTATCGGCGATACGCTCGGCAATGGTGCGGATGAGGATGTCGCCATAGGTGTGGCCCAGCGTGTCATTGACCACCTTGAGGTGATCGATGTCGGCCAGCAGCAGGCCGAAAGGCTTGCCGCGCTTGATGTGACTGGCCAGGAGGTCGTTGAAGTGGCCACGATTGGGCAGATTGGTCAGCGCGTCGAAATAGGCCAGGCGGTGGTTCTTGAGGCGGACACGCTCGTGCTCGATGGCAATGGCGCAGAGATGCACGCAGGTCTGGACGATGCTGCGCTCGAGCTCGTCCGGCCCTCGGCATGAGCGATAGTAAAACGCAAAGGTGGCCACGACGTTGTCGGCGCTATCGCGAATGGGGCTGGACCAGCAGGCACGCAGTCCAAGCGGCAGGGCGAGATCACGGAAATCTTCCCAGAGCGGGTCGCTGGCAATGTCGGTGACCATCACCGCTTCATTGCGGAAGGCAGCCGTGCCGCAAGACCCTGCCTTTGGACCGATCGGCGCGCCATCCACGGCGGCACCGAAATTAACCGGCAGGCTCGGCGCTGCAAGGGGGTGAAGATACCCCTCTGCATCAACGGCAAGGATGGAACAGGTGACGTCGGGCACCGCTGCTTCGACACGAAGGCACAGCAGCTCAGCGATGGCCGTGAGGGATTCCCCGCACGCCACGGCTTCCAATATCTCAGTCTGGAGGCGTAGCAGCAACGCGCTATCAGTTATCATCGGCACCCTACCTTGACGGCGAAGCTAGCAGGCAGCGGTGAAACCGGAGTTCCGAAGATGGCTTGATTTGCGCGAGGGTGAGCAAGACTTCGTTAGCCAGTGCGCCGGGGTCGAACGCGGTGGATCGACCCCGGCGAATGCTTACTGTGCGGCTGCGGCAGCAGGCTGGTCGAGCCCGGCCAGCTGGCGGGCGCGGCGCAGGCTTTCGGGCTGCTCGCTGCGGTGGCGCTTGCCGATTTCCATCATCATGACCGTGTCGGGCAGGAAGGTGAGCTCGGCAAAGATCGAGTCCCAGTCAATGTCGCCCCAGCCGAGCGGCATGTGCAGATCGCCGATGCCCATGGCCGTGTTTTCCTGCAGGTGGAACGCCTTGTAGAAGGCCTGAGGCCGACCAAAGCTGTCATGGACATGCAGGTGCCCGGCGACGGGCGCCATCGCAGCGATCTGCTCGCGGAAATTGAGGCCCTTATAGGTGCTTTCGATATAGGCGTGGCTGAAGTCGATCAGTGCCACCACGTTGGGGTGGTTCACCGCCTTGACGGTTTCGGCGACCTCGGCCGGGGTCTGGCGGTATTGGCCAAGCTCAGTGGTGAAGATGTTTTCCAGCGCGATCCGCACGCCATAGGGGCGGGCAAATTCGGCCAGTTCGGTCAGCGCTTCGCGTTCGCGATTGTCGGCCCCGGCCCGCTCATGCAGCTGATCGGCACGCAGCGCGCCGCCATGCTGAACGAGAATGCGGGCATCTACGCGATCACAGAGTTCGACCAGCGCCTTGGCTGCCTGCATCTGGAACGGCGCCGTGTCGGGATCCATGAAGTTGGACGAGACCAGGCCGTGCACGGTGTAGCGGAAGTCGAACTGGCTGGTGATGGCCAGCAGGCGCTGCAGGCGCTCTGGCAGGATGCGGCCACCCGAGATCAGATCGATGCTGGTGAGGCCCAGCTCGACCGTATCGACGCCGATATCGGCGAGGTGACGCAGGTCTTCTTCAAGGCTGAAAAGCTCGCCGTCGTCTGAACCGGAATTGAAGCCGGTGGCGATAATATTGCCCATTGGTGATCTCCCGATCAGGCGTTGATGAGTGCAGCGGTGGCAGCAAGGCCAGTAGCGATATCGAGGCGGCGGCCATCGTCATTGCTGAAGACGTGCAGGTCGGCGGTGTCGAAGGCGAAGTGGACCGGCATGCCAGTGCCCAGCGCGTCGTTGGCGCTATCGACCGCGACGATGCGGCTGCCGTCGACATCGGCATAGATCAGGCGAGATGCGCCCAATTCTTCGATGTAGTCGACCACGGCATTGATGGCGCCCTTGGTGCCGGCGGGAACGCGGCGGACGTTTTCGGGGCGAACGCCGACTGAGACTTCCTTGCTCAGCAGATTGGGCGCGATGGTTGGCAGGTGGATCATGCCGCCCTTGCCGTGGCGGAAATAGCCATCATCGGCAAAGAAGCCGCGCACCAGATTCATGGCGGGCGAACCGATAAAGTCAGCCACGAACAGGCTTGCCGGGCGGTTGTAGACTTCGCTGGGCTTGCCGACCTGTTCGACGACGCCTGCATTCATGATGATGAGGCGATCAGCCAGAGTCATGGCTTCGGTCTGATCGTGGGTCACGAAGACCGAGGTGACGCCAAGGCCACGATGCAGGCTGCGCACTTCGGCGCGCATGGCGACGCGCAGCTTGGCATCGAGGTTGGAGAAGGGTTCGTCGAACAGGAACACCTTGGGCTCACGCACCATGGCGCGGGCCATGGCGACGCGCTGACGCTGACCGCCGGAGAGTTCGCCGGGCTTGCGATCCAGATAGGGTTCGAGGCTGACCGATTTGGCAACCTTGAGCACCTTGGCGTCGCGTTCGGCGCGCGGCATGCCGGCAACCTTGAGCGCATAACCGATGTTCTGGGCGACGCTCATATGGGGGTAGAGCGCATAGTTCTGGAACACCATGGCGCAGCCGCGTTCGCGGGGCTCGAGGTTGTTCACCACGGTATCGCCAATGGCGATGGTGCCCGAGGTGATTTCTTCGAGGCCAGCGATCATGCGCAGCAGGGTCGACTTGCCGCAGCCCGATGGCCCGAGAATGACGACGAACTCGCCGGATTCGATCTCGACGTCCACGCCGTGCACGACATCGGTTTTCTGGTAGCGCTTTTTGACGCTGGAGAGAGTGATGGCGGTCATAATGGGTCTCACTTGTCGCGGGAGATGAGGCCACGCACGAACCAGCGCTGCATCAGGGCAACGACAAGCAGGGGCGGCAGCATGATAATGAGGGCACCCGCCATGGTGACGTTCCAGTCGGGCGTACCGTTCTGGGCGGGGATGAGGGCTTTGAGCTGCATGACGACGGTGCCGAAATTGGCGCGGTCGGTGGTGATGAGCAGCGGCCAGAGATACTGGTTCCAGCTGGAGACGAACATGATGGTGGCCAGCGCCAGCATGTTGGTGCGGCTGAGTGGCAGCAGCACTTCAAAGAAGAAGCGCAGCGGGCCCGAGCCGTCCATCTTGGAGGCTTCGACCAGCTCGTCCGGAATGGTCATGAAGAACTGACGATACAGGAACGTGCCGGTTGCCGTCGCCACCAGAGGCAGGATGAGGCCGGTATAGGAGTTCAGCAGGTTCCACTCGAGACCAACGCGCACGCCAGACACGGTTTCCACCAGCCAGGTGATGCCCAGCGTGTCGAGAATAACCTGGAACGGCTGCAGCGCATTGGCGGCAATCGAATAGGTCGGCACGATACGCACTTCGAGCGGCAGCATCAGGGTGATGAAAATCAGCCAGAAGCAGAGCATGCGGGCGCGGTAGTTGAAGAACACGATGGAGAAGGCCGACAAAGCCGCCAGCGTGATCTTGCCCACGGTGACACCGACCGCGACGATCAGGGAATTGATCATCTTGGGGCCGAGATCGGCACGGGTCCACGCGACTTCCAGGTTTTCCAGCAGGTGGTTCGATGGCCAGAGCTTGAGCGGCACCTGGCTGACTTCCTGCAGGGACAGGCTGCCCGCCACGATGACGATCCAGAACGGCGTCAGAACGAGCAGCAGACCAAGGATCATCGTCGCGTAGGTGACGATGTTGAAGATGGGGGAGCGTTCAATCATGGCGCGTCCTCAGTTGTAATGGACGCGCTTTTCGACCCAGCGGAACTGGACGAAAGTGAGCGCGATGACGAGAAGCATGAGCACGATGGACTGCGCGGCGGCGCCCGAGTAATCGAGGCCTTTGAAGCCATCGACATAGAGCTTGTAGACCATCACTTCGGTGGAATTGATCGGGCCACCCTCGGTCATCACGTCGATCAGGCCGAAGCTGTCGGTGAAGCTCGATATCAGGTTCATGATCAAAAGGAAGAACACGGTCGGCGCGATCAGCGGCAGTTGCAGGTCGATCATGCGCTGGAACGGACGCGCACCATCCATGGCACCAGCCTCGGTGAGCGAGCGCGGCAGCATCTGCAGGGCAGCCAGGAAGAAGATGAAATTGTAACCGATGCCAAGCCAGGCGTGGCAGACGATGACCATGGCGAGGGCGTGGCCGCCATTGGTGGCGGGATTCCAGATGCCGGGCCACATCTCGTTGATCGAGCCGATAATGCCGGCCTCTGGCGCGAAGATGAAGCGGAAGGCCACGCCAGCAGCGGGTGCGGCAATGGCGTAGGGCCAGACAAACACCGACTGGAACAGCTTGGTGCCCTTGAGGGCGCGGTCGGCGAACATGGCCAGGGTCAGAGCGATGACCATGGAGATGCCGGTGGCTGCAATAGCGTAAAACGCGCTGCGACCGACAGTGGCCCAATAGCGGCCATCACCGAAAATGGACAGGAAGTTGGACAAGCCAACCCAGCTATTGCCGCCGCCCCAAGGTTGTTCAAGCGTGAACGCCCAATAGAGAGCCTGCGACGTTGGCCAGTAAAAGAACACCAGCACAAGGATGAGCTGGGGGGCGATCAGCAGCCAGGGCAGCGTGCCGTTGCGATAATATGCGCGTCGTTCCATGAGCCGTCTGCCTCAGTGGAGAAAAAAGGTGGCGCGGACGGCAGAACCGTCCGCGCCGTCATGATCGGAAAGGCTTATGGGAGCGTCTTGCCAGCGTAGGTGGCTTCGAACTTGCGGAGCACTTCGTTGCTGCGGGTGGCTGCGTCATCAAGCGCCTGCTGGACAGGAACGTTGTTGAAGAGCACGGCGCTCATTGCGTCCTGGATTTCCTTGCGGACGGCACCGAAATTGCCGAGGCGCACGCCGCGGGTGTATTCGGATGGCGGGGTGAAGGTCAGGCTCTTGAGAGCGAGTTCACGGCCCTTGTATGGCGCTTCGCTGTAGAAGCCCTTGGCAACCATGGCGTCGTAGCCCGAGTTGGTCACTGGGATGTAGCCGGTAACGGTCGACCACCATTCAGCCTGTTCTGGCTTGGCGATGAAGGCGTAGAACGCAGCAGCGCCCTTGTATTCTTCAGCCGACTTGCCCTTGAGGGTCCAGAGAGCGGCGCCACCAACCAGCGAGTTCTGGCGTTCGGTGCCTTCCCAGACTGGGAGCATGGCAACGTCCCAATGCATGCCTTCGACGGCCTGCTTGCCGATGAAGCCGTGGTCGGCAACCGAGCTCGAGCTCATCTGGCAGCGTGCATTGACGAAAGCGTCGTTGGCGGTGTCGCCGGTGGCCTTCGACTTCACGACGAACAGACCCTCGTCGTACATCTTCTTGAACCAGCCGAGCTGATCGACGAACTTGCCCTGGTTGAAGAGCACTTCGGCGTCGAGACCGCCATAGCCGTTACCGTTGGAGGCGATTGGCTGGTTGTGGATGGCAGAGAACTGCTCCCACCACTGCCACTGGCCGGTCGGGTCGAATGCGACTGGGCAATCATAGCCAGCAGCCTTCAGATCGCGGGCGATCTTTTCGACCTGTTCCCAGGTCTCTGGGGCGCCTTCAAAACCAACGGCCTTCAGCGCATCGGTGTTGTAGTAGAACATTGCGGTCGAGTTGTTGAACGGCATGGCCAGCAGTTCGCCGGTCGAGGTGGCGAAATAGGATGCGACGCCCGAGAAGTAGTCTTCCCAATTGATGTCGTAGCCGTTTTCTTCCATCAGCTGACGCACGGGCAGGTAGGCGCCCGAGAGCATCAGATCAACAGTGCCGCCGTCGCTGATCTGCGCGATGGTTGGCTGCTTGTTGGCGCGGAAAGCCGCGATGGTGTTCTGCAGGTTTGCTTCGTAGTTGTCCTGGCTGACGCAGACGATTTCGTAATCGGCCTGGGACGCGTTGAAGTCCTTGCACATGTCCTGGATACGGTCGGAAAGGTCGCCCGAAAGGCCATACCAGAATTCGAACTTGGTCTGAGCCAGAGTGGGGGCAGTTGCCAGCGCGAGCGCTGCGACGGTGGTTGCTGCGCCGAGCAGCCGGTTGAATGTCATTTTGGGCCTGTCTCCGAAAGGATTGCCTTGAGGCGGCGGCCGGACATCTAGGCGGTCTAATTGACAGCTAGGATTCCATGCGGTGACGGTTCACCGACAATTGGACGACGATCTTGTGACAATGCGGCGGGCGAGTTGCGCCGCATCGCCGACGGTGCGGCACATTAACTTTGTGATCGCGCTACACCCACTTTGGTGTCCCAAAAAAATTGCGCGATGGCGCCCAAGGACCTATTCATCTGGTACGTCTTAGGAAAAGTGCGAGTGCCAGAAGTGCCTGGTGCGGGGTTGTCCGTACCGCTGGGGAGCGGCTGTTTGCCAGGGGTTGAGGCCCCCTGCTCTTCACATTTCTGGCGGCAAGTTGGATGTCTAGGAAACAGAATGAACGCCGCTAAATTCGTATTCTCTCTTGCCATCTTGGCACTCGCCCCGATGACCCACGCCGTGGCTCAGGAAGAATTAGGGCCCCTGTCTGGCACCGTTCCCCAGCAATTGCTGAAGGGTTGGAAGGGTGGTTCGCAAGACGGCTGGTACGTGCTGCGCAATGATGCCGAGGCCGAATCCGAGCAGACGCTGGTGATCAATGCCGGCCCACCGCCAGAAAGCGGGCGCACCACCTCGGTCAATGTGTCGCTGAACTCCAAGATCCCGGACGCGGCCATCGGGATTTTGGCGCGCCACGTCACCAAGAACGACCTCTGCCTGATGGAAATCACGGCCAGTGCCACCGCAAACCTGTTTTGCCTGATCGACGGCAAGCGGCAGAACATCGCGAGCGTCGCCAATGCCGCCAAGATGGACGGCAGCGACATCATCGAGATGCTCGAAATCCCCGGCATGGCGCGATTCTTTCTCAATGGCACAGCCATTGGCGATGTCGACGCGGCCTCTGCTCTGGGCGGCGAGCTGGGCATCATGGCCTATGAACGCGGTACTTTCGGTATCGCCGATGTGTCGATCGTCGAGGAAAAGGCCCAGGCGAGTGGCTCAGGCCTGCCCCCCAAGGGTGGATCAACATCGAGCGATAGCGGCGGCTTGCCACCCAAGGGTGGTGCGGGCGCTGCAACATCAGGCCAGGGCACGGCCAGCGATAGCGTGCCCGCTGGCAGCACGGATGCGGCCACCCGCATGGCCGGAATTATGGGGCCACTGGCCGATACCATCATTTCGGCTCCCGACAGGGACGGCTGGCAGCTTGCCTTTGAGGGCAATTGGGCGGTGCTGGTCAACGACGAAAAGGCGTCGAGCGAGAACTATTTCACCGTGCATGCCGGCCCGGTCGGCAATGGCGAGCGGGTGACACGACTTGAGGTCGGCATCCTGCCGCCCCAGGGCAAGAAGGCCAGCGACTTCTCGAAATCGGCAGCGGGCATCGTCATCGAAAGCGAAGACGGCGCCACTTCATGCCTGGGGGAAATCACCGCAGCACGCGAGGGCCTGGTGCTGTGCTTTGCGGCAGACGGCAAAGCAACCGAAATTGGCCTGGTACCCAATGCCGCCAAGGGCGACGGCAGCGACGTGCTGGAGTTTGTCGAGCGCACCGGGCGCGGCGAGTTTTTCCTCAACGGGAAGTCCATCGGCGTCGTTGAGGGCCACCCATCGCTGGGCGCCGATATCGGCATCCTGGCCTATGAACGCGGCGAGTTTTACTTCGGCGGCTTCAGCATTTCATCGGGTGGCGCAAGCGGCGCGTCTTCGGCGGCAGCGCCGGCATCGGGCGCGTCGACCAGCTCGGACGAAGGCCCTCTGCCGATGTTCGGGGGCGAGGAAAGCCGCATTATTGGCGTCTATCTGGGCATCACCAATGGCATTTTCATGCACGAATTTGGTCATGCGCTGATCGGCGAATTGCAGGTGCCCTCCACGGGCCCTGAAGAAGATGCCGTGGATATTTTCTCGGCGCTGAAGGTGGTTGACCCGACGATGTACCCATCGGGTGACCCCAAGATCGACGCCATCGGGAGGCAGGTCGCGATCTATTCCGCCCTGCCCTGGTACTATGGCGGCCTAATCAACGAGGCGCGTGGCAGCTCGACGCCCTGGCAGGACGAACATACGGGCGACCTCAAGCGCTTCCGCAACGTGTTCTGCGTGATCTATGGCGGCAATCCCGAGCTCTATTCGAGCATCGCGGCCGAAGTGGATATGGATGAGCGCACCCTGGGACGCTGCGAGGAAGAGTTTACCCGGCAGAGCCGCGCGTGGCGCACGATTCTCGCCCCCTACACCCGCGTCGACGCTTGGCATCCTGAGGGGCTGCTGCCGGCCAATGCACCGGGGGCCGGCATCGAAGTGGTTTTTGAGCCGTCCCAATCGCGCATTGGGCGGTTTATCACTGAGGCGTTCTCCGAAGGCATTACTGGATTTGCCGATGATCTGGCCAAGACCTACGCCCTGCCACGTGGGCTGAAGGTCATCTACAAGGATTGCGGCGAGCTCAACGCCTGGTACAGCCCGCGCGAGGGCACGATCACCATGTGCTACGACCTGATCGAAGATCTGGCGATCATGATCTCGGACGTGGAAATGGGGACCAAGGGCGGCATCGAGACCAGCGCGGCGGCCTCGACCTCGTCCAATGCAAGCTCGAGCACCACCGCCAATGCCGACGCCAGCGACGCGCGTGCCTCGATTGCAGCGATCGGCGCCCGTGCCAATCTGGCCGATGAAGAGGTCGACTTCGGTATTCCGGGCACCAATGTGCTGTTCCCGTCGCCCTATGCCGGGCCCACCCCGCGCACCCATCCGCGCGCCAAAGTGCTGACCACGGCCGACTTGGCAAAAATGTTCGGTGATTCCACGCCCATGCTGCTGATCGACACCAGCGGCAAGATGGACACGATTCCAGGTGCCTATACCGTGGTGGACGCCGGCAAGGATGGCAGCGTAACCGATAGCTTCCAGAAGATTGTCGACAGCTGGCTCACCGAGGAAACCACCAACGACAAGTCGTTGCCCGTGGTGTTTTTCGGCAAGAGCCTGCAGGACCGTTCCGCCTACAACGCCGCCCTGCGTGCCGGCCTGCTTGGCTGGAACGCCCAGTGGTATCGCGGCGGCGCCGAAGCCTGGCAGGCCAATGGCCTGCCCCTCGTGCCACAGGACTAAATGCTTTGAGCGATTGGCGCCCACTGCGCCAATCGCCCCATTGCGGCGCAGGTTGAGCTCTGCCCCACCATCCCGTTCCAAAAAATCCATCATGTAATATTGCCGTAAGTCCCGACGGCAAAATGGCACGCGTGTTGGCGGGCAGTTTGTCCCGCGATCATCCACGCGTACCGCGCAGGCTCAGGTCTGGCGCCATATGGAGTTCAGCAAATGAACGGAAAAAATGTACTGCGCCTGGCGGCGCTTGCGGTAATTGCCGCGGTAGGATCGGCCACAGCAGCCCACGCGCAGAACTATGGAACCTATGGGTCCGCCTTTGACTGGAGCGGCTTTTACGCCGGCGTCTATGGCGGCCTGGCCCCAAGCGAAATTGGCAGCCCGTTTTCGGACGTAACCCTGCAGGGTGGCGCAGTGGCCGGTTACAATCTGCAGATCGGCCCCGGCGTGATCGGCGCGGAACTGGAAGGCGGCTATCTTCATGGCCGGAGCTATCAGACCAGCGCAGGCGGCGAGCTGACCCAGGACTGGTCCGCAGCAGCCAAGCTCAAAGCCGGTCTCGCGCTGGACCGCACCATGCTTTATGCGACCGCCGGCTATGGCGTTGCTCGCCTCGACCCGCAGGGCAATGTCAGCTCCAAGGCTGCTTGGCAGGGTGGCTGGATTTTTGGTGGCGGCGTGGAGCAGAGCATCACCAGCAACCTGTCGGCCAAGCTGGAATACACCCAGATGCGTCTCGACAACGTGCCGACCACCATTGCTGGCACCAACTACTCTGATGACCTGGTCAATCATTCGATCAAGGCCGGCCTCAACTTCCGCTTCTAGGCGCCATTCACGCTCTGAACTTCAAGGAGACCAGCATGTCCTGGAAACCCCTGCTGCATGTCGGCATGATTGCCTGCCTGCTCGTTTCGGCCACCGGACCATCGATGGCGCAATCCATGCGGCCCGTGCCGCCAACGGGCCAGCCCATGGCCCCTGTCGGCCAGCCGGTCGCGCCGGTCTATGGACCGGACTACCAGAGCTGCAATCACATTCGTGACCAGCGCGAGCGTCAGCGGTGCCTGAACTCCCCCAGCCAGAGCCCCAAGAACAACGATTGGGGCGCGGCGGTCGGCGCAGGCATTATCGGGCTTACGCTGGGCGCGATCATTGCCGGTGCTGCCGCCTCGGCAGAGAACAACAAGGCTCGCCCGCAATCGGACTATGAGCGCTGGCTGGATTATTGCCGCGCCAAATACCGCAGTTTCGATGCCGCCAGCGGCACGTTCAGAGGCAATGACGGTCGGCGGTATCAGTGCCGCTAACCGCGCGGGGCCAAGTATTGCGTACCCGCATCGCTTTCCCGGCGCTCCAATAGACCGGGAACAGGCCGGCGCGACCCCAGCGGTTGCGCCGGCCCAATTGCAACCTCTATCCCGTGCCAAGCGTCATGGCAGATGGAGGCCGGTCTCCAACGCCGCAGCCTGACCCTGTCTGGATCAACCAGGAACATCAATGCGCCTCCTTCTCGTGGAAGACGAACAGCAGATGGCGGAAGCCCTGAGTGCGGCCATGGCCCGCTTCAACATTGTGGTGGACCATGCGCCAACCCTGCAATTTGCCGAAGAAGCGGTTCAGAACAATGTGCATGACGTCATCGTGCTGGACCGCCAATTGCCAGATGGCGATGGCATCACGCTTCTGTCCTATCTGCGCTCCATTCGCTCGTCGGTGCCCGTGATCGTACTGACTGCGATGGACAAGCTGGATGACCGTATTCACGGGTTGGACCTGGGGGCAGACGACTATCTGGCCAAGCCCTTTGCCGTGGAAGAACTGCTGGCGCGCGTACGGGCGCTGCTGCGCCGACCAACATCACTTGTTCCATTGGTGACGCGGATCGGACGACTTGATTTTGACCTCGGTCGACGCGAGGCCAGCATCGATGGCACCCCGCTGCCGCTGACGCGGCGCGAACTCAATATACTGGAATCGCTGGTGCGGCGACAGGGGCGCACGGTGTTGCGCTCGACGCTTGAAGACGCGGTCTACAATTTCGACGACGAAATCCAGTCCAATGCACTGGAGGCCAATGTTTCGCGCCTGCGCAAAAAACTCTCCGATGCCGAGACGGGCGTCGAAATCCACGGCATTCGTGGCGTTGGCTATTTGATCCGGGCGGCAGAATGAAACCTTTTCCTCGCAACTCGCTGCGCCTGCGGCTGATCTGGCAATTGCTGGCCTTTCAGGCGGGGATTGTGGTGCTGCTTGCTGCAGCGCTCACCGCCCTGATCATGCAATCGGACCTGCGGGGTCTGCTGGTTGATCCGCAGGCGCTGGACATTCCGGCGAGCGCCGTGCGCATCGTCGACGGACGCCTGGTGCTGGAGGATACCGCAGAACTCAAACAGCTCCGCGCATCGGCCCCGGGGCTGTGGTTCGTCATCCGCACCGACGATGGCCTGTCGCTCGAAGACGGCCCGGTGCCCGAAGCCTATTCAGAGCTCAGCCGCAAGCTATCTAACGTCAATCACGTCGATATCCGCGACTTCGAGGCGCCCTATACCCTCTCCACCTCCGGACGGCGCATCGCCGGACCGAACGGCACCTTCAGTGTTCTGGCGGGCGGCGCATCATCCTATCCCGTCAGTGTGACCGTGATGTTCCTGGCCTATGGCCTGCTCGGCCTCGTGTTGGTGCTGATCGGGTTGATCGCGCTGGTCACCATTCCCTGGATTGTCTCGCGCGGCTTCAAGGGATTGTCGGCCGTGGCCGAAGAGGCATCGGGGATCAATATCGACCAGCGCGGAGGCCGGCTGGCACATACCGACGTGCCGTCAGAAGTGCAGCCGCTGGTGATCGCGGTCAACGACGCACTGGCGCGGCTCGACAAAGGGTATGAGCAGCATCGCCGCTTCATTCTGGACGCTGCCCATGAGCTGCGCACGCCCATCACCATTCTGCAGACCCGCATCGAATCCCTGCCCCCCGGCAAGCTGCAGGCGCGGCTTCTGGCCGACGCGGCACGCATCGGAGCGCTGGCCGAACAATTGCTCGATCTGCAACGGCTCGACCGCAAGGAAGAGACCTTTGCATCGGTCGACCTTGTGGCCATCTGCGAGCATGTCGCGGCCGAGCTCGCCCCCCTGGCCATCGCCTCGGGCTATCAGATTTCGCTGAGCAGCGAGGACAGCTTGATTTTCGTTAGGGGATCGGCCGGGGCGATCGAGCGCGCCGTGATCAATCTGGTGCAGAACGCCATCGACCATGGCGGCCAGAACGGTACGATCGATATCGAGGTGACGCGCAATGGCACCATCGAAGTCACTGACGACGGCCCGGGGATTCCCGAAGGCGAACGCGACCAGATTTTCGAACCCTTCTACCGCGTGCATCCGCGCGAGCGCGGCGCGGGACTGGGCCTGAACCTCGTGCGCGAAGTGATGCGCCATCATGGCGGACAGGTAACCGCTTTTGAAAGCCCCAGCGGTGGCGCCGGTTTTCAACTGGCCTTCCCAGCGCAGAAATAACCTCGCTCACGCCCCGACGCAAACGGCACGCCGTCGGCTGTAAAATGGAGATCGTGCAGGAACGCCTCTCCTCACATCTTGGGATGTCAAAGCACGTTTTGTCTATGACTGCCCATCGGGCTCAGGGCGGGACACGATGAACCAGGCACAAGCTAACATCACTGCCAGCACTCCGAGCCACAGCCAGAGACCGGGACGGGCCCCAATCCAGAACAATACGAAACCGAGCGTTATGCCCAGGCACGCCATGATCTTAGCGCGGCGGGAAATCGCCCCGTGTTCGCGCCAGGCTCGCAAGGTGGGGCCGAATTGCCGGTGATTGAGCAACCAGTTTTCCAGCCGCGGCGACGAGCGCGCAAAGCACCACGCGGCCATGATCAGAAAAATGGTGGTTGGCATCAAGGGCACGAAGGCACCGATAATGCCAAGTGCAAGCATCACCAAGCCGGCAATCAGATAAAGTGGACGCATCATGGGGTCGGTCGCGAGGCACAGCTGGTCACGCAACCAGCAGATGCCGTAGCTCTCCTTGTCTGCGAACCGCCTGGGAAATGCGGCGCGGCACAATCACTTCATGCGGCCAATCGGTAGTTATTTCAACCCGGCTCGCTGCAGTGCTTGCCAAAACAAAGCTTGATCGAAATTGTCCACCGGCTTCCTTGAGGCCAGCGCGTGTGCCGCAAAATGACAACAGCACCCCGCCCTTTCGGGGGGATGCTGTTGCGACATGCGACCTGAAGTGTGAGCCCTTTAAGGACAGATCAAGCGCGATCCGGCCTACGTGGCGAGGGCCTCCAGAAAACTGGCTTAGATGCTCACAACAGATTTCAGAGACGACATGTCCTTGGCGGACTGCCCCAGCGCCGCCGCCGATTCATCGAGCGTGAAACGATGGGTGATGAGGGCCTTGAGATCGACCTGTCCCGTAGCCGCCAGCGCGATGGCACGAGGATAGATCGAGGCGTAGCGGTAAACACCGACGATGGTGATTTCCTTGGCCATGACCGGCCAGAGATCAATCGGGCCAGCGCCATGCACATTGATTCCGACCAGGGCGAGGCCGCCACGCGGACGAATGCGCTTGAGCACGCGATCAACAATGCCCGGTGCGCCACTGCATTCGATGACGTAATCGACCGGCTCGACATTTTCGAGCTGCGGGTCTTCGGCAGCATTATGCGCCTCAAAGCGCGGGAAGCGCTTGAGCACATCGAGGCGGGCCGTATTGATGTCGGAGATCACGATGCGCCCCGCGCCGCGCGCAGCGGCCATCTGTGCCGCCAGAACACCAATGGGCCCTGCCCCGGTGATCAAAACGCTGGTGCCCGGCTGCAGATCGAGACGGTCGACAGCCCAGAAGCCAACGGCCAGCGGTTCGATCAATGCAGCTTCTTCGAACGAGAGGTGATCGGGCACGACGAAGGTGAAATCGGCCGGATTGACCACGCGACGCGCAAAGGCACCGTGATAGGGCGGGTTCGCCATGAACTCGACGTCGGGGCAGAGGTTGTAGGCGCCGGACCAGCACTGCTCGCAATGCCCGCAGGGCCGCTGCGGCTCAAGGGTGACGCGATCACCAATCTTAAGATGGCGCACATTGGCGCCAATAGCGGTGACGGTCCCGGCGGCCTCATGACCGAGGACGATGGGCTTGTCGGCTATGGTATCGCCGATCCGGCCATGGCGGAAATAGTGGACGTCCGAGCCGCAGACGCCAACGGCAGCGATATCGACCACCACATCATCGGGGCCACAGACTGGCTCATGCCAGTCCATGATCTCGATGGTTTCAGGCGCCATCAGAACGGCAGCGCGATTGGGCAGAGTTGTCACGGATCTTACCTGGAACGAACGCGTCGGATGGAGATGATGTTGATCATCACGGCGGCCAGAATGACGAAGCCACGCACGATGCCCTGCGCGAAGGGATCGACACCCATCAGCACGAGACCATTGACCAGTGCGCCGATGAACATGACGCCGAGCAGCGTGCCGAGCATGGTGCCGCGACCGCCAAACAGGCTCGTGCCGCCCACGACGACTGCGGCGATGATGTCGAATTCCAGCCCCGTCGCCGCGCCGCTATTGCCCGAACCAAGACGGCTGGCCATCAGAATGCCGGTGAGCGCTGCGAGCACACCCGAAATAGCAAAGACAATGGTACGAACCTTGGCAACCGGAATGCCGGACAGGCGCGCCGCTTCCGCATTGCCGCCCACGGCATAGACCGAGCGGCCGAAGACCGTGCGGGTGGCGATGAAGGTGAAGACCACGAACAGCACCAGCATGATGATGGCCGGGATCGGAATGCCGAACAGGGCGCCCGAGCCGAAGCGCTGGAAGTCGAAGTCCATGATGACGATCGGCACGGCATTGGAAATGACCTGAGCGATACCCCGCAGCGCCAGCCACAGCGAGAGCGTGACGATGAAGCTTGGCACTTCAAAGCGCGCGCGGAGGAAACCGGCGACGGTGCCAATGAAAGCGCCGAGCACCAGAACCAGCAGGACGGCCATGGGCAGTGGCACGCCCGACGCCGCCAGTTTGGCCAGCACGACGCCGGCAAAGGCCACGTGTGGACCAACGGAAATGTCAATTTCGCCGCTGATCAGCACCAGCGTCATGCCCCAGGCAATGATACCGACAAAGGCAGCGTCGCGCAGGATGTTGAGCTGGTTGGCTGGCGTCAGGAAGTTTGGCGCCATAAACGCCAGGAAGGCGTACAGAACGACGATGCCGACGACCAGACCAACTTCGTTGGCACGGCCCGACAGGAAACTGGACAAGCTGAACGCTGGCTTGGCCGGTGAGGTTGGTGTCGCGGTCATTTTATGCTGGTCTCCTCTCGCCCATGGTTGCGTCGAGCAACACCTGGGTACGAACGTCATCTCCGGTCACTTCACCGGTAATTTGGCCATCGCGCAGGATCAGCACCCTGTCGCAAACTTCTGGGAATTCCTCGAGCTCGCCCGAGACGAACACAACGGCGAGGCCCTGCGTCGCGAGGTCACGCATCAGGGCGTAGATCTGCCCCTTGGCACCAACGTCGACACCGCGGGTTGGCTCATCGAGCAGCAGGACTTTTGGCTTGGCATTGAGCGCCTTGCCGATCACCACCTTCTGCTGATTGCCGCCGCTGAGATTGGCCAGCGCTTCGCCGGGGCGGGCAAGCTTGACGCCAAGCTGGGCGATCGACTGGTTGACCGTCTGGTTCATCTTGCCCGACTGGATGATGCCGAACTTGGACACCGAAGCCCAGCTGGCCATGACGAGGTTTTCGTCAATGCCCAGCATGGTCACAGCGCCTTCGTGGCGGCGATCTTCCGGGGTCATGAACACACCAGCAGCGAGTGCAGCGCGCAGATCCTTGGGCGCATAGGCAGCGCCTTCCAACGTCATCTGGCCGGACGCCGGACGGCGCAGACCAACGAGCGCCTGCAACAATTCGGTGCGGCCCGAGCCAAGCACGCCGGCAATACCGAGCACTTCACCGGCACGCACTTCAAAGCTCGCCGAAGTGACGCGTGGCAGCACGGCCAGATTGGTCGCCGACAGAATTGCCTTGCCGGCAACGTGGCCCGCTGGTGCACGGTGTGAGCTGGCGGTCGTGGCGTCGCCCAGCATCAGCTTGACGATGTCGGAATTGCTGACCTCGTCGACCGGCGCGGTGCGAATATGGGTGCCATCACGCAGCACGGTGACCGAGGTCGCGATGCGGCGGATCTCGTCCATGCGATGGGAAATGTAGATGATGCCTACGCCAGCAGCCGACAGGCGCTGGATAACGGCCAGCAGCACTTCGACTTCCTGAGTCACCAGCGAGCTGGTTGGCTCATCGAGAATGAGCACCTTGGCGCCCTTGCTGATGGCACGGGCAATCTCGACCAGCTGACGCTGCGCCACCGAAATCTGCGACGCGGAGACGCGCGGATCAATGTTGAACCCGAGTTGCGCCAGAATGGCAGCGGCTTCGGCATTGAGCGTGTTCCAGTCGATGGAGCCAGCGCGGCGCGGCCAGCGACCGAGGAAAATGTTTTCGGCGACCGACATCTCAGGAATGATGCTGAGTTCCTGATGCACGGTGGCAATACCGGCCTTGATGCCTTCGGCGGGGCTGCGCAGGGCGCCCTTGCGGCCATCGACATCAATATCACCGCTATCGGGCGTTTCGACGCCCGCCATGATCTTGATCAGGGTCGACTTGCCCGCGCCGTTCTTGCCGAGAAGCGCACGCACCTCGCCGCGAGACAGTTCGAAATCGACGTTACGAAGCGCCGTAACACCGGGGTAGGCTTTAGAAATGCCGCGCATTTCAATGAGGCGTTGCTGCATGCCCTAAATCCTTGCTGAGCGGCCCGTCACCATGAAGTATGCGGCCGCTCGGGGGGAGCGGCCGCACAAGCATTATTCCACGATCAGGGGATACCGTCAGCGTGTGCCTCGAGCCAGGCCTTGACCTGATCGGGGTTGGCGGACAGGAACAGCTCGGTTGGAACGGTGGTGAGGTAGTTCTCGATGGTCTCGCCACGGACAGCAGCAAGCGCTACCTTGATCGAGTCGCGGCCCATTTCCTGTGGCTGCTGACCATTGGTCGCAATCAGGGTGTCTGGGCTGTTGATCAGGTACTGGGCCAGCTGGGCGCTCATGTCGTTGCCGAATACGACAACCTTGCCTTCACGACCAGAAGCCTGAATGCCCTGCACCGCGCCAACGGTGCCGTTGTCGGTGGTGGCAAACATGGCGACGATTTCGGAATCGCCGGTCAGCATGGTGGTTGCAGTCTCGGTCGACTTGCCTGGCTCAAAGCCAGCCTGGTCGGCGCCCCAGATCACGCCTGGAACGAGTTCTTCAACGGCCGCCTTGAAGCCAGCCTTACGCTCAACGCAGGCCTCGTAGACGTCGCAGTTGAGGATGCCAAAGCGAGGAGCAGTGACGCCCTTGTCGACGAAGTACTGGCCAGCAACGACGCCAACGTCATGGCCGAGCTTGTACTGATCGGTGGTGACCAGAGCGGCAACATACTGCTTGGCGAATTCGTCGCTGATGCAGGTGTTGTAGCAGATCACTGGAATGCCGGCTTCGAAGGCCTGACGCACGACTGGAACCGATGCGGTTGCCGACACTGGCGACATGATGATCGCGTCAACACCGCTGGAGATCAGCGTCGAGGCAAACTGTGCCTCGCGGGACGCATCGCCCTGGCTGTTCTGACCGAGCAGACGCAGGTTCTCATCGGAAGCGCCGGCTTCGATGCCCTTCTTGATGCCGCCGTAGAAACCCTGTGCGTCGAGGTAGAGCGCGCCGATCGAGATCTCTTCCTGCGCGAATGCGACGGAGGAAAACGCGGCAAGAGCAATCACCGAAGCAGCGCAGGCACGGCCAGCGCGGCGCACGGAGAGCAGTTCATTTGACCAATTCATAAGGACCTCCCTGAAGTTTGGTATATTTGTATACACGTATCCAAAACAATGAGTCAACGTGCGTCATCAGCCAGATAAACCGGCAAATTCATTATATTTTACAGTGAGTTAGGCGATTACTGAATCGGAATCGCGAAATTCCAGATCGGCGATTTCAGGCTCGAAGTAATCCGGGAAGCGCTTGGCCAATTCACGCAGGTCGGACATGACCCGGCGCAGATGCAGCCGCATGATTTCCTGGGCACTGGCAGCATTGCCTTCACTGACCGCCGCGAGCAGTGCGAGGTGATCCTGCAGCAGCAAATCGAGGTGGCCAGTCTGCACTGAAAGACGCCGAACGCGATCCATGTGCTTCTTGGCATCGGCGATCACTGCCCATACGCCTTCACGATCTGCCAGACCGCAGAACATAAAATGCATGCGCTCGTCGGCCTCAAAGAAGTGCTCGGCAACCCCTTCCGAGATGGCTAGTTCCTGCTCTTCGATGGCCTGACGAATACCCAAGAGCACGCGCTTGTCGGTGCGACCAGCCGCATCGGCGATCACCGCCATTTCGAGCTTTTCGCGCACATATTGCGCAGTGCGAACCGCCTCATAGCGGATCGGCGAGATGACAACGCCACTGCGCGCCCGCAGATCTACCAACCCTTCAACTGACAGACGGGACAGCGCCTCGCGCACCGGCGTGCGGCTCACCGACAACATCTCGGCAAGCATCTGCTCGCCGACGGCCTCGTTTGGCTTGAGTTCGAGCGAGATGATCTTGCGATAGAGGATGCGGTACGATCGTTCCGCAGCTGAAATCTGGTTTTCTTGAGCCATGGTCCACTTGAGTCTGATGCGCCACTCTTGTGGGGATGACGCTGAACTATCGTCAACCCCACAGGCAGCTGTTTCACGCTAACCAGTCAACCTAGTCACGTCTGCCTCGGCGCATTTCTGCGCCATGGCCGTTTGAACGGGCGTTATGCGCCGGTCTTGGGATCGGCCCAACGCGTGTTTGGCGTCAGAGCGAACCAACCCGGACGAGCTGGATCGCGGTCATATGGATAGCCGCCGGTCTGGCGGTAATATTCGGCATACTGGCCGAGCTTTTCGCGGTCGAGTTCCACGCCAAGGCCCGGGCCGGTCGGCACGGCGATAGCGCCATCGACATACTTCATCAGGCCGCCGACGATGATGTCGTCCTTAAGGTGGTGGTAGTGCGCGTCGGCGGTGAACACCAGGTTTGGCAGCACGGCACCGAGATGGAGCATGGTGGCCAGCTGAATGCCCAGCTCACCGGACGAGTGTACAGCAACACCAAGCTGGAAGGTTTCGCAGACCGCAGCGGCCTTCACGCAGGCGCGGATACCGCCCCAGAACGTGGTGTCGAGCAGAATGACGTCGATCGAGGGATCGCGGACGTTGGTGGCGAGCTGCTCGAAATTGATCACGACTGTATTGGTCGCGGTCGGAATGCGAACGGCTTCGCGCACGCGGCGCATGCCATTGAGGCCCCAGGTTGGATCTTCGAAATAGTCGTTGTTCAGATCTTCGATGGCCCGGCCAAAGCGGATCGCCTCTTCTACCGAATGGGCAGCGTTGGGATCGTAACGAACGGTGTCGCCGGGGAATTCGTGCGCCAGCGCGCGGAACAGCTCCAGTTCGTAGTCTGGCGGATAAACGCCGGCCTTGAGCTTGTGGGCGTGGAAGCCGTGCTTCTGCTTGAGCTCGCGCGCATGGTCGAGCAGCTGGTCCAGCGTGCGCACCTCGCCCTCGCCAGCCTCATTGGCATGACGGAAGAACAGGTAGGAGGCAAAGCCAACTTCGTCGCGCAGCTTGCCGCCGAGCAGATCATAAACCGGCACGCCCAGATGCTTGCCCACGATATCGAGGCAGGCAAATTCAATGGCGGCGTGCAGCTGCGTGCGGTTGTTGTAAAGGCTCGCAGTCGGGTTGCAGATCTTGAAGCGCAGGGCTTCGAACTCGAACGGATCGTGGCCGATCAGGTACTGCTTGAGGCCAGCGAAGGCCAGCTCGGCAGACTCGCCGCCACCGCCCATTTCGCCGAGGCCGATAATGCCGGTGTCGGTCTCGACTTCAACAATGGTGCGGACAAACTTGCCCCAGTGGGCCCCGTTGGAATGGCGCAGTGGCGCCTCGAGCGGGACCGCAACCGTGGTGGCGCGGATGTCTATGATTTTGGGTCGTTTCAACGCGTAAACTCCAGTATGCGGCGCGCAGATCAGTGGTGATCGGCCAGGCGCAATGCCTCGATAACCTCGAAGCATGCAGCCAATGGGTGATAGTCGGTCTTGGATGGGGGGCTTTTCTGGTTGCTGTATTTGCGACCATCACGATCCAGCAGGCGGTACCAGCCGCCATAGCTGTGATCGACAAAGTGCTTGTCGGCATAGGCCCAGACCTTGTCGTAACACTGCCAATAGGCGTCATCGCCCGTTGCCAGCGCCAACAGGGCCGCGCCGCCGAAGGTCTCGGAGAACACCCAGTGATAGCGGTCGGTGTCGAGGATTTCCCCGTCCGGCGCATAGGAATAGTTCATGCCGCCATGGACATCGTCCCAGCTCTTGGCCAGCGCCACATCAAACAGATGCTTGGCGCGCTCGATGTGCCAGTCCTCTGGACGATAGCGATTGAGGATGACCAGCAGCTTGGTCCATTCGGTGAAATGGCCGGGCAGATAGCCATAGGGCTTGAACAGATGCTTGGGATCGTCCTTGTTGTAATCCCAGTCGTGGCTCCAGTCGGTCTTGTAGTGTTCCCACACGACGCCATCGGAGAGATCGGCCAGATCCTTGCAGATACGCTTGGCAAGCAGCGCCGCACGATCAAGGAACCGCTCATCCTTGGTCGCCTCATAGGCGGCCAGCATGGCCTCGCACATGTGCATGTTGCAGTTCTGGCCGCGATAGGGCGAGACGGCAGACCAATCGCCAGCGGCGATTTCATCGACATAGAGCTGCGCTTCGGCATCCCAGAACCGCTCTTCGAGCAGGTCGTAAACCTCGCGCGCATAGTCAGCCGCGCCGTCGATACCGGCCTTGACGGCACCGGCAGCGGCAAGCAGCACAAAGGCATGGCCGTAGCAGAAGCGTGTGCCATCCTCGACCACCCTGCCCTGCAGGATCCAGGCATAGCCGCCATCGGGCTGGCGATGCACATTGCGCAGGAAATCGAGGCCATGCTTGGCCGCGTCACGATAGCGCTCATCGCCGAAGGTCAGGTAGCCGAGCGAATAGATGTAAACAAAGCGGCAGGTGCCAACCAGATGCTTGGTCATCCGGTCAAAGACGGTGCCATCATCGAGCAGCTGATTGATGTAACCGCCATATTCCTGGTCGATCGACCGGGGATAGTAGAAATCCAGAATGCTCTGGATTTCATGGCGCAGGTGCTCGGGGGAACGATACGTCACGAGACTTACTCCGGCAGAATGATGGCAAGCTTGGACAGGGCGCCGCCATCAACCTTGATGTCCGCGCCAGTCATGAAGCCGCATTCGTCGCTGGCGAGGAACGAAGCCAAAGCGCCGATTTCCTCGACGGTGCCGACGCGACCCAGCGGATGGGCTTTGCCCCAGCCCGCCATGGTGGCCTCGGCAGTGCTATCGCCTTTCCACAGATCGGCGGCCCAGCGCAGCATTGGGGTATCAATCGAGGCCGGGCAGATTGCGTTGACGCGGATGCGGGCGGGTGCATGATCGAGCGCCATGGCGCGGGTCAGCGCCAGAATGGCACCCTTGGTTGCTGTATAGGCCGCGACATTGGCCTGGGAGGCATAGGCCTGCACCGAAGCAATATTGATCACCGAACCACCGCCGCGCTCTTCCATCTCGGGAATGGCATGCTTGGAGGCCAGGAAAATGCCTTTGATATTGACGTTGAAGACTTCGTCCCAGGTCTCTTCTGTGGTGTCGACCACCGTGCCGTAGCGCTGCAGGCCCGCTGAGTTCACCAGAATATCGACACCGCCGAAAGCCGCGACGGCATCTGCCGTCAGGCGCGCCATATCGGCGTTTTTGGACACGTCGGCGACGCAAATGCGCACGCGATGGGGCGTGGCAAGCGCAGCCGCTGCGGCTTCGAGCCCAGCCTGATCGATGGCTGCAAGCACAACGCTGGCGCCGTCGGCAACAAGACGCTGAGCGATACCCAGGCCCATGCCGCTTGATGCGCCGGTGACGATGGCGACTTTACCTGTCAATTTCTGCATATGACGCCGCTTCCTTCTGTTCGTACGATGCGCGCTAGCCTACCAAAGCTGCACGGCTCAAAGTTTCGGGGTCAGAATCCAACACTTTGCTTGCATACAAGTATTCTTGCATGCGAAATCTCATCTGGTCAAGCGAGCCAAGGAGAAATGCATATGGGTTCGACCGAGGTCACACAGGTCTTTGCCGCCGCCGATATCGTGGGCGAATCCATTGTGTGGGATGAGCGAAATGCCGAACTGTTCTGGGTCGATCTGGTCGGCAAGCGGCTGCACCGGATGCATCCCGAAAGCGGCCGCCATGCAGTGTTCTCAGCCGATCAATTCGTAACGTCTGTTGGCCTCTGCGCCGATGACAGCGGCCGCCTCATTGTCGGCCTCGAACGCGACGTTGCGCTGTGGAGCTGGGGCGAGGACTTCAAGATCGTCGCGACGCCCGAGCCAGATCTGGCAGACAATCGGCTCAATGAGGGTAAGGTTGGTCCCGATGGCGCCTATTGGGTAGCCACCATGCGCACCAATCTTCATCCCGATGGGCAGCCCAAGCCTATGAACACCCCGGCCGGGCACCTTTATCGCATCGCTGCCGACAGCACCTGCGTCACCGCCACACCAGAGATCTTCACGCTGCCCAATACGCTGGCCTGGACAGACGATCGGCGGCTGATCATCGCCGACACCGCCGCCAACACCATCTATCAATACACCCTCGGCGCCGACGGGCTGCCACAGGGCGAGCGCCGCACCTTCGCCCTCCCCTTCGAGCGCGGGTTCCCCGATGGTTCCTGCATGGATGATGAGGGCTACCTGTGGAACTGCCGCGTCGATGGCGGCTATGCCGTCGCCCGCTATGCGCCCGATGGCACGCTAGACCGCGTCGTCGAACTGCCCTGCGCGTGGCCGACCAGCTGCTGCTTCGGCGGCCCCAATCTCGATCGCCTCTACATCACCTCCGCCCGCTTCACCATGAGCGAAGACCACCTCGCGCAGAACCCGCAGGAAGGCGCGCTGTTTTCGGTCGATGTCGGCGTAAAAGGCCGCCTGGAGCACCGGTTCGGCGGCTGACAGATCGCGGCTGAGGGACCTTGTGCGCCCCATGGCATCGGATAGGCTCATCGCACCATCTCACCACTAGAGGAGACCGTGCGATGAAATTGTTCCCCACCCTGGCGATCGCCATTATGGCCCTGCCGAGCCTTGCTCAGGCGGCCGATCAGGACGTCACGATTGCCGGCACCCAGCGCCCCATAGCGGCAACGATTACCCTGCCGGACGGCGATGGGCCGTTTCCTTTTGTGGTGATGTATCACGGCACCGGCTCCAACCGGCACGAGGCAGGCAACGGTTATGACCTGCTTGCTCCCAAGCTCGCCGAGGCCGGCATTGCCAGCGCGCGATTTGACTTTGCCGGCAACGGCGACAGCCCTGTCGACTATGTGGAATATCGCCTGAGCACAGGGGTGCAGGATGGGCTCGACGTCATTGCCTATATGCGCGGGCTAGACCAGATCGACGATGCGCGGCTGGGCGTGCTTGGCTGGAGCCAGGGCGGCACCATCGCCATGCTCACTGCGGCGCGGACCCCTGATGTCAAAAGCCTCGTGACCTGGGCGGGCGCCGTGGACCTCAGCCAGATGGCCGCCAACCAGCTCGCTGAAGCTGAACAGAATGGTTACGCGGTCCTAACGTTTGACTGGCGCACCCCGCTCAACCTCTCGCTCGGCTGGTTCCACGAGGTCCGGGATACGGACGTGGCCAAGGAGCTCGCCGCCTATAAGGGCGCCGTGCTGGCCATCGCCGGCTCCAAAGATGACGTCGTCGACCCCTCTGTCACCGACACCATTCTCACCGCGGCCCCGACGACGGACAAACACAAGGAAATCATCGAAGGCGCCGACCACACCTTCAACATCTTCTCCGGCGACATGTCGGCCTTCGACACGTTGAGCCAGATCACCGTCGACCAGTTCAAAAAGGCGCTCTGAGCGATCTTGTTCCGCCCGCCCGCGCCGCCATAGTGTTGGCCAGGCGGGCGGGGTCAGATAGGCGCGAAGGCCCAACGCTCAGAAGGGTTGGCTGCCTACTAGAGTGGGCCAGCTCTTCGCCCACGACCAATGTCGCGACCTAAGATATCATCCAGCATCAAAACGTTAAGGCGATAGCGAAGCAATCAGCCAATCACGCAACCGACCCATAAATTTGATTTAGTTCCTGGAGTGTGACTAGTAACGGCAGTGTCGTGCGTGTGGGGACCAATTCATTGTATCAGATCATTCCCGTTATCCTTGCTGGCGGCCAAGGCACACGTCTTTGGCCAAAATCGCGCGCAGCACGGCCAAAACAATTCATCGATCTGGTTGGTGACACCAGTCTCTTCCAGCAGAGCCTGGAACGGGTCGCCAACACCGAGCGGTACGGCGCTCCCATCGTCATTACCAACACCGAATATCGCTTCATCGTTGCCGAGCAGGCGCTGGAGGCAAACGTGCCGCTGGGGGCGATCTTGCTGGAGCCGGTTGCGAGGAATACCGCTGCAGCCATAGCGGCCGCTGCGCAGGTCGCCGTGAATGCGGACGAGAACGCGATTCTCCACGTTCTTGCCTCCGACCACCTGATCCCCACCACCGCGGAGTACTTTGCTGCGGTCGATGCCGCTGCAGCTGCCGCAAGGGGCGGCAATCTCGTCACCTTCGGCATTGCGCCTGATCGTCCGGAAACCGGCTATGGCTATATCGCCATCGGCGATGCACTCGCGCATGGCGCCCATAAAGTGGCGGCGTTTGTCGAAAAGCCGAACCTCGACAAAGCCCAGAGCATGCTGGCGCAAGGTGGCTTTGCCTGGAACTCTGGCATGTTCATGCTGCCGGCAAAACTGTTCCTCGCCGAATGCGAGCGCCTGGCACCGGAGGTTTTTGCGGCCGCAACCGCCGCTGTCGCCGACGCCAGGCGCGACCTCGACTTCATCCGGCTTGATGAAACCGCCTTCGCCGCCTCACCCAACATCTCGGTCGACTACGCCATCTTCGAGCGTACCGATAAGGCTGCCGTGCTGCCTGTTTCGTTTGCCTGGTCTGACCTCGGCGCCTGGGACGCCGTCTGGAAAGGACAGACGCGCGATGAGGCAGGAAACGCAGTTTCCGGCCCAACGCTGTTGTCGAACACCACCAATACCCTCGTCGTCAGCGACGGCGCGCATGTGGTGGTCGATGGGCTGGACGATATCGCCGTGATCGCCACCGAAGATGCAGTGTTTGTCGGCCGGCTGTCTGCAGCGCAGAATGTCGGCAAGATTGCCAAGACCCTTCGCGCGGACGCAGCTACCCGCGCCCTGACCGAGACGCACAAGACCTCGTACCGCCCCTGGGGCGGCTATTCTTCCATCCTGATGGGCGAACGCTTCCAGGTGAAGAAGCTCTTCGTCAAACCCGGCAAGAAGCTATCTCTGCAAAAACACCACCACCGCTCGGAGCACTGGGTCGTGGTGCGTGGAACGGCAGAAGTGACACTCGATGGCGCCGTGACGATGTTGGCCGAAAATCAGTCGATCTACCTCCCCTTGGGCTGCACCCACCGCCTCGCCAATCCCGGCAAGATCGAGCTGGAACTGATCGAAGTCCAGACCGGCTCCTACCTAGGCGAAGACGACATTATTCGTATCGAGGACGAGTTCGGGCGGCAGTAGGGAAGGGCATCTACTGGAAGGACAGGACGCGTAGAACTCAAGGCTGGGAACGATCGACCGACCTTTCTTAGCCCTTGTTGATCTTGTGAGCCAAAATCACCTTTAAGGCGTTCAGGCTGATTTCTTCAGCTGTCTCTGGTTCGACTGCGACACGCTTTGCTCGATGAGTGATCCCACTAAATGGCCCATGGGATATGGCGCCATGCGGATCATCGGCGGTGCCCTCCATAACTTCTCTGATGACGTAGTCGGGCGCAGTCGACTTTGCGCCCACCACCAGAGACACAAGGGCATCGTCGGCACTGAGGCCGAGGCCGCGAACATTTCGCCATACAGCGCGCAAAAAAACAGGCGCATCAGCTATCTCTGCGACGCCGTCCCTGAAGGACATCCCAAAGCGCACGGCTCCCATTTTCGTCGCCCCCCGTATCCACGGGTATCTCGCATGGATTCGCGGAGGCTGTCGAGAAATGCGAGGAAACGCTGGGGATCATGTCGCAACAAGAATGCGACACAAAGGAGCTTTCACGAGCGCCGGCACCGCAAACTACTGATCTTAATAAAGAATTTTGGTGCCCGGGACCGGAATCGAACCAGTGACACGCGGATTTTCAATCCGCTGCTCTACCAACTGAGCTACCCGGGCAACGGGGCGGAAGGTCCGCCCGGCGTCAAGCCATGGGCCTTATAGGTGATGGTTTTTGGGCGTGCAAGCGGGAAAAGCGATTGTGGAAAAGGAGTTTGCAGGATTATCGCCAAGGCCCGGAATTCCGGGGGTTAGAAGCCGGTGCCTGTGCACAAAATCAACCTTTGCGATGAGCCTGCCCCACCGGATCGCGCTCTAATGCAACCAAAAAGTACGGCCACACTCCACTTCGGGAGCATGGCCGCAGGACCGTTGAACGCTATCGCACTGGCGTCAGAGCAGCGCGGCGCGGACGTCGTCAATGATGACGGCGAAGCTGATTGGGCCGACGGACTGGTTCCAGGGTTCGATATTAACCTTGTAAACGTGGCCAGCCTGAACGGCTGGCAGGCGCTGCCAGAGGTCGGACTGCTCGATGGTGGTCATCTTGTCGGCATCTTCGACCATGATGAAGATATGGTCGGCAGTGAGTTCGGGCAGGTTCTCGAAGGAGATTTCCTGATGGTCTTCTTCGCGCGGCACCAGCCCGTGTGGGTTGAGACCGAGATCTTGATAGAGCACAGGGCCCGAGCGGCGGGCACCGCCATAGACGCGCATGTCCTTTTCGCGGACGCGCAGCAGCAGCACGGTCTCGTCGGGGCGTTTGGCGGCCAGCTCAGCCTTGGTGGCGGCGGCTTTGTCGTCATAGGCAGCGATGGCGGCTGCTGCGGCCTCTGGCTGGCCCAGCGCATCGCCAAGGCCGCGATACCAGTCGCGCCATTCCGCTTCCGGCTCATTAAGCAGCAGGGTGGGCGCGATGGCGGTCAGACGCGCGTAATTGTCGCCGTGTTGCTTTTCCTGCGCCAGGATCAGATCGGGCGCCAGCGTGAGGACGCGCTCCAGATCGGGCTCGGAATGGGAACCAACGGTTTCGGTGTTCGCGAGGGTCGCGGCCAGCTGCGAGGGCATGCCGGAAGGACGATCAACCGAACCCACCGGCGACAGGCCGAGGGCAGCAAGGGCTTCGGCGAAGACGTTGTGAAGCGCCACGATGCGTTGGGGCGAAGCCGGGATCTCAGCCTGCCCGGCGGCATGCTCAACCACGCGGGTCGTCGGCGTCGATGACACCACTTGGGCAACCTGCGCCAGGGACGGCGCGGCGGATATCAGCGCGCCCACAGCCAGAGCGGATGCCATAAGCACCCATTTACGAGACATGATCATCAGCAGTTCCCCAAATTAACATGATTTTTCTATTCATGTTAATGCGGCTACGCTGGAGCGGTTGTCAACCGCTGGGGCAAACTCTTGGCGCGTCAGAAGTTCTCGTCTTCGTCCGCGTCGGGCAGGCCATTTTCGGGAAAGGGCTCGTCATCGCGCGCGGGGATGACATAGGCGCCGGTGAACCAGCGGTTGAGATCAACGTCGGCACAACGGGAGGAGCAGAACGGGCGGAACTTCTCGACCGCCGGTTTGCCGCAAATGGGGCACTTTTTGGGGGTGATCATCAGACGCCCGAAGCGTGTGACTGATTGAGCCAGTTGAAGTGCACCGGATAGCCCTCGCCCGCCAGAAGGTCTGCTGTTTCGAGCAGAGGCAGGCCGACAACGCCGGAATAGGAGCCGACGAGCTTGACGACAAAAGCGCCGGCAATGCCCTGAATGGCATAGCCACCGGCCTTGCCGTTCCATTCGGCCGAGGCCAGATAGGCTTCCATCTCGCGATTGGAGAGGCGCTTGAAGCGGATGCGAGTCTCGACCACGCGCTGGCGCTTGGCGCCAGAGGGGGTGAGCACCGTCAAACCGGTAAAGACGCGGTGCGCCCGGCCCGAGAGCAGGCGGAGGCATTCGGATGCCTCTTCCATGGTCTCGGCCTTGGGCAGAATGCGGCGGCCAACGGCCACCACCGTATCGGCGCCCAACACCAGTGCGCCCGAGCCGAAACCGGCCGAGCGCGCTTTGTGTTGTGCCGTAAGAGCCTTGAGGTCCGCCAGGCGCTGCGCGAGCTTGCGCGGCAGTTCGCCTTTTTCCGGGGTCTCATCGACGTGAGCAGGCACCAGATGTTCAGGTTCGATCCCGATCTGGTTAAGCAATGCCAGCCGACGCGGCGAGGCGGAGGCCAGGATCAAATCCGGACGACTGGCCATGCGCTCTGCCTACTACTTGAAGCGATACGTGATGCGACCCTTGGTGAGGTCGTATGGGGTCATTTCGCACAGAACCTTATCACCAGCCAGGACGCGGATGCGGTTCTTGCGCATGCGGCCAGCGGTGTGTGCAATGATCTCGTGCTCATTTTCCAACTTGACCCGAAAGGTCGCGTTGGGAAGCAATTCAACCACTACGCCCGGAAATTCGAGCACTTCTTCCTTCGCCATACTGTCTCCTGAAAAGACCCCGCGCCGCGTGAATGTGCGCGCCGAGGTCAGAATTTGGGCGGAACCTACTTCAATTCAATGGATTTGTGAACCACCGGAAACCAGTGGTTCCAAGCGTTCTCGAACGCGCTTGCGCAAGCTGTCGCGCAATTGACGATAAGCGCTCAGAACGACCTCTCTATTGCCCTCGACAAGGGAAGGATCTTCCACGGTCCAGGCTTCGATTGCACCAGCTTCGAGACCCTTGCGGGCTACAGCTTCAGGCGCATCGTCAGAGAGGGTAATGACGAGATCGAAGCGGTTTGCCACGAGCTCATCGAGGATGTGGGGGGTGTGAACGGACATATCAATGCCCACCTCCTCCATCACTTCATGCACGAACTGGTCAGCCTTGCCGCCGTTTACGCCCACTGAGCGGGTGATGACGCGGCCGGGAAAGGCCTGACGCGCCAGCGCTGCCGCCATGGGCGAGCGCACCGAGTTCATCGAGCAGACAAACAGCACGCTGGGCAGCTCGCTTTTGCTCTCGTCGATCCGGCTCGCATAGGGCTGCACAGCGCAGATCAGAGTAAACAGGCGCCGCGCCGTATTGAGATCCATAATGATCTTGTTGGTCAGGCGCGTGCGCAAAAGTTCGGCGGCTTCGTTGTGCATGCCGCGGCGCGCCATATCGACGGTTTCGATCTGAAACGGCTGCGCCGAACGAATCGCATCGTAATAGCTATCGCGAATCCGGAAGTAGTCGCGGATCAGCCGACGGAACGGCGTCAGCGACAGATAGTGCGCCGCAATCGGCTGAAACGTCTCAGGGTGGCGAACGTCCAGCACGATGAAATTGCCGGTGATGGACATGTGCAGCGCAAACGGCCCCGTCGCGGTGACGCGGGCGGGCCGGAACGAATTGTCCTCGAGCAGATCAAAAATGGCGATGCGCCATTCATGCACCTCATCGGGATTGATGGAGGTGATGGTATTGGGGTCGAGCGTGACAGTGACCAAGCGGTCCGTGTCGGCGGTTCGGGCCCCAGTCCCCATTGAAATGCTCAACGGTTGAGCCGGATTGAAATCGAGCGACCATGACCATCAAGCGCCTCGACCTCTGAGAGGACGACGGCAGCTTCAGCCAGAGCCGACAGCGATGAGGGATCGCACCTCAGCAGCGACGTGCGCTTCATGAAATCGAGCACGCCGAGGCCAGAGGCAAAGCGCGCCGAACGGGCGGTGGGCAACACGTGGTTGGAGCCGCCGACATAGTCGCCAATGGCTTCGGGCGTGTGGTGGCCAATAAAGATCGCGCCGGCATGGCGGATGGCGCCCAGAATCAGATCCGGATTGTCCAGCGCCAGTTCAACGTGTTCCGAAGCGATGCGGTTGGCCAGCACCACGGCCTCATCCAGCGAGGCGACGGTGATGACAGCGCCGAACTCGTCCCAGCCTTCGCGAGCAATGGCCTGCTTGGGCAAAAGGTTGAGCTGGCGATCGACATCAGCTTCCACTGCGTCAGCCAAACCCTTTTCGGTGGTGATGAGGATGGACTGGGCCCCTCCCCCATGCTCGGCCTGCGCGATGAGATCGGCGGCAACCCAGGCGGGGTTGGCCGAGCCATCGGCGATGACGAGGACTTCGGACGGACCCGCGATCATGTCGATGCCGACCTGACCGAAGACCTGGCGCTTGGCTGCGGCGACAAAGGCATTGCCGGGGCCGACAACCTTATCGACCTTGGCAATGGTGGCGGTGCCATAGGCGAGTGCAGCAATGGCCTGTGCGCCGCCGACACGGTAGATCTCGGTGACGCCGGCAATCTTGGCGGCCAGCAGGATGGACGAGCTGATCTTGCCATCGGGCGTCGGCACGACCATGGCGATGCGCTCGACACCGGCCACCTTGGCCGGCACGGCATTCATCAGCACCGACGATGGGTAGGACGCGAGACCACCGGGCACATAGATGCCCACGGCGTCGACCGGCGTCCAGCGGGAGCCGAGCGTCACGCCCAGGCTATCCTGATAAACGTGATCCTCTGGCTTCTGCTTTTCGTGGTGCGAACGGATACGATCATGCGCGAATTGCAGCGCTTCGCGCACTTCGTCGGTGACACGGGCGGCAGCGCTCTCGATTTCGGCTTCCGAAATGCGCAGATCGGCAACAGAGAAATGGGTGCGGTCAAATTTGTTGGTCAGCTCGACCAGCGCGTCGTCGCCACGGGTGCGGATGTCGGAAATGATGGCAGCGACGGTGTCACTGACATCCTGAGAACTTTCGCGCTTGCCGGAGAGGAGCGCTGCAAAGCGATCCTGGAAATCGGCATCCTGGCTATCGAGGCGAATGGGCATGGAGAATCCTAGTCGAGGACGTGGGCAGGCTTGGCCGATGCGGCCCAGGCGGCGCCGAGATCGGCAAGGCGGGCTTCGAGGCATTCAACGCCCAGACGCACCGTGCCGCCGCCGGCAAAACTAAGCTCGATGATGCCCGCAGGCCCATCGACGGGATGAAAGGTCAGCGCCAAAAGGTTGAGCACGCCTTCCGGGGACGCCGGATCAAAACCGTTGGTGACGACCGACTGCACGGCATCAAAGTGCAGCGCAGCGCGCTTGCGCAGGCCCTTGTCGCGGCCCTTGGCTGTTTCCCAATCATAGCGGTTCATCAGGAGCGCAAAGCGACGATCGGCGCGGGCATAGCCCATATCGGCGACGCGGACGACGGCATCCTGCACATGGGCAGACAGCACATCCAAATCTTCGGCATCAAGCGCGATGAGCTTGAGATCGGTCATGGTTCAAACAGCCCTCTTGGCGTGGAGACGAGCATATCTGGTCACGCCCTGTTCGATCTACAAGTTTGATGACGCGGGGGCAATGCGGGCGCATTGAAAAGAGCGCGTTGCGGTTGGGACGCCTGCCGCAGAGTCTCCAGGCCCACCGCTCGTCACCCTCGGGCCTGACCCGAGGATTTTCTCTGACCGCTCGACAAAAAAACACCCTCGGGTCGAGCCCGAGGGTGACGATGTGTGCTTAAGAATCAGAAGCCGAAGTTCCGACTAGCCAGCGAGGCGCTCGATCTCCGCGCCGCAGCGGCTGAGCTTTTCTTCCAGCCCCTCAAAACCGCGATCAAGGTGATAGATGCGGTTGACGATGGTTTCGCCCTTGGCGGCCAGACCGGCAATGACCAGCGACACCGAAGCGCGCAGATCGGTTGCCATGACCTGTGCGCCCTTAAGCTGGGGCTTGCCATGGACGGTCGCTAGCTGGCCATCGACCGTGATGTCGGCGCCAAAGCGGGCCAGTTCGGCCACATGCATGTAGCGGTTCTCGAAGATGGTTTCGCGAATGTGCGAGGTGCCCGAGGACATGGTCATGAGAGCCATGAACTGGGCCTGCAGATCGGTGGGGAAGCCGGGGAACGGATCGGTTTCAATATTGACCGGCTGAATGCCATTGCCATTGCGGTAAACGCGCAGGCCTTCTGGCTCAACGGTCAGCTCGACACCGGTCTGGGTCAGAATATCCAGCGCCGACTGCAGATGCTCCGGGCGCGCGCCCTTGAGCAGCACGTTACCGCCGGTCATGGCTGTCGCCATAGCGAAGGTGCCGGTTTCGATGCGGTCTGGAATCACGTCGACCGTGGCACCATGCAGCTTGTCGACGCCTTCGATGGTCAGCGTGCGCGTGCCAATGCCCGAAATCTTGGCGCCCATGGCGACAAGGCACTCGGCCACATTGGTGATCTCTGGTTCCTGCGCCGCATTTTCGATGATGGTCGTGCCCCTGGCGAGCGTCGCAGCCATCAGCAGGGTGTGGGTTGCACCAACCGACACCTTGGGGAAGACGATATGGGCGCCAACGAGGCCGCCCTTGGGCGCCTTGGCGACCACATAGCCATCATCAATGTCGATCTCGGCGCCGAGCGCCTTGAGGCCGAACAGGAATAGGTCAACCGGACGGGTGCCGATGGCGCAGCCACCAGGCAGCGAGACGCGGGCTTCGTGGCAGCGGGCCAGCAACGGGCCAATCACCCAGAAGCTGGCGCGCATCTTGGAGACGAGTTCATAGGGGGCCGTCGTATCGACGATATCGGCAGCATGGAAGGTCATGCGCTGGCCGACGACATCGAGTTCGCCACGGCGACGACCGTGCACGGCGATGTCGACGCCATGATTCTCGAGGATTCGTTCCAGCTGTTTGACGTCGGCCAGGCGCGGCACATTCTGCAGCACCAGAGGCTCATCGCTCAGCAGCGAAGCGATCATGAGCGGCAGAGCAGCGTTCTTGGCGCCCGAAATTGGGATTTCGCCATTGAGTTCGTTGCCACCGATCAAACGGATGCGGTCCATTGTCTATTCCTATATGGCGGGCGCAAGCGCCCTATCTACCTGGGGATGGAGGTAGGCCAAGTCCTAGTTGCCACGTAAGCCAGACTCGCCGCACTCAGCGTTGAAGAATTTAATAGTCGCCCGAAAATGGTTTACGGTTTCTTGACCGGCACCGTTTCGGGGGTCGTTTGGGGGTCTGGCGCCTGGCGCTCCGAATCGGAGCGCGCCTTGGCCTGTCCCTTGCGACGCTTGAGGTTCTCGCGAAGCTTTGCGGCCAATCTTTGCTCACGTTGGGCAGCTTGATCTGTTTTGCTCATCGGTGAACTAAATTGGGTACAAAGTGAATCGCGGTTGCTCGAAGCGGTAATAGGCGTTTTTGGGTCTTGCGTCGAGATAATGGCTATGGCAAAGGAGCCGTCGTCGCCGCCGATCACACAGATCAGCGCCAGATGCTGCCGTAGCTCAGTGGTAGAGCACCCCCTTGGTAAGGGGGAGGCCGACAGTTCAATCCTGTCCGGCAGCACCAGACAACGCCTTCAAATCATTAAATAATGCTGTTTCGCGACGATAGATCCGCGCGGGCGCCACTACATGTGACATCCGGTTCGGACCCACCGTGATTCTTGGCGCGCTGGTGCAGGCACCGAGGGTGCGTCTCCCGCCTCAGCACAGCCGATAGGGCCGCACTCCTGATCGTGGAGGCGGCGCGCATTTTGAGCGTCCCGCCGCCGCACATCGCTGTGGAGCAGCTGAAGTTACAAGATTCGATTCGTGGCACTTTTTGAGGACGCGCCCGCGGCAGCGCTGGGCGTCTATCCGCAGCCTTAGAGGCCTGCGGGTCGGATGGCGGGCTCTCTTGCTTGAGGCCTAGCCGCAAAGTCATACGGCCCGGGCGTACCGGGCCGTATGGAAGGGCGTCAGTCGCGGACGGCGACGACTTCGATCTCGACCAGCCAGTTCGGGTTGGCCAGGCCAGCGACCTGGAACACCGAACGGGTTGGGAAATTGGGCTGTTCTTCGGTGGCGAAGAACTGGGTGTAGCCTTCCATGAAACCGGCAAAGTCCATGCTGCCGCTGCTGTCTGCAACGAGATAGACCTGCATCTTGACGACATCACCCATGGTGAGGTCGAGGGCTTCGAGGTTGGCCGTGATGCGTTCGAGAACGGAAACCGTCTGAGCCTTGGTATCGCCGAACGACTCTGGGGAGCCCTGAGCGGCATCTTGGTTGGTAACGCCGGGAACCACGCCGCTGAGATAGACGAGCGTTGCTTCAGGCGGGATCTCTACTGCGCGCAGGATTGGAAAGTTCGAGCCTGGTGTTGTGTGGCGAATGACTTCGGCGCTGGCGCTGCTTGCCATTGCCAGGATCAGTCCTGCTGCCAGTACAATTTTCTTCATCGGGTCTCCTGCTAGTTGCGAGTGTAAAAAACCCGGCGCGTCGAGTGGACGCGCCGGGCAAGGTCAGATCACCGGGTTTCGGCGACCATTTCCGGGGTTGCCGGATCTTCGTTGTAGGTGTTGCCGAAGCTCGTGCGGATGTAGTTCACGACTGCAGCAATCTGGTCATCGTTCAGCACGGTGCCGAGCGCCGGCATGGCGCCGCCACCCATGGTGACCATGTAGATCGGGTATTCCGGGAACTCGAGGGTTTCGTTGCCAGCCAGCGCTGGGTACTTCCCTGCACCGACAGCGCCTTCGCCCTTGGGCATGTGGCAGCTGGCGCAAACGGCCTTGTAGATGCCTTCGCCAGTCTGCTGGGTCAGGACCGACGAGCTACCGAACCAAGCGGTGCTGTCGTCGACCTTTGGAGCTGCGTCCTGGGCGAATGCCGCACCGGTCAGCAGGCAAGCAGAGACGATGAGTGATGTGAAAACACGCATGGGTCTTACTTTCCTGCTGCGTTAGTTGCGGTTTCGTGCAGACGCGAGATGGCGTCGAGCGACGACAGGAGTGCGCCTTCCATCCAGGCTGGCAGATAGGACAGGTGCTCGCCAGCACAGACGATGCGGCGATCCATTGCCACGCCATCCTGATACTGCGCTTCCTTGTCCTGCCATGCGCCGTAGCAACCCAGGGTCCATGGAACACGATGCCAAGCCACAGCGACGCCGGACTTGAATTCCTGCTTCATCTGCGGGTGGATCTGGCTGCCGAAGTCGAGCGAACGGCTGATGCGCTCTGCTGGCTCCATCGAGGAGAACTGGTAGGCCGTTGCGCCCCACGAGTAGCAACCGAGCAGCACGCCTGGCTTCTTGGACAGATAGTCGTTCGAAGGGTACGAGATCTGCGAGATCGGCAGGTCGGTATAGGTCGTGCCACCGAAGATGTGCTCGTCTTCTTCCCAGAAACGACGGTTGAACTCGAGGCCAACCTTGATCGAGGAGTTGTACGACATCGACGAGATGACATTGGTCAGCGGACGCGCGAAGTCGTGGTCGATCTGGCTCAGGATCGAGAACGGGATCGTGCAGACGCAATAGTCAGCGGTCGTGGTGACTTCCGCATCGCCATTGGCCATGTCCTGATAGATGACTTCGACGCCATCTTCGCTCTGGCTGATCTTGGTGACCTTCTTTTCGTACTTGACGAGGTCGCCGAGGTTGGCAGCCATGGCGCGCGCGATCATGTCCATGCCACCCTTGGGCTGGAAGATCGGCATGGAGCTATTGAGGGTCTCGCTGGTTGCAAGACGGCTCCACAGGCCCGAGCTGAGCAGTGTGGACAGATCCATCACTTCATTGGCAATCGGTGCGCCATCGACGCCGCCGCCAGGTGCACGCTCGTAGCCACGACGGCCGCTTGCGTTGTTGCCCGACACGTATTCGTTGTCAGCGTTCAGGGCACCAAAGGTGCGCAGGCCGGCCAGGAGGCTGGTCTTGTCTTCTTCCGACAGGATCTCGTCCAGCGCGCCCTGATTGGTCACCTTGGAGAGCAGGTCAGAAATGTGACCGCGGAAATCGGTATTGATTTCGCGGTAGCGCACTGGCTTGCCGTCGAACGCCTTGGTCGAGTGGACATAGGCCATGTTGTTGATCTGGATGAGCGCTTCGAGCTCGACATCCAGGCGACGGCAATAGTCGATAATGCCGTAGTGGTTGTAGGGAACGCGCCATGGGCCTGGGTTGAAGTAGTTGCCTTCGGCAAAATCAACCTTCTGCACGGCCCCGCCGAGTTCTTCGTAGGTATCGCCCGAGCGCAGCGTCCAGCAACGGCCGCCTGCAACACCACGATACTCGATGACTTCGACTTCATAACCAGCGTCACGAAGCTCCATCGCGGCAACCATGCCCGCGATACCAGCGCCGAGCACCAGAACCTTGGCACCAGCTGGCGCTTGACCAAGCTTGATCGGGCCGGAATATGGGGAGGCTTGCGCCAGGCCCATCATACCCATTGCCTGATACATGACCGCTGCACCGCCGAAAGCGCCGACCATCGAGAGGAACTCTCTCCTGGTTGGGCTCTTGTTTTCTTCGACGTCCACTGCGTCCTCCATAGAAATTTAGTTTGAAATCTCAGCATTCCTTGGAATGGCAATGCGGTCCAGTGGCGCTGCGACAATAAATCTCCCAAACCACCCTCAAAATCAGGTTGCAATGTCGGACAAAGCAAGAATGAGACCACGACCAAAAAACCTTCGTGTTCCACTCCAGTTTTGATGTGAAACCGACATCAGGAGGACACCAAAGATGCACTGTCGCCGGTTACTTCGAGCACCGCGAATTCAACTCGCGATGCCCAATATTCTGACGCTCTAGTGGCAACACACATCGATAGATTACTAGGGCACCCGCATGATTCCCGCCGGACATATCTCGCGGTCTTCTAAAGGCAGGACTGAGAACCGCGGCGCGCTACGCGCACCATTGGCGCCTTAGCCCCATAGTGAGATGCCGGGTTGCGCAAATGGCACAATTGACCCGCTAGTCCGGCCATGCTGATTGCGTGCCGAGGCGTGACTCTCACCCTGATGGAGTTTGAACGTGGCGAAACGGATGAGCCGGACATTGGCGATCGAGTTGGCGGAGCGGACGCTGGCTGTGGTCAATCCGCAGAACAGGGAGCTGGCGCTGCGGGCCGGGCTGAGCCGACATGGGTTTGCGCTGGCGGGCGTGGCGTTTCCGGAAGCTATCGCGGAGCGAGCTGCGCTCGTGGCCTGGCTGCAGGACACGTTTGCGCCGAAGGACTGAATAAAAAAAGCCGACACTCGTGAGAGTGCCGGCCGCAATATAATTTGGTGCTGAAAATTTGGGGGGCGTTAGAGCCAGTACGGCGCCACACCATAGTAATCATAGAGGCGTCGACCATTGTCGGCCGTCCAGTATTCCTCATCGTCATCGAAATCATATTTCGGAGCGCCTTCGAGCTGCTCCTTGGTCACATCGACGCGGTAGCCGCCGAGGGACTGGTCATAGGTGAGCTTGGACCATGGCAGCGGATAGTGATCCGTGCCCATGCCCAGAAAGCCACCAAAGCCAAGCACGGCGTAAGACACCTTACCGGTGCGCTTTTCCAGCAGAATACGGGCAATCGAGCCAATGTGCTCGCCACGAGGATCGTAGACCTTAGTGCCTTCGACCTTGTCGGACGCGATGAGGTCGTGGGTTTCCTTGACGTTACTTTCGCCAACGCGGTTGTCGTCATAGGCCATTTTCGAACTCCTCTTTGTTGCGTGTGACAGGACAACGCGGCATTGCTGGAGGAGTTCCGGTTTACTGAAAAGTGATTATTCCGACAGTCTCCGTTAACGGCCTTTGCGGTATGAAAAGGGCCCGAGGTACGTCGCGCGGAAGCCTCCCGCATCTCAGCCCCAGTCGATTTTCATGACAAACGTCCTTTCCCTGCCTCAACAGATTTCCCGTCGCAGCTTTCTTATTGGCGGCTCCAGCTTGAGCGCTCTTGCGCTGGCCGGTTGCGCCACGGTCCCCCAACAGACCATTGCCCAGCCGTCGTTTGATCGCGCCTATGTCGAGATGTACGCCGCCCTGCCCTATGAGAAGTTTCCGGTGCCGGCGGTGGACCTGACGCGGCTCAAGCCAAGCCATTTCCGTCAATATGTCGCTGACCCAACGGGCGAGCGCCCGGGCACCATCGTGGTGGATACCGCGGCGCGCTATCTCTATCTGGTGCAGGAAGGCGGACAAGCGCTGCGCTATGGCGTGGGCATTGGCCGCGACGGCTTTACCTGGTCGGGTCGCGCCGAAATCGCCCGTAAGGCACAGTGGCCTACCTGGACCCCACCTCCCGAAATGGTGGCGCGCGATCCAAACGCTGCGCCATGGGCCAAGGGCATGCCGGGCGGCCTCGATAATCCGCTGGGCGCGCGCGCCATGTATATTTACCAGAACGGTCGCGACACCATTTATCGCCTGCATGGCACCAACGATCCCGGCACCATTGGCGAGGCCGTATCGAGCGGCTGCGTGCGCCTGATCAACCAGGACATTATCGACCTTTATGGCCGCGTACCGGTCGGCACGCCCATTCTGGTCAAGTAAGCATCGGCCAAGCGGCCAGTTGCACAAACAAAAGGGGCGGCCGCGAGGCCGCCCCTGATCATTTCAGGCGTTGCGCAATCAGCCACGGATGGGCGAGAGCTGGATTTCAACGCGACGGTTCTGTGCGCGGCCCTGCTCGGTCGCGTTCGAGGCGATCGGGCTGGACTTGCCCTTGCCTTCGATGAAGAAGCGGCGCTGATCGATACCCTGATTGGCCAGAATGGTCGCGACGGAAACCGCGCGGCGCTGGCTCAGGCTCAGGTTGTACGCGTCATTGCCCTGGCTATCGGTGTGGCCATAGACGTCGACGATCGAGCGATCATACTTCTTGAGCACGAGCGCGACCGAAACCAGGGTCTGGTTGAACGATGGCTGCACTGTCGACTGATCGGTCGCGAAGGTGATGTTGGATGGCATGTTCAGGATAATCTGATCGCCAACGCGGGTCACCGAAACGCCGGTGCCCTGCAGCTGGGCGCGCAGTTCTGCTTCCTGCTTGTCCATGTAGTTGCCGATGGCTGCGCCGGTCAGGCCGCCAACACCAGCGCCGATCAGCGCGCCAACACGTGGATCGCCACCAACAGCTGCGCCGACCAGCGCACCAGCCAGAGCGCCGCCGCCCGTACCGATCAGCGCGCCGCCGGCGGTGTTCGAGAGCTGGCTTTCGCCGGTGTAGGGATTGGTGCTGCAAGCGGTGAGAGCGAGCGTCGCGGCAATTGCGACAAGAATTTTCGACTTCATAGAATGTCCCCCTGAAGGATCATGACTGTGGCCCGTTGGTGACCATTGAATACGGCAGGATGGTGGTGAAGCAAAGAGGATGAATATGGAATGAACGCCGATCAAGCGCTCGCCCAACCACCATCGACCACAAATTGCTGCGCCGAGATCATTTTGCTGTCTTCAGAGGCCAGAAACAGCGCCATGCGCGACACATCATCGGGGAAGACATTTCCGGCCAGCGTCTGGTTGTCGGCGATGTTCTTAAGCGATGCTGCGTCGAGCCACAGCTCGAGCTGGCGCTGCGTAAGCACGGCGCCGGGGGTGAGCGTATTGACGCGAACGCCGGACTGGCCAAGTTCGCGCGCCATGGCGCGGGTCAGACCATGGGTGGCGGCCTTGGCAGTTTCGTAGACCGGGATCTTGGGCGACATGATCATCCAGCTGATCGAGCTGGTATTGATGATGGAGCCGCGTTTGGCGGCGACCATAGCTGGCGCGACGGCCTGAATGGCAAAGAAGGCGTGCTTGAGATTGACCGCCATCCGGTTGTCCCAGAAATCAGGTGTCACCTCGGACCATTCGTGGCGCATGTCGTGGGCAGCATTGTTGACTAGCACCAGCGCATCGCCATGAACTTCGGCAAAGCCGGCGATCGCGGTTTTGTAGGCCGCCAGATCGGTGATGTCGCAGGGGGTGAAGCGCACAGTGTGCCCGGCGGCGTTGAGCTCGGCAGCAAGCGCTTCACCGGCCTCGACCGCGATATCGACAAAGCCGACTTTTGAGCCCTGCGCTGCAAAATTGCGAACGAGGCTTTCGCCAATGCCCGACGCTCCGCCGGAGATGATAACGGGGGTGCCGGCCAGGCTTGGGTAGTGCGCAAATTGGGTCATGATGTCCTCCATTGAAGCTTTGTTAGCGCGGGCTTTTTCAGGCGGCAAGGGCGGGTAAAGCGCTCGAAAGCCTAAAAGACTCTGGGCCAGTACCAACTACTCATCACATTCTGAGGTACGTACGTCAAAATCCGCAATGTCTGCACTGACTTACGGGTCTGGTGGGGTTCTGCCGCCCTTCCGTAATGGTGGCTCAGCAATAAGTATGAGACGAGTGCTACCCCGGTTAACCCGCTGAGCCACATGCAGGGAAGGTTGCGATCTTCCATCACGAAACGTCCAGATGGGTTTGGCAAACGGGTGAGTCTACTTTAGAATGGCTCTCATGTTGACGGTCTCGGCCCTTGACGAAAAACGAAATGGGCTGGCGGTCTGCGCGTCGAATTGACCTATGTCAATGCACGGGTCGCAGGCCTAGATATGACCGCGTTGCGATGGAGTTGAGCCAACTCGCAGCGGACGAAAAGGACGAAAAGATGGACTATCGCAGCATTTTCGAAGATGCGGTGGATACTTTGCGGGCCGAAAAGCGCTACCGCGTATTCGCCGACCTCGAGCGTGTGGCAGGGCAATTCCCGCGCGCCATCTATCGTGACGAGGCAGACAATGCCCGTGAGATCACCATCTGGTGCTCCAACGATTACCTCGGCATGGGCCAGCACGAAAAGGTCATCGGCGCCATGCAGGAAACTGCGGGTAAGCTGGGTGTCGGTTCGGGCGGCACGCGCAATATTTCGGGTACCAACCGCCCGCTGGTCGAGCTTGAGCGTTCGCTCGCCGACCTGCACCGCAAGGAAGCCGCCCTCGTCTTCACCTCGGGCTTTGTGTCCAACGAAGCCGCTATCGCGACCATTGCGCGCCTGCTGCCCGATTGCGTGATTTTCTCTGACCAGCTCAACCACGCCTCGATGATCCAGGGCGTTCGCCAGTCGGGCATGGAAAAGAAGATTTTCCGTCACAACGACGTCGCGCATCTGCGCGACCTGCTCGCCGCGACCGACCGCAAGCGCCCCAAGCTGATCTGCTTTGAGTCGATCTATTCGATGGATGGCGACGTCGCGCCGATCAAGGAAATCTGCGATCTGGCCGAAGAGTTCGGCGCGCTGACCTATATCGACGAAGTCCATGCCGTTGGCATGTACGGCCCACGCGGCGGCGGCATCGCCGAGCGCGATGGCCTGATGGACCGCATCGACATCATCGAAGGTACGCTCGCCAAGGGCTTTGGCACGATGGGTGGCTATATCGCTGCCAACCGCGCCATCGTCGACGCCGTGCGCTCCTATGCGCCGGAGTTCATCTTCACCACGTCGCTGCCGCCAGCCTTGTGCGCCGCCGCTCGTGCCTCGATCGAGCATCTCAAGGGCAATGGCCATGAGCGCATGTTGCATCAGCGTCAGGCGCGCCTGACCAAGGCCATCCTGGCGGACGCCGGCCTGCCGGTGATGGACACCGACACCCATATCGTACCACTGATCGTGGGCGATGCACGCCAGTGCAAGGCCGCCAGCGACATGCTGCTGGAAAAGCACAATATCTATATCCAGCCGATCAACTACCCGACCGTGCCCAAGGGCACCGAGCGCCTGCGCATCACGCCGACGCCGCTGCACACCGATGAGATGGTGTTTGCTCTACGCCACGCACTGGTGAGCGTGTGGACCAGCCTTGAACTGCCACGCGAGCGGGCCGACGCGGCCATCACCGCGCGCAAGCTCACCTCGGGCGACCTGACCCTGCCGACCACCGGCGGCTAAGCGTCCGAGCGGATCACAGCATCCATAAAGCCGATCAACTCATGTCGCCGCGCTAGCGGCGACTGATAGGCCGACGCGCCGAGCGGATCAGTGCGCAGGCGCAAAGCCTCGCTGATGATCTCGGCATATTCGGGAAATACCACCAGCGCATGCGCGGCAGCTGCGGTTTTTGACGGTACGCGGGCATTGACGATTGTTGCGTGGACGCGCGCCACCCCCAATGCGCCCCACACCACAGCTTCATCGATCAGCAGCGTTTCTCCTTCAGCCGACGTCAGATGACGGCGGGCTTCCAACCAAGACCGCCAATACCCCTGCAAATTGGCGCGGCTATAATCCACGGTGGCGGCTCGGTCGACCGCGACCCAACTATCGTCGGCCACCCTACCCCGCAACGCGATGCCGTCCTCGGCCAAAACCTGCCACACCACCGGCGAGCGTTCCTCGGCAGAATTAGGGTTCACCTTGCCCGCGCGTACGGCAATTCCCTGGCCACCGGGCGGGCGTGACAGCTCACCGGGCAGCAGATAGATGCCATCGCAATCGGTGCCGGGAAATTCCTGATGCAGCGTTGTATGCGCCGTTGCCAGCGCGGCCAGCTCGATGGGCGGTGACATAACGGCGACGAAATCTATGTCGCTCTGCCCCGCCTGATAATCGCCCTGCGCCACTGACCCGACGAGGTAGAAGGCCTCAAGCTGACCCGGCAACAGCTCATCAAGCAGCCCAATCAGCCGCTGTGTGATCGTCGATACTGCCGCTGCCAGATGTGCCATCGCGCGCTCCTCCATCTGCAGAAAGCAAGCCAATTGCGCACTTTACGTGGCGGCGAGCCATGCGGTGCGTCAAGCAGCGTTCAGCGTTCCGATGACATCGATGAGCTGATCCATCGCGGTGATGGAGTAGCGTGCTGGGGACAGATCGGTGGGCCATTCGGTGGAGCTGTGAAACCAGACCGCGTTCAGCCCGGCATTGGCTGCCCCCTCGACATCAACCGCCGGATTATCGCCCACGAACACGGCATCGGCTGCAGCCACATCCAGCCGCCGCATCGCCAGTGCAAACACCGCCGGATCCGGTTTGCTCATGCCTTCCGTCTCGGACACGAGCACGACGTCGAGCAACGGCCGGAGGCCAGTGGCGTCGATCTTGCCGTTCTGCACCACGCTGTTGCCATTGGTGACGATGCCCAGTTTGAGCCCCTGCGTCCGCAGCGCGGTCAGCGTTTCCCGGGCACCGGGAGTGAGCACGACAAAGCGCGGATACACCGCCTGATAATCAGCCAGAAGCTCTGCAGCGATCGCAGCATCCAAGCCCAATTCTGCCGCGAGCTGCGGATAGACCGTGACCTTGGGCACCCTGCCCTCATCCTCGAGGCCCAGAAACCGCGTCACATATCGCGCGCGCTCGACCCCCGCTAGGCCCGCACTGTGGCGCTGATACTGGTCTTCAATAAAGGCCCTGATCGCCGCCTTGCGCACCAAAAGGGTTTCATCGAGGTCGAACAGAACGGCTTTGATCACGGCGCGTGTCCTCCAGCGGCTTGAACGCCACTGGACCATGCGCCTACCCGCCCAGCAAGCGCGGCACGCAGGCTTGATCAGCTGGTCAGCACGATGCGCATGAGATCGGCGGTGTTGCGCGCACCGAGTTTTTCCATCACGCGCGCCCGGTGCACCTCGATGGTGCGGGGAGAGATACCCAGCTCGCGTCCCGCTTCCTTGTTGGATTGACCATTGGTGATGAGCTGCAGCACTTCGCGTTCACGTGGGGTCAGCTGGGCAAAGCCGCGCACTTCTACCGGTCGGCGCCCAGCCTGCATGGCGCCGAGGTGCACATCGCGGCGCAAGGCATCGCGCACCACGCCGAGCAGGTGTTCGGTATCGATAGGCTTGCTGATGACATCGGATGCACCCAGCTTCATGGCGGTGACGGCGGCTTCGAGCTGTGGCGTGTCGGCCAGGATGAAGACCGGCGTACCCATGCGCTGTGACTTGACGCGGCGAAGCAGGCTCAACCCGCTTTCCTCTCCAAGCCGCAGATTGAGCACAACCACATCGGGCCGACGCCGTTCGATGCCGATGATAAAGTGGGTCGCATCCAGCGAGAACGTGGTCTGGAAGCCCTCAAGCCTGAACAACACGCTCAACGCTTCACAGGTGGCAAGATCGGCATCCACGATGTGGATCAGGCGGTCGCGATTGAGGAACGAGTGGTAGTAGAATTCGTCGGTCATAATACCCCCCAAGGTCTGTCCGGTTCTACGCGCGACGTTCCAACAGCAACGGCACAGTCCTGCACGACGGGCTGAGGCTATCCGGAGAATCGCAGAGGTAGTTTGCGCTAAGTGTTCGTCTCGTCCGACCGAGAGAACCCGTAGGATGAACCACCTATATACTAGGCATATTTCCCTATCTTAAGCCTGTCAACAGAATTTATTCCTTGTTATGGGACAAAAAGAAAGGCCAGCACCAACGGGCCGACCTTTCCGAATTTGACAGGATTTAGCGCGGGGTGGCGCGCAGTGCGTCACGGATTTCAGTGAGCAGCACTTCTTCCTTGGTCGGCGCTGGGGTGGTTTCCACTGGCTCTTTGGCGGCTTCGCGCTTGAGCGAATTGATGCCTTTGACAACCAGGAACAGCACAAACGCGATGATGGTGAACTTGACCACCGCATTGATGAACAGGCCGATGTTGAGGGTAGCGATGCCAGCGGCCTTGGCGGCGGCAAGCGAAGGCACAGCAACATTGTCCGGATTGGACAGAACGACAAACAAATTGGAGAAGTCGATGCCGCCGATGATGAGACCGATCAGTGGCATGAAGATGTCGTCAACGATAGACGAAACAATGGCACCAAAAGCGGCACCGATGATCACGCCGATCGCCAGATCGATCATATTGCCTTTAATGGCGAAGTCCCGGAATTCCTTAAACATGACTGCCCTTCTCACTGTGAATAACCGCTCTTCCCAAAAGCGGTCGCGCGACCTCGCGAACACAACACATTTATCACATCTATACGGAAAGCAATGGGTAGAGAGTTCAACTTGCACGACAATGGCGCGGCGCAGATAATCTGCCTCAGATCACCAAAGCCTTGGACTCGAACCCATGTCGCCCCAGACAAACGCAGCCATGGCCAGCCTCAGGCTGGCGATAGACCACATCCCGCAAGGGATTGCGGTGTTCAACAGTGGTTTGCGGCTGGTCACGTCCAACGAGCGCTACAATGAGCTGCTGCAGGTCCCAGAAGAGTTAATCAAGCCCGGTACACCGCTGTTCGACATGGCGCTCTATCTGGCCGACCGAGGAGATTTCGGCCCCGGAGACGCCGCGCGGCTGGCCATCGAGCGGATCAATCAGCTGACCGCCGCGCCGATGACGGTGTCCCAGAGGCTGGGCAATGCCGGGCAGATGTTGGAGTTCTATTCCAGTCGCCTGCCCGATGGGGGTCTGGTGATCAGCTTCGTCGATGTGACAAGCCGCGTGAAGGCCGAGCATGAGCTGGCGCGACTCAACCATTCGCTCGAGGGCCACGTGGCCGAACGCACGGCTGCGCTGACGCGGGTCAATGCCGAGCTGGAAAGCGCACGTGCCAAGGCCGATGCGGCCAATCACGATAAGACGCGGTTTCTGGCCGCGGCGAGCCACGACCTGCTGCAGCCGCTGAATGCGGCGCGGCTCTATACCTCGACCTTGATCGAGCGAGCGAAATCAACGGGGCTAGCCGATCTCGCCAATTCCATCGAGGCATCCTTGACCGCGGTGGAGGACATCATGTCAGCCCTGCTCGATATCTCACGGATCGACAGCGGGGCCCTGCGTCCTGTTCCGGCGCCAGTCAGCGCGCGCGACCTGCTCAAGAAAATCGAAGTCGAATTTGGTCCGATGGCCCGGGAACGCAACATCGCCCTGCGAATTGTCGGCAGCGATTCAACAGCGCTGGCCGACCGCACGCTGGTGGGCCGTATCGTGCAGAACCTAGTCTCCAACGCCATCAAATATACCATGCCGGGCGGCAAGGTTCTGGTGGGGGTGCGGCGGCGCGGCAATCGCATCCGGCTCGACGTGATCGACACCGGTATTGGCTTTAACAGGGACCAACACAAGCTGCTGTTTGCCGAGTTTTCGCGGCTGGAACGCGGCGCGCGCATGGCGCAGGGGCTGGGTCTTGGCCTCTCAATCGTGCAGCGCCTGGTCGCCGCTCTGGGCCTGACGCTAGAGCTCGATAGCCGGGAAGGTCAAGGCTCGCGCTTCTCGCTGTTTCTGCCCGCGACAAGGACAGTTCGGGCCCCAATCGAGACCGGCAAAGTGCCGAGCGAAACCAGCTTTGGCGTCATCAATCTCAAGATTCTCTGCGTCGACAATGAGCGCAATATTCTCGAGGCCATGGAGGGGCTGCTGACACATTGGGGCTGCGATGTGCGCACAGCGTTATCGCTCAAGCAGATCGACCGTGAAGGACTGCTCGACGGCTGGTATCCCGACCTGGTGCTAATGGATTATCACCTCGACCAGACCTCTGGCCTCGATGCCATCGAATGGCTAAGGCACAATCTAGGCGGGCACTTGCCGGCGGCGCTGGTGACGGCGGACCGCAGCCCGGCCGTGCGCGCATTGGCCGAAGAACGTGGTATTGCCGTGGTCACCAAGCCCGTTAAACCCGCCGCATTGCGGGCTGCAATCAGCGGCCTGGCCAACCAGACCGGGCGCATGGCAAAGCGGGTCGGGTAAAGGACTGCCTGAGATTACGACGGCGCGGCCACTGCCATACGTCGCCCTACCGCCGCTCGTCACCCTCGGGCTCGACCCGAGGGTCCTTGCAGACCAGCAGCAAATGCAGAGTCCGGGTCAAGCCCGAGGGTGACGACCTGTGGGTGAAACCCTAAACCTTCTCGGCACCCGTCGCGAACAGGGCCTCAAAGTGCCCTTCCTCGATGCGCGATGCGGCGATCACGGCCTGCGTGCGGCTGTCGACGTCGAGCTTTTGCAGAATGGCCGAAACGTGGGCCTTCACGGTAGCTTCCGAAATCGTCAGCTCATAGGCGATCTGCTTGTTCATCAGGCCATCGCTGAGCATCATCAGCACACGCACCTGCTGGGGCGTGAGGGTCGCGAGACGACGCATCAAGGCTGTATAGCTGTCGTCGGCACCAAGCGTTGTCCCTTCGGGGATGAACACTTCGCCTGACAGCACGGTTTCGATGGCGCGGCGGATTTCAGTCGGCCCCACAGACTTATGCAGGTAGCCAGCCGAGCCAAGCTCGAAGGCGCGACGAATCACGGTGGTGTCCTCGACTGCCGAAATGATCATCACCGGAATATCAGGGTATTGGGCGCGCAAGAGCAGCAGGCCCGAGAAGCCGCGAACGCCGGGCATGTTGAGGTCGAGCAGCACCAGATCGCAATCGCGGTCGGCGTCAAGGGCGGTACTGAGCCCCGCCAGATCACCGGCTTCCTCGACATTGACCGTGGCGTCGCCACCCGAAAGGGTCTGGCGCAAGGCGGCGCGGAACAGAGGATGGTCATCGACGATGATGATACGACGGCGGGTCATGGACAGGCTCTCCCAGGGCACGAGCGCGACGGGGCAACCCCGAGCACGCAAGACCTCTCTAGCAAATCACTCAATCGACAGCCATTAGCGATAAGGACAAGACCCTATGAGCCGGCGCGAGATCACGGATAATCAACACTTAGAAGGGGTCGGATTCGCAATGTGAGTGGGTATTTAACGGGTTCTTTACCATGTTTTCTCAAGAGTAGGCTTTAATCTCCGTGTTGAATCGCGGGGTGAGTGCTTCTCATGACAGGGACTGACCATGGCCCGCGCCTACCCACTTTCGGATATGTCCGACCCAGCTCATGAGCCTCATCCGGGCGAATGGCAGGCGTTGCGCGGCGAACTCGTGGCTCTGCTCGATCAGGTCGAGGGGCGCTATGCACGGGTTGAAGAACCCGAACCAGCAATGGCCGGCTTTGCACAACGCGTTCGCTCCCTGCGTGAACAAGTGGTCACGCCAGAGCCGACGGTCCGTCGCCGCGAGGCGCTCCGCACCGTCAAGCGCGCCGTAGATCGCTTCAGCGAACGCGACGACACTCTGGTCAGCGACGAGCATGACGCGCTCAGCTCAGCCATCGCCGAAATTCGTGGCCGACAGATGTCGGCCTCCGCACCCGCCCCTGCGCGCCGTTCGGCAGAGATGCCGGAACTGCGCGATCTGACCTCGCTGGTGACCGGCCTGTCGGGCCGTCTTGAGCGGCTGGAAGGTGAGCTGAAGGCGCAGCGCGGCAATGGCAGCGTTCGCGAAGTCGCCATGCAGGTCGAACAGCTGACCCATGTGGTTGAGCTACTGGCCGGTGCTGTCGGCGAGACTGGTCAGGTCAAGCGGCTTGAGGCGCAGATCGGTGCGCTTGCCGCGATGATCGAAGATGGTCCACGCGTCGATCTCTCCACCATCAACAATCGCCTCGACGACGTTTCGGCCACTGTTGGCAAGCTTGCCGAATTGCAGGCTGAGCAGATGGAACGCGAAATCGTGCGCGAGGAGCGCAAGGCCAGCGAGCCCGTCCGTGACGGCGCCGAAGTGCTGGTTCCGGTGATGGACGCAATCGAGCAGAGCGTCCGCAATGTCTATGACCGCATCGACGCCATCGAGCGGAACGTGGCGCTGGGCTCCAACGACTTTGAACGCCTGACCTCTGAGCTGTCGGCCTTCACCCTGGCGATGAAGGACCGCGACGCTGCGCCGGACCTGCTGATTGGTAAGGTGGACGAGATTGCCGCCCGCATTGGTGGCCTCGACAGCTCCAACCGCGACATTGCCGGCCTCAAGTCAGATATTTCCGATCTGCGCGATGCCGTCATGTCGGGCATCGAGCCCCGCTTCATGCGTCTCGAAAGCCAGATCGACGCACTGTCCGACCGCATCGTGCCAACTGACACGACGCAGGTCGAAAACCAGCTCAAGCTGCTGATGGCGCGCATGGACGAAACCGGCGCGCAGCTGAACACGCTGGCGTCGCTGTATTCGAACCAGGAAGGCCCCGATTTCGAGGCTCTGGCCACCATGGTTGCCGAGCGCACCAGCGAAGCGGTGACCCGCAAGTCGCCCTCGCCTGTTGCCATGTTCGGCCCCGACAGCCTCAAGAGCATCGAAGATCGCCTGACCTCGCTGATCAAAAGCGCGGGCAAGACGCCGGACTATGACGCTCTGGCCGATCTCGTCGCCGAGAAGACATCTGCTGCCGTCGCCAAGACCAGCGCACCAGCCGGCGCCACCAAGCTTTCCGATGAAAGCATGGGTGCACTCGAAACCCGTATGACCGCGCTGTTCAACACGGCTGGCAAGGAAACGGCTGAGCGCCTGACCCGTCTTGAGGCCACGCTGAGTGCACGTCAGGCCAAGGCCGCGACTGAGACCAGCAAGGCCGCACCGGCTGTTGCAAAGGCAGCGTCGACGGCAGCCGCCACGGTAACCGCCGCACCCGCTGATGAGCCAGCAGAAGAGGCCCGTATCGAGGCGATGCTGACCGCGCTTGCCGGTCCCAAGCTCTCCGCCAAGAGCGACACTATGCCGGCCAATCCAGCCGATGATGCGCCGCTGATCGATCCGGGCTTCAAGGACCTGGCGCCCGTGCGTACCGCAATCGAGGCCCGCAGCACCGATCGCGCACGCCCGAACCCGGCTGCACCGCGCTTCAACCCCGCCGATGCCGAATTGCCACCGCGGCCCAAATCGAGCTTTGCCGGGGCAGAAGCGGATCCATTTGCGCCGCGCCCGGCTGAAGCTGTGCCGCAGGTTGAAGCGCCTGCGTCCCACAACAGCACCAGCACCTTTGTTGCCGCTGCTCGTCGCGCCCAGCGGGCCCGTCAGGATGGTGGTGCGGCTGCGGTGTCTGCCAATTCGGCCATCAGCCGCGCCTTGTCGCGCTTCCTGCCAGAGAAAGACGCCGCCCCCGCGGTTGTCGATCAGCCCGATGTGCCGGCCAAGGCCAAAAAGCCTGCCAAGCCCGTCCGCGAAAAGAAGGCCCCAAAGGCCGAGCCTGTCGCGGCGCCAGAACCGGCCCAGTTCGCTTCGGTCACCGATGGCGACGTCAGCATTGAGACGACAGAAACGCAGCAGAGCTTCCTGATCCGTTACCGTCGCCCGCTGCTGCTCTCGGCTGCGCTGGTGGCCGTGTCGCTCCTGGCGCTCAATCTTGTCATGCAGCGCAGCGGTGGCGACGCCACTCCGGCCCCGGCTACATCCGCTGCGGCCGCCGACGTTCCAGAGCCGACCGAGCCTGCGCCCGCCAGCAATCCAGCGCCAACCGCCTCTGACGAGGTGTCGTTGGTGCGGCCCGAAGCGCGCGTTATCGACATGCTCGACAATACCGCAGTGGGCTCGATCACTCCTGCCTCCGCTGGCTTCACCAAGCCAACAGCGTCGACAGCAATGCCATCGACACTGGTGGCGACCCCACCCAGCGCGCTGCCGGCAACGCCTGCGACGCCCGCCGCCATTGCCTTCGAGCTGCCGCCCGAAAGCGTTGGTCCGCTGGAATTGCGTCAGGCCGCCGCCGATGGCGACGCCCGGGCGCAGTTTGAAATTGGCGCCATCTACACCGAAGGTCGTGCGGTCACGCAGGACTATGCCGAAGCCGCGAAGTGGTACGAGCGCTCCGCAGCGCAGGGCTTCGTGCCCGCTCAGTATCGCCTGGGCAACCTCTATGAGGGCGGCACCGGCGTCGACAAGGATCTCGAGCAGGCAAAGCTCTGGTACCAGCGCGGCGCGGAAGCGGGCAACCGCATGTCCATGCACAACCTCGCCGCGCTTTACGCCAGCGGTCAGCTGGGCGAGCAGGAGTTTGAAGCGGCTGCCGAATGGTTCCAGCAGGCAGCTGCCCGCGGCATGACCGACAGCCAGTTCAACCTGGGCATGCTCTATGCCCGTGGCCTGGGCGTCGAGCAGGATTTCTCGCAGTCCTACAAGTGGTTCTCGCTGGCCGCCCGCAGCGGCGATGCCGATGCCGCCAAGGCGCGCGACGATATTGCCAAGTCCCTGTCGTCGGAAACGGTCAGCGCGGTCAACGCCGAGCTTGCAGGCTGGAAAGCGGAATCAATCGATCTGGCGGCAAACTTCGCGCCGCTCGGCACTTGGACCGACAAGTTCGACCCCGGCCAGGCAATCAAGACCCGCGATGTGGTGTCCAAGGTGCAGCAGGCGCTGACGCGCCTCGGCTTTGATGTCGGTTCGCCCGATGGTGTTGCCGGCCCCAAAACCGCCGATGCCATCAAGGCCTTCGAGCGCGGCACAGGCATGACAGAGGTCGGTGCGGTCAATCCGCGCCTGCTCGCCGTGCTGGGCAGCCAGCCGGTCTGATCTGTTTCAAAACATTACGCAAAAAAGTGAAGGCCCCCATCAGAAGATGGGGGCCTTTGACCTATTGTTGACAGACCTCGGGTTAGGGTAGCGCACAACCTATCTGTGAACGGACTTGATCTTGCAGATTTATCTGCCGATCGCTGAGCTTTCCATGAACCTCTTTTTCCTTGTGGGAATTGGGGCGGCTGTGGGATTCCTGTCGGGCCTGTTCGGCGTGGGCGGCGGCTTTTTGCTGACGCCACTGCTGATTTTCTCGGGCGTTCCGGCGCCGGTGGCCGTGGCTTCGGTGACCGGTCAAGTGGTGGCCGCGTCCACCTCTGGTGCGCTCAGTCACTATCGCCGCGGAGGCATAGACCTCCATCTGGCAATGTATCTGGTGTTGTCGGGTGTCTTAGGGGCCTTTGGCGGGGTGGCGACCTTCGCCGTGCTCCGCGACGCCGGCCAGCTCGACCTCTTCATTTCGCTCGGCTTTTTGATCCTGCTCGGCTTTGTCGGCACGCTGATGCTGATTGAATCGACGCGCGCAATCCTCAAGCAGCGCAAGGGCATCGTCGTTCGCGACCGCCTGCCCAATCAGCACAGCTGGATTCACGGCCTGCCGATGCGCGTGCGGTTCAAGAAATCGCGGCTCTATATTAGTGTCCTGCCGGTACTGGTGATCGGGCTTTTCATCGGCTTTGTCGGCTCGCTACTGGGTATCGGCGGTGGCTTCATCATGGTGCCTGCGCTGGTCTACCTGCTGCGCGTGCCGGGCAATGTCGTTATCGGCACGTCGCTGGCGCAGGTTGTGGCGATGATGGCCGCAACCACCATTCTGCACGCCGTGCAAAGCCAGAGCGTCGATATCCTGCTCGCCTTCTGCCTGATGGTGGGCGGCACAGCCGGGGCGCAGTTTGGTGCTTCGGCAGGCAAATATCTGCGCGGCGAACAGCTGCGCGGGTTGCTCGCTATCCTCGTGCTGGCCGTGGCCATCCGCTTCGGCCTTTCGCTGGTGCTGGCTCCGGCCGACGTGTTCAGCATGGCGGTGCTGGGGGCGCGGCAATGATGCGTTTGCTCGCCCTGTTCGCGATCCTGTTTGGACTGGTGGCGCCGGCCCACGCGGCCCGCCTTGTGTCCCAGGTATCGAACGACACGGTGGAGATCACCTCGAGCTTTGACGGCGAGCGCATGAGCTTTTTCGGCCAGATCATGCCCGATGCCGGTTCGACCGAGAAGGTTGTCGAAGGACCATTCCAGACCATCGTGGTGGTGCTTGGCCCAACCCAGAACCGGGTGGCGCGGCAAAAGACCCACAATTTCGGCATCTGGCTCAATACAGATCAGGTCGAATACAAGAATTTCCCGAGCTATTTCCATGTCTTGGCCAGTGCACGGCTTAAGGACATCACCGACGTCACGACCCTTACCACCAACTACATCCTGCCCGAGGCGCATACGCTGATGCCCAGTGGCGTCGACTGGTGGAAGAGCGCCGTTTTCGGCCGCGAACTGGTGCGGCTGATGACCGAGGAAGGCCTGTTCGGCATTCAGGAAAATGGCGTCAACTTCCTGTCGGACAACTTCTATTCGGCGCGCCTGACCCTGCCGAGCAATGCCCCACCGGGCCCCTATATCGCGCTGACCTATGTGTTCAAGAACGGCGAAATCATCGCGCGCAAGTCCGAGGGCTTCTCGGTGCGCAAGATTGGCTTCGAACGGTTCCTGGCGCTGTCTGCAGTACAGCAGCCGCTGCTCTACGGCATCATCTGCGTGCTTCTGGCGCTGGTCACCGGCTGGCTGGGCGGCGTGCTGTTCAAGCGGTAGTTGGGTGAGAAAGAATACCCCCTCCTACCCTCCCCCTGAAAAGGGGGAGGAACTACATCGCGGAATGGACACGATCTCCCCCAACCCACCGGCCGTGTCCCTCCCCCTATCAGGGGGAGGCTAGGAGGGGGTATCCGCGCAAAAAATCTATCCCCGCACCAGCCGCTTGGGGCTCACCGGATAGGTGCGATCCCTCCCCAGCATCGTCACCTCCAGCCCCGGCCAGTTGAACAGGCCAATGAAGGCTGGCGACATGATGTTGATCGAGCCGGTGGATGCGCCATAGGCGGGCAGGATCATCAGGCGGTTGTCGTGGACGAAGCACGGGCGGCGGGTGGAGCGGCCTTCGATGTGAATATGCGCGGCAGGATGGAGATGCCCGGAAATCAGGCCCGCTGCGCCGCGTCGGGGCTCGTGCGTCAGCGTCAATCCGGCCAGTTCCAGCTCGGGCAGGCAGGTGCCGCCGATGGCGTGGGGGGCGGGATCGTGGTTGCCGGACAGCCAGATGCAATCGACAATATCGGTCAGCGCATCCAGTCGCATCCGGTCGGAATGCGTTAGCAGACTGCTAGCATCGGCGCGGTGAAAGCTGTCGCCGAGCGAGATGAGACGCTTTGCGCCCGTGCGGCGCAGATCGGCCTCAAGCCGCGCCAGCGTCATGCCGGTATCGTAGGGCGGCAGCATCTGGCCGCGACGGGCGAAGCTGCTCATCTTTTCCAGATGTAGATCGGCCACCAGCAAGGTTTGCTGGCCCGGCCAATGCAGCGCCCCCGATGGGAGCGGTTCAAAATTATGGCCGGCAAAGCGCAAGATCGGGGTCTCCGTAATCTCGGCTTTATATAGAGGCTGGCTCAAATCTGGCCCATGGCTTCGCGGATCAATTCGTCGGCAGCATCAGCCATAGCCGATTCGCGGCCTTCCCCGAAAATGGGCTCCTTGCCGATATCGAGCATGAGGGGCACGGCCAGCGGGGAAACCCGCTCCAGCGGCTTGTGCACGATATGGCTGCGAATGCGGCGCAACATGTCGCCCAGCCGCTCGATATCAAGCAAGCCGCGCGCCGCATCATGCCGGGTTGCCTGAATGAGGATGTGATCGGGCTCGTGCTGATAGAGCACGTCATAGATCAGGTCCGACGACATGGTGATCTGCCGCCCGGTCTTTTCCTTGCCGGGGTGACGGCGCTCGATCAGCCCGGCGATGATGGCGCAGTTGCGGAAGGTGCGCTTCATCAGGGCGGACTCGTCGAGCCAGTCTTCGAGATCATCGCCCAGCATGTCCTCGGAAAAGAGATCATCGAGGGAAAGCCGGTCGGTGCGGATCAATCCCGAGAGATCGCCCAGTCCCCAGATGGCCAAGGCATATTCGGAAGCGATGAACCCCAGAGGCCGGGCGCGGGCGCGCTCAAGCCGTCGGGTCAACAGCATGCCCAGGGTCTGGTGCGCCAAACGCCCCTCGAAGGGATAGCAGACCATGTAGTTCTGCGCGCCGCGCGGGAAGGTTTCGACCAGCAGGCTGTCGCGCCGGGGCAGTACTGAAATATCGCGCTGCAGGCGCAGCCAGTCGCTGACCTGATCGGGCAGCTTGGTCCATTCCTCAGGGCTATCCATGATGCGGCGGACGCGCTCGGCCAGATAGGTCGAGAGCGGAAACCGGCCACCCATATAGGATGGGATTTTGGGATCGCTGGCCTGCGCCCGGCTGACGAAGGCCTCATTGTCCTTCATGCCCTCAAAGGCGACGATTTCGCCGCCGAACATGAAGGTGTCGCCGATCAGCAGGGTGCCGAAGAAATATTCCTCCATTTCCCCCAGCACGCGCCCGCCCGCGCCGATGGGTCCGGTGGTCTGGCCCTTTTTGAAGCCCCTGCCACGCACCAGTCTCACGCGCACCATGGGCTCTTCAACAATGGTGCCGATATTGAGCCGGTACTGCTGGGCGACCTGCGGATTGGCGATGCGCCAATGGCCGTCCTCGGTTTTCTTCAGCCGTGCATAGCGCTCATAGGCGCGCAGCGCATAGCCGCCAGTGGCGACGAAATCGAGCACCCGGTCAAACTGGGCGCGCGGCAGATCGCGATAGGGCCAGGCGCGGCGGATTTCCTCAAACAGCTCATCGGCCAGAAACGGCTCGGCACAGGCCATGCCAAGAACATGCTGGGCCAGCACATCATAGCCACCCGTGATGGGGTCTTCGCTGTCCTGATGACTTTCCGCGACGGCTTCCAGCGCCGCTTCGCACTCCAGCACCTCGAAACGATTGGACGGCACCAAGAGGGCCTTGGACGGTTCATCGAGCCGGTGATTGGCCCGGCCAATGCGCTGCAGCATGCGCGAGCTGCCCTTGGGCGCGCCCACTTGCACCACCAGATCGACATCGCCCCAGTCGATGCCCAGATCGAGCGTCGAGGTACAGACCACCGCCTTGAGCCTGCCCTCGACCATGGCGCTTTCGACCTTGCGGCGCTGCTCGACCGAGAGCGAGCCATGATGCAGGGCAATCGGCAGCATGTCGTCATTGATGGCCCAAAGGCCCTGAAACAGCATCTCGGCCTGGCTGCGCGTATTGACGAAGAGCAGCGTGGTTTTGTGCAGCTTGATGGTCTCGTAGAGATCGTGGTGGGCGTAATTGGCCGAGTGCCCGGCCCAGGGCAGGCGCTGGCTGGTGTCGAGAATTTCGAGCACGGGCGGCGCACCGCCGGACGTGGTCAAGAGATGGGTTGGCTTGTCCGGCAATGGCTGCGCGATCCAGTCGCGCAACAGATCGGGCCGGGCCACGGTGGCGCTGAGCGCGGTGATGCGCAGATCGGGCGCGAGCTTGGCCAGCCGCGCCAGGGCCAGCGACAGCAGTTCGCCGCGCTTGCTGGTCACCAGCGCATGCAATTCGTCGAGCACGATGCGACGGAGCGAGCCGAACAGCAGTTCGGCCTGCGGATGGCTGAGCAGCAGCGCGATCTGTTCCGGCGTGGTCAGCAGAATATGGGGCGGCTTGACCCGTTGGCGGGCGCGGCGGGAGGCAGGCGTGTCACCCGTGCGGGTTTCGACCTTGATGGGCAGGCCCATTTCCGCGATCGGCGTCGTCAGGTTGCGCGCCACGTCGACAGCGAGAGCCTTGAGCGGGGAAATATAGAGCGTGTGCAGGCCCTCGAACTCCCCGTCCACCAGATCGCTCAGCGTCGGCAGAAACCCGGCCAGCGTTTTGCCGGCACCTGTGGGGGCAATCAGCAGCGCCGAGGCCTTGGCATGCCAGCTCTCCAGCACCGCCAGCTGATGCTCACGCGGCGCCCAACCCTTTGCGGCGAACCAGTCGGTGATGACGGGAGGAAGGTCAGTCAAGAGTACCCCCACCTAACCTCCCCCTGAACAGGGGGAGGAACTGTGTGGTGCTGGTGAACTGATAGCGCCCCAAACTCGATTGGCTCCTCCCCCTCATCAGGGGGAGGCGGGGTGGGGGTATGGGGCGTGCACGAGCTCAACAAGGACAACTCTTCTGCAAATCATAAAAGAGACTATATGATCGGCGACACCACCGACAGAGCCAGTTGGAGAACAGCCTTGAGCGACGAACCCAAACGCGACGTCTACCACCGCCCCTTGCTTGAGCGCCTGTTGGGCGACAAGCCGAGCGGCGTGATCATCCGCCTGGTGCTGATGTCGCTGGTTGTCGGCTTTCTGATGAGCGTCTTTGGGGTCAGCGCGCGCGACATCTTCGAGGGCACGCTCGAAATGTTCCGCAATGTGCTGCGCGACGGACTTGGCGTGTTCGGCGACATCGGCACCTATATCGTGACCGGCGCTGCACTTGTGCTGCCGATCTGGCTGATCCTTCGCCTGACCAAGGGACGCTGATGGACCGCGTTAAACTTACGCCGCAGCAGGCTTTGTCGCGGCTGGTTCCGCATATCGTTGACATGGAAAGCCAGGCCCATCGCCGCATTGCCATCGGCATTGCCGGTGGCCCCGGCTCGGGCAAGTCGACGCTGGCCGCCGAGCTGGTGACCATGATCAACGCCACCCATCCCGGCAGCGCAGCTCTGGTGCCCATGGATGGTTTTCACATGCGCCACGCCAAGCTCGAGGCCATGGGGCAGGTGGATTACAAAGGCGCGCCGCACACCTTCGAAGGGGCGGAGTTCGTCAATTTCCTGCATCGGCTCAAGGTGGCGGATGGCGATATCAGCGGACCAGCCTACTCCCGCAAGATCGAGGACGTGGTGGAGAACGCCTTCACCATCCCCGCCGACGTGCGCGTGCTGATCGTCGAGGGCAATTACCTGCTGCTCACCGAAGGCCCATGGGCCGGGGTCAAGCCACTGCTGGACTATTCGGTGTTCGTCGATGTGCCGCGCGATCTGGTGAAGGCCCGGCTGCTCAAGCGCCACGGCGAAGAGGGCCTCTTCACCGAAGAGCGCAACCGCGCCCATATCGAGCGCAACGATATGCCCAATTTTGATCTGGTGACCCTGTCGCAGGATCGGGCTGATGTGGTGATCGAGATGGATGTGGCGCAGTAAGGGTACCCCCACCTAGCCTCCCCCTGAAAAGGGGGAGGAACCGGCCGGTGTATTGGGTGCGTTGGTGCCCATGCCCAAAGCGAATTCCTCCCCCTATCAGGGGGAGGCTAGGTGGGGGTACTCCGATCCCGCCGTCACACAATCCGTGCTAGACGAGCGTTCCAGCCACGCGATTCCTCATGTCATGACCACGCCCCGCCCCCAGCATCCCTTTACCGTGCGCCACGCCGATGTGTGGAAGATCGCCCTGCCCGCCTCGGTGGCATTCATCACCGAGCCGCTGGTGGGCATTATCGACATTGCGGTGATTGGCCGGCTGGGTGATGCCGGCATGTTGGGTGGGCTGGTGCTGGGCGCGCTGCTGTTCGACATCATTTTCTCGCTGGCCTATTTCCTGCGCATTGGCACGGCCGGGCTGACGGCGCAGGCCGTTGGCGCGCGTGACCCGCGCGACGGGCTGCTGCATGTGACGCGGGCCCTGCTGCTGGGCGTGAGCATTGGCATCGTCATGATTGCGCTTAGCGCGCCGATCCTGTGGCTGGCGACGACGCTTCTGGCGCCCGAGGCCGGGGCCAGCGCTGCGCTGGCCGAGTATTTCAACCACCGCATCTGGGCGGCGCCGTTTTCGCTGATTAACTATGCCTTGCTCGGCTGGTTTTATGGTCGCGCCGCGGCCAAGACCGGCATGATGCTGCAGTTGCTGCTGCATGGCGTGAACATCGTGCTGTCGATCCTGTTCGTCTATGTGTTCCATTGGGGCGTGACCGGCGCGGCCACCAGCACGGTGCTGGCCCAGGCGACAGCCGCCGTAGTCGGGCTTTTCGTGATGCTGCGCCATTATGGTGGGTTCGGCGCCATCGTCGCCAAGATAGCCCCCGGCGAGTTGCGCGACGCCACCGCGCTCAAGCGCATGTTTGGCCTCAGCCGCGACCTGATGATCCGCTCGATGGCGCTGATGGGCGCCTATGCCTGGTTTGCCGCGCAGGGATCACGCATGGGCGAGGTGGCGCTATCGGCCAATGCGATCCTGCTGAACCTTTTGATGCTGCTGGCGTATTTTCTCGACGGCATTTCGCAGGCCGCTGAACAGCTGACCGGCAAGGCCGTCGGCGCCAATTGGCGACCGGCATTTGACCAAGCCTATCGGCTGAGCTTTGCATGGGGGCTGGGCCTGACGCTGACGCTTGGGCTGGGCTGGTATCTGAGCGGGCCATGGGTCATTGGCGCCATGACCACAAATGCCGAAGTGCAGGCTTATGCCCTGACCTATCTGCCGATCGCCGCACTGTGCTCGGTGATCTTCATGCCGGCCTTCCTCTATGACGGCATTCTGGTCGGCACGACGCTCAACAGCGTCATGCGCAACGGCATGGTGGTGTCGCTTGGCGTGTTCCTGCTGGCGGCTTTGGCCTTACAGCCGGTCTTCGGCAATTGGGGCCTGTGGGCAGCGCTGCACTTCTGGTTTATCGCGCGCGGCGTTTATTACTATCTGGCCATCGAGCGGCGGAAGGCGTGGCTCTTCGCCCCCGCCGCCTAGCCTGCTTTAGAGCGAGATCTTGCCGCTGGCCCAGTCGGCGGTCTTGGTGCCGACGAGCTGGGAGATATTGGTTTTGCCCTCGGCGCGAACGGCCGCGACCATGCCACGTTTGATGGTGTCGAGCAGTTCCAGCCCCCCAAACACCATCGCAGAATAGAGCTGGATCGCATTGGCGCCAGCCTCGAACTTGGCCACAGCAGACTGCGCCGAATGGATGCCACCCACACCGATGATCGGTAGGTCACCAACGCGCTGGCGGACCTGTGCCAGCTTCTGCGTCGAGAGGTTGAACAGCGGCTTGCCGGAGAGCCCGCCGGTTTCGCTGGCATTGGTCTGGCCCGCTACCCCGTCACGGGTGATGGTGGTGTTTGAGACGATCAGCCCGTCAAGATCAGTCGCCAGCACAACGGCGGCGATGGCGTCGAGCGCCGCTTCATCCAGATCAGGCGCGATCTTGAGCAGCACCGGTACGCGGGTGTTAGCCTTGGCGCGCGCGGCCAGCACTTCACCGAGGAGGCGGCGCAGGGCTTCGTCAGCCTGCAAATTGCGCAGGCCGGGCGTATTGGGCGAGGAGACGTTGACCGTCAGATAATCGGCCAGATCGGCAAAGCGCTCGACACCAAGCACATAGTCGGCAACGAAATCCTCGCTGTCCTTGTTGGCCCCGATATTGACGCCCAAAGCCGCTGGCACACGCAGGCCCTTGAGACGCGCGAAGGCGGCTTCATGGCCCTCATTGTTAAAGCCCATGCGGTTGACGACGCCTTCGGACGGGAAGACGCGGAACAGGCGCGGCTTGGGATTGCCCGACTGCGGGCGTGGCGTCACCGTGCCGATTTCGACAAGACCAAAGCCCAGCCGGGCCAGCGGGCGCGGCACTTCGGCATTCTTGTCAAAGCCAGCGGCCATGCCGATGGGATTGCTGAGATCAATGCCGCAGAAGCTCGACTTCAGCTCGGCGCCATCAGGATGGGTCTGCTCGGGCGCGAGGCCCAGACGCAGCGCAGTGATGGTCGCGCTATGGGCCGTTTCGGCATCCATCTTGAGCAGGGCTTCACGCGTGAGGCCAGACAGCGCCGGAATGCGCAGCAGCGGAGAGAAAGCAGACAGGATCATCGAACGGCCTCAGGCAAAGTGCAGGACCCGTCAGCGGCAACGCTGAGCGGCGCTTCCCAGGCGATGGCGCTGGCGGGCAGCGGACGGTCATAGAGATGGGGGAACAGCGCGCCACCGCGCGACGCCTCCCACACCAGATCAGCCGCGATATCGGCCGTACGCACCGCCAGCAGCACCAGATCGGCTTGCCCGGCGAAGTGCAGACGCAGCGTTTCGGAAAGCTGTTCGGCGGTCGAAAAATGCATGTAGCCGTCGTTTGCGTCGATGGGCATGCCGGCAAAACTGTCGGCATGGCGGGCGGGCGTAAAGGCGGCTTCGGTGGCGATTTTGTAGATCAATTCTGGCGTGCTCATGGGCGCGACCCTAATGGCGGGGACCACGCGCCGCAAGCGCTCCGCGATGCTCTTTACAAGGGGGCGCGCGGCCTGTATTTTAGGACTTCTTTCCGATTTTAAGATTTCATTCCTCTCGTTTAATTGGCTCTTTAATGCTCTCACACCGCGCAATATGGGACGGCATCGATGCGCTGGCGCGGCGGCACGGTCACTCCGTGTCCGCTTTGGCAAGGCTTGCGGGCCTGGATGCCACCGCCTTCAACGTCTCCAAACGCATCAGCAAGGACGGGCGTGAACGCTGGCCCTCCACCGAAAGTATTTCGAAAATTCTCGAAGCCACCGGAGAGAGCTTTGATTCTTTCCTCAATGGCACCGGCGCCTTCATGCAGCTCAATGACAATGGCCCAATCCGGACCGTGCCGCTTCTGGGTCTGGCGCAGGCTGGTTCGGGTGGTTTTTTTGACAGCGCTGGTTTTCCGGCGGGGCAAGGCTGGGACGAGATCACCCTGCCCTCCCCCGGGGAAGCGGGCATCTATGCGCTCGAAGTGCAGGGCGATTCCATGGAGCCGCTCTATCGCGAGGGCGACCGCATTGTCGTTTCGCCCACCGAGCAGGTGCGCCGGGGCGACCGCGTTGTGGTCAAGACCAGCGATGGCGAAGTCATGGCCAAAATCCTTGCCCGCCAGAGCGCCAAGCAGATCGAGCTGCATTCGATCAATCCCGCCTTCGGGCCGCGCCTGATCGACATTTCCGATATCGAATGGATCGCCCGCATCATCTGGGCCAGCCAATGATCATCGCGACGGCCTCTCCAGCGGACGCGACGGATTGGGCCGCTATGCGCCAAGCCCTGTGGCCCAGTCATGACATCGCCGAGCACGTCGCCGACATCGCCGACTACCTTGCGGCACCGGGAGACACCCTGACGTTGATCGCCCGCGACACGGCTGGCGCCGCCATCGGATTTGCCGAGGCCAGCATCCGCCACGACTTCGTAAACGGCTGCGATACCTCGCCCGTGGGGTTCCTTGAGGGGATTTACGTGGTGCCTGAGCATCGGCGTACGGGGATTGCCGGGAAGCTGGTCGATGCCGTGGCCGATTGGGTGCGCCAGCGAGGCTACACGCAACTGGCGTCCGACGCAGACATCAACAACACGCAAAGCCATCAGATGCATGAGGCGCTTGGCTTCGAGGAAACTCAGCGGGTTGTGTATTTTAGGAAGCAACTTTGAGCTGCGGCCTCCCCAAAACGCCCTCGGGTCACGCCCGAGGGTGACGATCCGGGATGGGGTTGGTCTTTGTGATGGGGATGTTGGAGAGCCGCGTTTCGGAGTCTACCCTTGGCCACTGCGCGGGTCCGCACTCCAATCCCGCAGTCGTCACCCTCGGGCCTGACCCGAGGGCTCTTCACTTGGCCAAAAACAAAACACCCCCGGGGTGAACCCGAGGGTGTGGATTATTCCTGCGCGAGGACTGTCTCAGCCCGCACTCGCATTATTCAGGCTTTCAGCATCTTACCGGCTAGCGCATCTTCTATCAGTTTGCGCGTCTCTGCGACGCCGAACAGCGCGATAAACGAGCCGAAGCGTGGGCCCTGATCGTCGCCCAGCAGCACCTGGTAGATCGCCTTGAACCAGTCCCGCAGCGGCTCGAACTTGTGGGCATTGCCGATGGCATAAACCAGATCCTGCAACGCACCACCATCGGTGGAGCCTTCGTAGTCGGCCAGCTGATCGTAAAGATCCTGCAGCGCCGCGCGTTCCTGCTCGGTCGGCGCGCGATAGGTCTTTGCCGGCTTGACCTTGTCGTTGAAGTACCGAACCGCATAGCCCGCCAGACGGTCGATCTCCGGATGGGTCTCGGCCGTTGCGCCCTTGAGGTAACGCGAGATAAAGCCCCACATCACCTTGGTGTCTTCGGCATTGGCCGTTGCCACCAGATTGAGCAGCAGCGCAAAGCTCAGCGGCACTTCGGGGTTTGGCACGGTGCCGTAGTGGACGTGGAAGGCCGGGTTTTCCAGACGCGCAGCAATGTCCTGGCCCTGATAGGCCGCGACAAAAGCGTAGTACTCATCGACGGCGCGCGGGATGACATCGAAGTGCAGCCGCTTGGCCGTACGCGGCTTCTGGAACATGTAGAGGCCCAGGCTGTCATTGCTCGCATAGGTCAGCCACTCGTCAATCGTCAGGCCATTGCCCTTGGACTTGGAGATCTTCTGGCCTTCGCTGTCGAGGAACAGCTCATAGACATAGTGCTCAGGGGCCGTACCACCGAGGATTTCGCAGATCTTGTCGTAGATCGGCGCATTGGTCTGGTGATCCTTGCCGAACATTTCGAAATCGACGCCGAGCGCAGCCCAGCGCATGCCGAAGTCGGGCTTCCACTGCAGCTTCACATGGCCACCCGTGACCGGCACCGTGGTGTCGCGACCGTCTTCGTCGGTGAAGGTAATCGTGCCGTCCTTGGCGTTGACTTCCTTCATTGGCACGTAGAGCACGCGGCCCGAAATCGGGGAGATCGGCAGGAAAGGCGAGTAGGTTGCCTGACGCTCGGCACCCAGCGTTGGCAGCATGACCTTCATGATGTCATCATAGCGCTCGGCGGCGCGCAGCAGCACGGCGTCGAACTTGCCCGAGCGATAATATTCGGTGGCGCTGGCGAACTCGTAGTCGAACCCGAAGGTGTCGAGGAACCGGCGCAGCATGGCATTGTTGTGGTCGCCAAAGCTTGGATATTCATTGGTCCAGGGATCGGGCACCGACGTCAGCGGCTTTTGCAAATGCGGTTCCATGGCCTCCTTGGAGGGCACGTTGTCCGGAATCTTGCGCATGCCGTCGAGATCGTCCGAGAAGCAGAGCAACCGGGTCGGAATCTCGTCGCGGGTCAAAAGGCGGAATGCCGTGCGCACCATGGTGGTGCGGGCGACTTCGCCGAAGGTACCAATATGGGGCAGGCCCGAGGGGCCATAGCCGGTCTCGAACAGGGCTTCGCCCTTGCCCGATTTCTCAAGCCGTTTCACCAGTTTTCGGGCTTCCTCAAACGGCCAGGCGCGGGCGGTTTGGGCAGCGTCAAAAAACGCAGGATCGAGCTGAGGCAAATGGGCGGACGACAAGGGTTATGACCTTCCAAGAGGGGCAGAGAGGTGGTGTGTTGCATTGCTGAGCCGCGTCGTCAACGCTGGCAATGCTAGGCAAGCGCTGTGAGCGTACCTATGTGTTGCGATACGTCCTCTTTTCGGAAGCTGCCATGACCCTTTCTGCCCATGACGCGCTGATCCATCTGATGCTGGTTGCCGCATCGTCCGACACGACGATGACCGACAAGGAACTGACCCGCATTCAGGCTCTGATCGAGCGGATGCCGGTGTTTGAGGGCTTTGACAGATCGCGCTTTGCCGCCGTCGCTAATGAATGCGCCGACAAGCTCAACCAGCCCAACGGGCTTGATCATGTGGTGGACGACGCGATTGCCGCCCTGCCGGCAAAATTGCAGGACACCGCTTATGCCGTGTCGGTCGAAGTCACCGCAGTCGATCTGTTTTTGGAGCAGGAAGAACTGCGCTTCCTCGAATTGCTGCGCGATAAGCTGGACCTTGATCGCCTGACGACGGCTGCAATTGAAGTGGCTGCGCGGGCACGCAACCGGCGCTTGCCGGGGTAGAGTGCGTGGACTTCATATCACCCGCGACGTCATTCCCGCGAAAGCGGGAATCCCCCTTATGCTTTGTTGCATAGGGAAGGGAGATTCCCGCTTTCGCGGGAATGACGCAGTGACGGGGGCAGACGCTGCGAACGCCGAAATCTCGGTGTAAAGGCCTCCGTTAGGTGAGACTGACTTCGCCAGATCCCCACCCACCGCGCTGCCCTCGGACCTGATCCGAGGGCAGCGCGGTGTTTGTTTGAGGTGATGTGTGGGCCCTGCCCTAATAAAACCCAACCGGGAACCAGCGCAGGTACAACTCGTCCAGCGTGCCATTGTTTTTCAGGCGCACCAGCGCCCAGTCGATGGCGTGGCGGACGGGGTCGGCGCCGGCAGGCACGGCGATGGCGAGACCCTCGCCAAACTGGGTCGGCCGGAAATAGGCGTCGCCAGCAAAGGCACAGCAATCGAGATTTTCGTTGAGCCAGAACGAGGCGCGCATGGCGTCGCCAAAGAACAGGTCGGCAGCGCTGGATTGGACTGCGGCCAGGGCTTCAACCTCATTGGCAAATTCGGAAAGCTTGGCGCGGGGAATGTAGCGCTTCAAAAACGCTTCATGCGCGCTGCCCTTGCGCACGGCAACGGTCTTTCCTGCCAGCTTGGTTGGATCGAAGGCGGCGGTATCGGCGGCGCGGGTCACGAAGCGGCCGGGCAGTTCGAGATAGGTCGCAGAAAAATCAAACAGCGCGCCATTGTCGGGCGACATTTCTAGCCCGGCGATCAGTGCATCGCCCTGGTTGTCGGCCAGCGCATTGGCTGCCTGATCCCAAGGCCAAGCCTGAATGGTGCAGGCGACATTGACCTCGGAACAGATGCGTTTGGCCAGATCGATATTGAAGCCGATCAATTCGCCGCCGCTATCGCGAAAGTTGAAGGGCGGAAAATCGGAGGAGGTGAGAAAGCGGATGGCCGGCACGGCATTGGTCGCCGGCAGGATTTCGCGCGCGCTGGGATCGACGTGATAGGGCAATGGCTGGGCGATGGCAGCATAGACAAGCGCGCCCAGCCCAATGAGCAGGAGCGACAGGGCTCGCGTTGATTTCATCAATGGCAGCACCGGGGCACGCCCTCATCCTTCGACTGGCTCAGGATGAGGTCTACTTCATAATCGTGCATATTCAGTAGACCTCATGGTGAGCCTGTCGAACCACGAGGCCACTTTACCTCTCCCCCGAAGGGAGAGGTAAGGGAGCCGTGGCTTCCTAGATCTGATCCAACCCATAGAGCAGATCGGCGATCAGGTCGTCGCTGGCTTCCAGACCAACCGACAGCCGCACCAGACCCGGCGTGACGCCGGTTTCCAGACGCACCTCTTCGGTGAGGCGCTGGTGGGTGGTGGTGCGTGGATGAGTGATCAGCGAGCGGGCGTCGCCCAGATTGTTGGAGATCAGGATCACCGACAATGAATCGCACAGCTTGAACGCGGCTTCCTGCCCGCCCTCCACATCCAGCGCAATCAGGGTCGAGCCCGTCTGCATCTGGCGCTTGGCCAGATCATATTGCGGATGGCTCTTGAGGTGCGGATAGACCACGCGGCCGATCTTGGCATGCCCATCGAGCGCCGCGACGATCTTGGCGGCGCTGTCGGTCATCTGGCGCACGCGCAGCGGGAAGGTCTCGAGCCCCTTCATCAACACCCAGGCGTTGAAGGCGCTGAGCGTCGCGCCGGTCTGACGCAGCAGGGTGTGCACATCGCCCTCGATGAGCTTTTTGGAGCCCAGTACGACGCCGCCCAGCACCCTGCCCTGACCGTCAATATGCTTGGTGGCCGAATAGGTGACGAGGTCGGCGCCCAGCTCCAGCGGCTTCTGCCAGAGGGCTGTGGCAAACACGTTATCGACAACCAGCACAGCGCCATGGGCGTGGGCGATATCGGCCACGGCCTTGATATCGACCAGCTCCAGCGTCGGATTGGTTGGCGTTTCGATGAACACCAATCTGGTGTTGGGCTGCATGGCGCGGGCGAAGTTCTCGGGGTCGCGGCCATCGACCAGCGTCGTCGAGACGCCCCAACGCGGCATGAAGTCCTCAACCACATACCGACAACCGCCGAACAGCGCGCGGCTGGCGACGATATGATCGCCGGCCTTGACCTGGCTCATCACCGCATTGGTGACGGCGGCCATGCCGCTGGCGAAGCCGCGTGCGGCCTCGGCGCCTTCGAGCAGCGCCATGCGCTCCTGAAACACGTCGACGGTGGGATTGGCAAAGCGGGAATAATTGTGGGCGCCCGGGATCTCTCCCATGAACAGCTTTTCGGCGTGGTCCGAGCTGGGATAGCTGTAGCCGGAGTTGAGAAACAGCGCGTCGCTGGTCTCGTTAAACGCCGTGCGCTGGGTGCCGCCGTGAACCAATTGGGTTTCGGGGGACCGGCGCGCCGGATCATTGAGGGGATTGTTCGCCTTGGACATTATCACGCCTTCAAACAAAAAAACCGGCACGCATACGGCGGCCGGTTCAAACGGTCTTTAGCAATTTGTTTTAAGTGGCTGCAACCGACCGGCCAAATCACCACTGGAATGTGATCTAAAGGCAATTGGGCGTTGGCGTCAATTACAAGGGTTTGCTAGGGATCGGCACGAGCCAAAGGAATATCGAAAGCATGGACAAGCAACAGACCTGGCCGCAGGGCGTCTTCCCCGCACGGCTGATCGAACTGCTGGCAAGCCAGGGCGCGATCATGACATCGCGGCCATTCGATATCGATCAGGTTCAGCCCGCCAGCCTCGACCTGCGTCTGGGCGATGTGGCCTATCGCGTGCGCTCGAGTTTTCTGCCCGGCCCCAGCCATTCGGTGGCCGAACGCATCGAAGCTCTGAAGCTGCACGAGATCGACCTGACGAAGGGCGCCGTGCTGGAGCGCGGCTGCGTCTACCTCGTGCCGCTGCAGGAAAGCCTGGCGCTGCCGCCTGAAGTCAGCGCCTCCGCCAATCCCAAAAGCTCGACGGGGCGCCTCGACGTTTTTACCCGCGTGATCGGTGATCGCGCGCGTGGGTTCGATCAGATGCCAGCCGGTTATCACGGCCCGCTCTATCTCGAAGTTAGCCCCCGCACCTTCCCCATTCTCGCGCGGACCGGCTCCCGCCTCAGCCAGATGCGGTTCCGCTCCGGCGATACAAGGCTGAACATTGCCGAACACAAGGCGCTGCACGAGCGCGACACGCTGGTGTTTGACGGCAGCATTCCGGTTGGCGAGGGCGTTGCGCTCTCCATCGACCTCAAGGGCGCAGGCCGTGATGGCCTGATCGGGTTCCGCTCGCGCCGCCATACGGCGGTTGTCGACGTCGACAAAAAGGGTGCGCTGGACGTGCTCGATTTCTGGGACCCGCTCTACAATCGCGGCCGCGAAGAGCTGATCCTTGATCCCGACGAGTTCTACATTCTGGTCAGCGACGAGGCGGTGCATGTGCCGCCGACCCACGCCGCCGAAATGGTGCCGTTCGATCCGCTGGTAGGCGAATTCCGCGTGCATTATGCTGGCTTTTTCGATCCCGGCTTTGGCCATTCCTCGGCCGGCGGCACGGGCAGCCGCGCCGTTCTCGAAGTGCGCAGCCGCGAAGTGCCCTTCCTGCTCGGCCACCAGCAGACCATTGGCCGGCTGATCTATGAGACGCTGGCCGAAGCGCCGGACCGGCTCTATGGCTCGGCGCTGGGCTCAAACTACCAGGCCCAGACCCTCAAGCTCTCCAAACACTTCAAGCCTTTCCCCGCCTAGCGCTGGGGAGAGGCCATGTCGGAGAGCGTTGCTTGGCTCCTGAAAAGGAAGGCGTGATGATCACCAGCACGATCACGACCCGAGCGCGGACGACGATACCGCGGGCTGTTCTGAGCGCGTTGTCACTCAGAAAAGGCGATACCGTGGCCTATGCGATACGGGGCGACACGGTCATTCTGAGCAAGGCAGAGATGCCTCCCTCCGAGGACCAGTTTGGTGCATTCAATGAATGGCATGGCGAAGCGGACCGGGAAGCCTATCGCACGCTTTGACCGCAGCTATTGCTGACCTCACCACGCCGGGATGTCTTCTTCCCATCGCCGAAACGCATGCAGTTTTCTGGGCTAATCTGCGCCCGATATGCGCCCTAAGTCTGTGCCCAAGTGCTACCGAACGCGGGACAGGATGGGCCAAATCAAAGCTTCCTATTGACGTTGCAATGGTTTTACGGCATCCGATTGCGGCACGCGGGTGTATCTCAATGGTAGAGAAGCAGCTTCCCAAGCTGATGACGAGGGTTCGATTCCCTTCACCCGCTCCAACCCTCCACCATCACAGCATTCATCGACGTGCCGCCTAGCGGACGAGGCCAATGATTGGGCCGAAGCCGCCGTGCCAGGATATGTCGTTGCGGCCCAGCTGCGGGCTATAGATGCCTGCGCCACGGCCACCGTCGAGGAAGAGCGCATTGGGGCAGCCTAGACGGTCTTTGAAGAACAGCGCGAAGTCGTAAAAACTCACCGGGCTGTCGCTGATGGCGATCTCGACCTTTCCATCGGCGCAAAGCCCGATACCGGTGCGCCGCTTGCGGTCCGAAGACCCCTTGATGAAGGCGGGATGCACCGCGCCATCAATGACCAGCATGGGACCTGACTGGGTTGCGTAGACGGCTTCAGGCGCGGCATCAGCAAAGGCTTGGGTGGTCACTAGCCCCGGGCCCTGCCCGCTCAGATAGAATACGCCATTGGGCGCCTTGTAGAAATTGGGCACCGATGAGGCGGGACCATCTTTCTGATGGGTGTTCAGCTGCACCCTGGTCGAGCCGTCTTCGACATAGAGCCCCATGGGGGCAAAGTTCTCGAAATACATGCCAGCGTTGAAGGCAAAAACCAGCGTCTCGCCCTCTTGCGCCAGTGCTTCGGCTACGGCGCTGAAACGGCGATAGGGGTGACCGTCACTGTCTTTCCAGAACAGGCGCAGACCCGCATTGTCGAGCGGCGGGGTACAGACGACATAGGGCGTGTCGCCATAGGCGAGCTTCTCGCAAAACTCGCTGTCGGCCGCATGAGCCACGCCGCCAAAGAGCACCACCGAAAAGGCCAGCAGGGCCACAACGCGCTTCAAGTCAAATCACCTCAACACCGATCCTGTGCGGGCAAAGAGGTACACCCTTTTGGGGCACGACCAAGGCCGAAGCAGCCCCAGCACGGGTCAAAGCGCTGGGGCGGAACGGTTCTTACAGTGCCTGCACCGCCTTGGCGAAGGCGTCGCGTTCATCGCTCAGGGCCTTTTCGGCCTCCCGGCGCTGCATCTCCAGCGCCGCAATCTGGTCTTCCTGCTGCTCGAGCATGGAAATGTAGCGCTGGGCCAAGGTGCTGTCGCTGGGCACCGCCGCGAGATTTTCGCGAACACGGGACTGCGCGGCCGTGGTGTCGTAGAGTTGCTGCACGATATCGCCCAAAGCCTGCTCGCGCTTGGCAAGCTCGCTGCGCAACTTGGTCAGGCTATCGAGCGCGGCGGTGGTCTTGGCGTTGCCCACCTGGTTCGACCAATAGAGCAGCGTTGATGGATCGGCGTCGATCAGCGCCACCTCGTCACTATTGGTACGCTCAATGCTGGCTTTGACCGTCGCAGTGCCACCCGCCTCGACCTCGGCGCGCAGGCGATAATTGGTCGGGGTATCTTCATCGAGCGCGTCCGACGTGAATGTCCAGCCGTCGAGACGGGGATGCTCGATAATCACCGTGCGCGACGCGTCTGGCGCACCCTTGATCGTATAGGTGGTGTCGGCCCGCGTGGTGCTGATGATGCGCAGCACGCCATTGGCAATCGTGGCGCGATAGCTGGTCTGCTCATTGCCGCGCTCGGTGGTCACCTCCACCTTGCGGTCGGCAGCAAAGCTGAGGATACGGCTTTCCGCGCTCGGCACGCCCATCAACTGCGCGTCGCCGGCATAGCCTTCTTCCTGCGGCGCGTAGACCGTGACAATGCCGGGCGGCAGGCTGGTGCCGGTGGCGTTTTCCAGCTTCAGCGCTGAAATGGGGTGAGTGTCGCCGCGATCTGGATAGAAAATTGCGATGCGTTCGGCATCGAGAGTGGTGTCGATATAGGGCACGGACAGGGTCTGCCCGGCGCCGAGGTCGACTGGCATGGGCAGGCGATAGATCGCCGCCGTCTGGCCATCGGACGCGGTGGCTTGCGCCACGGGAGCCGAGGGCGACATGGAAATGGGCGCTGGCGCATAAACCGCCTGGGCCGGAACGGCCATCATTTCGTAGGCCATGTCCTGATTGGCGAGGCGGGAGCGTTCATCAACCGCGCCGCCTTTGTAGAGATCGGGTGGCGGCGCCATGACGGATTGTGCGAGAACGGGCACGTCCTGCCGCTCATGCCAATAGCGTTCGTATAGTCGCTGCGACAGGGTCACCGGTGCGCCCGAAGACAGAGTGATTGCAACGTTGGACCAGTCTTCGCCGGTGGCGTTTTCAATGACCGCCCATGCCTGCAAGCGCGCCTTGCCATCGGCATCGAGCATCAGGCGATAGGCCGTTTTCCAGATCGGCGCGGGCACGACATAGTCAAGGAACACATCGCGTTCCCCAGTACCCTCCAGCCCAACATTGATGGTCCGCATGTCTTCGACACGGCTTTTGCCGCTGACGGTGGCGGCCGCACGCAGCTTGTCGCGCATTGCCACATCGAGAATGTCGAGCTGGGTATCGGAGCGCAGACGCAGCACAGCGATCTGCCCCTCTGCGGTCATAACGGAGAGCAGTTGGCCACGCTCGCTGTCATCCTTGGCGGGCTGGCTGTCTTCGGCCACGCCCATGACCATGCCCTCGACGGTGCGCCCCCCTGAGGTGACGCGCACCGAGGTCCCCTGAAGGGTTTTGAGCAGGCTTGGAAGGCCGTTCATGTCTTCGGGCGTGAATGGCAGGCCGCGGAAGGTCTCTTCCACTGGCGAGGGGCCATCGAGCCGGATGGAGGCGACGCCACCAGCGGCATCATAGACAAGCAGGCTCTTGAGGATGTCACTGACCTGATCGAGCGGCACGTCAAAACCAAGATCGGAGGCACCATCGACCTGCACGCCGCGCCGGATTTCTGCAAGGCCGCCCGCCGACAGCGTCACCGCTTCGATGCGATAGCCGGAGCCATCGGCGGCGACAGCCAGCCCGATCGGGGCGAGAAGCGCGACCGATGCGCCCAGCAGCGCCGCGCGCAGCGAGATTGTGGTCATGCCACCGCGCAGGCGCGGGGCCATCACTGTGGTGGTCAGGTCTGTGCAATCACTCATTTTTCAATCCCATCTCGCCGATGTGCAGAAGTGTCATCGTCTATGAGACGACAGCAAGGCAGAGATCCTTTGGGCGGGACTGAAAAAACTTCGCCAGCTGGGTGGGGACGCTTCAATGTCTAGGGCGTTGCGCCCCCCTTGGGCGCATAGAACGCCAGATACCATTTCACAAAGGCCGCTACGCCATCCTGAACTGAGGTTTGGGGCGCATAACCCGTGGCGCGGGTCAGCTCCGACGTGTCCGAGAAGGTGTCAGGCACATCGCCCGGCTGTAGCGGCAGCAGGTTGCGGATCGCCTGTTTGCCCAAGGCCGTTTCGAGCGCCTCGATATAGTCGGCCAGCTTTACCGGGTTGGAATTGCCGATGTTGAAGATGCGGAACGGCGCGTTCGACGTGGCGGGGTCGGGATGGGCCGCGTCCCAATCGGGGTTGGCTGCAGCAGGCGCATCCGACGCGCGGATCAGGCCTTCAACGATATCGTCGACATAGGTGAAGTCGCGGCTGTGGTTGCCGTGATTGAACACATCGATGGGTTTGCCTTCGGTAATCGCCTTGGCGAATTTGAAGGGCGACATGTCGGGCCGGCCCCAGGGCCCATAAACGGTAAAGAACCGTAGACCCGTCGTCGGCAACCCGAACAGATGGCTATAGGAATGGGCCATAAGTTCATTGGCGCGCTTGGTGGCGGCATAGAACTGCAGGGGGTGGTCGGCGCCATCATGCTCGGAAAACGGCATCTTGGTGTTGGCGCCATAAACCGACGAGGTCGAGGCATAGACCAGGTGGCCCGTCTGGTGGTGGCGGCAGGCCTCAAGAATATTGGTGAAGCCAACAATGTTGGACGCCACATAGGCGCGCGGGTTTTCGAGGCTGTAGCGGACTCCTGCTTGGGCGGCCAGGTGGATCACCCGGTCAAACCCGTGATCGGCAAAAACCGTATCGACTGCGGCCTGATCGGCAATGTCAGCCCGGATAAAACTGTAGCTTGCGCCCTGCTCGGCGGCGAGTGCATCCAGCTGCGCCAGGCGCGCTTCCTTCAGCGCCGGGTCATAGTAGTTGTTGACCACATCAAACCCGACCACCTCATCGCCACGCTCGATCAACCGCCGCGCAACATGAAACCCAATAAACCCGGCGCTGCCAGTGACGAGGACTTTCATGATGCTGTGTCCGGATAGGCGGGCGCGCGGCCGATGCTCAGATAGGTCCAACCGTCGCGGCTGAGGCGCTCGGGCGAATAGATATTGCGGCCATCGACAATCAGGCGGGACGGCATCCGCTCGGCCATCCCAGCGAAATCGGGTGCGCGGAACTGCTGCCACTCGGTGCAGATCGCGAGGGCATCGGCGCCATTGAGAGCAGCGTATTTATCGGCTGCAAAGGTGAGGTCGGCGCGCGAGCCATAGATCCGCGCCATCTCGTCCATCGCGACGGGATCGAACACAGTCGCTGCCGCGCCCGCAGACCAGAGCGCTTCGATAAACACCCGCGCAGGGGCCTCGCGCATGTCGTCGGTATTGGGTTTGAACGCCAATCCCCAGACGGCGATGCGCTTGCCCTTGAGCGCCGCGGCGCCACCAAAATGAGTAGCCAGCTTTTCAAACAGCGCGTGTTTCTGGCGATTGTTGACGGCTTCCACAGCGGCGATCAGGGGCGAGTCGTAACCAACGTCAGTTGCGGTGCGTCCGAGTGCCTGCACGTCCTTGGGAAAGCAGGAGCCGCCATAGCCCATGCCCGGATAAATGAAGTGATAGCCGATGCGCGGATCAGCACCGATGCCACGGCGCACTTCCTCGATGTCTGCCCCCAGCCGTTCGGCCAGATTGGCGATCTCGTTGATGAAGCTGATCTTGGTGGCGAGCATGGCATTGGCCGCATATTTCGTCAGCTCGGCCGAGCGCACGTCCATATAGAGCGTGCGATCGTTGCTGCGATTGAAGGGCTCGTAAAGCTCCTTCATCACCTCGCGCGCCCGCTGGCTGGCCGTGCCGACAATGATACGGTCAGGCTTAAGGAAATCACTGACCGCGGCGCCTTCCTTGAGGAATTCCGGGTTCGATACGAGATCGCATTGCAAGGTTGACTGCCGCGCAGCGAGGACCGTTGCGATGCGTTCGCCGACCTTGTCGCTGGTGCCGACAGGCACGGTCGACTTGACGGCAACCACCTTGCGATTGGTCATGGCCTCGCCAATGGTCTGGGCGACAGACAGCACATATTGCAGGTCTGCCGAGCCATCCTCATCGGGTGGCGTACCGACCGCGATGAACAGAAGATCTGCATGGGCGACGCCTTTTGCGGCATCGGTGCTGAACGCAATCGTGCCCGCGGCGAGGTTGCGCGCCACGAGCGCGTCGAGGCCCGGTTCGCGGATCGGCACGTCGCCCTTGTTGAGCCGGTCGACCTTGCCCGCATCGATATCGACGCAGAGGACGCGATGGCCAACGTCCGCCAGGCATGCGCCGGTGACAAGGCCCACATAGCCCGTGCCAAAGACGGTGACGTTCATCGCGACATTCTCCCGAAAAGCAGCGCATGCCGCCCTGCGCTACGCTGACACCCAATTGGGCAAAGCGCAAACGGGTCGGTTATTGGGGCGAGGATGGTTGCGGGATGTCGTCGCCAGCGGCGGCGTTTTCCAGGGCGTCTCCGGCGGAGCGGGGCACGATGGCATTGCCTTCGGCGCGGTCGCGGTAAAGGGCGGCGCGGGCGAGGAGCATCATGGTGACCGGGGTGGTGACCGACACGAAAATCAGGATGATGATCTCATGGGCAGCGAAGCGCTGGCCGGACACCGAGAAATACAGGATGGACGCCAGCAGCACAGCGATGCTGCCAAAGCTGGTGCCCAGGGTTGGCGCGTGGATGCGCTCGTAGAAGCTATCAAAGCGCGCAAGGCCGAGGCAGCCGAGCAGCGTCAGAACCGCACCAATCAGCGACAGCAGGCCAACTATAATGGCGAGCCAGACTGGAATATCCATCATTCGATCACCTCGCCGCGCATGAGGAATTTGGCGAGTGCCACAGTGCCGACAAAGCCAAGAATGCCGATGACCAGGGCCACCTCAAAATAGACCGACGAGCCAATGCGAATGCCGAACAGCACAAGCATCAGCATGGCTGCGACATAGAAGGCGTCGAGCCCGAGGATACGATCCTGCGCGCGCGGGCCGCGGATCATGCGGGTGGCGGCGGCCACCATGGCGAGCGCCAGCAGCACCTGAGAGATCAGCAAGGACCAATGGAGAATGTCTGAGCTCATTGGAAGATCTCCAGCAACAGGCGCTCATAGGTGTTCTTGATGATGTCGACCCAGGCCTGTTCGTCGACCAGATCGAGGACGTGGATTAGAACCGAACCGCGGGCGGCATCATATTCCAGCCAGGCGCTGCCGGGCGTTGCCGTAATGATACAGGCCAGCACGGCCAGAGCCGAGCGGTCGCGCAGCTCGAGCGGCAGCACCAGGAAGCCGGACGTCGTATCGCGGCGCTTGCCGGCGATGACAAGGCGGGCAACGGCGATGTTTGAGCGCAGGATATCCAGCGACACCAACCAGATCAGCTCAACAATCTTGCCGATCTTGCGGATGCGAGGCCGCTCGGGCTGCAGGGCCGCCATGGCACGACCCGCCAGAATGGCGATGAGCGCACCGAGCAGGATATGGCCGAGGCCGACGGATTGCTGCAGCAGCAACCACATGACCAAAAGGAACAGCGACAGCAGCGGATAGGGAAGGATTTTGCTCATCAGTGCGCCCCCGCCACAGTGTCGACAACCAAGGGCGTGGCCAGAACCTGGCTGACCTGATCGGCCGAGGCATAGAGCGTATCGGCCAGAGCGTGCATGTAATCCATGGCGGGACCGGCCAGGATGGTCAGGGCAACGGTCAGGCTGAGCAGCAGGATCACCGGGGCCATTTCAATCACACGGACGGGCGCTGGGCGTTCGGCCATCGTCACCCAGAAGGTGTTGATGCCGGTACGGGTCAGCGAGATCAGCGCCGAAAAGCCCGAGAAGATCATCAGCCCGGCCATCCACCAGGAGGCGGCGCCAATCGGGGTCGCTTCGGTCAGCCCATCAGGGTTGACCATGGCCGAGATGATCGAGAACTTGGCCAGGAACCCGGCCAGTGGCGGCAGACCCGCCAGCAGCAGGACGCAGAGGCCAAAGCTGATGCTGAGCATGGCCAGCGCGCCGGGAATGGCGACGCCAACTTCTTCTTCGGCCTCTTCCTCGTCGTCACCATAGGCTTCGAGCGTGATGGCGAGAACGTGGGCGCCTTCAGCACGAACGCGGTCCAGCAGTTCGACCAGAAGGAAGAAGGCGCTGATCGCGAGGGTGGAGACCACGAGATAGTAGAGAGCGCCGCTGGTGACGCCGGCATTGCCCATGCCGATGGCGCCGAGCAGCGTGCCGGAGGACACCAGCACACAATAGCCAGCGAGGCGCGCTGTGGTCTGCGATGCCAGAACGCCGATAGCGCCAAAGGCGATGCTGGCCATGCCGCCGACAAGCAGCACGGTCTGGCCGAATTCGGCAGATGCACCGGCGTCGGCGCCGAAGGCGAGCGTCGAGATACGCAGCACGGCGTAAATGCCGACCTTGGTCATGATGGCAAAGACAGCGGCCACGGGAGCGCTGGCGGCGGCATAGGTGGTGGGCAGCCAGAAGCCGAGCGGCCACATGCCGGCCTTGAGCAGGAAGGCGAGACCCAAAATGGCTGCGCCCGCCTCAAGCAGACCGCGATCCGCCTCGGGGATCATGGCAACCTTGGCGGCCAGATCGGCCATATTGAGCGTGCCGGTGACGCCATAGATCAGCGAGGCACCAATGAGGAACAGGAACGAGGCAGCCAGGTTGACAGCGATATAGTGCAGACCCGCCTTGACGCGCGCACTGCCCAGGCCATGCAGCATCAGGCCGTAGGATGCGGCCAACATGACTTCGAAAAACACGAAGAGGTTGAACACGTCGCCGGTGAGGAACGCCCCGCACAGGCCCATCAGCAGGAACTGGAACAGGCTGTGGAAGCTTGGACCTGCGGCGTGCCAGCGGGCCAGCGAGTACATCAGCGCGGACACGCCGAGAATGGCCGTCAGCAGCACCATCATGGCCGACAGGCGATCTGCCACCAGCACGATGCCAAACGGGACCGGCCAGTTGCCGACGGCATAGCTGGCAACAGCCGCGCCCTCGGGGCCCTGTGTCGACGCCTGCATCACCATAAAGACGGCGATGACCAGCAACATGAAGGTCGAGGTGACGTTGATCAGCGCCTTGGCAGTGCGCTGGCGATCGTCAAACATCAGCAGGAATGCACCAGTCGCCATAGGCAACAGGATGGGCAGGATGATCAGGTGATCCATCAGAGAATTCATTCTAGCGCTCCCGTCCATCGACGTGGTCGGTACCGGTCAGGCCGCGAGCCGCCAGCAGGACGACGAGGAACAGCGCTGTCATGGCAAAGCCGATGACGATGGCAGTCAGCACCAGTGCCTGGGGCACCGGGTCGGCATAGTGAGAGGGGTCGATATCGCCGTGACTGATGACCGGCACGCCGCCCACAGTCAGCCTGCCCATGGCGAAGATGAACAGATTGACCGCATAAGACAGCAGCGACAGGCCGATAATGACCTGGAAGGTACGCGGACGCAGCATTAGAAAGACACCGCAGCTGCACAGAACGCCGATGGCGATAGCCAGAATGATTTCCATCAGCGTGTCTCCACCGGTGCGTCGGGTGCAACTTCGGGCACCTTGACCACGGGCCGACGCGCCACCTTGGGCGAGCGGACCGATTGGTGAGCCAGCGCGATCAGGATGAGCACCGTGGCGCCAACGACGAGGCCGAACACACCCAGATCAAAGATCAGCGCGCTGGCCATCGGCACTTTGCCGATGAACGGAATCTCGGCGTATTGGAAGCCGGTAGTCATGAACGGATAGCCCAGCAGCTGGGCGACGACGCCCACCAGCAGCGCGGTCAACAGACCCGTGCCGATCCACTTGACGGGCAGAATGCGCAAGCGCTCTTCGACCCAGCGGGTGCCGCCGGCCATGTACTGCAGGATAAAGCCAATCGACATCACGATACCGGCGGCAAAGCCGCCACCGGGCTGATCGTGGCCGCGCAGGAACAGGTGCAGCGACAGCACGATGATAACAGGGAACATCCACTGCATGATGACCGCAGGGATCATCAGATATTCATTGACGGTGTCACCGGGATTGCGCTCGGCGACGCGTTCGTCAAAGGCGTTCTGGATCTTCTGCTGTTCCGGCTTTTCAATGGAGTCAGCAGCCGGGCGGAAGCGACGCAGCACCGCAAAGACCGTCAACGCAACAATGCCCAGCACGGTGATTTCGCCCAGCGTATCGAAGGCACGGAAGTCGACCAGCATGACGTTGACGACGTTGGTGCCGCCGCCAAGGCTATAGGCGTTTTCGACGAAGAAGCGCGAGATACCATCGGGGATCTGGCGGGTCATGACCGCATAGGCCACCACCGCCATGCCGAGGCCGGCAATGCCCGCCAGCGCCAGATCGCGATAGCGACGGATGAAGGCGCGCTGGATTAGCGCTTCGTCGTTCATGCCCTGCACGCGCTTTGGCAGCCAGCGCAGGCCGAGCAGGATCAGCACGGTGGTGACGATTTCAACCAGCAGCTGGGTGATTGCAAGATCAGGTGCGGAAAGCCAGACAAAGGTGATGCAGGTAACAATGCCCGTACCGCCCAGCAACACCAGCGAGAACAGGCGATGGAACTTGGCCTGATGGGCAGCGCCCACGGCGCAGACCACGCCGACAGCCCAGATCAGCGCGAAGGCTGGATCAAAACCGGCGAGCGAAAGATCAACCGTGCCCAAACGGCCTGCCAGAACGGCAAAGGCAGCGGCAACAGCAAGGAAGAACAGCAGGAACAGCTGGGGCTGCAGACGGCGCGTGCCGAGCAGGCTCTCAAGCCGGCGCGCCCACTTGGACGTGATCGTCAGCATGATACGCTCGAAAATGCGCTTGCCCTGCAGACGGCGAATGACTGGCGGCCCTTCGATACCCTTGTTGAGGTAACCATAGAGCGCCCAGTAAAGCAGCACGCCACCAACCAGCGCCACGCCGCTCATGGCCAGCGCGAAGTTGAAACCGTGCCAGACCGAGAGGCTGTAATAGGGCGTTTCGGGACCGGTGACGGACACGACAGCGGCAGCCAGATAGGGCGCGATGGTGATGCCCGGAATGATACCGACGAGCAGGCAGAGCAGCACGAGGATTTCGATCGGGCGGCGCATCAGCGCGGGTGGCTCATGGGGGACCTTGGTCAGCCCTTCAGGCGGAGGCCCGAAGAAAACGCCGTGCACGAAGCGCAGCGAATAGACCACCGCAAACATGCTGGCGAGCGTTGCGCCGACTGGCAGGGCGAAGTTGACGAAGGGGTTCGCGTCGCGCAGCGCGGTTTCGGCGAAGAACATTTCCTTGGACAGGAAACCGTTGAGTAGCGGTACGCCAGCCATGGCCGCGCTGGCCACCATGGCGAGCGTGGCCGTGAACGGCATGAATTTGAAGAGCCCACTGAGCCTTCGAATATCTCGCGTGCCGGTTTCGTGGTCGATGATACCGGCGGCCATGAACAGCGAGGCCTTGAAGGTGGCGTGGTTGGCGATGTGGAAGATCGCGGCAACCGTTGCCAGCGGGCTCGACATGCCCAAAAGCGTGGTGATCAGGCCGAGATGGCTGATGGTCGAATAGGCGAGCAGACCCTTGAGGTCTGTCTGGAAGATAGCCGCATAGGCCCCGAAGATGAGGGTGGCCAATCCAGCAAAAGTGACGATCCAGAACCAGGCATCGGTGCCAGCCATGACGGGCCAGAAGCGGACCAGCAGGAACACGCCTGCCTTCACCATGGTGGCCGAGTGCAGATAGGCCGAAACCGGGGTTGGCGCCGACATCGCGTGCGGCAACCAGAAGTGGAACGGGAACTGCGCCGACTTGGTCAGCGCGCCCAGCAGCACCAGCAGCAGGGCCGGCAGATAGAGCCCGCTTTCGCGGATCGCATCGCCCGAGGCCAGCACGACATCGAGATCATAGCTGCCAACGATATGACCAACGATCATCATGCCGATCAAAAGGCCAAGCCCACCCAGGCCGGTCACCGTCAGCGCCATACGCGCGCCGTCGCGCGCCTGGGCGAGGTGGAACCAATAGCCGATCAACAGGAACGAGGTGACCGAGGTCAGTTCCCAGAAGATGACCATCTGGATGATATTGCCGGACAGCACCAGCCCGAGCATCGAGCCCATAAACGCCAGGAAAAACGCAAAAAAGCGCGGCACCGGGTCCTTGGGCGACATGTAATAGCGCGCATAAAGCACGACGAGGAAACCAACGCCGGTGACCAGCACGCCAAACAGCCATGCAAAACCATCCATGCGGATGATCAGGTTGAGGCCAAGGGAGGGAATCCACTCGATTTCGTGGCGCACAACGCCGCCATTGGCGATCTGGGGATAGAGCCAGACCATCACGGCAAGACCGACGACAGCCACAGTACCGGCTAACCACGCCTCCGCGTTCCGCGCGTTCGAAGGAAGAACAGCCGCCACAAGGCTGGCCAGGAACGGAAGAAGCACGACAAGGGTGAGCAATACTGATGACGTCATTGTCTCGGCGGGTACCTTCCAAATCAATGTGTGGGTGACGCACGAGGAAGTGCGCCGACTCGTTTTCATCTGTGGCGCTGTTTTACGCAACCCCGAATTTTGTCGCGCATGACATAAGTTAGCGTCGGAGGCGATACCGACGACTAATACCTTAGTCGGGCAGCTTGTCCGTCAGCGCCTTGCCGATGGTTTGCGTCACCTCAAAATAGCCCGTCCATGGGTCCGCATCGCCCGCGCGCTCGGCCGCCTCGGCGAGGCCGAACTGGTCGGCTGACGTCACGCGCTCCAACTCGGCCCAGCTGACGGGAACGGCGGCGGGTGCCTTGTCGCGCGAGCGGCTGGACCAGGGGGCAATGGCGGTCGAGCCGCGCTCGTTGCGCAGATAATCGACGAACAGCTTGCCCTTGCGCTTGGCCTTGCTGAGGTTGGCGGTGAAGCGGTCGGGCTCGCGCTCGGCCAGCAACTGCGCCACGGTCTTGCAGAATTCCTTGACCACGGGCCATTCGGCCTTGGGCACCAATGGCGCGATAACGTGCACACCCTTGCCACCGCTGACCAGCGGATAGCTCTTGAGCCCCACTTCCTCGAGCAGCGCGCCGATATCCTTGGCGGCCGATTTCACCGCATCAAAGCCAAGCCCCTCATCGGGGTCGATATCGAAGATGATGCGCTCGGGCTTTTCGATATCCTTGTTGCGCGCCCCCCACAGATGCCACTCGAGCACGTTCATCTGCGTACCCGCGATCAACCCGGCAAGGTCCTCGACATAGAAGTAATCTTCCTTGCTGCCGTCCTTCTCGGTGATCATCAGCGACTTCATTGCGTCGGGGAAACCACCCGTGTCGTGCTTCTGAAAGAAGCAGTATTGGGCGTGTCCCTGCGGACAGCGCAGCAGGCTGAGCGGACGTCTGGCCACATAGGGCAGCATGGCATCGGCCACGGCGGCGTAATAGGCAACGAGATCGCCCTTGGTGACGCCCTGCCCCGGATAAATCACCCGTTCGGGACTGGTGAGTTTTACCCCAACAGCCGCCGCCGCATCGACCCCGACATCACCCGAAGCAGTCGTTGGCTCTTCCACGGCAACCTCCTTGGCGGGCTTATCCTCGCGCAGCCCGATAAACGATGGGTGGCGCAGAATGCCGTCGGGGGTGAACTCCGCGTAACCGATTTCGGCGACCAGCTTGGGGGTCACCCATTTGGCCGTGCGGGCAATGGCAGCGGGCACCTCGACAAAGGGCGAGCTGTCGCGCGTAAGCTCTTTCAGCTGGTTCTGGAGAGCCTCGGCCACATCTTCGGAAAAGCCGGTGCCGACGCGACCGCGATAGACCAGTTTCTTGCCCTCCCATGTCCCCAGCAGCAGTGAGGCAAAGGACTTGCGCTTGGCGGAGGGCGACCAGCCGGCGATGACGAACTCCTGCCGTTTGGAGCATTTGATCTTGAGCCAGCTTTTGTTGCGCTCGCCGCGATAGGGCGCGTCGGCGCGCTTGGCGATCACGCCTTCATGGCCCGCTGCGCAGATGGCGTCGAATACCTTCTGTCCATTGCCACTGACATGGCTGGAAAACTGGATGGGAGACGCCTTATCGGTGGCCCCCAGCAATGTCTCGAGCTTGTCCTTGCGCTCCAGCAGCGGCAGGCCGGTCAGATCTTTGCCATCCAGCTCAAGCAGATCAAAGGCGAAGAACACCAGCGGACCGCCATCGGACAGCGCGTCCTTGAGGGTGGAGAAATCGGTTCGCCCCTTGTCGTCAAAGGCGCAGATTTCGCCGTCGATCAGCGCCGTGCCATTGGTCAGCGCGGCAAGTGGGGCGACCATGGCGCCGAATGTGTCGGTCCAGTCGAGGCCGGTGCGAGTGAACAGGCGCACCGTGCCCCCGGCCACCGCCGCCATACAGCGATACCCGTCATATTTCATCTCGAACACCCAGTCCGCGCCCTCAGGCACGCTATCGACCAGGGTCGCCAGTTGCGGGCTCTGAAACGCCGGCAGATCACCCACCGGGCGGACCTTTTTCGCCTTGGGCGGGGCTTTGTCCGGGTCGGAGTGCCAGACGGCCTTGGTCGGCGTGGGGCTGGCCTTTTTGGCCTTGAGCCCCTTGGCGATGCCGTCAAAATCACGACCTGTGGACACCGACTTGATGAAAGTCTCGGTCAGCGAGTCATGGTCCCTGGCATAGTCATCGCGGTGTTTGATGAGCAGCCAGTTTTCGCGATCAGCACCCGTCTTGCGCTTGGTGTCGCGCCCCTTCATGTGCACCAGAACCCATTCGCCCTTCATACGCTGGCCATGAATGCGCATCTTGAGGTCGCCTTCAGCCAGCCCCCGATGCGGATCGTTGATCGGCTCCCAGGTGCCCTCGTCCCACAGCATGACGGTCCCACCGCCATACTCGCCCTTGGGAATGGTGCCCTCAAACGTGCCGTACTCCACCGGGTGATCCTCGACACGCACGGCCAACCGCTTGTCCTCGGGATTATCGGAAGGGCCACGCATCACCGCCCAGCTTTTAAGAACCCCATCCATTTCGATGCGGAAGTCGAAGTGAAGCCGCGTCGCATCATGCTTCTGCACCACGAAGCGCCCACCCGCCGCGCCTTCTGCCCCCGCACTGCCAGCCGGCTCGCTGGTTTTGGCGAAGTCGCGCTTGGTGCGGTATTCCTGCAGCAAGTCGGTGGATTTGGCGGCCATGGCCTAGACCGCCTTCTTGCGCGGACTGGCCTTGGGCTTGGTGGCGGCCTTGCCCGGAGCGCCGGTGCCTTCAAGGCTCGATTTGAGCGCGGCCATCAGGTCGACCACATTGGAACCGCTGGGGCGTTCTTCGGGCTCTTCCTCTTTAGTGGAGACGCGCTTGCCCTTGGATTTGAGCTTGCGCCCGATCAGCTCGCGCAGGGCTGCCTGATAGTGATCCTTGAAAATGCCCGCATCGAACTTGGCGGTCTTTTTGTCGATCAGCGCCGTCGCGACTTCCAGCAGGTCTTCATCGGCCTTTTTGGCCGATATGGAGGAAAAGAACGGGTCCGCCTTGCGGATTTCATCTTCGTAATGGAGCGTTTCCATCAACAGGCCGGTGCCGGTGGGCTGCACCGCCACGAGGTATTCCTTGCCGCGCAGGGCCAGCTGGCCGAGGCCGACTTTCTTGCTGGCGCGCAGCGCGTCGCGGATCACCCGAAAGGCGTCTTCCGCCAGCTCATCGGCAGGCACCACGAAATAGGGTTTGTCGAAATAGATCGGGTCGATCTCATGGGCATCGACGAACTGGGTCAGCTCCAGCGTCTTGCGGGTTTCCAGTTTGACGGCGTCAATCTCGTCATCGGTGAGCAGGACGTAGTCGCCCTTCTCATATTCGAACCCCTTCATGATCTCGTCTTTGTCGACAGGGCCGATCCCCGCCACCACCTTTTCGTAGTTGATGGGTTTGCCGCTGGGCTCGTGAATTTGGCGAAAGCTCGGCTTGGCATTGGGCTTGGTGGCCGAGAACAGCTCCACCGCAATCGAGACGAGCGACAGGCGAAGCTGCCCTTTCCAGATCGGACGCGAGACGGGCATGACGCACTCCACGGGTTCTGAGACTCATGAAGAACGGGACTCCCCGTGCAAATGTTCCGCGCCCTGCCCCGCTACAGCGGCAAGACTCGGGAATATTTGACCTGGCCGAGCGAGAAGCTACTCTCGATGGAGGCGACGCCCTCCACCTGGGTCAGCTTTTCCCGCAGGAAATGCTCATAGGCTTCGAGGTCGGCACAGACCACGCGCAGCAGAAAATCGAACTGCCCGGTCATGAGGTAACACTCCATCACCTCGGGCCATCGGCTGATGGCCGCGCCAAACGCATCGAGTTCATGGGCGCGCTGGCGCTCCAGCTTGATCGAGATGAACACCGAAACCGGCAGGCCCACCGCCTTTTGATCCACCGTGGCGCTATAGGCGGCGATGATCCCCGCCTTTTCCATCTGCCGGATGCGGCGCAGGCAGGGCGAGGCAGACAGGCCAACCCGGTCGGCAATGGCCTGCACCGTCATGCGGCCATCTTCCTGCAGCGCGCGCAGGATTTTGCGATCGACCGCAGTCAGCTCAGTTTTGGCAGATTCCGCCAATTCAGTACCCCAAGTTTATCACTTCATGCGCAACGACCCGCGCGAACGGTCAGAATAGACGAGAACAATCCACTGGCAAGGCGCACACTCCGAGAAAATACCCGGGAGGATTTTGTGGATATTGGCGGCATGGGCGGCGGGCACGACGCAGATCAGCGCATCGCTGTGATCGAGGCACTGACGAAAAAGGCACTATGGCTCTCCAATTGGATGATCCATCACGCCAACCATATCCGTCCCAATGTCGATGGCGTGAAGGTGGGCGGGCATCAGGCCTCGTCCGCGTCGATGGCCGCGATCATGGCCGCTCTCTATTTCGGCGTGCTGCGCCCTGAGGACCGGGTTGCGGTCAAGCCCCACGCGTCGCCGGTGTTCCATGCCATTCAATATCTGTTCGGCAAGCAGAGCCTGGAAAAGATCGAGAACTTCCGCGCCTTTGGCGGCGCGCAGTCCTACCCCTCGCGCACCAAGGACACCGATGACGTGGACATTTCCACCGGCTCGGTGGGCCTTGGCGTGGCCTTCACCGCCTTTGCCTCCCTGATCCAGGATTATGTCCGCGCCAAGCCATGGGCGCGCAAGGATGTTGCCGAGGGCCGCATGGTCGCTCTGGTGGGCGATGCCGAGCTCGACGAGGGCAATGTCTATGAATGCCTGCTCGAAGGCTGGAAGCATGGCCTGCGTAATACGTGGTGGATCATCGACTATAATCGACAGAGCCTTGATGGCGTGGTGCGCGAAGGCCTCTATGACCGCATCGAAGCGATCTTCCGTGCCTTTGACTGGAATGTCGTGACGCTCAAATATGGCGCGCTGCAACGCGCGGCTTTTGCCGAACCAGGCGGCGAAAAGCTCAAGAGCTGGATCGACGCGGCCCCCAACGCGATCTATTCCGCCCTGATGTTCCGTGGCGGCGCGGCATGGCGCGAGCGCCTGCTCGACGAGATCGGCGATCAGGGCAATGTCACCGCCCTCATCAATCGCCGCAGCGATGCGCAACTGGCCGAACTGATGGCCAATCTGGGCGGCCATTGCACACAGAGCCTGCTGGAACAGTTCGAAGCCGCCGGCAGTGACAAGCCGACCGTGTTCATCGCCTATACCGTCAAGGGCTGGGCAACGCCTTTGGCTGGCCACAAGGACAACCATGCCGGGCAGATGACCGGGACGCAGATCGACATTCTGCGCAAGTCTATGAATGTGCGCGAAGGCCATGAGTGGGACAAGTTCGAGGGCATGGCCGATGCGGCTGGCATTGAGCGCTTCCTCGCCACTGTGCCGTTCAACACCTCCAAAACGCGCCGCCTCAGCTCGCCTGCCGTCCCCACCATTGGACCGCAGTTTGTTGGTACCGGCGCGACCTCGACCCAGACCGCCTTCGGCAAGATTCTTGACGCCATCGCCAAGACCGATAGCGAGCTGGCGCGCCGCATCATCACCACTTCGCCCGACGTGACCGTCTCGACAAACCTCGGCACCTGGGTCAACCGCCGCAATCTCTACGCCAACCGCGAAATGGTGGACGTGTTCCAGAAGGAATCCATTCCCTCGGCGCAGAAATGGCGCTTCACGCCAGAAGGCCAGCATTTCGAACTCGGCATTGCCGAAATGAACTTGTTCCTCGCCTTGGGCGCTGCCGGCCTCAGCCATTCATTGTTCGGGGAGCGCCTGCTGCCAATCGGCACGCTCTATGATCCGTTCATTTCGCGTGGCGCCGATGCGCTGAACTATGCCTGCTATCAGGACGCGCGGTTCCTGCTCGTGGCGACGCCGTCCGGTGTATCGCTGGCCGGTGAAGGCGGCGCGCATCAGTCCATCGCCTCGCCGTTGATCGGTATGGCGCAGGATGGGCTGGCTTCGTTCGAGCCTGCCTTTGCCGACGAGCTCTCTGTTATCATGGATTGGGCCTTCGACTATATGCAGCGCGAAGGCGATGCCCGCCCCGATCTGGCCGATTGGCCGCGCGACGTTACCGGTGGCTCGGTCTATCTGCGCCTCTCCACCCGCGGCATCGAGCAGCCCCCGCGCACCGTCGACAAGCCACTGGCCGACGACATCATTCGCGGTGCCTATTGGCTCAAGGCGCCCGATCCAAGCTGCGAAGTGGTGATCGCCTATCAGGGCGTGTTGGCCAGCGAAGCCATCGCCGCGGCCGCTGCCATCGGTGGCGACCGTCGTAATGTCGCCATCCTCGCAGTCACCTCGGCCGACCGCCTCAATGCCGGCTGGCACGCCGCCCAGCGCGCCCGCATGCATGGCGACAGCGATGCCCGCAGCCATATCGAAACGCTTTTGGCCGATATCCCCTACCGCGCGGGCCTCGTGACCGCCATTGATGCCCATCCGGCAACGCTGGGCTGGCTGGGGAGCGTGCTGGGTCACCGCACCATCACGCTCGGCGTCGAGCATTTCGGACAGACCGGCACGGTCAACGACCTCTATGCCCATTTCGGCATCGACGCGAACGCGATTGAGACAGCGGCACGGAGCCTGTCGTCCGGGCGCTAGTCCGACCCGCCAAGGCCGCCACACCCACCAGTCGTCACCCTCGGGCTTGACCCGAGGGTTCTTCACTTACAGCGCTCTCCGCAAGAGCCCTCGGGTCAAGCCCGAGGGTGACGATCTGTGGGGAGGATAGCTAGGGGCAGAACCGGCTCCGTGACGATCCGTGGGCGAGACTCGCTCCGCGCATCCGCCAAAACCTCCACCCCACATTTGTCAGTTGACAGACATATCTTCCCTTCGCTCTACTATTGGAACACACCGTTCCAAATATGGAACACCCGCAGAAGCCGAATGGCACGCGGATCGAGGGAGGATTGCCACGCATGTCGAGCGTGAGACGCGCAATAACTGTGCTGGACCTGTTGGCGCGCAAAGGCGCCATGGGCGTCCGTGCCGTTGCGCAGCATCTCGACCTGCCCGTCGGCTCCACCCATCGCCTGCTGGAAGATCTCGCTGCCGAACGCGTGGTTGAACGCAACGAGGCCGGGGACTGGCAGCTGGCTTATCGCCTGCTCGAAATCACCGATTTGCAGATGGACGGCATTCAGCTGCCGCGACTCGCCCGTCCGTTCTTTGACGCGATGGCCGAGGCCACGCGCGAAACGGTCAATCTCAACGTGCTCAGCGACGGCAACTGCATCTGCGTCGACAAGGTGCGCGGCAATGAGGGCATGCAGCTCGATTGGCGCATCGGCACCAGCAGTCCGCTGCATTGCGGCGGCAGCGCCAAGGCGATCCTGGCCTATATGAGCGAGGCCGAAATCGAGCGCGTAGCCCAAGGCCCCCTGCCCGAATTTACCGCCCACACCATTACCAGCCCGGACGCGCTCAAGGCCGAGCTGGGCCGCATTCGCCAGCGCGGCTACGCCATCGACGCCGAGGAAATGGTGCTGGGTATCATGTGCGTCGGCATGCCGATTTTCGACCGCGCCGGCAAGCCGGTCGGCGCGATCAGCATTTCGGGCCCGTCGCACAAGGCGCCCGGCGAGTCGGTGCAGCATCTGGTCGATATGCTCAGCAATGCCTGCGGCCAGGTCAGCCGCGCGCTTGGCTATATCGGCGGCTGGCCACCAACCCACCTGTCAGCACGCAATTGAGGAGCCCGGTATGCGATCCGCATGGGTGATGACGCTCAAGCCCGGCCAAGAGGCGAGCTACAAGCAAAAGCACGATGAAATCTGGCCCGAGATGATCGACATGCTCAAGGCCCAGGGCATCAGCAATTACTCGATTTATCGACATGGGTTGACCCTGTTTGCCCATCTCGAACGCGATGAGAGCGCCACGCCCGACGAAGCGGCGTTCGAGGAACTGGCGCAGCGCTGGAAGGAATGGATGGCGCCGCACATGGAAACCCATGCGGACCTCACCCCGGTCGTCGACCACGTCGAAGAAGTTTTCCGGCTCGATTGAGCCAATTCACCATGCGGAACATCGCACTATGAAGATCGCGTCCATTCAGGCCTTCGCCATGACCAACCCCCTGGGTGTTGGTCCCTATGAAGAGGAAAACAAGGCGAAGGCACGCCGCCCGGCCTGGCACCAGAATGATGAAGTCGCCAACCCCATGTCCCGCTATCCGCGCTACAAGGCGCATCGGTCGAGCTGGCTGGGCAGCTATCCGGCCGTCGGCGTCATCGTCACCGCCGATGATGGCAGCTGGGGCTTTGGCAGCAGCGGCTATGGCGCGCCGGTGGTCAGCCTGATCAATGATCATATCGGCCCGCTCCTGCTGGATGAAAATCCGCTGGCGACGGAAAAGCTCTACGACATGATGATGCGCATCACGTCGCCCTATTCCTCCTCGGGGCTGGCGTCCTACGCCATCAGCGCCGTCGATCTGGCGCTGTGGGACCTTAAGGGGCGCCTCCTCAAGATGCCGGTTTATGAGCTGGCTGGCGGCCCCGCCCGCGACAAGCAATTTTGCTATGCCACCGGCAATGACACTGATTGGCACATGGAGCTGGGCTTTGGCGCCACCAAGCTCGCCTGCCCCTATGGCACCGCCGATGGCCTCGCCGCGATCAACAAGAACGAGGATTTCGTCGGCAAGGCGCGCCAGCTGATCGGGCGCGATGTCGAACTGATGCTCGATTGCTGGATGGCGTTTGACGTAGAGTTCGCCGTGCGGCTGGCCGAGCGCCTGCGCCCCTACAATCTCAAGTGGATCGAAGATTGCCTGATCCCCGAAAACATGGGCGCCCACCGCGCCCTGCGCGATCGCCTGCCCTGGCAGACGCTGGCGACCGGCGAACACTGGTACACGCCGCACACCTTCTTTGACGCTGCCAAGGACCGCGTGGCCGATATCTTCCAACCCGACATTCACTGGGTCGGCGGCTTCACCGCCTGCCAGCGCATCGCGGCGATTGCCGATGCCGCCGGGCTCGAAGTGATCCTTCACGCGGGCATGAACACCCCGTTCGGCCAGCACTTCAGCTATGCCAATACCAATACGCGCTGGGGCGAGTATTTCGTCGGTGGTGCGCCGGGCATTCCGTCCGAACGCACCCATGGCTATCCCGGCATGGCTGTGCCGGTGGACGGCTATTGTGTACCAAGCGATGCGCCCGGCTTCGGTCATGGCTTCACGCTCGACACTCTGGCAGCGCTCAAGGTCTGAGATGGAACAAGGTTCTCTCCCTCCTACCCGTCAGGTTGGCAAAACCAGCCTCCGCCTGCCCGCCCTGGGTTTTGGCGCGGCCCATCTGGGCGGCATGTATCGGCGCGTGCCGGGCGAAGAAGCCCGGGCCACGCTCGATGCCGGCTGGACCGGCGGCGTCCGCTATTTCGATACCGCACCGTTTTACGGCAATGGCCTCAGCGAACACCGCACCGGCAGCTATCTGATCGATAAGGATCGTCGCGATTTCGTGCTGACCACCAAGGTCGGACGCTATCTGCGTCGCCCCGCCGATCCCGACACATTTGACCGTGCGCCATGGGGCGGCGGGCTCAATTTCGAATGCGTATTCGACTACAGCTATGATGGCTTCATGCGCTCCTATGAGCAAAGCCTGCAGCGCCTGGCGACCGACCGCATCGACGCCCTGCTCGTGCATGATCTCGATGCGGGCGCGCATGGCGACCAGTTCGAAAAGCGCCTCAACGACATGACCACCAGTGGCATTAAGGCGCTGGAAGAACTCAAGCGCGCTGGCGATATCCGTGCCATCGGCATGGGCATCAATATCGCGGCCTCGCTCGACAATATCGCAACGCTCGTCGATCTCGATTTCATCGTGCTGGCCATGCCCTATACCCTGCTCGATCAGGGCGTGTTGCATGATGGTCTGGCGCGGTGCCTGCGCGACAATATCGGCGTGGTGGTCGGTGCGCCGTTTGCCTCGGGCATTCTGGCCACCGGGCCGGGGCCGGATGCGCGCTATGGCTATGTCGTTGCGTCCGACGCCATTCAGGACAAGGTGCGCCGCATTCAGGCGGTGGGCGATGCCCATGGCGTGACGCTGCAATCGGCAGCGCTGCAATTTCCGGTTGCGCACCCAGCCGTCGTCTCGGTCATTCCGGGCGCCGCGCGGCCATCTGAAATTAGCAACAACATCGCCTCGATGCAGGCGGTCATTCCAGACGCTTACTGGAGCGACCTCAAGAACGAGGGCCTCATCCATATCGACGCGCCCGTGCCCCAGGCGGCCGGACGCATTCAAACCAACGCGATGGCATAACCAGCCAGGGATAGTGCAGTGAACACATATGATTTCGACGGTCGCATTGCGATCATCACCGGCGGCGGTCAGGGCATCGGCCTCACCACGGCAGAGCGTATACTGGACAATGGCGGCCGCGTCAGCATCTGGGATATCGACCAGAAGCTGCTCGACGCCGTTACTGCCAAGCATGGCACCGAGCGTGTGCAGACCCTGCGCGTCGATATCAGCGACAAAGATGGCGTCACCAATGCCGTCGACGCCGTCATTGCCCGCTTCGGCAAGATCGATGTGCTGATCAACAACGCTGCCATTGTTGGCCCTAATGCCCCGACCTGGGAATATCCCATCGAGGACTTCATCAAGGTGGTGCAGATCGGCCTGGTCGGCACGTTCCTCGTCAGCCGCGCCGTCGTGCCCCACATGATCGCTGCCAATTATGGCCGCATCGTCAATCTGAGCTCGGTGGCGGGCAAGGAGGGCAACCCGAACGCTCCGGCCTATTCCTCCACCAAGGCGGGCGTGCTGGCGCTCACCAAATCGCTGGGCAAGGAACTGGCCGGCTACAACATCGCGGTCAACGCCGTGACGCCTGCCGTCGCCAAAACCACGATGGCGCTGAGCCAAGCCCCCGAATTCCTCGCGATGATCCTGTCCAAGATCCCGCGCGGCCGTATGCTCGAACTCGATGAAGCTGCCGCGATGATCTGCTGGCTGGCCACGTCGGAAAACTCATTCACCACCGGATCGACCTTCGATCTGTCCGGTGGACGCGCGACCTACTAGGGTCGCGCATATCGGAAAAGCCTGCTTAAGCAGGGATTTGAACCGGCCGAACGCCCTCGCGTCGTCCCCGGCTTGTTCAGTCCAAAAGGATATGTCAGACATATGTCATTCGACTTTTCTTTAATCTGCGACTGCAAGCTGAGCGTGGGGCAGGAGCCATCCACGAGCCGGAACGGAGAGGGCATGAGATCCTCCCGCAATGGCATTTGTCGGCGAACAAAACTTGGCTCTTCAATCTAGGAGGAACGGAATGAACTTCATGCTCAAGGTCGGTGGCGCATTGGCGCTGGCCGCCGTGCTGACTGCCCCGGCTCTGGCTCAGTCCAGGCTGGTCGCGCCCGGCCTGTCTACGACCGGAACCTATATGGACTATATGCGCACCGTTTACGCCCGCGCTGCGGGTGCTGATCTGGTGCAGGTGCCGCTGAGCGGCTTCGACAAGAACTACGAGCTGACCGCGCTGGCTGCCGAAAGCTGGGAACAGTCCGAGGATGGATTGACCTGGACGTTCAAGCTGCGCGATGGCCTCGTGTGGAGCGATGGCGAGCCTCTCAAGGCGTCGGACTATATCTTCTCGCTGCAGCAGGCTGCGACCTCGGGCTATGACTTTGCCTGGTATTGGGACACTGCCGCCAGCATCGCCAACTGGAAGGAAGTGACCGACGGCACTGCCGACGTGTCCACCCTTGGCATCAAGGCCGTCGACGATCACACCATCACCGTCACCACCGTCACGCCAAAGCCCTATCTGCCAAGCGTTGTGAGCCTTTGGTACCCAACGCCTAAGCATCAGTTCGACAAGGTCGGCGAAGACTGGTCGACCAATGTAGACACCATCGTCGCCTCCGGCCCGTTCAAGGTTCAGAGCTGGGAGAAGTCCAACAACACGGTCGTTCTGGAAAAGAACGAGAGCTATACCGGCCCATGGCAGGCTCAGGTGGATGAAGTCGAGATCGACTCCTCGCTCGGCTTGCCCGAAGTTGGCCTGCCCGCCTTCCTGGCTGGCGAAGCCGACATCTCCAACCTCAATGCCGGCCAGATCCCGGTGATGCGTCAGCGCATGCCGGACAATCTGCGTCAGGATGCGGTGTTTGCCGTCTCCTACATCTCGTTTGATCTGGATTCCCCGCCCTTCGACAATGTCGACGTGCGCCGCGCGTTCTACTATGCGGTCAATCGCGACGAGCTGACCTCGACCGTGCTGCGCGATCTGGCGGCACCCGCTGGCTCGATCCTGGCGCCCGGCTATCCTGGCTACAATGCCGAGATGGCGGCCAAGGCCGTGTTCGATCCGCAGAAGGCCAAGGACTTCATGACCGCCGCTGGTTATCCGGACGGCAAGGGCTTCCCCGAGGTGGAAATCTGGTTCCGTGAAGAAGGTGGCGCCAATGGCGCGATCCTGCCGCCAACTGCTCAGTACCTGCAGGCACAGTTCAAGGAGATCTTGGGGATCACCATGAACATCAAGATCATGCCCGGCAAGGACTGGATGGAAGGCCTTCTGGCGCGCAAGAATAACCTCTATATCGCGCCCTACGGCTACGATTATCTCGATCCGTCCAACTTCTTCGGCATCTTCTACAACGGTGGTCGTCACAACTACCACGTCGCCGAATATGACGCGCTGGTGGCGCAGGCCGACTCCAATCCCGTCTGGGAAGAACGCCTCAAGCTCTACGCGCAGGCCGAGCAGGTGATGATCGATCAGGGCATGATTGTGCCACTGGTGCACCCGCTGACCACCAGCGTCATCAGCGACGCCATCGGTGGCGATGCGACCGTGCCAAACGAGAACGGCTACACCCCGTTCGGCGCCTTCAGCTACATGTACACCCACATCACCAAGAACTAGCCCGCTAGTGCTGCGCGCTCCCGGTTTCGGCCGGGAGCGCAAGTTACGGAGAAACGTGAATGGCACTTGTCGATATCAGCGGCCTCAAGGTGAGCTTCCGCCAGCATGGTGGGGATGTCACGGCCGTCCACGACGTCAGCTTCAAGCTCAACGAAGGCGAAAGCCTTGGCATTGTCGGGGAATCCGGTTCCGGCAAATCGGTCACCTGTCTCGCCCTGATGCGCCTGCTCGCCTCCACCGCCAAGGTCGAGGCCGACCGGCTGATGCTGGACGATGTCAATGTGATGGACGCCAGCACCGGCGCCATGTCAGCGCTTCGCGGCAAGTCCGCGGCAATGATCTTTCAGGACCCGATGACGGCGTTCGACCCGGTGTTCACCATCGGTCAGCAGATCGTCGAGACCATCCGCACCCACCGCAAATCCTCAAAGCGCGCTGCTCTGGCCGAGGCCGAGCAGATGCTGCTCAAGGTTGAAATCAAGAACGCCAAAGACGTTCTCAGCTATTACCCGCACCAGCTTTCGGGCGGCATGTTGCAGCGCGCGATGATCGCCATGGCGCTCTCCTGCCAGCCCAAGCTGCTGATCGCCGATGAGCCAACCACCGCGCTCGACGTCACCATTCAGGCGCAGATCCTGCAGCTGATCAAATCGCTGCAGGCCGAGCTGGGCATGGCGCTGATCGTCATCACCCACGATCTCGGCGTCGTTGCCGAAACGGTGGATCGCGTCGCCGTCATGTATCGAGGCCGCGTCGTTGAAGAAGGCAGCGTTGCCGAGATCTTCGACAATCCGCAACAGGCTTACACCAAGTCGCTGCTCGCGAGCCTGCGCGCTGGCGAAGCGCGCCAGCCCGACGTCGAGAGCATCGACACTGCTGCGCCGGCGCTCGAGCTGCGCGGTCTATCCAAGACTTACCGCGTGCGTCGCCGTCGCCGCATCATGCATGAATATCTCGACTTCCACGCCGTGCGCGATGTGAGCCTCGTGCTGCCACGCAACAAGATTGTCGGCCTTGTCGGCGAATCCGGGTCCGGCAAGAGCACGACCGGCATGATGGCGATGCGGCTGACCCCGCCTTCGAGCGGGGAGATCCTCGTGGATGGCACCGATATCGGCGGGCTCGACGGCCCAGCCCTCAAGCAGTTCCGCCGCCGGATGCAGGTGGTGTTTCAGGACAGCTATTCGGCGCTCGATCCGGTCATGACACTGGCTCAGATCATTGCCGAGCCGCTGCACATCCATAACCTGCACACACCCAAGCAGCAGACAGAAATGGCCCTCGACTGGCTCGAACGCGTCGGACTCGATCGCAGCTTTGGCCAGCGCTATCCCCATGAACTGTCCGGTGGCCAGCGCCAGCGCGTAGCGATTGCTCGCGCGCTGATCCTGGGGCCCTCCGTGCTGGTAGCGGACGAGCCGACCTCGGCCCTCGACGTCTCGGTCAAGGCGCAGGTCATTGGTCTGCTCAAGCAGCTGCAGCAGGAAATGGGCCTCTCCATGCTGTTCATCAGCCACGACCTCAGCGTCGTGCGCTCGCTGACCGATAGCGTGGTGGTGATGTATCGCGGCCGCGTCGTCGAACAGGCGCCGACCGCACAGCTCTTTGCCAGCCCGCAGCACCCCTACACGCGCGCCCTGCTCGACGCCATTCCGGTGACCAATCCGAGCCTGCGCCGCGACCGTACCTTCCTCACCGCCGAGCAGATCGCCTCGGCAACGCCGCGTGTGTCGCGCTCCAGCATCGCCGATGCGCTGCCCGGCGAAACGCCACAACTCATCACTATCGCGCCCGGCCATCTGGTCGAAGCGATCGTCACCCATTGAGGACCGAAAACCCATGATCCTCTTCATCATCAAACGTCTCATCTCGATCGCGGCCACGTTCTTTGCCGTGTCGATCATCATCTTCCTGATGATGCATGCCGTGCCCGGTGGCCCCTTTGACGGCAATGACATGCCGGTCTCTGCCGCCGTGCGCGAACAGCTGATGGCCAAGCTCGGGCTCGATCAACCGCTCTGGGTGCAATACCTGAACTATATGGGCGGCGTGCTGCGCCTCGACTTCGGCGTGCCCTATCAGAGCCCCGGAGAGTCCGTGTTGTCGCTGCTGGCCAATGCCTGGCCTCCAAGCCTGATCCTCGGTGGTCTCGGCGTGCTGATCGGCGCGCCGCTGGGCATCCTGCTCGGCATGGCCGCCGCGCTTAACCGTAATAGCTGGATCGACTATCTGGCGTCCGCCGTGGCGACGCTGGGCCTGACCATTCCGGTGTTCGTCACCTCCATGCTGCTGATCCTGGTGTTTGCCGTCTGGCTCAACTGGCTCCCTGCCAGTGGCTGGGGCAAGCCGGAACGCTGGATCCTGCCGATCGTGGCCTACGCCGCCATTCCGCTGGCCACCTATGCCCGCTACACGCGCTCGGCGTTCCTCGACAACATCAACAAACCCTTCGTCACCACGCTCCGCGCCAAGGGCCTCAGCGAACGCCGCATCATCTTCCAGCATGTGCTCAAGAACTCGGCCATTCCGATGGTCACCGTGTTCCTGCCCATGTTCATCGGCACCGCCACCGGCTCGATCTTTGTGGAATCCATGTTCCGCGTGCCCGGCCTTGGCTCCTACTTCGTCTCCAGCATCCAGAACCGCGACTATCCGCTGGAAATGGCGCTTGTGCTCATGGTCACCGTGGCCATCTGCCTGGCCTATCTGATCTCCGACATCGTCTATGCCCTGATCAATCCGCGCATCCGCTTCGGAGGAAACAAGCAATGACCACCGAAACTGACGTCGCCCTCGCCGTGCCGCCTGCTTATGTGCAGCGCAGCCCCGCCTATTTCGCCCTTCGCCGCTTTCTCGCCAATCGGGCAGCGGTGGGCGGCGGCATCGTGTTGCTCATCCTGATCCTCGCGGCGATCTTTGCGCCGCTGCTCAGCAAGAGTGATCCGACGGCGCAGGCCTTCCTCAAGGACTCCCTCGCCTTCCCATCGGCCGAACACTGGTTTGGCGTCGATGATCTGGGGCGTGATTTCTTCACGCGCATTCTCTATGGCGCGCGCGTTTCGCTCACCATCGGCTTTGCCGCTGCGGCCTTCAGCGTCTTGATCGGCGTGCCACTCGGCGCGCTGGCCGGCTATTTCGGCGGCAAGACAGACTGGTTCATCATGCGCCTGATCGAGCTGTTCTCGGTGGTGCCGCCGCTGCTGGGGGCTATGCTGCTGGGCGCTTTGACCGGTGGTGGCTTTGTTACCATCATTGCCGTTGCGGCCCTGTTTGGCTGGGTCGGCGTGTGCCTGCTGGTGCGCGCACAGGTCAGCGCCTTCCGCGAGAAGGAGTTCGTCCGCGCAGCGCAGGCGCTCGGCGCTTCCCCCTGGTACATCATTCGCCGCCACCTGATCCCCAACTCGGTCTCGCCGATCATCGTTGGGTTTGTGCTCTCCATTCCGCTCGCCATGATGCTCGAAGCTGGTCTCAGTTTCCTCGGCATCGGCGTGCCACCACCCACGCCCAGCTGGGGCCAGATGATCAATGTCGGGATGAACTTCGTGTTCTTCTATTGGCACATGGCCCTGTTCCCAACCGCCGCTCTCGCCATTACCGTCCTCGCAACCACGCTGTTCGGCGATGGCCTGCGCGATGCTCTCGATCCTACCCAGAAGGGGCGCTAACGTGTCCGATAATCTTGCCAACCACTTCCTGCTCGGCGACGACGTCGTGTTTCTCAATCACGGCTCGTTCGGCGCCTGCCCGCGCCCGGTGTTCAAGGCCTATCAGGATTTCCAGCTCGAACTGGAACGCCAGCCCGTGGCGTTCCTTGCCCGTGAGCTGACCGAGCGCATGCGCATGCCGCGCGTTGCGCTCGCCGCAGAGGTTGGCACCAGCCCCGACAATGTCGTCGGCGTCACCAATGCCACGTTCGGCCTCAATATCGTCGCCCAGTCGCTAGACCTCAAAGAAGGCGATGAAATCCTGACCACCGACCATGAATATGCGTCGCTGGAAAAGACCTGGGCCTATGTGGCCCGGCGCACCGGCGCCAAGATCGTCGTCGTCGACATTCCCATTCCCCTGCTTGAGGAAAGCCAGTTCACCGACACCATCATTGGCGCGATGACCGATCGGACCAAGGTGCTGTTCCTCAGCCACATCACCTCGCCCACTGCGCTCTATTTCCCCATCGAGCGCGCCGTGGCCGAGGCGCGCAAGCGCGGCATCTATAGCGTCATCGACGGCGCACACACGCTGGGCCATGTGCCACTCGATATGGAAGCGCTGGGCGCCGATTTCTACGCCTCCAACTGCCACAAGTGGCTGATGGCCCCCAAGGGCTCAGCTTTCCTCTATGCCCGCCCCGAATTGCAGCACCTGCTCAACCCGCTGGTGATCGGCCATGGCTGGACCGCCGAGTCCAAGCAGCCCGGTGCCAAGGGCACCTTCGGCAATAGCCCCTTCATCGACGAAAACGAAGTGATGGGCACGCGCGATCCTGCCCCCATGTTGGCCGTTGCCGACGCCATTGCGTTCCGCCGCGAGCATGACTGGGACAGCGTCGCGCGCCAGTGCCAGCAGCTGGCGCACGAGACCGCAGCGCGGGTGCAAAAGCTCACCGGCCTGACGCCGCTCAGCGCGCCGCAGTTCAGCGCGCCGCAAATGGTCGCGATGCCAGTTCCCCATATCGCGGAGCCGCCAAAGTTCCAGCAAGAATTGATGGACAGGTACAGAATTGAAATTCCAGTGTTGAACTGGAAGTCCCATTCAATCGTGCGCGTGTCCGCCCAGGGTTACAATTCCAAACCCCAGATGGACTTACTTGTCGAAGCTCTCAAAGAAATGCTCGACCTCTAGCGAACAATTCGCTGACAAACTCGCTGAACTGTGGTGTGTGTGCGCCGGGACGCGAGGGATGGATACTGACGATGGCGCATGACGATGCACTGAGCTATCTCGAAAAGCTGGATTCGCGCAGTCGGGGCACGGCTGTATTGGATGCGCTTGCCGAGATGGTAGAGCGCGCGGGACTATCGGTGGGGGATCGACTTCCACCCGAGGTCTCGCTGGCGTCGACACTGGGGGTCGGCCGCTCGACTATTCGCGAGGCGCTCAATCGTTGGGAGGGCCTTGGCCTGATCAATCGGCGTCGCGGCGATGGCACTTACCTTGCTGCGCGGGTGCAATCCGCACATGGCGTTGCCCCCACCATGGTGCGGCTGGAGGGCGAGGCTCTGCTGCGCCTGCTCGAAGTGCGCCGGACGCTGGAGCAGGAAGTGGTGCGCCGCGCCGCGATCAACGCCAATCCACAACAGCGCAAGCGGATCGCCGCCCTCTGCGTTGCCCTGCTCAACGAAGTTGACGCCGGTCGCTCTTGGACCGAGGCCGACGCGGCCTTTCATGGTGCCATCTATGAGGCCTCGGGCAATCCGATGTTCGCCCAGATCCTGCGTAGCCTGGGCCAGGCACAGGAACGCTCCAGCGGCTCGCCCTTTGGCAGCGATGAGTTCGCACTGGCATCATTCCCGCTGCATCGCCTGTTGGCCGATGCTGTCGTCGCGGGCGATGCGGATGGCGCCAGCGAGGCCGTCAACCGCATGCTGGACGCGGTTGAAGAAGATATTCGCCGCCTGATCGCCTAGGCAGGGCGTCCGGGTCTTTTGAGCCCGGACTGAACCAGCCTTAAGCCAACTTGCCGTAAAGCTCGTCGAGGAACTTGGCGATCTGCATCGCCGTGTAGACACCACCAAAATTGGTATTGCCGACGGGTGCCAGCGTCTTGCCGGCGGCCACGGCAGGCACGCGGTTCCAGATCGGGTCGGCCGAGATCTGCTCGACGACACCCTCGCCGTGATTAACGTAGAGAATGGCGTCAACGTCACCGAAATAGGTGCCGAAGTTCTCGGCCGAGATGATGTTGCCTTCAACCGGTGGCGGGGTGATCGAGCCGAGGTCGGCCATGATCTGTGGCTGCAGCAGGCTGAGTTCAGCCTGCAGATACACCGTGCCGTCGGTCCAGGGCTGCACCACGGCGATCTTCTTCGTGGCGATCAGCTCGGCACGGCGCGTCTTGATGTCAGCGATCAGAGCATCATATTCGGCGATGATGGCGTCGGCCTGACCTTCGCGACCGGTCCAGGCGCCGAGCTCGGCGACGATGCTCTTCCATGGCTGCGCGTAAGCGGGTGGCAGCAGCGGCGCGATGTCCTTGAGCTTGGCGATTGGCCAATACTCGCTGTTGTGATCGCCCACATCGGTGCAGATGATCAGGTCCGGATCGAGCGCCAGCACCTGCTCAAGCACCGGGGCCTCACCCACGAACACCCAGCTGTCCTGTGCAGGAACCCATGGCTCTGGCTTCCAATAGGCATGCCCGACGACGTTGAGGCCCAGCGCCACAGCGGGCTCCAGATCAAGGCGGCTGTCGATGGCGATGACACGCTGCGGATTGGCCGGAATGTCATAGGTGCCCAGCACCGTGGTGACACTGCGGGTTTCCTGCGCAAAAGCGGCCTTGGGCAGCAGCCCGGCCAGCGCAAGACCGGCAGTGCCGGCGCCAAAGGCACGACGAGAGAGTTTGAATGACGAGGTCATATCGGTTGGTCCTTGAGTGAACTATTCGGTCGCTGGATCGCCATCGAGCGCTGCGGCAAGCAGCGGCGCGAACTGGCCGGTGACGTAATTGATCGAGAGTGGAGTCTGGAACCACAGTGCCGCGGCCAGATCGCCTGCCGGATCGGGAAACACCGAGCGACCTTCCTGCGACAGGCGGAGCGTTGAGTAGATCGGCAGCGCTTCCACATCGGCGCGTGGCGTCTCGGGCCAGATGACCACGTCGAGGTCGATCAACGCCGCCTGTTCCAGACTGAGGTAAATCCAGCCGCTGTCATCGGCCAGCGCATCCAGCTCGGCGGGGAAGGTAAAGCCCAGCCCGGCGAGGAAGCGCGCGGTCGGCAGCTCTGAGCCCCACAGCACGATCTTGCCCTCGCGGATCGCCGCCATCGAGGCGGTCTTGCCGGCAAAGTCAGGATACTGCGCCGCCACTGCAGCCGTCTTGGCCTCCACATCGGCAACGACGGCTTCGGCACGTTCGGTGCCGCCGGAGGTCGCACGGTCGATCTGGCGCAGCTGATCCTGCCATGGCGTGCCCCAAAGGGGGAACTCGGCCGGCTGGGTTACCACCGGCGCGATGGCCGAGAGACGCGCATAGGTCTCTGGATTGATATCAGCGAAGATCGCTAGGATCAGGTCCGGGTCCTGCTTGAGCACCCATTCTTCATCGAGCATGCGCGGGCCGACCTGCGGCTCCGCTCCGCTCGCGGTGCGGGCCTCGTCTGCCCAGGTCCAGCTCGCATAAGGCTTGCCGCCCCACCATTCAGTGACGCCAACTGCGGGCTCGCCCAAGGCGTAGAGGAAATCCTGATCGTTGAGGCCGAGCGTAACGATACGTTGCGGCTTGGCTTCCACGATGGTCTCGCCGCGCACGTGGCTGACGGTGACGGGGAACCCCTCGGCCTGCGCCGATACGGACGTGACAAGGCTTGCTCCGCACATCAACAGAGCCAGAACAGACGCTTTCATGATCGATCCTGTGGTTTCGGGGTTAGTCGGCGCGGGGCACCGAGCCGCGCGGGATCACCAGCGGCGTACCCGCAATGGGGTCATCGATGATGATGCAGGGCAGCCCGAACACCTTTTCCACCAGCTCGGCCGTGACGATGTCGCGCGGCGCACCTTCGGCGATCACCTGACCATCGCGCATGGCGATAATGTGCGTGGCGTAGCGGCAGGCATGGTTGAGATCGTGCAGCACGGCGACGATGGTCTGCCCGTTGCGGCGATTGAGGTCGCCCATCAGTTCGAGCAGTTCGATCTGGTGGGTGATGTCGAGGAAAGTGGTGGGCTCATCAAGCAGCAGCAGTGGCGTTTCCTGCGCCAGAACCATCGCCACCCAGACGCGCTGCCGCTGGCCGCCGGACAGCTCATCAACCAGACGATGGCTGAGCTCGGTGACCTTGGTCGCCTCCATCGCCGTGATGACGGCCGCCTCGTCTTCCTTGGACCACTGCTTGAGCAGCTTCTGGTGCGGATAGCGGCCGCGCGCGATCAGATCGGCAACGGTGATGCCATCGGGGGCAATCGAGGTCTGTGGCAAAAGCCCCAGGCGCCGCGCCACTTCCTTGGCCGGGAAATTGCTGATCTCCTGCCCGTCCAGCACCACGCGACCGGTCTTGGGCTTGAGCAGGCGGGACAGTGCACGCAGCAAGGTGGACTTGCCGCAGGCATTGGCGCCCACGATGACGGTGAACGAGCGGTCGGGGATGGACACCGATAGGTCGCTCGAGATGACCCGGTTGTCGTAACCAATCGTGGCGCCTTCGGCGAACAGGCGCGGCTCGGCAGCAGCAAGGGCAGGATCGTGTCGGTTCATGGTCTTGTCCATTATTGCCGCCGCGCTTCGCGCAGCAGGAGCCAGACGAAATAGACACCACCCAGGCTGACGGTCACGATACCGACCGGCAATTGAGTGGGCGCGAAAGCCCGTTGGGCGATATAGTCGGCCGCCGCCAGCAGCAGTGCGCCCATGGCCGCGGCAGGCAGCATGGCGACCCCGGGCGAGCCGGTCAGGCGCCGCGCCAGTTGGGGCGCAGCCAGTGCGACAAAGCCGATTGGGCCAGCTGTAGCAGTCACCGTTGCGGTCAGCGCCACGCCGATGACCAGCAGCGCCAGTCGCGAGCGTTCGGCATTGATGCCCAGCGCGCGCGCTGCATCATCGCCCAGTTCCAGCTGGGCCATCGGGCGGGCCATCAGTAACGCCATCGGGATCAGCACGGCCAGCACCAGCGTTGCCGGGCCAAGCCGATCGAGCCCCAGACCATTGAGCGAGCCTGCGCCCCAGATCGCGGCGGCCATGGCCACTTCGAGCTTAGCCCGCAGCAGCATCCAGGTATTGACCGAGTTCAGCATAGCCGAAACGCCGATGCCGACGATGATCAGCCGGAAGCCCTGCACGCCACGGTTATAGGCGAGGAAATAGACCATCAGCGCAGTGATGAGACCGCCGACCAACGCGCCACCGGCGATGGCGTAGTAACCGCCCTGCAGCAGGATGATCACCACCAGAGCACCCGAATAGGCACCAGCGTCAAAGCCGATAATATCGGGGCTGCCGAGTGGATTGCGCGTCAGGGACTGGAAGATCGCGCCACCAATGCCCAGCGCCGCGCCAAGGATCAGCGCCAGAGCCGTGCGTGGCAGACGCCACTCGACGACGACCATGTGGATGCGCCCTTCGGCCTGACCGAACAGCGCCCGCACCACATCGGGCAGCGGCACCTGATATTCGCCGCTGGAAATGGTGATCAGGGCCACCACCACCGCGATCACAGCCAGAATGGCGCAGACGGTGACGGTCTTGAGATCGACGCGGTGCGACACGGCTTCGCCGAACAGGCGCACGGCACGAATGGGGCGACCGAAATTGATGCCCTGAGGTTGGTCCTGCACACTCATAGTCCGCTCACCCGACGACGACGAGCCAGCGCAATCAGCACAGGCGCACCCACAAAGGCGGTGACGATACCGACCTGCAATTCACCCGGACGCATGACAATGCGGCCCAGAATATCGGAGGTCAGCAGCAGCACGGGTGCCAGCACCACGGTAAAAAGGAAGATCCAGCGTTGATCGGGACCAACGATCCAGCGCGCCGCGTGGGGCACCATCAAGCCGACAAAGCCGATGGGACCCGCCGCAGCCGTTGCCGCGCCGGCCAGCAGCGTCGTGGCGATCACCACGCCGATGCGCGTGCGCATGATATTGGCGCCCAGCGCCGAGGCCAGATCATCGCCCAGGGCCACCGCATTGAGAGGACGGGCCATCAACATGGCCAGCACCAGACCGGCCGCGATAAAGGGCATGGTGGCCCAGATGGTTTCGTAACCCGGCGCTACGAGCGAACCGGCGCCCCACTGGCGCATACGGTCAAAGGTGGTGGGGTTGAGCAGGGTAATGCCCGAGGAAATGCCCGACAGCACCGCGCCAATGGCGACACCAGCCAGCGTCAGGCGAACCGGGGTTGCGCCAGCGCGACCGACCGAGCCCACCGCATAAACCAGCACGGTGGTGACGATGGCACCAAGGAAGGCAAACCAGATGAAGCTCTGGATCGAGGTCATGCCGAAAATGCCGACGCCCAAGACGACGAAGAAGGCAGCACCGGCATTGACGCCCAGAATGCCGGGATCGGCGAGCGGGTTGCGGGTCAGGGCCTGGATCAGCGCACCGGACATGCCCAGCGCCATGCCGACGCCAATGCCCAGAATGGTGCGCGGCACGCGCAGCGCCTGAATGATGGCGTGATCGTCGCTGTCATTATAGGCGAAGATCGCGTCGAACACGGTGCTGACAGGAATATCCTTGGAGCCGATGGCAATGCTGGCCACGATGACAGCGAGGAGGACGGCAACGGCAACCAGCAGCCAGAGCAGGCGCTTGGCATTGGTCTGGGCCAGGCCGGGGCGCTTTTCTTCCTCGCGCGCGACCGTGCGGCTGGTGACAGCAGCAGCAGCGGTCATAGCGCGCGCCGCCCGATTGAGGTGATGTCTGTCATGTGGCCCCTGCCCCGTGTTGCATTCGGCAAAACCGGCTGCATTAGTCTGTAGTTATCATGAATTTTGTAGTCAAGTTACGTTCGACGCCCCGTTCACAGATCGGGGCGCCGAGTGCCTAGAGGCCGAAGCGCTCCAGCGTGTCGTCATACTCGTCGCGCAGTTCTTCCTGATCGCGGCCCGAATCCCAGGCGGCATCGATCTGGGCGCGCACGGACGGATCGAGCGCCTCCCACTTGGCCTCCCACTCCTCGGCATTCGCGGTCCAGTAGCCGACGAGCTCATAGCGCTCGGCGGGAAGCTTGAGCTCCTGACGGACGAATTTGCGGATGCCGCGCACCACCTTCTGCTCGCCAGCCACCCAGACATAACCGGGCGTGGTGGGGAGCGGGACAGCGCGCACCACGTCACCCAGACGGCTTGGCGCCACGCCATTGCCGCTCTTGTGCAGCCAGGTCACGGTCGCGCCGGAATGGGCTGGCAGCTCCTGCTCGTCCTCGGCCTGCGCCACTTCGACGAAAACACGCGACTGCACGTTTTTTGGCGTCTGCTCAAGAATACGGGCCAGCGCAGGAAGGCCGGTCGCATCGGCCACCAGCAGCTGCCAGACGATATCGGCTGGCGGGGTATAAAGACCGCGTGGATTGTTCAGCGTGATCTTATCGCCGGGCTCGGCGCGCTGCGCCCACTCGCTGGCGACACCACCCTTGTGCACGACGAAGTCGATATCCATTTCGCCCAACGCAGCGCGATAGTTGCGCACCGTGTAGGTCGAGCAGCGGATCGCATCCTGCCCGTCCGGATAGGTCCAGCGGCCATCCTCGTCGATATGAGGCAGATGCAGCTTGCCGGTTTCCTCATTGGGGAAGAACAGACGCAGATATTCATCGCCCACACCGGTGCTGGGGAAGCCCCGCAAATTCTCACCACCGAACGTGATCCGGATCATCCCTGGGGTGAGATACTTGCGGGAGAGAACAACTACGTCATGAAATTTCTTGGTCATTGTGCGTCTGCCTTTTCGAGCACGGCCATGGCTTTGAGCGTATCGGCGACAAGGTCCGTGGCGGTGAGTGCGAAGCCCCAGCTATTGGGGGTGTCCATTCCATATTGTGCGCCACGTGCGATGGCGGGGATGCGTTTCCACATCGGGTCATCCGCAACGTCTTCCGCCCAGAGCGACATGATCAGCGCCGCGTCCTGATAGGCGTCGAGGTTCTCCGCGCTATAGACCTGATAGCCATCCGGCGCTTCCGCCGTGCCACGGGCGATGTCGATGCCCAGATCGTGGGCAACTGAGGTGCTGAAGGTGTCGACCTGCAACGCGAACTGCTTGCCCCACACATCGGTGATGGCAACCTTGCGGCCCTTGAGCACGCGCGCGATCTCCGGCTTTGCGGCGGCCACCGCCGCATCATATTGCGCCAGCAGTTCGGCGCCCTTTTCTTGGCGGCCATAGGCGGTCATCTGCTCGGCGAACAGCCGACGCCAGTCAGCGTTATTGCCGTCCTTGACCACCAGAACGGGCATGCCGCTGGCGTTGAAGCTGCTGTTCTCTTTCCAGTAGTTCCACCAGCCTTCACCCACCACCACGAGATCGGGGTCATAGGTCAGCACCAGCTCGGCATTGGGCTCACCGCGAAATTCCAGGCGATCAACATCGGCCGGCAGGAACGCATCGAGATGCATTTCTTCATCGGGGTCCCAATCGGTCGCGACCACGGGAAAACCCGCGCTGACGGCGAAGTCGAGGCCCGAGCGAGAATCCATGACGAAGACTCGCTGCGGATTGACCGGCAGCTCGGCGGTGTAACCGTCATAGGAGTAGGTGAAGGTTTCGGCGGCCATGGTCGGCAGCGCGAGTGCAAAAGCAGCAAGAGCGAGGATTGCGGGACGGATGGACATTTCGGTTACCTGGCGCGGGAGCTGGGAGGAATGCGCAGCTTCTGCCGCGCATCATGAGGATGGCAGCAATCAGGCTTCAAACAGGGCGAAGACCTTGTCCCACTCGCCCAGCAAATGCCTTGCCGTGTAACAGCCGCCATAATAGGCGCCGCTGGTCAGCACCACGCGCCCGGCCTTGACCGCCGGCAGACGCTGCCAGACCGGAGACTTCTCCAGCCCCTCGATTTCTTCGGCATCAAAGCTGTCGACGATAATGGCGTCGACATCGCCCAGCACGTCCCCCATCAGCTCGTAGCTGATATTGGCATATTCGCCCAAACCCTCGGTCGAGACGGTCACGCCGCCCAGATCGTCGAGCACCTGGCCGATAGCGGTGACCTGAGGGGAGTTCAGACCAAGCAGGAAGTTGATTTCACCCACATCCGGGCTGCTCCAGATGGCGGCGACCTTCTTGCCCAGCACGGACGCGCGGCGCGCTTTGACGGCAGCCAGCTCCAGCTCATAGTCGGCGATAAAGGCGTCGGCACGATCGCGTCGGCCCAGCCATTCGCCCATGTCGGTCAGAATGGACTTCCAGTCGCTCTCGAACTGCACCGGCAGCACCGGGGCGATATCGGTCAGCTTGTCGATGGGCCACATTTCGGTGCCCGGCAGATTGGTGCAGATGATCAGATCGGGGTCAGCCGCCAGCACGGCTTCGCGGGTCGGGGGTCGGCCGATGAACACGGCCTTGCCATCATGGGGCACCCAGGGCTCGATGGTTTCAAAGTAGCTGTATCCGACCACAGGCAGACCGAGCGCCACGGCTGGCTCGAGATCGAGCCGCGTATCGATGACGACAACGCGCTGCGGATCGGTGGGAATGTCATAGGTACCCAGGGGCGTCGTGATGGACCGTACGCTGGACTGCGCAAAGGCTGGACGGGTCAGCGCCAAGGCCCCCAGACCAGCCATGCCAACCGAAAACTGACGCCGATTAACCCGGTTACGCATGCACTTCCCCCAGCAGCTCAATCTCACCTGCGGGGGTGACTATATATCATGAGGATATTAGTCAAGTTATCTTATGGCCAGCCCCCGCAAATGCCGCAGCATTTGTCGGACCGGTCCGCTGCGCCCCTCGACGGTCATCGGCGCATGCGGCGACTTGTACCAATGGAAGGGCTGCGTCATCAGCCCGCGCAGCGCCTGCAGTGTAGCTCCGGCCATCAGCAACCAGTAAAGCGGCAGCAGCAGACTGGCCGGGATCAACCCCGCGCGACGCTGCCGCCATAGGCCCACAACGGTCATAGCGAAGGCACTGCCATGGCCTAGCAGCAGGATAGAAAAATAGTATGCCGACCAGCCCCCTGCATGGATAATCCCATCGCCACGCATCAGCTGCAGCACGCACATCGCGACGAACCCCACATGCAGCAGCGGCGCCAGCAACATGCCCACCACCAGCACTTCGAGCACCAGCGCGGGGAACAGCCCCATATCCCTGACGAGGCGCAATGGCCGACGGTTGTGCACGATAAAGGTCTGCATCCAGCCCTTCATCCAGCGCGACCTCTGCCCCTGCCAGGCGCCAAAGTTGGGATGGGCCGCCTCGCGGGTTGCCGAGGCCAGCATATCCACCCGCATCCGCCGCCGTCCCAGCCGCACGCCCAGATCGGCATCCTCGGTAACGTTGAACGCATCCCAACCACCCAGGGTGCGCAGTGGTTCGAGGCGAAAATGGTTGGATGTACCGCCCAACGGCATTGGCAAGCGCCACTGTGCCAGCGCGGGCAGCAGCACCTCGAAAATCCCGGCATATTCCCCGGCAAACAGCGCCGTCAGCAGGTTACGCCGACCATTGGTGACGACCAGCCGCGCCTGCAGGCACGCGATCTCCGGCGCGTCGCGAAACCGCGCCACCGCCTTCCACAGCTGGTCCGGATCCGGCACGTCCTCGGCGTCATAGACCACCACGAACTCGCCCCGACACAGCGGCAGCGCAAAATCGAGGGCTTTGGGCTTGGTGTGCGGCAGCGCATCGGGCACCACAACCAGCGAGAAGCGCGGGTCTCTCAATCCCTGCCGCACCGCTGCAATGGTGTCGGGCGACCGGCTCTCGACGACGAATTTGATGTCCAGCCGATTGGCAGGATAGTCCAGCGCCCCCATCGCCTCGAACAATTGCGGCACCATCTGCGCCTCTGCCCGCAGCGGGATCAGCACCGAATAGAGCGGCAGGTCTGCGTCCTCGGGGCGGCGCAGCGGGGGCTCCGGATCAAGCGGGGTCAGAATGGCGATCCAGCGGATCGCGGCAGGTCCCAGGAGCAGGATCAGCGACAGCGGCAGGAGCCAGACCTGCGCCACAAAAGGCGCCAGCAGCACCAGTGCCGTGACAGCAACCATGCCCAACAGGAACATCAACCGCGCCGCAAAGGTCAGCTCCAGCTGCGCGGTGGCGAAGGGCCAGTGCCGGGCCAGGTTCTGCCGTGCCCAATCTACCAGCGGTTCAGCGGCGGCCTCGACCAGATAGTCCCGCAGCGCAGCCTGTGGCACAAGGCAGATGCGCGACCGCAGGTGTGGCGTCGCCTCGGCTCGCTGCCGCAAGCGCAACACCCCCGGAAAGTCGGGCGCGGCAAAGGCAATGTCGCGGTCGAGCACTTGGACCCGCACCATGCGCACATCAGCGAGAGCCTCCAGCCGCATGGGTTGAGTATGGCCCTTGAGCCCGCCCGGCACCTTGTCGAAAAAGGCAAAGCCGCACCAGAGCGCGGCTCGCTCCATCACCTCGGCCTCCGGGATACCGCAGGACAGCGCCACATGCAGCAGCGGATCGATCTCCCGCTCGAACGCCGTGTCGAGCAAATCGAGCGCGTCGGTGACGTCAACGCAATGAGCCCCCGCAACCGCCATGATGAGGTCGAGGGCGTCCGACATCAGCGCACCCGGCCTAGAATGAATGGCAGACGGCTGCGCGCGCCCGCCAACGGTCGCCAGGCGCAATGCTGTGCGGGTGTGCTCGGTCCCCTCATCTCGCCCCCCGGGAGATCATCCGTATATTTACGCATGCTCCCAGGGGACGACGATATCGTGATTAATGACAGGTTAACGTCCAAACAAAAACGGCCGCCCGAAGGCGGCCGTTTGACCAGGTGTCAGGCCGGTCAATGCTTGGCTTCGAACTGATGCGGATTGAAGTGATAGGCGGTTGAACAGAACTCACAGACCACTTCGATCTCCCCATCCACCGCCATTTCCTCGCGGTCTTCGGCGGTAAAGCTGGTCGAGAGCATGTCCTCGATGCGGTCGGCCGAGCAGGTGCAGCGCTCGACCATTGGCATGGGCGAAAACACGCGCACGCCGGTCTCGTGATAGAGCCGGAACAGCAGCCGTTCTGGCGACAGATCGGGATCGGCCAGCTCGACGTCTTCGAGCGTGGTCAGAAGCGCCTTGGCCTCGCTCCAGCCATCGGCTTCGTCGGTGTTCTCGAAATTGCCATCGCCCGGCAGATCGGCAACATGGCTCATGCCATGCTCGGGCAGGTGCTGGATCAGCACGCCACCGGCGCGCCAGTGCGGACGATGATCGCCCTTCTGCTGGAACTCGGCCACCGCCAGACGCACCATGGTGGGGATCTGTTCGGACTGCATGAAATAGGTATGCGCGACCTCTTCGAGCGAGGCGCCTTCGAGCGCCACGATGCCCTGATAGCGCTCTGTATTGGGGCCCTGGTCGATGGTCATCGCCAAGTGCCCCTTGCCCAGCAGGTCAGCCGGGCGGGTCTTGCCTTCCTCGGCAAACTTGAGCAGCGCATCATGGTCAAACCTCGCATAGCCACGCAGGCCATCTGGCGCGTCGAAATCCACCACGATCAGCTTCACCGGACCATCGGTCTGGGTCTGCATGATGAAGCGACCTTCGAACTTGAGCGAAGAGCCGATCAACGCTGCCAGCACAACGGCCTCGCCGAGCAGGCGGGCGACAGGAGCCGGGTAGTTGTGGCGGTTGAGAATGGTGTCGAGCGCATCGCCGAGACGGACGGCGCGACCACGCGTATCGAGCTTGTCGAGCGTGAACGGCAGCACGGCGTCATCGCCGGTTTCGGGGCGGTCCAGACCCAGGGCGGACATCAGGTCATCAGTCATGGCGGTCAGTTCCGTAGTCATTCAATTGGCTTTCTTGAGGCTAAACCCTCAAGCGGTGACGTTCCACGGTCTCGCGCAATATCCACCGTGTCACAGCCAACCACAATGTCATTCCCGCAGGGGCGGGACGACTTGTAGCTATGGCTCCCAAAAGGGAGATCCCCGCTTTCGCGGGGATGACACGGTGTTTGATGCAACCGTTGGCAGCGGATGGAACCGCTAGTTGACGTCGACCCCGAGGGACCAGCACAGGATGGCTTTTTGGGCGTGCAGGCGGTTTTCGGCTTCGTCGAACACTACCGACTGGGGACCATCGATCACTTCGTCGGTCACCTCGTCGCCGCGATGGGCGGGCAGGCAGTGCATGAACAAAGCGTCTTTGTTCGCCAAGGCCATCAAATTGGTGTTCACCTGGTAGGGTTTCAAGACCCGGCGGCGTTCGGCGGCGTCGGTGTCACCCATCGATACCCAGGTATCGGCGATGATGAGGTCGGCATTCTCGGCCGCTTCGCGCGGGTCCTCGATTAGCTTGACCCATTTGCCGGCCTTCTCGATATCGAGCATCAGGTCCTTTTCGGGCCAGTATTCGTCTGGCACCGCTATGGTCAGCTCGCATTCGAACAGTTCGGCCGCGTTGACCCAGGAGTGCAGCACGTTGTTGCTGTCACCCACCCAGGCCACCTTGGCACCCTTGATCGGGCCACGGTGTTCCTCAAAGGTCATCAGGTCAGCCATGATCTGGCAGGGATGCGCGCGGCGCGTCAGCCCGTTGATCACGGGAACGGTCGAGTAGTCGGCCAGCTCGGTCAGATCGGCGTGGCTGAGGATACGGATCATGATGGCGTCGACATAGCGGCTCATGACGCGTGCCGTATCGGCCAGCGTTTCTTCGCGGCTCAGCTGCATTTCCTGGCCCGACAGCATGATGGTCTCGCCGCCAAGCTGGCGCATGCCCACGTCAAAGCTGACGCGGGTGCGGGTCGACTGCTTGTCGAAGATCATCGCCAGCACCTTGTCTTTCAACAATTGCGGGCGGTCACCGTCTTTGAGGCGCGCCTTGAGCGAGCCAGCGGCGTTGAGCATGCCGCGGAGTTCAGAATAGGAGAAGTCGTCGATATTGAGAAAATGCCGTGGGGTGCCGGTCGAGGTCATGGGCCGGTTTCCTTTGATAAAGCGATGTTGATGAGCCAGTGCTCGGCGTCTTGCGTCCCGCCCGTCAGGGTGGAGGGAACAAGCTACCTCGTCGCCGAGTATCGCGGCCCATCACCATGTTAGCCAACCGCCGGGGCCGTGACGGCCTCCGCCTCGATTGCCTCAAAGGCCGCCGCGAGCTTGCCCACGGCCTCTTCGATATCGGCTTCGGTTACGATCAGTGGTGGCAGCAGCCGCAGGACGTTATCGCCTGCGCCAACGGCCAGCAGCTGATGATCGTCGCGCAGACGCGCCACGAAATCCCGCACGGGCGGCGCGATCTTGATGCCGGCCAGCAAGCCCTTGCCGCGCAGCTCAAGTACGTAGTCAGGGTATTTCTGCGCAAGCTGCTGCAGATGCCATGCGAGACGCTGGCCCATGGTATTGACCTGGTCGATGAAGCCCGGTGCCAGAATACGATCCAGCACGGCATTGCCAACGGCTGTGGCCAGAGGGTTGCCGCCATAAGTCGAGCCATGCGTGCCGGGGACCATCGAGGCCGCGACATCGCCCTTGGCGAGGCAGGCGCCGAGCGGGAAACCGCCGCCGATAGCCTTGGCCACCGCAACGATATCGGGAACGATGCCGCTCCACTCAAAGGCAAAGAAGCGCCCGGTCCGGCCATAGCCGCACTGTACTTCGTCAAGGATCAGCAGCAGGCCGTGCTCGTCGCACAGCGCGCGCAGGCCCTGCATGAATTCATTGCTCATGGCGGTCACCCCGCCCTCGCCCTGCACCGTTTCGATCAGGATGGCACAGGTCTGCGGTCCGATCAGCGCCTTGACGGCGTCGAGATCGCCGGGCGCGGTGTGCTTGAAGCCGGGCATGACCGGGCCGAAGCCTTCGAGATAGCTCGGATTGCCGCCAGCAGCGATGGTGCCCATGGTGCGGCCATGGAAGGAGCCGGTAAAGGCGATGACCTCGTAGCGGTCAACCTCGCCCTTGGCCCAGAAATAGTGCCGCGCGGTCTTAATGGCGCATTCCAGCGCTTCGGCGCCTGAATTGGTGAAGAACACCGAGTCCGCAAAGGTGGCATCGACCAGACGCTGGCCCAGCTTTTCCTGCTCGGGAATGGTGAACACATTGGACGTGTGCCACACCTTTTCAGCCGCACTCTTGAGCGCCGACACAATATGGGCGTCGCCATGGCCCAGCGCGTTGACCGCGATGCCAGAGTGGAAATCCAGGTATTCTCGTCCGTGCTGATCGTATAGGCGCATACCCTCGCCCCGCTCGAAAGCGAGATCGGACCGGGCGTATGTGCCATAGAGCGCGGACATATTGAATTCCTTGAATTTGGACGATTGAACAGCGGTGGGACGAAGCGTGGCATTCTAGCCACACAAATGAAAAACGCGCTCTATGCGCAGCGCGTTTTGTGGGTGTGAGTTAGGCTAATTTTGTCAGGCAAGTCAATGTTCCCGCGGCAAGCCGCTGATTTGACTCAGAATTTGTTAGGACAATTTTAACCACTGAATTTACGGGGAAACTCTGCCCCGACTCTTGATCCCGATTCCTGCAATGGCGTAGTCTAAGAACCGTTGGGAACACGATATCTCGTGTGGCGGACCCACTCAACATACGACTTCTAGACGTTTACGGCTGCCAGGGCCATTTGGCAGCACAATGAAGGATTCTGTTTTGACGATGGATTCAGGAGCACAAGCGGCGGGCTGGACTGACGAGCGCGTCGAGACCTTGAAGAAGCTCTGGATGGAAGGTCTGAGCGCAAGCCAGATCGCCGGAGAGCTGGGCCAGGGCGTCACTCGCAATGCCGTCATCGGCAAGGTGCACCGTCTCAAGCTGTCGGCAAGAGCAAAGCCAACCAATACTGCACCGCGCGCCCGTCCGGCGCCACGTCCGGCCCCGCGCCGCGTTGCAAGCCCCTCGGCAAGCCATTCTCCGATGAGCGCAGCGGCCAAGCCGCGCCCGGTTATGCAGGCCGCACGCCCGCAGTCGATCGGCGCAACGGCGCTGGCGATGGACCCGGAAATGGAAACCGAGCTCTATGTCGCGCCAGTCGCCGCAGAGCTGTACATCCCCGAAGACAAGCGCCTGAGCCTGCTGCAGCTGAACGAACACACCTGCAAGTGGCCAATCGGCGATCCGCTGAGCAAAGAATTTTATTTCTGCGGTCAGCACAGCCTGGAAACCGGCCCCTATTGCGACTTCCACTCGCGCCGAGCCTACCACCAGCTCGACAAAAAGCGTCGTTAATCGACACCGAGATCATCAAAGGGCGCCACCGGCGCCCTTTTTGTTTGGGCGCTTACGCCAGATTGAGCTGCCAGGTGACGCCGAACCGGTCGCCGACCCAGCCGAAGAGTTGCGAGAAGCCATAATTGTCGGCTGGCATATAGACTCGCCCGCCCTCGCTGAGCGCCGCAAACGCCGCCTCAAGCTCGGCGCGCGACTGGCATTCGACATAGACCGATATGGCGGGCGTAAAATCCCAATCGTGGGTGATGAAGCTGTCCGACGCCATGAACGTGCGACCACCCAGCGTGAACTCTGCGGTGATCACCGTGCCCTCCGGCCCCGGCATCCCCACTGTGTAGCGGTTGATGCGCGTGATCTGGCTATCGGGAAATACCGAGCAATAGAAAGTCATGGCCGCTTCGGCTTGACCGTTCTGAAAGGTCAGGAAGGGGGTAAAGGTCTGGGACATGTTCGATACCACTTTCTGGATGATACGAGCACTCTAGATCGCCCCAGAAGATGAAAAAAGTCCCCAAGACCTCATGGTGAGCCAGTCGAACCACAAGGTCGAGCCCGCGTTGTCATCAGCACACGCCCTCATCCTTCGACAAGTTCAGGATGAGGTCTACTGAAAACAAAAGTTACGGCAGGAACACGTCCACGCGCATGCCCTCGCCGGGCTTGCTGCGAATGGTCAGCTGGCCACGGTGGCGGTTGACGATGTGCTTGACGATGGCAAGGCCCAGGCCGGTGCCCTTCTTCTTGCGCGTGATATCGGCATCGATGCGATAAAAGCGCTCGGTGAGGCGCGGCACATGCTCGGGCTCCACGCCGGGGCCGTGGTCGATGATCGTCACCTGATGCTGAAAGCCCGGACGGCTCGATGGCGCAAGGCTCAGTTCGACCGTCTTGCCACCCGCACCATATTTGATGGCGTTATCGAGCAGGTTTTCGAACACTTCGTAGAGCTGGCCACGGTCGCCCGTTGTGGTCGTCGGGCCTTCGAACAGGCTGAGCTGCACATCGAGTTCACTCGCCTTGGCCTGCATCGACAGGCCCTCACGCACTTCGCGCAACAGCCCGGCCAGATCAATGCTGCCGGTGGGGCGCACATGCTGGTGCATTTCGATGCGCGACAGGCTCAGCAGATCGTCGATCAGCTTGCTCATGCGTTCGGCCTGCCCGCGCATGATGCCCAAAAACTTCTCACGCGCTACGGCGTCCTTGGCAGCGGGGCCAAGCAACGTGTCGATAAAGCCCAGGAGCGAGGCCAGCGGCGTGCGCAATTCGTGGCTGGCATTGGCGATGAAATCGGAGCGCAACGCTTCAACGCGCTTGAGCTCGGTCAGGCTCTGGACCGTCACGATCCACTGCCGGTTTTCGTCACTGGCCCAATCGATCCCCGGCCGCGCCAGTGGCGCAACCACCACGCGATCCCAGGTTTCCGACGGCAGCGTTTCATGCAGCTCGACAATTGCTGCAGCGCCAGTGCGGTTCACCGTGTCGATGGCATTGAGCAGTTCGGGATTGCGGATGGAGAGGGTAATCGGGCGACCATCGGCCAGCGTGGTGAACTGGCGACGGGCAGCGTCATTGGCGTGTAGCAGCACCATGCGGCGGTCCAGCACCATGCAGGGGTCGGTCAGCGCATCGGCAAAGGCAAAGACGGGAATGTCCTCGGACACCGAAGGCAGCGCCGGCGCCGCTTCGGGAACGGTCTGCGTCACCGTAACGACACCCAGTGGGATTACGGCGACAGCGGCAACAATCGCGAGAAACCCAAGGATGGCCGGAACAATGGCCAGATCACCAAACAGCGTCAGCGCGATGAAGACACCGGCAACGCCTGCCAACAGGCTCGCCTGTGCCACGATGCGCGTCACAGCCGCCGTCAGAGGCGGCACGGAATGGTTTGAACTTGTTTCGTCCATGGATCGTTTCGTCAGCAGCAAAAAAAGGGCGGCGCGTCGCCCCTTGCGCGCGGAACCGCCTTCATAGCACGATGAACATGACAACGGAGAGACAAGAGTGAGCGATCCCTTCGACGACTTTGATATCGACAATCCAGACCTGCCCAAAGCCATCAAGAAAAAGGCGATGGGCTCGGGCGGCTATCCCTATGATGATAAGCTGGATTGGGACGTCTATGAAGCCCAGATGCTGGACCTGCAAAAGCAGCTCGTCCTGCTGCAGGATCACCTCTCCAAATCCGGCGAGCGGGTCATGGTGGTGTTCGAGGGGCGCGACGCTGCCGGCAAGGGCGGCACGATCAAGACCTATCTCGAAAATCTCAACCCGCGCTACAACCTGATCGCCGCTCTGCCCAAGCCCAACGACAGGGAACGCACGCAATGGTATTTCCAGCGCTATGTCGACTGGTTCCCCGCTGCGGGGGAAACCGTGCTGTTTGACCGCTCCTGGTACAACCGCGCTGGCGTCGAGCCCGTCATGGGCTTTTGCACGCCCGAGCAGACCGCCCATTTCCTCGATGAAGTGCCATCATTTGAAAAGCACATCACCAATGAGGGCATCCACCTGTTCAAGTTCTGGCTGTCGATTGGCCGCGAAATGCAGCTCAAGCGCTTTCACGACCGCCGTCACGATCCGCTCAAGGTCTGGAAGCTTTCGCCCATCGATCTGCAGGCTCTCGACAAGTGGGACGCCTACAGCGCCGCGCGCGACGTCATGCTGGACCGCACCGACAGCACCCACGCCCCCTGGACCATCATCCGCGCCAACGACAAACGCCGTGGCCGCATCAATGTCATCCAGACCGTGCTCGATCAGCTCAGCTTCAAGGGCAAGGATCGCGACGCCATCGGCGAGATCGACCCCAAGATCACCTTGTCGGCCCAACATTTCATGAAACTGGAAAAGGGCGACTGAGGGGAGCATTCCGCCAATCCCCCCACCATCGTCATCACCCGGCTCGTCCGGGTGATCCACGCCTCCACGCACGCCGAAAGATGGATTGCCCGGACAAGCCGTGCAATGACGGGAGGAGGGTACGTGCCTCCCCAAAAGGCCCATAGGGCCTCCCGCAAAAACCCCCACCATCGTCATCACCCGACTTGTTCGGGTGACCCATCCCACCACGCCCGCCGAAAGATGGATTGCCCGGACAAGCCGGGCAATGACGGGGGGAGAGTTTCGTGCTTCCCCCAACGGCCCATAGGCCCCCAATACCCCCACCATCGTCATCACCCGGCTTGTCCGGGTGATCCATCTTTCGGCGGGCGTGGTGGGATGGG
>NZ_LANJ01000045.1 GCF_000971295.1 Devosia epidermidihirudinis | reverse complement strand
CTCCTCCCCCTGTTCAGGGGGAGGTTGGGTGGGGGACTTTCATAGAAAGGACGCCATGGAGGACAAGGTCGGTTTTGCCCGGCGGTTGCGGCGGGAGCAGACGGTCGCGGAGCGGCGGTTCTGGGCGTTGATCCAGCCTTGGCGCGAGCGTGGGTGGCATTGGCGGCGGCAGGCGCCGATTGGGCCGTTTGTGGTGGATTTCGTCTGCAAGCGCAGCAAGCTGGTGGTGGAGGTGGATGGCGATAGTCACTTCGATGCGGCGGGACTGGCCCATGATGCGCGGCGGACGGCGTTTCTCACCGAATTAGGCTATCGGGTGGTGCGGTGCAGCAATGCTGATGTGCTGGGCAATGCGGAGGGGGTGTTTGCGGTGGTGCTGGGGATTTTGGGTGAACCCGGAGGGACCCCCACCTAGCCTCCCCCTGGTAGGGGGAGGGACGTCATCCAGTTTTGGGCGCGGGCTGTGGGCAAGGGGCTGTATCGGGGGGCGGAGGGACCCCCACCTAACCTCCCCCTGGTAGGGGGAGGGATACCATCCAGTTTGGGGTGGGATGGTGGTTTGGCCCGCATGGGCTCCTCCCCCTTCAGGGGGAGGTTGGGTGGGGGTTAGCTGACCTCGCCCTGCAACGTATCCAGTTCCATCTCCCGCAGTCGCTTGACCTCGTCGCGGAGCCTTGCTGCTTTCTCGAATTCGAGATTCGTCGCGGCTTCGCGCATTTGGGCTTCGATGTCTTTGATGACGGCGGCGAGGTTGGCGCCGACCTGGGTCTGCTCTTTGCCGTCCTTGCCCTTGCCGATCGACACGGTGACGTGGTCGCGTTCGTAGACGCTATCGACAATGTCGTGAATGTTGGAGCGGACGGACTGGGGCGTGATGCCGTTGGCCTCGTTATAGGCGACCTGTTTTTCGCGGCGGCGGTTGGTTTCGGCGAGGGCACGTTCCATGGAGCCGGTGATCTTGTCGGCATAGAGCACGACCTTGCCATCGACGTTACGCGCGGCGCGGCCAATGGTCTGGATCAGCGAGGTTTCGCTGCGCAGGAACCCTTCCTTGTCGGCGTCCAAAATCGCCACGAGGCCGCATTCGGGAATGTCGAGGCCTTCGCGCAGCAGGTTGATGCCCACCAGCACGTCGAAGGCGCCCAGTCGCAGATCCCTGATGATTTCGATGCGCTCGATAGTGTCCACATCGGAGTGCATGTAGCGCACGCGAATGCCCTGTTCGTGCAGATATTCGGTCAGGTCCTCGGCCATCTTCTTGGTGAGGACGGTGAGCAGGGTCCGGTAGCCCTTTTTATTGGTCTCGCGGATTTCATCGACCACATCATCGACCTGCGCCTTGGCGGGGCGGATCTCGACCGGGGGATCGATCAGCCCGGTGGGGCGAATGACCTGTTCGGCAAAGACGCCGCCGGTCTGGTCCATCTCCCAGGAGCCGGGGGTGGCCGACACATAGACCGATTGCGGCCGCATGGCGTTCCATTCCTCAAAGCGCAGGGGACGATTGTCCATGCAGGAGGGCAGGCGGAAGCCATATTCGGCCAGGGTCGCCTTGCGGCGGAGATCGCCACGATACATGGCGCCGAGCTGGCCGATGGTGACGTGGCTTTCGTCGACAAACACCAGCGCATTATCGGGCAGGTATTCGAACAGCGTCGGTGGCGGCTCGCCGGGGCGGCGGCCGGAGAAGTAGCGGGAGTAATTCTCGATGCCGGCGCAGGAGCCGGTGGCTTCCATCATTTCCAGATCGAACAGGGTGCGCTGTTCCAGCCGCTGGGCTTCAAGGAAGCGGCCGGCGCCGTTGAGCTCCTGCAGGCGCGCGGTGAGCTCGGAGCGGATCAGCTTGATCGCCTGGTTCATCGTGGTGCGCGGCGTCACGTGGTGGGAATTGGCGAAGACGCGAATGAAGGTGAGATCGGCAGACTTTTTGCCGGTCAGCGGATCGAATTCGACAATGGATTCGATCTCGTTGCCGAACAGGCTGACGCGCCAGGCGGCGGCTTCATAGTGGGCGGGGAACAGCTCGATGGTATCGCCGCGCACCCGGAAGGTGCCGCGCACAAAGCCGGTGTCGCCGCGCTTGTATTGCAGAGCCACCAGCTTGGCGATGACCTCGCGCTGGTCGATCTTCTGGCCCTTTTGCATGTCGACGGTCATGGCGGTGTAGTCTTCCACCGAGCCGATACCGTAAATGCAGGACACCGAGGCGACAATGATCACGTCATCGCGCTCGAGGATCGCGCGCGTCGCCGAGTGGCGCATGCGGTCGATCTGCTCGTTGATGGTGGATTCCTTCTCGATATACGTATCGGTCCGCGGCACATAGGCCTCGGGCTGGTAGTAGTCGTAGTAGGAGACGAAATATTCGACCGCATTGTCGGGGAAGAAGGTCTTGAACTCGCCATAGAGCTGGGCGGCAAGGGTCTTGTTGGGCGCCAGGATCAGCGCGGGGCGATTGGTGCGGGCGATGACCTGGGCGGCGGTGAAGGTCTTGCCCGAGCCCGTAACGCCGAGCAGGACCTGATCGGTTTCACCATTGTTGACGCCTTCCACCAGCTCGGCAATCGCCGTGGGCTGATCGCCGGCGGGGGTATAGGGCGTGACCATGCGGAAAGGCTGGCCGGCGAGGCGCTTGAGGCTGCTCTCGGGGCGATGGGGCACCCAGGGGGAGGAACCCTCAACTTCCTTGCGGCCATGCAGGATGATCTGTTCCAGCGCCTTCACCGTGGCGGTGATGCCGACGGTCTGGGCGTTTTCCAGACTCTCGCCCTTGCGCGCACGGGCCTTCTTAGTGGCAGCGGTCAGCGCGGCGTTGATCTCTTCGTCGGTCTGCGGCGTCTTGGCCTTGCTCGAGGGGACGTGACCAAAACCGGCCTGCGGGCTTTCGCCCATGCCGTCGAAGTCGATGCGATCGACCGGGTTGATCTTGGTCTTACTGGTCTTCTTCGACATGCCAGTGGCGGTGTCGTTGCTCGACTTGGTGGTGCGGCGCTTTTCCAGCGCGGTCTTTTTCTTCTCGGCCTGCGCCAGAGCCTTGGCGGCGGCTTCCTCGGCAGCAGCAGCTTCGGCTGCGACCTTTTGGTCGGCACGATCCAGCGCGCGCTTGTTTTTCATGCGCTCGGCATAAAGCGGTTTATTAGCCGCCATGTCCTCGGCCTTCTCGATCTCGCCGAGGAAATCGTCGATGGAGAACTCGGCCTTGCCGGGACGTGCTGACTTATCGGCCATGGAAACACCGTGTGCTGGGGAGGCGACTCAAATGGGGAACGAGGCGCACGAATGCAATGCTGTTTCCAGTGTAACCACAATCGAACGGAGAGGGAACGGCCCTGCTGACAGGTGGTGTCAGGAACCGGCGCCGGGGGTCAGATGGCGCCGAGATTGGTGCGTTGGGCGAAGGCCGCGGCGGCTTCCTTGCGTTCGCTGTAGCGGTCGGTGAGGTGGTCGGCTACGCCCCGCGTCAGCAGGGTGAACTTGACCAGCTCTTCCATAACGTCGACGACGCGCTCGTAATAGGACGAGGGCTTCATCCGGCCATCGGGCGTGAACTCCTGCCACGCCTTGGCGACAGAGGATTGGTTGGGGATGGTGACCATGCGCATCCAGCGGCCCAGCACGCGCATCTGATTGAGCGCATTGAAGGATTGTGAGCCACCGGACACCTGCATCAGGGCCAGCGTGCGGCCCTGCGTGGGGCGGATGGCGCCGCCGGGTAGCGGAATCCAGTCGATCTGTGCCTTGAGCACCGCGCTCATCGCGCCATGGCGCTCGGGGCTGGTCCAGACCTGACCCTCTGACCACAGCATGGCCGCGCGCAATTCCTGCACCTTGGGGTGATCGTCGGGCGCGTCATCGGGCAGGGGCAGGCCGTTGGCGTGGAAGATGCGGGTTTCGGCCCCCATGGCATCGAGCAGGCGCTGGGCTTCGAGCGTCAGCAGGCGGCTGTAGGAACGTTCGCGCAGCGAACCGTAGAGCAGCAGGATGCGCGGCTTGTGATCGGGTTGCCGGGGCGAGAGGCGCGTCGCATCGGGGCGGGCAAACGCATCATGGGAGAGATTGGGCAGATCAGCAAATTCAGTCACGATGCGGCACCTTTGGGGAGACGAGTTCGCCATCTTCCTTGCGGAAGGGGCCGATGTCGGGATTGGGCAGGATGTCGAGCACCAGCTCGGATGGCCGCGCCAGCCGCACGCCTTTGGGGGTGACGACGAAGGGGCGATTGATCAGGATCGGGTCGGCCAGCATGGCGTCGAGCAAGGAATCATCGCTGAGGGCCGGGTTATCGAGGCCGAGATCGAGATAGGGCGTGTCCTTCTGGCGGATCGCCTGACGCACGGTGAGGCCTGCCGCCGCGATCAGCTCGATCAGTTTGGCGCGCGTTGGCGGATTGGTGAGATAGTCGATCACCTCGGGTGCTTCGCCGCTGGCCCGGATCATCGCCAGAGTGTTGCGCGAGGTGCCGCAACTGGGGTTGTGATAGATGGTGATGCTCATGGGGCGGGGGCCTTTGTGATGGGGGCGCGCTCGTACCAGTGGCGGGATGTGTTGACGATCCACACCACCGACAGCATTACCGGCACCTCGACCAGCACGCCGACCACGGTGGCCAGCGCCGCGCCGGAATTGAAGCCAAACAGGCTGATGGCTGCGGCGACGGCGAGCTCGAAGAAGTTGGATGCGCCGATTAGCGCCGAGGGACCGGCCACGCAGTGTTGCTCACCGGCGAAGCGATTGAGCAGATAGGCGAGGCCGGAGTTGAAATAGACCTGAATCAGGATGGGCGCGGCCAGCAGGGCAATGACGCCGGGCTGGGCGATGATCTGCTCGCCCTGAAAGCCGAACAGCAGCACCAGCGTTGCCATCAAAGCCAGCATGGAGGCGGGCTGAAGCACCGAGAGGGCGCGCGTGATCGCCGCTGCGCCGCCTTTGGCGAGCCAGCGCCGACGCAGCAGCTGGGCGATGATGACGGGCACAATGATGTAGAGCCCAACCGAGAGCAGTAGCGTATCCCAAGGCACGGTGATGGCCGACAATCCCAGCAGCAGCGCCACGATTGGGGCGAAGGCCACGATCATGATGGCGTCGTTGAGGGCCACCTGAGACAGGGTGAACAGGGGCTCGCCCTTGATCAGGTTGGACCAGACAAAGACCATGGCGGTGCAGGGTGCGGCGGCCAGAATGATCAGCCCGGCTATGTAGGAGTCGATCTGCACTTCGGGCAGCAGAGGGCGGAACAGGTAGCCGATGAACAGCCACGCCAGCAGCGCCATCGAAAAGGGCTTCACCGCCCAGTTGATGAACAGGGTAATGCCAATGCCGCGCCAGTAACTCCGCACCATGCCCAGGCTGGCGAAGTCGATGCGCACGAGCATGGGAATGATCATCAGCCAGATGAGCGCGGCCATGGGGATGTTGACATTGGCCAGCTCGGCGGCGCCTAACGCCTGAAATACGCCGGGAATGAAATGGCCCAGCGTGACGCCGACGACGATGCAGAGGGCGACCCACAGGGTCAGGTAGCGTTCAAAAAGTGGCATGGTTATGCGGTGCCGGTTGGCTGGGGCGCGCAGCACGGGGTTAGCTCCGCGATCAGGGGCGCGCAAAGCTCGGCATTGCCGCCGCAGCAGTCCTTGAGCAGGAACAGCACCATGTCGCGCAGCGTATCGAGCTGGGCGCGATAGATGATGGACCGGCTGTGACGCTCGCCCTCGATGAGCCCGGCGCGGGACAGCGTGGCAAGGTGGGCCGACATGGTGTTTTGCGGAACATCGATCAGCCGGGCCAGCTCACCAGCAGGCAGGCCCTGGGGCTCGTGGCGAACGAGGAGGCGAAACGTTTCCAGCCTCGTGGGTTGGGCGAGGGCGGCCAGAACCGCGATAGTGTCTTGTGATTCCATATATCCAGATAATTGGATATATAAGCGAATGTCAAGCGCGCGCCCGCAGCGAGGCGATGACGCAGGCCAAGACCATGAGAGCGGCGGCGACGCCGAAGGTGAGCTGCATGCCGCTGGCGATCGCCGATGGCATTGCCTGCGCCAGCTCACTAGTGCCGACACCGCTTGCGAATATCGCGCCCATGGCTGAGGCGCCGAGGATCAGGCCAGCATTGCGGGACAGGCTGAGAAGGCCCGAGACGGTGCCGCGGGATTGCTTAGGAATATCGGCCAGGACGGCGGTGTTGTTTGCGGACTGGAATAGCTGGTAGCCGGGGGTGAGCACGACGATGGCCATGATGTAGCCGCTGACGCCGAACAGGGCGGGTAGGGTGGCGAGCAGGATGGTGCCGAGGGTGAGCAGAGCAAGGCCACTGGCGAGGACTTTTGTGGTGCCCCAGCGGTCGACGGCCCAGCCGGTCGGGACACCGCCAAGGATGGACATGACGGGGCCAACGGACATGACGAGGCCGACGAGCAGGGTCGGCAGGGCAAGGCCGATGCCGAGATAGAAGGGGCCGATAACGAGAGTGGTCATCATCACGGCGGCGACGATGACGTTGACGGCAAGGCTGGGCACAAGCTGGCGGGTGAGCAGCGCAAAGATGCTGGTAGTGCCTGCACTCTGGCGCGGGCGGTCGGCGGGCAGGGTTTTGATGGCGAGGCCTATGGCCAGGCACGCCAGCGGCACCTGCACCAGAAACACGCCGCGCCAACCCAGCGTTGAGAGCATCAGCCCGCCGAGCGAGGGACCCAGCGCCGTGCCGAGCGCCGACATGGTGCCGAGCAGGCCCATGGCTTTGCCCATCTGGTTTTCGCCAGCGGTCTCGCGCATGAGCGCCATGGTTAGGGTCATCAGGAAAGCGGCGCCAAAGCCTTGCAGCGCGCGGGCCGCGATCAGCAGCCACAGATTTGGCGCGATGCCGCAGAGCAGCGACGCGGCGGCAAACAGCGTAAGGCCGGCAAGGAACATAAGGCGCAGGCCGAACAGGTCACCGAGGCGTCCGACGATGACGGCAGAGAGGGTCAGCGCGGCGAGGTAAGCGACGACCACGGCCTGCACCTGCGCGAAGGGCGCATCGAAGGCCTGGACCAGCGTGGGCAGGGCGATGTTGGCAATGCTGGTGCCGAGGGCGGCCAGCAGCATGGACAGCGCCAGGGTCAGCGTGGTGCGCCGGGATGATGGTCGTTCTGTCGATGAAACTGCCTGCGCCACGTGTGTAACCCCTTGCCGAAATGTCTGTTGGGGCGCACCGTACGAATTCAAGCCAACTTGAGGTCAAGCGTGAAATTGCTCGATATTGGCGAGGTGTCGCAGCGCGCTGGCGTGTCGCCCTCGGCGCTGCGGTATTACGAAGAGATTGGGCTGATCAGCTCGGTGAAGCGGCATGGCTTGCGGCGGCAGTTTGAGCCGGATGTGCTGGTGCAGCTCAAGTTGATCGGGCTCGGCAAAATGGCCGGGTTCTCGCTGGACGAGATTGGCACGATGTTTGGCACGAGCGGCGCACCGGAGCTGCCGCGCGATCTGTTGCGAGACAAGGCGTATGAGCTTGATCGGCAAATTCTGGAGATGGCAGCGCTGCGCGATACGCTACGCCATATCGCCGATTGCAGTGCCCCATCGCACATGGAGTGTCCAACGTTTCGCACGCTGTTAGACAAGGCGGGAAGCGATGCATCGCTCCGGCCCAAGCATCGGGTCTGAGCCGTTCGCAACAGGTCGGTCGCTCAAAAGGGCCGGAAGACTCTTCCTCCCGGCCCTTCAAAAATCGGCGGTCAGAGCTTGCCGTCGAGGTCTTCCGGAGCGACGACCGGGCGCAGCCATTTGAGCGATTTCATCGTCCATGATGCGTCGCTTGCCTCAAGCAAGGCGAGCAGGCCGGGAAGGTGGCCGGCGCCATAGGTGATGTAAATCTTCTGGTTGGTGTCGCTGAGGATGCGGTCGGCGAGCTTGCGATTGCGGAAGTCAACGATGACCTTGTCCATCTCCTCCGGCGCGGCTTTCTTGCCGAGCTCCAGCGAGATAAAGCCACGGCAAACGGTTCCCGCAAGCGCGCGCAACTGCGGCGAACCCTGTTGCAGCCATCCGATCATAGTGGTGGCGCCGCCGCCACCGCTTGTCGTCGGCTCGGTGGTGGCCTGGGTGGTCGCGGGCGTTTGGGACGCGGCGAACACTGGGTCGGACTGCATCAGACGGTCATATTCATGCATCATGTCAGCGGTGGTGACGTCGGCACTGATGTGGCGCTCGGGATGTAAGGTGCGATCAGCAGTCAGCAGGCCGAAATAGTCGAGCTGGAAGTTGAGCCCGCAGACCTCACTGAGCATCTGGTAATTGGTGTTGAGATCGCCGCCACCCGCAAGGTGCTGGTTGAACCACTCGTCGCCATCCTTGGAGCCCATCACGCCTTCGTAGTAGAGCACGTAGCCGTCGTTCAGTGCGCTCTCCAGATCATAGACAACGCTCTTGTAGAAGCCCTCTGAGCCGATATGGGCCATGCCCTGGAAAACGACCGTCTTGGACCCGTTGGACAGCGTTGCCTGTGGCACCGTCATCGGATGGAGATCGGTGTAGAGAGCGAAGAAATAGACCGGCGCGGCGGCGATGATGCTGAGCACAAAGAGCAGCGCGGCGAAGGCCTTGGCGAAGCTGGTGCGGCGCAATTGTTGCCTTTGACGCTTGAACCGCGACCGTACGATCCATGTGGCCGGCAGCGCAAGGATGAGTGCGAGCACGGCCAGGGCCAGCACCAAGAGCCATGAAACATCGAGAATAACCGGCAGGGCGAGCAGGAACCCGACGGCCAGCAAGAACCAGACGATGGTAGAAAGACGCAGTTTCAGGCGCTCATTCCAGCTGGAACCCGCCGGAATGGGTGGTGTAGCGATATCGGTCATTCTTGCCCCCAAGAATTTGAAATCTGGTCCGCCAGAAGGGCGACCGCAGCCAGATTTATGCCAGGCACGGCAGCGCCGCTAGAAGCTTGCAGAAGGCGCGCTGCGTTATGTGGGCGAATATTGCGCCGTTGCCACGGCAAGCTGAGCGGCGAAGGCGCGTTGGTAGGCGGGGCGGGACTGGGCGCGGGTGGTGTAGGCCAGCAGGGTCGGGAATTCGTTGAGCAGGCCGGAGGGTGCGACGCGGAGCAGGACGTGGACCATCATCAGGTCACCCGCGCTGAACGCGTCATCGAGCCAGTCGGCATCGCCGAGGTGGGTGGCCAGTTCGCCGAGGCGCTGGCGGATGCGATCGAAAATCAGCGGGAGACGCTCGGGCGTCCACGGCTTGTCGCCCTCGGCAAACCGGGCGGTCTGCAGCTCGAGAATGGGCGGCTCGACCGTGCTGACCGAGGCGAACATCCAGGAAATGGCGCGGGCCCTTGCATCGGCATTCTGGGGCAGCAGGCCCTTATGGGTTTCGGCGAGATGGAGGATAATGCTGCCGGACTCGAACAGGGTGAGGCCGTTGTCCTCGAAGGTGGGGATCTGACCGAAAGGGTGGCGGGCGCGGTGTTCCGGTTGCTTCAGCTCGGGGAAGGTGACGAGCCGCACATCATAGGGCTGGCCGATTTCTTCGAGTGCCCAGCGCACGCGCATGTCCCGCGCGAGCCCCTTTCCACCATCAGGGGATTTGGCAAAGGCGGTAATGGTTGGAGACATGGGCGGCACTCCTCGCGTTGCATCATGGTACTATGACGAGCGGAGGAGCGCCAATTCGACAGGCGGTCAGGGATGCATTTTGGCGCCCTTGGTGATCTTGTCGACGAGCTTCTTGTCGGCGCGCAGGGCAATGCCCACTAGCGGGGCGTCGTCAGGGCCATATTGCACGAAGACCGCGCGGTTGGCTTCGTCATGGCCGGTGGCGAACATATCTTCGACATAGGCGGAGGCGACGACACCCCGATCCAGCGCGCGTCGGTGGATGGTGCGCAGGGTGTCCTGATCGGCTGCCAGCACAATCATGGGCTGGCGCGACAAGGCATTGAATGTGTTGCCAGCGCGATCGACATAGGGTTCACCGACGAGGTCGGGCGTCTGCGCCGCAATGCCGGTGGCGAGAAACGCCGTGACATTGAGGGTCTGCCAGACGGCGAGATCATTACGCAGAACAAAGGCAATCTTGGTATCGAACATGGGTCATCACGCGGGAAAGGGATTGATATGTCGCGTGTGATAGAGCCGGGTGCGGATGATGGTCTTGGACGTTTGTGCAGCGCGGGGGACGATGTGGTCTTCGCAGCGCCAAGCTATCCGGGGATCGAGCGGATCGAGGCGCGGTTTGCCGGAGATGCCTATTCGCGTCATCGCCACGATGCCTATGCCATCGGCGTGACCATGCAGGGCGTGCAATCGTTCTGGTATCGCGGCGAGAGGCGCGCGTCGCTGCCCGGACAGATCATCATTCTGCATCCCGACGAGGAGCATGACGGCGGCGCCGGCAACGAGCTGGGGCTGCTGTATCGGATGCTCTATATCGAGCCGATTTTGTTGCAGGAGAGCCTTGGGCTGGCTGGTGGGCTGCCGTTTGTGGCCAATCCGGTGGTGGATGATCCGGCGTTGCGGCGGGCGCTGATGGCGGTGCTGGATGATCTTGAGGCCGATATCGAGCCGCTGGGGGCCGATCAGTTTTCGGCGGAGCTGGCCGATGGGCTGCTGCGGCAGGCGGGTGGGCCAGCACGGCGGGCCATGTTGCTCGATGTTCCCGCACTGAAGCGGGCGCGGGACTATCTCGATGAGGCCGAGGGCGAGCTGGTGCGCTCGGAGGCGCTGGAAGCGGTGTCGGGGCTGGATCGCTTTACGCTGGCGCGGCAGTTCCGGAGCTACTGCGGCACCAGCCCGCACCGCTATTTGATCATGCGGCGCATGGATCGCGGGCGTCGCCTTCTCGTCTCAGGCGCGGCGATTGCGGATGTTGCTGCGGCGACCGGTTTTGCCGATCAGAGCCACTTTCATCGCCATTTCCGCAAGGCCTTCGGCGTGACGCCGGGGCGTTGGCAGAAGCTGGCAGCCCGGCGCGAATAATCAGGCCGAGAGGCGCATGGGTTCTGTTGTCCGCGCGGGCGTTGGCAGCTGGAGGGCGGCGACGAGGCTGCGGTATTCCTGACGGGCGTTGACGTGGGACATCGAGGGGGCGCCGCCGAGCAGGCTGGCATCGAGCGGATCGAACACCGTCATGCCGATGGGGAAAAGCGAGCGAAAGATGACGCGCTCGGCAATGCCATCGGCGACGCGGCAGGAGAGGCGGGCGGCGACGCGCTCGATGGTGTCCTGCACCTGGCTGGCATTGCGCGAGCCGAGATTGGAAATGCGGTTTCGCACCAGAACCCAATCGATGCCCTTGCCGGTGGCAGCGTGCCGGTCGGCGCGGGCGCGCTGCACATTGCGTGAATAAGGGCTGGTTTCGATGGGCTCGCCGGTGACGGGGTCCACACGCGCCAGCACGTCGAGATCGATCATGCTGTCATTGACCGGGGTGACCAGCGTATCGGCAAAGCCATGGGCAAGACGGGCCAGATTGCCGTCAAAGCCGGGGGTGTCGATGACGATGAAATCGACCTCGCCCCGCAGGCCATCCATGGCCTTGGTGAAGATATCGAGTTCGGCCTGCTGGTTTTCGCGGATGGAGTCGCCCCAGGCCGTTGGCAGATGCACATGCTTGGGCATGGGGACCTGATGGCCAGTGGTGTCGACCGTGTTGCGCCGGTTGCGGACATAGCGTGTCAGCGTCTGCTGGCGGCTGTCGACGTCGATGGTGGCGACGCGATGGCCCTGATGCAGCAGATAGACGGCCAGATGCAGCGCCGTCGTCGACTTGCCGGAGCCTCCCTTTTCATTGCCCACTGCAATGACGTGCGCGCCAGATTGCACCATGTCCGACTCTCCAAATCAGGGACCGATCCCCAGCCCCTAACAAGCGATCACATGGTTAACAAAGAGCTAACGCTGTGTGTCCGGATGGGCCAGTTCAGGGGAACATGTGGGCTATTGGCGCATTGAAGCTGATGATGTGAAACTGTTCGGATTGGCTTTGGAGGATAAGCTATGGCACTCGCAAAAAACACAGTCTGCATTTGGTATGACACGGGGGCAGAAGAAGCGGCGCAGTTTTACGCCGGGCTGTTCCCCGACAGCAAAGTGAGCGGGGTGCATCGTGCGCCCAGCGACAATCCGTCGACCAAGTCGGGGGCGGTGTTAACCGTGGATTTCACTGTGGTCGGCATTCCCTGCATGGGGCTCAATGGCGGGCCGATGTTCAAGCACACCGAGGCGTTCTCGTTTCAGATCGCCACGGATGACCAGGAAGAAACCGACCGTTACTGGGACGCCATTGTCGGCAATGGCGGGGAGGAGAGCCAGTGTGGCTGGTGTCGCGACAAGTGGGGCATTTCCTGGCAGATCACCCCGCGCGCGCTGACCGAGGCGATGATGGCCGGTGGCGACGAGGCCAAGCGGGCCTTCGAAGCCATGATGACGATGAAGAAAATCGACGTTGCCGCTATCGAGGCAGCGCGTCGGGGCTGATGGTTAGGCGTAGGGCGTTCCGGCCATGGCGGCTTTGACGCCCAACGTCCCCTGATCGATCAGGGCGAGGAAACTGGCATTGGCGGCCTTGGTGTCGCCGGTGTGCTGGAGGGTGCGCAGCGCCTCGGCATAGGCCGTGCTCCAGGTGGCGAGCAGCAGGCTTGCCGTCAGGCGCGCATTGGCGTCTTCGGCCTGTCCTGTTGTTTCCGCCAGAGCTGCTGCAGTTTGGCCGGTCAGTTCGTCGCGGGTCTGGCGGGCACGGGCCTTCAGCGCCTCGCTGGCCACGATGGTGTTCATGAACTCGGCGCTGCGGGCGGAGAATTCCACATAGGGCGCTTTATCGGCAATGAGCCGGTGGGCGAGCAGGCGAAAGGCTTCGACAGGGGAGATCTCGGGGGCGCGCTGGCGCAGGGCGTTGAGCAGGTTGTCGCGGGCCTCGTCATCGCGATCAAAGAACATGTCCTCCTTGCGAGGGAAGTGATTGAACACCGTCATGCGCCCGACATCGGCCTCTTTGGCGATTTCATCGATCGTCACATGATCAAAGCCTCGCGCGAAGAACAGGCGCGTGGCGGCGTTGGATATGGCCTGGCGCATGGCGAGACGCTTACGGGTTCGCAGATCGGACGGCATTGACTCAGTGCTCCTCTAGGCGCATAGCAAAACATGTACTGAGTATATATTTAAACTCGGTATATGTAACTTCACCTTGATATCTCCGATGTCAGAGCCAAACCCGGCCGCAGAGCGGCATTGTGGGCTCGCATCGACCGGAGTTCGATATGAACAAGCCGCTTATCGTCATCTTTACAGCCATTGTCCTTGACGCAGTGGGCATTGGGCTGATTTTCCCCATTCTCCCGACATTGCTCGAAGACGTGACCCATGCCGACAATGTCGCGACCTATATCGGCATCATGGCCGCGCTTTACGCCACCATGCAGTTCATCTTCGCGCCGGTGCTGGGTTCGCTCAGCGACAAGATCGGGCGGAGGCCGGTGCTGCTGATTTCGCTGGCGGGCGCGGCGATCAACTACCTGTTCCTCGCCTTTGCGCCGAGCCTGTGGATGCTGCTGTTGGGCCGTGCCATTGCCGGGCTGAGCAGCGCCAACGTGTCTGTGGCCACGGCCTATATCACCGATATTTCCCCCGAGGATAAGCGAGCCCGCCGCTTCGGCCTGTTCAACGCCATGTTCGGCGTGGGCTTTATCATCGGGCCGATCCTGGGTGGCCTGCTGGGTGACTATTGGGTGCGGCTGCCCTTCATTGCGGCGGCTATCCTCAATGGTTTCAATCTGTTGCTGGCGTTCTTTGTGCTGCCGGAGTCGCGCACACCGAGCGGTGGAAAGATCGATTTTGCTGCGCTCGATCCGCTGCGGCCGCTGCGTTGGGTGTTTTCGATGAAGGCCGTGCTGCCCATTGTCTTCATCTTCTTTGTGTTCAGCGCCACGGGCGAAGCCTATGGCACATCATGGGCGCTGTGGGGCAATGACGCCTTCGGCTGGAACGGGCTGTGGATCGGCCTGTCGCTGGGCGCCTACGGGGTGTGCCAGGCGTTGGCGCAGGCGTTTCTGCCCGGTCCGGCCGTCAAGCTGCTGGGTGAACGCGGAGCGATCCTCACTGGCATTTTGTGTGCCTGCGTGGGGCTGACCGTGATGGCCTTTGCCACCGAAAGCTGGATGATCTTTGCCATCATGCCGATCTTCGCGCTGGGCGGCATTGGCGTGCCGACGCTGCAATCGCTGGCCACGCGGCAGGTCGATGAGACCCTGCAGGGGCAGTTCCAGGGCGTGCTCGCCTCGGCGCTGAGCCTGGCCTCGATCATCGGGCCGCTGTTCTTTTCCAGCGTTTACTTCGTGGTGCGCCAGCAATGGCCGGGCGCGATCTGGCTGTCGGTGGTGGCCATCTACGCCATCAGCATTCCGCTGGTGCTGAGCCTCAGGTTCAAGCAGCTGAAGGCCGAGCCGGTCGCGGCATAGGCGCGTGGCGGGGCCTTTGGTCTTCCCGCCACCTCATAACTAGGGAGCGGTGGGGGCTTGTTTCAAGGGCGGGGTGTTTGCTTAATATCGCGTCCCCCTAAAGGCGCGGGAGCGACAGATGGCGGCAATTGATGGCGACAAGCCAGGGCCTTACTACCATGGCACGAAGGTCGATTTTCGGACCGGGGATCTGATTTCGGCGGGCTACAGCTCCAATTATGGGCAGCGCAAACAGGCGTCCTGGGTGTATTTCGCGGCCACGCTCGAGGCGGCGATCTGGGGCGCCGAGCTGGCGCTGGGCGAGGGGCGGGAGCGGATTTACATCGTCGAGCCAATGGGTGACTTCATTGACGATCCCAATCTCACCGACAAGAAATTCCCCGGCAATCCAACCAAGTCCTATCGGTCGCAGCAGCCGCTGCGGGTTATTGGCGAAGTGGAGCACTGGCAGGGCCACGCGCCCGACGTGCTGAAGGCGATGAAGGACCGGGTTGAGGAACTCAAGAGGCCGGGGTCGAGGCGATCGACTAAGCAGGTGGGCCCGTGGTGACGCACGGGCCCATTTTGCTTAGAGCGCGCCGACGCTTTGCAGCGCCGCGTTGAGCAGCACGGGGACCCAGTAGATCACTTCGAGCGCTTCGTAGATGGCGGCGACGATGAGAATGAGGACGACCACGCCAAGCAAGGTGCCCATGGGCTTGAGGCCGCCCTTGTAGGCGTCCCAGCGGGTGGCGTAGCCATAGCGGGCAGGGTGGATGACGCGCACGCCATGCACATAGGCGGCGAAGGCAGCGAGGACATAGGCGAAACCTTCAAGCAGCACGGTGGGCATGTGGGGCACGAAGATGATGGCCTCGAACCCGAAAGGCGAGAACATGCCGCCCCAGAGAATGACGCGGTAAAACACTGCCGCGATGCCGATGAACGGGACGATCAGCGAAGGGATGATGGTCAGCACCAGGGCGACGCTGATGTTGACAAAGAAGGTCACCGCGGCCGCCACCGCGACATTTCCGGTGGAATAGGCCGCCAGGCCCACGGTCATGATCGGCAACTCGAAATGGTGCAGGTCATAGAAGGCGTTGGCGTAGTCCTTGAGTTGGGGGAACGCCATGGTGATGGCCATGCCGAACGCCAGAATGGCGTAGAAGGCGACGTTGAGGACGATGAACGCCGTGCGGTGGTGTTGAACATGGCGCCATGCGCTTTTGAAAAGGGTCATCTTGAGGTTTCCAATCGGCCTTGGGTGGCAATTGGCGCCTGTAGACGACCTGCGGCTTACGAGAGGCTTACAGCGCCGCCCGCCGCGCCTTGACATGCATTCTAAATGTAACAATACATGTTACATGATATTGTGATGTGAGTGCCCGCTATGACCCAGAGTGCAGCTTTCGGTTCGTCCCATGCGCAAAGCTATGCGTCAGCGCCGCCGCGGCAGGTGCCGGGCTTTGCCAGCCTTCATAAGATGACCTCGATGCTGCTGGCCGAGCGCGTGCCGGCGCAGGGGCGTGTGCTGGTGCTGGGAGCAGGGGGCGGGCTGGAGCTCAAGGCGCTGGCCGATGATCATGTCGGATGGACGTTTGACGGGGTGGACCCATCGGCGGCCATGCTGGGCGTGGCCGAAGAGATCATCAGGCCGCATCAGGCGCGGATCGGGCTGCATGAAGGCTATATCGATGCGGCGCCGGAAGGGCCGTTTGACGGCGCGACGTGTCTGCTGACGCTGCATTTCGTGCCGCGCGAGCAACGCCTCGCGACACTGCAGCAGGTGCGGCAGCGGCTGGCGCCGGGGGCGCCGTTTGTGGTCGCCCATATCAGCTTCTCGCAGGAGGAGCCCGCGCGCACCCAATGGCTGGCGCGCCATGTGGCCTTTGGCGGCACGCCCCCAGCCAATGCCGAAAGCGCCATGCAGACCATGCGCGAGAAGCTCTCGATCCTCTCGCCCGAGGATGACGAAGCTTTGCTGCGTGACGCCGGGTTTAGCGACGTTACCCTGTTTTACGCCGGGTTGAGCTTTCGCGGCTGGGTTGCCTACGCCTAGGAGGCAGGGCCGATGGCGCTGCCTCGCCGAGCGTCAGATCAACGGCGCGTCAGTTCGATGACGGGGATGAAGTCGCGGGTGGTGTCTTCTTTGTATTTGGCGAACTGGGGGAACAGGCTCGCCTGGCGCGCATAGGTGGTTTCGCGCTCATCGCCTTCCAGCACGCGGGCGTGAACCGGCACGCGCTCAATGGTTGTGCCATCGCCGACCGAGATATCGAAATCCGGGTTGGTGACCACGTTGTGGTACCAGGCGGGGTCCTTTGGTCCGCCGCCATAAGAGGCGAAAACGTACCAGGGGCCGTCGCCTTCATGCAGGAACATCAGCGGCTGGGTGCGCTCTTCGCCAGACTTTGCGCCAATCGCGTGCAGCAGCAGGACCGGGGCGTTTTCAAAATACCCGCCGGGCTTGCCGCCATTCTTGTTGAAGTCGGCGATGACTTGGTCGTTGAAGTCGCTCATGACTGCGGCCTTTCCTGTGCTTGATGTGTGAAATCTATAGCTAGTGTTCGCCCGCTGGAGCGACAAGGGCGACGCAGACCGTGGATCGGCACAGAACTAGAAAAAAATGCCCGCCGGTAGGCGGGCATTTGGGGGTTACGCTAGCAGGGTCTCTGGGACTTTGCCGCCGTTGGCGGCGAGTTTGGCGAGGACCTGTTTGTGCAGCCAGATGTTCATTGTGGCTGAGTCGGATTTGTCGCCGGTGTAGCCGAGTTCATCGGCCAAGGCTTTGCGGGCGGTCAGCGAGCTGTCGAGATCGAGCGCCTTGAGCAGGTCGACGATAGAGGTCTTCCAGTGGAGGGGCTGGCCGGACTTAGCGACGGCGGCGTCGAGAACGGCGGCAACGTCGACCTTGGCAGCAGCGGCAGCATTGGCGGCTGCGGCGTCGGCGATGGCCTTGTTGGCAGCTGCCATGCCGGCATCAAGCGCTGCCTGCTGGGCAACCTTGGCAGCATCGCTGACTGGAGCGGCTGCAGCGGGGGTGGCGGCGCCGGGGGCGACGGCCGCAGAAGCTGCCGGAGCGCCAAAGATCTTGGTCTTGATATCGTCGAAGAAGCTCATGGTGCGACCCTTATTGGTGTTGGAAGCAAAGCAGACGAAACTTCAGCGGCGAGATCAAGGCAAAACTTGGCTCAATCAATCACTTGGGCATGTGGAAACGAAAAAGGCGCGGCACCATGGGCCACGCCTTTTGTTCGGAGATTGGTCTGATCGCGCTTAGTAGATGCGGATCGAAGACAGGCTCTTGTAGAGATAGCGGTTGAGCTGGGGCTGGCTGGAAACGATGCGCTCGCAGTAGCTCTGGAAGAAGCGGTCGCGGCAGGCCGCGATGGATGCCGAGCCGCTGATCTTGACCGAGGCAAAGCGGTTGTCGAGGCCGTGCAGGGCCAGGTCCTTGTAGACGCGGGCAGACGGGCAGAATGCAGCGCCGGTGTAGTTCGGGCCTTCATAGAAGCAGACTGGGCCGCTGACCAAAGGCTGACGCAGACCGCCATGCGGGGTCTTGCCGAAGGAGACGCTGCTCAAGCCGGTCCAACCGCGGCCGCCGGGGCCATCGATCAGGCACCAGGTGCGCTGGCAGCGCAGAACCTTGATGGCGACATCGGTTTCGATCTGGCCGACCGATGCGTAGCCGACACCGGGGCCGGCCTGCAGCACGACGGCGCGCGTTGTCCAGCCCGCGCTGCCGCTTTCGGATGCTGCCTGTGCAGTGGCTCCGCCAAGCACGAGGGCGACAAGGACGGTGAGTGAACGGAGAAGGTGACGCATTGTGGAGTCCGTCGTTGCTGATTTGGGTCGCACACTACCGCGCGAACGGCTTGGAACCAAACAAAAAGGGCGCCAGCCGAAGCTGACGCCCAATCAATTCATGCAACGCGATTAGCGAATGCGGATCGAGATAATCGAGTCATCGAAGTCGCCGAGCGAAGAGGCGCTCGTGGTGTAAGTGCGGCAATCGACGTAATTGGCCTCCGCGCAGACCTGAACCTGCAGACCCGAGCGGTTTTCGATGGACGAAATACGGTCGGTCCAGTTGTTCAGGTTGCGATAGTTGTCGCCCGAAGAGGCGCAGAAGCTTTCGCCACGGTAATTAGCGCGCTCATAGAAGCAGACCTCGCCATAGACGGGCTGAACCACTGGTGGCTGCACGACTGGCGGGCGGATCACCGGAGGCTGTACGGGTGGGCGGATAACCGGAGGCTGCACAGGTGGGCGCGGTGGCTGAACCACTGGTGGCTGAACCTGTGGCTGCTGACCAACACCGAAGTTGAAGGTCGGGCCATTTGGACCGGTCGAGAAGCCGAAGGAAATGCCGGGCTGGGTTGGATTGACCGGCTGGCCACCCTGAGCGGCCAGATAGCTGGCGGACACCCAACCAACGCCATTGCGGCGGGTGATGTAGCACCACGAACCCTGGCACTGCTGCACATCGACGACTTCGCCGCGACGGGCGGTGTCGACGACGCCGTAATTGGTGCCGGGGCCGGAGCGCACGTTAACGTTGCTGGTGAGCGTCCCAGGAGCCGCCTGGGCGGAGGGCAGGAACACGAGAGCTGCGGTGGCAGCAACGGCGATGCCGGTGGCCAGGTTGAGCAGCATCTTGCGGGTAGTGCGATTCATTGAGGCGCTCCTGTGAGTGACTGCGGCTGGATCCCGTTCTGGGGAGACGCTGGCAGCCTGCGACGTCAGCTTTGGTAGTTCGAGAAACGGTAGCAGAAACGAAAGAGTTCCGGTTCTGCCAAAATTGGTGTGGTCATCTGGCTTGGCCAAATCGGCCAGTGATCGCCAAAAACCATATCGCAAATGAACGCTAGCTGAATGGAGATTTACTTTGGTTTCTCATGCCTCGGGCGGGATTGGACGCTTGGCGCCGTCTTCGCCGATGGAGACGTAAACAAAGCGGCCTTCGGTAACTTTGACCCGGTCATCAAGGCGATTGCGGCGTGCCCAGGCTTCCATGGCCACGGTAATCGAAGTGTTCCCGACGCGCTCGACGGTGGTGTAGATGCACAGCACATCGCCGACCTTGACCGGGGCGATGAAGGTCATCGCTTCGACGGCGACCGTGACCGTGCGGCCCTTAACGCGTTCATGGGCGGCAATGGAGCCAGCAATGTCCATCTGGCTCAGCACCCAACCGCCGAATATGTCACCAGCCGGATTGGTATCGGCAGGCATGGCAAGGGTGCGGATGGTCAGGGCGCCCTTGGGTTCGGAGGCAGGGGTAATCATACTTGCGGTCCTTTCACCGGCCAACGGCCGACAGCTTCTTCCCAGTGCTTGCGGCAAAGCGAGATATAGACCGATTTTTCGATCGACACCTGTTCGCCCGCAGTCAGTACGCGGCCCTCGGCGCTTTGGCGCACCACCATGGTGGCTTTGGCGCCGCATTCGCAGATGGTGCGAATTTCACGCAGCACATCGGCGATAGCAAGCAATTGCTGGGAGCCGGGGAACAGATTGCCCTGGAAATCTGTGCGCAAGCCAAAGCACATCACCGGAATCTTCAGCCGGTCGCTGACGCGGGCCAGCTGCCAGACCTGATCGGGGGTGAGGAACTGCGCTTCATCGACGAAGACGCAATCAACCTTACCCACCTCGGTCTGCTCGTGAATGGAGTGGTAGAGATCGTCCTCGGCGGAGTAGAGATCGGCGGCCTCGGAAATGCCGATGCGCGAGGAAATCAGCCCGACGCCGTTTTCGACATAGAGCGAGGACGTGTAGAGCAGGGGGCGCATGCCCCGCTCGCGGTAATTGTAGGCGGCCTGCAGCAGCAGGGTGGACTTGCCCGCGTTCATGGCGGCATAGGAAAAGTAAAGCTTGGCCATGATCTGCGCTTTCGCGTTTGCGGCAATGCGGGTGAACAAGCCAATAGACCTTGCGGCGGTGAGCTTGAAGCGCTGCCGCGCTGACATCAACAGTTCATTGCGGGATCGCCATGTCTGACATCATCATTCGCAGGGCCGAGGCCACCGACGTTGTGCCACTGGGCAATTTGCTCGAGGCGTCATGGTTCACCCATTGGGGCCCCCATGTCAGTGCGGAGTCACGGGCGCGGTTTGTGCGGGAACATCCCGCGCGCGGCTATGCCGAGGCGTGCTGGCCCGACCTGATGGTGGCCGAGCAGGATGGCGCCGTGGTGGGTATGTATCACCGCGATGGCGAGTTCCTGCATTCGATCCATGTGGCGGTAGATCATATCGGCAGCGGCGTTGGGCGCGCGCTGATGGATCATGCCGAGGGACAGGGCGCGCGGCGGCTTGAGGTGCGGGCGTTCAATGAGCGGGCGCGGCACTTTTATGAGCGGCGCGGCTGGCAGGCGATCGGCCAGAAGCACGACAGCGAAATGGGCACGCCGGTGGTGACCGTTCAAATGGCGCTGGCCGAGGCCTAAAAAAATGGCCGCCCCGAAGGGCGGCCTAATTGTTGCCGGGAAGCGGCAGGAAAATCGGTGTTGGCGGCCGATCTTCCAAGTGGCCGGGCGCGACGTGGGGACGTGGGGCGCGGCAGTGCCGACCTGGGGTTGGCCAGCACATGAGCGAGGCTAGCGGCCTTGTGTGACGCGCGCGTGACGGGCGCTGTTCAGGCAGCGTTCAGCCTTGGATGGCCATGTTTGGATCAACCTCAATGCTTCTGGAGATCGATAAGTGATGCGTAACATTCTCGGTGGAGCAGCTGGTTTGCTGATGTTGGCAGCGGGTATGGGCGTGGCCCATGCATCGCCCAATGGCGTATGGGAGCTGGATTCCCGCGACACCCGCATCAAGCTCGAATTGTGCGGCGATGGCACCCAGCTGTGCGGCACCCTGGTGTGGCTGTCGGACGCTGACTACAACAAGCAATACGAGCAGTTTTTGAACCAGCCCGTGGCCAACAAGATTTCCCAGAATGGGGCTAACCGCTGGAAGGGCGCGATGCGTCTGTTCGGCCAGAACATCACCGGCACCGTTACCCAGCGCAGCGACACGCAGATGACACTGCAGGGCTGCGCACTGCTGGTGCTGTGCAAGTCCTATGAAATGTTCAAGGTTTCCAAGTGATGCGGCGCGTAGCGCTCGCGCTGCTGGGCACGCTGCTGCTGGTGCCGATGGCGCAGGCGGCGTCGCCTGCGGGTACCTGGGAAATCGAAATGCGGGATTCCCGCTACAAGGTGGAGCTGTGCGGCGATAGCGGTACGGCGCTGTGTGGCACGCTGATCTGGCTGGGCAATGGCGCGGACTCGCCGGAAAACCTGCCCTATCTCAACACGCTGATGATCGACCATGCGGCGCAGACTGCGCCAAACGAATGGCGCGGCACGCTGCACCTTTATGGGCAGTCAGCGGGTGGAACGATCACGCAGGTCAGCGACAACCAGATCACCCTCAAAGGGTGCCTGCTGGGGATATTCTGCAAGACCTACCAGCTGTACCGCTACAATCCTTAAGCGCTAATTGGTGGTGCGGGGCACATGCACGCGCCGCCGTGACCACAGGGGCGGCACGGCCTCGACCGCGAGAATGGCCACAAACATCAGCGCAGCCCCGGCATAGCCCACCAGCGGCAAGCGTTCGCCCAGCAGCAGTGCGCCACCGATGGCCGCGAAGAGGCTTTCGGCAGACAGGATGATCGCGGCATTGGCGGGCGGCACATATTGCTGGCCGATGGCCTGGAAGGTGAAGGCCACAGCAGTCGAGAAAATGCCCGCATAGGCGATTTCGAGCCAGCCGCCCATGATGCCGTCAATGGTCGGGGTTTCGAGCACGAAGCCGAGGGCCAGCGCGACGGCACCAACGAGCAGGAAGCTGATGGCCGACACGAAGATCGGCATGCCGGTGGCGCGCGAAATCTGGCCGAGCAGGATCACGTGCATGGCCCAGAACACGGCGCTGGAGACGACCAGGCCATCGCCGCTGTTGAAGCTGTCGAGGCCGCCGCCATTGAGATAATACATGCCGACCAGCGCCAGCGGCACGCAGGCATAGATGATCGGGTGTGGGCGGCTGCGGAAAATGATGAAGCCGAGCACGGGCACGAAGAAGACGTAAAGCCCGGTCAGGAAACCGGCATTGGTCGCGGTGGTGGACATCAGGCCCACCTGTTGCAGCCAGGAGCCGGTGAAAAACGCGGCGCTCATCAGCACGACCAGCGCCCAGTGCTTGGACGAGAGCGGAGTGGGGCGGCGGCGCTTTTCCCAGAGCGCCAGCGGCAGAACCAGAATGCCGCCGAGCAGGAAACGCACGCCGGTAAAGGTGAGTGGCCCCATGCTGTCCATGGCCGACTTCTGCGCGATGAAGGCAAGGCCCCAGAGCATGGTGCAGAGCAGAAGCAGGAGCGTGGCGACGGGGCGGGACATGACGTGGTCTTCTTGTGTTGTTGGCGGCCACGACGTCGGGCCCCGCAATGCGGAGCGCATGGTGTCGGCACGGGGAAAGTCCCGGCTGCACGGACATGACGCGGTGATGCACGCCCTATGCGATGGAATCCATGGGTTCGGCAAGCGTGGTTTTGGCTGATCTATCGCAGTTCGACGTCGAGCGCGGCGATAAGCTGGTCGATTTCGGCCGGGGTGGTGTAGTGGACGAAGGACAGCCGCAAGACGCCATGATTGGGATCGATCCCCACCGCCTCCAGCAGGCGCCAGGCGTAGAAATTGCCGCCGCTGGCCATGATGCCATGCTTGGCCAAACGCTGTGCGACGACTGCGCCGGGCTCGGACAGCGCCAGCGAAATTGTGGGCGCGCGCAGATTGGCGTCATCCGGGCCGATCAGGCGGACGCTGTTTTTGCCCTTGAGATAATCCAGTAGCGGCGTCGCCAGGGCGATCTCCTGCGCGCGCATGGCGGCGTGGGCGCGGCGGTAGGGATCGGCACCGGTTACATTGTCACCGGCGATGGCGGCGACGGTTTCGAGGTAGTCCACAATGCCCGAGGAGGCTGCGATCTGGGCGTGATCGGGACCTGCGGGCGTCAGGCGATAACGCGGTTTGCTGTCATTGAAGAAATGGCCCTGATTGGGCAGTTCCATCGCGAGGGACGGGCGCACGGCCATGATGCCCTGATGGGGGCCGTAGACCTTGTAGGCCGAGAAAATGTAGATGTCGGCACCCAGCGCTGCGAGGTCGGGCAGGCCGTGGGGCGCATAGCTGACGCCGTCGATGGCGGTGACGGCACCAACGGATTTGGCGCGGGCGGCAATGTCGGCAATCGGGTTGATTTCGCCTGCGACGTTGGAGCAGTGCGGCGCGGTAATGAGGCGGACCTTGGTGTCGAGCAGGGCGTCGAGGGCGTCGAGGGATAGCCGCCCGGTCTGGCTATCGACGCGCCATTCGCGGACCTCGATGCCCAGCTTGGCGAGTTTGCGCCAGGAGCCGGTATTGGCCTCATGATCCTGATTGGTGACGACGATGGCATCGCCGGGCTTGAGCCATTCGCCGAAGGCCTTGCCCAGCACATAGGTGTTGGCTGACGCAGACGGGCCGAAATGAATCCAGTCGGCTGTGACGTTGAGCGCCTGCGCAATGCGCTCATAACTCAGGTTCATCGCTTCGCCCGCCGCGATGGACGCGGGATAAACGCCGTAGGGCTGCACTTTGGTGGCGCGGTAATAGTGGTCGAGCTTGGCCAGAACCTGCCGCGATGTGTAGGAGCCGCCAGCATTTTCAAAGAAGGCCTGACCTTGCAGGGACGGCTCATCGAAGGCGGGGAATTCGGCGCGAATACGGGCAGGATCCAGCGGCAGCTTGGTCATGGGCGCTCCAAAAGTTTGATCAATTGGTACGGGATGAGCAAACAAAAGCAACCCCGACCGTTGAGGGCCGGGGTTGCGACAGCGTCCACCGGGGGGACGGACTGAAGACGCTGTTGGACTGGCTTCGCTATCGCCGAAGGTGTGACAGCGAAGCCGAGTTTGTTAGCCGTTGGTGGCTGGAGCCGGAGCGGCTGCAGGAGCAGGCGGTGCCGCTGGGGCTTCGCCCGCAGCTGGAGCTGCGCCGGGGCCGCCATGGCGTGGCCCCCCCTTACCCCACTGGCCCTGACCACCAACGCGTTCAGGACGCTGTGGGGAGAGCTGGGTTTTCTGCTCATCGGTCAGGCTATCGAAGAACGCGGTCAGCGATGGCTGAACGGACTTGAGAGCGTCGAGCTGAGCGGTTTGCAGAGCAATGCGGTTGGCAAGCTGCTCGGACACGGTTGGCGGCGTTGGCCGGGTCGCGGTGGCTGCGGCCGATGCGTCGGGACGCTGTGGGCGCAGGGTCTCAACCGCCTTTTCAAACGTGCTGGCAGCAGAGAGCGCGGCGGTCTTGTAGTCATTGAGCAGGGTAGTCTGTGCATCGGTCAGGGTGAGGCGATGGCTGAGCTGCACGATGGCAATCTCGATGCCTTCGCCGCCACGATTGAAATCGAGCAGGCCGCCGAGACCACCGGCACGGCCTGGACCGCTCTGGCCTGGGCCCTTGTTGTCGTGCTGGCGGAAATTGCCCTGCTTACCGCTCTGGGTCTGATGCTGGCCGTGAGGAGCCGCGTTGTCTCGAGCGAAAGCGGGCGCGATCGCGGAAAGGCCAAGAGTGGCAGTCATGAGAGCCACAATCGCCGTGGTGGAAATCGTCTTCATGGGGTCGTCCTTTGCATGGGGGCCGTTGTTCGGCTTGGGCTCAACCTACAGCGGGCAACATATTGTGGACCTTGCGGGCGTATGAAGACTTGGTCAGGTTGGTAAGGCTGAGAGGGCCGCATGATCCACATCACCACTGATCCATTTCCCGACGATGCCGCCATGGCGCGGCTGTGGCAGGCCTCATGGGGCGATGCGGGGCCACTCAGTTTCCAGCCGATCCTGCAGCGCAGTCTTGGCCATGTCGGCGCCTATGACGGGAAGACGCTGATCGGCTTCGTCAATGTGGCGTGGGATGGGGGCATTCATGCCTTCATCCTCGATACCTGCGTGGATAAGGCCTATCAGCGGCGGGGGCTGGCGATCCGGCTTGTGCGGCAAGCGGCCAGCCTGGCCAAAGCGCGCGGGGCGCACTGGCTGCATGTTGATTTCGAGCCGCGGCTGGAGCCGTTTTATCGCAAGTGCGGCTTCAGGCCGACGACGGCGGGGCTGATGCGCCTCGCCTAGTGTGCGCGATCGGTGCGGGCATTGTCCCCGGCGATGTAGCCGCGCAGGTCTTCCGCTTCGCGTTCGGCCTGCTCGATCTTGAACTTGACGACGTCGCCAATCGAGACAATGCCAAGCAGCCGACCGTTTTCGGTGATGGGCATGTGGCGGACGCGGAATTGCGTCATCCGCTCCATGACCTCGCCGATTTCGGTGTCGCGGGCACAGGTCTGCACATCGCGCGTCATGGCGTCGGCGATCGGCAGATCGAGAATGCTTGCGGCACCCTGCCCAAGACGCCGCACAATGTCGCGCTCGGAGAGAATGCCAACGATGGCTCCGGCTGGATCGGTAATGACCAGCGCGCCGATATTGTGGGTGTTGAGGGCGTTGATGGCAGCGGCAAGCGTTGCAGTTTCGGGCATGGTATGGACCAGGCTGCCCTTGGTATGAAGGATAGTGTCGACAAACATCGTTCAGTCCTCCTCACCTCGATTTTGAACCTGTCTGACCCAAAAGAAAAGAGCTGGCCTTTGGGGGCCAGCTCAGTCGGGAGGCTTGGGAGAGAGAAGCTAGTTTTCGAGCTGGCCGGGGGACCAGTAGGCACGGATCTGGCGTGGTGCAGGCGCTTCGACAGGTAAAGCGCCGCGCAGGACAACCCGGGTGACTTCAAACAGGATCGCCAGCATGAGTATGGTCAGGGGCACCATAAACACGGCGATCTGCGTATCGACCTGGTGAGCCAGGGACGCTGCAGTTGCCGGTGTGACGCCAGCAAAGAGTGCCCCGGCTGCGCCGAGAGCCAGTACCATCGTGGAGGCGAGGGCGTAAAGCTTGAGGGATTTACGCTTGGAGGACGAAGATTTTTGCATGGGATCGACGACGTGCCTCGGCTTCACAATGGTTATAATAAACCATGCGAATGCGGTTCGAGTTTGTGTCGAATTTGGTCTGTTGCGTACCATTTAGGGGCGAAACTGAGGCATGGTTAACGCCCGCCGCAGCGCGGATTTGCTCAGTTTTGCGACGGGCGGGCGCTTAAAGTGTTGAGTCTATTCATAGACATGCCGCGCGTTCTGGCGGGCAAGGCGGAACGTGAGCGCCGAGCGAATGCGGCGTAGCGTGCCGGAGATGAAATGGTCGTCATTTTTCGGCGGGACGACTTCTGATGGGATCGGGTCGGGTTCCAGCCAGTGCTGGCGATAGACGTCTTTGAAGAGATAGCTTGCGGGGATCATGGATGTTGAATCGGTTCAATTGGCGAGTGCGATGCGTCGTGAATCGGTTCAATGTATGCCTCATGTGCAGGGCGTCAAGGAAAATTGAACCGGTACAATCGTTGTGTTAGGCTGGTTGGGCAGCAATGGGAGTGGGCGTGGCTAAGGGCAGCGAAGCAAGCGTCAAGCTGAAGGATGTGGCCAAGGCGGCGGGCGTGTCGCAGGGCACGGCGTCAAATGTGTTCAGCCGCCCCGACGTGGTGCGCGAGGAAGTGCGCGAACGCGTGCTGAAAACCGCCAAGGAACTCGGCTATGCCGGGCCGAGCCTGACCGGACGGCTGCTGCGGGCCGGCAAGGTCAATGCTATCGGCGTCGCGACCGTCGAGCCGATGAAGTATTTCTTCGAAGATCCATTCGCACGGGCGCTGATGGCGGGGATTGCCGAAGCCTGCGACGCCAATGGGGCAGGGCTGTCGCTGGTATCGGCAGGGAACCCCGAAAAGCTGGCCTGGAATATCCAGAGCGCGCTGGTCGATGGCTTTGTGCTGCTGTGCGTTGATGGCGGCGAGCGCTTGGTGGAGCTAACACGCGAGCGGCAATTGCCGTTCATGGCACTGTCGCTGGGCACCGATGATGCCTCGATCCCGGCGCTTGTGGTCGACAATATCGGCGGGGCGGCTGCTGCGGCGCGCCATCTGGTGGAGCTTGGGCATCGCCAGATTGCCGTGCTCAGCACGGAATACAGCGAGCGTCACTATGGGCGGGTGACTGCCGCGCAAGCCGATGCCTCGCTCTACAGCACCTCGCATGATCGTATCACCGGCTATTGGCAGGTGCTGGAGGCGGCGGGGATATCGCGCGACGCCATGGCCATATTCGAGACCCGCAACAACGAGGAAAGCGTCGCCGCTTGCCTCGAAGACCTGTTTGCCAATGGGCCGCGCCCGACGGCAATTCTGGCCATGTCGGACCGTATCGCGTTGATCGCGATGGACTGGTTGCAGCGGCGCGGCATCGCTGTGCCGGGCGAGGTGTCCATCGTGGGGTTCGATGGCGTGCCCGAGGCCGCCGCGTCTGTTCCGCCACTAACCACCATCGCCCAGCCGATTGCCGAGCTGGGACGGCGGGCGGTGCTGGCCATCCTCAATGAGGGGCCGCAGGGGCGGGAAATGCTGCCGGTGGAGCTGGTGGTGCGCGGGAGTACCGCTGCGCCGTCATAAGCCTTGCCCGGCGCGCGGCCTCGCTCTATCAAACCTGCGCACTAAAAGGAGGCGGTGATGGGGTTCTTGTCTGAGGCTTTGGGTCGTGTGGCGCCGTCGGCGACAGTGGCGATCAGCCAGAAGGCGCGCCAGATGGCGCAGGAAGGGCGCGATATCATTGCGCTGTCGGCAGGCGAACCCGATTTCAATACCCCAGAAAACGTACGCGACGCCGCCAAGGCCGCGATGGACGCGGGCAAGACGCGTTACACCAATGTCGATGGCATTGCCGAGCTGAAGGAAGCCGTGGCCGCCAAGTTCCGCCGCGACAACGGGCTCGATGTGACGGCCGCTGATTGCTTTGTCTCCTCGGGCGGCAAGCAGATCATTTTCAACGCGCTGATGGCGACGCTAAACCCCGGCGACGAAGTCGTGGTGCCGGTGCCCTATTGGGTGAGCTATCCCGAAATCGTGCGGCTATGCGGCGCCGAGCCGGTGTTTGCGGTGGCTGATGCTTCGACGGGCTTCAAGCTCAGCCCCGATGTTCTGGAAGCGGCGATCACCCCCAAGACCAAGTGGCTGCTGCTTAACACCCCATCCAACCCGACCGGCGCGGCTTATACCGCCGCCGAATTGCGCGGATTGGCCGATGTGCTGCTGCGCCATCCACATGTGCACATCCTCACCGATGATATCTATGAAGTGCTGGTCTATGACGGCGGCACCTTTGCCACCATCGCGCAGGTCGAACCGAAGCTGCAGCCGCGCACGCTGACCATGAATGGCGTCTCCAAGTCGCACGCCATGACCGGCTGGCGCATCGGCTACTGCACGGGCCCACGCCCGCTGCTGGCCGCCATGACCAAGCTGCAGGGGCAGTCGACCACCAATCCAAGCTCGATCTCGCAATGGGCGGCGGTGGAAGCGCTGAACGGCCCGCAGGATTTCCTGGCCGAATGGCGTCAGGTGTTCCAGCAGCGCCGCGACATGGTCGTGGCTGGGCTCAATGCCAATACCGGGCTCGATTGCCTGACGCCCGAAGGCGCGTTCTACGTGTTCCCATCCTGCAAGCGTCTGCTGGGCAAGACCAGCGCCGGTGGCGCCAAGCTCGAGACCGACGAGGACTTCGTCATGGCGCTATTGGAAGAAACCGGCGTGGCGCTGGTGCACGGCACTGCCTTCGGTCTTCCGGGGCATTTCCGCCTGAGCTATGCCGCCAGCAATGCGGAACTGGAAGAAGCGGTGCGGCGGATTCAGGGGTTTTGTGCGGGGATTGTTTGACGGTAGAAGTACTGGGTGCTTCGAAGTGTTGTGACGTCCTTACTTTCTTGTGTAGCATGGAAAATGTTACTTAGGGGGAGTGATGAGCGCATTTGGAAGGTGGAGGGAAATTGGCGTCCCCAAGAAGGGTTGGGACTGTGTTGGTGTCTATGACTCTTGTGAAGATGGCGAAGAACTACATCTGACCTGTGAGATGTGTGACAGTCGCCAGATTCGGTACGTGCATCTTATGCGCCACCCCGGCTACCCTACTGACTTAGCTTGCGGATGCACTTGCGCAGAGCGAATGGCTGAGAGCTACGTAGATGCGCGAAGTAGAGAAGCCGCTCTGAAAAATGCAGCCCGCCGTGCCAAGACCGCTGCGCGGACTGCGAATGCGGATCTACATGTTCTAGGTGGTTGGGCTAAGGGTGGCCATAGGTGGCGCAAGTCAGGTTCATTTGGCCGAGTAACTGTGTTTCCTAGCGGTGATTTTTTCCGTGTGCGGATACACGAGCATGGAGCTGCCCCCCGATTTGGTTCTCGAGATCATGTTACTGCTGAGGCAGCTATGTCAGCAGTAGACCGATACCTCGCAACACCCAAAGCATAGAGCCCCTTTGGCCTACTTGCCCATCCAGCTCATGAAGCCGGTGGTTTCGCCGCCGGCTTCGGCGAACATTTGAGTGAGTTTGTTGGTGGATTGGTAGCTCTCGACGGCGGCCTGGTAGAATTTGTCGGTCCAGCCGGCGGCCTGGCGTTCTTCGGGGCTCAGCGAGGCGAATAGTGAGATGATGTTCTGGCTGAAGGCGCTGGGGTCACTGGATTTGGCAGCGCTGTTGAAGCCGGCGAGCAGGGCAGCGCCGCTCTTGCCGTGAAGCGTCGACTTGGCGGTACGCACTTCTTCAGGGCTGAACTGATTTGTCGTGTCGAGCACGATGGACGATAGGCTGCGGCTGTCGAGCTTGGACATATCGATGAAGGTGCCGACCGTGGTCTGCTTGTTGAAGGTCGGTGCTTTGCCATTGGCGATGGCGTCGGCATAGAGCTTGTCCAGCGTCTTGCGCGTACTGGTGGCCACATCGGTGATGCTGGTTGGTTGGGTGGTCTGTCCCGCTGCGGCCAGCGCCAGATAGAGCGCTACGGGATCATCGCTGGAGGTTTTGGGCAGGGTCTTGGGATCGGCCTGCAACTGCTTGAGGCCCTCGGTGACGGCGGCACGGCCAGCAATCCAGTCAGCGCCGGCTTTTTCCTCGCTGCCCAGGCTATCGAGATATTCGGCGGCAGCCTTGTAGAGGCCCAGGTAGTTGCCGCTGACCTTGGCGACGGCAGCGGGGCCGGCAAGGGCGGCTTCGAAGCGACGCTGCATTTCGAGGTCGGCAGCCTTGAGTTCGTCGGCGCTGAAGGCCTTGTCGGTGGACATGGCGTAGAGTTCGCGGGCGTCAAGACTGCCTAAATTCAGTGCCAGCTTGCCGCCTTCAAGCGGCGAGGTGCGCTCAGCTTCGGTCAGGAGCGTCTTGAGCTTTGCCAGCGCTTCGGTGACGACGGTGGCGAAGTCCTTGACGCTGATCGCGGCTTTGGCGGCGTCTGACAGGGTGACATTGGTTGCGGCGCTATCGGAGCTGCCCGTGGCGGGAGCGGCCGGCGAGTCGCTCGTGTTCCTGGCGGCATAAGCCGTGCTGTGGTTCACATAATTCGTGCTGTAGGCCGTGTTGATACCAACCATGATTGGCTCCTGCGCTGTCAGGCATGACTATGCAAGGGCCATGCCGAGGCGGAGCGCAGTAAAATCAAGGCGTTGCCGCGCGCGCCTGCGGACAGGGCGGCAGAAAATGCCGGGATGGCGGCAGAATTGGCTGGGAAAAGAAAAGACCCTGCCCGAGGGGATGGGCAGGGTCTAAGGGTCATCAGCCGAAGCAGTTGACCTTGGAGGAGCGGCAGCCACGACCTGCCGCAATTTATGGTGGCACTATCTGCCGAAGGCGCCCTCCGCACAAACGCGTAGTTGGAAATGCTGCCATGCAGCAGCTGCGCGCAAAGGATTTGCGTGCGCGGAATCCAGGGCAAAAAAAGAGGCTCCAACCGAAGTTGGAGCCCAATGATAGGGCCGAAGCCAAATCGAAAGTAAGGGCCCAACGCAAGGGAGGAGGAGATGCGTCAGACCGGTTGGACCCAGGTCGAGGGAGGAGGATACGACCTAAATCCAGTGTCGCAAGAAGCGGGTCCGAGGGAGGAGGATACGGAGCGGCTTCACCAGCGACAAAGCCAATATAGGTTTTGACCTTTTGGTCAGCAATGCGGGTAGCGACATGTCAGCTATGCGGTATGCACAGCGACAAGTTGTCAGTTCCGGGGTGGCGCAGGCCTCATAAATCTACCCCTACGATCGCACTAAGGTATTGATATTCAATAAAAAGACCCGGAGCTTTTGCTCCGAGCCTGGAAGAATGCCCGTTTATCCGCGCGGCGACCCATGCAGCCAGCGCGGATGCTGGGTCAGAACACTGCCAGATACTTCAGCAGCGAGATGATGCCGATCACGATCACGACGATCTGTAGAATCTGGCGAATCCGCGCTTCGATCGGCAGGCGTTGCACCAGCCAGAGAATGAGGACCACTACCAGGAAGGTAATGAGAATGCTGATCAGAACAGATGTGCCCACGTCGATCTCTCCAAAATGCGCTTTGTGCGCTTGGGTTTAACGCGGGTTCACGCCGTTTTGTTGCATGGCCGATGATTTTGTCTTGTGGGGCAGGGCACGAAAAAAAGGCCCCATCCGAAGATGGGGCCTGATGACTGGGCCGAAGCCAAATCGAAAGTGGGGCAGAGAGCAAGGGAGGAGGATATGCGCTCTGCCAGTGGACCCGGGATCAAGGGAGGAGGATATGATCCGAAGTCCGGTGTCGCGATACAGCGTCCGAGGGAGGAGGATACGGAGCGCGTCTCAGCGACGGTCTCAATATGAACTCTACTAAGTCGGTCGGCAATAAGGGGTTATACAAGGCTGCCATGCATTTAGTGCAGGGGGCCGGAAAAAATGTGGCCCTGCTCGAGGGGAGAGCAGAGCCACAAAGCTGCAGGAACGAGTTCCCGCAAGGAGGGAACGCAGCAGGCCGCAAGGGAGGAGGGAGAAGGGCCCGCTGTGCTGACGGGGATATATGCCTTGAGCATGTGCCCAACAATCGGGCAGACGACATATTAGCTATGCACGCCCCGCATGCTGCTTGGAATAAGTCAATCGAATCAAGGACAAATGGAATGGTGTCGCAGCAGGGTGCCGCAGAAATATTGAGCGGAGTGGGCAGAGTTTCAGCACTGCCCACTCGCGCAGGGCCTTAGAGCCAGCCGCGTTTCTTGAAGAACAGGTAAGGCAGCACGGCCGAGGCGACCATGGCGCCGAGCGCCAGCGGGTAGCCATAGGGCAGGGCCAGCTCGGGCATGGCCTCGAAGTTCATGCCGTAGATCGATGCGACCAGCGTTGGTGGCAGGAAGACGACGGCGGCCACCGAGAAAATCTTGATGATGGCGTTCTGTTCGAGGTTGATCAGCCCCAGAGTCGCGTCGAGCAGGAAGTTCACCTTGTTGGAGAGGAAGCCGGCGTGATCGCCGAGAGCCTCGGCGTCGCGCTGCAGCACTTTCAGCTCCTGACGCAGCTCGCGGGCGGTCTTGGCGGTCGACATGTCACGGGCCTGATGAAAGGTCGTCAGGCGCTGGATGCTGACTAGGCTTTCCCGCACCAGCGTCAGCATATCGCCCTTGTTGCCGATTTTTTCGATCAGGCCCTCAAGGTTGCGCGCCTTGCGCACGGCGTTCTTGGCGGTCGAGCGGAAGACGCCACGGGAAATGCCGTCGAGCTCGTCGCCGGCCCATTCCAGCACCTGTGCAAGCCGGTCGATCAGCGCCTCGAGCAGGCCAACCATGACAAGCTCGCCCGTGACGTAGGCGCGGCCATTGGGGCGCTGCGCTGCGGCCTGGAAGGTGGCAAACGGGGTGGGCTCGGAATAGCGCAGCGTTACCAGCACCTTGTCGCGCAGGATGAAGGTGACAGGGGCTTTGACGGGGTCATGCTCGTGCATGTGGGACAGGGTGGTCACCGTCATGAACTCGGCGCCGGATTCGGCGTAGAGACGGGCGGATGGCTCAATGTCCTGCATTTCGTCGCGCGTCGGCACAGCGATGCCAAGGCAGCGTTCAACAAGCAGTTCTTCGTCGCGGGTGGGATTGAACAGATCGTACCAGATGGCGTCGGCGTAGCTTTCGGGGGCCGATTGGCCTTCGATGGTCGCGGCGACGAGGTGTTGTCCGTTGTGCGTGAAAATGCGCAGCATGGCGGCTTCCTTACAGGCTAGAGCATCGCTCCGGCCCATCGAGGTTAAGCCGTGCGACGTAACTTTTTGGTTGTAGATCGACTTCGAGAGTCGGGGTTCACGGGTCGGGTCCTATGAGTTGGGTTCGACAAGGTCCGCAATGCGCCTAAGTGGCTGCTGCGTCAAGGCAAGAATCACTGATCGAAAATTGACACCAGAAGCGACTGGAGCGAGCCGCCGTCGCCATAGAGCACGTTGTCCACGCGGCGCAGGGAGCCATAGCCGTAGGGTCCGGGCGCAGAGCCCAGTTCCAGCTTGTCGTCATAGGTGACGTTGGGATCGTCGGGGAAGGCATAGTGGATGGGGACGTAGACGATGCCGTCTTTGGTCTCGATCTCGCCGACCGTGCAGATGGATGCATAGTCGGGGGCGAGCATCCAGGGTACTCCGTCGCCGAGGGGCGGCTTGTCATCGGGGTTAGCGCGGGCGATCGCGTCATTGCGCGCGACGGCATGGGCCACGGCAGTCGCGAGCACCGGCGTCGAGATGGCCAGAGCGAGATCTTCGTCGCCACTCAGATAGGCCATGCAAAACACTTCGCCGAGCTGGGTCGGCGACAGGCCGCGCATCTCTTCGGCTCCGCTGGCGAGAGGCGTCAATACGACCATAGCCAGGGCGAGAACCAGAGATTTCATGGTCGGTCTTTCTGAGGCTAGAAGCTCCACTCGCGGGCTTTGCCGACAAGGAAATCGCGGAACACGCCGACGCGCTTGGAATTCTTGAGCGCAGGCGGATACACGAAATAGGCTTCGTAGGCGGGCAGCTCGATCTCGGGCAGCACCTGCACCAGCGTGTCTTCCTTTTCGGTGACATAGGCGGGCAGCATGGCAATGCCGGTGCCGGCGCGGGCAGCCTGCATCATGCCATAGATGGCGTTGACCTTGAGCGTGGCGCGGCGCGGGCTGGAATCCGGGCGGCCAAGGCGTTCCAGATAGTTGATATCGCCCAGATAGGACGGCACCGGCTCACCAAAGCTGATGATGCGGTGATCATCCAGACCCTCGACAGAGTTGGGCATGCCATGCTCTTCGATGTAGGAATTGGACGCGTAGAAATGGTTGTGCACGGTGAACAGCTTGCGCTGGATCATCTCGGACTGGTTTGGTCGGTGCAGACGGATCGCCACGTCGGCCTCACGCATCGCCAGATCGAGCTCGGCGTCGTTGAGGCGGATTTCCAGCTGGATCAGCGGGTAAAGCTTGAGGAACTCGTCAAGCCGCGAGGACAGCCAGGTCGAGCCGATACCCACGGTGGTGGTGACGATAAGCGGGCCGGTGGGGACGTCCTGACTTTCGGACATCTGGGTTTCGACCTGCTGCAGCTCCCAATGCATGCGATGGGCGGTGCGGAACAGCTGTTCGCCGACTTCGGTGAGCACCAGACCGCGTGCGTGACGGATGAAGAGCTTGAGCCCCAGATCGTCTTCCAGCGCTGAAATCTGACGGCTGACCGCCGACTGGCTCATGCCCAGCTTTTCAGCCGCATGAGTGAAACTGCCCGACTCGGCGGCGGTATGGAAAATCCGGAGCTTGTCCCAGTCGAGCATTTTGAACGCTTTCTAGTTTCCCGTCAGCCGGGGTGCGGAACTTTGCCCGCCATGACGGCAAGGGCAGGGTAGATTGTGGCGCGGCGATGGATTTTTGCAAACATATCCAACAAACCTACTCCGCAGCCTCGGCCATTTCATGTTCGGCAAGGTAACGCTCGGCCTCGAGCGCTGCCATGCAGCCCATGCCGGCCGCCGTAATAGCCTGACGGTACACGTCATCGGTGACGTCGCCAGCGGCAAAAACACCAGGGATGTTGGTTTCGGTGGTGCCGGCCTTCACCTGAAGGTAGCCGCCGGGCTTCATGTCGAGCTTGCCAGCAAAGATCGAGGTTGCCGGTGCGTGACCGATGGCAACGAACACGCCGTCCACGGCCTGATCATAGGTATTGCCATTGTTCAGGTCGCGCAGGGTGACAGAATTGACCGACGGCGGCATGGCCGAGCCGCCGATTTCAGCGATTTCGGTGTTCCAGCGCACTTCGATCTTGGGGTTCTTGAACAGGCGATCCTGCAGGATGCGCTCGGCGCGGAACTCGTCGCGGCGGTGCACAAGAATGACCTTGGAGGCGAAATTGGTGAGGAACAGCGCTTCTTCGACTGCGGTATTGCCGCCGCCGACCACAAGCACTTCCTTGTTGCGATAGAAAAAACCATCGCAGGTGGCGCAGGCCGACACGCCAAAGCCCTGGAACTTCTGCTCGGATGGCAGACCCAGCCACTTGGCCTGTGCGCCCGTCGCAATGATCAGGCTGTCGGCGGTGTAAATGTCGCCGCTGTCGCCGGTGAGCACGAAGGGGCGCTTGTCGAAGTCGACATTGACGATGATGTCGTTGACGATCTTGGTGCCGACATGCTCGGCCTGTGCCTTCATCTGGTCCATCAGCCATGGGCCCTGGATGACGTCAGCGAAGCCGGGATAGTTCTCGACATCGGTGGTGATGGTCAGCTGCCCACCAGGCTGCAGACCCTGAATCATCACAGGTTCCAGCATGGCACGTGCCGCATAGATGGCGGCAGTGTAGCCGGCTGGACCGGAACCAATAATGATGACCTTCGCGTGCATCGCGACGCTCTCCGAAAATACGAGTAACCCCTCGCCCTTAGTTAAGGGGCGAAGGGTCACTCTTTCAAGGCTAACTCGCTGTAGGCGTTACACGCGGCTGTGGAACGAGCCGAAATGTCACACCCCAATTGGGCAAATGCCCAATAGGCGGGCTCTACTTGTACAAAATCTTGACGATCTCATAGCTGCGGGCGCCGCCCGGAGCTGAAACTTCAAACGAATCGCCTTCGCTCTTGCCGATCATGGCGCGGGCGATGGGCGAGGAAATTGAGATGCGGCCAGCCGAAGCGTCGGCTTCTGGATCGCCCACGACCTGATAGGTCTTCTCTTCCTCGGTGTCTTCGTCGAGGTAAGTCACGGTCGCGCCGAACTTGACCGAGGTGCCGGACAGCTTGCTGACATCGATGATGTCGGCAAGCGCCAGGATCGTCTCGAGTTCCTTGATGCGACCTTCGTTGAGGCTCTGCTGTTCCTTGGCTGCCGAGTACTCGGCATTTTCGGACAGGTCCCCATGGGCGCGCGCTTCCGCGATCGCGTCGATGATGCGACGGCGCTCGGTTGCAGTGCGGTGCTCAAATTCGGCGGTCAAGGCCTTATGGCCACCAACCGTCATTGGAATCTTGTCCATTTTCGTCGCCTCCATCGGCACGGCAGATAAAGTAAACTCCCAGCCAAAGTTACGTTCGGCATCAGCGTCACGATAAATTTGTCGGGGAGATCAATGCAAACTGCCCGGACGCCACGTTGTGGTCAAGCCAGTGCAGCAATGAAGATGGGTATGTTCACACTTGCATTCAAGAAATGACGCCTCAGTGCTGAAAGGAATTGCCTGTGCGCCAGTTGCTTAGTTTTACCGTCCCAGCCTTGGCCGCGCTTATTGTCGCTCTGCCAGTTTCTGCCCAGACGATTGAATCCAGTGGCGGAAAACTCACCGCGACAGTGATCACCGAAGGGTTGAGCCACCCATGGTCGCTCGGCTTCCTGCCCGATGGGCGCATGTTGGTGACCGAACGCAGCGGGCAATTGCGCATTGTGGATAAGGGGGTGCTCGGCGCGCCCATTTCCGGTGTTCCGAACGTCTATAATGAAGGGCAGGGTGGCCTGCTCGATATCGCCATTGCGCCAGACTTTGCCACAAGCGGCCAGATTTACCTCACCTTCTCCGAACGTGCAGCAGATGCCGGGCTGCAGCGCGGGCAAGGCACTGCGGTGCTGTCGGCCAAGCTGGTGCTGGATGGAGATAGCGGCCAGCTGGACGATCAGAAAGTGATCTTCCGCATGAACAAGTTCACCACCACCAACCGCCATTTCGGCTCGCGGGTGGTGATCGGCGCGGACGGCAATCTGTTCGTGACGCTGGGCGAGCGTGGCGAGCAGGACAGGGCGCAGGATGTGTCCGATCTGGCCGGGGCCGTGGTGCGGATCACGCCCGATGGTTCAGTGCCCGCTGACAACCCCAAGCTGGAAGGCTGGGCGCCGGAGCTGTGGAGCAAGGGTCACCGCAATCCGCAGGGCGCGGCTGTGCGCCCGGATGGGCAGCTGTTCACGGTCGAACATGGCGCGCGCGGCGGTGATGAGCTCAACAATCCGCAACCGGGCCGCAATTATGGCTGGCCGGTCATCACCTATGGCGTCGATTATTCCGGCGTCAGCATCGGCGAAGGCACAGAGAAAACCGGGATGGAGCAGCCACTGTTCTATTGGGACCCGTCCATCTCCCCATCCGGTCTGGTGTTCTACGAGGCGGACCTCATTCCCGGCTGGAAGGGCGATCTGCTGACCGGGGGCCTTAGCGGACAGGTGCTGGTGCATCTCAAGATGGATGGCGACACGGTGGTGACCGAGGAGCGCCTGTTTCAGGGCGAGCTTGGCCGCGTGCGTGATGTGCGCGTCGGGCCGGACGGCGCGATTTATGTGCTGACCGACGAGGACAATGGGCGGTTGATCCGCGTGGCGCCTGAGGGGGAGTGAGGGCTTTCTCACCTCTCCCTTGGGGGAGAGGTCGGCGCGCAGCGCCGGGTGAGGGGGCCTTTACTGGGTGTGGTGCATGGGATGGCCCCCTCACCCGCCCCGAAGACGGGTCGACCTCTCCCCCAAGGGAGAGGTGAAGTGGCGGCGCCCTTCATCGACCGTCACAAAAGTGCAATCTGGGTGTGAACAGTGGCGGCGCACCTGGAGGCACGTATGTCCAACAAAGAATTGCAGGCTGAACTCGATCGCATTCGCGCGGAAATTGCTGACTCGTTTGATGAAGAGCTGGAACTACAGTTCGAGGACGATCAGCTTGAAATGCTAGCCGATGGGTCGGGGAGACCCGGTGGTGAGACGCTGGATCGGCGGATTTACTTCCGCGAACTGTTCCGCTTGCAGCATGAGCTGGTGCGCCTGCAGGACTGGATTGCGCATAACAAGCTCAAGGTCGCGGTGATTTTTGAAGGCCGCGACTCGGCGGGCAAGGGCGGTGCGATCAAGCGCATCACCCAGCGGCTCAATCCGCGCGTGTGTCGCGTTGTGGCGCTGCCCGCGCCCAATGATCGCGAAAAGACCCAGTGGTATTTCCAGCGCTATGTGCCCCACCTGCCAGCGGCGGGCGAAATGGTGCTGTTTGATCGCTCCTGGTACAATCGCGCCGGGGTCGAGCGCGTGATGGGCTTTTGCACGCCCGATGAGCTGGAAGAATTCTTCCGCTCGGTGCCCGAGTTTGAAAAGATGCTGGTGCGCTCGGGCATCATCCTGATCAAGTTCTGGTTCTCCATCTCCAACGAGGAGCAGGAGTTCCGCTTCAAGATGCGCATCGATGATCCGCTCAAGCAGTGGAAACTGTCGCCGATGGACATGGAATCCCGCCGCCATTGGGAGGATTATACCAAGGCCAAGGAAGACATGCTGCAGCGCACGCATATTCCTGAATCGCCATGGTGGGTGGTGGACGCCGACGACAAGAAGCGTGCACGCCTCAACACCATCGCCCATCTGCTGAGCGCCATCCCCTATGGCGATGTGCCCAAGCCGACGGTCGTGTTGCCCGACCGCATTCGTCACCCGGACTACGCCCGTGGCCCGGTCCCGGCAGAGATGCATGTGAAGTCGGTGTACTGAGGGTTCCACATCACCACGTCATCCCCGCGAAAGCGGGGATCTCCCTTTTTAGGTTAAGGGGGATTCCCGCTTTCGCGGGAATGACGCGGTTCATGTGTGATCTCCCATCAGACCTCATTCTGAGCTGGTCGAAGGGCGAGGTCGTGGCACCGAAATCTCCACTCGCGCGACCTTGTGGTTCGACGGGCTCACCATGAGGTCTTTGGGGCTTGCGTTTTTGCAGGCTTGCCATGGTGGCGTGAGGCGTCAACAATGCTCCCCAAGCAAGGGCGGAGCAGTGCAGTGGGCGATACCAGCCAGATCGTGGGCGGCGGGCCCAAAAAGGTTCTTTATACGCTGGCGACCATCGGCAAGATGGGCGTGGGCAAGGCCGCAAAAGCCCTGACGGCCAAGAATGCCTGCAAGGCCTGTGCCTATGGCATGGGCGGCCAGCGCGGCGGCATGACCAATGAACTCGATGAGTTTCCTTCGGTCTGCAACAAGAGCGTGCAGGCGCAGTCTACTGATATTCAGCCCGCCATTCCCCATGCCATTTTTGAGCATCCGATTGCCGATATGCAGGAGCTAACCGGCAAGGAGATGGAGCATCTCGGGCGCCTGGGCACGCCACTGTTCAAGGCCGCGGGCTCTGACCGATTTGCGCCGGTTGATTGGGACTTTGCCCTTAACCACGCCACCAAAAAGCTGCGCGCGACCGATCCGCAGCGGAGCTTTTTCTATTCGTCCGGGCGTTCGTCCAACGAGGCCGGGTTTATCTTCCAGCTGCTGGCGCGCGCCTATGGCACCAACAACGTCAACAACTGCTCGTATTATTGCCATCAGGCGACGAGCGAGGGGCTGGCGACCACCATCGGCAAGGGCACGGCCAGTGTCGAGCTGGAGGACTTGACCGGCACCGACATGATCTTCGTGATCGGCGCCAACCCGTCGTCCAACCATCCGCGCTTCATTCACATGCTGAAGAACTGCCGCGAGCGGGGCGGGGAGGTCATCGTGATCAATCCGGCCAAGGAGCCGGGGCTGGTCAAGTTTGCCGTGCCGAAATCGCCCAGCTCCATGCTCAAGGGCGGGAGCGAGATTGCTTCGCTCTATGTGCAGCCGCGCATTGGCTCGGACGTGGCGCTGCTCAAGGGCATTGCCAAGGTGGTGCTAGAAATGGGCCAGCAGGATGTTTCGTTCATCGACAAGCACAGTTCGGGCTTTGATGCCTTCCGCGCCGACCTTGAGGCACTGAGCTGGGACGAGATCGTGGGTGCCTGTGGTATCGCGCGGGACGAGATCGAGGAAGTCGCGGTGCGCTACGCCGAGGCCGAGAACGCGGTGTTTGCCTGGGGTATGGGCATGACGCACCACATTCATGGCGTCGAAAATGTCGAGGCCATCGCTAATCTCGCCACCTTGCGCGGCATGGTGGGCAAGCGCTTTGCCGGGCTTTTGCCGCTGCGCGGGCATTCCAATGTGCAGGGCATTGGCACCATCGGGGTCAAGCCGGTGTTGGCCAAGGATGTGCTGGCGAAAATGGAAGCCGAATTCGGGGTCAAATTCCCCGAGGAGAAGGGCTACGACACCATGGCGTGTCTCAAGGCCGCCGAAGCGGGTGAGGTGGATAGCGCCGTGATCATGGGCGGCAATCTCTGGGGGGCGACGCCCGACCGTGCCTTTGCCAGCCGCGCCATGGAGGCCATTGGCTTCAAGCTGTTCCTCACCACCACGCTCAATATGGGGCATGTGAACGGGCTCGGGGATGGCGAGGTGCTCATCCTGCCGGTGACGGCGCGCGACGAGGAATGGGAGCCCACCACCCAGGAATCCATGTTCAACTATGTGCGTCTCAGCGATGGCGGCATTTGCCGGCTGGACTATGTGAAGCCGGAGAGCTGGATTCTTGCGACCCTGGCGGAGGGGCTGCTGCCGCCGGACTATCCCATCGACTTCACGGCCTTCCGGTCGCATTCGAAAATACGCGATGCCATCGCCGCCATCGTGCCCGGCATGGAGGAATTGGCCGATATCGACGTGGCTAAGCGCGAATTCCATATCAAGAGCCGCGTCATGCACACGCCTGAGTTCGGCACGCCCGATGGCAAGGCGCATTTCGTGGTGACGCCCATTCCCGCTTTGCAGCGTGAGCGGCTGACACTGGCGACCATGCGCAGCGAGGGGCAGTTCAACACCATCATTTATGAGGAAAAGGACAGCTATCGCGGCGGCGCGGGGCGCTTTGCGGTGTTCCTCAATGCCAACGATATGACCCGGCTCGGCGTTGCCGAGGGGCAGAACGTCACCGTTGCGTCCGACACCGGCCGCATGTCGGCCATTGCTACCGCGTTCGATCTGCCCGAGGGCAGCGCCATGGCCTATTATCCAGAAGCCAATGTGCTGGTGGGAACAGCGGTCGATCCACGCAGCAAGACGCCCGCGTTTAAATCGGTGCCGATCTGGATCGAACATTAGTTCAAAAAGAATGGCGCGACATAAGTTTGCGTAATATTCATAGATTTATGAGGTCAATATACTGGGCTAAACAGCTATGGGTCCGGCCGTGTCTGACGGTGATCAGCAAGACCTGAATACATCCCTTGCAGAAGGGTGGGTGAAAGCGCGTACTGGTCAGTGGCAAAATGGCCTGGCTGACGCGCAGCGGCTGTTTGTTATTGCTCAGGAGCAGCTGGACGATTGGGCGCTTGCTGAGTCCATGCTGCTGATTGCCTGGTTTAGCCTGCAAATGGGGCATGCCAGCGACGGCATCGAAAGCGCTGACGGCGCCAAACGCCTCTACCTGCGCTGTGGCGATCGCGCCAAGCATGCGTTTTCCGCCTCCGTGCAGGCCTGGCTGCTGATGGAAATCGGGCTCATCGATGAGGGCTTTGCCGAAAGCCAGACGGCCCTGACGCTGGCCGAGGCTGCCGGCGACGCGAAAACCCTTGCCTTTGCGCTGCACACCAAGGCCATTGCACTGACCCTGACGCGGCAGCACGAGTTGGCGCTGCCGGTGCTGAAGCGTGCATTGGAGGCCGCAGAACGCGCCGAAGATCTCGCGACCATGTCGCTGATCAACAACAGCTTTGGGTATTCTTACGGCGCCAAGGGCGACGTTATGCTCGATAGCGGCTTGGCTGAGGAGAGTCGGCCGCTGATCGATACTTCCATTGCCTACTTCATCACTGCCGCAGAGCAGGCGCAGGCCTGCGGCGACATCGGCTATTTCGTCACCTCCGTCATTAATCGCGCCGAAAGCGAGACACTGCTCGATCAGGTTCCGCGCGCTCTGGAGCTTCTGGACACGGTATCCCATCTGCCGCCGTCGCTGGGGCCGCGCAGCGAGGCGCACTACATCTATACGCGGGCGCAGGCCCAGCTGCGTCTTGGCCAGACCGAGGAAGCACTGGGCCTGTGCGAGCGGGCACTCGAACTGGCGCAGCGCGCCAATCACCTCGACAATCAGGTCAATGCCTTCCGGCGTCTGTCTGAGGTCTATGAGATGATGGGCAATTACGAGCTGGCGCTGCACAATCACCGCAAACTCTATGCGGCCTATCACCAGCAAATGGGTGTGTTGACCCAGCGGCGGGCGCAGATGAGCGAAATGCGGCTGGAGAACGCGCGCTTGCGCACGGTGGCCGAGCAGTTCGAGCAGTTGGCGACGCATGATGCGCTGACCGATCTGCCCAACCGGCGCAGTTTTGACGCCATACTCGCTGGCATGGTGGGCAGCACCTTCGCCATCGGCATTCTCGACCTCGATCATTTCAAGCTGGTCAATGATCGCCACTCACACGGGGTGGGCGACGATGTGCTGCGCCGCACCGGGGCGCTGCTGGCCGCGCAGGGTGAGCATCTGACGGCCTTCCGGCTCGGTGGCGAGGAGTTCGCGCTGGTGTTTGCGCATGGTGATGTCGAGCAGGCCTGGCAAAGCTGCGAGCAGGTCCGCACCGTGCTGCAAAGCTTCGACTGGAACCAGGTGGCCAAGGGACTGCATGTCACCTGCAGCATCGGTCTGGCGGTGGGCGAGGCGCCCGACGAGATCATGCCCGCAGCGGACAGGCGGCTCTATCGGGCCAAGGCGGCCGGGCGCAATCAGGTGGTCGCGCACGACCTTGAGATGGTCAGTTCACCGATGGCGTCGCTGGCTCCGCTGGAGCGGGGTTCTCCGCCGTCGTGAGCGGCGGCCCGATCAGCAGGATGGTCGGCTTGACGCTCAGCAGCTTGGCTGCAACCGCCTTCACATCCTCGATGGTCACGGCATTGAGCAGGTCCGCGCGCTCGTTGATGTAGTCGATATCCAGACCACGCAATTGCAGCCCCACCAGCGTATTGGCGATAGAGCCCGATGAACTCAGCTCGTTGATGGCATAGGAGCCTATGGCGTATTTCTTGGCCGATGCCAGCTCTTCCGGCGTCGGGCCATCCTTGGCCATTCTGGCGATAACATCTTCCGTGACGGTCAGGGTTTCGGCGGCTCGGTCGGAGCGGGTGGAGGTGTTCACCAGCAGCACATTGGAGTGCTTGAGGGTCATCATCGATGAGCTGATGCCATAGGTCAGACCGCGCTTTTCACGCACCTCATCGGTCAGGCGCGAGGAGAAGCCGCCGCCGCCCAGGATCTGGTTCATCAGCGAGGCTGCGTAGAAGTCGGGGGCCTCACGCTTCAGGCTTGGAAAGGCCATGTAGATCGCGGTCTGGGGCAGGTTGTAGTCGACGAACAGGTCTTTGCCGAAGGTTGGCTGAATGTCGGGGACATCAACCAGGTCGGGCTTTTCGGGCAGGTCGCCAAACAGCATGTCCAGCGTTTCGCCCGCCGTCTTGGCGTCGATGGCGCCGACAATGCCGACATGCAGGTTCGAGCGCGCGAAATTGGCGGTCTTGAACGCGCGCAGGTCATCAGCGGTAATGCTGGCGAGCGAGACTTCGGTGCCCTGGCTCTGGCGCGCATAGGGGTGATCGCCAAACAGCGCCTTGGCCCATTGCTCTCGCGCAGCGGTGCCGGGGTCTTTTGCCGAGGCGATGATCCCGGCGACGATCTGGGCGCGCATGCGGTCGATCGGGTTCTGATCGAAGCGCGGTTCCTGGATGGCCAGCTTGAGCAAGCCAAAGGCCTCCTCCCGCTTGTCGGCCAGCATGCGCATCGAGCCATAGACCGCGTCCTGATCGGCCGCGAAGCCCATTTCAGCGCCGTCATCGTCGAGCTTGGTCTGGAAGGCGTCGCTGTCGAGATCGCCGGCGCCTTCATCGAACAGGGCGGTCAGCAGGTTGGCGGTGCCTTCCTTGCCGATGGCGTCCTGTGTGGAGCCGCCTTCAAAGGCGAAGCGGATGGTGATGATGGGAACCGAGTAATCCTCAACCAGCCAGGCATTGATGCCCTTGGGCGAGGTCACATCCTGAAACACCACTTCAGCATAGGCCGGAACGGCCAGCACGAGGGCGGAGAGGACGGTGACAAGGCCAGCGATACGGCGGGGGAACGCGAACAGATTAGTCATGGGCTTATTGCGCTCCGGTTGTTTCGGGCGGCAGCAGATAGCTGGTCACGGAAATTGCGGGGTTGAGGTATTTGGCGGCGACGGCCTGCACCTGCTCGGCAGTGACGGCGCGGATGCGGTCAGGCCATTCGGTGATGTCCTTGATGGTGCCCCCGCTGGCGAGGCGGCTGCCATAGAGGTTGGCCATGCTGGCCTGAGCGTCATGGGCAAAGATCATCGAGCGGACATAGCGGGCCTTGGCGCTGTTGAGTTCAGCCTCGGTGACGCCGTCTTTGATCAAGAGGGCCACCTGCGCATCGACGGCAGCTTCCACCTCGGGCAGGGTGTGGCCGGGCTGGGGCGCGCCATAAATGGTGAAGCCGCTCGGATCATAAGCGCCGCCATCATAGCTGGCGCCGGCGGATGCGCCGATGCCGTCCTTGACGATGACCTGCTGATAGAGACGGCTGCGGCTGCCGCCGCCGAGTATCTCGGACAGCAGGTCAATCGCCTCGGCCTCGCCGGGCTCTGCGGTGCGATAGGTCGGGACGATCCAGGTGCGCGAAAAACTTGGAATGCCGATCCGCGCGTCGGACAGGCTGACGGTGCGCTTGGTATCCTGCACCGGCTCGGATGGACGAACGCGCGCTGGCAGATCGGGACCGCGCGGCACCTTGCCATAGGTTTCCTCGGCCAGCGTGCGGACCGCTGCAGGCTCCACATCGCCCGCAATCACCAGCACGGCGTTGTTTGGGGCATAATACTGGTCATAGAACGCCACGGCGTCGGCGCGGTTGAGTTGCTCGATCTCCTGCATCCAGCCAATGGTGGGGATGCGATAGGGGTGGTTCTGGAACAGGGTGGCGGTGGTTTCTTCCTGCAACAGCGCCTGCGGACTGCCGTCGACGCGCATACGGCGCTCTTCAAGCACCACGTCGCGCTCAGAGCCAATGACATCATCGGTGAGCACGAGACCGCGCATGCGGTCGGCTTCGATGTCCATCATGGTGGCGAGCGCGTCGGCCGGCACTGTCTGGAAATAGGTGGTGAAATCGCTTGTGGTGACGGCATTACCATTGCCACCGATCTCGGTGACGAGGCGATCCAGCTCACCGGCCGGATGCTTGACGGTGCCCTTGAACATCAGGTGTTCGAGGAAGTGGGCAATGCCCGACTTGCCGGGAGCCTCGTCGGCGCTGCCCACCTTGTACCACACCATATGGGTGACAATGGGCGCACGGTGATCGGGGATCACCACAACCTCAAGGCCGTTATCGAGGGTGAAATTCTGGATGGCGGTATCCGGGGCTGTGTCTTCTGCCATGGCGGGCAGGGACAGGACGGTGACCAGCGCAAGGGCCAGTCCGTGTTTCAAGATCATCGACGGCTCCGGGAAAGTCATACGGTGGCAATGGAGTAGACGAGGCGACGCCAGTGCGTGAAGCAATTGTTTGTCATCGGGGGCAAAGGCAAGCGGTTGGAAAGTCCTTTTGACGCAGCGAGACCATAAACGGCGCGGGTTTTCGGCCTAGCAGCATGATTGGCAAGGCTATTCGGGTCATTGGCTTACGGGGTGTCCGCATCCCGCCATCCCTAACGCCAATTGTGGTGGCATAGGGGCGTGTTGCCCTTATCGGAGCCATCGCCTACATACGGGCCCAAATTCTTCCATTGCGGGGACCAAAGCCGAATGGCTCGCCAGTTTATTTATCACATGCACGGAATGTCCAAGTCTTATGCCGGTGGCAAGAAGGTGCTGGATAACATCCACCTCAGCTTCTACCCCGACGCCAAGATCGGCGTTCTGGGCCCGAACGGTTCGGGTAAGTCGACGCTGCTCAAGATCATGGCTGGCGTGGATACCGAGTTCCAGGGCGAAGCGTGGGCCGACAAGGGCGCTAAGGTGGGCTATCTGAGCCAGGAGCCCGAGCTTGATCCGGCACTGAACGTGCTCGGCAACGTCATGACCGGCGTCAAAGAAAAGAAGGCCGTCATCGATCGTTACAACGAGCTGATGATGGAATACTCGGACGAGACCGCCGACGAAGCCGCCAAGCTGCAGGACCAGATCGACGCCGAGAACCTGTGGGATCTCGAATCGCAGGTCGAAGTGGCCATGGAAGCGCTGGGCTGCCCTCCGGGCGATGCCGACGTGACCAAGCTGTCGGGTGGTGAGCGTCGCCGCGTCGCGCTGTGCGCGCTGCTGCTCTCCAAGCCAGATCTGCTGCTGCTCGACGAACCGACCAACCATCTGGACGCTGAGACGACCGCATGGCTGGAGCGTCACCTGCGTGAATTTGCGGGCGCCGTGCTGATCATCACCCACGATCGCTACTTCCTCGACAACGTCACCGGCTGGATTCTCGAGCTCGACCGTGGTCGTGGCGTTGCCTATGAAGGCAATTACTCGGCTTACCTCGGTGCCAAGGCCAAGCGCTTTGCCCAGGAAAAGAGTGAAGATGCTGCGCGCTCCAAGGTTCTGGAACGCGAAAAGGAATGGATGGGCCAGTCGCCTCAGGCGCGTCAGTCCAAGTCCAAGGCGCGTCTCAAGGCCTATGACGAGCTGGTCAAGATCAACGACGCCCGTACGCAGAGCCAGACCGCCCAGATCATCATCCCACCCGGTGAGCGCCTGGGTCACAACGTGATCGACGTGGAAGGCCTGTCCAAGTCGTTCGGCGATCGCCTGCTGATCGACAACCTCACCTTCAAGCTGCCCCCGGGCGGCATTGTGGGCATTATCGGGCCAAACGGCGCGGGCAAGACCACGCTGTTCAAGATGCTGACCGGTCAGGAAGCCCCTGATGCGGGTTCGGTGACCGTCGCCGAGAACGTGCATCTTGGTTATGTCGACCAGAGCCGCGATAGCCTCAACCCAAACAAGACTGTCTGGGAAGAAATCTCGGAAGGCGACGAAATCCTGATGCTGGGTAAGCGCGAAATGAACTCGCGCGCCTATACCTCGACCTTCAACTTCAAGGGCGGGGATCAGCAGCAGAAGGTTGGCAATCTGTCGGGTGGTCAGCGCAACCGCGTTCACCTCGCCAAGATGCTCAAGTCCGGCGCAAACGTGCTGCTGCTTGACGAGCCCACCAACGATCTGGACACCGAAACCCTCGCCGCGCTGGAAGAGGCGCTCGAGGAATTCGCCGGCTGCGCAGTGATCATCAGCCACGATCGTATGTTCCTCGATCGTCTGGCCACCCACATGCTGGCCTTTGAAGGCGACAGCCATGTCGAGTGGTTCGAAGGCAATTTCGCTGACTACGAACAGGACAAGATCCGCCGCCTCGGCGCGGATGCAGTCAATCCAAAGCGCGCGACTTACAAGCCGCTGACGCGTTAATATGATCGGGCGGGCCACGAGCCCGCCCTTTTTGCTGTGGGGGCAGGAATGAAGCTTATGGGGGCGGCCCTGGTCTGGGGCCTGTTGGCGGGAGCGGCTCTGGCCGCGCCGGGGGAATGCACGGTGACGGGCTTTGAGCCCTTTGCCTGTGATGTCGTGCTGGACGGAAATGGCCTGACGTTTGAATTGCCCGATGGGCAATATTTGGCCTTTGCGGCCGGCGAAGCCGATAGCGGTACGGTCTACCTGACCCCCGCAAATGCGGCGCCGGGTCGTGCACCGGTGGACATGGGCCGCTTTGTCAGCGGCGATGCGCCGGGGTGCTGGGTCGGCACGCGTAAGGAATTCGAGTTCTGCGCTCTGGTGCAGCAGTAGATCAATTGTAGTGCGTGGAGTTGCGTGCGTGATGTCGAAGCCGTTTTCGCTGCAGGTTGGCGGGGCCAACCTTTCCGGCCTCAGCGTAGGCGAGGGACTGCCGGTGGTGTTTCTGCATGCCGGGGTCTGCGACAAGCGCATGTGGCAGAGTCAGATGGACGCCGTGGCCGAAGAGGGCTGGCAGGCCATCGCCTATGATCGGCGTGGCTATGGCGAAACCACCAGCGTCGATGAGCCGTTCAGCCATGTGGATGATCTGATCGCTGTCCTCGACGCGCATGACATTCACGCGGCGGTGTTTGTCGGCTGCTCGATGGGTGGTGGTTTGGCGATTGATTTCGCGCTGGCCCATCCCGGTCGCATCATCGGCCTGGTGCTGATCGGCACTTCGGTCACCGGCGCGCCGTGGACGGCAACGCAGGCCGAATCCCAGATCGAGGCGGCCGAGGAAGATGCCTTCGAGCGCGGCGACCTTGATATGCTCAATCGCGTGCAGGCGCATGAGTGGCTCGATGGTCCTCGGGCGCAGAGCGGTCGTGTCGGCGGGGCCGTGCGCGAGCTGTTTCTGGATATGAACCGGCTGGCGCTGAACCAGCCAGGCCTGACGCAGGAAGAGCGCCCTGCATCTGCATGGGACCGCGTATCCGAAGTCGGTGCACCGGCACTGCTCATGGTGGGTGATGAGGATTTCACCGCGTTGATCGAGCGCCACGATCACCTCTCCGAAGAAATGCCGAACGCCTTTGCCGCCGTGCTTGAAGGCGTGGCGCACATCCCCAGCATCGAGCGCCCCGACCTGGTGAACTCGCTGCTGCTCGAATTCCTCGATGCCATTGAAGGCGGCGATGACGATGACGAGGATTTTGAGGATGAATCAGAGGCTTAGACAGGATCGCAGAGGTCTCGTTGGATAGACCTGCCGGATTGATTCAAGTGCCGATCAAACTGAATCCGGCGCGCCGCGCAAAGCATTGATTTGAAAAGTAAAAAGGCCCGCCATGCAGCGGGCCTTTGTCGTCTGCGTCAGGCGGCGAGGATGCCGTCGAAGTGCTTGTCGAGTTGCGCCGAGGGCAGGTTAGTCAGGTCCTTGTTCAGCTCGGCAATGATGGCTTTTTTGACCGCCGGCGAGATCGACTTGCGCAAATCGCCGAGGGCGATTGGAGCCGCGGCGATGACAAGGCGGTCGAAGGCGCCGTTCTGGATCTGATGATCGAGTTCATTGGCGACGGTTTTGACGAACTCGGCTTCGCGGTGCTCGACCGGGTCTGTGCGGGGCTCCATGCCACCGCGACCAAAGCCGCTTGGTGTGCGGTGGGCGCCGGGGCGGTCGCTGACGATATCCTGCGCCTGCAATGGCTCGATGGCCCAGTCCATGCCCTCCACTGGCTTTAGCCCTTTGCCGGGTCCAGTGTTTTCCAGCACGCGTGCCTGTGCGCCATTGGCGATCAGGACCCAGGTGACAGTCTTCTTCATGGTGGGCTCCTCTTTGTGGACAGAACTTGGACGCGTCAGCGTCAGGAGGTGAACTCGCCCCGAGCCAAAAGGTTGGCGCGTCCCATCACCGCAGGCATGCGGGCTGATCACAAACTCTGATTGGTCGCGCTGGAACGCCGCTGCTATCACCGAGCCGTGACGCCCCGTGGTGGGCGCGGAGTTGATCATGTCGCTGCCAGAATCTGCGCCCGAGGCGATTGCCCCTGCGAGCGTTGCCGCGCCAACCAGCGTGGATGTGAACGAGGCGCGCAACGGCGTGTTAGCGGCGCTGCTTGCCTATTCGGCCTGGGGCTTCCTGCCGCTGCTGTTCCGCGAACTGCATTCCGTCAATTCGGTGATGATCGTGGCCGAGCGGACCGTGTGGTCGCTGGTGCTGCTGTCTATCATCCTGATCTTCACCAAGGGCTATGGCGAAGTGCGGGCGCTGTTTGCCGACCGCCGCCGGGCCACCATGACGCTGGTATCGGCCGTGCTGCTCGCTGCCAACTGGCTGCTCTATGTGTGGGCGGTGGAAAGCGGGCAGGTGCTGGAAGCCAGCTTTGGCTATTTCATCAATCCGCTGGTCAATGTGGTCATGGGCATGGTGCTGCTCGGCGAGCGGCAGAACAAGCTGCAGACGATCTCCATCGTGATTGCGACCATTGGCATTGGCATTCAGGCGCTTGGCCTCGGGAACGTGCCCTATGTGGCCCTCGGCCTGGCGCTGACCTTTGGCTTCTATGGCTATTTCCGCAAGACCGCCCAGCTTGGGCCGGCATCGGGGCTGTTCGCTGAAACGGTGATGCTGGCGCCGTTCGCGCTGGCCTATGTGATCTTCAACATCGCCACCACAGGCATTGGCGCGCATGGCGATCCATACCTGATGTTCATGCTGATCCTGACCGGTCCGGCGACGGCCATTCCGCTGCTGCTGTTTGCCTTTGCGGTGCGTCGCCTGCGGCTGACCACGATCGGCATGTTCCAGTATATCGCGCCGTCGATCCAGTTCCTGGTGGCGATCTTCCTGTTCGGCGAGCACCTCAACGGGCTGCGCCTGTTCAGCTTCGCGCTGATCTGGCTGTCGCTGATGGTGTTCAGCTACGATAGCTTCCGGCGTCGGGGCGGGCGCGGATAAGCGCCGCCATCTGCTCGAAGATCGCACCGAACGGCGTGGCTTCGCGCCACACCAGCGACAACATGCGTCCCGCGCCGGGCGACACCAGCGTGTGAATGGCGATGCGCGGGTCGGTGGCCTCCTTGCGCAGCGCAATCTGGGGCAGGAGGGTCACGCCCTGCCCGTTGGCCACGAACTCCACAATGGTCGATAGCGACGTAGCCGCGAAAGTGCGGGCCGATGGATCGCTATCCAGACGGCATGCGGCAATAGTCTGGTCCCGGAAACAGTGGCCCTCGTCGAGCAGCAGGATACGCTCGGGCGCAAGGCTGGTCAGCGAGACCGGCGCTGATGTCAGCTCATTGCGGCTGGTGGCCAAAACGAACTGATCCTCAAACAGAGGGGCACTGACGAGGCGCGGACCATGCTCGGGCAGGTCGGTTCCGATCAGCGCTACATCGAGGCTGCCATCGATCAGCCCGGCCAGCAGCGCATCGGTGCGGTTTTCGCTGACGGTGAAATCAAGGCTGGGCAGGCCCTTGGTCAGCGCCGGGAATATCTCGGGCAACAAATAGGGCGCGACGGTGGGAATCAGCCCGAAGCGGATCGGGCGGTCGGGTTGACCGGCATGGCCCTCGGCAAAGGCTTCCAGCGCATCGACACCATCGAGGACGCGGCGGGCGCGACTGATGAACTCCGTGCCAAACGGGGTCGGGCGCGCCCCACCACGCAGGCGGTCGAACAGGGAGGTGCCGCACTCCTCCTCGATGGCCTGGATTTGCTGGCTGAGCGCGGGTTGGCTGATGTTGCAGGTGGCGGCGGCGCGGCCAAAGTGGCCCGTTTCGGCCACGGCAACGGCATAGCGCATCTGTTTGATGGATAGCTGCATGATAGGCTCACCTTATCATAACAAGAGGATCAATCAATTTGCCTAATCGACATCGCTGCGTCACAACGAAACCTTAGTTTAGAATCGTTCCAGCGGAGTCCATCATGACCGATAATATTACCCCCGATCACCCGGCCGAGGCCGCTGGCGGCAAGTGTCCGGTGGATCACGGTCAGCATGGTGGCGCTGGTCGCAGCAATCGTGATTGGTGGCCAAACCAGCTCGATCTGTCCGTGCTGCACCAGCACTCCGTGGCGGCCAATCCGCTCGGCGAAGCCTTTGATTATGCCGAGGCGTTCAAGTCGCTCGACCTGGCTGCACTCAAGGCGGATATCCGCGCGATGCTGACGGATTCGCAGGATTGGTGGCCCGCCGACTTTGGTCACTATGGCCCGCTCATGGTCCGCATGGCCTGGCACAGCGCCGGCACCTATCGCGTGCAGGATGGTCGTGGCGGCGGTGGTGCCGGTCAGCAGCGCTTTGCGCCGCTCAATTCCTGGCCAGACAACGTCAACCTCGACAAGGCCCGTCGCCTGCTGTGGCCGCTCAAGCGCAAGTATGGCAACAAGATTTCCTGGGCTGACCTGTTCATCCTGACCGGCAACGTGGCCCTGGAATCCATGGGTTTCCAGACTTTCGGCTTTGCCGGTGGCCGCGCTGATACCTGGGAGCCAGAGCTCGACATTTATTGGGGCAAGGAAGGCGAATGGCTGGCCGACAACGAGCGCTACACTGAAGAGCGCCAACTCGACAGCTCGCTGGCTGCGGTGCAGATGGGCCTGATCTACGTCAATCCAGAAGGTCCTGGCGGCAATCCCGACCCCGTCGCTTCGGCACGCGATATCCGCGATACCTTTGCGCGCATGGCCATGAACGACGAAGAAACCGTGGCGCTGATTGCTGGGGGCCACACCTTCGGCAAGACCCATGGTGCTGGCGATGCCGGTCTTGTCGGTGCTGAGCCGGAAGCGGCTGGCATCGAGGCGCAGGGCCTCGGCTGGGAAAACAAGTTTGGCACGGGCAAGGGCGGCGACACCATCGGTTCGGGCCTTGAAGTCACCTGGACCACCACGCCAACCCGCTGGAGCAACAACTTCCTGTGGAATCTGTTCGGCTATGAGTGGGAGTTGACCAAGAGCCCCGCTGGCGCGCATCAGTGGATTCCAAAGCACGGCATGGGCGCAAACACCGTTCCCGATGCGCATGACCCTGAAAAGCGTCATGTGCCCGCCATGCTGACCTCGGACATCGCGCTGCGCGCTGACCCGGCCTATGAAAAGATCGCGCGTCGATTCCTCGAAAACCCAGACCAGTTTGCCGACGCGTTTGCCCGCGCCTGGTTCAAGCTGACTCACCGCGACATGGGCCCACGCAGCCGCTATCTCGGCGCGGAAGTGCCAGCCGAAGAACTGATCTGGCAGGACCCAATCCCGGCGCTCGATCATCCCGTGATCGATGAAGCCGATATCGCAGGTCTCAAGGCCAAGATCCTGGCGACCGGCCTGTCGGTTTCCGAGCTGGTCTCGACCGCCTGGGCATCCGCCTCGACCTATCGCGGCACCGATATGCGCGGTGGTGCCAATGGTGCCCGTGTGCGCCTGGCCCCGCAGAAGGATTGGGAAGCCAACCAACCAGAACAGCTGGCGCGCGTGCTGGCCGCTCTTGAAGCCATTCAGGCTGAGTTCAATGCTGCCCAGACGGGCAACAAGAAGGTCTCTCTGGCCGATCTGATCGTGCTGGCGGGTTCGGTTGCTGTCGAAAAGTCGGCTCGCGACGCCGGTTTTGCCGTCAACGTGCCGTTCACCCCCGGTCGTATGGATGCGTCGGCTGAACAGACCGATGTGGAATCGATTGCCTGGCTGGAGCCAACCTCGGATGGTTTCCGCAACTATCACCGTGGGCCAAACCGCCTGTCGGCTGAGGCTGCGCTGATCGACCGGGCCCAGCTGATCGGCCTGACCGCGCCAGAGCTGACCGTGCTGGTCGGTGGCCTGCGCGTGCTCAAGGCGGGGGTTAGCGAGCATGGTGTGTTCACCGCACGTCCAGAGCAGCTGACCAACGACTTCTTCGTCAACTTGCTCGACATGGCCACGCAGTGGAAGCCTGTCGGCAATGGCATCTATCAGGGCACGGATCGTTCCACCGGCGAAGGCCGCTGGACTGCAACCCGCGCCGACCTGATTTTCGGTTCGCACTCGCAGCTGCGCGCGCTGGCCGAAGTCTATGCGCAGGCCGACAATGGCGAACGTTTCGCCAAGGACTTCGTCGCCGCCTGGGTCAAGGTGATGAACGCCGATCGGTTCGATCTCAGCGCATAAAGCCTGCACAAGGCGGATGTGAAATGGGGTCTCGGAGCATTGCTTCGGGGCCCTTCTTTTTACCCGGGCAGCTGTCAGCTCGATAAAATTTGAATCAAATTTCCGGGCTCCCCTTCAGTGCATGCAAGAGAGTGGGAGAGCATTGTCGCCGTCGATATGTGCCGCAATGGCCGAGGGATTGACGATGAGCGAACTTGACGAAGGCCTACCGGCATTTTCGAGCTTCCGCGTATTGAACGGCGAAGACAACAATTCCGAGCGCGAGCAATTGTTCCGCAACATGGCGCAGTTGTTCAGCTACGTGTCGGATCGCTGCGACGACGATCAGGTCGCCCAGTATGACGAAGTGCTGTGCCGTCTCGCCGCTTTTGTCGAAGTCGAGGCGCGGGCCCATGTCGCTATGCTGCTGGCGCCACTGGATCGGGCACCCGGTACGGTGGTGGTCAAGCTGGCCAATGACGACATCGAAGTTGCCAAACCACTGCTCGAGTTTTCGAGTGTGCTGAGCGACGATGATCTCATCGACATCATCAGCAGCCAGAGCGAAGACCATCGTGTTGCGATCGCCAGCCGCATGAGCGTGGCCGAGCGTGTCGGTGATGCGATTGTTGAGCATGGCGAGACGAGCTCGGTCGTGCGTCTGGTGCGGAACTCAAATGCCGAGTTCGATCAGGCAACGCTGCACAAGCTGGTCAAGCGCGCCACCCGTGATGCCGAAATTGCCGCTGACCTTCGTGGTCGCGCCGACATCGACTGGAAGACGCTGCGCGGCGAAATCGACACCGCCGCGACCAGGGTGCTGGAAGATCTGGGCGGTCCGAACCGTGCCATGGACCCGGTGGCCGCCGGCAAGCTCAATGCTGTCGTGTACAACCGCATGCGCAACCGCGCCGGCTTTTCCGCCACCGAGTGGAAAGTGGCCTACAATCAGGTCAAAGCGCTCAGCGATCGTAAGCAGCTCAATGAGCGCGCGTTGGCTCGCTTCGCCCGCTTCGGCTACGGCCACCATGCGGCTGCAGCGCTGACCGTTATGCTGCGCGTTGGTCCCGAGGTCATCGTCAAGTGGCTGGCGGCGCAGGACTATGTCGCGGTCACGGTTGCCCTCAGCGCCGCAGGCCTAACGCCGGATCTGTTCGAGGCGGTCGTTGCCACGTTGCCCTGGCGAGATCTGCCCACGCAGTCCGAAAAGGACATGGTGCTGGCCCGCTTCAACAATATCGAGAGCGGCGAAGCATCTGCCATCTTCGAACTCTGGCGCGCGCACTCCTTCCGCAAGCGCCCCGCGCACGAAGACCAAATGGCCGTCAGCGCCTAAGCGCTCTCTGGTCCCAGCGGGTCGCCCTATCCCAATCGTCACCCTCGGGCTTGACCCGAGGGTGTTTTCTTTTGTGGGGGAGGGAAGACCCCTCGGGGCGAGCCCAAGGGTGACGAGCGGTGGGTGAGGGAGCTTACGAGTTCGGCGCGCGCCCCAGCAGATCTCATCCTGAGCCTGTCGAAGGACGAGGTCGTGGCACCCGAGCCTCCACTCGCTCGACCCCGTGAGGTCTTTTAGGCGATATGTCTTCCCACCCACCGGGCTGCCCTCGGGCTTGATCCGGGGGGCGCTCACGTCCGAGGACAGCGCGGTATCTGGCGCTACTTGATGCAATCCGGCCCACATTCCAAATTCCCCCTAGACCTCCACCTCAAATCGAATATAAAGATATCTTTATATCTCGTGAGGGTGTGCATTGGCGGATTTGGAGACATTGGTGGGGGTGCTGAAGGCAGCGGGGGAGGATACCCGGCTGCGTCTGCTTGCCTTGCTCGCCGATGGCGACCATTCCGTCAAGGATCTCACTGAAATCCTCAAGCAAAGCCAGCCCCGTGTGTCGCGCCACCTCAAGCTTTTGGCGGATGCGGGACTGATCGAGCGCAAGGCCGAGGGCGCCTGGGCCTATTATGGCCTGCGGCAAGGCGGCGATGGCGCCGCGCTGGCCGAATGGGTCGTCGGGCGTCTGGAAGATTGTGATGCCGATCGCCGCCGCGATATTGAGCGGCAGCAGGCGGTCCGGGCCAGCCAGCAGGCGCTCGCTGCCGAATATTTCGCCAAGGTCGCCGGCAGCTGGGACTTGCAGAAGACATTGCATGTGCCCGAGGAAGCTGTTGAAGCCGCTGTGGTTGCGGCGCTGGGCGATCGGGTCGTGGACCTGCTTATCGATCTTGGCACCGGCACCGGGCGGATGCTCGAATTGCTGGCCGACCATTACAAACGCGGCATTGGCGTTGATGCGAGCCGGGAAATGCTGGCCGTCGCCCGTTCGCGCCTTGCCGCAGCGGCGATTGGGCATGCCCAAGTGCGGCTCGGCGATATTGGTGAGCCCGATATCGCCATCGGACAGGCCGATGTGATCGTGATCCATCAGGTGCTGCACTATTTCGACGACCCCGGCCGCATGCTGGCGCAGGCTCGCCGCCTGCTCAAACCGGGTGGGGAAATGTTGATTGTCGACTTTGCCCCGCACGACCTCGAATTCCTGCGCACAGAACATGCCCATCGGCGGCTTGGCCTATCGCATACCCAAATGAGCGGCTGGGCCGCTGCCGCCGGACTCCAGATGGAGACCGTGCGCGAGTTTCCCGGCGATACCAGCAAACGTGGCTTGACGGTCTGCCTGTGGCGCCTCAGCGACAAGAACTGAACGGACAAGACCATGCTTGATGACAATCTCCGCGCCAGCCGACAGACGGCCGACAAGCGCCCAGACCTGCAGATTTCCTTCGAATTCTTCCCGCCCAAGACAGACGTTATGGAGGAAAAATTCTGGGATAGCGTGCACAAGCTGGCGCCGCTCAAGCCTCGCTTTGTGTCGGTGACCTATGGTGCGGGCGGCTCGACGCGCGAGCGCACGCTGCGCATGGTCAGCCGTATCAAGAAGGATACCGGGGTCGATGCGGCAGCGCATCTGACCTGCGTTGGCGCGACCCGCGATGAGGTCGACGCCGTGGTGCGTGGCTATCAGGATGCGGGTATCAACCGCATCGTGGCGCTGCGCGGTGATCCGCCAGAGGGCGTTGGTCAGCCGTTCACACCGCATCCCGAGGGTTATCAGAACGCCGCCGATCTGGTGGCAGGCATTCGCCGCATCGGCGATTTCGATATTTCCGTCGCGGCCTATCCGGAAAAGCATCCGCAGAGCCCTGATTGGGCCTTCGAGATCGACAATCTCAAGCGCAAGCTCGATGCAGGCGCGACCCGTGCTATCACGCAGATGTTCTTCTCCAACAGTGATTACCTGCGTTACGTCGAGCGCGCCCGCGCCGCTGGCATCACGGCGCCCATCGTGCCGGGCATTCAGCCGATCCATAATTTCAAGCAGATTTCGGGCTTTGCCGGACGCACCGGCGCCTCGATCCCGAGCTGGTTGGCCGAGCGCTTTGATGGGCTCGACGATGAGCCGGAAACTCACGCATTGGTTGCGTCCGCCGTTGCGGCCGAGCAGGTTACCGAGCTGCTTGATGAGGGCGTGACCGAGTTCCACATCTATACGCACAATCGCTCGCCGTTGGCGCTGGCGCTGGCCCGTATTCTGGGCCGCCGCCCAACGCAGGAGTCCTGACTATGAGTGGACCGCATGTCGAGGCATCCTGCCATTGCGGCGCGGTCCGCTTCACGCTCGATGCCGCGCCCGAGGTGGTGACAGATTGCAATTGCTCGATCTGTCGCCGCTATGGCGTGCTCTGGGCCTACTACTCGCCCACCCAGGTGCATTTTGATCCCGCGCCACCTGAGACCGACACTTATGGCTGGGGCCGTCGCGGCATCCTGTTTCATCGCTGCAAGACCTGTGGCTGCATGACCCACTGGTCCTCGGTAGACCCAAAACGCGATCGCATGGGCGTCAATGCGCGCATGCTGGAGCCCCAGGTTCTGGCCGCAGCCAGGGTACGCCTGCTCGATGGGGCCTCGGCCGATTAACCTTGCGTTCACCATGATCTGGTGGCATGTGCACATCGCCTAAGCCTTAGGGGACCGAAAGGCGTCATTCAGGTCCCGTTCAGCTGGCAGGCCGCACTGAGGCGGTTCGGGCCGTTTCATAAAATGGCCACTAACATCCGGCTCCTTCCGACCCAGAGAGGGCGGACCAAATCGGGACGTATGACCATGAAGCTTGACCGCCGCATTACCAATGGCCTTGCTTGGGCAGGTGTTGCCGTCGTCATCGGTGTGCCAACCGCCGACTGGATCGCCGGCCATTTCGCAGGCGACAATTCTGGCGCCGCACCACAAATTGCCGTGATCGAACCCTCCGCTCCTGCGCCTGCCGCAGCGAGCCCGGAAACTGCTGCCGCCGCCAAGCCTGCGGCCACTGACGCGCTCGATAGCTTTGTTCAGTCTGGCCGCAAGCTGCCCAGTTATATCACTGGTGGCGATGACACCCCGCAGGCCGCAATGCCTGCGCCCGCAGCGACGCCAACCCGTCCGGCCGTCACCCCGCCAGCTGTTGCCAATGCGCCTGCCGTGACCCAGCCAACCGCTCCCGTCACGCAGCCTGTGACGACACCTGTTGATGTCGCCGCTGTGCCGCCTGCCAAGGTGGCGCCGGTGCCGCGTCCGCTCTCTATGCGCCCTAAGACCCCCGTTGCCGTGGTCCAGCCCAGCCAGCAACCTCTTATAGTCCAGCCCAATCAACCGCTGATCGTGCAGCCGCAGGCCCCCGTCGTGGTGCAGCCGCCGGTGACCGTCACCGCGCGCGATCTCGATGACTGGGAAACCGGGCCGCTGTCGGAGTTTCTCGCCCAGCGTGAGCGCCAGCAGCAGGGGCAGCGTCAGCCCGCCGCGCCAAACAATGGCTCGAATGGCTTTTTCCTCGACCAAATTCCCAATGATGTTCAGCCCCAAGGCACTTATATCGGCCCCGTGACTGATGGTTTCTACTCACCGTTCACACAATGATGTAGTGCCGCTATGCAGCGGTGAAGGTGGACCAGGCGCTGTTCACCCGATAGATTGCGCAAATCACGCGTGATCGCCTCCCGCGCTCTGCCGACGAAAGGCAAGCCTATGCTCTGCTGCGTGCGCAAAGCCGAAGAAAACAAAGATATCTGGCACAAAATGTCGACCTTCCTCGGCTCGTTCAGCGAGCGCACGGGAGTGGTCGGTTCCTTGGCCAACATGCTTGACCCAGATACCTGGCTGCCGGGTGGGCGCGATGCTGCCTTCACCCTGGCGCTGATTGCGCTTGCCGCCAAGATGGCAGTGGCCGATGGCGCGGTGACGGCGTCCGAAGTGCGTGCTTTCCACGCGACGGTCGAAATCGCCGAGGGACAGGAGTCCCAGGTCGAACGCCTGTTCAATCTGGCCAAGCAGGATGTGGCGGGCTTTGAAAGCTATGCCCGCAAGATCCGCCGCTTTTTTGCGGATAGCCCGGATACGCTGGAGCATGTGCTCGACAGCTTGTTCTTCATCGCCACTGCCGATGGCATGGTGCATGAGGCTGAGCTCGACTATCTCAAGACCATCAGTGACATTTTCGGCTTTGACGATGCGCGCTTCGAGCAGATGGCCAGCCAGCACGTCGTGCTGGATTCCAGCGTTGACCCCTATGTGGTGCTTGGCCTCGCGCACAATGCTTCGCCCGAGGAAGTCCGCCGGGTCTATCGTCTGCTGGTGGCCGAGCATCACCCGGATCGCCTGATTGCGCGCGGCGTGCCCGAGGCACTCATCGATGTGGCGACGGCGCGCATGGCGTCGATCAATCTTGCCTATCAGGCCATTACCAAGCCCCGCCGGCCTGCGCTGCTCACTTGACGGCGAAGCGCGGCTCGCTCACAAGCACGCCTGCCAGTTGACCGGGTGACCGCTGGCGGATGGGTAACTGTCCGCGGGAGGAAAGTCCGGGCTCCTTCGAAACACGGTGCCGGGTAACGCCCGGCGGGGGCGACCCTAGGGAAAGTGCCACAGAAAGCAAACCGCCGGCCTTCGGGCAGGTAAGGGTGAAAGGGTGCGGTAAGAGCGCACCGGGCGACCAGCAATGGAAGCCGCACGGTAAACCCCACCGGGAGCAAGACCAAATAGGGATGACGCGGGACTTCGGTCCCAGCCAGTTTTGAGGCCAGATCATCCGGGTTGGTTGCACGAGCGTCCTGGTAACAGGCGCCATAGATGAATGGTCACCACGTCGCGGCAACGCGGCCCTACAGAACCCGGCTTATAGGTCAACTGGCGTTTACCTTTTCAGCGATGCGGATGCATCTGGGCGCATCGCACACGCACTGCCCGCACCACCGTCATTGCCCGGCTCGTCCGGGCAATCCACTTTGCGGCGCGTCCCAGGGACCACCCGGACAAGCCGGGTGGTGACGATTGGGGAGACGAAGGGGATTCTGACCACTCCCGCTCTCACACCCACAATCGCTTCCCCGGGATCATGTCCGGGGACAGCGCCTGTGTCCGTTGTGAGGGTGCACATCTGCGGCTCTGCCCAACAGATTTCTTGGGGACGCACCGCCCCCACCCCCGTCATTGCCCGGCTCGTCCGGGCAATCCACCTTGCGGTGGGTGCCAATGGACCACCCGGACAAGCCGGGTGGTGACGATTGGGGAGGCGAAGGGGATTCTGACCACTCCGCTCTCATACCCACAATCGCTTCCCCGGGATCATGTCCGGGGACAGCGCCGGTGGCTGTTGTGAGGGTGCACATCTGCGGCACTCCCCGACAGATTTCTTGGGGACGCACCGCCCCCACCCCCGTCATTGCCCGGCTCGTCCGGGCAATCCACCTTGCGGTGCGCCCCATGGACCACCCGGACAAGCCGGGTGGTGACGATCGGGTGAGGGATGGTGCTTCCATTCCCCCCAGCCTCGTGCCCCTCTAAGCAAATAACCCCAGCAGTCCATCAAACGCCTGCGCGACGTGGCGCGAAGTGTAGAACGAGCCAAAGTTTGTGTTACCGGTCATTTCACGCACCTTGCCATTGGCCACGGCGGGCAGGCGCAGCCACAAGGGGTCGTCGGCCAAAAGCGCGAGATCGCCATTGCTGCTGTTGGCGAAGAGAATTCCGTCCGCCTTTTCCAGTGCTGCGCCCATGTTCTCGTAGGACACGAGCCCATATTCACCCAGCAGCGCCGGATCGATCGTGCGCACTGCCAGTTCGGTCATCACTTCGCCCTTGGGATTGTTGTAGTCGCCCTGATCGGGCAGGTGGACGCGGAAGGATTTGTCGTCGGGGAAGTACTGCACCGAGGCGAGCGTTTTGCCAGCCAGCGTCGCGGCGTGGCGGGTTTTGATATCGGTGATGAGAGCGTCGTATTCGGCGATGGCCGCTGCGGCGGGTTCCTGCCGGTCCAAAGCCTCGCCGAGGGCGAGCAGGTTGTTACGCCAATTGGTCTTGAAGCTGGTGGTCAGAACCGGGGCAATCGCGGTCAGGCGCTTGGTGGGCCACCATTCGTCGTCCGGCTCATCGCCCGAACAGATGATCAAGTCTGGGGCCAGGTTCAACACGTGTTCGGCAGTGGTCGGCATGTCGAGGTCTGCCATGCCCTCGGGCACCGGCACCCACGGTCGGTTTGCCCAATAGCCCGAGGCGATTACATCGAGGCCCAGCACCAAGGCGGGCTCGAGATCGGTGCGGTGATCAATGGTCACCACCCGCTGCGGATTGAGCGGCACTTCGGCGGTGCCTAACAGCGTGGTGACAGTCTTGGTCTCAGCTGCAAAAGCGAGGCCTGGGAGGGTGGATGCTGCTGCAAGGGCGGTCGCGCCCAGTGCGAATTGACGACGGGTGACGCGGGTGCTCATCGAATGCTCCGGAAGAACGATTGCACAGCGCTGTAAGATATTATGACTTAAATAGTCAATTATATTGTGTCAGTGCAAAATGCATCACGAGACCCGCATAGGAAACAGAATCTTAAGCGTGTTTGCGCAATGTGGCCCAATGTTTACCAGACCGGCCCCGGCCGGGAGCGGAGTAGTGGCCTATATGGGCAAGCGTTCCATGCCCGAAACCAGTGAAAATGCTGGCCCCCATGTCCCCGTCCTGTTGGATGAGGTTATCGCGGCCCTTTCCCCACTGGACGGCAAGCGTATCGTCGACGGCACCTTTGGAGCAGGGGGATATTCCCGTGCTTTGCTGGAGGCTGGCGCGATTGTGATCGCGATTGATCGCGATCCCAGTGTGCAGCCTTTTGCCGATGCGTTGCTGGCCGAATTTGAAGGCCGCTTTGTCTTTGTGCCGGGCACGTTCTCCGAGCTCGATACCCTCGCCGCCGAGCATGGCCCCATCGATGGCGTCGTGCTCGATATCGGCGTGTCCTCAATGCAGCTCGACCAGGCTGAGCGCGGCTTTTCCTTCATGCGCGAGGGTCCGCTGGACATGCGCATGAGCGGGCAGGGCGAAAGCGCCGCCGATCTGGTCAATACGCTCGATGCAGGGCCGCTGGCCAATCTGCTCTATGCCTTTGGCGAAGAGCGCAAGTCGCGCCGCATCGCGCAGTTCATCGTGGCCGCGCGCGAAACCGCGCCGATCCAGACGACGCTGGAGCTGGCCCGCATCGTGGAAAAGGCCATTGGCCGCAAGCCCGGCGATGCTCATCCGGCCACCCGCACTTTTCAGGCGCTGCGCATTGCGGTGAACGCCGAGTTCGAGCAGCTGGGCGAGGCGCTGTTTGCCGCCGAGCGTCTGCTGAGCGAAGGCGGACGGCTGGCCGTGGTCACCTTCCACTCGCTGGAAGATCGTATCGTCAAACGCTTTTTTGATCCGGATAAGGGCGGTCCTGCCCAGTCGCGCCATCTGCCACAGGTGCAGACCGAAGCGCGGCGTTGGGTCCATGTTGCCAAGGCCGCCAAGGCGGGCGAAGCCGAGCTGTCGCGCAATCCGCGCTCGCGTTCGGCCATCCTGCGCGCCGCCACCCGCTCGGCGGAAGTGGCTCGCCCGGTCAAGTTTGACGGGCTCAGTGTTCCTGTTGTGCGCGGTGCCGAATGATCCGCAATCTCAATATCATCCTGATCTTCACCAGCATTCTGATGCTGTCGGGCGTCTATGCCCTCAAGTTCTCCATTGAACATACCGCCAGCGAGCGCACGGCTCTGGCGGTGCTGATCAACAGCCAGGAGGGCGACCTGTCGCTGCTCAAGGCAGACTGGGCGGTGCTGAACCAGCCCGGCCATATCGACCCCATCGTGCAGCGCCATCAGATCGCGCTGGCCATCGCGCCGGTCAAGCAGGAGCAGTTTGGGGCTTTCGCCAACCTGCCCATGCGGCCCGCCAAGCCAAACAGTTCGGCCATGGATTCCCTGTTTGAGTCCCTCGAAGCCGGTATCGACCCCATTGATGCGATCCTCGAACTCGAGGGAATTGAATAATGGCCATCACCTCCGAAGACGTCGGACCAACCATTTCGCTCGACGGCGCCCGCAAGGTGCGCGGCAACCTCACTCAGGCCCGCATCCGCTGGATGGTGCTGGCTATGGTGCTGGGGTTTGGGCTGGTCGGCGCGCGGTTGGTGCAGTTGGGCATGGTGGAAACGGATTCCACCATCGAAGGGCAGGCCCGCGACGCCATTCAGGCCTCGCGTCCGCCGATCCTTGATCGCAATGGCCTCGAAATGGCCGTCGATATTCGCGTGCCCTCGCTCTATGCCGAGCCGCGCCGCATTATCGACGTTGAAGAAGCCGTGCGCAAAATCCGCACTGTGCTGCCTGATCTGAATGAAAAGTGGCTGCGTGATCGTCTGACCGGGGACAAGGGCTTCGTCTGGGTGCAGCGCGAACTGTCGCCATCGATCCAGGAGCGCATCATGCGCCTGGGTATTCCGGGCATCGACTTCATCACCGAGTCCAAGCGCTTTTATCCCGGCATGACAGAGGCGTCGCACATCCTTGGCTCGACCAATATCGACAATCAGGGCATTGCCGGCATCGAACGTCACATGGACGTTGAAGACCTTGCCCTGCTGCAGGAACTCGGTTTGGCGCGCGGCAATGCGCTGACGCCGGTTGAGCTGTCGGTGGATATGCGCGTTCAGCACGTCATGCACGAACAGCTGCTCGACGCCATGAAGCGCTATCAGGCGATTGCGGCGGCAGGCGTTATGGTCGATGTCCATACCGGCGAAGTCATCGCGCTGGCCTCGGTTCCCGATTTCAACCCGAACGATCCCAAGACCGCGCTGGTCAAGGACACGTTCAACCGCATCACCGCCGGCATTTTCGAGCCCGGCTCGATCTTTAAGACCGTGACGCTGGCTGGTGCGCTCGATAGCGGCGCCGTGCGTGTCACGGACTCGTTCGATGCGCGCTTCGGTGTGCGCTTTGGCCGGTTCACCATTACCGACTTCCACGGCAAAAACCGCATTCTGAGCCTGCCGGAAGTCTACAAGTTCTCGTCCAATATCGGCACGATCCGCGTCATGCAGGCCATGGGCAAGGACAATTTCCGTGCCTTCCTCAGCACGATGGGTTTTGACAAGCGGGTACAATTCGAGCTGCCCGAAATGCGCCTGCCGACCGTGCCCAAGGACTTCTCGGAAGTCGGCGCGGCCACGGCCTCGTTTGGCCACGGCCTGTCGGTATCGCCGCTGCACATGGTTATGGCCTATGCTGCCTTTGTGAACGGCGGCAATTATGTGCCGCCCACGCTCTACAAGCGCGACCTGGCCGACGCCGAGGCGCTCTATACCCGCGTGATCAAGCCGCAGACCAGCGCTGAAATTCGCTACCTGATGCGCCTCAATGCTATTGGCACCGGCGGTTCGGGCTCGCAGATGAACCGTCTGGCGCTGGGCTATCGCGTTGGCGGCAAGACCGGCACCGCCGAAAAGGTGGTCGATGGCCGCTATTCGTCGAGCAAGGTCACCAACTTCTTTGGTTCAGCCTTCCCGCTGGACAATCCGCGTTATGCAATGATCATCATGGTCGACGAGCCCAAGGCGGAAAATCCGCAATCGGGCACGACTGCCGGCTGGAACGCCGGCACGGTCACGGGTCGTATCGTACAGCGGGTTGCGCCAATGCTCGGCATTGCGCCAGACTTCTCCGAAGTGCTTGATACCCAACTCACGCCGCCTGCTCTTAGATAGATTGATCCAGAAGGATTATCGGCCGTGTCACTCAGCGTAACCCAGTTGCTCGAAGGCTCCGGCGCCCGTCCCAAAAAGGGGCTTGGTGCCGTCTTTGGTCTCAATTCCGACAGTCGCCGAATTGAGCCGGGAGACATTTTCTTCGCGCTGCCGGGCGCCAACGTGCATGGCAATGATTTCGTGCCCGACGCTGTCGCGCGTGGTGCTCTGGCTATTGTCAGTGACAAGGCGCCGGTGGGTGATCCGGGCATTCCCGTCATCATCGTCAGCGATGTGCGTGCCGCCTATGCCCGCGCCGCCTCGCGCATTTATGAGCCGCAGCCGGAGATCACCGTCGCGGTGACGGGCACCAATGGCAAGACCTCGGTCGCCTCGTTCGTGCGCCAGATCTGGACCTTTGCCGGCATCCCCGCCGCATCCATTGGTACCCTCGGCGTCGATACCGCCACCCGCCATCTCGATGGCAGCCTCACCACCCCTGACTCCCGGGCGCTGCATCAGAACATGCGGGCGCTCAAGGCGCAGGGCATCAACCATGTGGCGCTGGAAGCCTCCAGCCATGGTCTCGATCAGCGCCGCCTTGACGGCATGCATTTCGAGGCCGTTGCCTTCACCAATCTTACGCGCGATCACCTCGATTACCACGCCGATATGGCAGCCTATCGCGACGCCAAGCTGCGCCTGTTCACCGACCTGCTGGTCGATGGCGGCCCCGCCGTGGTCAATGTCGATGATCCCGAGCATGAGCCCTTCATGTTTGCCGCGCTGGGCAATGGCTCGACGCTGCTGACCGTGGGCCGCGAGGGCGCCTATATCGAAATCCTGTCGATCCAGACCGAGGGTTATGGCCAGCGTGTCGAAGTACGTCACGTCGGCGAAAAGCTCAGCTTTCATCTGCCGCTGACCGGCGAATTTCAGGTGTCCAACGCGCTGATCGCGGCGGCTCTGGCCATGTCGACTGGCGTTGATAAATCCGTCGCTTTTCCAGCGCTGTCCGCACTCGTCGGTGCCAAGGGTCGGCTGGAACTGGTGGCCGAGCACAATGGCGCGGCGATCTTTGTCGACTACTCGCATACGCCCGACGCGCTCAAGACTGCGCTGAACTCGCTGCGTCCCTACGCCACCAATAAACTCAGCGTGGTTTTTGGCTGCGGCGGTGATCGCGACAAGGGCAAGCGCCCCCAAATGGGCGCAATCGCAAGCGAGCTTGCCGACACCATCATCATCACAGACGACAATCCCCGCACCGAGAACGCTCAGGCCATCCGCTCCGAAATCCTGGCTGCCGCCAAGGGCGCCACGGAAATCGCCGACCGCAAAACCGCCATCACAGAGGCCGTAAAAGCCCTGCAACCCGGCGATGTTTTGTTGGTTGCGGGTAAGGGCCACGAGAACTACCAGATCGTGGGAACCACCAAGACTCATTTCTCCGACCACGAAGTGGTGGCGGAGGCAATCAAGGGACTCTGATGCCGGCACTTTATACCCTCGACGCAGTTCTGGCCGCCACACGTGGCCGGGCCGAGGGCGTGACCGCCAGGGAAATCAATTCCATCTCCATCGACTCCCGTGAGATCGGGACCGATGCGCTGTTCGTCGCCATCAAGGGTGATCGGTTCGACGGGCATGATTTTGTCGATACGGCGCTCGCTAATGGGGCTGCTGCCGCTCTCGTTAGTCGAGGCGAGGGGCCCAGTCGCATCGTGGTGGCGGACGCGCTCGATGGTCTCCGCGATATTGCCAAAGCTGCTCGCACGCGCAGTCGCGCATTCATCGTTGGTGTCACCGGCAGCGTCGGCAAGACGACGACCAAGGAAGCCATTCGCACGGTGTTCGAGGCCGCTGGCAAGACCCACGCTTCGATCAAGAGCTTCAACAATCACTGGGGTGTGCCACTGATGCTCGCCCGCTTCCCTGAAGACGCGCAGTTCGGCGTGTTCGAGATGGGCATGAGCGCGCCCGACGAAATCCGCCCGTTGGCCCAGTTGGTGCGCCCGCATGTTGCTGTCATCACCACCATCGCTCCGGCGCATTTCGAGGCCTTCGGCTCGCTCGAAGGCATTGCCCGCGCTAAGGCCGAGATTTTTGAAGGGCTGGAGCCCGGCGGCACCGTGGTGCTCAATGCCGATCACGCCCAGCTCAATGTGCTGCTCGAAGCCGCTGCCGCCGCTGGTGTCAGCCGCATCGTCACCTATGGCGAGGCGCGCGGTGCCGATTGGCAGATCCTTGATTTGCAGCTTGCAGCCGACAAGAGTTTTGCCACCATCGAGCATGATGGCGAACGCCATGCACTGGTGCTGAATGTGCCCGGTCGCCACATGGTCGCCAATGCGGTCGCTGCCATGGCCGTTGCCCACCTCGCGGGGATCGAGCCATCCGTCGTGCTGCGCGCACTGGCGGGGTTCGGCGCGCAGCCGGGCAGGGGGCAAAAGCTGGTGCTTGGTCCCAAGACCAAGCCGCTGGTGCTGACCGATGAAAGCTACAATGCCAACAGCGCCTCGATGACCGCCGCGCTCGAAGTGTTCGGCGGACAGGATGCGCCGGGCGGGCGCAAGATCGCTATTCTGGGCGATATGCTCGAGCTTGGTCCCACCAGCGACCAGCTACACGCTGCGCTCAAGCCAGCCGTGCTCGCCTCTGGGGCTGAGCGGGTTTACCTCGTGGGCAAGTCCATGGCAGCGCTGGCATCAGCGCTCGGGGATAGCCGTGTGGCAGCCCATACACTGACCGCTGCGGACATGGCAGACATCGTGCTGAACGATCTTGCTTATGGCGATGCAGTTATGGTCAAAGGGTCCAACGGCGTTGGGCTGGCGGGTATTGTCGACAAGATCCGCTTGCGGTTCGAACACTCCTGACCCCGGCGAACGAGGAAATCTCCCTACATGCTCTACTTTCTCGGCCAGTTCGGTGACGCGCTCTCCGCGTTCAACGTGTTCCGCTACATCACTTTCCGCACCGCTGGCGCGGTGATCACGGCCCTCTTCTTTGTGTTCCTGTTTGGCCCCGGTATGATCGCGCTGCTGCGCCTCAAGCAGGGCAAGGGCCAGCCAATCCGAGAAGATGGCCCCGCCGGACACCTGCTGACCAAAAAGGGCACGCCCACCATGGGCGGCTTGATGATCCTCTCGGGCGCGGTGATTTCAACGCTCCTCTGGGCAAACCTCAGCAACGGCTATGTCTGGGTGGTCTTGTTCGTCACCTGCGGCTTTGGCGCCATCGGGTTCTACGACGACTATCTCAAGGTCAAGCGCATGAGCCACAAGGGCTTTGGCTCCAAGCAGCGCCTGCTGCTCGAAGCGCTGATCGGCGGCATCGCGGCCTTCGCAATTTCCCAACTGGCGCAGGGTGCCTACGGCACCTCGTTGCTGTTCCCCTTCGTCAAAGACCTCGCGCTGAACCTGGGCTATTTCTACATCCTGTTCGGCGGCTTCGTCGTCGTGGCTGCTGGTAACTCGGTCAACCTCACCGACGGTCTCGATGGTCTCGCCATCGTGCCGGTCATGGTTGCCGCAGCCTGTTTCGCGCTGATTGCCTATCTCGTCGGCAGCGTGAATTTCTCCGATTACCTGCTGCTCAACTACGTGCCCGGCACGGCCGAGCTGTCGGTTGTTTGCGGTGCGCTGATCGGCGCGGGCCTTGGTTTCCTCTGGTTCAACGCACCACCAGCCCAGATTTTCATGGGCGACACCGGCTCGCTGGCCCTCGGCGGCGCACTCGGCTCCATCGCCGTTGCCACTAAGCACGAAATCGTGCTGGCCATCATCGGTGGTCTGTTCGTGCTCGAAACTGTCTCCGTCATCGTCCAAGTCGTCTCGTTCCGCCTCACCGGCAAGCGCGTCTTCCGCATGGCCCCCATTCACCACCACTTCGAGCACCTCGGCTGGACCGAAAGCCAGGTCGTGATCCGCTTCTGGATCATCAGCTTCGTGCTGGCACTGATCGGTTTGAGCAGCCTCAAGCTGCGCTAGGGTTAGCTGCGCACACCAAATCAACACCCTCGGGCCCGCCCTGAGGGTGTTTTTGTTTGTGGAGGCCGATGTTCTCTCCGTCATCACCCAGCCCGTCCGGGTGATCCACCTTTCACCACCGCAAGACTGGATTGCCCGGACAAGCCGGGCAATGACGGCGGGGAGGGGCAGATGATCGCCCCCCCTGGTCGCCACACCCCCGATCGTCACCCTCGGGCCTGACACGAGGGCTCTCTACTTTGCGTGTGTGGAAACACCCTCGGGTCAAGCCCGAGGGTGACGAACGGTGGGCAGGGGGATCGTTTTCGCCAGCTCCCCCTCAACCAATCCCGGTTCGAATCCCCACACTCCCCCCATCGTCATCACCCGGCTTGTCCGGGTGATCCACCCCCCACCACCGCAAGAATGGATTGCCCGGACAAGCCGGGCAATGACGGTGGGGAGGGCAGGTGCTTTCGCAAATGGGCATCTCTCCCCAATTCGCAAAACGCAAATCTGGTTCGGAAATCAGTAACCATCGGCGGGCTACAATTGTAATCGATTTGTATCGAGTAGGAGGCCGGGTCACGCCGGCTGCGCCATGATGTTTTCCCGCGCCGAAAAAACGCCACTTGCCGAATGGTGGTGGTCCATCGATCGCGAACTGCTGGGGGCGCTGATCCTGCTGCTGACCTGCGGGATGGTGCTGAGCTTTGCCGCCAGCCCGCCGGTGGCCGAGCGTATTGGCCTGTCGCCATGGTTTTTCATCATTCGCCACGCCATTTTCTGCCTGTTGGCGCTGCCGGTTCTGCTCATCACGTCGCTGCTCAACCACCGTCACGCGCGCATCGCGGCGCTGGTGACGCTGGTGGTCAGCGTGCTGCTGCTGTGGGCTACGCTGCGTTTTGGTACGGAAGTGAAGGGCGCGCGCCGCTGGGTGACGCTGGCCGGACAGTCCATTCAGCCATCCGAATTCGTCAAGCCGGCCTTCGCCGTGCTGGCGGCGTGGCTGTTCTCGGAGTCGATGATCCATCGCAACGTGCCGGGCAAGATTTTCGCCACGCTGATCATGTTCGCCATTGTTGGTGCGCTGCTGCTGCAGCCCGACATTGGCCAGACAGCGCTGGTCGTCGCCACCTGGGCGTCGCTGCTGTTCCTGTCGGGCATTTCCTGGTTCATCATTTTTGGGCTGGCGGGTGCGGCGGGCGTGCTGCTGTTCGGCGCCTATATGTTCTTCCCCCACGTGTCGCGCCGTATCGATACGTTCCTCAATCCCGATGGCGGCGGCAACACCTACCAGATCGACCGTGCCCTGCAGTCGCTGCAGGAAGGCGGCTGGTTTGGTCGTGGTCCCGGTGAATCCATTGCCAAAAAGCTCATCCCCGACGCGCATGCCGACTATGTGTTCTCGGCGGCGGCTGGCGAGTTCGGCATACTGTTCTGCATCGTGCTGGTGGCGCTGATCGGCTTTATCGTGGTTCGCGCCATGATGGGCGCGCAGCGCCAGACGAGCCTCTTCGCGCGTCTTGCCGCATCAACGCTGGCTATCCAGTTTGCCATGCAATCGGGTATCAACCTGGCAGTGAACCTCAACCTCATTCCGCCCAAAGGCATGACGCTGCCCTTCGTCAGCTATGGCGGCACGTCCATGATCGCGATTGCATTCGGCATGGGGTTGATGCTCGCCTTGACCCGCACCAAACCTGAGGAACGCATGGCCACCGGCATCCCGAGCTACAAGAGCGCGATTGCGCCGTTGGCACCCGCAGAATGAAGAAGTTTATCCTTATGGCGGGTGGCACAGGCGGCCACCTTTTCCCTGCCATGGCTTTGGCGCAGGAGCTGGGTCGGCGCGGCCACGTGGTCGAGCTGATGACCGACCATCGTGTCGAGAGTTATGGCGCCGATTTTCCGGCCAGCGAAATCCACATCGTGCCCTCGGCGACGCCGTCGCTGAGCAATCCGATCAAGTTTCTCTCGGGCGGGTTCAAGATCCTAGGTGGCATTGCCGTGGCCTATGGCATGCTGCGCCGGAGCAAGCCTGATTGCGTGATCGGCTTTGGCGGCTATCCGACATTTCCGCCCTTTATCGCGGCGAACCTGCAAGGCATTCCCGGCATTCTGCATGAGCAGAACGCCGTGATGGGGCGCGCCAACCGTGCGCTGTCCCGCTTCGCTCGCGTTCTGGCGATGAGCTTTCCCAAGACCAAGTTTGCCGACAATCAGACACTGGACAAGGTCGTCACCGGCAATCCGGTGCGCGATCGCGTGCGCGCCGTTTCGACGACACCCTATCCGCCGCTCGACAGCGCTGGTCCGATCCGGCTCGTGGTGTTCGGTGGCAGTCAAGGCGCCAAGGCGCTGTCCGATATTGTCCCGGCTGCCATCGGCCTCGTTCCCGTCGAGCTGCGCCAGCGCCTGCAGATCGTGCAGCAGTGCCGCTCCGAGGACCTAGACCGCGTGGCCGAAAGCTATCGTCAGGCTAAGGTCAATGTTGAGTTGGCCACCTTCTTTGGCGACCTGCCCGAACGCATTGCCAATTGCCATCTGGTGATCGGGCGCTCCGGCGCCTCGACCATTGCCGAGCTGTGCGTCATTGGCCGGCCATCCATTCTGGTGCCGCTGCCCGGCGCGCTCGATGCCGATCAGAAGAACAACGCCCTGGTTGTGGAGGCCGCTGGTGGTGGCTGGGTGGCCGAGCAGGTCACGCTGTCGCCGCAATCGCTAGGCACTCGCCTGACCACTCTGCTGGCCGATCCGGCCACGCTGACCAAGGCCGCCGCCGCCGCCCGCTCCCTGGGCCAGCCGCGCGCCGTCGAAAAGCTTGCCGACCTCGCAGAGATGCTGAGCGTCAGGAACAATATGGAACAAAACTCATGAAAATGCCCCGCAATATCGGCCCGGTCCACTTCATCGGGATCGGCGGCATAGGTATGAGCGGCATTGCCGAAATCCTGCACAATCAGGGTTATACCGTGCAGGGGTCGGATGCCTCGGCCAATCCCAATGTGCAGCGCCTGCGCGACATGGGCATCAAGGTGGCCATCGGGCAGAGCGGCGACAATCTCGGCGCAGCCGAAGTTGTGGTCATTTCCTCGGCGATCAAGAAAGACAATCCGGAGCTGGTCGCGGCCCGCGCTCGTGCGCTGCCTGTGGTACGTCGCGCCGAAATGCTCGCCGAGATTATGCGCTTCAAGACCGCCATCGCCATTGGCGGCACCCATGGCAAGACCACGACGACCACATTGGTCGCGACCCTGCTCGATGCTGGCAATCTTGATCCGACGGTTATCAATGGCGGCATCATCAATGCCTATGGCACCAATGCCCGCCTTGGTGGCGGCGAGTGGATGGTGGTTGAGGCCGACGAGAGCGACGGCACCTTCGTCAAGCTGCCCGCCGACGTGGCCGTGGTCACCAATATCGATCCCGAACACCTCGATCACTATGGTGACTTCGAGGGCGTGCGGAAGGCCTTCCACCAGTTCGTCGAGAATGTGCCCTTCTATGGCTTCGCCGTGATGTGCCTCGACCATCCTGAAGTGCAGGCGCTGGTCGGCGAGATCAAGGATCGCCGCGTCATCACCTATGGCCGCAACCCGCAGGCCGATGTGCGCCTGGTCGATCTGGAGACGATTGATGGCGTCAGCCATTTCGCCGTCGAAATCCGCGACCGTATCCGTCAGACTCAGCTGCGCATCGACGGTCTGCAGCTGCCGATGCCGGGCGTTCATAATGCGCTCAACGCGACGGCTGCCATTGCCGTGGCCGATCAGTTGCATGTGCCCGCCGAGGCGATCCGTAAGGGGCTCAAGGGCTTCACCGGGGTCAAGCGCCGCTTCACCAAGACCGGCGTTGTCGGCGGCATCACCGTCATCGACGACTATGGCCACCACCCGGTCGAAATCGCCGCCGTGCTCAAGGCTGCGCGGTCTTCCACCAAACGCGACGTGATTGCCGTGGTGCAGCCGCACCGCTTCAGCCGCCTGCATGATCTGTTCGACGAATTCGCCGCCTGCTTCAACGATGCTGACACGGTCATCGTCGCGCCGGTCTATGCCGCAGGCGAGCAGCCGATCCCTGGCGTCACCAATGAAGAGCTGGTCAACCGCATCCGGGCGCGTGGCCATCGCGATGCACGCGTGCTGGATACGCCCGAAGAGCTGGCCGAGCTGATCGCGGGCAGGGCGGCCGATGGCGATTATGTCGTGTGCCTGGGCGCCGGCAACATCACCCAATGGGCCGCAGCCCTGCCGGCCGAGCTGGGCGCGCTGCTCGAACAAGACGTGAAGTGAGCTTTCTAATGCCTACGCCGCTCACACCATTAACCGGCGCTGCCCTCGGACTTGATCCGAGGGCCACTCTCCGCGCGGCATGTGTGGGTAATGGTCCTCGGGTCAGGCCCGAGGACAGCAATCGTGTTTTTGACAACATCACATTATCAGTAGATCGGACCTTCCCATGACCAAACACGTCGCCGTTCTGATGGGTGGATGGTCCAATGAGCGTCCGGTTTCGCTGAAGTCGGGTGGTGAATGCGCTGGCGCGCTGCGTCGCGCGGGCTATCGGGTCACCGAGGTTGATGTCGGTCGCGATATCGCTCGGGTGCTTGCAGAGCTCAAGCCAGACGTGGCGTTCAATGCGCTGCATGGCCCGTTCGGCGAAAGCGGCATGATCCAGGGTTTTCTGGAGCTGATCGAGCTGCCCTATACCCATTCGGGCGTTCTGGCGTCGGCCATGGCCATGGACAAGCATCAGGCCAAGATCGTGCTCAAGGCTGCGGGCATCCCCGTCACCGATCACGTTATCGTTCCCCGGGCCGAAGCGGCACGGGCTCATGCCATGGCAACGCCCTATGTGATCAAGCCGATTGCCGACGGCTCCAGCTTTGGCGTCCATATCGTCAGGCAGGGCGCCAATCAGCCACCGCAGGAAATCCTGCGTGAGGACTGGAATTCGGGCGAAGAGGTCATGGTCGAACGCTATATTCCGGGCCGCGAGCTGACATGCGCCGTGATGGGCGACGTGGCGCTTGGCGTGACCGAAATTGTCACCGACCTCAGCTTCTACAATTATGAAGCCAAGTATGCTCAGGGCGGCTCGGTCCACATTATTCCGGCCCAGCTGAAACCGAAAATTTACGACAAAGTGCAAAAGCTAAGTCTTGCCGCGCATGCGGCCTTTGGCTGCCGAGGCGTGACGCGGACGGACTTCCGCTACAACGACGCGGCAGGCGAAGACGGCGAATTGGTCTGCCTGGAAATCAACACCCAACCCGGCATGACCGAGACGTCGCTGGTGCCCGAGCAGGCTAAGCATGCCGGGCATTCGTTCGAAGAATTGGTCTCCTGGATGGTGGAGGACGCGAGTTGCAACAGGTAAAAAGCGAGGCATTTCTCGCTGGGGCGCGTCTGGTCAATCCACGCGCCATGCCTGTACCTGTCCGCCCCTCATCACGCCGCAAACTCACGGGCAATTTTGGCCGCGCCTGGGTGCTCCATCGCAAGAGCATGGTGCGCGGCGTCATGGCCTTCGTGCTGGTTGCCGTGGCGACGGGCCTTTATATCGTGCGCGACCCGATTGCCGTGGGCGCGACCATGCTGGCCGATATCGCCCAGGGCCGCTTTGCCGATGCAGGCTTTGCCATCGGCGAAATCTCCATCACCGGCCAGACGCTCACCTCCGAGCAGGAAATTTTTGACGCGCTGGGTATCGAGCCGCACACCTCTACCGTCAGCTTTGATGTCGAGGCTGCCCGGCAGCGCATCGCTGCGCTGCCTGCTATCGCCTCCGTTAATGTGCGGAAGACCTATCCCGGCGACGTGATCGTCAATCTCGTCGAAAAAGTGCCGGTCGCCCGCTGGCGCGTTGATGGCATTACCTTTGTGGTGGATGCCTCGGGCGAACAGATCGGCGAAGACCGTGGCGCCTATGGCGATCTGCCATTGGTGGTGGGTGATGGCGCCAATGACGATGCGCTGCCAATGATCCGCGCGCTCGATCAATATCCTGATCTCAAGAATGGCCTTGTGGCGTTGTCGCGTATCGCTGACCGCCGCTGGGACATGATCTATGACACTGGCCTACGCGTGCAGTTGCCCGAGCTGGGCACCGCTCAGGCGCTGCGCCACCTGATGAGCTACCAGTCCAATTATCAGCTGCTGGATCGCGACGTGACCGTCATCGATCTGCGCGTCGATGGGCTGGTTGCCGTGCGTCCGACCAAAACCGAAGCGGAAATGGCCAAGGCCGAGGAGGATCGCAAGAAGGCGATCATCGAGCGCGCCAAATCCGGCCAGCCTTATCCAATGCCGCCGCGCAATCTACCCTCCCAAACTCTAGCACAACCGGCCGATCCAGAATGATGACCGATGCCATGACTTCCCGGCTCCGCCCCGTCCAGCCCGGCAAGACCACGCTGGTTGCGGTGCTCGATATCGGTTCCACCAAGATCTGCTGTGTGATCGCGCGCCTTACCCCACGCGCCGAAGGCAAGGCCCTGCGCGGACGCAGCCATCAGGCCGAGGTCATCGGCTTTGGCTATGGCCCATCGGTCGGCGTCAAAAGCGGCGTCGTCACCGATATTGAAAAGGCCGAGCACGCCATCCGCACCGTCGTTGGCATGGCCGAGCGCGCCGCCGGGCTGACGCTTGAATCCGTCATCGTCAACGTCACCGCTGGTCGTTTGGGCTCGGAGACCTTCTCAGCGGCCGTGTCGCTCGATGGTCAGGAAGTCGAAAAGTCCGATATTCACCGCGTCCTGCGCGCCGTCAACGAACGCTCGGTTCGTCCCGAGCGCTCGATCATCCATGCGCTACCAATCGGTTACGCGATTGATGGGCAAAAGGGCATTCGTGACCCCAAGGGCATGGTTGGCGACAAGCTCGGCGTCGACGTTGCCGTGGTCAGCTCCGAAACTCTTGCCATGCGCAACCTCGAGCTGGTGCTGCATCGCTGCCATCTGCAGATCGAAGCGCTTATCGCTACACCTTATGCTTCGGGCCTTGCGACGCTTGTCGATGACGAAGCCCAGCTGGGCGTCGCCTGCATCGACTTTGGCGGCGCGACCACCACTGTGTCGGTCTTCAACGATGGCCATCTGGTTTACGCCGATGCCATCGCCATCGGCGGTCATCACCTGACCCTGGACATTGCCCGCCAGCTCTCGGTCAGTGTCGCCGATGCCGAGCGCCTCAAGACCTTCTATGGTTCGGTGCTGCCCGGTCAGACTGACGAACGCGACATGATCCCGATCCAGCCTGTCGGCGCCACGCATGACGAAGCGCCGGGGCAGGTGGCTCGCTCGGTGCTCACCCGCATCATGCGCCCACGCATCGAGGAAATCCTCACCGCTATCCGCGACCGCATGCAGGCAACCGGCATGATGGACGTTTGCGGCCGCCGCTTTGTGATGACGGGCGGCGCCAGCGAAATGACCGGCCTGCCAGAAGTGGCCCGGCGCACCCTCGCGCGCAACGTCCGCAACGGCCGCCCTATGGGCATTGCCGGCCTGCCTGAAATGGCCAAGGGCGCAGCCTTTGCCACCGTCGCCGGCATGCTGATCTACCCGCAGGTCTGTGCTCAGGAATACGCCGAACCCCGCGGCAGCCGCCGCCTCACCGGCACCGACGGCTACTTCGCCCGCGTCGGCAACTGGCTCAAGACGAGCTTTTAGGGGGCTGCTGAGGCCTCCTCCCCACAATGTCATTCCGGCGCAGGCCGGAATTCATTCTGTGTTCCCTCATCCTACTCAATGGTGCTGATGGCCTTCAGCATGGATCCCGGCCTGCGCCGGGATGACTCTGCGTTTGACCGAAGACCTACCACTCCACCTCAACCTCACCCCCGCATCGTCCCGCCGCCGAGTCACACGGCCACATATTCACTGCGTCCGGCCCTCTCAATTCCACGATCCCAGCGGGTGTGGTTAACAATGGGACAATACGTAACGCCACGGTGTCGCAAATTGCGTTCACGTTAACGTCCGAATGACAATTGTTAGGGGCCGGTTAACGTTTGGGAGGGTAAATCTTTACCAACACCGCCACTACGAGGCCACACATGACCATCAACCTCACGATTCCGGACATCCAAGAGCTCAAGCCTCGCATCACCGTGTTTGGTGTCGGCGGTGGTGGCGGCAACGCCGTTAACAACATGATCGAGTCCGGTCTTGATGGCGTCGATTTCGTTGTTGCCAACACCGATGCGCAGGCGCTTGCCCTGAGCAAGGCACAGCGCATTATCCAGCTCGGCGTCGGGGTTACCGAAGGCCTTGGTGCTGGCTCTCACCCAGAAGTTGGTCGTGCGGCGGCCGAGGAAAGCTGGGACGAGATCAATGATCACCTCAGCGGTTCGCACATGGTGTTCATCACCTGCGGCATGGGTGGTGGCACTGGTACTGGCGCAGCGCCCGTCGTGGCTCGTGCTGCGCGCGAGCAGGGCATCCTGACCGTTGGTGTTGTGACCAAGCCATTCAATTTCGAAGGCAATCGCCGTACCCGTCTGGCCGACGATGGTATCGATGAGTTGCATCGCCATGTCGATACGCTGATCGTTATCCCGAATCAGAACCTGTTCCGGGTTGCCAACGAGAAGACCACCTTTGCTGACGCCTTCTCGATGGCCGATCAGGTGCTGTTCTCTGGCGTTGCCTGCATCACCGACCTGATGGTCAAAGAAGGCCTGATCAACCTCGACTTCGCCGACGTGCGCGCTGTCATGCGCGGCATGGGCAAGGCGATGATGGGCACCGGTGAAGCCTCGGGCGAAGACCGTGCACGTCACGCTGCCGAAGCTGCCATTGCCAACCCACTGCTCGACGATGTGTCGATGCAGGGTGCCCGTGGCCTGCTGATCTCCATCACCGGCGGTCCAGATCTGACCCTGTACGAAGTCGATGAAGCGGCCAGCCGTATTCGCGAAGAAGTCGATCCCGATTGCAACATCATCCTGGGCGCAACCTATGATCCGAGCCTGACCGGCACGATCCGCGTCTCCGTGGTTGCCACCGGCACCGATGCAACGATGGTGCAGGCTCTTGAGCCAGCAAAGCCACATGCGTCGCGTACCCCTTTAGAAGTCCGCCGTCACGTTCCGGTTGAACCGACGCGTGCGGCGATTGAGCGTGCAGCCGTGGTCACCGCCACGCAGGAAATCGAGCAGCAGGTGGAAACCGCTGTTGCCGAAGCCATCACCTTTCACACGCCGACCCCGAGCTATGCTCACGAAGACGACGGCGTGTTTGTAGAGCCCTACATTCCAGCCGCTGACAGCGTGCATGAAGCTGACGAACCGACCATGGTCGAAGAGCAGCCAGTGCCAAGCGTCTATGTGCCGTCCCATGCCGCTCGCCCAGACGCGCAGCGCCGCATGCCGCGCACCGAGGAGCTACCAGTTGTGGCGCGCCGGACACAGGAAGTGCAGGATCGCCACGATCCTGAGCCACGCAATGCCCGTGCACTGTTCAAGCGCCTTGCTTCCAATGTTGGTCTCAACCTCGGCCAGCAGCCGGCAGCAGAGCGCGAGCCTGCGGCATATTCGCCAGCCGACGATGCGGCTGCGCGCAGTGCAATTGAAGCAGGCGGGCCAAGGGCTTCGCGCGCTTCGCACCCTGTTGAAGGTGCTCGCGGCAACCTCGATAACCATGGTCGTCAGCCCGCTGCTGCACCGACCAAGGACAGCCTGGAAATCCCGGCTTTCCTGCGTAAGCACGGTTAAGCCGGCTTTATTGAACTTCTGACAGATTGCTCGGCGCGACTTTCGCGCCGAGTTTTTTTTCGCTATGGGTTGCCGCGACCGCTTCGGGGGCCGGGGTCGGAGTACTTTCTTGCATGCATAAAACAGCAACACGTCAGCGCACATTAGCCGCTGCGATCAGTTTTTCTGGCTATGGCGTCCATAGCGCCCTCCCGGTAACCCTCACTCTCAGTCCAGCAGCACCAGACAGCGGTTTTCTGATTTGCCGCGACCTTGGTGATGGACGCATCTCGCCACCGGCGAAGGTGCATTTCTCGCGCATCACCCGCACCACGCTGTGCACCACGCTCGATCTCGGCGACAGCCTGAGCGTCGCGACCATCGAGCATGTCACCTCTGCGCTTTCGGGCATGGGTGTCGACAATGTTCTGATCACGCTGGATGGCGCCGAATGCCCGATCCTGGATGGCAGCGCGCGTCCCTTCGCCGACGCTATCCTGCAGGTCGGCCTCGTCATTCAGCCGGCTGAACGCAAGTTCCTCAAGATCATGCGCGCCGTGACCGTGCGCAACAACGACGCCTTTGCCGCGCTTGAGCCTTACAACGGCCGCGCGCTCGATCTCGAGATCGACTTCGACAACAAGGTCATCGGTCGCCAGCGGATGATTCTCGATTGGACGCCGCGCCGTTACTACGATGACGTGTCGCGCGCCCGTACCTTTGGCTTCATGCGCGATGCCAAGATTCTGCGTCAGGCCGGTTACGCGCTTGGCTCCAGCCTCGACAATTCCATCACGCTGGAAGACGACAAGGTCCTTAATCCCGGCGGTTTGCGCTACGAAGACGAGTTCGTGCGCCATAAACTGCTCGACGCGATTGGCGATCTTTCGCTGGGCGGTCTGCCGATCTGGGGGCGTTTCCGCTCGTATAAGGGCGGTCATGCGCTCAATGCTCAGGTTTTGGCTGGTCTCTTTTCGAGCGAAGCCAATTATGAGATAGTGGGCGCTGAAGACTTGCCGCTCGAGTTCGAGGCGTTCGAAGATCAGCCTGAGGGCTTGGCGGTCAATCACTACCTGCGGGCCGTGCGCTAACCCTTTGGGGCGCCGTGTGCGGCCACAGTTTTGATCCATTTTCTAACTACCCCGCGTTGCAGCGGTATTCGTTAAAGGACGGGCAGTTCGTGACAGTTGATGTTTTTGGTGGATTCACCAGCCGAACCGTTCGGTTCCTCGCAGTTGGTTTCATGGCTGTCGCTCTTGCTGGCTGCTCCATGTTCGGCCCATCCAAGATCAAGGAAGCGCCAGTCGTTCCGGCTGCGACCCTGTATCAGAAGGCGCTGGACGATATGGATCGCCAGTATTTCCAGGCGGCCATCAAGTCGCTGGAACAGCTTGAGCGCCAGCACCCACGCGATCCGCTGACCGAAAAGGGCAAGCTGATGCAGGTGTTTGCCAACTACCGTCAGGGCAAGTTCAACGACGCCATTCTGGCTGCAGACCGCTACATGGCGCTCTATGCCAACTCCAAGGATGTGCCTTATGTGCTCTATTTGAAGGGCACGTCCTACTTCAACCAGATCAAGGACACCACGCGCGATCAGCAATTGTCGCGTGATGCCATCGACACCTACACGTTGCTGATTTCGAACTATCCGAAGTCTGACTACGCCAAGGATGCCAAGGAAAAGCTGCTGGTCGCGTTCGATCAGCTGGCGGGCAAGGAAATGTCGGTCGGCCGTTACTATCTCGGCCAGGGCCAGTACACCGCCGCCATCAACCGCTTCCGCGTCGTGGTGGAAACCTGGCAGACGTCGACCCACATCGAAGAAGCGCTCTACCGTCTGACAGAAAGCTATCTGTCGCTCGGCCTCATCAACGAGGCGACGACAGCGGCCGCAGTGTTGGGTCACAACTACCCATCAAGCTCCTGGTACAAGCAGGCGTTCGAGCTGCTCGGCAAGCAGGGCCTCGCTCCCGCTGTCAACACCGGTAGCTGGATGGCCTCGCTGCGCAAATAAGCGCCGCAAGAATTTGTTGCTAGTTTGTTCCGGGGCGCTAAGATGCGCCCCGGTTCGTTTGTTTAGGCCGGTGAGCCAAACGCGGCGTCATTCCCGCGAAAGCGGGAATCTCCCTTCTTGTGCGAAAGGGGATTCCCGCTTTCGCGGGAATGACGCAGTGATGATAAGGCTGAGGCAATGACAGCGCCTCACGGCTCGAAGTTTGGGAAGTCCCGCGCATGCTGAACGCGCTTTCGGTTCGCAATATCGTCCTCATCGACCAGCTCGATCTGGCGCTTGATGCCGGCATGACGGTTCTCACGGGTGAGACCGGCGCCGGTAAATCCATTCTTCTCGATGCCCTGACGCTGGCCCTGGGTGGTCGTGGCGACGCCTCGTTGGTCCGCACGGGGCAGGAGAGCGGGCAGGTGGTTGCCGTGCTCCAGCTCGCTGCCGATCACCCCGCGCGCGCCGCCCTGCGCGACAATGCCATTCCCGACGATGAAGACGTCATTCTGCGCCGCGTGCAGTTCGCCGATGGCCGCACCCGCGCCTTCATCAATGATCAGCCTGTCTCTGCCGCGCTGCTGCAAAAGGTCGGCAGCCAGATCGTGGAAATCCACGGTCAGCACGATGATCGCGCACTGGTCGATGTCGTCACCCACCGCGCCGCGCTCGATGCCTTCGGGGAACTCGAAGCCTCGGTCTCCAAGACGCGCGATCTCTGGCAGAACCTTGCCGACGCGCAGGAAGCCGTTGCCGCCCAGAAGGCGCTGGTTGCCGAAGCGCTCGCTGCCGAAGACTATGCCCGCCACACGGTGGAAGAGCTGGGCAAGCTCAAGCCACAGCCCGGCGAAGAAACTGAGCTTGCCGAGCGCCGCCAGCAGCTCCAGCAGATCGAACGCTCGGCCTCTGACGTCACCGAGATCGACGATATTCTCAACGGCCCCTCGGCCCCATCACCGGCCATTGCCAGCCTGATGCGTCGCCTGATGCGCAAGATCGATGGGGGCGCAACACTGTTCCAGCCCATCGTCGATACGCTCGACGGTTCGCTTGCCGCGCTTGATCGCACCTCCGACGCCCTCGAAGACCTCAAGCGCGAAATGGCCTATGACCCATCCGAGCTGGAAGGTGTTGAAGAACGCCTGTTTGCCCTGCGCGCCGCGGCCCGCAAGCACCAGACGACGCCCGATGGCCTGTCCGAAGTCCTCGCCAAATACAGTGCTGACCTTGAAACCCTGCAGGGTGGAGAGACCCGTCTTGTGGCGCTCGAAGCTGCTGAGGCCAAGGCCATGGAGGCCTATCGCAAAGCCGCCGAAACGCTGAGTGCTGGCCGGACTAAAGCCGCTGGCGCCTTAAGCAAGGCCGTTGGTGCCGAGCTGCCCGATCTCAAGCTGGGTTCGGCCAAGTTCATCGTTGATCATCAGGTCGACAAGTCCCGCATCGCGGCCTCGGGCTTCGATCAGATTGCCTTTCACGTCCAGACCAATCCCGGCACGGCGGCTGGCCCCTTGCTCAAGGTCGCCTCGGGCGGTGAGCTCAGCCGGTTCCTGCTGGCGCTCAAGGTGGTGCTGGCCGACCGTGGTTCCGCGCCCGTGCTGATCTTTGACGAAATCGACACCGGTGTCGGTGGTGCCGTGGCTGATGCCATTGGCCGTCGCCTAGCGCGGCTGGCCGGCAAGGTGCAGGTGCTGGCCGTTACCCATGCCCCGCAGGTCGCTGCCCGCGCACAGCGTCACCTGTTGATTGAGAAGCAGGCCGTCAAGGAAGGCGCTTTCATGCGCACCCATGTAAAGCCGCTTGATACTGGGGCCCGTCAGGAAGAAGTCGCCCGCATGCTGGCCGGTGCCTCGATCACCGACGAAGCCCGCGCAGCGGCGAGTAAATTGCTGAGTGAAGTGGGGTAGAGTACCCCCACCTAACCTCCCCCTGAAAAGGGGGAGGGACTTGACGGTGAGTGTGGCTCTATCGTGCCCAATACTCGATCTGTTCCTCCCCCTATCAGGGGGAGGCTAGGAGGGGGTATCCCCTCGAAAAAACTACCGCACGCGTGAGTGATCCCGATGACCGAGCTGTCCACCAAACCCGTCGATGCCCTCACCGCTGACGAGGCTGCCCTTGAGCTTGCCCGGCTCGCCGAGCTGATCGCAGCCGCCGACATCGCCTATCACCAGAACGACGCGCCGGACCTAACGGACGCCGACTACGACGCGCTGCGCCGCCGCAACCTCGCCATCGAGGAGCGCTTCCCGGCGCTGGTGCTGGCCGATGGTCCCTCGAGCGTGGTGGGTGCCCCGGTGGCCGATGGCTTTGCAAAAGTCCGCCACGGCATTCCCATGCTCAGTCTGGGCAATGCCTTTGCCGATGAGGACGTGACCGATTTCGTCAATCGCGGGCGCAAGTTCTTCGAGAAGGATCTGGCGCGCGATCCCAATCTCAAGCTGGAATTCACCGCCGAACCCAAGATCGATGGCCTTTCGGCTTCGCTGCGCTACGAGAACGGCGTGTTCGTCAAAGGGGCCACGCGCGGCGACGGATCGGTAGGCGAGGATATCACCGCTAATCTGCGCACGATTGCCGATATCCCGCAAAAGCTCAAAGGCTCGGGCTGGCCGGCCGTGATCGAAATTCGCGGCGAGGTCTATATGTCCCATGCCGATTTCAAGGCGCTGAAGGAACGTTCGGCCACCTATGGCGGGCAGGACTACGTCAATCCGCGCAATACCGCCGCGGGCTCGCTGCGCCAGAAGGACGCCAAGATCACCGCCGGCAGGAACCTGAAATTCTTCGCCTATGCCTGGGGCGAGGCCAGCGAACCGCCCGCGCCCAGCCAGCATGAGGCGGTGCAGAAGTTCAAAGAATGGGGTTTTGTCACCAATCCGCTGATGATCCGCACCGATGATCCGGCGGAGCTGCTCAAGCATTACCGCGCCATCGAGGCGCAGCGTGCCACGCTCGGCTACGACATTGATGGCGTGGTCTATAAGCTCGACCGGCTCGATCTTCAGCAGCGCTGGGGCTTTGTTGCCCGCGCGCCGCGCTGGGCCATTGCCCACAAATTCCCAGCCGAGCAAGCGACGACTATCCTTACCGGCATCGACATCCAGGTTGGCCGCACGGGCGCGCTGACGCCCGTGGCCCGCCTTGCCCCTGTCACCGTGGGTGGCGTCGTGGTCGAGAACGCTACGCTGCACAATGAGGACTATATCAGGGGCTTCGGCAATAATGGCGAGCCGATCCGCGATGGCGTTGACCTGCGCATTGGCGACACCGTCACCGTGCAGCGGGCAGGGGACGTCATCCCCCAGATCGTCAATGTGGTCGACGATGGCAAGCATGAGACGCGCGAGCGCTTCGTGTTCCCCCATATCTGCCCGGCCTGCGGCTCGGAAGCCGTGCGTGAGATCAACGAGAAAACCGGCAAGCTCGACGCGGTGCGCCGTTGCACTGGCGAGTTGATCTGCCCGGCGCAGGCGGTCGAAAACCTTCGGCACTTCGTTGCCCGCGACGCTATGGACATCGATGGGCTGGGCGAAAAGCAGATCAGCCAGTTTTACGCCGAGGGCCGCATTGCGCGCCCCGCCGATATTTTCACCCTGCGCGCCCGCGACGAACGCGCGCTCAAAAAGCTCAAGGATGCCGACGGCTTCGGCGCCACCTCGGTCAAGAAGTTGTTCGACGCCATTGATGACCGGCGCGAGCCCGAGCTCGATCGCTTCATCTATGCGCTGGGCATTCGCCACGTCGGCGAAACCACCGGGGCGCTGCTGGCCAAGACGTTCTCGACCATCGAAGCCTTCCGGGACACCGCCGTTGCCGCCACCCATCATGAGGGCGACAAGCACGCCGTTTTCCCCTCGATCAACGGCATTGGCGACGCCGTCCGCTCCTCGATCATGGCGTTCTTTGCCAATGACCGAAACATTCAGGCGCTCGATGATCTGCTCGCCGAGGTCCACCCGAAGCCCTATGTGGTCACGGTTTCAGCCGACAGCGTCGTGGCGGGAAAGACGGTGGTGTTCACCGGCTCCCTCGAAAAAATGACAAGATCTGAGGCCAAGGCTATGGCTGAACGGTTGGGTGCGAAGGTGGCGGGCTCGATTTCGGCGCAGACCGATATTCTGGTCGCCGGACCGGGCGCGGGCTCCAAGCTCAAAAAGGCCGAGGAACTGGGTATTGAGGTGATCAGCGAGGACGAGTGGTTCGAGCGCGTCGCCAAATAATCATTTGAGGGAAGCGATATGAAACGACTGGCCGGACTGGCGCTCGCCGCCACCATGCTGCCTTTGGGCGCACAGGCGGGTGAGGCTGGCGACGCCGTCGTCGCTCACCTTTATGCCGGCACGGCCAGCGCGGGGCTCAGCGCCGCCAACGAAGCCTGTTCGACAGCGGATAGCGAAGCTTGCTACGGGCTGGGCCTTTTGACGCTGGTCACGACCTATGAGGGCCTGTCGCAGGATCTCTATCGCTATGGCGCAACGGTGCCGAGCAATGCGGCGTTTGAGCTGCTGATGGGCGGCGGTGGGGGCTCCGGCCCCGCGCCGGCTAACCTGCAGCCTGAAAAACTCACCTATGACGCGCTCCGCGGGGTGTTTGACCGGTTCCTGTCCGGACTCGACGACGCGCGCGATGCGTTCGAGCGCGCTGGCGAGGCCGGTGACTATGTCATCACCATCGACCCGCTCAAGGTCCGCATCGACTTCAACGGTGACGGCAAGGTGGATGAGGGCGAAACCCTGGCGGCATTGCTCAGCCAGTTCGATGACAATACCTTCCCGCCGCCAGCGCCAACCGGCAAGACCAAGAGCAAGACGCCGGACGAGCCGCTGCTGACCACAGTCGGCTTTGATCGTGCCGATGCGCTCTGGTTCGCCGGCTACACCCAGATCGTCGCAGCGCCCATCGATCTGCTACTGGCGCACGATTTTTCTAATTTCTACAATGCGTATCTGCACCGGGTCTTCCCATTGTCCGGCCTGCCGATGGGCGAGTTCAACACGGCCGGAGACCTGTTTCTGGGCGCCGAGACAGATGCCAGTATTGCCGATCTGATCGCCGGCATTCATACGCTGAGCTTCCCCGTCACCGACCAGGCGCGCCTCGCAGGTGTTCTGGATCGTCTCAAAGCCATCACCGATCTGTCGCGCCAGAATTGGGACGCCATTCTGGCCGAGACCGATGATAATAGGGAACTGGTGCCATCGCCGCGCCAGACCTCGATCCTGCCGGGCCACAGCGTCAGCCAGCAGACTGTCGATGCATGGATGGCCACGCTGGACACGATTGACGAGGTGCTCGACGGCAAGCTCCTCGTGCCGCATTGGCGCTTTGCCAAGGGCGTTGATCTCAAAGCCTATTTCGACACGGCCAAGCAGACCGATCTGGTTTTACTCATCTCCGGTTCAGCTATATTGCCCTATCTCAAGGATGGGCCGATCGCTGACGCGCAGAGCTTTGCCAAAGCCAATGAGGCTTTCGGGGCGGACTGGCTGAATTACGTATTCTGGTTCAACTAGGGCAGGGAGCACCCGCCCGCAGATATTTCGGAGACTGCAATGCGTCTAGCAACAATCGCGACCGGCCTATTCTTCGCCTGCACCAGCTTTGCCGCAGCAGAGTCCTATCAAACGCCCCAGGCGCTGCTGGAGGCTTTTTACGAGCCCTATTTCAGCGGCGACTTCGCCGACGACGAGAGCCAGTTCCGCTCCGAGGCGCTGCAGTCGCTTTATGACAATGACGCGCAGAATACGCCAGAAGGCGAAATGGGCGCGCTGGGCTTCGACCCCTATATTGACGGTCAGGACTTCGACATCACCGATCTTGAAATCCACACCCCAGACATTTCCGGCGAGGAAGCCACGGTCGAAGTGACCTTCAAGAATTTCGACCAGCCGCGCACGCTGGTCTATGATCTGGTCAACGAAAATGGCTGGAAGATTGACGACGTCGCATCCACCAGCCCCGATAATGTCTACCGCCTGAGCGAAATTTTTGCCGAGGCTGCGGGCGAGTAAGGGCGTATTCTTCCGGGGTCATGTAGTCCCCATACATATCATATCCTCTGCGCTGCCCTCGGACTTGATCCGAGGGCCACTATCCCGCGGCACAAGCGGCCAAAGGCCCTTGGATCAAGTCCGAGGGCAGCGCAGTGGGTTTTGAGTTATCGATGGCTACAGGTCGAAGGAACATACCCCCTCCCAACCTCCCCCTGAACAGGGGGAGGAGCTAGTCTTGTGCGTAGGTTCTCGTACCACCCACCAGCTGAATTCCTCCCCCTGTTCAGGGGGAGGCTAGGTGGGGGTATCCTTTCGCTGAGCCTAGATCGCCGCCGTCGCGCCCTTCAGCCATTCCCGCGTCGATCCCGATACCAGCGGCCCGATTTCGTCCCAGACGCGCTGGTGATAGCTGTTCAGCCACACCCGCTCTGCTTCGGTCAGCAGCGTTTTGTCCACCAGTCGCGTATCGATTGGCGCCAGCGTAATCGTCTCGAATTCGAGGAAGCCCGGCGAGGCGCTTTCCACGACGACGATCAGGTTTTCGATGCGGATGCCGTATTCGCCAGCCTTGTAGTAGCCGGGCTCGTTCGAGATCACGTTGCCTAATTCGAGCGGCATGGTGTAGCGCGAAGAGATGCCGATGGGGCCCTCGTGCACGCCCAGATACGCGCCCACGCCGTGACCGGTGCCGTGGTTGTAGGTCACGCCATCCTGCCAAAGGAACTGGCGGGCCAGCACGTCGATCTGCGCGCCGCTGGTGCCCTTGGGGAACTTGGCCATGGAGATGGCGATCATGCCCTTGAGCACGCGGGTGAAGCGGTCGCGCTGTTCGGGCGTTGAGCTGCCGGTCGACATGGTGCGGGTGATGTCGGTGGTCCCGGCCAGGTACTGCGCGCCGCTATCGAGCAGCATCAGTTCGCCTGGCTGCAGTGTACGATCGGTCTTGGTGGTGACGCGATAGTGCACGATGGCGCCATTGGGGCCCGCGCCAGAGATCGTGTCAAAGCTGGCGTCAACGCAGGTCTCTTCTTCGCGGCGGAAGGCTTCGAGAGCGGTGACGAGGCCAATTTCGGTCTGGTCGCCCTTGGGCGCGGCGCTGTCGAACCAGCTGAGAAACTTGGCGAGCGCAATGCCATCGAGACGATGGGCCTCGCGCATGCCACCCAGCTCGGCGTCGTTCTTGCGCGACTTGGGCAGCAGCACGGGATCGCGCTTTTCGATCAGCTTGGCACCGGCGTTCTTGAGCGATGCCGCAATGGCTTCGGGCGCGCTGGCCGGATCGATCAGTACGGCTTTGCCGTCCTTGCCCAGGCTGGCGAGGGCAGCGGGCAGGGTGTCGCTGCTGGCGACATGGGCGATGCCGTCAAGCGACTGGCTGAGCTCGGCGGTGATCTTGGCGGCATCGAGATAAAGCGTTGGCAGGCCGGTCTGCGGCACAATGGCAAAACCAAGCACGAACGGCGTGTTGGGCACATCGCGGCCGCGCATGTTGAGCAGCCAGCAGATCGACTCTGGCAGGGTCAGCACGGTTGCGTCGGCATGGTCAGTGGCCAGCGCCGCCTGCAATTCGGCGATCTTGTCGCTGGCGTTCTTGCCCGACCGGTTGTGGCCGAGGAATTCGATTGGCGTCACTGGTGCGCCCGGGCGGTCGGCCCAGATGGTGTCGACCAGATTGGCGCTTGGCTTGAGCGTGGCGCGGCCCGCCAGCTTTTCGGCAAGGTCACGGATTTCGCCGGGCGTATGCAGCCATGGGTCATAGGCAATGATGCCGCCTTCAGGCACGTAATCGCCGATCTCGACGGAGAGGCCGCCCTGCAGCCATTCGTGGATGGTCACCGCCTTGGTGTCGGTCTGGGCGGGCGCCTGCAGCGTGTAGCGACTGTCCACAAACAGGCCTGCCTTGTCGGCCCCGACCACGGCAAACCCGGCGGAGCCGGTAAACCCGGTCATATAGGCAAGGCGCGCTTCGCCGGGCGGTACGGATTCGCCACGGTGCGCATCGGCGCGCGGCACCAGAAAGGCATCGACACCGGCCTTGGCCAGTGCGCCCCGCAGCGCGGCGAGGCGAGGGGCGACATCGCTTGGGTCCGACTTCTCATCAAAGCTCTGGAACACGGCGGGCGGAAAGGTCTGGGTGGTCATTGTTCGATCCTGTGCCGGAATGCGCTCCGGTCATGGGTGGTTTGTCCAGGTGAGCATGGCCATGCCAGTCACGGTTGACCATATAGACCACAAGAATTCGGAGAACAAAAATGAAGACGACCAGGAACTTGTTCCGGCTTACCCTTGACGCCCTCGTCGAAGGTCGTGCGCGCCAGGCCAAGCGCTTCCTTGAGCAGTATGAGCGTGACCATCCCTCGCTGGACTATAAGTTTAAGGGTCGGTAACGCGCCCTGCGAAACCAGCATGGCTGGTCTGACTCAACGGGCCTAACCAAGCGTGCCGGAATAGCCTAGATACGCTCACGACGGTGGCAATAGATCATCGTCCACGTGCATGGAGACTGAGATGACTGAGAGCAAGAACGATTTCCGCAAGGCACTGGGGTCCGTTATCGACGCCCGTGGTCGCGAATCGAGCCGCCAGGTCAGCTATCGCATGCAGCATCAGCTGATCGGCGCGTTCACCAAGCGCCCGTAAGGCCGCTGCAGTTTACTGCTGACGATCTGACGATCCCCGGAGCTCGCTTCGGGGATTTTGCTTTTTGGGCGTTCAAATGAAAAACCCTCGGGGTTGGCCCGAGGGTGTGACGCGTGTCTTGCGACACTGTCTGTTTGCGCCGCTATGCGACGCCAGATGCTAACAGTGTGCTAGCCGAACGAAGCGCTGAGCTACTTCATTTCCAGCATCAAAGTGGTCCAGTCCTTGCGCTGCAGCTTCTGTGTCAGCGTCATGCCCTGGCGGGCATAAGCGTTGATCACGCCACGCGCCTGATGCTCCAGAATGCCGGACAGGATGATGGTCGCACCCTTCTGCGCCGCCTTGCCGACTGCTGGCGCCAGCGCCATCAGTGGACCGGCCAGAATGTTGGCGACGATCAGGTCATAGGGCGCATGCTGGGCAATCGTCGGGTGGGTCAGGCCAGTCGCTTCCAGCGCGATGATCTGATTGCCAACGCCATTAAACTCAGCATTTTCAATGGTTGTCGTCACTGAAATCGGGTCGATATCGCTGGCGATCACGGGGGTGCGGGTGCGCTTGGCCAGGGCAATGGCGAGAAGGCCAGTACCTGTGCCGACGTCAATCATGCGGGTCGGCTTCTTGCGCTTGAGCAGCTTGTCGATGGCTTCAAGGCACCCTGTAGTGGTCTCGTGATGGCCGGTGCCGAAGGCCTGCGCCGCATCAATACGGATAGCGGTCACGCCATGGGGGATAGGGCCGGTTTCATGGCTGCCATAAACGTAGAACCCGCCTGCCACCACCGGCGCCAGGCCCTCCAGCGACTTGGCGACCCAATTGACCTCAGGGTCTAAGGTCGAAACGGTGAATTCTACATCCATGCCAAGGGTTTGGCGTGCCAGTTCAGAAAATGATTCAACATTGGCCGGGCTCTCGCAGGAGGCCTCGAAGTACCATTGTTCGATATCTTCGTTCTCGTGCGCGGTTGCCGTCAGCGCCAGATCGTCCCGCTCCATAACCGCATCGACCAGGGCATAAGCCTGTTCCTTGGTGAGGGGCGCGGAGAGCTGGTCGACTTGCATGGCAGGGCTTTCAGTTGGTTTCGCCCTAGTTGCGGCAGCGCCTGCAACAAGTCAATCCGCCAGCTGCCTGTGGGTCGGCGATGGGGCGAATTAGCCCACTGCTGCGATGGGGATGTCGCTATCGTGCATGCAGACCTGATTGCGTCCGCCGCGCTTGGCTGCATAGAGGCGACGGTCGGCGACAGCGACCACGGTGTCCCAGTTTTCCGGTGAGTTGGGCAAGCGCAGCGCGACGCCGAAACTGGCCGTTACGGTGAGCCCAATCTTGCGGCTGACCTGGGTTCGGCTGAGGGTGAGCCGCAGGCGCTCTGCAATGGCGAAGGCGCGCGAAGCATCTGTGTCCCTTAGCAAAATCACGAACTCCTCCCCGCCATAGCGCGCCATGATATCGTTGGAGCGCAATAGGGGCGGGAGGATCTTGCCGATTTTCTGAAGGACCATGTCACCCATGGAATGGCCGAGGGTGTCGTTGACAGACTTGAAGTGGTCCACGTCGAAAATGATAACGCCAATCGTATGCGCGTCGGTGTCGGCCTGTTCGAAGACGCTGTGGGCGAAGTCTCGCAGCGCGCGGCGGTTGGGCAGGCCGGTCAGTGTGTCGGTTTCCGACAGGGCCTTGAGCCTTTCGGTCATGCGGCGCTGCTCGGTTTCCAGGCGCAGTTTTTCGCGCTGCTGGTTACGCAGCACGGCGACGCCTTCGAGCATTTCGCGGATTTCCCGACCGATCGGGTGCCGCGGCGGCGGCTCGGACAGATCGCCGTGGGCCACGGCGGTGAGCTGGTCGTGCACGACGGCGAGCGGACGGAAGAGGATGCGCCGGAACACGACTGCCAGCGCCAGCAAGGCGAGGACGATCAGGCCGGTTAGTATTGCTGAGCGCAGCACCGAGGTGCCAGATTCCTCGCGCATACGCTGCAGCTGGGCCAGGGACTGGTTGACCAGCAGTTCGGTCACCTGCTCAGTGGAAGCGACACCCAGCAGGTATTTATTGGTGAACTCAACCGAGCCGATGGGCCCATCGCTCTCATGCAGGCGAGCCGTCATCCGGGCATAGGTCAACGAACGGCCGAAATAATCGGCATCGATCCAGGTCAGCAGTTCGGACACCTTTCCACTGTCAAAATAGGCCGTGGTGTAATTGTGCAGAATGTTGCGCATCAGGCGGAGCCTGATCTCGGTCTCGTTGACCTTGATGAGATAGCGGCGGTCCTGCTGCACGTTTGAGGCCAGCATCATCACCACATAGGCGCTCAGGCGACCCTGTTGTTCGCGCATTTCACTGGCGGCGGCCCACAGCATGATTTCGGTGGTGATCTGGGGCACGCTCAGCATGGTTTGGCGACCGATGCGGGCGCGCAGCACCGTGGCGGCATCGGTGACGGAGAACATGGCCTCGATGGCCCTTGTCACATCGGGCGCGGAGCGCCGCTCCAGGGGCTTGCTGAGGATGGTGTCGACGGCTTGGCGCGATACAGTCAGAACGAAATCGAGGCCATCAAAGCTGCGGCGCAGCTCGGCATTGGCTGCCATTTCGGCGGCATAGCTTTCTTTGACGGCCACAAGTGCCTCATCCACTGCCTGGCGCGTTGTTCTTATGTCGCCCCGGACTCCGGTCAGCTCATCGCCCTCCGCACCCATGGCGGCGGCGGCGGGGTCGCGCTCTTTGGAGAGCGCATTGGTGAGCGACAGGATTGTTTCGAAATGCGTCAGGGCCGCGACGCCAGAGCTGGCGCGCGCATAATCTGTGATGTTTGCGTACAAAGCCGAGCCGCCGAGCAACACGGCGCAGGCCGCGCAGATCACCACACCAAGCCACTGCAAGTTCTGTATTCGGATGGACGCCATCACACTTATCGACGAAACAGGTTATGCTGTTATTGCACCGATAAAGGTAAATAAATATGAAGGCGCATCTGTATTTCTACCGAGGCGTTGACTTGCTCTGTTCTAGAAGGTGACCGCGGTTCCCGAAATCGATACCATCAACATGCTTCCACCCGAGCCGACGACTTCATAATCGATGTCCACACCCACCACAGCGTCCGCTCCGCGGCTGCGAGCTTCTTCTTCAAGTTCTCGGAAGGCCGCCTGTCGCGCATCACGCAAGGTGGATTCGTAGGCGCCGGCGCGGCCACCGACGATGTCCCGCACGCTGGCAAACAGGTCCTTGAAAACGTTTGCCCCAACAATGACTTCGCCGGTGACGATGCCCAAATAGTCGACGATCTGGCGGCCTTCTACACTCGGCGTCGTGGTGATGATCATGGCGTGGTCCCTTGTTGATTGGCACTAGATATGGTGAGGCTGTATCCAAAATGAAGCTGGTCGCACTGCTGTTTCGCAGCGCAATTCCAGCACAGTTCGAGGATGATCAACAATGCTTGCAGTGACCAGTTATCCTGAAGTCCATGTCCAGTTGGCTGCCGCCAAAGTTGACGAGCAGCTTGCGGCCTTCGCCGCTCTTGCAGCAGCAGCTAAGGGAAACGCAAAGGCTGAAGCGGCGCTGGCGGCTTTTGCGCCGGGCTATTTCAACTCGATGTTGCTGGCGCTCGATCACCACTTCATGCACCGCATGCGTGGGGCAGAGGGCAAGGATGGCAACCCGCTGAACGAAGTCCGCATGCTCTCGGATTCCATCATGGAACATGACGGGGTTTTGCAGGCCAACAAGACCATCAAGTACAACGCCGAAAAGGCCGTGTCGGGGATCGCGATTGGCCAGACGATTGCCCTGGACGCGAATAATTTTGGGCGCTTAGCAGCGGCCTACATCGCCGAAATCGGCAAGCGGTTTCCCTAAGGGCCGTCAGTCCAGATCGTTGGCCTTCTTCCATGCCCGGAGCCTGCCGCGCGCATTGGCATAGGGCGAGGAAGTGTTGAACTGGATCATCCGACCCATGGTGTGCTTTTCGTACCAGGAGACGCCATAGAGCGCGATATCGCTCTGGCTCTCGACCAGATCTACAAGCTTGGTCTTGGCCGTTTCCAGACGAACCAGTAGTTCCGGCCAGGCCAGGCCTTTGTAATCGGCGTAGAATTTCTGGGCGAGCTGTCCCAGTTGGTTCCACTGGAAGCCGGTTTCGGGAAAGTCGACCACTTTGCCCGCGCGCTGCTGGGCATGCCATTTGAGCACCAGCTCATTCCAGCCGACCAGGTAGGCCACCAGGTCATGGACACTCATCGTGGTGTTTTTCATGTGGCCTTCAAGCGTTTTGGCGCGGGTCAAAGGCTCGGGAATGCTGGCCAGATCCTTGGCCAGCTTGGCGTAGTTGATGTCGATGGCAGAGAGCAGCTCTGCCTTGCTTTGCGGGACGGCCATAGTTCAATCAGCTCTTCTGTACGAAGCTTTCCAGCACCTTCTTGCGGCCGGCCTTTTCGAATTCGATGGTTAGCTTATTGCCTTCAATCGCGACGATTTCGCCGTAGCCGAATTTGAGGTGGAACACACGTTCGCCCATGGCAAAGGCCGAACGATCGTTGCCCAGATCGACCGAGCGGGCAACCAGATCACCCTCAATGGTCAGTGGACCGCCACCCCTGCGACTGGCTTGCTGGGCACGCGCGCGCTGCCAACCGGGCGTTTCATAGACGCTTTCGAACGGGTCGGCCTTGTTGAAGCGCGAAGCTGCCCCACCGCCGCCGCCATAGCCATAGCCGCCATAGGACGAGCCAGTGTCCTTGACCTCGACAGCGTCCGCGGGCAGCTCATCGAGAAAGCGGCTGGGGATCGCGGACTGCCAGAGGCCGTGAATACGGCGGTTCTGGGCGGCTGATATGCGCACGCGCTTGCGGCCACGGGTGATGCCGACATAGGCGAGGCGGCGCTCTTCCTCGAGACCCGCACGGCCGCTCTCATCCATCGAGCGCTGGCTGGGGAAAGTGCCTTCCTCCCAACCGGGCAGGAAGACCGTGTTGAATTCCAGTCCCTTGGCGCCATGCAGGGTCATGATGGTGACGGCGTCGGATGCTTCGGCGCTGTCGCGATCCATCACCAGCGCGATGTGCTCAAGGAAACCACCGAGGGTGTCGAACTCCTCCATGGAGCGGCTGAGTTCCTTGAGGTTTTCCTTGCGGCCCTCTGACTCAACCGATTTGTCGGCAGTGAGCATATCGGTATAGCCGCTCTCCTCGAGGATGCGCTCGACGAGTTCGAACGGCCGCATGGTCTGGGCGTGGAACGCCCAGTCATCAAACTGGGACACCAGACCGCGCAGGGTGGTGCGTTGCTTGGGTTTGAGCTCTTCGGTTTCCACCAGCATGCGGATGGCCGAGAGCAGGGGGACATTGGCGGCGCGAGCTGCGCTATGCAGCAGCTGCACCGTGGAGTCACCAAGGCCACGTTTTGGCGTGTTGATGATGCGGTCGAGCGCCAGATCGTCAGCCGGTTGGGCAACCAGGCGCAGATAGGCGATGGCGTCGCGGATTTCCTTGCGCTCATAAAAGCGCGGACCACCAATGACGCGGTAGTTGAGGCCAAGCGTGATGAAGCGCTCTTCGAACTCGCGCATCTGGAACGACGCGCGCACGAGTATCGCCATGGAGTTGAGCTGTTCCCCGGCAAGCTGATATTGCTCGATCTCTTCACCGACCGTGCGCGCTTCTTCCTCGCTGTCCCAAAGCTGGGTGACAGAAACGAGTTCGCCTTTTTCGCCAACATCGGTCTGCAAGGTCTTACCGAGGCGGCTTTCATTGAAAGCGATGATGTTGGAGGCGGCCTTGAGGATATTGGAGGTGGAGCGGTAATTGCGCTCGAGCTTGATCACCTTGGCGCCCGGAAAGTCTTTTTCGAAGCGCAGGATGTTGTCGACCTCGGCCCCGCGCCAGCCATAGATAGACTGGTCATCATCGCCGACGACGCAGATATTGGCTTCGCTGGCGGGCTTGCCCTGCGCCAAAAGGCGCAGCCAGAGATATTGGGCGACGTTGCTGTCCTGATATTCATCCACCAGCATGTATTTGAACTTGCGATGGAATTCGGCCAGCACGTCCGGATTTTCCTTGAACAGCCGGATGCACTCCAGCAGCAGATCGCCGAAATCGGCGGCGTTCAGGGACTTCAGCCGTGCCTGATAGTCGGCGTAAAGCTTGCCGCCCAGGCCATTGGCATAGCTGCCACTATCGGCCGGCGAGACATCTTTGGGCAGCAGGCCCTTGTTCTTCCAGCCATCCATCATCGAGGCGAACAGCTTGGCGGGCCAGCGCTTCTCGTCGATGTTTTCGGCATCGAGCAATTGCTTGATCAGGCGGATCTGATCGTCGGTATCGAGAATGGTGAAGGTGCTGGTCAGCCCCACCAGCCCGGCGTGCTGCCGCAGAATGCGTGCGCCGATGGAGTGGAACGTGCCCATCCAGGGCATGGCGTCGAGCCGCGGGACGAGCTTCTCGATACGCTCCTTCATTTCCCGGGCGGCCTTGTTGGTGAAGGTCACCGACAGAATTTGGGAGGGCCAGGCGCGGTTGGTATTGATGATGTGGGCGATGCGGGTGGTCAGCACGCGCGTCTTGCCGGTGCCCGCGCCAGCCAGCACGAGCAGAGGACCATCAATGGTCTCCACGGCATCGCGCTGTTCCTCGTTCAGACCACTCAGATAGTCCGGCGTCTGGTTGCGCTTGAACTGGCTGGTGATCGACCCGGCGGCGGGGCGGTCGAGTGGGTGGGGTTCACCGGGCATAAAGGGCCTTTCCATCGCGGCATCCGGGGCAGGGACGCTCTGCGCGGGCATTGACGAATCTTATTTTGTTCTCGTTGGCAATATAGGGATCGACAGGCCCAATGTATAGAACACGGGGCATCATGGCTTCGCGTTGGGTCGATGCCGGGCCTTCACTTTCGCGCAATCGGGCATGAGCCGTCGTATTCCCGCCCACTAAGCTGCGTACAAGGCTTGCGCGGGGTTGCGCATGGACCGCGCATGCCTACACTCTCCCCGCGAAACCGGGGCCCATACGCAATTTGCTGAATCGCATTTACATCATCGTCGGCTTGATCGCGATCCTCGCGCTGGGCAGTGCTTTTATCGTGCCGCGTTTCATCCAATGGGGTGACTATCGCGAGCGCATGGAAGAGCTGGCGAGCGGCGTTTTGGGCGCAGAGGTTACCATTCGTGGCGATATCGAGTTTTCGCTCCTCCCGCAGCCGCGCCTGACGTTTACCGACGTTCTGGTTGGGTCTCCCGATGAGCCTGCGGCGACGGTCGATGCGGTGGAAGCAGACTTCTCGCTGATGGATTTCCTGCGCGACAATTATCACGTCACCAAACTGGTGCTGCGCGAGCCGGTGGTGGACTTCACCATTGATGACAGCGGTTTCCTGACCTCGGGCATCAATGTCACGGGCGAGGGCGGTGGCGTTGCGCTGATGCAGGCCAACATAATCGACGCGACGTTCCGCATTATCGATGAGCGGTCCGGCGCCAATTATGTCGCCTCTGCCGTCGATGGCGACCTAAAGCTGGCCAGCTTCTCCGGGCCATTCCAGTTTCAGGGTTCGGGCACTTATGGCGGGGAACGCTATGGCGTCCGGTTCAACTCCGCCGCAGCCAATATCACCGGCAATGCGCGCGTAACGCTGGGGCTTCGGCCCGAAAGCGGCGCATATTCGCTCACGGCCGAGGGCCAGCTCGAAGCCGGCATGGCGCCGAAGTTTGATGGCACGCTGACCTACCGCCAGACGCCGCCCGTTGCCGCCAGCGCCAGCGATGTGCGCGGTGATCTGGTGTTTACAAGCAAGGTGACCAGCTCGACCGACCGCGTCCTGCTGTCGGGCTACACGCTCCAGCCAGATGAAAACCGCAGCGGCGCACGGCTGACGGGTTCGGCCAGCATTCAGATTGGCGCGGCGCCGAGTTTTGACGCTGTCATTTCGGGCGGGGTGATTGCCCTGCCGCCGCGCGATGCGCAGGAAGACACGTCAACGCAACCCTATGAGGTTTTGCGCTTGTTGGCCGAGTTGCCCGCGCCGCCTGTTCCGCCCATTCCCGGCAAGGTCAGTATCGACCTTGCCGAAGTGGGGCTCCGTGCTTTCTCCATCCGTAACGTGGTGGTGTCCGCGACCACCGATGCCGAGAGCTGGCAGGTCGACACATTGCAGGGTCAATTGCCCGGCAATACCCAGGTCCGCGCGACCGGCTCCCTAGACAATGAAGCAGGACGCCCGGCGTTTCGTGGCTCGGTATCGTTGAACAGTGAACGCCTCGATAGTCTGGCTGCGCTGTGGCGCAAACCGAGCGAAGACAATCCGCTGTTCAATATGCCCGGCGGTCTCGACGGCAAGGTCATGCTGGTCGGCGACGCGCTGGGGCTGACAGCGGGCCGGTTGACGCTTGATGGCAAGTCGCATGCTGTCGAACTGCGGCTGGGCTTTGGCGATGAGACACGGCTCGATGTGGTGGGTCATTTCGATGTGCTCTCGACGATCGAAAGCGCTGCCCTTGGCGCCTTGCTACCCAATATCAGCAATGATCCGGCTTTTGGCCGCAGCTTCCCGACGGGCAGTTTTTCGCTGACGGCCAATCGCGCGCGGGCCTTTGGCCAAGACGGCACGGAGCTTGTGGCCGAGGGGCGCTGGACCCAGGACAAGATCGCCTTCTCGCGTCTGTCTGCCGCGCAATGGGGCGGGGCGCGCATTAACGGTGCGCTTGAGCTCGGTGGCACACTGGCGGAGCCAGAGCTTTCGGGCACGGGGCGCGTTGCGGTATCGTCCGCCTCAGCGCCAGCGCTCGCGCTGCTCTATGGGGTTTTACAGACGCCTGAATCCTGGCGCGGTGCCTTGGCGCCGTCATTGCCCGCCGACCTCTCGATTGATCTTGAAGCGCCCAATGATCAGGGTGGGCAGATCTTGAGCGTGGGCGGCACCCTGGGTGTTTCTGACTTTAATCTACGGGCTGAACTCAGCGCCGGCATTGGCGGGCTTTTGACCGAGCCGCTGCGCCTCAATGGCGCGCTTGAATCCATGGATGTCGCCGGGCTGACGCAACAGGTTGGACTGGGTAATGCCGAACTGTTCAGCGGCGATGGCTCCATGCTGGTGAGCTTTGCGGTCGAGGGCTCGCCAACCAATAGCCTCGACAGTCACCTGAATGCCAGCCTTGGCACTGAACGCGTCGGCTTTACCGGCAACTTGCTGATGACCGCTACGGGCGAAATTCAAGGCACTGGCACGCTGGATGTGTCGTTGGGCGATGCCGGCACGATGGCCGAAGTCGTCGGCTCGCAAGGCCTCAGCCTGCCGCTGGCGGTGGGTAGTGGAACCCTGCATTTCGAGGGCGAACGTCTGGCGCGCCTGACTGATATCAAGGGCAAATCCGGCGAAGTCGGTTTTGGCGGCGAGCTGGCCCTGTCGCGCACCGGCTCAACCGCCGCTGTGTCAGGTGCCGTAACAATCGACACCGTTTCGGTTGAAGGTCTGGCCGCCACACTGTTTGGTCGCGCGGCGCTGGTCGGGGCGATCGACGTTTGGCCCGAGGGGCCAATCGATGCGGCCTCTGAGCCGCGCGTCACACGGGGCACTGTGAGTGTCACTGCGCCTGTCGTCACCGCGGGTGGTGTCGAGCGCATGCAGAACGCAACGTTCGATCTGGCGTGGGATGAGACCCGTCTACGCTTGTCGCGGTTTGAGGCAAGCGTTGGAGGTGGCAAGGCGACGTTCGACGTGGCGGTGTGCTGCGAGGGCCCGCTGGCCCAGAAGAATATTAGCGGCCGCATGAGCCTTGTTGGCGTGCCGGTCGACGCTGTCGCGACGCCCGCTGTGGCCAATGCGTTGAGTGGCGCGCTTGATGGCGGCATGCGCTTTGAGGCGTCTGGCGCCAGCATTGCCGAAGCGATGGGGAGCCTTACCGGGGAAGGCAGCTTTACGCTGAAGGACTTTGCGGTCGCAGGGCTGTCGCCGGGTGTTTATCCCACGGTTGCCGGGTTGGGTGACGTGCTCAACATGGACTCTGATGCGCTCAGGGCCATCGTCAGTCTGGCGCTGGGGCAGGGGAGTTTCTCGGCTCCGACGGCGACCGGTACATTCACCATCGCCGGTGGCGTTGCGCGTCTCGCCAACTTCATCGTTGAAGGCAATGGCGGGCGTTTGGCGGGCAATCTCAATCTGGCGCTCAAGTCGCTCGGGCTTGATGGCAGTTTCGTGCTGACGCCGCTTGGCTTCACCGATGAACGTGGCCTTGTTGGCGAAGATACCGCGCGCATTCTGACCCGTATCAAGGGCACGCTGACGGCCCCGGCCATCACGCCTGATCTGGAAGAACTGGTGGGTGCTGTGCAGGTGCGGGCCAATGAACTTGAGGTCGATCGGCTTGAGGTATTGCGCGCGGAGGATGCCGAGCGCCAGCGCGCGGCGGCTGAAGAGCGCAATAAGCTGATCGAAGAGCAGCGCCGGAAGGCCGCCGCCGAAGAGGCTGCTCGTCTGGCCATTGAAGAGGCGGCCCGCAAGGCGGCTGAGGAAGAGGCGCTGCGTCAGCAACAACAGCAGCCTGTCGCGCCACCGCAAGTGGCGCCCCCTGTGCAGCCGCTGCAACTGAACCTGGGTTATCAACCCATGGTGAACCAGCCGGTCAACTAGCGGGCGTTTCGGCTTTCTGCTGATACCATTTCAATACGGCAACGCGCGCCGCAGACGACAGGTTTGTCGTCTGGCGGGTTTCATCAATGGTGCGGATGAGGCCTGCCATTGGCTGGCCTGCTTCTGCGGCCATGCGTTCGAGTGCAGCCCAGAACTCGGGCTCCAGGGCAATCGACGTGCGATGACCGGCAATGGACAGGGATCGCTTGTCCATCAGGGCAATGTCAGGGCTTTTTGCGGAAGGCGTCGAGGCTCACGACCTTTTCGCCGCTGCTTTCGCCTTCTTCAGGTACTGCGCTGGCAACGCTTTCGACGGCTTCGTCTGCGTCCGCCTCGACAGCATCGGAGCCCGGTGCAGTGGCCGGATCAAACTGCAGGCCGAACTGGACCGACGGATCAAAGAAACCTTTGACTGCGGAGAAGGGGATGACAAGCAGCTCGGGCTGGCCGTCGAAGGACAGGCCGACTTCAAAACCGGTTTCGGTGACCTTGAGGTCCCAATACTGGTTCTGGATAACGATGGTCATTTCCTTGTCGTACTGGCCCAGCAGTTTTTCGCTGAGGCGCACGCCCGGGGCGCGTGTCACGAAGGAAATGAAGAAGTGGTGGTCGCCAGGAAGGCCGGTTTTGGCAACTTCAGCCAGCACCTTGCGCACGACGCCGCGCAGGGCTTCCTGAGCGAGAATATCGTAGCGCATGTGGTCTTCGGCCATAGTCAACCTTCCGGCAGTTTAATCGAATCCTGAACGGCTCATATCAGCCCCACGTTCCATTAGAATTCAAGGATAAAGGGAAATCTATTGGCAATTAGGGAAGGTGCAGGCTTCTGTTGCCAGGTGCCTGCGGACCCCGCCTGTCACCCGGCTAGGGGTGGAGGACTTAATTTCCCAATGCTAGCACTGCTTACGCAGCGAGAGCGACTGGAGCCTTATTGTTGTCATTTGCAACTATAAGTTTCGGACCGATAACGGTGGTACCTCACCGAGCAAAAGCACACCCTTTACGCCCTCGTCGATCCTGTTTCGCCCCCATAATGGTGGAGGCGCCGGGTACTGCCCCCGGGTCCGAAAGGTTTATTACGATGACAGTTTATCGCCATAGCTCTTGCGAGCCCCTCACATATAGGACGGTCGGGCGCGGGATGCAATATTGGGGTCAGCCGTTCCACGCCATGTTCATGTAAACACCACCATTTTCGAGCTCGTCCAGCATTTGCGCGAGGCGTTTTTGCTTGGTGTCGTCGAGCTTGGCCTTATTGATCCACAGCAGGTAATCGTTGCGCTGATAGGGCGGCCTGGCGTCGTATTGGGCACGCACACCGCGCTGTTCCAAAGCTTCGGCCACAAAGGGCTCCATGGTCTCGCGAGCGCGCAAAGGTCGCAGCGCACTCACGGCAGCACAGCTTGGGCTTCGATCTCGATCAGGAAATCGGGATTGGCTAGGCCGGCGACGCGGAAGCCGGTGACGGTGGGTGGATTGGTGCGGTCGCCCCACACGGCCATCCACGCGCCAAACGCGAACCGCAGGTCAGCGTCCTGATCGATAATGACGGTCACTTTGACGAGATCTTCCAGCCGCCCGCCGGCAGCTTCCAGCACAAGCTGGAGATTGCTGAGCGCCTTGGCGCTCTGGGCAGCGACGTCGCCCTTGCCGATGATGGATCCGTCGGCGTCGACAGCGTTCTGTCCACCGATCAGCAACAGGCGGGCGCCAGCGGGTAGAACGATACCCTGTGAAAAGACAGGGCTTTTGTACATGCCCTCGGGGTTGAGATGTTCAATGGCCATTTGCGCTCTCCTCAATGCCTGCGCTCACACCTACAATTGCTAGGCTGACAGTGTGTGTCAGCAGCATCGCTCGTCAATTCGGTGTAGGTTTGGTTCAACAAGCCAAGAGAGCCAGCCATGACTGACATCCCGACTGATAAGCTGATTTCCGCTGCCGAGCGGTTTCTGGGTAAAGGTGAGAAAGCGCTGACAAAGCACGAGCGTCTCGTGTTGGAGCAATCGATTGGCCGCAGGGCGCTCTCCCAGGATGCCAGCGTAATTTTTGATGATAAATCCACCTTTGGGCAGCGGCTGGCCGATGGCGTGGCCTCGTTCGGCGGCTCATGGACCTTTCTGATCATCTTTGGTGTCGTGCTGCTTATCTGGGTGGGGTTGAATCTTGGATTGAGCCAGTCGGCACCGGATCCCTATCCGTTCATCTTCCTCAACCTGCTGCTGTCGATGCTGGCGGCGGTGCAGGCGCCGGTCATCATGATGAGCCAGAACCGGCAGGCGGCGAAGGATCGCATGGTCACCAGTCACGACTACGAATGCAATCTCAAGGCCGAGATCGAGATCATGGCGCTGCACGACAAGGTGGACCGGATGCGTGATGGCGATCTCAAGGCATTGCTGGAAAAACAGCAGGAGCAGATCGACCTTTTGACACGGCTTTTGAAAAGCCATCTGGGAGAAGCGCCAGCGCCGGGCGAATCGTCTTAGGATGGAACCATGCAGCCCTATCTGAAGCTTTTATCCGACATCCTTGAGCATGGCGCCGACAAGGCCGACCGTACCGGTACTGGCACGCGCAGCCTGTTCGGCTACCAGATGCGTTTTGATCTGTCGCAGGGCTTTCCCCTGCTGACGACCAAGAAGCTGCATCTCAAATCCATCGTCTATGAACTGCTGTGGTTCATTCGTGGCGAGACCAATGTGCGCTGGCTTCAAGAGCGCGGCGTGAAGATCTGGGACGAATGGGCCGACGAAAATGGCGACCTTGGACCAGTCTACGGTTCGCAGTGGCGCAGCTGGCCTGCGCCGGATGGCCGCAAGATTGACCAGATCGCCAATGTGATCGAATCCATTCGCACCAAGCCGGATTCTCGCCGCCATATCGTGTCGGCCTGGAACCCGGCAGAAGTCGATGAAATGGCGCTGCCGCCATGTCATTGCCTGTTCCAGTTTTATGTGGCGAACGGCAAGCTCAGCTGCCAGCTCTATCAGCGCTCTGCCGACACGTTCCTCGGCGTGCCGTTCAACATCGCTTCATACGCGCTGCTGACTCATATGGTGGCGCAGGTGACGGGGCTGGAGGTGGGTGACTTCGTCCATACCTTTGGCGATGCGCATCTGTACTCGAACCACTTCGAGCAGGCGCAGCTGCAGCTGACGCGCGAACCGCGCCCGCTGCCGTCGCTCAAGATCAATCCTGCGGTCAAAAACCTTGAGGACTTCGTGTTCGAGGACTTTGAGTTCGTTGGTTATGATCCGCACCCACACATCAAGGCTGCGGTGTCCGTATGACCGGCCTGTCCGAACTGGCGGATAAACTCGCGCTGGTTTCGGACATTTACGCCGAACGCTTCGAGATTGAGCGCAGTGCCGACTGGTATCTGCTCAAGCTGCAGGAGGAGCTCGGCGAGCTGACTGCCGAGCATCTGAAGGGAACGGGCAGGGGGCGGCTCAAAGGTGCTGACGCAGCAGAGATTCGGGTCGCGCTTGAAGATGAGGCGGCGGACGTATTGGCCATGCTGCTGCTGTTCGCGCGGCACAACAAAATCGACCTTGATGCAGCACTCGCCCGCAAGTGGCTGAGGTATCTTCCGCAAAGCTAGGCGATGCGGCTACATAGCGTCCTGAACATGACGTGACGGCAGAGAGTCCGAGCTTCGCCCCAAGCGTCTGAGACGACAAGTTTTTTGGAGGATGCGATGAAGTTCCTGACCGCCACGGCCATGGTGCTTGCTGCCGGTGTGCCGGTATTGGCTAATGACACCACCGCTGTGCTGACCACGGGTGGCCTTGAGTTCATCAGCAATTCCGACATCGTGATGCAGAGCGAAGAGCTGTTCATCTCTCGTGATGAAATCCGCGTTGTCTATGAGTTCCGCAACGACACCGATGTGGACCAGAACATCCTTGTGGCGTTCCCAATGCCCGAGATTGTGCCGGACATGTATTCTCCAGTGTCCTATCCCAATGGACCTGACGACAATCTCTTTGAGTTCCAGACGACGTTTGACGGCAAGCCGGTCGATGCGACCCTAAACGAATATGCCTATTCGTTCGGGGTTGATCGTACGGAACTGCTCAGGTCGCTGAAGCTACCGCTGGTGCCGATCAACGAGGCAGCGGGCGAGGCCACTGACCACCTCGACGAGGCAACGCGCGACAAGCTGCTGCATCTGGGCATGATCACTCCGGACGAATTCGACGCCGGGAAAGGTTGGGAAAAGCATTATTGGCCAGCCTGGACCTATAAGGCGACCTACACTTGGGAAGCGACCTTCCCTGCCGGCAAAACGGTGACGGTCGAACATCGGTACAAGCCCAGTGTTGGTGGCACCGTTGGGGTAAACTTCCTCGGCGAGGCCTATGAGGGCTATGATCCGGTCAAGGAATACACCGACAAGTATTGCATCGACGACGCGCTGATCACTGCGGTGCGCGCCACCATTCCCAAGGGTGAAGAATACTATGCCGCGCCGTTCTACGAGAACTGGCTTTCTTATATCGTCACCACAGGTGGCAATTGGGGCGGCAACGGTATCGAGAAATTCCGTCTCGTCGTCGATAAAGGTGACACCAAGAACCTCGTGTCGTTCTGCGGCGACGGCGTCAAAAAGATCGGCCCGACGACCTTCGAAATGGTCAAAGAAAACTATTGGCCAGAGCGGGAACTCGATGTGCTGATCCTTCAGCGCCATGACACGGCCGAGTAGGTCATGAGCATTAAGATCGCCATGATCGCTGGTGTCGCCGAAAACGGCGTCATCGGCAGCTCGCAGACCATCCCCTGGCGGATTCCGTCCGATTTTGGTTTTTTCAAGCGCACTACCATGGGCAAGCCCATGATTATGGGGCGCAAACAGTATGAAACCGTGGGCAAGCCGCTGCCGGGTCGCACCAATATCGTGGTGACTCGCCAGCCGGGTTACCAGCCCGAGGGTGTTTTGGTGTTTTCCACAATCGAGGCAGCACTGGAGAAAGCGCGCGCGATTGCGGTGGCCGATGGCGTTGATGAGGTCATGATTATCGGAGGGGGCGATATTTATGCTCAACTGATGAACGTGGCCGATCGCCTGTATATCTCTCATATTGAACTCAATCCGGAAGGCGATGTACTGTTTCCAGTCATCTCGCCCGAGCAGTGGATTGTGGTTGATAGCCCTGAGATTGAGCCTTCGCCAAAGGATGAAGCGCGCTACCGCGTCAATGTGTACGAACGTCGATAGCCCAGCGTGCATTGATCGCGCGAGGACCTTGCCTATATAAGTCCGTAACGTAGTAGATTTATCCGAAAGGGACGCGATGCCGTGGGAGAGTAATGGAGGCGGGGGTGGCCGCAATAATAATGGCGGTCCGTGGGGACAGGCCCCCGGTGGCGGTGGAAACGGTCCACGCCGTCCAGGTGGCGGCAACACGCCCAACCTCGAAGACATCCTCAACCGCGGTCGCGATCAGTTCAAGGGCGGCGTCCCAGGTGGGCGCTGGGCCATTGTTGGTGGCATTCTCGCGCTGATCGCCTTCTGGGGCGTCAATTCGGTTTACACCGTTGCACCGCAGGAAGTTGGCGTCGAGCTGCGCTTTGGTAAGCCAAAGCCTGAGCTTTCCAATCCGGGTCTGCATTTCCATCTGTGGCCCATCGAGACGGTTGAGCGCGTCACCGTCACCGAAAATCAGACCACTATCGGTTCGGCTTCGGCGGCTGGCTCGCGTGCCAATGCATCCGGCAGCAATGGCCTGATGCTCTCGGGCGACCAGAACATCGTCAATGTGCAGTTCTCTGCGCTTTGGTCGGTCAGCGATCCTATCGCTTACCTGTTCAACGTGCGTGACCCTGAGGAAATGGTCCGGAATGCCGCTGAAAGCGCGATGCGCGAAGTGGCTGGCCGTCGTCCCGCACAGGACATCTACAGTGATGACCGTCGCGGTATCGAGCTGGAAGTCCAGCAGATCACCCAGTCCATTCTCGACAGCTATCAGCTCGGCGTTCGCGTCGGTCAGGTGCTTATCGAAAACGCCGGTCCGCCAGCTGAAGTCGTTGATGCGTTCAACGAAGTGCAGCGCGCCCGTCAGGACGAGACGCGCCTTCAGGAAGAGGCCCGCTCCTATGCCAACACCCTTCTGGGTGATGCGCGTGGTCGTGCTGCAGCCCTGCGCGAAGATTCTGCCGCTTACACCAACCGCGTGGTGCAGGAAGCAACCGGTGAGGCTCAGCGCTTCAATGCCATCTACGCTGAGTATGTGAACTCCCCCGAAGTGACGCGCAAGCGTCTGTTCCTGGAAACCATGGAAGAGGTGCTTGGCGGCTCTGAAAAGGTTCTCCTTGAGTCCAGCCCGAACGGAAATGGCGTCGTGCCATACCTGCCGCTGCCTGAACTGCGCCCCGGCGCGACAACTCGTTCGACGGGGAACTAAGCCATGAACAATCGTCTGATCATCATTGGCGCCGTCGTGCTTGCCGCCCTCTATGTGTTCTTTTCCTCGATCTACATCGTGAACGAACGCGACCAGGCCATTGTCATGCGCTTTGGCCAGATTACAGATATCCGCACCGAGCCGGGCCTCTACTTCAAGGTCCCGACCGATATCGTCGACACCGTGCAGATCATCGAAAACCGGCTGCTGCGCTATGACATTGCCAACATGACCGTGCAGGTTTCGGGCAACGCCTTCTATCAGGTGGACGCTTTCCTCACCTACCGCATCTCCGATCCACGCTTGTTCCGTGAACGTGCTCTGGGTCAGTTGTCGGTGGTTGAATCCCGTCTCGGCACCCGTTTCGACTCGGCTCTCCGCCAAGTCTACGGTCTGCGTGAATTCAACGCGGCTCTTTCCGAGCAGCGCCCGCAGATGATGCGCGAAGCCCGTGACCTGATCCGTCCGGACATGGCTGAGCTGGGCATCGAAGTCGTCGACGTGCGTATCCTGCGTACCGATCTCGACCAGGAAGTTTCGGCGACCACGTTCGAGCGTATGCGTGCTGAACGTCTTGCTGAAGCCGCCCTGCTGCGTGCCCGTGGTCAGGAACAGGCCCAGAGCCTGCGCGCTATCGCTGATCGTCAGGCCGTGGAAATCGTGGCCGCTGCGACCCGCGATGCCGAGATCATCCGTGGTACGGGTGACGCTGAGCGGAACCGTATCTTTGCGGCCGCCTATGGGCAGGACACGGAATTCTTCGAGTTCTATCGCTCGATGGAATCCTACCGCAAGGCGCTTGCCGGCACCGGCACCACCATGGTGCTGTCGCCTGATAGCGAGTTCTTCCGCTACTTCGGCTCGAACGGTTCGCTGCCCGCTGCCAATACCAATCTGGCGACACCGATCCAGCCAACAGCTGCACCGATCACCGCGCCAAATGGCAATGAGCAGGCGCTCGACGGCTTGGGCATTGAGGACGCAACCATCCCGAGCATCACGCTCGACGATGGCTCCGAACTCTCGCCAACCGTTGGCACTGATGTTCCAGAGCCAGTGGAAACTGCACCGGCCGCAGCGCCAGCGCAGTAAGCCGACCGATCAAATCAAAAGGCCGGTGCGAGCAATCGCACCGGCCCTTTTTGTTTCGCGGGGTGAAAACTGGGCTCCCTAGACCTTATGGTGAGCCTGTCGAACCAGGAGGTCGCGCGAGCGAATGGCGCGTCGACACGACCTCGTCCTTCGACAAGCTCAGGATGAGGTCCACTCAACGAACGGTGGGGAACTACCGAACGATGTCTTCGTCCGTGTATCCCTGCAGGTAGAGCAGGGCCGTGAGATCGCCGTGGTCGATGCGGATGCCTGCTTCTGCGGCGACTGCTGGCTTGGCATGCAGCGCCACGCCGTAACCAGCGATGCGGATCATATCGAGATCGTTGGCGCCATCACCCACAGCAATGGTCTTGCTCAACGGCACATTGCGCTCCGCGGCCAAAGCCTCAAGACGCTCGCGCTTGGTGTTCTTGTCGACAATGGGCTTTGCCACCGTGCCGGTGAGGGCGTCGCCATCAAACTCAAGCACGTTGGCGATGGCTTCGTCGAAGCCGATGCGCTTGCCGAAATAGTCGGCGAAGAAGGTGAAGCCACCCGATACCAGCGAGGTGTAGGCGCCATAGGCCTTCATGGTCTGGATCAGCGCGCGACCGCCACTGGCCAGCGTGATCTGCTCCCGGCGGATTTCTTCGATGACCTTGCGCTCAAGGCCCCTCAGCAGCGCAACGCGGGTATCTAGCGCTTCGCCAAAGTCCAGTTCGCCGCGCATGGCGCGTTCGGTGATTTCAGCAACCTTGTCCTTGATGCCGAGGGCGGCAGCCAGCTCGTCGATGCATTCCTCATTGATCATGGTTGAGTCCATGTCAGCAACGAGGATGGATTTGCGGCGGCCTTCGGTAGGGACGATATTGGCGTCGACGGCGCGATTGCCCACAATGGCTCTGGCAATTTCAAGCGCATCGGTTGACTTCGGCTCAGCGATCTCGCAGGCAATGCCGTGATCGAGCCAATTGAGCTCACCGCCGATTTCCTTCACCACAGCGCTGGTAAGCGCCGGGTCGAGTTCGGAATCAATCGGATTGGCAATAAGGCAAAGAACCGGCATGGCTGGTTGATCTCGGAAGGAAAAAGCGTGGCAGGCCGCAGACGTGCCGTCCTGATAGCGGGTCCGACTGCCAGCGGCAAGTCGGCGCTGGCGCTCGATATGGCAGGGGCCGAAAATGGTGTCATCGTCAATGCCGATGCCATGCAGGTCTATGACACATTGCGCGTGGTCACTGCGCGTCCGGATGAGGCCGATATGGCGCGCGCTGAGCACCGGCTCTACGGGACGGTGCCCGCATCAACGCGGTTTTCTACCGGGCAGTGGTTGAATGCCGCACAATCCATAATCGATGCGACCGGCGATCATCCGCTGATCTTTGTGGGTGGGACAGGGCTTTATTTCGATGCGCTGCTCAATGGCTTTGCTGATGTACCCGAAATTGCACCGGAACTGACACTGCAGGTTCAGCAGGATATTCAGCATCTCGACGGGGAAGGGCGCCTCGCGCTTTTGCAACAGGAGGATCCTGTTGCGGCCGATCGGTTGAAGGTGGTTGATCCGCAGCGGCTCATTCGCGCCTTGGCGGTGAAGCGGGCGACCGGGCGCACGCTATCGAGTTATCAAGACGCCCCACAGGCTGGATTGCTGGGCGAGTTCGATGTTGAGCGGATGGTGCTCGATCCCGACCGTGATGTGCTGCGAAAACGCATCTCGCGACGGTTTGAGGCGATGTTCAGTGGCGGTGCAGTTGATGAGGTCAAGGCGTTGCTCGCGCTTGATCTGGACGCTGGCCTGCCTGTGATGAAAGCGATCGGCGTGCGCGAAATCGGCGATTGGCTGGATGGCAGGTTGGGGCGCGATGAGGCGATCAAGCTCGCCGCCACCGCCACCCATCAATATGCCAAGCGCCAACGCACCTGGTTTCGCAATCGCTTCGCCGATTGGCCGCGCCGAGGGCTTGGGGGCGCTTAAGCACGACTGCGCATCAGTCCAAGACGCTCTCGCATGGCGAAACGCGCCACCAGCACCACGGCGACGGCGGCAAGGCCCGCTGCCAGGCCCAGCCAGATGCCGACACCGCGCCAGTTGAAGACGAAGCCCAGCACGTAGGAGATGGGCAGGCCCACCGCCCAGTAGCCGACGATGGCGACCAGCATGGGCACCTTGGTGTCGCTCAAGCCACGCAATGAGTGCGCAGCCACGACCTGTGCGCCATCCACCAGCTGGAAGATGCCAGCGACCATCAGGAACGTGATGGCCAGGCCAATGGCGTTGGCATTGGTTGGCTCGTTCATGTCGAGGAACAGTGACACCAGGAATGTACCAGCCGTCAGGAACAGAGTGCAGGATACGGCCATGAAGCCGAGGCCGAGCACGAACGCAGTCCAGCCCGCATTGCCAACACCGTCGATATCGCCGCGTCCAAAGGCGATGCCAACACGAACTGTTGCTGCAACGCCAAGCCCTAGCGGCACCATGAACGCCATTGAGGCGAGTTGCAGTGCAACGGCGTGCGCCGCGACCTCATCGGTGCCCAGGCGCCCCATGAGGAGGGCGGCTGCCGTGAACAAGCCAACCTCCGCCAACACCGTCAAACCAATGGGCAGGCCGATGCGGAATATTTCGCGTAGGCGCGGCCAGTCGGGCTTCCAGAACCGGACCAGCACGTTGAAGCGTTTGAGGCGGCGATGGCGCAAGACATAGGCCACCATCATGCCCAGCATGATGAAATTGGTCGTCAGCGTCGCGATGGCGGCGCCGCGCAATTCAAGGCGTGGGAAGCCGAAATGGCCGAAAATAAGCGTATAGGCGATCAGCGCATTGATGAGCACGCCGAGGACGGTGATCACCAAAATGGCGCGCGTCGCGTCATAGGCCGAGAGGAATGAACGGAAGGCAATGATGCCCAGCGCCGGGAACATCGACCACGCGGCGATCTGGATGAACTGCTCAGCCATGTCGGTGGCAAGCGGGTCCTGTCCAAGGGCTAGATAGATCGGTTTAATCTGTAGCAGGAGGGGGATCATCACAACGGAAATGATGATGGCGGCCCAACAGCCCTGGCGAACAACACGGCGAACGGCCTTGATGTCGCGAGCCCCGCGCGCCTGCGCCACAAGCGGAGCGACAGCACCGACGACGCCGATGCTGCCCAACAGGAACGCGTTCAGGAAGGTCGTCGCGAGGGTGCCCGCTGCGAGATAAGCGGGGCCGAGGCGGCCAAGCATGATGACGTCGGTGGTGTGCAGTGCGTTCTGCGCCAGCTGAGCGATGACCAGCGGCCAGGCGAGTGCAAAGGTGGCGCGTAATTCTGCACCCCAACCAGCGCGGGAAATGGTATCGACGGCCGCATTGGATGCAGCCGAAACTTGCTCGGTCATTTGATTTCGTCCTACTCGCGGGTCCTGCTTAGACCAAACCCGTGACGGGCGGAAGAGCGCGGCACATGGGAGATAGAGATGGCGACGGGCAGTATAGTGGTGACCAGACTGACGCTGGTTGCGGCAGGAATTATCGGCGCTGCAGGCGTGATGGCTGCGGCGGGGGCGTCTCATGGTGAGGCATCGCGCAACCTTTCCGCGGTTGCCACGATTTGTCTGGCTCATGGCCCGGCGCTGCTGGCGCTAGGGCTGGCTGGGCGCGGCCGCATCCTGCGGTTCGCCGCAGTTTCGCTTGGGCTGGGGACTTTGGTGTTCGCCGGCGATCTTGGCGTACGCGAGTGGCTTGGCCATGGCCTGTTCCCCGGTGCAGCGCCGCTGGGCGGTGGTGGCATGATTTTGGGCTGGGCGGCGATTGTCGCGGCGGGGGCGTTTGCGCGAACCGTTAGGATTTGATTTAAAATAGTTAAGATGTCGATGGGAACCAATCAACACTCGTGGCATTAATCTGGAGTTAGTTTCCTCGGAGGGTCTCCCATGCATAAGATTTTGATCATCGCCGCAACCTGCCTGTCGCTTGCAGCGTGCACCACCACGCAGCAGGGCGCTACTGCTGGCGCCGTCGTTGGTGGCGTTGCAGGCGGTGTGCTGAGCGGTAACGCTGCTGGCGCTATCGTTGGTGCCGGTATTGGTGGTGTCGTTGGCGCTGCCGCTGGCAACGTCTATGGCCGCGTCGATGGCAGCAACAATCTCTGCTGGTACAAGAATTCGCGTGGCACCCTCTACAAGGACACTTGCCCACGCGGCTAATGGTCGTGGCGGTGCGGCACACTGTTCTGCCGACCTGATACACGCACCAAACGCCCGGTCTGGAGCTTTTCTCGACCGGGCGTTTGTTCATCGACCAGTGAATTGCCTTGAATTTTCGACGGATTGCGACCATATTATCGAGCGTACGTTACACTCGTCTTGCGCTATCTGAACGACCGGCTTGACCGGGAACTTGGCTACCTCCTGATCTGTGAATCGTTTAGGCCGGACCTAAACTGGGTCCGTTTTCAACCCTTAGCCGCTTATGCGGCGACCACTAACTCGAGGACCTAGATCCATGTCTACCATCACCGGTACCGTTAAATTCTTCAACACCACCAAGGGCTTCGGCTTCATTTCGCCAGAAAATGGCGAAAAGGACGCGTTCGTTCACATTTCCGCTGTTCAGCGTTCGGGCCTGCAGGGCCTGTATGAAGGCGACAAGGTGACCTACGAGCTCGAGACCGGCCGTGACGGCAAGGTTTCGGCAACGAACCTGACGCTCCTGAGCTAAGCTGCTTGCGCTAGCGCGACGAGAAGGGCCCTTTGGGGCCCTTTTTTGTTGGCTTGAGCACAAGTGCCCTGGTCTCTGTCGACTCCCCGCCGCGGGCATGGCAGAAGGCGCGCATTCTAGTGATTGAACGGACGCCAAATGGTGCGTGATTTTCTCCGCAATTGGAGCACGAAGGTCGAGACGGTTCCCGGTTTGCGGCAGTCGGGCGCTTTGCCCTATTCCGTGGTCGATGGCCGCGTCGCGTTCCTATTGATCACGTCGCGCCGTACGGGTCGTTGGATTTTCCCGAAGGGTGCGATCGAGCCTGATATGACCCCATGGGACAGCGCTGCGCTGGAAGCCATGGAAGAGGCTGGCGTCCGCGGCGAGATCGCAACGACGCCCGTTGGCAGCTATCGTTCCGGCGCGGGCACCGACGGTTCGGAGCTGGTCGACATCGATCTCTATCCGTTGAGAGTCGAGGCTCAGCTCGATATCTGGAAGGAAATGGGCGAGCGCATGCGCCATTGGGCCATTCTGCCCGAGGCCAAGCGTCTGCTGTCAGACCCGGCGCTGTATCGCATTGCCGAGACGTTGCATCGTCAATTGGTTCGCTGATCCTTGCCTATCTAGGCTAGTGCATGAACAGGTTCATGATCGCGTAGACCACTGCCGACAGCGTGGCTGTTGCGGGGACGGTCACGACCCAGGCCGCCGCAATTCCCAACACATGCTGACGGCGGACAAGCCGACGCCGATCCTGCTTGCGGGCGCGGGTCAGCGCCAATTCCGGAGTAGCGTTGAGCATATCGGGGTGGACGTGGCGGGCGTGGCGAGGAACGGCCACCGTATCCATAGCGCGGCGCTGCCAGTATTCACGCAGGAAGCCGACGCCAAAGATACCACCAATGGCGATGTGGGTGGACGACACCGGCAGCCCAAATGCCGAGGCGGCCAGCACAGTCACAGCCGCTGACAGCGCCACGCAGAAGGCGCGGATTTCGTTAAGCTTGGTGATCTGGGCGCCCACCGTGCGGATCAGGCGCGGCCCAAACAGGGCAAGGCCGAGCGCGATGCCCGATGCGCCGATGAACATCACCCAGAAAGGAATACCCACTTCGAGGCCGTGTTCGGATGGCTGCAGGCGGTCGACGATAGCGGCCAGCGGACCGACGGCGTTTGAGACGTCGTTGGCGCCATGAGCGAAGCTCATGAGTGCTGCCGCGACGATCAGCGGAATACGGAACAGGCTCGCGACGTGCTTGGTACGGTTCTCGATGGTCAGCGATTGCTTGCGGATCAGCGGCATAGAGAGAATCCAGGCCAGAACGCCAATGGAGATGGCCAGTGTCCAGGTCAGCCATGGCGCAGGCTTCCAGATGCGGCTGAGGCCTTTGGTGGCCAGATAGAGCGTGAAGGTGGCCGCTGTGACTGCGATGAAGATGGGCACCCAACGTCGGGCCGCCGCGACCTTGTCGACGCGTCCAGTGATGCTGAGCTGGATCAGGATCAGGAAGAGCGCAGCAAACATGCCGCCGAGGACTGGGGAGATGACCCAGCTGCTGGCGATGGTGGCAATGTTTGCCCAGGCCACAACATGGAATCCGGCGGCAGCGATCGCCGCCCCGACGATGCCACCGACGACGGCATGGGTGGTTGAGACCGGTGCGCCGACATAGGTTGCAATATTGAGCCACAGCGCCGAAGCGAGTAGGGCCGACATCATGACCAACACAAAGGTCATGTCGTCCATATGGGTTTCGGCTGTCACCAGATCTCTAGCTAGGGTGTTGACCACGTCGCCGCCGGCGAGCAGGGCGCCTGCCGCTTCAAAAATGGCGGCGATAACCAGGGCACCCAACATAGTGAGCGCATTTGCACCCACGGCGGGGCCCATATTGTTAGCGACGTCGTTGGCGCCAACGTTGAGAGCCATATAGCCCGCAATCACCGCAGCGATGATGACAAGGTAGCTGCCGGGGCCGTCCGTGACGATGTGGCTGGCCCACAGCATGGCCAGCACGAGGAACACCAGCGCTAAGCCAGGTGCCGCAAGCGAGCGTGACAGATCGTTGGTTGCAGTCTCGAGCCCAGATACCCGCTGCAGGTCCTTGTCGAGCGCGCTTTTCGGCATGTTCATCAATCCGTCACAAATGCTTTGAACGGGCCAATAGCATTGTCAGCGGAAATGAACACTGTTTTGAGCGTGAGAGCCGCTCCGTCCCCGGTTTTCCGCTACCTTGGGCACCACTGTGTTGCTGGGATACAAGTTACGATGACATGGTCCGTCGCACCTCTTGACACCTTCAAGACAATGACCCTATCAATGCCACCGTAATTTTTGTTTGGAGAGGTCCCGTGCGGGCACTCATTCTCGTAGTACGCAGGCGCATCGGCAACGTGGGGTAACTCCCCGCGCGTTAGCTGGTGCGCCGAAAACAAGGTCCCGAACGGGGCCTTTTTTATTGCCCAGTTTTCGCCGCTGCGTTTCTGGGATGGTTCAAGAGACTGGCCCAGTGGGCAATGGACTAGGAAGGAATACAAGATGGCCGACAAGATGACCGGCGCGGAGATGGTGATACAGGCGCTGACCGATCAGGGGGTCGAACATATTTTCGGTTACCCAGGCGGCGCCGCCTTGCCGATCTATGATGCGATGTTCCAGCAGGACAAGGTGCAGCACATCCTGGTTCGCCATGAGCAGGGTGCCACCCATATGGCCGAAGGCTATGCGCGCTCCACTGGCAAGCCCGGCGTTGTGCTGGTGACCTCGGGTCCCGGCGCAACCAACGCGGTGACCGGTCTCGCCGACGCCCTCATGGATTCCATTCCGCTGGTCTGCATCACCGCACAGGTGCCCACCAATCTCATCGGCTCTGACGCGTTCCAGGAATGTGACACCGTCGGCATCACCCGCAGCTGCACCAAGTACAACTACTTGGTGAAGCGCGTGGAAGACCTGCCGCGCATCATGCACGAAGCTTTCCTCATCGCCACGACTGGCCGTCCCGGCCCAGTGGTCATCGACATTCCAAAGGACGTGCAGTTCGCGCTGGGCGACTATTACAAGCCGGACCTCGATACCCTGCGCCACCAGAGCTACCGTCCGCAGATGGATGGCGATCTCGACGCTATCACGGCTGCTGTCGACCTGATGATGAAGGCCGAACGCCCGATCTTTTATACCGGCGGCGGCGTGATCAATGCTGGTCCCGAGGCATCCGAGCACCTGCGCGAGCTGGCCGAACTGACCGGCTTCCCCGTGACCTCGACCCTGATGGGCCTTGGCGCTTTCCCCGCGTCCAATCCACAGTGGATGGGCATGCTGGGCATGCACGGCACCTACGAAGCAAACTGGGCCATGCATGACTGTGACGTCATGATCAATATCGGCGCGCGTTTTGACGACCGGATCACCGGCCGCATCGACGCTTTCTCGCCCAATAGCCGCAAGATCCACGTCGATATCGATCCATCTTCGATCAACAAGGTCGTGCGCGTTGACGTGCCGATCATCGGCGACTGCGCCCGCGTGCTGGCTGAAATGGTGCGCATCTGGCGCAGCAAGACCAACCAGCCACGCACCGAGGCTATCGCGCCATGGTGGAAGCAGATCGAAAAGTGGCGTGCGGTGGATTCGCTCGGTTACAAGAACTCCGAAACCACCATCAAGCCGCAATACGCCATTGAGCGCCTCTACGAGGCTACCAAGAAGCAGGGCAAAGAGGTGTTCATCACCACCGAAGTTGGCCAGCACCAGATGTGGGCTGCCCAGCATTTCCACTTCGACAAGCCGAACCACTGGATGACCTCCGGCGGCTTGGGCACGATGGGTTATGGTCTGCCGGCCGCTGTTGGTGTGCAGGTGGCCCATCCCGATGCGCTGGTGATCGACATTGCCGGCGAAGCCTCGGTTCAAATGACGATGCAGGAGCTCTCAACGGCGGTGCAATATCGACTGCCGATCAAGATCTTCATCCTCAATAACGAACGCATGGGCATGGTTCGCCAGTGGCAGGATCTGCTGCATGGCTCGCGCTATGCGCATTCCTATTCGGAATCGCTGCCTGACTTCGTCAAGCTGGCCGAGGCCTATGGCGGCAAGGGCATCCGTTGCGACAACCCAGCCGAGCTCGACGCGGCGATTGCCGAAATGCTCGACTATGACGGCCCGGTGCTGTTCGACGTGCTGGTCGAGAAGGATGAAAACTGCCTGCCCATGATCCCATCGGGCAAGCCCCACAACGAGATCATCCTGCCCGACACGGCAAACATTGGCGACATCATCGACGAGAAGGGACGGGCGCTCGTCTAGGGCGCTGCAGAGGAGAACATCATGAACGCACATCTGCAGCCAACTGGCTCCGCCTACTTCCTGACTAAGGAAACCCAGGAAACCGAGCGCCACACTCTCTCGGTTCTCGTCGATAACGAACCGGGTATCCTCGCCCGCGTCGTCGGCCTGTTCTCGGCGCGCGGCTACAACATCGAAAGCCTCACCGTCAGTGAGACCGAACACGGACGTCGACTTAGTCGCATCACCGTTGTTGTGATCGCCACGCCAAAGGTACTGGTACAGATCAAGCTGCAGCTCGAGCGCCTTGTGCCCGTGCACAAAGTGCATGACCTGACCGCGGAAGGCGCGTCGATCGAGCGTGAGTTGGCCCTGATCAAGGTTGCGGGTTCCGGTGAGCACCGTGCCGAAACACTGCGTCTGGCCGATGCCTTCCGCGCGCATATCGTTGACGCGACGGTCGAGAGCTTCGTTTTTGAGGTGACCGGCAAGCCCGACAAGATCGATAGCTTCATCTCGCTGATGCAGCCGCTTGGTCTGGTGGAAGTGGTGCGCACCGGCCTCGCGGCAATTTCGCGTGGTCCCAAGGGCATGTGATCTAGCAGTTACAATGATCAATTGAGCATGGGCGCGCCGGTAGTATATGGCTCTGGCGATATATCGAACGGTGCGCCCATGACCCTCCTGTCCGTCAATCTCAATGCCGTCGCGCAGTTGCGCAATCGCCGCGATCTGCCATGGCCAAGTGTGACCGGGCTGGCGCGCGTGGTGCTGGATGCCGGCGCAAGCGGCATCACCATTCATCCTCGTCCTGACGAGCGCCACATTCGACGCACCGATGTGTTCGAACTCGCTGCGCTGCTGCGCGATGAATACCCCAAAGCCGAGTTCAACATTGAAGGCTATCCCAGCGAGGACTTCTTCGTGCTGGTGGATGCCGTTAATCCGCAGCAGGTGACGCTTGTTCCCGATGACCCGGCACAGGCGACGTCGGACCATGGATGGGACTTCCTGAGGGACGGGGCGCTCCTGACCAATGTTATCCAACGTCTGAAGGCCAAGGGACGTCGGATTTCGCTGTTCTGCGATCCCGATGCTGGGGCAGAGGGCGTCGCGATAGCCAAGGCGACCGGCGCTGATCGGGTCGAGCTTTATACCGGCCCCTATGGCGGGTGTTATGCCGACGCAGCAAGAGGCGAACGCGAGCTTGCGCTGCTTGCCGACACAACCGCAGCGGCGCGCGCAATTGGCCTGGGCGTTAATGCCGGCCACGACCTGACCTTGGCCAATCTCCCCGCATTCCAGGCGGCGGTGCCCGGGGTGGACGAAGTGTCTATCGGCCACGGCATTACCGCAGATGCGCTTTTGCTCGGATTTGCTGAGGCCGTTCGCCGGTATCGTTCAGTTCTGGAAACGTAAGGAAAAGACGTCGGACGGGCCGACGCCTACACATTCTAGTCGTTGTAGTTGAACTCGCTGAGTTCGCAGACATTGTTGTCATACTTCACCAACTCATCCCCGTCGGCGAATATGGCGCGGAAATCGTATTTGCAGTAGCCGGACCCGTCGTCGATGTTGATCACCACGCTATTGCCGGCCGGCAAGATGTTGCGCCCAAGAATGTCCTCCTGCCACGAATTCTCGCCCTTGTTGGACGCATAGAATTCCACAATGTCGAAGGACGTGTTGTTGTTGATGACGATGCGGCGGTCGAGCGCCCAGGCGGACGTGGCAGATACAGAGACGCAAGCAGTCATAGCGACTGCTACAATTGCATTCCATTTCATTTGAAAGCCCTCAGGAGTGCGCCCCCGCGCACTTCAATAATCTAGCGCCGGCGCCAGAATTTTCTCAAGTGGGATTCAAAAGCGCCAAAATGATTGTTGCTGCTCAGCGAACACTGCGTCGTCATCGTGCAGACACTTTGTGTTTGAAGGCCGTTCTTGGGGCAAAAACAGCAAAAAAGCCAATTTCTATCTATGCTTACATCTTTGTGCCTTAGTGCACACTTCGACCCCGGCAACAATAAGGTGCCTCCTTGCTGGTTTCCGTGAAGGGCACATATACAGCCTCAGTTACGATTTGTTACCAACGAGGCTGCCATGTCTAAGCTCAAGATTGCCGTCATTATCTCGTCCACCCGCCCAACCCGTTTCGGTCACCTGCCAGCGCAGTGGATCGCCGACAAGGTGAACGAGCGCCCAGAACTTCAGGCCGAAATCGTCGACCTGCGCGACTTCGACCTGCCGTTCTTTGATGAAATGGCTTCGAACGCGTGGATGCCGTCGGCCAACCAGAATGCCGTTAAGTGGCAGAACAAGATCAGCGAATTCGATGGCTACATCTTCGTCGCCGCTGAGTACAACCGTTCGATCACCGGCGCTCTGAAGAACGCGCTCGATCAGGCCTATGTGAACTGGAACAAGAAGCCATTTGGCGCTGTTGGTTACGGCACTGTCGGCGGCGCGCGCGCTGTTGAGCACCTGCGCACGATCGGCGTCGAGCTGCAGATGGTTCCGACCCGTTCGGCTGTCCATATCGGCGGCGCTGACTTCGCAGCCGTTCACCCAGGTTTCGGCGGCACCAAGGCTATTGCCGACCTCGAAGCATCGATCGGCAACTCCGCCAAGGACATGCTGGACCAGCTGACCTGGTGGGGTAAGGCAACCAAGGCTGCGCGTGATGAAGACGCTGCGCTGGCTCAGGCTGCCGAATAAACCTTACGAAGACCTCCAAATCTTCGTTTACCGGCAGGGGTCGCTCCGCAAGGAGTGGCCCCTTCTGTTTGAAACCATTGTTGGCGCTGACCATTGTGTGTGATGGTGGGCGGGTGTATAGCGGCGCCGCCTTCGACCAAGAGAGCACAAGGTTCATGACGCAGACGAACACTGCCGGGATGTCTCCCGGTGTCGATGCGAGCGACCATTCCAGCCACTCACATTCCCGCAAAGATTTGCCCATGCTGATGCTGGGCGCACTGGGCGTCGTTTATGGCGACATCGGTACCAGCCCGATCTACGCCTTTCGCGAGGCCATGCATATTCGCCCGGGCGCGTCGTCCACGGACAGCGAAATCCTGGGCCTGCTTTCGCTCATCATTTGGGCGCTGACGCTCACGGTGACGCTGAAGTACGTGTTCTTTGTGACTCGCGCCGATAACAATGGCGAAGGCGGTACGCTGTCGCTGATGGCGCTGGCGCGCAAGACTTTCACCAATCCACCTGTCTGGATCACAGTTATGGGTGTGATGGGGGCGGCCATGTTCTTTGGCGACGCCATCATTACCCCGGCAATGTCGGTGCTGTCGGCTGTCGAGGGCGTCAAGCTCGTCGCGCCGGATATGGCCCGCTGGGTGGTGCCCATCACCCTCGTGATCATTTTCGGCATATTCTTCGTCCAGCGCTTTGGCACCGCCAAGGTATCGATCGTCTTCGGGCCGATCACCGGACTGTGGTTCCTCGTGCTGGGCTTTTCCGGCCTCGTGCACATCATTCAATATCCAGCTGTGTTGATGGCGGTTAACCCGCTGCTCGGCGCCGAGTTCATCGCCACCCATTTCGGCATGGCGTTCATTGTCATTGGCGCGATCTTTCTGGCCGTGACGGGTGCTGAGGCGCTGTATGTCGACCTCGGCCACTTCGGCCGCAAGCCAATCGTCATCGTCTGGTTCGCGTTGGTGTTTCCATGCCTGCTGCTGAACTACTTCGGGCAGGGGGCTTTCGTGCTTTCGGTCGGTATCGAGAATGTCGATAGCCCGTTCTTCGAGATGCAGCCCGATTGGGCGCTGGGACCGTTTGTGGCGCTGGCGACCGCCGCCACGATTATTGCCAGCCAGGCGGTGATCTCGGGCACATTCAGCCTCGCCCAGCAGGCCATCGCGCTCAACATGCTGCCGCGCATGATGGTGTTGCACACCTCGGCGACCCAGAGCGGGCAGATTTACATGCCGCAGATCAACACCATGCTGATGATCGGTGTGCTGCTGCTGGTGCTGGCTTTTGGCAGCTCCAGCGCCTTGTCGCATGCTTACGGCATCGCCGTGTCCGGCGTGATGATCATGACGCTCGCGCTTTTGGTCGTGGTCATGTGGCGCAACTGGAAGTGGCACCCAATCGCGGTGATTTCCTTCGGCGTCGTGTTCGCTGTGATCGACGGCGCGTTCTTCACTGCCAACGCTACCAAGCTGCTCCAAGGCGGTTGGGTGCCAGCGGTTGTGGCGCTGGGCGTTGGCATGACCATGTGGAGCTGGATGGCCGGTCGTCGTCGTCTGTCCGAGAAGACGCGCCGCGATGAGGTGCCGCTGCAGTTTCTCGTCGATAATCTTTCCAAGAAGAAACCCGCGCTTGTGCCCGGTACGGCGGTGTTCCTCACCAGCGACATTGAAGGCGCGCCCACGGCGCTGCTGCACAGCCTGAAGCACTACAAGGTGCTGCACGAAAAGAACGTCATTTTGACGGTCCGCACGTCGCCCTCTCCGCGTGTGCCGGACGATGAAAAGGTGACGATCGACGCCTATAACGAGCTGTTCAGTCGTGTGGTGGTGACGTTCGGCTTTATGGAAAGCCCCAATATCCCCAAGGCGCTGGCGCTGGGCCGCAAGCTCGGTTGGAAGTTCGACATTATGTCGACGTCGTTCTTCCTCTCCCGCCGCTCGCTCAAACTGGGGCCAAAAACCAACTTCCTGCAATATTGGCAGGATCGCACCTTCACGCGACTGGCGCGAAACGCCAGCGACGCCACGGAGTACTTTCATATTCCCACTGGCCGCGTGGTTGAGATCGGCACGCAGGTGGTTCTCTAGGCGAACAAAATGGCCGGCCTTGTCTTATCTGACGAGGCCGGCCGTTCAGTCATTGTTTTGCGAATAGCGGGGTGTTTAGCCCTTGATCATGTCCGGGCAAACATAGGGCACGGTGGCAACGACATAGCGCTGTTCCTGAACGTCCTTGCCGAGCTTGAGGTTCAGCACGAGTTCGTCGGCACTGAGGCTGGCGATGTCGGCACTAATGGTCATGCCGTCCTCGTCCCAGCTGATTTCGGTCTCTGACACCTGCTGCCACTTGGACAGGCGATAGGTTTCCCAGCAGCTGTCGGTCACCAAGGTGCCATCCTGAAGAAAAATCTGCATAGGACCGGGGCGAGACTCATCTTTGTCCGCCAGCACCCAAACCTTGTTCAGCAGTGGGTTATCGGTGCCCTCGTCATCGGTAGCGTCCTCGGTTTCCTGCGCGGTTGCGGGCACCGTTGCGGTGGCTCCAACGCCCCAAACGCTCAACAGCGCAATTACTGCCGCCTTAGTATCCATCGAGACTCTCCTCGGTCGCTATTGATCCGGTACGTTGACGCTACAGTGCCCGCCCAATAGCGGCGATTTTGCGTTTCCCGATGGCGGTGTCAGGAATTCTGTACGACGCCTTCCGCTGCTTGTCCGGACGCCCTCCAGCGCAGCCGGGCGAATTCGGGCATGAGTTTACGAAGCGCCCAATAGATGGCCGTGACGGTGATAACCGAGACATAGCCGTCAATTGCATAGTGCCAGCCCAGATAGACGGAGCTCATCATCGTGAAGGCTAAATATACCCACACATAGGGTGCCAATCGACGCGACATTTCGCTGATGAACAGCGCATTGACCGTAACGACGCCCACATGCATTGAGGGGAAGGCGGAAATGCCTGAGCCAATGCCAGTCTGGCCGCTGTCGTAAAGGTGCCAGAGATAGGCTTGGAAGTTGAAAGCCGAGTTTGGCTCACCGGCAGTGCTGGCCAAAAACGCCATCTGCTCGCCAAAGCGCGCGGTGTCTCCCGTCACAAAACCATAGAAGGCAGGGCCGGCCGAAAGCCATGTGCTCGCCATAACGCTGCCAATGATGATCCAGCTGAGGAACCAAGTCAGCACATACCGGACGCGCAAGGGCGAAGTGCGGGGGGACGTGACGACCCAGTAAAGGGTGAAGTAGGTGAAGATGAACCAGAACACGTTGTAGTTCAGCTCGATCAGCCGCAACACCCAGACGTTCTCTGCGAACGCATAGAGATACCGCCAAGGATCGACGCCAAAATGGATGGCCTTGTCGATGTTGGCCTGGGCAACATCGAACTGGAAGCCGTCGCCGAGGGGAAAGCCGGTCTTGATGGTGGAGAACATGCTGCTGAACAGCAGGCTAGCGGTCACCATCAGGACGGTTCCCGCCAGAAAACGCCCCACACGCTTGGGTTTGATTAGTGCACGGAAGACAAGGTTACGTCGTTTGTCGATGCGTATGACGGTGCGCGTCAAAGCGAAAACACCGAAGCAGAAGGGAACGACAAGCAGAAAATTGATTGCCCATACTCTGGAGTAGTCGGCGAGGATGGCAAACAGGGATTGATCGACGCCTGCTACGAAGAGGTAACCTACGGCTGCGTAGAACGCGACTAACGCATAGATTGAAAGATCATCGCGCAACGCCGTCAAAAAGGCCCGCACATAGTTCAATATTGTTGAAGGGGAATGATCCATCATCTCTCCTGACGGATCATTCCGTAGCTTACTTGACTTAAAATCTTCTTAGCTGACGTTGAAGCTATGTTGGCCCAGTGAACGATGGCGTTCGCGGACGCGGTTGGTTTGTTGGGGCCATAGGCTGTAGTCGGCGTCGCCGAGTGCTAGCTTGGCGTGGAGCGGCCAATTGGGGTCGTCTAGTGCGCCCCGGGCGAGGGCTATGAAGTCGGCCTCGCCATTGGTGACGATCGCTTCGGCCTCAGCAGCGTCGCCGAGCAAGCCGACGGCCATGGTGGGGATGTCGGCGCCTTCGCGCACGGCGCGGGCAAAGGGAACCTGGTAATTCGGGCCTACCTGCACTGCGGCTTCGTCAAAACCGCCGCTGGACGCATCGATTGCGTCTGCACCAAGCGCCTTGAGTTCACGGGACAGCACCACACTGTCTTCGACCTGCCAGCCGTCAGCATTCCAGTCGCTCACCGACAGGCGGACCAGCAGGGGCTTTTCCTCTGGCCAGACCGCGCGCACGGCCTTGGTTACTTCCAGCACCAGGCGCATGCGGTTTTCGCGGCTGCCGCCATATTCGTCTGTGCGCTTGTTCGCCAGCGGGGAGAGGAACTGGTTCAGCAGGTAGCCATGCGCCGCATGGATTTCGACAGTGTCGAACCCGGCTTTGTTGGCGCGAACCGCTGCGGCAACAAACGCGTCAATGATACCCTGGATTCCAGCTGCATCGAGTGCCGTAGGTGTCTGGAAATTGGGATTGTTAGAGTGGGCGATCGCGCTCGGCGCGACTGGCACCCAGTGTTCGAACGCCAGCTCGGCCTTCTCGACCTCGGTCTCGTCAAAGCCCTTGCGCCATGGCACGGGGGTCGATGCTTTGCGGCCGGCGTGTGCAAGCTGAATGCCGGCTGCCGCCCCCTGGCTGTGGAGGAAATCGACGATGCGGGCGAGGGGGGCGATCTGCTCATCCTTCCATATTCCCAGATCACCATAGGATATGCGGCCTTCTGCCGTGACGCCTGTTGCCTCCACGATCACCAAGCCAAAGCCGCCCAGTGCGAACCGTCCCAGATGGACATAGTGCCAATCATTGGCAAAGCCGTCTTTGGCCGAGTACTGGCACATTGGGGCAACAACTGTGCGGTTGCGCAGCGTCAGGCCGCGCAGGGCGATAGGCGAGAACAATACAGACATGGGCGTCTCGAGTGGTTGGTGGGCCATATGGCTCCGCAAACATGCACACTCACAACTCCATCGGCAAGTGCCGATGAAAGGAAACCTGCGTGAGGTCCCATGGCCGGGTCGATGCGGCCTACTTGGCTTAGTCCAACGGCGCTTATCCTGGCGATACTGAGTCGTCTGCGACACAACATGCGGTAGGTCTGTTCCGAGTACGGCGACAAACGTCGCCACTTAAGCGGATAATCTGGCCCTAGTGGTTGAGCTCGACTCACCGCTCCAACCAGTTGAATTTTTCGTGTCGTAAGGTGAACGATTTCGGCGCTGACGGATGTGCAATTTGAGCAATGCCGCGACATCTTCGGACAGGCCCGGCGCGGCGGGGCTTTGCGGCTGAACTGTGACGAATCGAAGGCGATGGATTGTCCCAATTGATGGTCACGATCAAGAACGAAAACTCACGCTGCACGCATTAGCGCATGTGACAGGACGTTGACGGCCAAGCGCATTGGCGTACTATATATAGCGTTCTAGGTTCTTCCGATGCGCAAGCGCTGGGAGCTAAGAGGGAATACGGTGCGCTGGGTCTTTTGGCCAGAGCAACGCCGGAGCTGCCCCCGCAACTGTAAGCGGCGAGCTTTTGTTCAACATGCCACTGGGCCCAAAAGCCCGGGAAGGAGAACAGAAGCCTCGACCCGTGAGCCAGGAGACCTGCCAGAACGAAACGTCCACCGGCGGGGTGACCGGCTAGGCGAACGAGAGGCTGGGTTTTGTCCTGTGCTGACGTTCACCTTCAACATCCCGCGCCATGCTACTCCGCGAGGATATGTCGATGACCATTACAGTTTACAGCAAGCCAGCCTGCGTTCAGTGCACCGCTACCACCCGCGCACTTGACCGCAAGGGGATTGATTACACCATCATCGACATCTCCGAAGACGCAGACGCTTTCGCTCGCGTGCAGGATATGGGTTATCGCCAGGTTCCAGTTGTGGTTGCCGGTGAGCAGCACTGGGCCGGTTTCCGCCCCGACATGATTGGCGCTCTTGCCTGATTGGCATTGAGGGCAGGGGCGCATGGCCCGTGCCCCCTCGATGGACCGGGGGATATGAGCAGCCTCGTTTATTACTCCAGCACCTCGGAAAACACCCATCGCTTTGTAGAAAAGTTGGGAGTGCCGAGCGTGCGCCTGCCGGTGGATGCCGGTGGCGAACCACCGGTGGTGGATGCGCCCTATGTATTGGTCTTGCCAACCTATGCGGGCAATGGCGGCAAGGGCGCGGTGCCCAAGCCGGTCATCAAGTTTCTGAATAACGAACATAACCGCAGCCTGATCCGTGGGGTCATCGCGGCGGGAAATACGAATTTCGGTTCGGCCTTTGGTCTGGCGGGCAAGATTGTCTCGCAGAAATGTGCCGTGCCTCTCCTCTACCGGTTCGAGTTGCTCGGCACGGCTGAGGACGTTGAAAATGTCAAAGAAGGACTCGAACGGTTTTGGACACGCTCACACTAGACCGCACGGAAGATCGCCCGGCCTCCAAAGGTCAGACCCAGGACCAGGCGCTAGATTTCCACGCGCTGAATGCGATGCTGAACCTCTATGACGAGGCCGGCAGCATTCAGTTCGACAAGGACCGTCAGGCTGCCAAGCAGTATTTCCTGCAGCATGTGAACCAGAACACCGTGTTCTTCCACAACCTGCGCGAAAAGCTCGATTACCTTGTTACCGAAGGGTACTACGAGCGCGCGGTGCTGGATCAGTACTCGTTCAATTTTGTGCGCGACCTGTTCGACCACGCCTTCGACAAGAAGTTCCGCTTCCCCACATTTTTGGGCGCGTTCAAGTATTACACCAGCTACACGCTGAAGACCTTTGACGGGAAGCGCTACCTTGAGCGCTACGAGGATCGCGTGTGCATGGTTGCGCTAGCCCTGGCGCGCGGCGACGAAACTCTGGCCCGCAATCTCGTCGACGAGATCATTGCCGGTCGTTTCCAGCCTGCGACCCCGACCTTCCTCAACGCAGGCAAGCAGCAGCGTGGCGAGCTCGTCTCGTGCTTCCTGCTGCGCGTCGAAGACAACATGGAATCGATCGGTCGCTCGATCAATTCGGCGCTGCAGCTGTCCAAGCGCGGCGGCGGTGTGGCGCTGAGCCTCACCAACATTCGCGAGATGGGTGCCCCGATCAAGCAGATCGAGAACCAGTCTTCGGGTGTGCTGCCTGTGATGAAGCTGCTGGAGGATTCGTTCTCCTACGCCAACCAGCTTGGCGCGCGTCAGGGTGCCGGTGCGGTCTATCTGAACGCCCACCACCCAGACATTATGCGGTTCCTCGATACCAAGCGCGAAAACGCTGATGAGAAGATCCGCATCAAGACGCTGTCGCTGGGCGTGGTCATTCCAGACATCACCTTCGAACTCGCCAAAAACAACGAGGATATGTACCTCTTCTCGCCCTATGACGTGGAGAAGGTCTACGGCGTGCCGTTCACCGAGATTTCGGTGACCGAGAAATACCGCGAGATGGTCGAGGACAAGCGCATCAAGAAGAAGAAGATCAAGGCGCGCGAATTCTTCCAGATCATCGCCGAGATCCAGTTCGAGAGCGGCTATCCGTACATCATGTTCGAAGACACGGTGAACAAGGCGAACCCGATCGCGGGCCGCATCACCATGTCCAACCTCTGCTCGGAAATCCTGCAGGTTAGCGACGCCAGCGTGTTTAACGAGGATCTGTCCTACGAGCACATGGGCAAGGACATTTCGTGCAACCTCGGCTCGCTTAACATCGCAGCGGCCATGGATTCGGCCGACTTTGGCAAGACCATCGAGACGTCGATCCGTGCCCTGACCGCTGTGTCGGACATGAGCAATATCGGCTCGGTGCCATCGATCGCCAAGGGCAATGCCGAAAGCCACGCCATCGGCCTCGGCCAGATGAACCTGCACGGCTACCTCGCTCGTGAGCGTATCTATTACGGCTCCGAAGAGGGTGTGGATTTCACCAATATCTACTTCTACACGGTGACCTATCACGCGTTGCGTGCGTCCAACCTCATCGCCACCGAGCTTGGCGAGACGTTCAAGGGCTTCGGCGACTCCAAGTATGCCAGCGGCGAGTACTTCGATAAGTACACCGAGCAGGAATGGGTGCCAGCCACTGAGAAGGTTGCAGGTCTGTTCGAGACGGCCGGGATCCATATCCCGACGCAGGAAGACTGGAAGAACCTCAAGGCCAAGGTCATGATGACCGGTCTTTACAACCAGAACCTGCAGGCCGTGCCACCGACCGGTTCGATCTCCTACATCAACCACTCGACCTCCTCGATCCACCCGATCGTCTCCAAGATCGAGATCCGCAAGGAAGGCAAGATCGGTCGCGTTTACTATCCAGCCGCGTTCATGACCAACGACAACCTGGAATACTACCAGGACGCCTATGAAATTGGTCCCGAGAAGATCATCGACACCTATGCGGCGGCGACTCAGCACGTCGACCAGGGTCTGTCGCTGACGCTGTTCTTCCGTGATACCGCGACCACGCGCGATATCAACAAGGCGCAGATCTACGCCTGGAAGAAGGGCATCAAGACGATCTATTACATCCGCCTGCGTCAGATGGCGCTGGAAGGTACGGAGGTGCAGGGCTGCGTTTCCTGCGCACTCTGAAGTGAAGGCTGACAAGACAATGAATATGCACACCCGCCCCGTTAGCCGGTTCCGCGCCATCAATTGGAACCGAATTCAGGACGATAAGGATCTTGAGGTCTGGGGCCGTCTCACCAGCAATTTCTGGCTGCCGGAAAAGGTGCCGCTGAGCAATGACATCCCCTCCTGGGCAACGCTGACTCCAGTGGAGCAGCAGCTCACCATCCGGGTGTTCACTGGCTTGACGCTGCTCGACACCATTCAGAATGGTGTCGGTGCCGTCCGCCTGATGGCCGATGCGGCAACCCCGCATGAAGAGGCGGTGCTGTCCAACATCTCCTTCATGGAGGCGGTGCACGCCCGCTCGTATTCGTCGATCTTCTCGACGCTGTGCTCCACGCCAGACGTGGACGATGCCTATCGTTGGTCTGAGGAGAACAACTTCCTGCAGCATAAAGCTGCGCTGATCATGGAGCAGTATGACAGCGGAGACTCGCTTAAGAAGAAGGTCGCTTCGGTCTTCCTTGAGAGCTTCCTGTTCTATTCCGGCTTCTACCTGCCAATGTACTGGTCCAGCCGCGCCAAGCTGACCAACACGGCCGATCTCATTCGTCTCATCATCAAGGATGAGGCCGTGCACGGCTACTACATCGGCTACAAGTTCCAGCGCGAAGTGGAGCTGCTGTCAGAAGCCAAAAAGCAGGAGATCAAGGATTTCGCCTTCGACTTCCTTCTCGAGCTCTATGACAACGAAGCCAAGTACACCGAAGAACTTTATGACGGCGTCGGCCTGAGCGAAGACGTCAAAAAGTTCCTGCACTACAATGCCAACAAGGCTCTGATGAACCTCGGCTACGAAGCCCTGTTCCCACCTGAGGCTTGCAAGGTGAACGCGGCAATCCTGTCCGCTCTTTCGCCCAACGCCGACGAAAACCACGACTTCTTCAGCGGTTCGGGCTCGTCCTATGTCATCGGCAAGGCCATGTCGACGGAAGACGAAGACTGGGATTTCTAAGACTTAGGCCTAAGATCGGTCCAACCGGATGAGTTACAGATCGCGCATGTCCTCCCGGATGTGCGCGATCTACGTTTATGACTGGGACACTACGTCTGCGCCGTGAATGGCGGGCGTTTGAGCCAGTTCACTCCTCATAGTGGATTGCCACCCGTTACGGTGTGGCCGTCTGCTTTGCGGGAGCGCTGGTGATGGCGCAGGCGGCGACGATGAGGGCGCCGCCAATCCAAAGTTGGATGCCCGGGATTTCGTGGAAGAATACGACGCCGAATGTCGCGGCCCAGAGTAGGCCGGTGTAGTCGATCACTGCGAAGACGGAGACGGGGATCTTTTTGAGGCCGTTGATCAGCAGCAGGAAACCCACTGCACCGAGCAGGCCGATCAGTGCAACAAGCCCCATCGTGTGCGTCGACATCTGGGGCACTGCGCCAAAGGCGAAGGGAAGGGCGATGATTGCGGCAATCAGCGATTGCCCCATGGTCATGGTATCCGGTGCTTCGCGGCTGGCATGGTGTTTGAGCACGACCAACAGGACCGCATAGGTGACGGGTGCCAGAAGGGCCGCTGCCCATGCCAGCGGATGTCCGAGGCCATTCACGGCGTTGAACGAGGCGCCGGTGAGCACGATGATCGCTGCCCCCGCCGCCCCGAGCGCGAGCGCAATCCAGCCGCGCACATGGATTGGTTCGGCAAAGATCAGTGCGCCCAGCAGGGTGACATAGAGCGGCGCCGTCATGCCCAGGGCCGCGACCATGGCGATTGGCAATTGGCCCACAGCGTAGAAAAACATCGTTGCGGTCAGGAACAGCAAGACAGCGCGGATAGCCTGGCGTGGCAGGTCGGAGCGGCGGGGCCAGGTGCCTTTGGAGATGACGATCCAGAGTGCCAGCCAAAGAGCCGCGCCGAGATAGCGGACAAAGACGATCTGGAAGGTGGAGAGTTCAGCACCCAGTGCTTTGGCGACCGCATCCATGCCGCACATGAAGGCGATGCCGATGGCCGCCATGGCGACCCCGTTGGGTGCTGCCATTAGACTATACTCTTGGAGAGGAAACTGCGGGTGCGGCCCGGTGGGAAGTCAGGCAGAGTGCCGAACACGGTATATCCGGTTTTCTGATAGACATGCAGCGCCTGCGGGCTGAACGTGTCGATATAGGCGCCATGGCACTTGCGGGCCCGTGCCTCGTTTTCGGCGTCGGCCAATAGGCGCGCGGCTAGCTTTTGGCCGCGAAAACGCTCGTCGATCCACAGCCATTGCACATAGAGCCAGCCCCAGGCCGTGTAGCCTGAAAGCCCCGCCACCAACGCACCCTCAGAATGCACCAGAACGGCGATGGGCTCGCGCCCCGATGGTCCGACATCGCTGGTATTAAACGCAGTCAGACTGTCCCCGATCTGCTGCAGATCGTTGGGGGCAGGATTGTTGGTGAGCGTTACGGTGAGCTCAGCCATGGCTGAGCCGGCCGCCAGTCATTGGCTGGGGCGCGCCAGTCGTGGTGGGGAAGCTGATCGGCAATCCGCGCAGCACACGCACGGCAAGAAACGCGAAGCACTCCGCCTCGATAGCGTCACCGCGCCAGCCGAGGCTGTCTGCAGAGACTGCCGTGACGCCGGCGCGGGTCCCGAGCATCGCCATGATGGCTGGGTTATGCCGGCCACCGCCGCAGACCACGAGCTTTTCGGGGCGCGTTGGCAAGAGGTCGAGCGCCTTACCGACTGCACTGGTGGTGAAGGCGGTCAGCGTTGCAGCGCCATCATCGGGCCCGAGGCCATCGGCCATACTGGCCAGGAAGTCGAAGCGATCCAGCGATTTCGGATAGGGGGCGCTGAGATAGGGGTGGGTCAGCAGGCGGGCAAGACGGGGTTCGTCGACCGTGCCGCGCAGCGCCATCTTGCCGTCGCGATCCATATCGCCCAGCCCGAGCGCCCGGATGAAGTCATTGATCGGCGCATTGGCAGGGCCAACGTCAAAAGCGATCAGCTGATCCTTGCCATCCCACCAGGTGATATTGGCCACGCCGCCCAGATTGAGCACGGCGGTCTTGCCATCGGTCGCATCAATGGTCCGCAGCAGAGCCTGATGGTAGAGCGCGGCCAGGGGCGCGCCTTGTCCGCCCGCCTGTACGTCGGCCGAGCGGAAATCATAGGCGACGCGAATGTCCAAAAGGTCTTCCATCAACTGGCCATTACCCAGCTGGCGGGTGGCGCCGATGCGGCCCGGCTGGGGCGCGCGATGCAGCACCGACTGGCCGTGGAAACCGACGATGCCTATGTCGGCTGGGGTAAGGCCCGCGTCTGCGATGAGATTGGCGACGGCGGTCGACTGGGCCCGGGTGATGGCCTCTTCGGCCTCGGCAAAAATCGCGGGCTCGGGACCATCAAAGTTCCACTTGCGGGCCTGATCGAGGGTGTCCTCGAGCAGCGTGCGGATCGATTGTGGATAGGGGGCAAGGGTATATTTGCCGAAACTTGTAATGGTCTCGCCATCGGTGCGCAGCAGCGCCACATCGATATAGCCATCGAGCACGGTTCCCGTCATCAGCCCAACGGCCCAGATCGGCTCCATCATGCACTCCTAGTGTTTGTTGATCAGGTCGCCCACGGCGCGGCGCAGCTGGATGATCCCGCTGTCGAAATGGCGCGTGGGATGAATGCGGTTGGTCAGCAGCGTCCAGGCATGGCCCCGGGCAAAGTCGATCCACAGGCCTGTGCCGGTAAACCCGGTATGGCCGATGGTATCGCTTGAGCAGAACTCGCCGCCCGACCAGCCCTCATAGGGGCGTTCCCAACCGTGGGTGCGCCGCGCCGAGAGCGGCATGCGGATCAGCGCGTCCGCGCCGCTGTCGGCTAGACGCTCGCTGGCAAAGTCGAGGACGGCATCGGCCGTGCCGAACAGACCCGCATGGCCTGCTCCGGCCAGGGCCGAGCAGTTGTCGTCATGGACTTCACCGACGAGGACACGGTGTCGCCAAGTGTCAAGCTCGGTCGCCGCAGAGCGCCCCGGGGCGGCCGACCAGGCAAAACCAGGACCCGCATCGAAGTCGCGGATGGTCTGGCCGTCGAGCCGTTCCAGAGCGAGGCCGAGCAGGATGAAATTGATGTCTGAATAGACCGAAGGGCCAGCTTCCCACTGGTGTTGCAGCACGAAGGCGCGCAGCAGATCGGCATCCCGGCCATAGGTGTAGATGGGAAAGACCGCCGGGAACGGCGTCTGGTGGCCGAGGCACTGGCGGAACGTCACCTTGCGTTCCCAATTGTCCGGGTTGTACTGCCGGAAATCGGGCAGGACGCTGGTCAGTGGATCATCAAGATCGATGTGGCCTGCCTCGGCCAGCGCCAGAATGCGTGGCGTCGTGAACAGAACCTTGGTCAGCGATGCCAGATCGAACCAAGTGTCCTTCTCCATGGGGCGGTGCACCGGAATGATCTGTGCGTGGCCGATAGCGCGCACTGCGCGATTGCCATGTCGATCGATGACGCCCAGCACTCCACCGGGAATGCGACCAGATTCGATGGCCTTGGCCACCGGCTCAAAGGCCCGGTCAAGCTGCGCGTCAACAGTGCTCACGAAACGGCCTCCAGCCTGACGTGATGATCGGGTCCTGCCTGACGCCACTGTGCCTTAGGTGGCTCATAGCCCACCGGACGCAGCAGGGAAGGGACCTGCGTGGTGTCGATGGCAAAGTGCTGGTTGCGTCGCTCCACGGCTGGGACAGCAGAGATCAGGCGCTTCGTATAAGAATGCTGTGGGTCGGACAGCACAGCCTGCGCTGCGCCGATTTCAACGATCTGGCCGGCAAACATCACCGCAATGCGATGGGCAATGCGCTCGACCACGGCCATGTCATGGGAGATGAACAGATAGGCCAGGCCGAACTCGCGCTGCAAATCGATCAGAAGGTCCAGCACCTTGGCCTGTACCGACACATCGAGCGCTGACACGGCTTCGTCGAGGACGACCACTTCGGGGTTCAGCATCAACGCGCGGGCAATGCAGAGGCGCTGCCGCTGGCCGCCTGAGAACTGGTGCGGATAGCGCGTCAATGCATCTTCGGGCAGACCGACGCGGTTGAGCAGGAATTTCATCCGCTCGCGCAGGGCCTCATCCTTGTGCTGACCATTGGCAATTGCAGGCTCTGCCAGCAACGCTTCGACATTGAGGCGAGGATTGAGGGAAGCGAACGGGTCCTGAAACACCATCTGGATCGGCCGACGCGAACGGCTCGATCGGACGGTGATCTGTCCGCGTTTGCGCGCATTGAGATCGAGAACCGCGCGCGCAGTCGTCGATTTACCAGAGCCACTTTCACCCACAATGCCCAGGGTTTCCCCGGGCATCAGGTCGAAATCGACGCCGTCCACGGCGTGAACAGCGCCCTTGGAACCAAACAGGCCACGGCCAATCGAAAAGCGCACCACGAGATCATCAACAGTGATGACCGGATCGCTATCCTCGGTACGGGGGCTATCGGTGCGTGTGGCGCGGCCGGCGGTAAAATGCGGCACGGCGCTCAGCAGATGCCTGGTATAGTCGTGTTGTGGGGTATCGAGCACCGTTGCGGTGTCACCCTGTTCCACAACCAGCCCGCTCTGCATCACCATGATACGGTCGGCTATGCCGGCGACGAGGCCAATATCATGGGTTATGAAGATCATCGCCATGCCGGTTTCATCGCGAAGTTCAGCGAGCAGTGCCATGATCTGGGCCTGTACTGTCACGTCGAGCGCGGTGGTCGGCTCATCGGCAATGAGCAGTCGTGGACTGCTGGCCAGGGCCATGGCGATCATCACGCGTTGACGCATGCCGCCCGACAACTGGTGCGGGTAGTAGCCCATGCGCGATTTGGCGTCGGGAATACGCACGCGGTCGAGCATGGCCAGCGCGCCGTTACGCGCAGCCTGCCCGCGGAGCCCGCGATTGATGCGCAATGCTTCTTCGATCTGCGCCCCAATCGTGTGGACCGGGTTCAGCGAGGTCATCGGCTCCTGGAAGATCATGCCGACGTCACGACCGCGCACATGGCGCAGGGCGTGTTCATTTGCTCCAGTGACGTCGAGTGCCGTGCCATCAGCGCGCTGCAGCATAATCGAGCCGGAGGTGATGCGGCCGCCGCCGAAATCGACAAGGCGGTTGATCGAGAGAGCCGTCACCGACTTACCCGAGCCGCTTTCGCCGACAATGCCCAAGGTCTGGCCCGCGGCGAGGTCAAAACTGACGCCGCGCACGACTTCATTGGCAACGGGATCGCTGCCAAAGCCGACACGGAGATCACGAACGGAAAGCAAAGGGGTCATGCTGTCCTCCCTTGCGTGCGAGGATCAAGAATATCGCGTAGTGCGTCACCGGTCAGGTTGAAGCCCAAAATGCCCAGCATAATGGTCAGCGCTGGGAACAGCATGAGCCAAGGTGCCTGCTGCATCAGGTTCTTGCTTTCTGCCAGCATCAGGCCGAGCGACGGCGTAGGCGGCTGGGTGCCGAGACCGAGGAAGGACAGACCAGCTTCGGTGAGCAGGGCCCAAGCCAGGGCCAGCGTCACCTGCACGGCAAGTGGCGCAACCAGGTTAAGCAGCAGGTGGCGGGTCAACACATAGCGCTGCGAGCTGCCAAAGGTGCGTGCCGCATCGACGAAGTCGCGCTGCTTGAGCGAAAGGGCAGGGCCGCGCACCACACGCGCAAAGATCGGCGTGTAGACGATGGCGATAGCCGTGACGCTGGTGAAGGTGCCGGGACCGACAATGGCGATGATCAGCAGCGCCAGGAGGATGGCGGGGAAAGCCAGGAGGACATCCATGATCCGCATCATGAGCCCGTCCCACGGGGCGCCCCACCAAGCCGACAGCAGCCCGATCGTGGTGCCGGCCAGCGCGGCGCAAGCCACGGCGGCAAAGGCAATATTCAGCGACTGGCCAATGCCCAGCATGAGCCGGCTGAACGTGTCGCGGCCCAACAGGTCCGTGCCCATCCAGTAGGTGGAGCTCGGTGGCTTCATGCGGTCGATGGCAAACATCTTGAGGGCGTTATGCGGGGTCAGCCCAAGCGCCGCCAGCAAGGCTGCGAGCAGGTAGAGGCCGATGATGATGACGCCAATGCGGCCCGATGGGTGGCGGAACAGGGCGGAAAGAATGCGCATCAGCGACCTCCCAGACGAATACGGGGATCGAGCACGGCATAAGCGAGGTCGACGAGCAGATTGACCACCAGGAAGTTGAACGCGATGAAAAGGACGGTGCCCTGCACCAAGGCATAGTCGCGCTGACCAATGGCATCGAGGACCAGTCGGCCGAGGCCCGGCAGCGCAAAAATCTGTTCGACGATGACGGCGCCGCCCAGCAGATAGCCGAACTCGACCCCCGACAGGGTCACGACAGGGATGAGCGCGTTGGGTAGCGCATGGTGCCAGACGACACTCATCGTCGAAACGCCCTTAGCGCGAGCTGTGCGGACATAGTCCTCGCTCAGCACGTCGAGCATGGCGGAGCGCGAAATACGGGTGACCGATGCCGCAAAGGCAAAGCCCAGTGTAATCGCGGGGAAAATCAACTGACCAAGATTGGCCAGAGGGTCCTGAAACAGCGGGGTGAAAGTGCCCATTGCTGGCACGAAGCCGAAATAGACCGACAGCACGAAAATGATCAGCACGCCAAGCACGAAACTAGGCGTGGATTGTCCGATCATGGCGAGCAGACGAACGCCGAGATCGCTGGGGCGACCATTGCGAGTAGCCGCAAGCACGCCCAGCGGCACGCCGATCGTCAGTGCGATCACCATGGAGAGCAGCGCCAGTTCCAGCGTCAGAGGGAAGCGCTCAAGGATCACCGTCATGACGGGCTTGGCGTAGATTTTAGAGATGCCCAGGTCGCCCTGGAACAGGCCGCCGAGCCAGCTCAGATATTGCGACCAAATAGGTTTATCGATGCCGAAATAGGCAGCCAGGGACGCACGCTGGTCGGGAGTCAGCATACCGGCTTCCGTGCCCAGCATGGCGGTAATCGCATCACCCGGAATCAGGCGGATCGACAGGAAAACCAGGACCGAAACGCCCAGTAGGATCAGCGGAAACGTCAGTAGGCGTTTTGCCAGATAAGTCATCGGTGCTGGTACTCGTAGAGAAAGGGGCTGGCTTTTGACCAGCCCCGTCTGAAAGCTACTGGATGGAGACTTTGGTCAGACCAAACAGTGTGCCGGTTGGCGATGGTTCAAAACCGGTCACGGTCTTGAGCTGTGCGGTGTAGGTGTACGAGGTCGACAACCACAGCCATGGCGACTGCTCAGTCAGATGCTGCTCAAACTGGTGGAAGATTTCCACGCGCTTGGCAGGATCAGTCTCGGCCTGGCCCTGACGCATCAGGCTGTCGAGCGTGTCGTCCACGAAGTTCGAAACCTGGAGCAGGTTGCCGTCCTTGGTGAAGTAGCGGTTGTACATTGGATATGGGTCTGGGCGGCCACCGTTCTGGGCAACAGCCATGTCGAAGTCACCCTTGAGCCAGGTGTCGACATAGACCGACAGTTCCATCATCTGGATGTCGAGCTTGACGCCGATTTCAGCCAGCTGGGCCTGCAGCACCTGCGCTTCGGACGCAGCAACTGGTGGCTCGCCATTGGCGGCGATCACCTTGGCGGTGAAGCCACCGGACATGCCGGCTTCTTCCATCAACTGCTTGGCCTTGGCCACGTCCTGCTTGTAGCAGAACAGGGTGTCTGGATCTTCAGCGAAGGCCGGGGCGGTCAGTGGGCCGGTGACCTTGCCTTCACCCGCCAGCGCCGAGTCGACGATTTCCTGACGGTCGATGGCGCAGGACATGGCCTGACGTACCTTGAGGTTATCCATTGGTGTGCGCGATGGGTTGAGCTGCAGCACGTTGTAGGCAAGGCCGGAAATTCGGTTGAGCTGCAGGTTTGGCTCGTTTGGCACCAGCGTTGCGACCAGTGGGTCATTGATCAGCGCGAAGTCAGTCTGGCCGGCGCGCAGCGAGGCAAGAATTGCGGTCTCGTCTGGCAATACCGTCACTTCGATGCCGTCGATCGCCAGCTTGCCGCCAGCCCAATCCGCATTGGCGCTGAGCACTTCCTTGGCGTTTGGCTCCCAGGAGTCGAGCTTGAACGGGCCTGAGCCGACAGCCTTGGTGGCAATCGTGTCTGCGGTGATTTCGCTCGCAGGTAGAACTGCAGCATTGATCGTGGCCATCGAGGCCAGGATCGGCACGTCAGCCGTGCTCAGATGGAACACAACGGTCTCGGCGTCCGGCGTGTCGATGCTCTCGATCGAGAGGAAGTTCGAGCGCGCAGCGGCAGCGGTGGCTTCGTCGAGCAGGCGCTCGAAAGAGGCTTTGACGTCAGCAGGGGTGACCTGCGCGCCATTGCTGAACTTGGCTTTTGGATCGAGCTTGAAGGTCAGCGTCTTGGCGTCTGGGGCAAATTCCCAGCTTGCGGCGATCGCTGGAACCACGTTGAGCTGGGTGTCGAGGCGCACCAATGGCTCATAGATCAGCTCCAGCAGGCGCAGCGAAGAGAACGCAGTCTGCTTGTGTGGGTCGAGCCCGGTTGCGTCCTGTGCCCAGGCCATACGCAGGGTTGCAGCCTCGACGGGCAGGGCGAATGCCGCCGTCGAAATCGCGGTGGCGACGAAGAGCCCCGTGACCAGTTTGCGCGAATGAGTCCAATTCATTGTCGTTCCCTCCAGTTCTGCCTGCCCTCCACGGCAGACATCAATTAACTATGGTGCACTGCCGTCAATGGCATGGCGCAAAAAGCCGCCAGCCGATTGCAGTGCGTTGCGTGCCGCCTCGACATCGAGGCCGGTAAGGTGGACCAAAATGGCCAATTTGACATCGTTGCTGGTCAGCTCGAGCGCATGCTCGGCCTCCTGCGCAGTGCAGTCCGTGGCCTGCATGACGATGCGAACGGCGCGCGCCAGCAGCTTTTCATTGCTGGCATGCAGGTCGATCATCAGGTTTTGATAGGTCTTGCCGATCCGGATCATGCTGGCTGTGGTCAGCATGTTGAGCACCAGCTTCTGGGCGGTGCCAGACTTAAGACGCGTGGATCCGGTCAACACTTCCGGGCCGACCAGGGGGGAGATGGCGATGTTGGCGATCTCGGCGATGGTCGATGTGGGGTTGCAGGATAGCGCGACCGTGACCGCGCCAATTGAATTTGCATATTCCAGCCCGCCAATCACGTAAGGCGTGCGTCCGCTCACGGCGATGCCAACGAGCACGTCATTGGCTGACAGTTTGATGGCCTTGAGATCTTCGGCACCGAGTTCGGCACTGTCTTCGGCGCCTTCAATGGCGCGGAGCAGGGCAGGTGGCCCACCAGCGATCAGTCCGACAACCATACTGGCTGGCACGCCAAAAGTTGGCGGGCATTCGGAAGCGTCCAATACACCAAGTCGGCCGCTGGTGCCTGCGCCCATATAGACAAGCCGACCGCCGGCATTGAACGCCCGAACCGTTGCTTCGACGGCAAGAGTGATCGCGGGGATGGTGCGCGCAACAGCGTCTGCCACCGTGCTGTCTTCTCGACTCATCGTCGCAAGGATGTCGGGTACCGACATCTGGTCGATCTTCATGCTGGCTGGATTGCGTTCCTCGGAAACCAGCTGAGCCAGTTCGCCCATCAAGGCGCGGCGGTCTGTTATCTCAGCGTTCATCGGGACCATTCCATGCTGTCATACTCGTGCAGAGTGGGCCAAGCCTAGGAAGTTCACTGTCATGTTGTCAATGATTTTCAGAAATCTGGTCACAGCTGAATATTTGTTTCATAGTGACCGAGATCGCAGCACTCCGCCCTAGCCAAAAAGTGCGGAGTCGGGGTACATCCAGCGCGGTGGAGACGTGACCTTGGGCATTCAGTCGAGCATTGAGAATTCGGTGGCGAGCTTCACGCCCACCATGCGCCGCGTTGCCGACGTCATCCGCGCCAATCCCTCTATTGTCCTCGACCAGACCATTTCAGAGCTGGCGGCGTCCTGTGGCACCTCAGTGGCGTCGGTGGTGCGATTCTGTCGGGCATTAGGGCTGACGGGTTATGCGCAATTGCGCATGTCGCTGGCGACCGAGCTTGGCCGCGAGGCGCAGTTTGGACCAGGAATGACGCTGGGCGCCGAGATCGCGAAATCGGACACGCTGCAGGAGGTGGCCTCGAAAGTGGCCCGGCTCGAAATTATGGCGATCGAGGAAACTGTCTCCAGTCTCGATTTTGCAGCCGTGGAGCGTATCGTCACTGCGCTCGACAAGGCGCAACGCATCCTGCTGTTCGGGGTCGGCGCCAGTCACTTCGTGGCGCAGGATCTGCACCACAAGCTGTTCCGTATCGGACGCAACGTTTTCGTCATGGCGGACTCGCACGAGGCCTGGTCGGCAGCCTTGCTGGCCCCACCCAACACCGTGGCCATAGGGTTCTCCCATTCCGGCGCGACGCCCGACACCGTCCGATACCTTGAGATCGCCGGGCAGGCCGGGGCGCTGACTGTTGCGATTACCGGCTCACCAAACTCACCACTGGCAGACGCCGCCGACGAAATTCTGGCGACCCATGCTCGTGAAAGCCATCTTCGCGCCGGCGCCATGGTTAGCCGCATCGCGCAGCTGAGCATCGTCGATTGCTTGTTCCTAGGCGTCGCACGACTGAGCTACGATGAATCCATCGAAGCGCTACAACGCACCCGCGACATCACTCACCCTACCGCCATCAGCTAGCCGGCCAGCTTTCGCGCAATTTGCTAGCAAACCTATGGCGTGGCTGCGGTAACCGGGAACTCGAAATATGTGTCTGGGAATGGTTCGTCGACTAAGGTGTAGTGCCACCATTCCTCGGCGTAGCGTTTGAAGCCGTGGCGCTCCATAACAGTAGCCAGCTTTTCCCGGTTGGCGGCGGCGGTGGGCGTGACACCTGCGGCGCCATGGTGTGCCTTCACGTCAAAGCAGTCATAGCCCGTGCCGAAATCGAGAATGCCGTCGGCAAAGCGCGCGGTTTCGGGCAATGTGCAATCCGCCAGTTCATCGCCCTTTTTCCAGGGGTTTGAATAGGCTTGGTCGAGGGGGCGGATGGCGAGATCCACGGTGCTGCCGCGGCTGTGGCCCGATCGATTGGCGATATAGCCGAGGTCAAATAGGTCGGCCTTGTCAATACGCGGATAAAACTCCGCCTGCATCGCCAGCGCATCCATGTCGTTCGCCCACGCTGCGAAATCGGCAACCGCACGCACGGGGCGATAGCAATCATAGAGCCTAAGGCCCAGCCCTTCTGGCTCGAGATCATTGGCGACCGCCAGCAGGGCCGCTCCGGCCTCTCTGGTCAGGATGCATTCATGGGCATCATAGCCGTCGATGGGGCGGCCGACGAAGTTGTGGCTGCCGAAATAGCGGATGTCTTGCTCGATACCAGACGCAATTGCACTTAGCCGGACGAATCCTTCAGGAAGGTCAGCCGCCAGCGCTGGAAGAGCCAGAAGCTGGATGCCCAAGGCGGAGAACATGAGCTTGGCACGGTGATCCCAGCGGTTATGGCTTAAGGGCATATCGACGTCCTGATCGGTTTGGGAGTGCAGCTCACCGCGTGGCTGCACGAAACTGGAAAGGCGCCGGATTGGCGCCTTTCTCTGTGTTTGCGATGGATGTCCGTCCTCAGGGTAGGCGGCAATCTGTCTCCGGGCCGATCTGCTTCATCAGCGCTGCCACGGCCGCTTCCAACTGCGGGTCGGTGTTGATGCCAACGGTGTTGGGGTCGAAGGGCACCGCGACATCGGGTTCGATCACGTGGTTTTCGTAGTAGGAGCCATCGAGGCGTCGGCTCGGCAGGACCGGAATGGCGTAGTTAAAGCCCGGCACCAGCTTGCTGGCATTTTGGGCCACATAGGTGCCTGTATTGAGCACCGTGTCGCCCACCAGAATGCCAATCCCCGCGTCCTGATACGCCTGCGGGAAGATTGCCGCGTCGGAATAGCCGAAGCTGTCGACCAGCACCGCGCTTGGCCACACCCAGCGGTTGTTCGGCTCGGTCATGGTCGGGCCGCCAGTACGACCAACCTGAGCGTAGGCTGTACCCGACAGCAGCGTGGTCAGTTCCCGGGTCAGATTGCCCCCGCCATTGGATCGCACATCGATCAATGCCGCTTTGGTCAGGTTGCGCGATGAGGTCAGAGTGCCCAGAACATTGAGGTACGAGTCATTATCCATGCCAGCCACGTACTGATAGGCAACGCATGCGTTGGACAGGCGATCAACCATAGCGGCGCGCGCATCAAGCAGACGCGCCCTGGCAAGTTGGATCTGGCTGCCATAGCTGATTGGATCGACATAGATGAAGCGCTCTCCATCCTGTCCCTGATCGAGGACACCAATCAAGGCGCGCTTGCCGAGGTTGACATCAAGTAGCCGTTCCAGGCCGCCCGCCTCGGGAACAGGCAGACCGTTGATCGAGGTAATGATATCGCCCGCATCAATGCCCAGACCCGCGCGGTCCAGTGGCCCGCCTGGCAAAACCGCAGCGACGCGACGCCCAGGGCCCTCATAGCCATAGTCGAGGTAAACACCCAAAGTGTCGTTATGCGTGCCAAGGCCGATATGCGTGCTCTCGGAGCCCGCATAATTGGTGAACAGATGCGATGCGGAGAGCTCACCATACATGGCCGAAACCAGTTCAGTCAGCTCGCGGCTTGTGGCTATCGAGCCGAGATAGGACCTGTACTTGGCGCCGATCGCATCCCAGTCGCGACCTTCCAGTTCCCGTTGATAGTAGCGGTATTTCAGATCGGCCCAGGCCTGTTCGAAAGCGGCTTCACGCCGGCGATCTGGATTGACCGTGGTGAAGATTTTTGCTGGTGAGGTTCTCACCCCGCTGGGGTCATAGAGCGGCACCGACAGCACAGTGTGATCCAGCTTGATATCAAGCTGATACTGGTCCCGCACGAACGATACGGCCTGCCAGCCTGGCGCCTCGATGGTCTGCAGTGCCGTGAGATTGCCGGTGCGCAGGTCAAGCAGTTCGAGCTCTAGCTGGTCGGGGGCGGGTGCCGTCACGAGTAGCAGGTTGGAATAGTCATCCAATGGCGCAAAATAGACGATCGAACTGGCATCATCGGTCAATCGCTGGCCCAGCCGCGCCGACCGCACCGTCTCGATCGGGTAACGCAGCGGCTCGTAAAGCGCATCTTCTTCATCGGAAGGGCTGGTGGGGAAGACACCTTCGCTGATGTCCAAGAAGTCTTGTCGTGCGGCTTCGGACAGGAAGATGCGGTAGAGATCTTCCGACGTGCCGTGCAACTGCGCTGAGCGCAGGCCGAACAGATCGGTCGCGCCAATGACCTGTGTGCCGTCGAGGCTCCAGACGCCGCGTGCAAAATTGTTGACGCCTTGGCTGATCATCTGCGGCGGCCCGCTGCCATCGGCGGGAACAATGGCGATTTTTATCGCGTCGCTACCGCCCTGATAGCGCCACTGAACCATTATGTCTTCAGAGGTCGGCGACCATGCAAACCATAGGTCCCCGTCGCCATAAGACGAGTTGTAGTCCGTCTCGGCAAACAGCGCCGCTACCGTGCCGCTGCTAAGGTCCAGAACCTTGACCTCCCGGCGGTCGGAGATGAACGCTAGGAGTTTGCCGTCTGGCGAGAATTGCGGTTGGAAGGCATTGCCCTCTTCGGGAACATAGAGCGCGATTTCCTGATACTGGATGGCGAGCGGATCATCGCTGCTTTCGATTTGCAGGTCGACAGCGTAAATGCCCCATTCGTGACCGCGCTGCCCGGCATAGACCAGCGTCGACCCGTCTGGAGAAAACGCGACATCCCGCTCTTCGCCCGGAGTCGCCGTAATCTGGCGATAATTGCCTTCGCGATCGAGCAGGAAAACATCCGCACTGGCCACCAGAGCCATGCGTTTGCCATCCGGCGAAGACACGAAACGCGTCGCCTCACCGGTGGGGAAATTGGCGTCGAGAGACGCGCGCTGGTCCAGTGTGAAGATTTCGATGGCCTGAGGCTTCGCGTCCGCTACGCTCTGGACGTAGATACGGCCGTCATAACCAAAGGCAATCGTGCCGTTGTCGGCGACCGAGAGGTCGCGCACCGGCGCGCCCTCGAAGAATGTCAGCTGCTTTTCGACCCCGGTGACGATGTCGAGTTGCCAGGCATTGAGCCAGCCAGACCGCTCGGAGAGATAATAAAGGGCTGCCCCGTCCTTGCTCCAGACGGGGTTTACCCGGTCGATGCCATCCCGGCCGAAGACGTCTTCGTGACGGCCCGAAACGGCATCGTAAATCCAGATCTGACGGGCATTGGCCGCAACACGATGCTGTCGTTCGTCGGGATCGACCGAAGGATTGTAGACGTAGGCCAGCTTGTCCTGGGCTGCGTTCCATTGTGCTTCAAGAGCGTAGTTCGGCAGCACCAGGGTTTCGCGACCGGTTTGGGTATTGGCAGCGTAGAGCTGCGGCTTGAAGGACAGCGCGCCCTGTACGCTGCGCTCGGCGTCACCCAGGCCCAGTGAGGTATAGAGAATGGACTTGCCATCCGGCGTAAAGCTTGTTGGCACTTCATGGGCAGAAGACCAGCTGAAGCGCTGAAGAGTACCGGAGAAATCGGCGACGTAGATATCGTCATTGCCGCCTATATCAGAGGCGAAGGCCAGCCTTTCGGAATCGGGGGACCAGACGGCTCCATAACTGTACGAACCCTGTGCCGTGAGCGAGACGGCCAACCCACCCTCGGCAGGCACCACAAAGATCTGGCCACGATGGGTAAAGCTGATCGTTTCGCCATCTGGCGACAGGGCGGCGAAACGCAGCCAACGCGGTGCCTCGCCCGTGGGTTGAGCATGGGCAGAGGTCATCCCGACCATCAGCGCCAAAAGCGAAATAGCGCTCAATTGTTTCAGCATCAAAATTCTCGATCTGCTTGTTAGTCAGTATTTCACAGTCGCTTCCGACTGCAGGGCCAGTTTGTCCAACGGCTCGCGCTGGCTCGCTGGGTTCCGGGAACCCCGGAGGCACGCGATCAATGGTGAGTTTGCCACGCTAATGAACCGTGAATTCCATGCGTTCAGACTGCGTGAGATTGTTCATGACCCCCATGACAAGGCCGGTGCCAAAGTGCACCTTGGCCGCAACTGGCCTACCTCAGAGTTAGCCTGTGCAGGGGGAGGTCAAGAACAATCGTCTGAACGGGTTGAAATCGCTCAATAATCTCAAATTCGGAGAGAATACTGTTCCGGGCGTCTCACGTTGGGGCGCGGTGTGGGAGGGAGGAGAGGACCGCTACTTCAACGCTGCCAACCAGTGGCTCCAGGCGTGCTCACCGTCAATTTCTGCCTCGGCCGCAAGCGCATCCGCGGCCATTGCTCGATAGGCGCGAGGCGACATTCCAAAGCATTGGCGGAATGATTTGGTAAAGGCCGAAGGGCTGGCAAAGCCCCAAGTCTCAGCAATCTCACCAACCGAGAGGTGGTGCCGGGCAGGATTGGCGAGATCAGCCCGGACGCGATGCAGGCGACGAAGGCGAAGATAGGATACAAAGCCGCCCACCGGTTCCATGATGCGATATAGCGTGGCGCGTGAGATTGAAAAGTGGCGAGCCACCACAGCGGCTGACAGGGCCATATCATGGAGCCAGTCTTCGACATATCGTTTGACGGCAAACAATGTGGCCGCTCTGACTTGCTCGACCTGATCTTCCGCGACGAGGCCATTGAGAGCGGCCGCCGCCAGCGCAACAGTCGCGTCCTGCACCGCGTGCATTTGCGCGACCGTCATGTGGGGAGCTGCCCGGTAGAGCGCTTCGACATGAGCTCGCACCAGTCCGGCAAGGGGCTGAGAGGCGTCATGTCGCCTGCCGCCGTGCGCATCAGGCGCCACCAGCAGGGGAGCCAGCACACGGCGGGGGATGCCGAGATCAATGCTGCGATATCGGGTGGACTCTGTCGCGATCGGCTGTGTCATGTCGACAGTCAGCAGATCGCCATTGCGCAGGATGACGTCATCGCCTCGCGCGGCAGCGCGGCGCTGGCCAGATATGTAAAATTGAAACGCGTAATAGTCGATGCCGTCCTCGGCGATGCGCGCCATTTCCCTGGCGGTGGACTGCGCAGAACTGCTCACTGTACCAAAGACCAGATCGCCGCCGTGGTACAAATCGACAACGGCAGAAAAAGCCTCGTCGTCTACAGAAAGAATGTCCCACACCGGGGTGGCAGCATCACTCCACTGCCTAAGTCTGGCGCGCTCGGGCAGGCGGCGCGTGTCAAAAAGTGATCGCGAAATTAAGGTCAAGCCTGCCGCTCCAGGACACTATCTATTGCAGGTTCGGTGCACCGTCTTCTCGACCCCGGTCAACCGGCGCGCTGTCCGGAGGAACCCAGACATCCCGCAGACGAACCCATACTAAACTGCCACTTTCTCCCTACTAAGTAAGGGAGAAAGTTCTATCAGGACACCAAAAAGCCGGTTGCAGCGCGTTCGGAAAATCCATTCTAAGAAATGGAATGGCGTTCGTCCGGCTATCAACTGCCCACCCCAAAGCGGTGGAGCGTGCGGTAGAATCCACTTGCTTCGAACCGTACCGTACGGTACGCCTGCCTCAATTGGCCGAAATCGTTCGGCGTATGAGGGATTGGGCCGTGCCACTGACCATCAAGGTCAACGAAGAGACATTCACCCCCCGCCAGCAGGCTGTGCTGACGGCGGCGCTGGATTTGCTCGTCGAGAATGGCGATGGTCTGACCATGACTGCCGTGGCGCGCCGTGCCTCGTGCAGCAAGGAAACCCTCTACAAGTGGTTTGGCGATCGTGATGGTCTGCTCACGGCAACAGTGCAGTGGCAGGCCGCCAAGGTGCGTATGCCGCAGGTGGATCGTTCTCACCTCAATGCCAAGGCCCTGCGCCTCAGCATCGAGCAGTTTGCGCGGGATCTGCTGACAGTCATCACCGGCGAAGTTTCAATTACGCTCAATCGGACTGCTGTGACCCACGCGGCGCAGGAGAAAGACAGCCTGGGCACCATCGTTCTTGACAATGGCCCGATGGCAATTCGCCGTCGCCTCAAGCCTATTCTTGAGGCAGGGCGCGATGCGCGGCTGCTGCGTTTCGATTCCAGCGAAGACGCCTACCGTACGTTCTTTGGCCTCGTTGTCCGCGACGTTCAGATCCGCCTTTTGCTGGGCGACAAGTCGCTGACCCAGGCCAACGTAACCGACAATATAGAAGCGGATGTCAAATCCGCGACCGACCAGTTTTTTGCCCTCTATGGGGCGAAAGCCACCCTATAACACCGCATTTTCAGGGAGAAACCCATGCGCGTTTATTACGATCGTGACGCCGACCTCAACATCATCAAGTCCCGCAAGGTAGCCATCGTTGGTTACGGCTCGCAGGGCCATGCCCACGTGCTGAACCTGCGTGACTCGGGCGTCACCGACGTCGTCGTTGCGCTGCGTCCAGGCTCCCCATCGGCCAAGAAGGCCGAGGGCGAAGGCCTCAAGGTGATGTCGGTTGCTGACGCATCGGCATGGGCAGACGTCATCATGATGCTGACCCCAGATGAGCTGCAGGCAGACATCTACAAGCAGCACATCGAGCCAAACATCCGTGACGGCGCAGCGCTTGCTTTCGCACACGGCCTGAACGTGCACTTCAACCTGATCGAGCCTAAGTCGACCGTTGACGTGATCATGATCGCGCCAAAGGGCCCAGGCCACACCGTGCGCGGCGAATATCAGAAGGGTGGCGGCGTGCCATGCCTGATCGCCGTTCATCAGGACGCATCGGGCAATGCCCATGACATCGCTCTGGCTTACGCTTCGGGCGTTGGCGGCGGCCGTTCGGGCGTCATCGAAACCAACTTCCGCGAAGAATGCGAAACCGATCTGTTCGGCGAGCAGGCAGTGCTCTGCGGCGGTTTGGTCGAGCTGATCCGCGCTGGCTTCGAAACCCTGGTCGAAGCTGGTTATGCCCCAGAAATGGCCTATTTCGAGTGCCTGCACGAAGTGAAGCTGATCGTCGACCTGATCTACCAGGGCGGCATCGCCAACATGAACTACTCGATCTCCAACACCGCTGAGTGGGGCGAGTACGTCACTGGCCCACGCATCATCACCTCGGAAACCAAGGCCGAGATGAAGCGCGTGCTGCACGACATTCAGTCGGGCAAGTTCACCTCCGACTGGATGCAGGAAATCAAGGCTGGCGGTTCGCGCTTCAAGGCAACCCGTCGTCTGGCCGACGAGCACCAGATCGAAGCCGTTGGCGCACAGTTGCGCGACATGATGCCATGGATCAAGGCCGGCGCGCTGGTCGACAAGGCCAAGAACTAAGATATTCAGACGGGGGCTTCGGCCCCCGTTTTCTTATGCGGGGGCGGCTCGCTCTGAGGGCGCCGCGCAAAGTCCGGCGCATGCTCCGGGCGCGGGCCGAAGGCGGCAAAGCGTGCGGTGAAGCCAGAGATCGCCGGCAGGATGCGGAGCAGGGCCACAGCAAGCTTTGGTGGCCCGATACGTTTGCCCTCAAAGGCTGGCACGAAGATCAGGCGGTGCAGGATGCGCTGCATTCGCTGGATCAGAACTGTCGGCATCCAGCGTCTCTTCTGTATGGCGGCCAGATCGGCATCCGTCACATTGCCTGCGAGCAGGGGGGCGGCCAGAAGCGCTGCCGCTGCCACTGCATCCTGAATGGCCAGATTGATCCCGACGCCACCTGCGGGAGACATGGCGTGGGCGGCGTCGCCGATGCAGAGCAGACCGGGACGATGCCAGGTGTCGAGCCGATTGAGCCGCACGTCGAGCATGTGCAGATCATCCATGGATTGCAGCGTATCGAGCCTGTCGGCAAAGTCTGGGCGCATGGTGGCGATGCGCTGGCGGAACCGTTCTATGCCTTCGGCGTGCAATCGTGCGTCGGCGCCTTTTTCGGCAAAATAGGCGACCTGATAGAAGGTCTCGCGGGTGAAGGTGAGCATGAGGTCGCGGTCGCCGAAGCGCGGCGTCAGCGTCGCCACGTCGCCCATTTCATCGGAATAGCGGGGCAGGCGGAACCACCAGGTATCAAGCGGCACCTTGAAGTCGCGGGGCACGAACTCCGCCGCGTCGCGCACGATGGAGTGGCGCCCATCGCAGGCGACCACCAGGTCGGCCGATATCTCACCTTCTGCGCCAGTGCGGTCGCGCCAGCGTGCGCCGCTGACCCGGTCGCCGTCGAAGCTCAGGCCGGTGACCTGTGTGTTCATCCTGATGGAAAAACTCGGCTCCAGCTTGGCGGCTCCGACGAGGAAGTCGAGGAAGTCCCATTGCGGGATCATGGCCACATAGTCATAGGGTGGCTTGAGGCGGGCGAAATCGACGAGCAAAAGCGTTTGCCCGTCGGGCTGGGGCAGTTCGAAGTTCTGCAGGCGCGTCTGGGGAAGCGCGCGGAAGGCGTTGCCCAGACCCAGCTCATCCAGCAATTGCACTGTCGCGGCATGCACCGTGTCGCCGCGAAAGTCGCGCAGGAAGTCGGCGTGCTTCTCCAGCACCGTCACTGCAACGCCCGCCCGCGCCAACAGCAAGCCAAGCATGATGCCTGCCGGGCCGCCCCCGGCAATCAAACAAGTGGTCCGCTCCAAAGTGCTGTCCTTTACTGTTTGCGGGCCAAATCATCTGCCGATCTTCCCATTCGGTAAAGCCACTCTACTCAGCGTGCTCTCGCTGTTCTAAAGCTTGTTGAACAGATCGATTTCGAATCGTGGGGAAGAGGCGGCATGGCACTGGAAGACGATATCGCACTGGTGAAGCGTCAGGAGCAGGACCTGGTTTTGCCGGAGTTCAATGAGGACGTGGCGTTTGCGCTTGGCAATTCAATTCGCGCGCGGGCGCTGGCCGAAAATCTCAGCATCGTCGTCGACATCCGCACCTGGGATCGGCAGATGTTTTTCGCCGCGACCGCGGACACGAGTTCAGACAATGCCGAATGGGTGCGCCGCAAGATCAATTCGGTCCGCCGCTTTCAGCGTGCGAGCTATCGCCTTGTGCTGGAGCGTGGCGAGGAGCCATTTTCGCCACAGTCGGGCGCTGATCCGGCTGATTTTGTCATCGCTGGCGGTGGGTTCCCCATTCGGGTCAAAGGCGCAGGGATCATCGGGTGCCTCACCATTTCGGGTCTGCCGGGGCGTGATGACCACTCGGTTGCTGTCGCCGCGCTGTGCGCGCACCTGGGGTTGAGCGTCCCAGACTACGCCCTGTCGCCGGCATAAGGTGTTGTGATGAAGCTCAATTATCTGCTGCTGGATGTGTTTACGCAGGAGCGGCTGAAAGGGAACCCGCTGGCCGTCGTCACCAAGGCCGAGGGCCTTTTGGACGACGAGATGCAGGCGATTGCGCGAGAGTTCAATCTCAGCGAGACGGTTTTCATTCTCAAGCCAAATGCCGAGCGCAACACGGCATCCATCCGCATTTTCACACCAGAAACCGAATTGCCTTTCGCCGGGCATCCAACGGTCGGTGCGGCGGTGGTGCTGGGTCTGCAGAACAAGGTCAGCGCGGTCCGCCTGGAAGAAAAGATCGGTCTGATCACAGCGCTCTTTGAGAAGAGCGACAAGCGTTCCGGTGAGGCCCGCTTTGCCCTGCCACGTCTGCCTGCGCGCCTGGCATCGCTGACGGACCGGCTGGGCATTGCTCAGGCCCTTGGCATCGAAGTTGAAGACATTGGCTGCGATGTGCTGCAGCCCGCCGTGTTCTCCGCTGGCGTCACGTTCCATCTGGTGCCGGTGCAAAACGCCGAGGTGCTGCGCCGTATCAAGGTCAATACGGGCATCTGGAGCAGCGTGTTTTCGCACGATCACAATTCAGCCTATGTGTTCACACGGACCCCGGATGAGTCGGACAATGATCTGGCCGCTCGCATGTTTGGCATGGATGTGGGCGAGGATCCCGGTACGGGTTCTGCCGCAGCCGCGCTGATCGGGTTGCTCGCCGAGCACGCGGACTTGTCCAACGGCCAGTCTGACTTTGTGCTGCGGCAGGGCCACGAAATGGGCCGACCATGTCGCATTAGCCTGCAATTGCGCACCGAGAACGGCGCCCTGATCCATGGCGGTATTGGCGGACATGCGGTCATTGTGGGCGAGGGGACTCTCGATCTTGATCCGTAAGTGAGTGGGCGTCGTGGTTTACGCGGCGCCGTTCATCAAAAAATCACGCTGCGTGGCCGCTTGGGGTTGCGCAGCGGTCAAGTTTGACGCATTCTTCAATTAAATCGAGACCGCACCCATGCAGCGCAACCGCGCAAAAGCCATTGCAGTGACTCAGCGTCAGGCCCAGCAGGCCCGGCTGATGATTGCGGCTGCCATGCTGCTGCTTCCTGCTGCACTCCTTCTCCTTCTTATCAGCCCCTGATCACCGGCAGTTCGCACGAGCGGACGGGTCGTCAGGGGATATCGCCATAAGCCGAACAGTAAATGTCCGGCCTGCAGAGCTGTAAGCTCTGGGCCGATCCGATAGGAAATATTCAATGTCTGCCGAATCCAACAAAGACCGCGTTTTCATCTTCGACACCACGCTGCGCGACGGCGAGCAATCGCCCGGCGCGACCATGACGCTCGAAGAAAAGCTGCAGGTTGCCGAAGCGCTGGACGAAATGGGCGTCGACATCATCGAAGCCGGTTTCCCCATCGCTTCCAACGGTGACTTTGAAGCCGTTGTTGCCGTCGCCAAGCAGGTCAAGCGTGCGACCGTCACCGGCCTCGCCCGCGCCATCACTGCTGATATCGATCGTGCAGCAGAGGCCGTGCGCCACGCCAAGAAGGGCCGTATTCACACCTTCGTTTCCACCTCGCCGATCCATCTGGCCCACCAGATGAAGAAGACCGAGGACGAGGTCATCGAGATCATCGCGCGCACCGTGGCCCAGGCCCGCAACCTGATCGACGATGTCGAGTGGTCGGCCATGGACGCGACCCGCACACCGCTGGAATTCCTCAAGCGCTGCGTCGAGACCGCCATCAAGGCCGGCGCCACCACCATCAACCTGCCTGACACGGTCGGCTATGCCGTTCCCGACGAGCATGAAGCGATGTTCCGCACCATCATCACCTCGGTGCCCGGTGCGGATAAGGCGATCTTTTCGGCTCATTGCCATAACGATCTGGGTTTGGCTGTCGCCAACTCGCTGGCTGCTGTGCGCGGTGGCGCGCGTCAGGTGGAATGCACCATCAATGGTTTGGGCGAACGCGCAGGCAATGCGGCACTCGAAGAGGTCGTGATGGCGCTGCGCACCCGCGCCGACATCTTGCCCTACCACACCGAAATCGAGACCACTCATCTGGCGCGTGCTAGCAAGATCGTCTCGGCGGCGGCCAATTTCCCGGTGCAGTACAACAAGGCTATCGTCGGCAAGAACGCTTTTGCGCATGAGAGCGGCATCCATCAGGATGGCATGCTCAAGAATGCCGAGACCTATGAGATCATGACGCCCGCCAGCGTCGGCATCAAGGAAACCACCTTGGTGATGGGCAAGCATTCCGGCCGCGCGGCCTTCAAGGACAAGTTGAAGGAACTCGGCTACGAGCTGGGCGACAATGCCTTCCAGGAAGCCTTCGTGCGCTTCAAGGATCTGGCTGACCGCAAAAAGCATGTTTATGACGCCGACATTGTCGCGCTGGTCGATGATGAAGTCGGCTCGGTCGGCGATCGCATCAAGCTGGTCGATATGGAAGTCGTCTCCAAGACCGGCGGTGTGCACAAGGCCAACATGACCTTGTCCATCGATGGCGAGGAAAGCTCCGTGTCCTATGAGGGGACCGGTTCAGTCGACGCCATTTTCAACGCCATCAAGCAGGCCGTTGGCCAGCAGCCACATCTGGTGCTCTATGCTGTTGATGGCGTCACCGGCGGCACCGACGCGCAGGCTTCGGCCCATGTGCGCCTGGAACTGAACGGCCGTATCGTCTCCGGCAACGCCGCAGAGCCCGATACCCTTGTCGCTTCGGCTCGTGCCTATCTCAATGCCTATAACCGCCTGCTGATCGAACGCGGCGCTGCTGCTCAAGGCGCAATGGCGGGCTAACATATGTCCCCGTGCCCCGACCCAGCGCGGCCGGGGCAGGGAGGAGAATATGCGATATGATCTGATCGCGGTGAAAGACCCGGCCGATTGGCGGGCCTTTCACGATATTCGTCGGCAGGAGCTGTTTGAGGCCAAGGGGCGATTCGGGATCTACAACGAGAACCATCCCGACGATCACGCGTCCTTCGCCCACCCCTATCTTCTCAAACTCGATGGCGTTCCGATTGGCACAACGCGCCTCGACGTCCGTAGCGACGGCACGGCGATCTTTCGACTTGTCGCTATTACGGCTGCCGAGCAGGGAAAAGGACATGGCCGCGCGATGGAGCGGTTGGTCGAAGAGCGCGCCCGGGCACTTGGTGCGACCACGCTCTACGTCAACGCCGCGGACACGGCTGTGGGGTTCTATCGCAATACAGGCTGGACCGAACATTCCTGGGATCCGATCGAGCTGGTCAATATCTCAGTCAATGCGGTGCAGATGACCAAGCAGATTTAGCTACCCGCGAAGTCCAGCCAGCACTTCACCAAGCGCTTTATCGAACGCTGCCAGATCGGCATCAGTGCCGGCGCTCACGCGAATGCAGCGGCTCAATCCGTCCACGGCAGGCTTGCGCACGAAGATGCCGCGTTGTGCCAGCCCATCCAGAATTGCCTGTGCGTAGGCGCCGTCACGGCCGCAGTCGATGGCGACGAAGTTTGTGGCCGTTTCCAGCGCCACCAGGCCATGTTTGCGGGCGATGGTGCCAATGGCGTCGATAGCGCGCCGAACGGCCGCCAGTGAGCCTTGCAGGTGCTCGCTATCGGCGAGGGCGGCGATGGCTGCGGCTTGCGCCAAATTGGAGATACCGAAGTGGTTGCGAATGCGGTTGAAGGCCGAAATGTTCGCCGCTTCGCCCAACACATAGCCCACGCGGGCACCAGCAAGCCCGTAGGCCTTGGAGAAGGTGCGCATGCGGAGCAGGTTCGCCTGCTGGGCGTCAAAGGCGGGCAGGGTGCCTTGTGGCGCGAATTCGCCATAGGCCTCATCCAGGATGATCATGGTGGTTTCTGGCACCGAAGCGATGAAGCGCTCTATGGATGCCGAATCCCACCAACTGCCCATCGGGTTATCCGGATTGGCGAGGTAGACCATCGCCGCCTGCGTTTCGTGCGCCGCCCGCGCCAGCGCGTCGATGTCTTCGCGATCGTCGATATAGGGCACGGTGTGCATGGCCGCGCCGTAGCCGGCGATGTGATAGTTGAACGTGGGGTAGCCGCCCAGCGAGGTCACCACAGTTGAGCCGGGTGCCGCGAACAGGCGCACCGCCATCCCCAGAATCGCATCCACGCCTTCGCCCGGCATCACATTGGCCGCATCGATTCCGAGATGGTTGGCGATGGCCTCGCGCAGATCGTGATTCTCGGGGTCGCCGTAGTGCCAACTTTCCTGCGCCGCTGCGGCCATTGCCGCCACGACAGAGGGGGCGGGGCCAAATGGGCTCTCATTGGCACCTATACGCGCCACCAGCTCTACTCCGCTGCGTCGGGCTATCGCCTCAGGGCCGACGAAAGGCACTGTTTCAGGCAAGGCGGCGGTGATGGGCGACAGGCTGGGACGGGGCATTGTTAACGACTCGACGTGCGGGATTTCACCCTAGCGGCTAACGCGTGGGCGAGGCCAGCACAGGCGAGGCCGGTTTTGCACAGGCACAATTTGCCGCGATGGTCCGCTCTGCCCCTGAAACCGGGCGTGTGCGGACCGCTCCGAGATAGATGGCATTTTAAACAAATGCGACGCATTCCGGCAGGGTTTCAGAAGGCATGGAAAGGCACCTTCACCGCTGTGCCGAACCTCACGGCGCCCCCAGATTTGATTCTCTCCTAGGAGCTTCGCGCATGCCGCCAACCTATGTTCTCGCCCGAGATCACCTTCAGCGCGCCGCCACAATTCTGCAGGGGCCGGATAGCCGCTCACGTCAGTTGCGCAACATCATCGAACGCACCATTGGCCTGATGGATGATCTGCAAAAAGAGACAGCGTCTATGCCAGAAAACGTACTGGATCTGGCGGCGTTTCGCGCCCGGCAGGCTCAGGCGCGCTTCGAATAGTCTTTCTCGTTCAGGCGTCCGAGCATTTCGGGCGCTCTGTTGATCGGCTGTCAGGATGGATCCTGTCAGTCTGCGGCCTTGCCGCATCTTCCTAAATCACGAGCCGCCGCGGGTGCTGTTTTTCAGCGCCAGCGGCGTCGTGCTTTTTGCTGATTGGTTGACGCACGACAATTCACAGGGGGAGGCGAAAAAATCTTCATTCGCGCTAAGCCCCGGATTTTGGGGACTTTTTCGCCCTGCGACATTCTTTCAAAGCCGCAATGTGAGGAAAGTGTCATCTGGCGCTAGACAGCCGAGAATCCCTTTGCTAGACAGCGCCTACTTTGGAAGCCCCGGCAACGGGCGAGTAGCTCAGCTGGTAGAGCAGACGACTCTTAATCGTCGGGTCCACGGTTCGAATCCGTGCTCGCCCACCAAAGCCTTCTAGGATGTGGCTGTTATGCGGTCGTCCTTTTTGGGCTCCATGTTCCACTTTACCCTATTTAGCTACCATCGCAGACTTGGTCTTTCATGGTTCGCCCTGCGGCTGCTGAATGATTGCTCAAGGTAGGCGTAGAGGCCTCGCCTGATCTCGCACTCGCGCGGAGCGCGAGCAGCTATTTTCCGGACTGTTGAGAGAAGATCAAAAAGACCTGAGAGCTCAGCCACCACGGCAGGAACGGGATAGGGCTTTTTGTCATACTGAGAAGCTGGAAGTGTCGCTCAAGTGTGCGGCGCAACTGCCGATGGTCAAAGCCTTTGTGTGAAGTCAGAATGTTCTCTGCCCGCACCACGTTTCCTCCAAAAAGGCCAATCGCTAGTTCCTTGAAGGAATAGTCGCTCCTCCGTCGAAAAAGAATGGAGCGGCTTGCCTCTTTGATTGGCAGGGCCAAACCTTGCATGACGGGGACGGACACGATGATGTGCCCACCTGGTTTGCATACTCTCCTTGCCTCATCGATGAAGCTCTGCGTGTGTCCTTCGGACAGATGCTCCATCACTTCGTAGGCGCAGATCACGTCCATGCTTTGGCTTGGGAATGCAGACATGGCTGCCCGTGATTCGATGTTCGGATAGGCGAGCTTCATGATTGGCTCAAAAGCGGTCAGTCGAAGGTCCGGGCGCCGCAAGCTTAAGCGGTGTAGAAAGTCGCCCTGTCCGGCCCCAAAATCCAGAAGGGCGCCATTTTCTGGTGTGTAGAGCGCAGCTAAGTCCAACGACTTTTTGTATCTTGATCGGTGAGCGAAACGCGCGATGGGGTTAGGGTTGTCAAACGTCTGCTTCGAATAGTTGATCTCTCGAGACAATGTTTGCGCCCAGTTTCGATTTGCTTCTCGGCGTCGTGAGGAGTGACTAGTAGTTTAGTAGGCGTGCTGTCATCCTCAAGATAGTTTCGTGAATTTACTTTATTCTTGGCCGTTTCTCGTATTGACGGAGACGCTTGCCGCGCAAAGCCGCAGCCATCGTTCAGACGGCAACTCGTAGTCTGTCACCAACCTGTCAGATTGCCCGCAAACCACCAGAAATCCTGAGACTTTCGTCGTTCTGTGTCCGGTTGTGCTTCCCACTGTCGGGGCAGAGGGATATAGCCGAACGTCTGTGCCTCCGACATCTCACAAGGACTCTCCGCATGTTCGGCTTCGATCCGAGTTTTTTCAGCTCGCTCCTACAGGTCATTATGATCGACCTGGTTTTGGCGGGCGACAACGCCGTCGTGATCGGGCTGGCTGCGGCCGGCTTGCCGTCGGACGTGCGCAAGAAGGCCATCCTGATCGGTATTATTGCCGCTACCATCATGCGCATCTGCTTCGCGCTGATCACCACGCAGCTGCTCTCGCTTGGCGGGGGGCTCCTGATCGCCGGCGGCATTCTGCTGCTTTATGTGTGCTGGAAGATGTATCGCGAGCTCAGCGAGCCGCATGATCACGAAGCCGAGGCTCAGGAAGCGCTCGAGAACGCCGATCTCAACGCCGATGGCACAGTTGCCGGCCGTGCGCCCAAGAAGACGCTGCGTCAGGCTGTTATCCAGATCATCATTGCTGACGTTTCGATGTCACTTGATAACGTTCTGGCTGTTGCTGGCGCTGCGCAGCACCACCTTGAAGCGCTGATTTTTGGCCTTGGTCTCTCGGTCGTGATGATGGGCGTGGCGGCGACATTTATCGCGGGCCTCCTTACCAAGCACCGCTGGATCGCTTGGGTTGGTCTGGCCATCATCCTCTACGTGGCTGCCAAGATGGTCTACGAAGGTGCCGATCAGTTGCTGGGCTACACCCTGCCAACCATTCCCTTCGTCTATTCCGGCCATGTGGTCCCCACGCATTAGTCTTTGGTAACCAAGTCCCAGTTTTGCGGCATTTGTTTCGCCCAGCTAGGGAATTACTCATCTTGCCACGATAGCTTTCCGCTCGATAGTTTTGAGCGGAAAGCCTCTTTTGATGTCCGTGTTAGCCGATAGACTGGTCCATGCCGAAGTGGAGGTGCCTTCTGGCGCTCGCGGCGGCGTGACAGCCCTTCGCCTCGACACCAAAATCGTCAGCGGTGCCGAATGGGACCGCGTCATCGCCGACTTCGATGAGGTCTGCCAGGAGCAGCTCCACGTATTTGCGTCTACGCGCTGGCCCGGGGTCACCCAGGAGCCAATGCTGTTTCTGCTCAATGGTGAAGTCGTCGGCGGCTCCCTGATGATGGTGCAGCCCTTGCCACTCCGTTTGGGCAACATCGCCGTGGCGAAATGGGGGCCGATGCTTAAGGACAGTCGTCGTCCTGATGCAGCGTCCATCCATGCAGGCATGATCGAGGCCCTGGTTGCCGATTATGCCGATGCGCGCGGGCAGATGCTGTCAGTGTTGCCAGCAGCATCGATCGATCCCGAGAATCATGACTACCAGCGCCTGATTGCGCGTGGCTTTAAGCGGGGCAGCGAGCTTGGCTTCCCCAATCGCTACATCGTCAACCTGCGTCTCGATGATGCTGCCCAGCGCCGCAGCTTCGACCAGAAATGGCGCTATCACTTGACCAAGTCCGAAAAGGCCGGGCTTACCTTCGAACATGCCGGGCCTGAACGGTTCGGTGAGTTTGAAGAACTCTATACGGCCATGACGGACCGCAAGCAGTTTGTCGACCACTCGGCCTATGACACCGTTTCGAGTCTGATGGCGCTCGATGACCCGCTGCAGCCTGAACTGTTTTTCGTTCGGCACGAGGGTGTGGTCGTTGGGGGTGGGTTGATCTTTAAGGCGGGCGACCGCGCGGTTTATCTCTATGGCGCCACCAATGATCAGGCGCTGCCCCTGCGCGCCGGTTACTTCCTGCATTGGAACATCATTCGCTGGCTACGCGATAACACCAGCGCCACTTGGTATGATCTGGGCGGCACCGATGGCTTTCAGGGCCTGCATCAGTTCAAAAAGGGCATGGTCGGCAACGCGGGCGTTATTCGTCCTGTCCCGCCGGTCGCCAACTACGCCAGCCACAGACGGGCCTACCTAGTGGGCACGGCAGCTTTTGCTGCGCGTGACGCGGGTTACAAGATCAAGCGGGTCATCGACGGTTGGCGCAATCCGAAGACGAAGTCGAATCAGACACCAACCAAAGACAGGGCAGGGCAATGAGCCTCACCAGACGGCTCGCCTCGCAATCTACCATCATTTTCGGCGCGCGGCTTGCCGGCGCGGGGTTGATCTTTGTGGTGCAGGCGTTGATCGCCCGCATCTGGGGACCGCATCTGCTGGGTGAGTACCTCATTGTCACCGCGACCGTGAACCTGATCGCGGTTGTGATGCCATTGGGCTTTCACACGGTTGGTACGTACTTCTCGTCAGAATACCGTGCGCGCGGTGAGCGCCGCCAACTCTGGTCGTTCATTGCGCATGCCTATGGTCACGTGATTATCGCGCTGCTGCTTTTGTTGCTGCTCGGCAAGCCGGTCATCGCGCTGTTGGGGCACGGCGAAAGCGCGTTGTCGCAACACTTCCTGCCCATCGTGATGCTCGCCTTTGGCGCGGCGCTTGTCTATGTCAGCGGCGCGCTGCTGGTGGGTTTCAAGCGCCCGTTCGCAGGGTTCTTCGCCGACGCAGTGTTTCGTCCGCTGATTGTCCTTTTGGCCTTTGGTATCACGGCGAGCTTTTCCGAGCCTGCCGAGGGCTTTGCCACCATGCTGTGGTACATCGCCATCGGCAGCTGCATCGTCTCGATGATCCAGTTTGGCATTGTTATCGTCGCCATGCGCGAGATCCCTGATACGGCGCCGGCCCGTCCGAGTGAGCGGCGGCGCTGGTGGCGCTTTGCGGTGCCATGGGTGCTGATCGCACTGGCCACCGACTTCTTCTTCGACATCGATCTTCTGCTGCTCAGCCAAAGCCTCAGTCGGGAAGAGCTCGCGATTTTTGGTGTGGCGACGCGCATCTTCTCGCTGATGTCGTTTGGCATTTATGCGGTTTATGCGGTCACCATGCCCGACATGTTTGAGAGCGAAGCCAATGACGATCGCGCTGCGTTCAATCGCAAGGTCGGTGACGCCAATATGGTAGCGAGCGCGTTGTCCATTGTGCTGTTCGTGCTGGTTCTGATCGGCGCGCCATTCGCGCTTATGGTGTTCGGCCCGGCTTTCGCGGCTGGCGCGGCGCCTCTGGCAGTGCTGTCGCTGGCTCTGGTGATCCGCTCAGTTATGGGCCCAGCCTCGCTGGTGCTATCCATCCACGATCGGCCTTACGCCAGCCTGCCGTCTGTGGCGTTCGGTATCGTCTCGCTGGCAGTGGGCAACTGGCTTTTGGTGCCCTGGTTCGGGCTCATGGGCGCGGCGCTGTCGGCCATCATAGCGATCACCGTGTGGTCGGTGGGTCTTTGGTACATCGCCCTGCGCACGGCCAAGCTGGACGTGTCGATCATGCAATGGTTTCGCAATCGCAAGGCCCTGACGGTCGCTGCGGAATAAGCCGCGCCGCCTCTAACCCCATCCTCGGACCACTACCGTGCAAACGCCATCTTTAGGCGGCGCAGCAGCTTGTTCTTGATCCCGCCACTTGTGCCGTGGTCATAGCCATCGACTGCCTTGGTCAGTGGTCGTTCGTACAGCTGATAGTCCTCGCCAAAGATGTGGTTCTCCAGCGTTGCGATGTGCTTGTAGCCCGTGCGCGTCATGATCACCGCGGCGGCGTCGTTGCCCTCCTTGGTGTAGGTGGCAATCTTGTGGAACCGTCCATTGTCCCAGTGATTTATGAAGGTCTTCATTGCCCACACGACGCCAGATGCACGGCGGTATTCCGGGAAAAGATAGCTCCAATAGAGCCACAACGTGCCCAGCTCTGGGCCGGAGATCATGAAGCCGACGACTTTGTTGTCGCGTTCGAAAAGCATGACGTGATGCGGGTCTGCATCAATCAGGGCTGCAAGATACTGCTTGGACAGCCTGGCGCTCTCATAGGCTTTGAAGGTCGCGCTGTAGTATGGCGTCTCGGCAATGACCTCGGCCAAGCGATTGCGAACGAGATCGAGGTCTGAATATCGGGCAGGCCGATAACTTGGTTTGCCTGGCGCGGTGACTTCTACGGCTAAACTTGACGCTACGGTATCGGTCATGACGGGCTCCCGCTCCGTTGAACCCTCACAATAGCAGAGCATTTCTGGGCCCCGAAGCGCTCTCCCTCCCGGCAGTTAACGCAGGGTGGCTAAAGTTGCAGTTTCAGGGACTTGCGGGCTGGAGGGTGGCTCAGTAGAACGGTGCCGGGAGAGATAAGGGAGGAAGCCTATGAGCGAGCAGCTCGTATTCCAGCCAAGTGCGGCTGCGATCGCACGCACCCATGTAACCAAGACTCAGTACGAGAGCATGTATGCCCGTTCTGTGTCGGACCCGAACGGGTTCTGGGCAGAGCAGGCCAAGCGCCTGGACTGGGTGCAATTTCCGACAAAGATCAAGAACACCAGTTTCGCGTATCCTGATGTGTCGATCAAATGGTTCGAGGATGGCGTTCTTAACGTCTCCTACAATTGCCTTGATCGTCATCTTGAAACGCGCGGTGACCAGACTGCCATTGTGTGGGAAGGCGATACGCCCGGCACCGATGGCAAGGCCACCTATCGCGAGCTGCATGATCGCGTCTGCCGCTTCGCCAATGTGCTCAAGGCCAATGGCGTCAAGAAGGGCGATCGCGTCACCATCTACATGCCCATGGTCATCGATACTGCCGTGGCGATGCTCGCCTGCACGCGTATCGGCGCCGTTCACTCGGTGATCTTTGGCGGCTTCTCGCCTGACTCGATTGCCGGCCGCGTCATCGACTGCGGCAGCAAAATCATTCTGACCGCCGACGAAGGCCGTCGCGGCGGCAAGACCATCGCGCTCAAGAAGAATGTCGATGAGGCGCTGGCCAAGACCGAAGGCGTTGAGAAGGTCATCGTCGTCAAGGTCACCGGCAATCCGGTGAACATGGTCGAGGGCCGGGATATCTGGTACCACGACGCAGTGGCGACCGTGGATGCCGATTGCCCACCAGAGCCGATGAACGCGGAAGATCCGCTGTTTATCCTCTACACCTCCGGGTCCACCGGCAAGCCCAAGGGCGTGCTGCACACCACTGGCGGTTATCTCGTCTATGGTTCGCTGACCCACCAGCTGAGCTTTGATTATCGCAATGGCGAGGTTTACTGGTGCACGGCTGACGTCGGCTGGATCACCGGTCACACCTATATCGTCTATGGTCCGCTCGCGAACGGCGCGACCACGCTGATGTTCGAGGGCGTGCCAACCTATCCGGATGCCTCGCGCTTCTGGCAGGTCGTGGAAAAGCATAACGTCAACATCTTCCACACGGCGCCAACCGCGATCCGTTCGCTGATGGGCGCTGGTTCGGAATATGCCGACAAGTACCCGATGCCGTCGCTGCGCCTGCTGGGCACGGTCGGCGAGCCGATCAATCCGGAAGCCTGGACTTGGTATCGCACCCATGTCGGCAAGGACCGCTGCGAGATCGTCGATTGCTGGTGGCAGACCGAAACAGGTGGCCACATGATTGCACCTTTCCCCGGCGCCATCGCCACCAAGCCCGGTTCGGCCACCGTGCCGTTCTTTGGTGTGCAGCCTGTTGTGCTGTCGCCAGAGGGGCGCATTCAGGAGCAGACCAAGGCCGAAGGCGTATTGGCGATCAAGGACAGCTGGCCCGGCCAGATGCGCTCGATCTATGGCGATCACCAGCGGTTCGTTGAAACCTACTTCACCCAGTACAAAGGGTACTACTTCACCGGCGACGGCTGTCGTCGCGATGAAGACGGCTATTACTGGATCACCGGTCGCGTCGATGACGTGCTAAACGTCTCCGGCCACCGTCTCGGCACTGCCGAGGTTGAAAGCGCGCTGGTCAGCCACCCGAAAGTCAGCGAAGCCGCCGTTGTTGGCTATCCGCATGATCTCAAGGGGCAGGGCATCTATTGCTACGTTACCCTCATGGCTGGCGAAGCAGGCGATGATGCGCTCAAGGCCGAATTGCGCACTTGGGTCCGCAAGGAAATCGGGCCGATTGCGACACCGGACCTGATCCAGTTCGCGCCCGGCCTGCCCAAAACCCGCTCGGGCAAGATCATGCGCCGCATTCTGCGCAAGGTTGCAGAAAATGACTTCGGTACGCTCGGCGATACCTCGACGCTCGCTGATCCTGCTGTGGTCAACGATCTGATCGAGAACCGCCAGAACCGCTAGGCTCAGGCAAATCTATGACCCGGGAGCAATCCCGGGTCATTGTTTCGACGCCTTTTGACGTGCATCGTTACCCCACGATTCATGTCTGGATATTGCCTTGACCCGTTCCCTGCGCTTTCTGCCCGCCGCCCTCGCTCTGATGCTGTCTGCTACGGCGGCACAAGCGGCGAGTTTGGAACAGATGGCTGGGCAAATGATTGTGGTCGGCTTCAAGGGAACGTCAGCAGACGCGCCTTCCGTGAAAGCCCTGCGCGACGAGATCGCTGCGGGTGAAATCGGCGGGGTGATGTATCTCAAGACCAACATCACCTCCCTCGCTGATGTTTCGGCCATGAACGCCGAGTTCCGCGCAGCCTCGCCAGAGTTGTTGCCCTTCATCACGCTGGATCAGGAAGGTGGCATGGTGGAGCGCCTCACCAGCGCTGTCGGTTTCACTGAAATCCCCAATGCTGAAACCATCGCGGCTGACAACACGCCCGAACAGGCTGAGGCCATCTACGCCAAGATGGCTGAAGGCATTGCCGAGCTGGGCTTCACCGTCAATTTCGGTCCGGTTGCCGATATTAATTTGAACCCTAAAAACCAGATCATCGCCAGGTTCGGCCGGGCCTTTGGCAAGGACGCCGAGACCGTTGCCAGCTATGACGCTGCCTTTATCAAAGGCCACCATGCGGCGGGGCTGCTGACCGCCCTCAAGCATTTCCCCGGCCACGGCTCGTCCACTGGCGACAGTCACGAGGGTTTTGTCGACATCACCAACACTTGGAAGCCTGAAGAGCTCGAGCCGTATCGTGCGCTGCTGGCCGATGGGGATGTCGACATGGTGATGGTGGGCCATCTCTACCACGCCGGTTACTCTGATGCGGACCAGCAGACGCCGTCTTCCCTCTCACCGCAATGGATCACCGGCGTTCTGCGCGACGAACTCGGATTCAAGGGCGTCGTCATCAGCGACGATCTCGAGATGGGGGCCATCCGGAAGCATTTTACGCTGGAAGAGACGGTCGCGCAGGCGGTTCGCGCCGGGATGGACGTGCTGCTGTTTTCCAATACGGCAAAATACCGTCCGGGTCTGGCGACGGAGATTCGCGATATTTTGGTCGCCGAAGCTGAGAGGGACCCCACCTTCGCGGCGCGGATCGAACAGAGTTACGACCGAATTGTCGCGCTAAAGAGCCGGATTCACTGAGAAAACGCAGCTCCGGCACTTTCCCCATCTTCTCGCGAGCGGTGGTTTCCTCTTGGCTCAACCACAGATAGGATGCGCGACCGTTGGCCCCGGTAATGGGGTGCAGGAGACGATGCTTGATGGCGGATGACCGCGAAGTCCGACAGGTCCGGGCCATATTCATTTCGGACGTACACCTGGGCATGAAGCCGATCCGGGTGGGACAGCTCATCGAGTTCCTTCGCGCGCACGACGCTGAGACGATTTATCTGGTTGGCGATATCGTCGATGGCTGGCGCCTCGCCAATTCCTGGCACTGGCCTGCCGAGTACAATGTGCTGATCGAGCTGCTGCTCGACAAAGCCAATGCCGGTACGCGCGTCGTCTATCTGCCTGGAAACCATGACGAATTCCTGCGGGAATACCTTGGGACCTATTTCGGCGAAGTCGAATTTGTCGACCGTACGGTTCACACCACTGCGCAAGGCAAAACCTACCTCGTCATCCATGGCGACCAGTTCGACGTCGTGGTGATGAATGCCAAGTGGCTCGCCCATGTTGGCGACTGGGCATACAATGCGGCCCTGCGCGTCAATATCGCGATCAATTGGGTGCGTCGTCGCCTTGGTCTGCAATATTGGTCGCTCAGTGCCTGGGCCAAGCAGAAGGTCAAGAACGCAGTTTCCGTCATCGGCCGCTTTGAAGAGGCGCTGGTGCATGAGGCCAAGGAATCGGGCGTTGATGGCGTCATTTGCGGCCACATCCATTTCGCCGACATGCATGACCGCCTGGGCATCCACTACATCAATACGGGTGACTGGGTAGAGAGCTGCACGGCCATCGTCGAGACGCCGGAAGGTGAGTTCGAGCTGGTCAAGTGGACCGAAATGGCTGCGGGTGAGCCGCGCAAGTTCCGTCTACGCAAGGCGGCCAGCTAAGCAAAAAATACTGCTTTTCGAGCAAAGTGCGCCCTTTAAGTCGCGGATGTCTTTGGACTGACACAATTGAGGCTATTGCACTTGCCTTAGCGCTGAAGTGGATGCACCAAAGCTACGGGCGCTGATTTGCCCGGAGTTCATTTCATGTCGTCGGCTCTCTCGCGCTTGGCCAGTCCCGAGCTGCGTGCCTCATTGTTCCAGTTCTCAATGTATCTTCCGGGCGCGGTCGCCTCGGTGTTTCTGGGGCTGTGGCTGGATGAACATGGCCTGCCGGCCGATCAGATCGGGCTGGTCAACTCCGTTCCCATTCTCGTTCTGCTCGCCGCCAATCTTTACATTGGCCGACTTGCTGACCGCGCCAATGACTGGCGCACTGTCATTGCCATCATGGCCATATTCGGCGCCGTGGTGTCTTTCGCGCTGATCTTTGTCACCGAGTTCTGGGGCATCGTGCTGGTGTGGACCCTGTGCACGCTCAGCAACGGTTCCATCGCTCCGCTCATTGATGCTGCCACCCTGCGCATGACGCGCCGCAACGGCACAGATTTCGGCGTGGTGCGCGCCTGGGGAACCGTCGGCTACATTGTTGGGGCAGGTGGCATTGGCATGTTGCTGTCGGTGTGGGGCGCTGATGCCTTCGTGCCGCTGGTCATCGCCATGATGGTGCTGCGGGCGTTGCTTAGCCTGCTGTTGCCGCGCTTCCGTGCGCCAAGCCAGAAGGCAACGCTTGCTGCCACCGAGCGCACGCGCCTCAAAGATTCACTCAAGCTCTGGTTTATCCTGCCGCTGCTGGCCTTTGCGCTGGTCAATGCCTCTAACGCACTGATCGGCGGCTTTGGTGCGCTGCTCTGGCATGAGAATGGCGTGCCGGGCTACTTCATCGGGCCGCTGCTAGCCGTCGCGGCCACAGGCGAGGCTGCGTTGATGTTCGCCTGGCGCCGCTTCGGTGGGCGCATCACCGCGCGCAACATGATCTTGGCTGCCTGCGTCGCCTCGCTGATCCGCTTCACCATCATGGCGTTCAATCCGCCCGTGGCCGTGTTGTTCGTCACCCAGCTGATGCATGCCATCAGCTTTGGCCTCGGCTATTTCGGGGTGGTGCATTTCATCGCCAACTGGACCAACGAGTCGAACGCCGCCGAGGCACAAGGCTTCGCCACCATGCTGCAGCAGGGCGCGTCGTTCTCCCTGCTCACGGTATTCGGTTTGTTGGTGGTGCAGTTTGGGGCCGCCTCGTTCTTTGCCTCGTCGCTTTTGGCTGTGCTTGGAATTGGCTGCGTGCTGCTGTCGCTTCGGATGATGCCACCGCGCGAACTGCGTTGACTGGACCTATGAAATCGATATGGCTGTTCGATAACGCCCTATTGATTGTGGTCGGCGACAGCCAGACCCGCACCGAGTTCGACCATGGCATTGCCCGAGGCCCGTCTGCGTCCGTCGCCTGAGCTGAGAACCACTGCGTTCTACTTCACCTACTATATGGGCCCCGGCGCCGCCGTGATGTTCCTGCCGATCTGGCTGAGCGAAAAGGGCATAGGGACCGAACAAATTGGTCTGATCAATGCGGTTCCAGTTTTCGCCATCCTGGCGTTCAATCTGATCATTGGCCGCGTCGCTGACCGCGCCAAGGATTGGCGGCAGGTTATCGTCATCGGCGCACTGATCGCGGGCATCGTCCCGATTGGACTGTTTTTCGTCAACGAGTTCTGGGGCATCCTGTTGTTCTGGACGCTGGCTGCGCTCCCAGGCGGAGCGGTGACGCCCGTGCTCGACGCGGCCACCATGCGCATGACACGCCGCAACGGCAGCGATTTCGGCACGATCCGCGCCTGGGGCACGGTGGGCTACATGCTGTTCAACGCACTGACGGGGTTCCTCGTGGTGTGGTTTGGCTCGGCGATCTTCGTGCCGCTGTTTGTCGGTCTCGCCCTGTTGCGCGCCGCCGCTGCACTGCAATTGCCCGCCTTCCGCGCACCTGCCGATCAGGTCACCGTCGCCTCGGTACGCCCGGTCGCTGGCAAGCTGCGTGAAGTGATCACCAAGCCGTGGTTCATCCTGCCGCTGATCGGATTCTCGATCATTTTCGGCACCCACTACATTCTCAATGCCTTTGCCTCGCTGCTCTGGAAGGAGCAGGGCATTTCCGAGAACATCATTGGTCCGCTGATCGCACTTGGCGCGTTATCTGAAGCCGGCATGATGTTCCTGTGGAGGCGCTTTGGCGGCCGGGTTTCGGCGCGCCACTTGATCCTGGCATCCGCAATCATGTCAGTTCTACGCTGGACCGCCATGGCCTTTTCGCCACCCGTCTGGGCTCTGGTCCTGCTGCAACTCACCCACGGCATAACATATGCCCTCGGATATCTCGGCTGCGTGCATTTCATCGCAAACTGGACCAGCGAAGACATCGCGGCGGAAACCCAAAGCCTTTTTACGGTGTCGCAGCAGGTCATGTCGGTTCTCGCGCTGGTCAGCTTCGGCTGGCTCGTCGGCCTTTACGGCGCGCATGCTTATCTGATCGCGTCGGCAGCCGCAGTGGTCGGTGCGCTGTGCATATGGCTGTCCCTGCGCATGATGCAGCCGAAAGAGGATGTGGCCGTCGGGTAGGTGGGATTGGTGCGGAGACTATCTGGTTGGGGGCATCAATGGGGTGCAAGCTCGCGTCGCCGCTCTATCAAACCCTCCGTAGTCTTTGAGAGCCAATCGAACCATGAGCGCCTGACGCTCGCCTCCAAATTCACATTCCCCCCAGACCCACACCCACAATCGCTGCCCACGGACTTGATCCGTGGGCCTCTCCGACACGGCAAGCGGTGACAGTGACCCGCGGATCAAGTCCGCGGGAAGCGTCAGTGGGTGTGGCATGATTGCGGCCACGCCCGGACATGGACCTGCCAAGATCTCCCCCACCCACATTAGCGCCGCCTCCAGTCCCACTCTTCCACAAACAAAAACGGCCCCGGTTTCCCGGAGCCGTCTGATTTGTCTTGTCGCTGAACTTTAGTGCAGGCGGCCGCTGGCGTGGGCCAGGGTGGTGTAGACCTTGCCGCGATCGGACAGCAGGTACTCGCGGGTTTCCGCGGCAGGGCGAGGGCCGGCGGCGGCGCGCTTCAACAGCTGTTCGAATTCCGACATATAAGCCTGCGCGGTGCGGGCGAATTCGGGATCGCGCTGCAGCTTCTTGCGAACCTCGTCATAGGTGCCCTGACCGGCCAGCGTGTAGATGCGGCGGGAGAACACATTGGACTCACCAGCCTGATAGCGGCCCCAGGCATCGGACAGCGCACCGTCGTCGATTGCGCGGGCGATCTCTTCGGTCAGGCCGGACAGGCTTGCCTGCTGTGGCTGGGCACTCTGCTGCTTGGCCGAGGCGTTGCGCAGCACATCGCGGAGCCAGCCGCCATTGTCGGCCTGCGGCGCTTCCGCTTCGGCTTCAGCAACGGGCTGCGGCTCTGGCTGGCGCTGGGGTGCTGGCTGACGAACGGGTTCCTGCTGACGGATTGGTTCGGGCTGACGCTCCATGGTGCGGATCGGGTCGACCAGTGGCTGACGGGCTGGTTCGCGATAGGCGTCGCGAACTGGCTCCTGGCGGGTCGGTTGATAAACCGGTGCTTCATCGCGCACGATTTCTTGGCGTGGAGCCGGAGCAGGGCGCTGTGGGCGGCGGTCGTTGAAGTCGTTGGTTGCTGGCTGACTGCGCACGATCGCGTTGAGCTCGCTGAGCGCTTCGATCTGCTCGGCCACGACGCGGCGCATGGCAGCGGCGCTGGCGCGGGTTTCTTCGGGCAGCTCATTGACGCCGCGAGCCAGTTCGGCGCGGGTGGATTCGAGCTCGCTACCCACTTCACGGGCCGTCTCGCGCATGGCGCGGGCGGTGTCGTTGAAGCGTAGGGTGGCTTCTTCGATGGCGCGCTGCATTTCAGCGACCATCTGCTGTTGTGCCTGCTGCAGGGCAGCATTGGCACGGCGGCCTTCGGCATCGGCGGCGCCGCGGAACTCACCGAGGCGGTCGGTGACTTCACCCGAGGTTTCGTCCAGAGCCTGGCGGAAGGTTCCGGTAGTCTGGTCGATGGCGTTGCGGAGCTGGCCGGTGTTGGACGCGATGGCGTTGCGCACCGAGATCGAGCTGTCGCTGATGGTGTCGGCCAGCGTGCTGGTCGTGGTGGTGAGCACGTCGGTGACATTGCCAGCAGTGGTTGCCAGTACGTCGCTGACGCGGTGGGCGTTCTCTTCCAGCGTCGAGTTGACCAGATTGGTCTGGTCGTTGAGCGTCATGCGAACCTGCGATGCGGTCTGGCTGAGGGCCAGGGAAGCAGCTTCAGCAGCGCGCTGAACGGCGTTGTCGACCTGGCTGGCATTGGACTGCAGCGAGGTGGAGAAGCGTTCGTTAGTCGCGTAGAGCGCATCGTTGACGTCCGCAGTGGTGGTCTGCAGCGCTGCGGTGATGGTGCCGGTGGTCTGCTCCAGGGTCTGAACCACAGTGCCGGTGGTTGCCGTCAGGGCGTCGTCCATGGCGCGACGGGCGCCGATCAGGCGGCGTTCAGTGTCATTGACGGTATCGGCGATGGTCTGGGCGAACATGCGCATGCGGCCATCGATATCGTCGGCACGGCTGGTGAAGCTCTGGGCCAGAGCATCCATGGCGCCGCGACGGTCTTCGAGGGTCTCGAGAGCCAGCTCGCTTGTGGTCGACAGCGTGTTCGACGCGGTGACGATCTGGCCAGCTTCGGCGTCGAGCTTACCGAGCACGGTGGCGAACTCGTCGACCATCGAGCGGATGGTGGCCTGAAGGGCACCGACATGCTGGGTGACCATTGCGCCGGCCTGTTCGGTCTGGCCGATGGCGTCGCGCACGGTGTTGGAATAGCTCGACGTCTGCTGGGCGACGCTGGTTTCCAGGTTCGCCAGATTGGCCGTCGAGGCATCCAGAACGCGCTGCAGCAGCAGGTTGGAGTCGTTGAGCTTGCCGAGCGCCGAGGTGACATCGGTGAGGATGCGCGAGGTGGAAACCGCCATGATGGCTTCGGCTTCCTTGGCATTCTCGCCGAGTGCATCGCGGAGCAGGTTGCCATGGCTGGCAAGAGCGCCCTGCAGCTGTTCGGTCCGCTCGTTGACCAGTGCGGAGAACGTGCTGGTGTGGTGCTCGACGGTGCTGTTGATGGTGTTGAGGCGGGTCTCGATATTGCTCACAGCATCGACAGCCTTGACCGAAACGATCTGATCGATGTCGGTCGCAGCAGTCCGGATCTGCTCGAGCGCATTGCGGACAGCAACATCCATGCGGGTTGCCGTGTCGGCAACGTCGGTGGAGATGGCATTGGCCGCAGAAGTGATGCGCGTCGCAATGGTTTCTTCGATGCGGTCCGCGCCGGCTTCCAGATCGGCCATCGACTGGGTGATCGAGGTGCTGATCGAGGCATTGAGCGATGCAAGGCGCTCTGCGGTGATGTCGGCGCGCGCCGTGATGGCCTCGGGCAGGGTGCCCAGGCGCTCGTCGACCATGTCGGTGATGGCCTTGCGAGCCGAGTTGACGCCAGTCTCGATGAGGTCGGCGGCAAGGCGTGCGCTTTCGCCCACGGTGGAGCTGGCGGCGTCGATGCGGGCGGTAACGCCATGCTCGGCGTCCGAAATGCGGGCGATGGCGCTGTCCAGGCCCGTGCCCAGATTGGTGTTCACCTCGGCCACCTTGTCGGCGATCACAGCCGACATGGCGGTGACGCGTTCGGCCATGGTGTCGGTCACGCCGCGCAGCGATTCCTCGATCTTGGTGCGCGCGTCTTCGCCCTGCGTTGCGATGGTGTCGGCCAGTTCGGCCGTGCGCAGGCTGATCGTCTCACCCATGGAGGTGGTGTGATTGGCCAGTGTATCGCTGAGCTGCTGAGTGCGACCGCCGAGGGCTTCGCTGAGCTGCTGGGTACGAGTGCCAACGGTCTGAGCCAGCTGCTGGGTGCGGGCGTCCAGCTCGCTGCTGAGCGATGCACTGCGGGTCGAGAGTTCCTCGGACAGCGCAGCCGTGCGGCTTGCCAGCTCGCCGCTCATGTCGGCGCTGCGTGCAGCCAGCTCGTCGGTCAGGCGGGTGCTTTGGGTCGAGAGTTCTTGGGTCAGGCTGGAACTTTGCGATGCCAGTTCGCTTGTCAGCCTGCTGCGCTGGGACGACAGCTCGCTGGTCAGTTCGCTGCTGCGCGCTGCCAGTTCGTTGGTCAACTCGGCGCTGCGTGTCGCAAGTTCGCCCGTCAGTTCAGCGGTGCGTGAGGCCAGTTCATTGCTCAGTTCGGCACTGCGCAGAGCCAGATCGCCGGTGAAGCTCTCTGCACGCTCGGCCAGGTCGTTGCGGAACGAAGCAGCGCGTTCGTCGAAATGGTTGTTGAAGGCGTCGGTGCGCTCGTCAAGCTGGTTGGCCAGCGTGCTGGTGCGACCGTCGATTTCCAGCGACAGGGCAGTGGTCTTTTCCGACAGCGTGTCAGCAAGGCGCTGTGTGCGGCCATGGATGGCCTGGTCGAGGGCCTGGGTGCTCTCGGTCAGCGTGTTGCCGAGTTCGGTGGCACGGGTCTCGATCACGCTGTTGATCTCGGCTGCGCGGGCGCCCAGCAGATCGTTCATCTCGCGGGTGCGGGCAGCAACGACTTCGTCGAAGCGACCAGACTCTTCGTTGAGCGCCATTTCGAGAACGTTGGCGCGGGCGGCAAAGCTGGTGCCCTGTGCGTCGAGACGCTTGATCAGGGTGTCACCCTTGTCGCCGATGACGCCGTCCAGGGCCTGCAGGCGCTGGTCGAGTTCGTTGGCGATCTCGTTGAGGCGGGCATCGAAGTGACCGAGCGAATCCGTGCCGGCGGAAGCCAGCATGATGCGGGCGCGTTCCGAGCTATCGTCCAGTGCGCCGTTGATTTCGATCAGGGTCGACTGCAGGCGGCTATCCATCGAGTTGAGCTGGATGGAGACCGACTCGTCGAGCTGGCGGGTGAGGGCGGAGAGCAGCACTTCGGCTTCGCGCGAGCGGCCGGTGATGTCTTCGGCAATGCGCTGGCCGATCAGATCGAGACCACCGGTGACTTCGTGGCCACGCTCACGCAGCTGTTCGAGCAGCGAGGAGCCGCCTTCGGTCAGCAGGTTCGAAATGGCCATCGTGCGCTCGTCGAGCGCCGAGGTCAGCTGGCTTGCCGTGTTTTCCAGAAGACCGGCAAAGGCTGCACCGCGTTCGTCGAACGAACCGGACAGGCTCGCTGTCTGCTGCTCGATGCGGCGGGTGCGCTCATCGATGGCGTTGGTCATCACCTGCGCCTGGCTGTCGAGCGCGCTGGTCAGCGAGTTGATGCGGCTTTCCACATCGGCATTGATCTGGCTGGCGCGGTTGTCGAGCGAGTTGGTCAACGTCGAGGTGTGATCGTCAAAGGTCAGCGACAGGCGACCGGCGCTGGTGTCGAGCGCGCTCAGGAAGTCGGTGGTGCGATTGTCGACCAGCGCCACGAAGGTCTCGGTACGCTCGCCAAACGAATTGGTCAGCGTATTGCCCGCGGTCTCGAGGGCGCGCGTCAGGTTACCGCCGCTTTCCACGATGGTGCCGGAAATGCGCTGGCTGATCATATCCAGATCGAAGACGAGGCCGGTGTGGCTCTCGGTGATGGCTTCGCGGACACGCTCGGTATTGGTCAGAACGCTTTCGCGCTGGCTGGCCAGCTCGGCGATCAGCGCACGCATGCGCGATTCATTGTCCGAATAGGTGCGTTCGAGCGCGGTGACCTCGTTGTGGATCATCACTTCGAGCTCGCCGGCGCGCGACAGGGCGCGCTCAAGGCCATCGCCCAGTGCGTTGACTTCGCGGCGCACAGCCTGGCCGACTGAGGCAACCTTGTCGGCAGCGGTGACTTCTGGCTCGGCCAGACGGATAGCCGCCTGAGTGATCGAGGAGGCCGCATTGCGCAGGTCCTGCGCGCGACGGAACAGGGTAGCTACGGCAAAGATGCCGAGCACGGGCAGGGCCATGATCGCGACCAGGCCGATGAAATCGATGGTGCCGGCAAACTGACCGAAATTGGACAGCTGCGGGCCATAGCGCAGGTAGCCGCCAACGCCGGAGACGGCGAGCCACAGCGCCGACAGCACAGTGGCCGTCCACATTGGGGCGGTCGAGGAGCGGGTCTGCAGGTTGTAGAGAATTTTGGAGGCCGGGAAGCGATCGTCATTGGCGATCGGGCCGGTCTGCTGGGCGATCTTGTCAGCCGTACGCAGGCGCTCGGAGCGCGCGCTGGAGTCATTGGCCTTCTTTTCAGCAGGTTGCGCGGGCGCACTGTCGAGGTTGAAGACCGAGTCCTTTAGCGCATCCTCCACGGCCGAAAAGGCCAGTGCGGCTGGATCGTTAGATGGGGTCGGGTTCTTCGCCATACTCTTTACAACTCTCGCATCGGCTGGTCAGCACAGGGCGGAAAAGGCGAGTTGACTATGACGTTCACCCGTTGCCGGGAAAACCGCCATTTGGAAACAATTCGATGCAAAAGCCCCGCATCGTCTCCCCAACTCTCGCCGCCGCAAGCTGGTTCAAAGCCCAGTAATACATTCAATTTGATGCAAACCGAGCGCTTTCTTACCCAAAGGTTAATTTTTTGGGGGAGAAGCGTGGGTCTCATCAAACGGGAAAGAACGGCGAAGATGTGGCTTAATCACATGTTCACCCAGCCATCCTAGGGTGCTGAATACGGCATTGTCCATTAACGACGCGTAGCCGTGCGAGTAATAGGATTAGCCAGCATGGCGCAGAATTCAGCGGCTGTTGAAAAAGTCGTTCATCTACAACCCAATCGGGCATCGCGACCGATCGATCTGGTCCATCTAGCCAAGCAGTGCCTTGGCGATGAGCACCTCGAATATGAAATCCTCCGCATGTTCGACACGACTGTGCAAAACTATTTTGCCCGTCTCGAAGTCGCCAGCAGCCAGGACGAGCGCGCCATGGTGTTGCACTCCATCAAGGGTGCTGCTGCCGGAGTAGGGGCCTGGACGCTCTCTGAACTCGCCAAGCTGAGCGAAAGCGACATCCTGGCCGGCCGCGAAATGGCGCCCGAGCATATGTCCGACATCGCCATCGCCATCGAAGAAGTCCGCAGCTTCATCGCCCACATGCTGAGCAACGAGCCGAAGTAGTTTTGGCGTCGGTAACGGGGGCGTGCCACGCCCTCGTCCTTCGACAAGCTCAGGATGAGGTCCGTTGGGAGATCGTGGCGTGATAGCCTGAGAAATGCGGGATATCCCAGCGGACCTCATGGTGAGCCCGTCGAACCACGAGGTCGTGGCGCCTTTGCTCGGGAAAGCTCTGGCAATTTCTCGTACTGCCCGGCAATCAGCGCTTCTTTTTTGCGCCGAGACCATCCCTTGATCTGGCGCTCCCGCGCAATTGCTTCGAGAGCACTTTCGGTGCTCTCCACAAACCTGAGCGACACCGGTCGGCGTGAATGGGTATAGCCCTCGACCACTCCGGCGTTGTGTTCCCACACCCGCTGATCGACAGGTTTCCGCGTCAGCCCCGTATAATATGAGCCGTCCGCGCATTCGAGAATGTAGACCGTGAATGCCATGCCACGCCCTCGTGGTTCGACAAGCTCACCATGAGGTCTACTGGGATATCGCACAAGTCTGGGGCTTTCGGCGTCGGATCTATCATCAGACCTCATCCTGAGCTTGTCGAAGGACGAGGGCGTGGCAAATCCCCACAATCCCCCAGTTTGACGCAAAGCCTCCGCTTGCCTTATAGAACGCGCAATATTTGACGCGATGCGCCGCCTTGGGTGGGCGCCCATAGGCCAAATCTCCATGAGCATGACAAAACAGGCGTCGCCGCAAGACCGCGCCACCGCCGAGCCATTCCGTACCCGCCGCACCTTTGCGATCATCTCGCACCCGGACGCCGGCAAGACCACGTTGACCGAGCGCCTGCTCGCTGCCGCTGGGGCGATCCAGTCTGCGGGTCTGGTGCGCGGCAAGTCAGGCGTGCGCGCCACGCGGTCTGACTGGATGGAAATGGAGCAGCAGCGCGGCATCTCCATCACCTCTTCCGTGATGACCTTTGAATATGACGGGCTGACGCTGAACCTGCTCGACACGCCTGGTCACTCGGACTTCTCCGAGGACACTTATCGCACCCTAACTGCTGTCGACGCTGCGATCATGGTGATCGACTCTGCCAAGGGCATCGAGGCGCAGACCCTCAAGCTGTTTGAAGTCTGCCGTCTGCGCGATATTCCGATCATCACCTTCATCAACAAGGTGGACCGTGAAGGTCTGGCGCCACTCGATCTGATCGACGAGATCCAGAGCAAGTTGGCGCTCGACCTGACCCCCGTGCTGTGGCCCGTCGGGCAGGGCGTGGATTTCCGTGGCTATATCGACCTTCTGGAAAAGCGCGTGCTGAGCCCCCAAGGCAAGACCATCGCTGAATACAATGAGATCGAAGATCTGCTCGACAACGAGACGCTGGTGGACGATCCAACCTTCATGGTTGCGCTCGAGACGCTTGAAATGGCACGCGCTATGCTGCCTGCCTTTGACCTCGATACCTTCCATGCTGGCCATTTGAGCCCCGTGCTCTTCGGTTCGGCTCTCAAGGGCATCTCGGTGGCTGAACTGTTGCGCACACTGGGCGAGTGGGGCCCTGAGCCTCGCCCGCAGCCAGCCATTCCAGCGCCGATTGATCCGTCCGAAAAGAAGGTCACCGGCTTCGTGTTCAAGGTGCAGGCGAACATGGACGCCAACCACCGCGATCGTATCGCCTTCGTCCGCCTGTGCTCGGGCACGTTCACGCGCGGCATGCGCCTGAAGAATGTGCGCTCGGGCAAGGATATGGCTGTGTCCAATCCGATGTTCTTTTTCGGCAATGACCGCGAACTGGCCGAGCAGGCTGTAGCGGGCGACATCGTGGGCATTCCAAACCACGGCACGCTCTCGGTTGGCGATACGCTGACCGAAGGCGCGACGATCAACGTGACCGGCATTCCGAACTTCGCGCCGGAAATCATTCGGCGCGTGCGCCTCACGGATCACATGAAGACCAAGCAGATGGCCAAGGCGCTATCGGATCTCTCGGAGGAGGGCGTTACGCAGGTGTTCCGCCGTGTTGTCGGCGCCGACTGGATCGTGGGCGTGGTGGGTCAGCTGCAGCTCGAAGTGCTCTCGTCGCGCGTCGCCAAGGAATATGGCGTGCCGATCACCTTCGAGAGCCTCAATTACGAAGTGGCCCGCTGGATCGAAAGCGATGATGCCAAGGAACTGGAACGCTTCATTGCCGCCCAGAAGATGAACATTGCCGAAGACCGCACCGGGGCGCCGGTGTTTCTGGCGCAGAACGCTTGGTGGGCCGACCGTGCCAAGCAGGACTTCCCCAAGATCAACTTCCTGACTACGAAGGAACGGCATTGACCGCCCCCGACCGCATCGAAGAGCTGATCAGCGCCACCAAGTCCGCTTTTTTGGATGGTTCACTGGTGCGTCTCCGGCTCGCTGGCTATCACGGCAGCGAGCCCGATCTGAAGTCGGTCGACGTCAAGAAGATCACGGTGAAGGGCGGCGACAAGTTCAGCTTCACCTTCCACTACAAGACACGCGACATCATCAAGAACCTGATCCAGCCCGAAGCGCTGGGCAATCTGCGGATTGCGCTCAAGGATGAGTTCCGCAGCGCGCAGCTGTCGACAACCGGCTTTGACATGGCCTTCGAGCGCAATGGCGACAAGATCCGCCTCAAACGCACCAAAGTCGTCGGACGAGAAGCGGTGTCGACTGACCATAATCGCGCCAAAAACCACCCGCTGGCGGGGGGTAACAAGCCCTATCTCAATGCGCTGGGGATCACCGGCAAGGATGGCGTCGTGCGCAATGATGCGCAGGATAAGTTCCGCCAGATCAACAAGATGGTCGAAATCTTTGCGCCCTTGATTCAAGCGATCAAGGCCGACAAGCCGCGCATCGTCGATATGGGCGCGGGCAAGGGCTACCTTGATTTCGCACTCTACGATTACCTCGCCAATGTCGCCAATCGCCCGGCCGAAGTGGTTGGCGTCGAGATGCGCGACAAGCTGGTGACAGACGGCAATACGACAGCCGCCGAGTCCGGCTTTGACGGACTGAGCTTCGTGCCCGGCACGATTATCGACTACGACGCCAGCGGCGCGGATGCGGTCATTGCGCTCCATGCCTGTGACACGGCCACTGACGATGCGATCTTCAAGGGGATAGCTGCCGGGGCTTCGCTCATTGCGGTTGCGCCATGCTGTCACAAGCAGATCCGCCGCCAGATGGAAGCGGGCAAGGCCGAGGATAAGCTCGACGTTCTGCTGCGCCACGGCATCTTCATGGAGCGTCAGGCCGAGATGGTCACCGACGCGCTCCGCGCCCTGTTGCTGGAGCTCAATGGTTACAAGACCAAGGTGTTCGAGTTTGTTTCGGATGCGCACACGCCCAAGAATAATCTGATCGTCGCCGAAAAGGATGGTCGCGCTGGCCGGGACCGCGACGCGATCCTCAAACAGATCGCCGATACCAAGGCGATGTACGGCATCGAGCGGCATTATCTCGAGGGTTTGCTGGGCCTCTAGGCTTGCCCAGTAGACCTCATCCTGAGCTCGTCGAAGGAGGAGGTCGTGGCACCTAAGCCTTCACTCGTGCGGCCTCGTGGTTCGACAAGCTCACCATGAGGTCTCCGCGGTTCCCGCTCATTGGTGAGCAGGTGCGTCAACCGATCCCAAGGGCAGGGTTCCTAAATTGAGCCCCAGCCCCTATATCGGTAGGCAACAGCAAGCCCATCGAGTGCCATGACCAAGATTACTTTCGTCCAGCAGGACGGCGAACGCATTGAAACCAACGTCCCGAACGGTTCCACCGTTATGGAAGCGGCCATCATGAATGGCGTGCCTGGCATCGTAGCCGAATGCGGCGGCGCCTGCACCTGTGCCACCTGTCACGTCTATGTTGATGACGCCTGGGTCGAGACCGTCGGCGGGCCATCCAACATGGAAGAAGACATGCTGGACTTCGCCTTCGACGTTACCGCCAAGAGCCGCCTCAGCTGCCAGATCAAGGTCAAGGACGCCCTCGATGGTCTGGTCGTCCACGTTCCGAGCCGTCAGGGCTAAGGCACTCGGCCGTACCCGGCCAACGCCAATCTCCCTCCCATCGTCATCACCCGGCTTGTCCGGGTGATCCATCTGCTCTCACAGACCGAGGCGATGGATTGCCCGGACAGGCCGGGCAATGACGATTGGGAAGGGTTTGGTCGTATCAGAGGGTCAGCGAGGCCAAGTAACTGTGCGGTGCCCTCTCATCGCCATCACCCCCACCGCCATCGTCATCACCCGGCTAGTCCGGGTGATCCATCTGCTCTCACAGCCCGGGGAATGGATTGCCCGGACGGGTCGGGTAATGACGCTCGTTTTGAGAGCGCCGCACTTCTGACCAAGAGTAAAATTTTCTCCGCTCTATCCCCCCACAGATTCATTTAGCGGCATTGCGGCATTCCCACTTGCGGCGTTCCACGCAGCGGGGTTGCAGGGAAATATAAAAGCGATTGAATTTCAACGCCTTGCTGAGCAGGGCCGTGTTGGACTATTTTCCCGACTAGTCACAACAGGGTTCCAATGGGTCAACTCAACACATTTCCGTTGAGCTACAAAGTACAGGGTCAGCGTATCGTTATCGTCGGCGGTGACGAAGAAGCCCTCAACAAAGCCCGGTTGGTCACTAAGACTACTGCTCAAGTCGTGATTATCTCCCGCCATATCGAAGCTGACTTCAGCGGCTTTGACGTCGAGCTGACCGAGCGCGCTTTCGCGCCGTCCGACCTTGATGGTGCTGCGTTGGTGTTCGTCGCCGAAGAGGGAGACGATGCCGAGCTGGCTAAGGCCGAAGCGCGCAGACGCGGCATTCCGCTCAATGTGGTGGACGTTCCCGCCGAGTGCGATTTCTACACCCCGTCGATTGTCGATCGCGCGCCACTGACCGTCGCCATTTCCACCGAGGGTGATGCGCCCGTATTGGCGCGGCTGGTGCGTGCCCGCATCGAGGCCATGCTGTCGCCCCGCATCGGCAAAATCGGCAGGCTGGCCGGGAGCTTGCGTCAGCGTGTTGAGAGCCTGATTCACGATGGCGCGGCCCGCCGTCGATACTACGAGGATCTGATCACCTCGACCCGCGTTGAAGCCTCGATTGAGACTGGTCTCGAAGCTGCGCGGCTGGATGCCGAGAGTCTCCTGGACGACCACGCCGCGCGTGGCGCGGCCAGGGGCGTTGTCTGGCTGATCGGTGCGGGTCCGGGTTCAGAAGATCTTCTCACCCTGCGCGCCCAGCGCCTGCTGCAGGAAGCCGACGTCATTGTGCATGATCAGTTGGTGCCCGATGTTGTGGTGCAGATGGGGCGTCGCGACGCCGAGCAAATTTCAGTCGGCAAGGCCAAGGGTCACCATTCCTTCAGCCAGGCACAGATCAATACGCTGATCGTCCGCCTTGCCAAGGAGGGCAAAAAAGTTGCCCGTCTCAAGTCAGGCGACCCCATGATCTTCGGTCGCGCAGGCGAAGAAATCGCCGCGCTCCGTAAGGCCGGCATTGCCTATCAGATCGTGCCCGGCGTCAGCGCTGCGATTGCCGCTGCTGCCGATACGGCAACGCCCGTCACCCTGCGCAAAGTCTCGAGTGGCTTCATCATGGCAACGGCTCATGGTGCAGACGACAGCGAATTGAACCACTGGGCTGCGCTCGCCCAGTCGGGCCTGACCTTGGCGCTCTATATGGGCAAGTCCATCGCGCCGGAGGTTGCGGAGCGGCTGATCGGGCAGGGTGCCAATCCTGCACTGCCCATTGGTATCGTGGTCAACGCCGGTCGTGCCGATAAATCCACCTATTCCGGAACCCTCGGATCACTCGCGGCCAATGCCGTGGCGTTTGTCGATGGTCCGGCAATCATTTTCGTAGGCGAAGCCGTTGAGGCCGGGGATTGGGCAGATGCTGCCCAGCTCTCCGGTATGAGCTTCAAGGTAGCATAGCAGCATGGAAATACTGACTGGCAATGAGCTGACATCGGGTGGGACGGTCTATCTCGACACCCACAATAACTGGGTCGAAGACCTGCAGGCCGCCCGCGTGTTCGCCAAGGAAGAGGAGCCCGAGCGCGACGCTGCCCTGGCTGCCACCAAGGGCGGTGGCCGGGTGATCAGTCTTGAGATCGAGGAAGTCACGCGCGACGGCGACGCCATCGTGCCCAAGCGCCTGCGCGAGCGTATCCGCGCCGCGGGGCCCACTGCGCCACTGACACTGAACGGCGAGATCTATGACCGCCAGCACCTTGGGGAGGACGGTCATGTATCGATATGATGAGTTTGACGCGGCTTTCGTTGCTGGCCGCACTGCGCAGTTTGCCGATCAGGTGCAGCGCCGTCTGAGTGGCGAGTTGAGCGAGGACCAGTTCCGTCCGCTCCGCCTGATGAACGGGCTCTATCTGCAGCTGCACGCCTATATGCTGCGCATTGCCGTGCCCTATGGCACGATGAATTCGCGCCAGATGCGCAAGCTGGCCCATATCGCCCGCACCTATGACCGTGGCTATGGCCACTTCACCACGCGCCAGAATATCCAGTTCAACTGGCCCAAGCTCAAGGATATCCCTGATATTCTGGGCGAGCTGGCGAGCGTGGAAATGCACGCCATCCAGACCTCGGGCAATTGCATTCGTAATACCACGACCGACCAGTTTGCCGGGGCCGCTGCCGACGAGATCATCGACCCACGCCCCATTGCCGAAATCATCCGGCAGTGGTCGAGCCTGCACCCCGAATTCACCTATCTGCCGCGCAAGTTCAAGATCGCCATGACTGGCTCGCCCAATGACCGGGCGGCGATCCGCTTCCACGACATTGGCTTGCAGGCTGCGGCTAATGCCGCGGGTGATATCGGCTGGGAAGTTTGGGTTGGCGGTGGCCTTGGCCGGACGCCCATGATCGGCAAGCTGATCAATAGCTTTGTGCCCAATGAACACCTGCTGGCTTATCTCGAGTCCATCATGCGCGTTTATAACCGCTATGGCCGTCGGGATAACAAGTACAAGGCGCGCATCAAAATCCTGGTCCATGAAGAGGGTCTTGAGACAATCAAGGGTCAAGTCGAGGCCGAGTTCGCCGAAGTGCGCGGTGGTGTGCTGACGCTGCCTGCTGATGAAGTCGACCGCATCACCACCTATTTTGCGCCGCCCGCCTTCAAGGCGCAGTCTGCCGAAAAGATCGATGTGGCCTACCAGTCCATCATCGATCCCGCCTATGGCCGTTGGCTGGACAACAACATCAATTCGCATCGCGAACCCGGCTATGCCTCGATCACGGTGTCGCTCAAGCCCGTTGGCGGCGCCCCCGGCGATGCGACCGATGCGCAGATGGATGTCGTCGCCGATCTGGCTGAGCGCTATTCGTTTGACGAGTTGCGCGTGACCCATGAGCAGAACCTCGTGCTGCCCCATGTCGCCATTGCCGATCTCCGCGCCGTCTACGATGCGCTCGTCGCAGCCAAGCTGGCTGATGGCAATGCGGGGCTGATCACCGACATGATCTGCTGCCCGGGCCTCGATTTCTGCGCTCTGGCGAATGCTCGCTCGATTCCGATTGCGCAGGAGATCACGCGCACCTTCGCAGCGCCCGAGCGTCAGGCTGAAATCGGCGATCTCAAGATCAAGATTTCGGGCTGCATCAATGCCTGCGGCCACCACCATGTCGGCCATATCGGCATTCTGGGTGTCGAGAAGAAGGGCGGCGAGCTCTATCAGATCACGCTGGGCGGCGACGCTACCGAGGCGGCTTCCGTGGGCAAGATCATTGGTCCCGGCTTTGAAGCCGAGAAGGTGCCCGGCGCCATCGAGACGTTGGTCGATACCTATATCGCCAAGCGCACCAGCGCCGAAGAAACCTTCATCCAGGCCTATCGCCGCCTGGGTGAAGCCCCCTTCAAGGAGGCCCTCTATGGCAATGCTTGATCTGTCCTTCACCTCTCCCCTGAGGGGAGAGGTCGGCGCGACCGCGCCGGGTGAGGGGTTCAGTGTTGGTTACGGGTACGCGCCTTCGGCGGACGCTGAACCCCTCACCCCAGCCCTCTCCCCTCAGGGGAGAGGGGGCGATGGAGCCGTACCCGCTCAGCTAGAGGTTCATTATGGCGCAGCCTAGGATCCAACAGGCCCAGCCAGCGCACGACAAGCTACGCGCGCTGGGCATTCTTGCCCTCAACGGCATGTTTGACGAAATGGACGCAGTCGGTGTGCTGCGGCAGGCGTCGAACGAGTTGCTGGTTGGCGACATTGCCATCGTGTCCTCGTTTGGCGCTGACTCTGCCGTGCTGCTGCATCTGGTGGCACAGGTCGATCCGTCCATGCCGGTCTACTTCCTTGAGACGGGGAAGCATTTCCAGGAGACGCTGGACTATGTCGAGACGCTCAAAAAGCACCTCGGCCTGATCAATGTGCACGCGATCCATCCCAATGCCGAGGACGTAAAGCGTTTCGATCCTGCCGGCACGCTCTGGGAGACCGATCCGGACTCCTGCTGCCATATCCGCAAGACCGAACCGCTCGAGCCGATCACTGAGCAATATGGCGGCTGGGTCACGGGTCGCAAACGCTTCCAGACCAAGGAACGCGGCGTGCTGCCGCATTTTGAGCTGACCAGCGATGATCGCATCAAGGTCAACCCTTTGGCCTACTTTACCGACGCCGACGTCAATCAATACAAGATCGACCACGCCTTGCCCGAGCATCCGCTGTTCGCTAAGGGCTATAAGTCCATTGGCTGCGCGCCTTGCACCTCGGTGGTTGCCGAAGGCGAGGACCCGCGCGCCGGACGGTGGCGCGGCCTCAACAAAAAAGAATGTGGCATCCACTATGATTTCAACGGAGCGATTGCCTCGCCGATGACTGCTGCGACCCGACATACGCTGTGGAAGGATGGCGCCTTTATCGCCGATCCATTCCATGAATGGGCCGAGGACAGCGATCCGGCGACTGCGAGCTACAAGCATGTCCCCTTGCCGGTGTTTCTGGCCAATCGGGCAACGTTCCTTGCCAATCCGCATCCACTTGGCCTGTTGGTCTCGCCTGGCGACAACATCGAGACGGTTGCAGACGATCTGGGGCGGTTCGCGTCCGTCGCGATCAAGTTCCCTGCATTCACCGATGGGCGTGGCTATTCAACCGCCCGTTTGCTCGCTGAACGTTACCAGTATGCTAACGAAATCAGGGGGGTGGGTGACGTTTTGCAGGACCAGATTCCGCTTATGCGTCGTTGCGGAATCAACGCTCTTGTTGTGACCCACGAGCCATCGCGTCAGGCGCTGATCGAAAATCGTCTCCCCGAGGTCGCGGTGTTCTATCAGCCCGTCGGCGTCACCGAAGTGCCCCTGGGCACGCGCCCCTTCCTTCGCCGCGTCTCCTGATGTAAGTGGATCGGGTTCGTCAGGATTTCCTTTCGAGGACGTCCATCCATCACCGCGTCATTCCCGCGCAGGCGGGAATTTCTCTCGTCACAGACGGAAATCCCTGCTTTTGCTGGGATGACGCTGATACAAGTTACGGGTTTGGCCCGCAGAAGCTGAGTTTGAAATGAGCACTGAAATCGTCACCGATGTCGTCGTTATTGGCGCGGGCCCCTGTGGGCTGTTCGCGGCCTTCGAACTCGGTCTGCTCGACATCAAATGTCATTTCATCGACATTCTGGACCGCCCCGGCGGGCAGTGCGCCGAGCTGTACCCAGAAAAGCCGATCTACGATATCCCCGGCTTCCCTGTGGTCACAGGCCAGCAGCTGACCGACAATCTGATGGCCCAGATCGCGCCATTCTCGCCTGAGTTCCACCTGAACCGGATGATCAACACCATCCAGAAGCAGCCCGACGGCTCGTTCCGCCTTGAGACCGATGCCGACGAAGTCTTCCACGCCAAAGTCGTGGTGATTGCGGCTGGCGGTGGTTCTTTCCAGCCAAAGCGCCCGCCAGTAGAGGGCATCGAAGCGTTTGAAAACAAGTCTGTTTTTTATTCGGTTCGCAAGATGGATGACTTCCGCGATCAGGACGTCGTTATCGTTGGCGGTGGCGACTCCGCGCTCGACTGGACGCTCAATCTACAGCCTATCGTGCGTTCGCTGACGCTTGTGCATCGTCGCGACGCCTTCAAGGCGGCTCCCGCTTCGGTCAACAAGATGAAAGAGCTGGTGATGGAGGGCAAGATCAACTTCCTGCTCGGCCAGATCGCCAAGATCGACGGCGAGAACGGCCAGCTGAACCATGTTCATCTCACCACTGATGCCGGTGATCTGTCGGTTCCTGCCACGCGCTTGCTACCCTTCTTCGGCCTGACGATGAAGCTTGGCCCGGTCGCCGATTGGGGCCTTGAGCTCAACGACAACACCATCAAGGTCGATACCGAAAAGTTCGAAACTTCGGTCCCTGGCATCTTCGCCATCGGCGATATCAACTGGTATCCCGGCAAGCTCAAGCTGATCCTCAGCGGCTTCCACGAAGCTGCGCTTATGGCGCAGGCCGCCAAGGCGATCGTCTCGCCCGGCGAACGCGTGGTGTTCCAGTACACCACCAGCTCGACCAAGCTGCAGAAGAAGCTTGGCGTCGCCTGAAGTCTTGTAGACGGGACTGCCCGACCATACTAAACCGCATCATTCCCGCTTGCGTGGGAATGAACTTATCCCCGTGCTGCCGGAGGCCGCGTATGATTATCCACGTCACCGACCAATCCGGTGAAAATCACGAGCTCGAAGGGCTCGAGGGTTGGCGCGTGATGGAGGTCATTCGCGACTGGGGCCTCAACATCAAAGCCGAGTGCGGCGGCGCGCTGAGCTGCGCCACCTGCCACGTCTATGTCGACAAAGACTGGATGGAAGTGGTCGGCGCGCCCAGCGATGAGGAAGAGGACATGCTCGACAGCGTCGGCGATGTCCGGTCCAATTCCCGCCTCAGCTGCCAGATCCTGTGCAGCGACGCGATGGACGGTTTGAAACTGACCCTGGCGCCGAGCGCAGCCAAGGACTGACGTTGCTTCAGCCGTTTCGCTCATAAAATTCACAACCACCGTTGCTTCCCTCGTATTTGATCCGAGGGTCTCTGGCTGCCTGTGCCGTGTTGAGAGTGGCCCTCGGATCAAGTCCGAGGGCAGCGGCGGTGGGTGGGGTGACGATTATTCAGCCGCGACGCTCAGCGTACGGTGCTCGCCATGGCGGTCGATCCAGTCGGCGAACTTGTCTGCAAAGCCCGCCAGGAAATCGCGAGATTGATCGTTGGTCACGTCGAAGTGCTCGTCGATGATGCCCGGCGTGAACTGGAAATAGACCTCTGGTTGCCCCATCACGACGAAGCCCAGCAGGGGCATTGTGGTGCGGAGCTGGTTCTGCCCTGCGGCAGTGCCGATGCCGCCCGGGCTGGCGCCTGCGATAGCCAGTGGCTTGCCGGTCCACGAGTTCTGCCCATAGGGCCGCGAACCCCAGTCCAGCGCATTCTTGATCACAGCAGGGAACGAGCGATTGAACTCGGGCATGACGATGAGTACGGCGTCGGCCGCAGCAACGCGGGTTTTGAGATCGGTCACGCTGGCGGGCGGGTTGTCCCATAGGTCGTTGTTGTAAAAGGGCAGGCTGCCGATATCGAGGAAATCGAACTTCAGGCGCTCCTGGGCCAGCTTTTCGATAGCCTTGGCCAGAGCCTTGTTGATGGATTTCTCGCTCAAACTGCCGAGCAGGACGGCGACGTTCTTCATGTCAGGACCTATGGTATCGTTTGGTGACTGACGCTATATGAGTGACTGTCTATTGCGTCGCAAGACCGCACTTTTTCGAACGTCAGGCACTAAAATGAAACTGGATGAAACGCACAATGATTGCCGCCCGGTAGGGGAGATCCTCAACCAGATCGGCGGCAAGTGGACGGTCCTCATCATCAACCTGCTGAGCAACGGCCCCAAGCGTTTTGGCGAGATCAAGCGCATGATCGGCGGGATTAGCCAAAAGATGCTGACCTCGACGCTGCGCGATCTGGAGATGGACGGGTTCGTCACGCGCACCGTCACGCCATCCATCCCGCCGCGCGTCGACTACGAGCTGACCGAGCTGGGCTATGACCTTCAGGTGCCGCTCAAGGCACTTGGCGCATGGGCGGTCGATAATCGGCCCAAGGTGCTGGCTGCGCGCCGGCAGTATTTCGAGGCCCATCCGGACGCGATGCCCATTCGCAAGAGCAACGTCGCGGTGCTCGCTGCCGAATAGCTATTTGGCAGCGTCGCCGGTGACCTTGGTCAGCTCGGGGATGAAGTCGCGCACCATCGGCTGCTTCTGCGTTTCAAAGGGCAGGGGCCGCACCACGCGCATTGCCGCAATACCGACGCGTACGGTCATGAGGCCGTTGACCACGCCCTCGCCCAGTCGCTGGGACAGCTTGGCAGCCAGACCTTGCCCAACCAGTTGCTCGACGATGCCATCGGTGAGAACCAGCCCACCAGTCACAGCAAGGTGCGCCAGAATGGCTCCAGCGAGCCGCCAGAAGCCGAAAAAGCCCGGTCGTGCTCCGTAGAGCGCAGCGATGGCCCCCGCCAGCCTGACGCTCTCGTAGACGACGAAGGCGATGTCGACGAGTGCCCTTGGCGAAACAGCAGTCACAAGCGCCACCCGTCGTGCCGAAGCGGCAGTCAGAATCTTGGCGCGCGCGTCTAGGGGCGCCATCAGGCTGCGCTCGGCGAGGGCGACGATTTCGTGGCCATCGAACAGGTGGTCGACATTGTCGGTCACTGTTTGTCGCGCGCGCGCCAGATCGGGGCGGTCGGCATAGATATGGCCGAGTCTATCGATGACGTGCTTGGCTTGGTGTTGATCGTTCTGCTGTGTCGCCAGCGCGGCGTCACGCTTGAGGGCATCCAACACCCGCAGGCGACGGAGGGCGAAGACCTCTCGGGCGATCAGCGCCAGAATGGCAATGACGAACAGACCCAGCACCACAAGGCTGGCCCAGCCGAGCCATTCGTTGCGGGCGAAGAGATCGCGGATCAGCCGGTCCGCGGCAAGGCTGATGCCTGCGGAAACCAGAATGCCGCCAGCCGTCCAGGCTGTGCGCCCAATCCAGCCCATGCGGCGGGGTGGCAGCGCAACCAGGGCGTCATTATCTCCGGGTTCAAACTCGGGCTCCACCACGACCACGTTTGCCGGTGCAAAGGCGCGGGGGAGGCGGATGGCCTCATCGGTGCTGTTGGATGTGCCGATAGGGCGAGCGATCGGGCGTTTCATGCGAGCCGGTCTCCGATCAGATAATCGAGGGCACGATCAAAGCGGATGTGGGGCAGGACAACGTCACCCGCCGCGTTGAGCTCCAGCTTTTGCGGCGGGGTGAAGCGCAGGAAGTTCAGCGCGACAGGCGTGCCGTCCTCAAACAACGAATCCGGGCGCTCAGGCAAGTCGCCGGGAAACAACGCAATTTCAGTTTTGCCGTCGTAGCTGACGCCATCCAGCGTTTCACCTGCCATTGGCGTGCCGATGATGGTCGGCAAGGTTTGGCCGGCCTCGCTGATTGTGCCTTCGCGCGTCGCCCTTATCCCCGCCAGTGCAATCGAGCGGGTCTCGGCCCCGGCAAAGCGCGCGCGCTTGGAAGCGCTGGCGACAAGACGGTTGAGGATAGCTTCGAGGCGGTCATGGCTGGTGTGGTGCACATGATCGGCCTTGGTCGCGGCAAACAGGATGCGATCAATCCGGCGTACAAAGGGACGCAGCAACGGATTGGTTTCGCCCTGCCGGAAGCAGCCGAGCACGGCGGTCAACGCCGTTTCAAGATCGGCGACGGCCGCTGGCCCTGCATTAAGGGCCCGCAGGGTATCCACCAGCACGATCTGACGATCCAGCCGCGCGAAGTGATCCCGAAAGAATGGACGGACGATCCGATCCTTATAGGCCTCGTAGCGGCTTTCCAGCATGGCATAGAGGCTCGTGCCGCGCACGGCCTGACGCTGGGGCGGCAGCGGCGCGAATGTCAGTGCGGGAGAGCCCTCGAGGTCGCCTGGCAGCAGAAAGCGCCCCGGTGGCAGGGTCGACAGCGCGCCATGTTCGCGGCTGCGGCGCAGATATTCGGTGAAGGCTGCAGCGAGGCGTTCCGCATCGACGTCATTGGCGTCTTTAAGTGGATCGATCTCGGTCAACAGATCGAGGAACGGACCGGCCTCCTTGCCCGAACCGGGGCGGTCAGCGCGGTCCAGCGCCTGTACGCTCCATTCGGCAAAGCTCAGGCCTAGCAGCGGCAGATCCAGCAGCCATTCGCCGGGGTAATCGACGATATCGAGGTTGAGCGTGGATGGTCCGGTCATGCCGGAATACCACTTCTTGGACTGGAACTTCAGCACGACACGCAGCTGGGAAATGCGCCGCGTGCTTTCCGGCCAATGCGGCGCCTTGCCGGTCAGCGCAGCCAAATGCTGCTCATAGGCAAAGCGCGGAATGGTCGCGTCCGGATATTCGGCCAGTTTCGCGCCGATCAGTCGGCCCTCAGCCAACGGCGCAAAGCCGGGGAGGCGACCGCCTGTCAGTAGGTTATGCACCAGAGCCGTGATGAAGATGGTTTTGCCGGCGCGGCTGAGGCCGGTCACGCCGAGGCGAATGGTTGGCGTTATGGCACCGGTTGCCGCATCGGCCAGATTGGACAGGGCAATGCCCAGTTCATCGACCACGGTTGTCGGAGATTGTGCCAAGCCGCTGTTCCCTAACTCGTTTCGCACAAGGTAGGGCTTGGCCGCCCCAATGCAAGGGCGGCCAGTTGCTTATGCGCCGATCTTGTTCAGATCGTAGGGCGTGGTCTGGTAGATTTCGTTGATCCAGTTCTGGAACAACAAGTGGGCGTGGCTGCGCCAGCGGTTCTCCGGCTGGGCGGTTACGTCGCCGTTGGGAAACAGGTTCGCCGGTGGCGGCGTGTTGAGGCCCGCCTTGACGTCCCGCTCATATTCGTCGGCCAGCGAGCGGTTGTCGTATTCCAGATGATTGAGGAAATGCACCGCGCGGTGGTTCTCGTCGCCCAGCATGGACACGCCGACCTCGGCATTGTCGATCAGCACCTCGAGATCGTTGCCGATCGTTGTGCGGTCGATATCATTGTAGCGCGACACCGGGATCATCGGGCTGTCGGAGAAGCCGCGCAGGAATGGCGAGCGCGGGTTCTTCACCTGGTGGCGGAACACGCCAAAGGCCTTTTCGGGCATGCGGTAGCGCTTGGTGCCGTGGAAGTGGTGCAGCGCAGCCTGTGCGCCCCAGCAGATGAACATGGTGTGGTGCACATTGGTCTGCGTCCAGTTCATGATCTCGATCATCTCCGGCCAGTAGCGCACTTCCTCGAAAGGAATGTTGGCGATGGGCGCACCGGTGACGATGAAGCCGTCGAACTTCTTTTCCCGAACCTCTTCCCAGGTCTTGTAGAAGCTCTTCAGGTAATCCTCGGACGTGTGCTTGGACTGGTGATCAGTGATGCGCACCAGCGTCAGGTCCACCTGCAGTGGGGTCGAGCCGATGAGGCGCGTGAACTGGGTTTCCGTCCGCTCCTTATTGGGCATCAGGTTCAGCAGGCCGATTTCGAGCGGGCGGATGTCCTGTCGCGCTGCGCGCGCAGAATCCATCACATAAACGCCCTCGTCCTCGAGGGTCTTGCGGGCAGGCAGGTCGTCTGGAATTCGAATAGGCATATCAGCCCCTTGGGCAGCAATGATGGGAAAGCGATTCAGGCGGGCGCGTCTCCACGGAGGAGGCGCGCTATCGCATTCGCTTCTCGATCGCAGCAGCCATTAGATCGACGAACTCATCACCATCGCGAACCATTGCCAGGTCCGATGCCTCGACCACATAGCCGAATTTGTCTGCCAGCGCCTGATAACGCGGCAGACGGTCATGAAGCAGTGCTTCAAAGCCCCAGGCGCCAAACCCGGCCGGGTCGACGTCGCAATCCTCGGCGATCTTATTCAACGCCTTGTACTCCGCCCACTTCTCAACGAGAAAGTGCGGCTGATAATACATCGGTTTGGGGCTCTTCTTAAAGCGCCGTACCAGCTCGCTGGCATCTTTGTCGGTGCCGCGAATGTAGAGCAGGGCGGTCGACGCCGTCAGCGTCTTGATCACCGGGTCTTCGGGATCGTTGTGGTCGATCACCTCGATCAAGGAGCCACCGGTATCTGCGATAAAGTCATCGTAATCATAGAGCGCTTTGGCGCGGTCAATAAAATACGGAACATCCTGCAGAGCTGCCAGTTCGGCAACGCGATGCTGGTCCTGACGACGCTGATACTCGGCCAGCGGCAGGCCACCCCTCTCGGGATTGCCGGGCGTGCCCAGGTAGGTCGACAGCGGGTCGAGATTGTCGAAGGTGATATTGGACGACAGGTAGATCGAGTCCGAACGCAGAAGTTCGGCCAGGAACGGCACCTTCATGGCTTCGCGCTTGAAGTTGTCGACGATGTATTCGCCCATATAGCGCGTGCCGATGCGGTAATCCGCCGAGTAGTGGAACCACTTGCTGGCGCGCAGCATGTTGGACAGCCGTGTTTTGCCAACGCCAGCCATGCCGAACACGGTCACCGCGCGGCGGGGGGCTTTGACAAACTCATCGGCGGACTTGAACAGCATCGACTGCCTCGGAAATAGCGCTCTTGCGTTTAGAACAGATGCCCCGCGCAGACAAGCAGGCGGCAAAATCTGCCGCGAACTCGGACTCATTTGCCGGGATGCTGCCTTAATCTAGTGCGTGTCGGAGAAAAATGTAAGCAAAATCAATGCGTAGTGCAGTTGGCACTATGTTTGCATTGATGAGGCCTGAACGCGTCCTGAGGCGCGAAAAGGGCTTACGGAGTTTCAGATGGGCATTTATGGCGCTCTTTCCGCTGCGGTGACTGGCTTGCGGGCCCAGTCGCACGCGCTCGAGAATATCTCGGGCAATATCGCCAATTCGCAGACCACTGGTTACAAGCGGATTGAGACGGATTTTCTCGATCTGATCCCCGATGCGCCTCTGTCGCGTCAGGTGCCCGGGGCCGTCATGGCGCAGTCGCGCGGCACCAATGAAGTTCAGGGCGATATCAAGACGGTGTCGAACGAGACTTTCGTTGCTCTGAATTCCAATGGCTTCTTCATTGTTGAGCCTAAAATCGGCCAGTCGGACGGGAATTCGGTGTTTGCTGGTACCAATTTCTATACCCGTCGCGGCGATTTTCAGATCGACAAGGACGGCATGCTGGTCAATGGCGCTGGCTACTACCTGAAGGGTCTGCCGATCGATCCGAAGACTGGCAACGTGTCCGGCTCAGTTCCTGAGGTTATCAAGCTTTCCAACAGCTTCCTGCCGGCCCAGCAGACCACGCGCATCAACTATCAGGCAAACCTGCCGCAGATGCCAAAGACATCGGCGTACAATGCTTCCACGCCAAACAGCGAGCTGCTCAATGCTGGCGCCAATGGTGGAGCTCCAGCGAAGCGGGCGGGCAATGCTGTTTCTGGGCCAACCGATCCAGCAGCCAGCAACGGGTTCGCGGCTGGTACAGATATGACGTTCACCAGCAACACCACGCCAGCACAGACTTTCACTGTAAGCTTTGTTGCGGGTCCAGCAGGTCCTGGGCAGGTGCAGGTTGATGGCGGCGCTACGGTTGAAGACGTGCTGGCAAGTGTGCAGTCTCTCCTGCGGGGCTCCGGCAAATCGGCATTCGCATCTGCCAATGTCGGGCTGACAGGGAATGCCATCGAAGCTTCGCTCGGCAACAACCGCGTCAACAATCTGACGATTAGCGGGTCGAATACGTCGGGCCTGAACGGAACTGCTACCCGCACCGCGGCCGTCGCGCCCGCAACGATCTCTGGCGCTGATGACGTCAACTTCCGTGCCGGGTCTATCGCCGGTGGTGCGATCACCGTATTCGCGGAAAATGGTGCGCCAGCTGCCGTGCAGATGCGCTGGGCGAAGGTCGACAGCGCGGCCTCCGGCGGCGAGGAGGTTTGGGCCCTCTACTACATGTCGGACTCGTCTGCTACGGGCGGCGACACCATGTGGACTCGTGTCAATCAGGACTACAAGTTTGCCTCAAACGGCTCCTTGGATCCCTCGTTTGCCGCAACAACGATCACAGGTCTCAAGGTCAACGGCGTGACAATCGGTAACGTCGAACTCCGCCATGAAACTGTTGGCATGACGCAGTTTGCCGACGTCAACGGCACCGTTAGCGCAAAGGTCAACCAGAACGGTTACAGCGCGGGTGAGTTCGTCTCGGTGGCCATCAATGATAATGGCCGGGTCGTTGCGACTTATTCCAACGGCGAACGCATGGATATGGCGCAGGTTGTGACTGCGGAATTCAACGCCGTAAATCAGCTCAAGCGCCTGGACGGCGGCGTGTTTGCGAGCACGTCCGAGTCAGGTGAGGCGATTGTCGATCTCTCTGGCGGTGGCATCATCGGCGGGGCTCTGGAAGCTTCGAACACCGACATCTCCGATGAATTCACCAAGCTGATCGTGACCCAGCAGGCCTATGCGGCAGGCACGCGTATCGTCAGTGCGGCCGACAAGATGCTGCAGGAAGCCCTCAACATGATCCGCTAAGGCGGGGTCCAAGAACTGGGTTCGAGGCGGTGCCTCGAGCCTGATCCTTTTGTAGGGAGCCCAAGATGGGTTTGACGACGTCACTCACCAATGCTGTGTCCGGCCTGCGGGTCAATCAGGCATCCATTGATATCCTGAGCCGCAACGTCGCGAACTCGGGCACGCCGGGCTATCACCGGCAGGCCCTCAACGTCGTCGACTACAATTCGCAAACAGGTTCCTATGCGCGCGAGGTCGGTACTGACCGCGCGTTCAATACAAGCCTGCAGACCTATTACACCCGTCAGGTCTCTGACACGGCCAACTCCAGTGTGCAGGCGAGCTACCTGAACCGCCTTCAGAGTTTTCTTGGCAAGCCGGGCTCTGCCGGGTCGCTGGATACCCTGCTTGGCAAGCTGCAGAACTCCCTGCAGGGGCTGGCGACTAGCCCTGACGATTACACCGTCCGCGCACAGGCAGTGCAGCAGGCGCAGAACATGGCCGAGACGCTCAATCGGCTGTCGGGCTCCATTCAGGAGCTTCGTCAGGAAGCCGAAGGCCAGATTGCCACCAACGTCAACAACCTCAACGGCATGCTCAATTCCCTATCGGAAGTGAATGGCCGTCTGATGGACCTTGGCATGACCGATGGCGCGCGGGCAGCGCTGCTCGACCAGCGCGATCGCCTGGTCTCGTCCGTTGCCGAGATCATCGACGTGAATGCCGACTATCGCCCCAATGGCACCGTGGCGCTGATGACCCGGTCAGGCGTTGGCTTGCTCGACCAGGGCGTGTCGCGGTTCTCCTTCTCCAGCGCCGGCAATCTGTCGCCAAATTCGACCTTTGATCCGGACGCGTCCAAAACGCGCGTCGGACAGCTGACACTCACGACGCCGTCGGGTTTGACCATCGACCTGGTGGCACAGGGTGTCATCCAGGGCGGGGAACTCGGCGGCCTGTTGACGCTGCGCGACAAAACCCTTGTTGAAGCACAGGACCAGCTCGACGAGATCGCGTCTGGCCTCGCTTTGGCATTCTCGACGAACCCCGCCAACGGCAAGCCATACAGCGATGGCGTCAGCAATGGTTTTGACATCGATCTGACCAAGCTGCAGCCAGGCAATGATGTACTGTTCACCTATTCGGAGAACGGGGTCGACAAGCGCGTTCGCCTGATCAACGGGCCTCCGGCGCCCGCCTATTTCGACGCAACGGGTCAGCAGGTTGTTACGCTTGATCTGGCCGGGGATCCCGCCGCCGTCCAGACCACGCTGGCGGGGCTTTTTCCCGGTCTTGATATCGCGGCGACGGCTGGCAATTTGCGCATTCTCGATGACGGCGCCACAGGACGCACTGACGTCAAGTCGGCGGTGTCGCGCAGTACGTCCACTGCGCTGCAGGGTGACGGTCTGGGCTTCAACCTGTTTGTTGACCAGAGCAATGCCAACTACACCAACAGCATCAACGGCAACCCGCCACAGAAGCAGGGTTTTGCGGCTCGCATTTCGATCAACTCTGCAATTCTGGCGGACAATCGGCTGCTGGTTCAGCATGAGCAGAGCGCGACCCTGGGTGATGCTGATCGCGCAAATTTCCTGATCGCCCAGCTCAAGGACATGAAGTTCGTATCGGGCGGTAGCCCGGCGGCGAATAGCGGCAAGTTCCAGCTGAGCGGCAGTCTCAGTGAGGTTGTCGGCCAGGTGATCGGCTTTCAGGGGGCGTCGATCGGCTCGGCGCTCACCAAGTTTGAAGACCGCCAACTAACGCTGAACACCATCGTTGATCAGATGGAGTCGAATTACGGCGTCAACGTCAATGAAGAGATGGCGCGGCTGATGGAGTTGCAAAACGCCTATGCCGCAAATGCCCGCATCGTGTCGGTGGTCAAGGAACTGCTCGACGCCCTCTACCGTGCGACCTGAGGATTAGTGACATGATCGTCAACAAGACGATGTTTCCAGTGCAGACCGGTTTCGGCGTCATCTCCAAGATGCGCGACCGCTTTGATGCCTTGCAGGTGCAGTTGGCCACGGGGCAGAAGGCCGGCACGCTGTCCGAAATGGGGCGCGATCTGCCAGTCTCGCTATCGGTGCGCTCACGTCTCGACAAGATCGAGGGCTATTCGGCCAATATCGATACCGTCAATCTGCGCCTGGGTTTTCTCAACAATACCATGGCGCGCTTCGACAAGCTCGAAGCCGAGGCCCGGAACGCCTCGATCCAGGGGCAGTACGGCACCAACAATATCAACATGGCGACGCTGCCGGGGCTCTCCAATGCCCGGTTCGACGAAGTCGTCACCATGCTCAACCTCGACGTCGCGGGGCGGTATCTGTTCGGTGGCTCCAATACGGACAAGGCTCCGCTGCCCAGCACAACCGAACTGCTTGAAGGGCAGGGCGGCCGGGACGGTTTCAAGACCGTTGTGGGTGAGCGCAAGGCCGCTGATGCCGGTGTGCTCGGCAATGGACGCATGACGACCGGAGTCTCAAACGGCTCAGTCAGCCTGACGGAAGACGGCCAGCATCCATTCGGTTTCAAGATCCTGCGTGTTACCAGCACCGCGCCTGCCACTGTGGTGGATACCGGCACGCGCTCGGCCTCTGCACCGGTCACGCCGCCCGCAGTCCAGACAGGCAACACGAACTCGATCACCTTCAATGCCGGGGGCGAGCAGATCAAGCCGGGCCAGACGATCACCATTGGCTTGGGATTGCCCGACGGGCTGGACACCCAGATCACGCTGACCGCAATTGCGCCCGAGGATGCGCCTCCCGGCCCCGGTCAGTTTGTTGTCGGCCTCGATGCTGATGCAACTGCGGTGAACTTTGAGAAGGCACTCGGTGAGTCTCTGGTATTTGAAGCCAGTACGAGCCTGGCAGCCGCCTCGACGTTCGCTGCCTCCGAAATGTTCTTCAACGGCCCCGGCGAGCCTGCCTTGCGCGTCGACGGGGATCCCGCGACGGCGCAGGGCCTCCGTTTGGCGACGTCGTCCGACACGGTGCAATGGTATACGGGGCAGACCCCTGCTGTGTCGGCACAGGGCATGGGCCGCCTGGGCATCTCGACGGAGAACAGCACGGTGACCCTGCAGGAAGCCGCGCCGAGTTCGTCGAAATATGGCTTCCAGATCAGTGGCGCTACCATCTCTCCATCGACCTCGCAGATTACCACAAGCCACACCGCCACCAATCCAAGCAGCACCAGTGTTTCCATGCCGAGCAATGCTGGTCCCGGTGATCAGGTCACGCTGACGCTTACCGAACCTAACGGTACGTCACGCACGGTCACGCTGACAGCGGTGCAGGGGAAAGCTGGGGCTGGGCAGTTCAGCATTGGTGCAACGCCAGATGAAACTGCGGCAAACTTTGCCGCATCGCTCGAAGTCGCGGTAACCAACTCTGCCGTGATGGCTGAAGGCAATCCGCGCCAGTCGGTGACGGCACAGGTGGATGACGCAACGCGCGTCAACTACGGCATCCAGGCCAATGAATCCGGCATGCTGCGCTTGATGCGCACGATGGCGTCCTTGTCGGTGGAGACCTATTCTGAGAGCGATCCAAGTGCCAAGGGCCGTTATGACGCCATGGCTGTCCGCCAACAGGCGCAGATGTCGGAAAGCCACAATTCCGAGGCTGGCTCCATCGAAATTCTGACGATGGAACTCAGTGTGGCGCAATCCACGGCCAATAGTGCGACCGCGCGCCACACGAGCTATCGGTTGCAGCTGGAGAACATGCTGAGCGACGTCGAAACCGTCGACAAGGAATCTGTTGCGATGGAGATTCTGGCGCTGCAGACCCGCCTGCAGGCGAGTTTTCAGACCACGGCGATGATCGCCAAGCTGAGCCTCGTGAATTACCTCTGAGGCCAGAAACACAGACAAACGAAAACGGCCCCGGATTTCGATCCGGGGCCGTTTTCGTTTGTTTGCTTAGTTGCCGCGAAGGCCTGCGGCGAGCTGCCGATTGATGTTGATCAGAGGATCAAGGCGCTGGGGGGCTACTGGGTCCAGCAGGATTTCGCGGGTTTCATTCAGAATGAAAATGCCGAGGTTGGCGATGTTCTGGCGGGCGATGGCGGGCAGGGCGTTGTCCTCGCGCGTCACTGACGTCATGAAGATGGTCCAGAGCTTGCGATTGAAGGTCAATGCGCTCTTGAGGACCTGCACGTCGTCTGGCCAGTTATCTCGGAGAGACTGCATGCCCGCCGCCGACTTCATCAGCAGAGCGGCTTCGCGCTCGCGGGGAGTTTCAACTGCCTTTGCCGTCGTCTGGTAAGCTACCGCGCCGTGTTGATGCATGATCAAACAGGTCCTGTTCGTACTGGATCAGCTCTTTGGCTGTCTTGAGAGCTTTGTACAGTTCCCCCGTTAAGATGGAGTTATTGATACGGTCCGCAATTGATAAAGTGGACGGTGCCGCCGCCACGAAGTCGTTGACAAGCGCGAAGTATTGCTCCTGCAGGTCCTTGGTTTCATCGCCAATATACATCAGCTGGACGGCCAGATAGACGCGCCTGGCGGGCGTATCCGCGGTCGCTGCGGTCAGGATGTCCTTCTCCCGTAGAACGGGCGCTGTGCCCTCTATGAAGAGGCGGGCGCGCTGGTCGGCATTGGTGATGATGCATTGCCCCACGAGCAGTTTTTCGCCGGGCTTCAGTTCGACCTTCAGTGCCAAGTGCAACTCCTGTTGCGCGATTGCTAGCCCCGTATCCTAGCCTGAATTGTGGGGCTCTGTCGTTGGGGGAGGGGCAACGAAAAAGGCGGGCCCGAAAGCCCGCCTTTATCTTTGGATGTGCGCCGATTAACGGAGCAGCTGCAGAACGCCCTGGTCGGCCTGGTTGGCCATCGACAGGGTCGAGGACGCCAGCGACTGACGGGTCTGGAGAGCCATCATGTTTGCAGCTTCCTGGTTCATGTCAGCCAGGGTCAGGTTACCAGCACCGGTTTCAAGGGTGTTGATCATCGCCTTGGTGAAGTCCTGACGGTTCTGCACGATCGACAGGTTCGAGCCGAAAGCCGAAGCCTGTGAGCGGACAGAGTTCAGTGCGCCCTTAACCTGGTCCAGGAAGGTGTCGATGCCGGCGTCGCTGTCCAGATCCTTGGCGGTCAGCGTGGTGGTCAGCTTAAGGTTGCCTGCGTTGACAGCCTCTTCGCCTTTGGTCTGGATGTCGATCGACGAGGTGCCGGTTTCGTTGAAGGTAATCTTCAGCTTGTCGCCACGCAGCAGGTTGATACCGTTGAACGAAGCATCATCGGAGAGCTTGTCCAGCTGGTCGCGCAGTTCGTTGAACTGGTTGGCCAGATCGGAGCGAACCTTGTTGCCGTCGATCTTGTTGGCGCCGGTCGAGGTGCCATCGATCACGCCATTGGCCGACACGCCGCCGAGGTTGAGTTCCTGGGTCGACAGGTTCTCGATACGCAGCTTGCCGTTGTCGTTGGACGCGCGCACTTTGCCCTTGAGACCTGCGTGATTGTTCAACTCGTTGACCAACTGGTCTACAGTCTTGCCGGCTGCGGCGGTGCCTGGGACTGCTGGAGTGCCGGGAACTGCAGGCGTACCTGGAGTGGCTGCTACACCGTTGGTCGTCGCGGCGGTGGTGAACCCAAAGTCAGCTACGTCGTCACTAGCTGTGAAGTTAACGCCATCGGCACGAGAAACAGTCAGCTTACCGCTGGCGTCGAATGTTGCGGTGAACCCGTTGCTGCTGAGAGCGGCCTCAATGTCCGCCTTGCCCGAAGCCGCGCCTGCGGTAAACGTTACGGTTTCAGAACCCGCAGTGAAGGTGATTTTCTTGCCATCGAGCGCGGCAACTGCAGCGTCGTCTGCGAATGTAAGGCCGTCAGCGCTTGCTGGAGTCGCGGCTGCGCCTGGAACAGCTGGCGTGCCCGGAACGGCCGGAGTGCCAGTTGTTGCAGCAGAGCCCAGTGCAATGGTGATTGGAGTGCTGCCGATTGCGCCGCCTTCAAAGGTCAGGTTCTGGGCTGACGTCAGGCCGGTGCCGATTTCAAGCGAAGCGGTCTGGAACGACTTGTCCTGGCGAGCCTGGCGCAGGGTCGACTGCATGGATTCCAGGTTCTTGGTGATGGAGGTCAGGCCGTTGTTAGCAGCTTCAATGGTCTTGATGCCATTGGCCATCGAGTCCATCAGCTGGTTCAGGTCGCCTGCGCGGCTGTTCAGCGATGCTGCGGTAAAGAAGTTGGTTGGGTTGTCGAGCGCCGAGTTGACCTTGTTGCCGGTCGACAGGCGGTCCGAAGTCTTGGACATCAGCTGGGCCGTATTCTGCAGCGAGCTGAGGTTGGAGCGGACGGCTTTGGAGAGATTGATTTCTGCCATTTCAAGTTCCCTTTCTAGGATACTCGTATTTTCGACGCCTCTTCTGAGACTGGCGGCAGATTGAACCTGGCCCTATAAAAATCCGTTAATTCTATCGTTCGGTTGCATTGAAAATGCGGGATTTAGCCCCGGGGTTAACAATGGATGAGCGCAAAAGCACAATACCCGCGCAGGCGGTTGCGCGGGTATTGTGCTTTAAGAGTACAATCGTGGACTAGACTTGCAGGTTCCTGAGCCGGAGCTCGGAGCCTTCGGGAATGTCACTGGTGCCGATGCGGGCGTAGAGCTCGCTCAAGGTCTTGGGAGTGGGGGCCAAGGCGCCCGAGAGCACGGCTGCGGCGAAAGTCGTGCCGCTGCCGCCAGTCTGCACGGGCGGCTTGGATTCATTGTTGGTCTTGGCAGGGGCTTCGACCGGCGTAGGTGGGGCGATGCGCTCAACAGCAAGATTTCGCTGCGGTGGCCGAACGAATTCGTTTTGGCTCGCTGCACTGACAGGCCGGTCGGGAAGAGTTGTTACAAACATGATTTCGTCCCTCGAACGCACTGATAGCGCTGCACGTTAGGACGATGAACATTGCAGGTGACTTTATCGCCATCCCGCAAATTGAATCAAATTGCCTGCAACTAAAGCGAACGGTTGATGGCAATGCCGCGAGCGGCGCTCCCTGGGTCTGCCGCAATCGTACCGGCGCGCCCATACGTCTTTGCCTTGTTCTGCTGTCCAACAACTTTAGCCACGTCGGTCAGGATGTCCTCCGTGACGGTGCGGGCGGTTGCCAGTACACGCAGGTTCTCGGCCATTTGAGTCGCAAGGCTTTCATGGCCAAGCTTGAGGCGCTCCACGGCCGTAGGCGCTTCAGCACGGAGGCGGTCGCCTTGGCGCTGAACGGAGCGCGCAAAGCCAACATAGTCCTGCGCCAGGCGCGCCTTGTCAGGTGTGAGGGTGCTGGCCTGCCGCACATGGCCGGCGCGGAGCAGGGTGGTTTCCTCGTTCATCACGTTGACCAGAGCGGACAGGGCGGCCTCGGCCAGCTGGCAAAGCTCGTTGGCAGGTAAATTGTCGAGAGCTGCAAGGCGGTTTGCTGCGGTCATTTATAGTATCCCTGAAACGGCTTGATCGTGTTCTGGTTGTTGGCGGCCTCCTGCATGGCGAGCAGGTCAGGCAGCAATTGTTCGGCAATGCCCAGTCCGCCATTTTGCGCCATGACGGCAGCAAGCTGTTCGGACTGTATGGAGCGCCAAGTCTCCTCGCCAAAACCGCCACCCATGGCGCTTTCGTCTGTCTTGAGGCTGGAGAACATTTCCTTGGTAAGCGTGTTGAGAAACACGCCCTCGAATTCTTCGGCCTGCTTTTTCACCCGATCGATCTGCGTCGCGGTGAGAGACGAGCCCGGGGCCCTGATCGCGTCGACCATCACAGCACCTCGATTTCGGCTTGCAGGGCGCCAGTGGCCTTGATGGCCTGGAGGATGGCGATCAGATCGCGCGGGGAGATGCCGAGCGCATTCAGGCCATCCACCAGCTCCTGCAGGGTCACCGATTCATGGACCACGGACAGAGCGGTGTCGGACAGGTTGGCGTTGAGGGTCGTGTTGGGCTCGACTGCCGTCTGGCCGTTGCTGAATGGCGCGGGTTGGACGATGGTCGGGTTCTCGGCGATCGTGACGGTCAGGTTGGACTGGGCCACGGCAACGCTCGAGACGCGCACATCCTTGCCCATGACGATGATGCCGGAGTTTTCGTCGATGACGATTTTGGCAGGCTGATCGGTTTCGATCATCAGCTGCTCAATGTCGGTCAGCAAGTCGACGATATTGCCGTTGAAGCCGCGGGGCAGGGTGATGCGCACCGTGGATGGATCTTCCGGGGTCGCTGTCGGTACGCCGATGAAGTCATTGATCGACAGCGCGATGCGGCGGGCCGTGGTCAAGTCCGGGTTGCGCAGTGACAGGCGCAGCGACGTTTGCGAGCCGAGGTGGAAATCGATCTCGCGCTCGATCAGCGCGCCAGACGAGATTCGACCAGTGGTGGGCACGCCAGAAATGATGGTGGCGGCGTCGCCCTGGGCCTTGAAGCCGTTGATGCTCACCGGACCCTGAGCGATCGCATAGACTTCGCCATCGGCGCCGAGCAGAGGCGTAACCAGTAGCGTACCGCCTTGCAGGCTTTTGCTGTCGCCAAGCGCAGCAATGGACACGTCCATGCGCGAACCCTGGGTGGCGAAAGGGGGCAGATTGGCAGTGACCATGACGGCAGCCACGTTTGCCGTGCGGACGTTTTCGCCGGCGGTGTTGACGCCCAGACGTTCCAGCATCGACTGCAGCGACTGCTTGGTGAAGGGGGAGTTGTTGAGGCTGTCACCCGTACCGTTGAGGCCGACGACGAGGCCGTAGCCAACCAACTGGTTCTCGCGAACGCCTTCCATATCCACGATGTCTTTGATGCGCGCGGCCGCTGCAAAGGCATCGCCAACGGGCATCAGCACCATTGCGGCGGTCAAAAGGCCCGCCAATAGTCTGTGCATCAGTGGTTTGGTCATCTGGTCGTCCCCGTTTCCGGGCCGCATCATCCCCATGACGCGGCATTCGCATCAGGTATTGCGAAAACCGTGCCAAGTCCGGAATGTCCCGGAAATCATGGGTTTCGTGCGTGGCTTGGGGCTGGTGCAGTTATGGCTAAGCAATTCTTGCCGGGCGTGTTAATGCCTTGTTAAGGCCTTGCGGCAGAATTTGCCGGGGTAAGCACGAACTGATTTGAGTCTCCACTTGCGCATAGAAGGCAGCTCACGAACGTCAGGTGTCAGTAAGGGTGGCGCAACCGGCCGTAGCGGCACGGGTGCGGGCTTTTCGCCGATTGGCGCAGATGGCCCGGCGCGGGTTGCGTCTTCGGCGCCTGTTGCCTCCATGGCGGGGATCGACGCCATCCTGGCGCTACAGGCTGTGGATGGTCCGCTCGAGGGGCGCCGCAAGGCAGTGCGCCGCGCTTCCTCCCTGCTCGACACACTCGATGATATCAAAGCTGATTTGTTGGTCGGGCGGATCAGTGTTGACCGGCTGGATAGTCTTGTTGCCACGCTGTCTGAGCTGCGTGAGCATTCGCAGCCGGGGCTCGATGCAGTCCTCGATGATATTGATCTGAGGGTTCGTGTAGAACTCGCCAAATTCGGGCGATTTCCTGACGCCTGAGCCGCGTTCATCAAAATGTTGTCAATAAAGGGCTATGCGCCTGACACGCGAGTGCTTTCGCATGATATGCACCGCGCACATGCGCGCTTGCGAGGGGAGTCGCACGCGCATATATAGGCCGCCTGAGGGGCGCATTGGAGTTGAGTCTGCTGATGTCTTCGGTTGCTGAAGTAATTGAATACCGGCCCAGTGACGACGAGCCGTTTATGAACCCGCGCCAGCGCGAATATTTCCGCGCCAAGCTCAACGCTTGGAAGGAAGATATTCTTCGGGAAAGCCGCGGGACACTCGAAAATCTGCAGGAAGAGAGCCAGAACCATCCCGACATGGCCGATCGCGCCAGTTCGGAAAGTGACCGGTCTCTTGAGCTGCGGACACGTGATCGCCAGCGTAAGCTGATTTCCAAGATCGATGCCGCCATCAAGCGCATCGATGACGGAACTTACGGCTTCTGCGAGGAAACTGGTGATCCGATCAGTCTGGCCCGGCTTGATGCCCGCCCGACCGCGACGCTGAGCCTGGAAGCTCAGGAAATGCATGAGCGTCGTGAGAAGGTCTATCGCGACGAGTAATCGTCGAGGACCCTGTAAATTAAAGAGGCCCGCATCGCTGCGGGCCTTTTTGTTTGCCGTTACTCGCCCATAGCATGGGCACGTTCCTCGGCCGTTGGTGGAGCCTTGTTCTTGGGGCTGCGCAACAGGAACACGATGGGGAGGGACAAGAACGTCACGATCATCATCAGCTGGAAGTCGTCCAGGAAGGCGAGCATCGCTGCCTGCTGGGTCATCATCCCGCTGAGGGCGCCTGCCACGTTCTGCAGCCCGCCACCGGCCGCAATGAAGTCGCGTAGGGGGCCGGAGTCCAGTGTGAGGCGTTCTGCCAGCTCGCCGTAATTGATGACCTGCATCTGTGCCAGCACGGTGGTGACCAGTGAGATGCCGACGCCCTGGCCGACATTGCGGACCAGGCTGAACATCGAGGTGGCTTCCACGCGGTACTTCGACGAGATGGTCGCGAAGGCCAGCGAGTTCAGCGGCACGAAGACAAAGCCCATGCCAAAGCCCTGCAGGAGACCCGACACGACAATCGGTGTCGTGCTCATGACGACGGTGAATTGCGTCATCATGTAGAGCGAATAGCCCATCAGTAGCGTACCTGCGATGATCAGGATGCGCGGATCATATTTGCCCACCAGGCGACCGACGATCACCATGGAGAGCATGGTCCCGATGCCGCGTGGTCCCATCAGGAACCCTGTTTCGATCACAGGGAAGCCCATCAGGTTCTGAAGCATTGGTGGCAGCAGGGCGAGGCCGGAGAACAGCGTGATACCCGTCACGAAGATCAGGACCAGACCGGTGACAAAGTTCCGATCCTTGAACATGGCCATGTCGATGAATGGATTCGAGCTGGTGAAGCAGTGGATGACAAATACCCACAGCCCGGAGATGGACAGCAGCAGATAGAGCCAGATCTCTGGCGACTCGAACCAATCCAGTCCCTGTCCACGATCCAGCAACATCTGCAGCGACGCCACGGCGACCGCGAGCATGCCAAAGCCGAAAAAGTCGAACTTGCGGATCTTGATGACCGTATTGGGCATCAGGGCAAACAGCATGACAAAGGCGATGATCCCGACTGGCAGGTTGACGAGGAACACAGCGCGCCAGTTGAACGTCTCGGTGAGCCAGCCCCCCAAGGTTGGCCCGATGATTGGCCCAAACATGATGCCGGCCCCGAAGATGGCCATCGACTGGCCAAGCTTCTCGCGCGGGTTGATGTCCATCATGGTTGCCTGTGCCAGTGGCACCAGCATAGCGCCGCAGACACCTTGGATGACGCGGTAGAGCACCATCTGGGTCAGGTTTGCGGCGATGCCACACAGCAGAGATGCCACGGTAAAACCAACGACAGCGCCGAGCAGCAAGGTGCGCCGACCAATGCGATCGGAGAACCATCCCGTCAGTGGCGTCGCGATGGCCGAAGCCACGATGTAGGATGTCAGGACCCAGTTGATTTCGTCCTGCGACGCGCCAAGGCTGGCGCGCATATGGGGCAGGGCGACGTTCGCGATGGTGGTGTCGAGCACCTGCATCACCACGGCCACCATGATGGCCGCGGTCAGTAGACCCTTGTTTTTGACGACAACGGCGGGCGCCGAAATCGCTGGTGCGGGGGCCACCTTACTCGGCCTTCGTTTCTGCTGCGGTGTCGATGCGGACGCCGGCGCTCATGCCTGCACGAAGCAGCTGCTGGTCGGTGCCTTCCAGCGAAATGCGGACTGGAATGCGCTGCACGACCTTGACCCAGTTGCCAGTGGCGTTCTGCGCGGGGATCAGTGCAAATTCTGCGCCGGTCGCTGCGCCAATCGATTGGATGTGGCCCTTTAGTGCAACGCCGGGGAAGGCGTCAACGGTGACTTCAGCGGGCATGCCGATGGTCATCCCCGTCAGCTGCGTTTCCTTGAAGTTGGCTTCGACCCAGGACTGTTCGGTTTCGACCAGGGTTGCGATGGTCACGCCCGTGGCAACAAACTGGCCCACATTGAGGCTACCAACCTGGCTGACGATACCTGCGGCGGGGGCGACAACGGTCGTCTTGTCCAGATTGCGCGCAGCGTTGTCGCGCGCTGCCAGAGCGGCACGCACGGTTGGATGTTCGTCGGTCTTGATCGAGGGATTGCCGCCCAAGGCCGCGGTGGCATTGGCCACATCCTGCTCCTCAAGAGCCACGGTGCTCTGAGCGGTCTGGAGAGCAAGGCGTGCGTCGTCGAGGCTGGCAATAGCGGTCACGCCCTGTGTCTGCAGCGCGGTCTTGCGGTCCCAGTCCTTTTGGCGAATTTCCAGCGTTGCATTTGCCGACTGCAGCTTGGCCTTGGCGACTTCCAGGCCAACGCGCAATTGTTCGACGTTGACGCGGGCAGCTGCCAGGGCGGCGTCGGCCTGGTTCAGTGCGATGCGGTAGGGCTCAGCGTCGATGGTGAACAGTGTATCGCCGGCTTTGACGGCTTCGTTGTCCTTGACCGCGACCGAAACGATGCGCCCCGCAACGTCAGATGACAGCGAGACCTTGGACTGCTGCACATAGGCGTTGTCGGTGTCGATAAAACGACCACCGGTCAAATAGAAGTAAGCACCGCCACCCAGCAGGATGACCGGTAGACCCACCATCAGAGCCAATCGGCCAACTGAACGCTTCTTTTTAGGAGGCGGCGCTTCAACGGTCGCTGCATCTGGGGAGGCGACGGGTTCGGCTTGCTCAGTTGCGGACTTTTTCACGGGAGCATTCATCTTAGGCGTCCTCTGCTTCGGCTTCCTCGCCGAGAAGTTTGTCCCGCATCCGTCGCAGCACGCCCTCAGCAATCGCAGCGTCTTCGCTCGAAATGTCGGCGAGGGCGTTCAAATACATGGTCGCGCCCACTTCGCGGGCTGATTTGTAGACTTCAGCGCCGGCCTCGGTGAGCCGGGCCATCTTGGCGCGGTTATCAGAGGGGTCGGAATAACGGTCGATCAGGCCTCGTTTTTCAAGCCGATCCAAGACGCCTGAAAGAGTCATCGGGTCTGCATCCATGGCCTGTGCCAGGGCAACCTGGGTTACAGAGTCCCGCAAGGCTATCTGCGCCAAAGCGCGCCATTGCGGCAGGGTGATGCCATGAGCCCGAGCTTCGATTTCAAAGCGGCGTTTCATCAGTTTGGCGACCTCATGAACGAGGTAGCCGAGCGGCGCATTCTCCTTGAAGCTTCCGCCCAAAGTGCGAGGGTCGTTTTTCATAAGCGCACATATAATAAGCGTACTTATCAAGTCAATATGACGCCAAAGCACACTTGCTATGCAGAAAACGAAACGGGGCCTGAGGCCCCGTGGATGCGGTAATTGGGCTGCCTAAATCAGAAGCCTAAGACGGTGGTTAGGCTCGACTGGCCATTGCCGTTGTTGGCGCAGGAGCCGTTGGTGTTCTGGCCGAACTGGAACAGCCCGCAGCTATTGTTGTTGCCGGTTTGTTGAACGGTGCCGTTGTGGCCATTGCCGTTCTGGACGATGACGCCATGGTTGCCAGAGCCGAACTGGCCAATGCCTGCGGAATTGCCGGAGCCATTCTGGCTGACATTGCCGCCAGTGGCGGACATGCCCTTGAAGATCGAATAGAGCTGCAGCCCGACCCCGAGGACCTTTTGCTGCTTGGCATTGGTGGGGGTGTAGTTGATCGAAATCTGCCCGGCGGCGTGGGCGGGGGCGGCAAGGGTCGCGGCGCCGAGCGTGGCGATGATCAGTGCGGTGGCGACAGTCTTGATGGTGCTTGTGGTCATGACGGTTCTCCTGGGCGGTTTGTTCGCTGGTCTCCTCCAGCCGTGAATTGAGGCTAGCGGTGGTGGGCTGAACCGGTTTGGAGCACGTCGTTCAGACTCTGTTTAGGTTTAGGTGGCGGGCACGAAAAAGCCCCGGCGCGGGCCGGGGCGGGGTGAGGCTGGGGCATGGAGTTCAGCTATGTGCGGCGCAGTCTATGGTCTTGTTACCAAGTGTAACGGTGAAGCTGACCGTGGTCTTTGCACTGGCATTGAGCTGGACCTGGCCGACGATGACGGGTTCGGCGGCACGAGCGGTGAAGTTGCCGCCCTGATTGATGTTGGAGCTGCCCGAAGGTCCCGAGCTCCGGACGCTGAACTGGTAGGTGCCGTTGGCATTGACGTCGGAGAGGATAATGCCCTGCAGCGACTGAACATTGCCGTTGAGTGTAGTCTGGATCGAGCACTGGGTTGGGCCGGTGCTGGCATTGGCATAGGCCAGGTTGCCGCCGATGAGGCCGACGCCGAGTAGGGCCGGGATGGCGAGAAGCTTGGTGGTGATCATTTCAATCTCCTGATGTGAATGACCGGGCGCCATTGGCAACCCGGCCGTTTCGCAATTCAAGCGGGATCAGGGGCAAACCTGGACGAACGCGGTCACGTTGCCGCTACCGGCCTGGGTGACATTGGCCGAGCAACCCTTGCCGACCTGCACGCCAGCGGTGACGTTGCCGTAGCCGTCCTGGGTGATGACGGCGTTGTGGTTGTTGCCGAACTGGCCGATGCCGGCGGCATTGTTCCAGCCGTTCTGATAGGTGGTGCCGGTATTCTTGTTGCCCTGCTGGCCGATCGCGCTGGTGTTCTTGCCGCCGCTCTGCTGGCTGAAGGACTTGTTCCAGTTGCCCCACTGGGTGGTACCGAACTTGTTGTTCCAGCCGTTCTGATTGCCGCCGACCTGGTTACCCCAGCCGTACTGGTCGATGTAGATGTCGTTGGCCATTGTTGGGGCGGCGGAAGCAGCGATGACGAGTGCGGTGGCGGCAGTGATGATGAACGAGCGGATCATTTGGTTTCTCCTGTTGGGGCGGTCCCTCCGACCGCTTGCTTGATGCCAACAGGTGTAGCCGGGTGATTTGGAACGCCCCCTGACGGGGGAGTTCAGAAATCGTTCATCATGATGACAGCGCGATCTCACGTGTGATCCCGATATTGTCGAGGAAGTCTCGGTCGTGGCTGACGACAAGCAGGGCCCCATCATAGCCGCGCAACCCGGCCTCCATCTGCTCGATGGCGTGGATGTCGAGATGATTGGTGGGTTCGTCCAAAATCAGCAGGTCGGGCGGGTGATTGCCGCCGATGGTGGCGGCGAGGCCGGCACGCAGAGTCTCCCCGCCACTGAGCGTACCGACCAGCTGCAATGCTGCATCGGCACGGAACATGAAGCGGGCGAGGGCAGCACGGCGGGCGTTCTGGTCGGCATCGGGATCGAGCAGCGCCATGTTGTCGGCAATGCTGAGCTCGGGATCGAGCAGGCTGACGGCCTGATCGAGCAAAGCATAAGTGCCGTTGATGCGCACGGTTCCGCTAGTGGGCACGAGCCCACCAGTCAGCAGACGGAGCAGGCTGGTTTTGCCAGAGCCATTGGGGCCGGTGATGGCGACGCGTTCGGGGCCGGTTATGGCGAGGGAGAAGCCCTTGATGATCGGGCTTTCGGGATCGGGTCCGCCCGATAGGCCATCGGCTTGCAGTACGGTGCGACCCGCGGGCAGGCCGGTGCTGGTCAGTTTGATCGAAAGGGGAGTGAGGACTTCGACTTTGGACCGGGCCTCGCTGGCGGCTTCCGCCGCGTTCCCACGCTGGCGGTTGGCCAGTTTGGCATTTTCACCGCTGGTCTTTTCAGAATTGTCCTTCATGCCGCCGAGCAGGATGCGGGGAATATCGCCCTTGGCGGCCTTGCGGGCACCAGCGCCGTCCTTGCGCGCCTTTTTCTCAGCCAAGGCCTGTATTTTGCGGTCGATCTCACCGACCTTGCGTTCGGCTGAGGACAGTGCGTGTTCGGCGGCGGCGAGTTCGAGCGCCTTGCGTTCGGAATAGTGGTCCCAATTGCCGCCATAGGTGGTGGCGCCCAGGCTCGTCAGTTCGACGATGGCGTCCATTTCGCGCAGTAGCGAGCGGTCGTGGCTGACCACGATGGCGCCGCCGCGCCAGCGCGCGAGCAGATCGATCACGGCCTGCCGCCCTTCGGCGTCGAGATTGTTGGTAGGCTCGTCAAGCAGGATCATGTCAGGCTCGGCCAAGAGGAGCCGGGCGACGGACAGGCGGGTGCGCTGGCCACCGCTCAGGCTGGAGAGGGGGCGGGCGGTGTCATAAATCGGCAGGCCAACCTCCCCAAACACCGCTTCGATCCGGCTGGGCAGAGTCCAGTCGGCGTCGCCGGCGTCTTCCACCGAGCCGACGCCCTGTTCGAGACGATCCAGCATGGCGAGCTGGTCGGTGACATCAAGGCCCGTGGCTACAGTGTCATCGGGGGCGACCTGAACCGTCTGGGCCAACATGCCGATGGTGCCGGTAATGGTAACCGAGCCGGAGGCAGGGGGGATTAGTCCGGCAATGATACGGAGCAGGGTGGATTTGCCCGTGCCGTTACGGCCGATGAGACCCGTGCGTTCGCTGCCGAACGAGAGGTTGAGATCGGTGAAAAGCGGCTGATTGTCAGGCGTGCTGTAGGAAAGATTGTGCAGTGAGATGGCGGCGAACATAAGCGGATTCCAGGTGAGCGATGCGGGCGAGGCAGTCGTTCATCGTGAAATCCATGTGTACCGTCCGGTCAGTGCTGCGTGTGCGGTGAAAATAGGCGAGAGGGCGGGGATGTCAAGGTTGGGTGTTTCCGGGGCCTCTTGCCACGACCTCGTCCTTCGACAGGCTCTGGATGAGGCCTACTGGAATTGATGGGCCTTTGCTCCGTCATTGCCCGGCTTGTCCGGGCAATCCATTCCACGTGCGGTGAGAGAAGATGGATCACCCGGACGAGCCGGGTGATGACGATTGTGGGGGCTTTAGGGGCGGCAGAAACTGATTCCGCCGTCCCACCTAACGCTTTGATCCAGCTGTACAACTACGCCAAGTAGCGATTCTTCAAGTGCGCCTTGAAGAAGTCGGCATTGAGGGGTTCGCCGGTGGCGCGGGTGATCAGGTCTGGGGTGGACCAGCGGGAGCCCTGGCTCCAGATGTTGTTGGCGCGCCATTGGTTGACGCCAGTGAAATCGCCGGCGCGGATGTCGTTGCGCAGGTTGGGCTGGGCCTTTTCGAGGGCCGCCCATTGCTGGGCGGCGATCATGGCCCCAAGCGTATAGCTCGGGAAATAGCCGAAGGCGCCGCCGGGCCAATGGACGTCCTGCATCGGGCCGTCTTTGGGGTCGTTGATTGTCGAGATCCCGAGATATTCGGTCATCTTGGCGTCCCAAGCCTCCGGGATCTGGCTGGCTTCGAGCTTGCCATTGACCAGATCCTGCTCGAGTTCGTAACGCAGGATGACGTGCAGCGGATAGGTGACCTCGTCGGCATCGACGCGGATATAGCCGCGCTGTACGAAGTTCACTTCGGCCAGAATATCTGTGATGTCCCAACCGGGAATGGCATCAGGGCCGAGATGCTGATGCACCAGCGGCAGGGCGAATTCCCAGAACTCGGGACTGCGCGACAGCTGCATTTCCACGAACAGGCTCTGGCTTTCATGAATGCCCATGCCGCGCGCCTTGCCGAGCGGCCAATGCGACCACTCCTTGGGCAGACCCTGTTCATAGAGGGCGTGGCCGGTTTCGTGTAGCACGCCCATCAGCGAAGACAGGAACTCGTCGGTACGATAGCGCGTAGTCATGCGCACGTCGGTCGGCACGCCACCGCAGAAGGGGTGATGCGAGACGGCGAGCGAGCCATGGGTGAAATCAAAGCCAACGGCGCGCATAGCGGCCAGGCCAAGTTCGCGCTGCTTTTCAATCGGGTAGGGGCCGTTGAGGCTCTTGCGTGGCCGCTTGGCGAGGCGTTCGTCCTGTGCCGCCAGCGCCTCAGGCACGAAGCCCTTGAGGAAGGCCTTGAGGTCGCCAAACACGGTGTTCAGCTCGGCAGTGCGGTTGCCGGGATCGTATTGATCCATCAGGGCGTCATAAGGCGCGAGCTTGAGCGCATCGGCGCGAAGCTGAGATTCCTCGCGGACCAGCGCAATGACGCCTTCTAGAGCGGGCAGGAAGCTGTCCCAATCGCCCTTGGCGCGCAGGTCGCGCCAGAGCTGTTCGGAACGCATGGTGGCGGCGGTGCGGCGCTCGACGAACTCGGTGGGAAGGCAGGTGGCGTTGATATATTGGCGCTTGAACTCGCCGAGGGCGAGGGCCTGGTCTTCGCTCTCGGGCTTGGCGGCCTCGATCCAGTCGGCGATTTCGGGCGCGGTGGCCTGGGCGTGGTACATGCCGGCCAGATTGGACATGGCCTCGGCGCGCTTTTCGCCACCGCCAACCGCCATATGGGTCGCCTCATCGGCCCCCAAAATGGACAGCGCGTGTTCCAGCGCTTCAAGCTTGCGGCCGAGATCGTCGAGTTTCTGGAAGGACATGGCAGACTCCGAGATTAAGCCCAAAGGTTTTCCATAGCTCGGCGCCGGGAGCAAGACATGCCGATAGGCCCGCCGGGGTTGCCGGACGGTGCGGATGAAGCCAACAGCGTGCATGCGGCGAGCTGCGCCTCATGGTTTTTGTAATAAGTGAAGCGAAACTCGCCGCACGCAATGGGTTTTCGCAGTTGGCGGCATCCTTTGTCGGGGGCCTTCCCCGTCTCCGGTCCACGCAACCCACGGGGTTTACGAACATCCCCCGCTCCCATCTGCCCCCCACGGCCGGTTCGCGCGACCCGCTGCTATCGTGAGGTGGTGAGGGGAGTATGCGGCGGGGTGGCGGTGCGGGGATAAGTTTTTGGTTGGGGATCGGAGTACCCCCTCCTTGCCTCCCCCTGATAGGGGGAGGAATCTGGCTGGTGCATGGGGATAGCAAACACTTGATCTGTTCCTCCCCCCTTTTAGGGGGAGGTAAGGAGGGAGTATTCTTTGCCACCACAAAAGGGGAGAGGCGCAGCCGGGGGACTGCGCCTCTTGAGGGGCTCTATTCTGGAGCCGGCCGGCCCGCACCAATCGGGGGAATGTGCGGAACCGGGAACTGGGAGCCTTAGAAAGGCAGGATCGCGTCCATCACCTGCTGGCCGTAGCGCGGCTGCTGCACATCGGTGATCTGGCCACGGCCGCCGTAGGCGATGCGGGCTTCAGCGATCTTGGAGGAGCGGATGGTGTTGTTGGCCTGAATGTCGGATGGGCGGACGATGCCGGCGACGATGAGATCGCGGACTTCGAAGTTCACGCGCACTTCCTGGCGGCCCTCGATGACCAGATTGCCATTGGGCAGAACCTGGGTGACGACGGCGGCAACCGAAGTGGCAAGGCTTTCCGAGCGGTTGACCGAGCCATTGCCCTTGTTGTTGATGCCGGAGGTGAAGTCGACGGCGGCCGATGGATTGATGGTGCCGCCCGAAGCGTCCTTGATGGCGTTGCCGAGGATGCCGCCCATGCCGGCCGAATTGCTGGAGGCGCGGGTGGCCTGGGTCGTGTTGGCAATCTTGGCGCTGTCATCGATGGTGACGATGACCGTGAGGATGTCGCCGATGCGGTGGGCGCGCTCATCCTTGAAGAAGCCTTTGGCCGAGGTGCGGTAAAGCGAATTGGCCTGATAGGTATCGGCAATCGCTTCGGGCATAGGCATGTGGATCGGCTGGTAGCCGGCCATGGTGGTTGGGTCCTGAATGGCCGAAAGCGGTGGGGCATTGCCCACATTGGCCAGGCGGTCGGTGGTGTTGCAACCTGCCAGCACGGCGGTGAGCGTCAGGAGTGTGGTGAGCTTGAAGAGGTTCATTGGTCGGTTCTCCTGAGTCTCAGAGGCCAGCGAGGGCCAGCGGGTCATTGCTGACTTCCACGGCGCCTGCGGTGAGAGCGGTAGCGCTGATGACGCGCTTGGACATGAGGTTGAGCACCTGCACCGGACCGCCGGTGGCGGCGCTGGTAATGGCCTGGCCGCGCACGGTCAGGGTCATTGGGCCCTTGCGGAAATAGATGGTGACGAGATCGTTCTTGGCGATGGCCATGGGAACGGAGATGTCGGCTGGCTTGAGCATCATGCCATCGCGGCTGGCGCGGGTCAGCGCCTTGCCGACGACGTCTTCCATGCGGGAGATGCCTGTGCTTTCAGCAAAGCGAAGAGATACCGGACGCATCTCGATATTGGCCGGGGAGAGGATGGCACCAGCGGGGAGGTTGGTGGTGAGATGGGGAGCGGTGATCATCAGCTCGATATTGCCGTTGACGTCGATGGGGCGTTCGACGCCGGCCACGACGAAGCGGGCCACGAAAGCGCCTGTGCCGGGGAGATAGCGCAGGCTGGAGACGGTGACGGGGTTGGCCACGGCCTCGGCATTGATCGGGGTGAAGGCGGACGAGAACATGGTGTCCGCCGACATGCCTTCAGTGATGATGCCGCGGCTGATCAGGTCGCGGGTGATGACATTGGCCAGATAGGCCTCGTCGATCACGGTTGCCGCGCGGGTGACGCGGACGCTTTCCAGACCATCGGTGGCGAAGGCGTCGAGACCGACACGGGCGGTTGCGGCGCGAACCGCAGCCAGGGGAACCAAGCCGCTGGTGCCGGGGAGAGGCGCGCGGAACAGGGGGGATTCAGCGGAAAGACCCGCATCATCAAACATGTCGCCGACGGTCACGACGGGGGAGTTGACCAGAATGTCGGCCTTGAGAACAGGGGTGGCGAAGGCGGTGCCCGCAAAGAGCACAGTGGCTACGGCGGCGATAACGGAACGCGTGATCATCAAAACGGACTCCCTTAGCGCAGCTGGCTGGTGGCCTGCATCATCTGGTCAGCGCCCGAGATGACGCGAGCGTTCATCTCGTAGGCGCGCTGGGCAGCGATCAGGTCAGCGATTTCGGTGACGGAATTGACGTTCGACATTTCGAGGTAGTTCTGCAGCAGATTGCCGGTGCCATCGCTATTGGGAACGCTGACCTGGGCAGGGCCGCTGGCCGGAGTTTCCACGAACAGGTTGTCACCCAGCGACTCCAGACCCGACTTGTTGACGAAGCGGGCGAGCTGGAGCTGGCCGAGCTGGGTCGGGATGCTGTCATTGTCGAGATAGGCCGACACGGTGCCATCGGGCGAGATCGCGATGCCGTTGGCATTGCCTGGAACGGTGATGCCTGGATCGATCTGGTAGCCGGTGGAGGTCACGATATTGCCGTTGCCGTCGCGATCGAACGAGCCATCGCGGGTGTAGGCGGTGCGGCCGTCGGGCATCTGGACCATGAAGAAGCCTTCGCCGCGAATGGCGACGTCGAGCTCGCGGTCCGTCATGTTGGCACTGCCCTGGCTCATCACGCGCGGGGTAGCGACGGTGCGCACGCCCGAACCGATTTCCAGACCTGCCGGGATCATCGTGCCCTGGTCGGAGGTTGGGGCGCCCGCGCGGGTGATCTGCTGGTAGAGCAGGTCTTCGAACTCTGCGCGCTGGCGCTTGTAGCCAGTGGTGCGCATGTTCGCGATGTTGTTGGAGATGACTTCGACGTTGCGTTCCTGCGCGCTCATGCCGGTGGATGCGATGTAGAGGGCTTTCATGGCATTTACTCCGGATTACGCGTTGGTGTCGCCGAGGCGCTGGATGGCGGAACGCCGCAATTCATCCTGACGCTGGGTCATTGAGGCCATTGATTCATAGGCGCGGCTGACGCGGATCATCTCGGCCATCTCCGAAACGCCAGAGACGTTGGAGCGCTCGAGAAAACCCTGCATGACGCGGGTATTGGTGGCAGCGACGGGCGTGCCGCCGGAAAACAGGTTCTTGCCTTCGCGGGCAAGGGCCTGCGGATTAGCGAACTCGACAACGCGCAGCTTGCCTTTGGCGCCTGCGCTGGAGCTGACCGTGCCGTCCGCAGCGATCTGAATGCCGGTTTCTTCGGGGCCGAACTGGATGGGGCCGCCTTCGCCGAGAACAGGATTGCCATTGAGGTCGACCAGATTGCCGGCGCCATTGATCTGGAAAGCGCCCGAGCGGGTCCAGCGCTCGCCGCCTGGTGTCTGCACGGCAAAGAAGCCGCCGCCATTGAGCGCAACGTCGAGGTCATTGCCGGTCTGCTCTACAGCGCCAGCGCCCAGGTCGTGAATGGTGGCCCAGTCCTGCACATAGGAGAGAGGCTGGTCCATGGTGGGGAAGGTGCGGTCGCGGGCGACCGGCATGATGTATTCTTCGAACAGCAGCTGCTCGCCCTTGAAACCGGTCGTGTTGATGTTGGCCATGTTGTTGGCCACGACATCCATCTGACGCTGCAGCGCCATCTGGCGGCTGAGGCTGATAAGTTGAGCATTCTCGATCATTGCTGATCCCCGGTGTTCTCTTTCCCCGAAACCGCCTGCTTCCCCAAGCTGATGGCCTCGCCGTTAACATTGCAGAAACCATGCCAAGTCTGAAAGTTTAATAAAATCAGATGCTTGGGCGTTTCGGTGCGTTAATGGAGCAGGTGCGTTGATGTCTTGCTGGGTAAAGGCTGCCCGGCAATTTCTGCCGCTTTAGGTGTGTTGGTAACTATTCGTTAACCATCCGGCGCTTAGCTGGGTACATCGCCGGAATCGTCCGGATTCCCATATGTTTGGCAGGTTCGCATGGCCGCGGAAGCAGAAGTCGAAGGCAGCGCCGCACCCGCCAAAAAGGGTATTCCCAAGCTGTTCATCATTATTGGCGCCGCAGCGATCGTCGTGCTGCTGGCCGGCGGTGGGCTGTTCTTCTTTCTTTCGTCCAACACTTCAAAGGCCGAACACGGCGTCACCGATGAGGCTGGCGCCCCTGTGGCCGGCGCGAGCACGTTTATTTTCAACCTGCCGACCATGCTGGTGAACCTGAACAATGGCGGGGAGGGCGAGTCCTTCATGAAGCTGACAGTGGCCCTGGAAGTGGCCAATGAAAGCGTGATGACGGAAATCCAGCCGCGCATGGCCAAGGTGGTCGATGCGTTCCAGGTCTATCTGCGCGAGCTGCGCAAGTCCGACCTCGAAGGCTCTGCCGGCGTCTATCGCCTCAAGGAAGAGCTGCTGCGCCGCGTCAATGTCGCCATCTATCCCAGCCGCATTGAATCCATCCTCTTCAAGGAAATCCTGGTGCAGTAATGGCGGGCCCAAGCGATCAGGACAAACTGTCGGAGGAGTGGGGGATCGACGATCTTGCCTCCGCCGCTTCCAACACTGAGATGACCGAAGAGCAGCTTGCTGCTGCGGCGACTGCCGAGTGGGCAGCCATGCTCGAGGGCGGCATGGGTGATGCCGATGGTGGCGGCGACCGCGTGCTCAATCAGGACGAAATTGACAGTCTGCTGGGCTTTGATGCCAGCGTTGGCAGTAATGTCGAGCTGACGGGCGTTCAGGCGCTGATCAACTCGGCGCTGGTGAGCTACGAGCGCCTGCCCATGCTGGAAATCGTCTTTGATCGCCTGGTGCGATTGACGACGACGTCCCTGCGCAATTTTACCTCAGACAATGTGGAAGTGACGCTCGACTCCATTTCGTCGGTGCGTTTTGGTGACTATCTCAATTCCATCCCGCTCCCGGCTATTCTCTCGGTCATCAAGGCTGAGGAATGGGAGAATTACGGGCTGCTGACGGTCGACTCCAGCCTGATCTATTCGATGATCGACGTATTGCTGGGTGGGCGTCGCACTGCTGGCAATATCCGTGTCGAGGGGCGGCCCTATACGACTATTGAGCTGGCGCTGGCGCGTCGCATGATCGAGGTTATTCTCGAGGATACCCACCGCGCGTTTGAGCCGGTAACACAGGTCAATTTCAAGCTGGAGCGCATGGAGACCAATCCGCGCTTCGCTGCCATTTCCCGGCCCGGAAATGCTGCCATCCTGATTGAGCTGCGCATCGAGATGGATGATCGCGGTGGCAAGATCGAAATTCTGCTGCCCTACGCCACCATCGAGCCCATCCGCGAACAGCTGTTGCAGATGTTCATGGGTGAAAAATTTGGCCGCGACCCGATCTGGGAAGGCCATCTGGCGACTGAAATCTATTCGGCTGATGTGGAGATCGAGGCAGTGCTGCATGAGCAGGACCTGCCACTGTCGCGTCTGTTGAAGCTCAAGGCCGGCGATACGGTGATGTTCGAGCGCACGCCAACCGACCCGGTGCGGTTGCGATGCGGCGAAGTCGAACTCACCGAGGCCATCATGGGCCACATCGGCAATCACGTATCGGTGCGGGTTACCCGCCCCCTCAATGCTCCAAAGGTCACCATGGCGGCCTTTGAAGCAATCGACGAAAATCTGGAAGGACGATGATGTTCGGTTTGCCCCTGGGCCTTTTTGTAGAAAGCGCGGTCGCTATTCTGCTGGCGCTGACCATCGGATATTGCGTTGTGCTCAACGAGCGCCTGAAGCGGCTACATGCCGATAAGGACATGATGCGTCAGATGGTGGCTGATCTTGTCGGAGCAACCAATCTGGCCAATCAGGCGATCAAGGAACTCAAGCAGACGGCTATCGAAGCCGACCTGTCGCTGAATTCGCGCCTTGAAGAAGCTGAGCGCTTCGGCATCGAGCTGGCCAACCACGTCACGGCCGGTACTGCCGTCATGGAGCGCATCGCCAAGATCACCAGCGTGGCGCGCAATAGCCAGACCATGGCCCAGCCTGTCGAGGAGACCACCAAGGTGCAGTCTGCACTGCAGCAATTGTCTGAGCGTGTTCGCACTCGGGGAGCCGCTGCGTGAAAAACGTCCGCCTGCTCCCTGTTGTCGTGATGGCGGTTGCAGCCCTTTTGGTTCTCAAGACCATTGGGCTGATGACCAACGGCGCCTATGTGCTGACCGGAACGACAACGGCGCAGGCCGCTGGCGCGACACCCGCTGCTGGCAAGGAAGAGGGCGGCGAAGCCGGCATGACGCTCACGCTGCCGGGTGAGCCGACCATCGCCGACACAAGTCCGACATTGAGCGACACCACGCCAACTGTTGCCGGTACGCCCCCCCCGGCCGCAGTTGCACCGGCCGCTGCCGAGCACGGCGCCGCGCCCGTTGTCGAAGCTGCGTCGGCAGAGCATGGGGCGCCTGCCGAACCTGCCCCTGCGGAATTGCCGTTGATCCCCGTACGGGAAACGACCTGTATCGACGTCACCACCACGCTGAGCGATGCGCCTCTGGTGATCGATGCTGCGTCCGGCGGGGAGGGTGCTGCGGCATCCGCGCCACGTCCGGCATCGCCGGCTGGGGACTGTCTGCCATCGGGTGACGCGGTCCCCATGCAGCTGGACGCCAGCGGGCACACGGTTCCGCTGGTGAGTGCGGACGGCTCCACCATGACCGAGCAGCAATTGCTGGAGCGTCTGGCCGCGCGTCGCACCGAGCTGGAAACCTTCGAGCAGAATCTCGCCCTTCGTGCCTCCATCGTCGACGCTGCTGAAAAGCGTATCGAGGAGCGTGCCGCAACGCTGCAGGCATTGGAGGCTCAAATTGCCTCGCTGGTGGACCAGCGCCAGGAGATGGAATCTGGCCAGTTCGCCGGGATCGTCACCATGTACGAGAACATGAAGCCCAAGGACGCGGCGAACATTTTCAACAATCTCGACATGAATGTGCTGCTGCGGGTCGCCAAGACCATGAGCCCGCGCAAGATGTCGCCCATTCTCGCGGTGATGGATGCACAGCGTGCGCAGGAGCTGACGGTGAAGATGGCCGCCCTGGCAGATCGTCCGGCGACGGAAATGACCGTGGATGATCTGGCGGCGCTGCCGCAGATCGTGGGGCAATAGGTCTCTGCAATTGCCATTGAACCCCACAGTTCGGGGTAAGGCCACGTTAAGCCCAAACCGCTAGGGTTGCGCATGAAAATGTAACCCTGGCGTTTCGCGTCGGCCCAGAAATCGGCCACTTCCGCAAATGCCAGAATGCGTCGGGCGGGCAGAAGCCGGTGAAGACTGCGATTATGGTTGGCTGGCACAGGGGCAAACGTGCCCTGGCAGCGGGCATTGCCTTGGCGATGCTCGGTTTTGTCATGCCTGTAGCGGCGCTGGAGCAAGGTCAGCTCTTTGTCACCCAGGAAGAGGGCTATGCCCGACTGATCCTGAGTTTCCCCGGCAAGGACGCCTTGCCCAAATACACCATGCGGATCGAGAACGGCATTCTGTCGCTGGTTTTCGAGGAGCAGGTGTCGGTTGCGTTGCCTGACGTCGGCACGATCCTGCCTGACTACTTCTCCGTCGCGCGCATCGATCCCGACAATCGCGGCATTCGGCTTGCCCTGCGCACGCCGCTCAATTTCAACCGCATCGAGGCGGGCGAAAAGCTGTTCATCGACCTCATGCCGCCGAGCTGGAGCGGCATGCCGCCTGCTTTGCCGCAGGAAATTATCGACGAGCTGGCCGAACGTGCCCGCATGGCCGCGATCCGCGCCGAGCGCGAGCGCAAGGCTGCCGAGATGGCGTCGCTACAGCCGAAGGCCAGCATCCGGGTTGGCCGCAACCCCACATTCATGCGCGTGCAGTTCGATTGGACACAGCCGACCAAGGCGCAGTTCGTGCAGGAGGGCGAGACCGGTCGCATCATGTTCGAATGGCCGGTGGGCATCGATACGCGTGAGCTGGCAATGGACCTGCCACCCGAGATTGCCTCGATTGAGAGTGCCGTGACACCCGACGGCGCCAAGGTGACGCTGCAGCTGGCCAAGGGCGTAAAGCCGCGATTCTACGAGAACAATCCGCGCCAGTATGTTCTGGACGTCGATATTAAGGGTAGTGGGCTGCCTGCATTTGAGCTGGCAAACCTTGCCGATGGCGCTGCGCCGGCCGGCGTACAGTTGGCGGTGGGAGAGACACCCGAGCCGCGCGTTGACATGCTGAAGTCCCAGCCCGAAGCGAAAACCGTCACACCGTTTGTCAGTGTGCTCGGCTCTACGGTGCGTGTGGTGTTTCCGTTCGAGCAGGACACCCCGGCAGCGGTATTTCGCCGTGGCGATACGGTCTGGATGATCTTCGACACGGTTTCGGGCATTGCCGTGCCCAACCAGTCCGAGGCGCTCAACGCGCTGACCAGCGAGTTTGCGGTGGCGGCGGCTGGCGATACGCAGGTGGTGCGGGTCGAGCTCTCCAAAGACCGGCTAGCGACTTTGGGCTCGGAAGGTATGGCGTGGGTCCTGTCACTCGGCGACATCATGCTGGGACCAACCGAACCGATCGAGCTGTCGCGCCGTCGCGATGCTGCGGGTGACTTTGAGGTTGTTGCCGACGTGGCGCGACCGGCCCGCATCCATGACTTCCGCGATCCGATTGTTGGAGACATGCTCAAGGTCGTGACGGCCTATCCGCCTGCTCGCGGCGTGACGCGGACGCTGGACTATGTCGACTTCTCTGCCCTGCGCAGCGTTCATGGGCTGGTGCTCAAGCCACGTAGCGACGACCTCGACGTCGCCCTGGAAAACACGCTGGCGGTGGTGACGACGCCGGGCGGCCTGATCGTTTCTGCGCAGGACAGTCCGCGAGCGCTCAATGCGGCGCAGGCCGAAGCGACACGCGGGAGCTATGTCGATCTGGCGGCGCTGGAAACCAATGATCCGGGCATTTTCACCAAGCGGCGCGATGAAATGATGACGGCGGCGGCCGTGGCTGCCGATGGCGCGGACCTCGACCGGGCGCGACTGACCCTGGCGCAATACTACAACGCCAACCAGTTTGGCCTTGAGGCGCTTGGCACGCTGCGCGTGTTGCAGGCCGAGCTGACGGACAAGTCGCTGGAGCGCAAGGTGCGTATCAATATGGCCATTGCCAACACGATGGCGGGCCGGGCATCCGACGCGCTGGGCATTCTCAACCTGCCGACCATGACGCAGGATATCGACGGGCTGATCTGGCGCACCATCGCGCGCGCCGAAAGCTACGACTTTAAGGGCGCAAAGCTCGATGCCGTCGACGCGCTAGGGATCATCGACAGCTATCCTGACTGGGTGCGAAATCGCTTCTACTTCGCCGCAGTGCGTGCGGGCGTTGAGACTGACGATGCGAGCCTGGCCGAGCGCATGCTGTCCAAGATCGCGTTCAGCCGTCTCGATCCGGAGCAGGTCACGCTCTATCACCTGCTGTCGGGGCGGATCGATGAGGCGCGCGGGCGCAACGATGAAGCCATCGATATTTATGGGCAGGTGATCGCCGCTGATATTCGTCCAACGCGCGCCGAGGCTGTCTACCGCACCCTGCGCCTGCTGGATCAGGCTGGGCGTCTCGACCTCGACAAAGCTTCGCAGACGCTAGCAGTCGAGGCCATGCTGTGGCGCGGCAATCCGCTTGAGGCGGATATGCAGAAACTGGTCGCTGAGCTCTATTTCCGTAACGGTGCTTATCGGCAGGGCTTCGAGACTGTGCGGCAGGCTGTTTCGACTTATCCGGAAAGCCCGCCCATCAATGCGCTGCGCGATGAAGCGGCTGCGCAGTTCGGTGAATTGTTCCTCGATGGCGTGGCGGACTCGCTGGGGCCGATTGATGCGCTGAGCCTGTACTACGACTTCCGCGAGCTGACGCCGCCGGGTGGCCGTGGCGATGAAATGATCCGCAATCTGGCGCGCCGTCTGGTGCGGGTGGATCTCCTGCCGCAAGCTGCGGAGCTGCTGGAATACCAGATCAATAGTCGTTTGCGCGGAGTTGCCCGGACGCAGGTCGCGGCCGATCTGGCGGTGATCTACCTGGCTGACCGCAAGCCACAGGATGCGCTGCGGGTGCTCAATGCGACGCGTCTGCCAGACCTGCCGGAGACGCTCAACCGCCAGCGCCGCGTGTTGGAAGCGCGCGCGATGATCGATGGTGGTCGCGAACAGCTGGGCCTCGACATGTTGCGCGATCTCGATGGCCGCGATGTTGCCTTGATGCGGATCGATGCGAACTGGAAGGGCAGGCGCTACACCCAGGCCGGCGAAATGCTGGAAGGGCTCTACGCCAATGAAACTGGCGCGCTGAGCCAGCCCGCGCGGATGAACATCATCAAGGCAGCCGTCGGCTACGTCTTGGCCAATGACACGTTCGGGCTCTCCCGCTTGCGCGCCAAGTTTGCCGACCGGATGGTGACCTCGCCCGAGTGGCCGATGTTCGATCTCGTGACCGGGCAGATCGAAGTCACCAGCCGCGAGTTCAAGGCCGTGGCCAATCAGGTGTCGGGCGTGGACGGGATCAACGCGTTCCTCTCAGCCTACCGCGAGACCTATGGCAATAACGACGCTCTGGCACCCCTGGTGGCCAGCGAGGTCAAAAGCGGCGATGTGGCGAGTAGGTAACGCGGTGCGATATGGGCCCGAGGGCCACTCTATCCGCTGACGAAACTTCGGACGAGGGAGCCGGCGACGAGATACCAGCCGTCGACCAGCACGAAGAAGATCAGCTTGAACGGCAGCGAGATCACCACCGGGGGCAGCATCATCATGCCCATCGCCATCAGGACCGACGCCACCACCATGTCGATGACGACGAAGGGCAGGAACAGCAGGAAGCCGATTTCGAAGGCGCGACGCAGTTCGGAAATCATGAAGGCAGGCACCAGCAGGTGCATAGAGATTTCTTCGGGCTCTGCCGGAGGCTCTTCCTGGGTCAGGTCGTAGAACAGCTCCAAGTCCTTCTCACGCACATTGGCGCGCATGAATTCGTGGATTGGCGCGGAGCCAAGCTCGACGGCCTCGGTGATCTCGATCTCACCTGCCATCAGGGGCGCGATACCCAGATCATAGGTCTGCTGCAGGGTGGGCTGCATGATGAAAAAGGTGAGGAATAGCGCCAGCGACACCATCACCGAGTTGGGCGGCGCCGTCTGCAGGCCAATGGCCGTGCGGAGCAGGGATAGCACCACCACGATACGGGTGAAGCTGGTGACCATCACAAGGATGGACGGCGCGAGCGAAAGCAGCGTGATCAAGCCGATGAGCTGAACCGCTCGCTCGGTGAGGGTGCTTTCGTCGCCGAAATTGATGGAGAGATCCTGGCCAAAGGCCAGGCTCGGGGTCAGCGCCAGCAGCACCATTGCGGTGATCGTGGCATAGGGGGCAAGGCGACGAGTGCGCTTGGGCGCAGCGTCAGTTCCGGTTTGCCTCGTTGTTGCCGTCGACAAGATCGGTGCCTTCCACGTCCCGCTGAGCACCTTCTTCTTTAGCTGAGTCGGCAGGGGCGGGAGCCGACTTGCCACGTTTTCCCGCAATATCTGCTTTGCCGTCGCCCTCGACAGGGCGGAGCAGGCCAGTGTGGCGCAGTGAGAGGTGGGCGCGCTTGTCGGTGGGCTTGCCCATCTTGCGTAGCTGCTCGATGGCGCTGCCAGGGGCTGCTGGTGGTTCCACTACGGCTTCGGGTGGCACAACCGCTGGGGCCGCTGCCTTGGCAACGGGCGCTGCCGGTGCGGCAGGCGGGGTTGGTTGAACGGGAGGCTGGATTGGCTTGCGCGCAGCTACCATCGGGATGGGACGGCGCGTTTGCTGGGCGACCTGGGCTTCATCGACCGGAATGCCGGTTTCGATCACAACGTCATGTGGCCCGCCGGTGAGGATCAGGTGTTCGACATTGTCGCGGCGGATGATGATAAGCTGGCGCTTTGGGTCCAGCGAAAGCGTATCGACGACGTTGAGGCGACGATTGCGGCCGCGGGCGACGCGGCCAGATGCATTGAACAGCACCTTGAGCAGCCACACACCGAGCAGGATCAGCACAACGACAATGCCGAGTGCAAAAACTGCGGTCAGGGCGGAGTTGCCCGACCCACCGAATAGACTGGTAATGAACTGCATCTTCGCTCCAACTCAGATCGCCGCACGAAGGCGGCATATATTGCCTAGCAGTCTGCGTAAATGTGCAAAATGCGAAGGCGAAACCGGCGTAACGCGTGCCGGTTAACACTTGATTAACCATCGACCGGCAAGAATTGCCCATCGCGCACTTAGACTCGCGGGGGACACGGCCAATGGGCCTGATGAATTTGCCGGTGTTTGCCGCGCTCACGGACAAGATGCGCTGGCACCAGACGCGTCAAGGTCTACTGGCCGAGAATGTCGCCAATGCGGCAACGCCGGGATATCGCGGGCGGGATCTGGCGCAGTATGATTTTGCCGAGAGCCTTAGTGCTTTCTCGTCCGCGAGTGTCACCACGACCGCGACGCAACCCAACCACTTTTCGGTGTCCAGCGGCGAAGGCAGCGCTTTTGGCGCGCAGCGCATGGCCAATTTCGAGATCACCCCGGAAGGCAACGGCGTCACGCTCGAAGACGAGATGATGAAGGTGACGACCAATATGATGGACTATCAGGCGGCTACAGGCCTCTACCAGAAGTCCATCAAGATCCTCAAAACGGCGCTTGGGCGTCAGGGATAAAGTAGGGCTTCATGGATTTTTCGGCCTCGCTCAAAATCGCCGCGACCGGGTTGCACGCGCAGTCTGCGCGCATGCGCGTCATCGCGGAAAACCTCGCCAATGCCGACTCGGCAGGCAAGGCGCCGGGCGACGACCCCTACCGCCGCCGCGTGCCGACCTTTCAGGCTGCCTATGATTCCGCAGTGGGCGGCAAAGTGGTTGAGGTCGGCAAGCTTGCCTATGACATGAGCGAGTTCACCAGCCGCTATGAGCCGGGCCATCCGGCAGCCGATGCGACGGGCTATGTGCAGTACCCCAACGTCAATCCGCTGATCGAGGCGGCAGACATGCGCGAGGCTCAGCGCACATACGAAGCCAATCTCAACGTCGTCAGCGTGACGCGGCAGATGCTCGGGCGCACGCTCGACATCCTGCGCGGCTAATCGATTTTCAGGAGCTAAAGCATGGCAATCAGTGCCCCCTTTAATGCCGCCGCAGCCGCCTATGGCAATGCCAGCCGGCTCGTTACGCAATCGGCAAAGCCTGCCATGGACCTGACCGCCTCGACCGGTGGCACAGGCACGAACTTCGCGCAGGTTCTGGCGCAGACCGTGCAGGGCGTGGTCGACACCGGCAACAAATCCGACAACATGGCCATCGACATGGTCAACGGCAAAGCCAATGTCGTCGACATGGTGACGGCGCTGTCGGAAACCGAAATCGCCATTGAGAGCATGGTGACGGTTCGTGACCGCGTTATCTCGGCCTACGAAGAAATCATGCGGATGCCGATCTAAGCTTCAGTAGACCTCATTCCGAGCCCGTCGAAGGACGAGGTCGTACCGCTGGGGACGCCACTCGCTCGACCTCGTGGTTCGACAGGCTCACCATGAGGTCTTCTGGTATGGGCTACAGGGGAGGGTGTTCCTCACTTTCCGGTGCAAGGTATAATCGCGCTTTCGCGGGAATGGCGCGACGGGCCTACAATGCATGTGGGCGGCGATTCGCCCGACGAGATCCACGATGACCGGCGCCGACGTTCTCGACATTGCCAGCGATGGTATCTGGACGCTGATCATTGTATCGGCGCCGATGATGATTGTTGGCCTGCTGGTGGGTGTGATGGTGGCGCTGTTTCAGGCGCTGACCCAGATCCAGGAGCAGACGCTGGTCTTCGTGCCCAAGATCGTCGCCATCTTTGTGACCCTGCTGCTGGTGCTGCCGTTTCTCGGCGCCACGATGGGCGCCTATATGAGCCGCGTGGTCGATATGATCATCGTGGGCGGCTGATGATTACCGTCGGGCTCGACTGGCTGCCCAATACCGCGTTTCTCTATCTGCTGATGTTCGCGCGCATCGGCGCCATCCTGATGCTGATGCCCGCCTTGGGCGAGAATATGATCCCCGCGCGGATGCGGCTGAGCTTTGCGCTGATGTTCACGCTGGTGGTCTATCCGCTGCTGTCATCGAGTCTGCCAGCGATGCCCGCCGACGTGATGGGCATTGTCGGCCTGTTGTTTCATGAGCTGGTGATCGGGCTGATGCTGGGCGCAATTGCGCGCATCACCGTGATGGCCACGCAGGTGGCGGGCGCGATCATTGCGTTTCAAACCGGGCTTAGCGTCGCGCAATCGGCGGACCCGACGCAGGGCGGCATTCAGGGGGCGGTGTTCGGCAGTTTTCTGAGCTTTTTGGGCATGACGCTGATCTTTGCCACCGACTTGCACCACATGGCGCTGGCGGCGACTTTTGACAGTTACATCGCCTTTCCGCTCGATACGCCCCTGATGTTCGATGATGCCGCGCAGCTTGCCATCCGCACCGTGTCGAGCGCGTTCAATATCGGCATCCAGATGTCGGCGCCGTTCATCGTGTTCGGGCTGGTGTTCAACCTGGGGGCGGGCATTCTGGCGCGCCTGATGCCGGCATTGCAGGTCTATTTCGTGCTGATGCCCGCCAACATCATCGTCGGGCTGTCGCTGATGGCGCTGCTGCTGACCATGATGATGGGGTGGTACATCATGGGCTTTGAAAATCATCTGGCGATGTGGAGGGGCTAGATGAGTAGCGAAGCCCCGGAAAAAGACGCCAAAACAGAAGACCCCTCTCATAAAAAGCTCGAGGATGCCCATAAGAAGGGCGATGTCGCCAAGAGCCAGGAGGTTGTCACCTGGTTCATGTTGCTGGGCTCGGCGATCATTTTTGCCATGATGGCACCCTCCACGGCGACCGCGCTGATGGAACCCCTCAAGGTTCTGATCATGGACGCGGACCGCTTTGAACTGGGCGGGGAAGGGTTCATCTCCTTTTTCAACCGGCTGGCGTTTTCGATCCTGGGCGTGGTTTTGGTGCCGCTGTGCATCCTCTCGGTCTGTGGGATCGTAGCCAATCTGATCCAGCATAAGCCGCTGCTTTCGGCCGAACCGGTAACGCCCAAGCTCTCCAAGATTTCACCTCTGGCCGGGTTCAAGCGCCTGTTTTCCAGCGAGTCTTTGGTCAACTTCATCAAGGGGGTGCTGAAAATCACGGTGATGGGCACCGTGCTGTTCTTTGTGGTGTGGCCCGAACGCGACCGTCTGGACACCATGATGACGGCTGATCCCGCGATTATCCTGTTCGAGTTTCAGGAAATCGGGCTCAAGATTTTCACCGCGACGCTGATCGTGGTGACGCTGATTGCCGGGGCTGACTACATGTATGTCCGCCAGAAATGGTGGAAGCGGCAGATGATGACGGTTCAGGAAACCCGCGACGAATATAAGCAGATGGAAGGCGATCCCAAGGTCAAGGGACGTATCCGCCAGTTGCGGCATGATCGATCACGCAGCCGCATGATGGCGGCAGTGCCGGACGCTACCGTGGTGATCACCAACCCGACCCACTTTGCCGTGGCGCTCAAATATGATCGCGAGATGGGGGCGCCCAAATGCGTGGCCAAGGGTGCCGATGCCATCGCGCTCCGCATTCGTGAGCTGGCCAAAGAAAGCGATGTCCCCATCGTCGAGAATCCGCCCTTGGCGCGCGCGCTGTTCGCAAGCGTCGAAGTGGACGGGTTTATTCCCAATGAGCACTTCAAAGCTGTGGCCGAAGTGATTGGCTTCGTGATGCGCCTGAAAAAGGGCGCAGGGTGGAAGTCGAGCTAACTTGGATGTGCTAGAGTGCCTTCTGTGCCGCACAGAACGTGCTGTCGCGTGTTGAAAAGCGTGATCGGCCTCCCATGGGGGCGGACCATTTGCTAGACCTGACAGGACGCCTGATTCGGGGCGACGCGATGGCTATGGAGCAACCAGACCAATGGCAGCGACGCCGCTCGGCGAGGATAGTTATCCCGATCCCCTGATTGCCTCGGGGCGCAACACCGCAGGTCTATGGCGTGTGGTTGCCCTTGGCGTGGTGCTGGTCGCCATTGCCGTGGCCTTCTCTTTCTTCAGCGATGCCATTCCCGCCGACATCATCATGACCTTTGTGGGCGTGCTGGCCGTGGTGGGGGTGTTCTGCCTGTTCGGGTTGGCCGCGGGCCTGTTCCGCTTTGCCGCCAGCGAAGATCGCCGCACGATTTCCCACGCTGTGGTGGACAGCCTGCCGTTTGGCGCAGTCGTCGCGGACCGGGATGGCAAGATTTCCTACGTCAACGCGCATTACGGCAGCTTTGCCGGGGCGATGACCAATGGCCTGCCGGTGGGTGTGTCGCGCCTGTTTGCCGGTCAATCCGAAGCGAGCGAGGCGATTTATCGTCTGTCGCGCGCTGCCAAGGATGGCCGTTCGGCGATCGAAGATATCCGCATTGTCGGTGGCCTGGGTGGGTCTCAGGCAGAAAGCGCCAAGGCGTTCTGGTATCGCGTCGGTGTGCGTCCGCTGCCCGAGAGCGATGAGACACAGAAGCCGCTGGTCATCTGGTCGGTGGAAGACATCACCCGTGATCGCGACAACAATGAGAGCGCGTTCCGCGATCTGCAGCGCGCCATCGACTATCTCGACCATTCCCCAGCGGGTTTTTTCTCCGCCGACGCACATGGCCGCATCCAATACCTCAACTCCACGCTGACGGACTGGCTGGGCTATGACCTCGCCGAGTTCAATTCGGGTCATCTGAACCTCAAGGACATCGTCCGTGGGGATGGGGACACGCTGTTGATGCGCGGGCGCAGCGATGGCGAAATTCATACCGAGATCATCGATATCGATCTGATGCGCCGCAATGGCACCAGCCTGCCTGTGCGTCTGCTGCATCGCGCCGCACGCCTTGCCGATGGCGAGCTCGGCGAAACCCGGACGCTGGTGCTGGACAAGTCCAATGCGCCGGATACCGAAGAAGAGCTGCGTGCCGCCGAAGTGCGGTTCTCGCGCTTCTTCAACGATACCCCATTTGCCATTGCCACGCTCGACGCCGATGGTCGGATCATCCGCACCAACGCGCCGTTTGGCCGTATCTTCAAATGGTCGGGCGAGGAAAAGAGCCTGGAGCTGCAGCCGCTGCAGGAACTGATCGGGGAGGGCAGTCGCGACAAGTTTGCTCGCGCCGTCGCCGATGCCGCCGCCAATCGCTCGGAAGTCGAGCCCGTCGATGCGCTATTGAGCGTCGAGGGCGATCACGCGGTTCGGCTTTATCTCTCCGCCTCGGAAATGAGCCATGGTTCGCCCGAGCAGGTCAATGTCTATGCCTTGGACATGACCGATCAGCGCAAGCTCGAAGCCCAGTTTGCGCAGAGCCAGAAGATGCAGGCCGTTGGCCAGCTGGCCGGTGGCGTGGCGCACGATTTCAATAACCTGCTGACCGCCATTATTGGCTTCTCCGATCTGCTGCTGCTCAAGCACAAGCCCGGCGATCCGTCGTTCAGCGAGCTGATGCAGATCAAGCAGAACGCCAACCGTGCGGCGGGCCTGACCCGTCAGTTGCTGGCCTTTTCGCGCCGTCAGACACTGCGTCCGCAGGTTCTGGAGCTGCCGCTGATTGTCGACGACCTGACCGTGTTGCTCAAGCGCATGATCGGCGAGAAGAACACACTGGCCGTGGAACATGGCCGCAATATCTGGCCCGTGCGCGCAGACGTGGTGCAGCTGGAGCAGGTGATCATCAACCTCGTGGTCAACGCGCGCGACGCGATGCCCAATGGCGGCTCGATCACCCTGCGTACCTCCAATGTCGAGCAGGCCGACGTGGCTGGCCTTGGCTTTGATGGCATGGCGCAGGCCGATTATGTGCTGATCGACGTGCAGGACACCGGCACGGGCATGAGCCAGGAAGTCATCGAGAAGATTTTCGAGCCGTTCTTTACGACCAAGGAACTGGGCAAGGGCACTGGTCTGGGCCTGTCGACGGTCTATGGCATCGTTAAGCAGACCGAGGGCTATATCTACCCCGTGTCGGTGGTTGGCATCGGTACGACGTTCAAGATCTTCCTGCCGCGTCACGTCGCTAGCGCTACAGAGGAGACCGCAAAGGCGATCGCTGCGGTGGCTCCTGCGCGCGATCTCACCGGCCATGAGCGCATCCTGCTCGTCGATGACGAGGAAAGTGTTCGCGCTTTCTCGGCCCAGGCGCTGCGGGCTACCGGCTACGAGGTGTTCGAGGCTGACGGTGGCGAAGAAGCGCTCGAGGTGCTTGAAGATGAAAACTACAAGATTGACCTGATGATTTCCGACGTCGCCATGCCGGAAATGGACGGGCCGACCTTGCTCAAGCATGTCCGCGAGACCATGCCCAATCTCAAGGTGATCTTTGTCTCCGGCTACGCCGAAGAAAGCGTGCGCCGCGATATTGAGGATGACCAGAGCGTGGAATTCCTGCCCAAGCCCTATTCGCTCGACCAGATCAATTCCAAGGTCAAGGAAGTGCTGCAAAAGCTCGGCAAGGGCGAGCAGTGAACATGATCGGCGGCGTCGAAGGCCAGGGTGAGCTGAACGTACTCGGCGAAGCCCTGCAACCTTGCTCGTCCGACCCGCTCACCGGCTTCTTCCGCACCGGCTATTGTGCCGCCGGGCCAGACAGTGCAGCGGTGCATCTGGTGTGCATCGAGGCAAGCGAAGCGTTTCTGGCTTTTTCCAAAGCGGTCGGAAATGATCTGTCGACGCCCATGCCGCAGTTCGCGTTTCCGGGCCTGGTGGCCGGCAATCGCTGGTGCCTCGTGGCCGGGCGGTGGCTACAGGCTCACGAGGCTCGCATGGCGCCGCGCATCTATCTCCGCGCGACGAACCAGGCCGTGCTTGGCCTGATCCCCCTCGAAGTGCTCAAGCCCTATGCGCTGGATTTGAACTGAGGTTGAACCTCTGGGCGAAGCTCTGTTGTAGCTCGACCTGGTTGCCTGATCTGCCAGCGAGAGCCAATACGCCCTTCACACCCTCCGGCTTGACCCGAGGGTCACCGTCAGCACGGCACAAGCCGTGAGTGGTCCTCGGATCCAGTCCGAGGACAGCGCCGGTGAGTGGGATTTGGTCTGCAACTGGTAGTCACGCTCGGGCAAGACTGAGGGCGCTTCGAAAGGTGTATAGCCCTCGGGTCGGGCCCGAGGGTGATGATTGTGGTGGGATGGGTCCAGCCCCTCATCAGAGCTCATCCTGAGCTTGTCGAAGGACGAGGTCGTGGCACCATTGCGTGCACACCCCCATGGTTCGACAAGCTTACCATGAGGTCTCCGAGGGGGCGGAAACGGTCCCCCGCGCTCCAGTCTCAAATTACGCCCCGATCGGCGTACCCGGTGCCAGCAGGTCCTTGGCTTCCAGTGTCTTCCAGAGCTCGGCTGGAATCTCGACATCCCACCACTCCAGAATGCCATCGAGTTCTGCAGGGGATTTCGGGCCGGGCAGCACGTTGCAGACTGCAGGGTGGAGCAGCGGGAATTGCAGCGCTGCGGCGGGCAGGGGCACGTTGAAGTCCTTGCAAACCGCCTCGAGCGCGCGAACCTTGGTGATGATTTCGTCGGGCGCCTTGGCGTAGTTGAATTTGTCGCCGCCGACGAGAATGCCCGAGTTGAACGGGCCGCCGATGATCACCGATGCGCCGCGCTTGACGCAGGTGGACATGAAGGGGTCGAGCGAGGTCTGTTCGAGCAGCGTGTAGCGGCCGGCGAGCAGGAACGCGTCCCAATCGCCCAGCTCGAAGGCGGCCATCAGCACTTCCCACTCGTTGACGCCGAGGCCAATGGCCTTGATGGCGCCGCCGTCGCGCAGCTCGCGGAGAGCCTTGTAGCCGCCGGTTTCCAGCTGCTTCCACAGTGGCTTATTGCCCTCGACGCCATGCGTGGTGACGCCAATGTCGTGCACAAACAGCATGTCGATGCTGTTCAGCCCGAGGCGCTGAATGCTGTCCTCATACGACCGCATGATGCCGTCATAGGAATAGTCATAGACCTGGTTGAAGGGCAGGGGATCCACCCAGGCGCCCTTGTCCTGTTCCGCGTCGCTGACGGGCGTCAGCAGGCGGCCAACCTTGCTGGATAACACGACGCCGTCACGCCCTTCGCGGAGCACATCGCCAACAAGATGCTCGGATCGGCCAAGGCCATATTGGGGGGCGGTGTCGACGTAATTAATGCCGACTTCGAGGGCATGCGCGACGGTGGCGCGCGCTTGATCGGCCGGGACGCGGCTAAAAATTCCAGCGAGGCTGGCGGCGCCGAGGCCAAGCGTGGTGATCTCAAGCGACGTCTGACCGACGCGGCGTTTTTCGAAGGCGCGAGCCGTCATGGTATCCCTCCAGGAGTGTGGAGGGATAACTGACATGTTAGTCCGCGCGCTTCAAGATCAATAGACGTTGCCGACGATCACAGGATGGTCCTGTTCCTGACGAACCGGATTGCGCAACGCCGCGCCAAACTGGGATTCCTCGATTTCGAAGACATCGTCGGCCTGGGTCTTGATGCCATCGGCAAAGCTGAGCGTCGCCGTGCCGAACATATGCACATGCACATCGCCCGGATTGCGGAACAGCTCATATTTGAAGTGGTGATATTCGAGGTTGGCGATGGAATGGCTCATATTGTCCTCGCCGCTGAGGAATGGCTTTTCCCAGATCACCTTGCCGTCTCGGTAGATGCGCGACATGCCATCCACATGGGCCGGCAGGTTGCCCACGCGGAGCTCTGGGCCAAAGGCGCAGGCGCGGAGCTTGGAATGGGCGAGGTAGAGGTAGTTCTGCCGCTCGGTCACGTGATCGGAGAATTCATTGGCGAGGGCGAAGCCGAGGCGACGCGGCTGGCCGTTCTGGTCGATCACATAGATGCCAGCGATTTCGGGCTCTTCGCCGGCGTCGAGCGCGAAGCCCGGGGAGGGGATCGGGTGGCCGGGATTGATCACCGAATAGCCATTGCCCTTATAGAACCATTCAGGCTGCACGCCCTTGAGGCCCTCGGCAGGTTTGCCGCCCTCGAGGCCCATGCGGAACATCTTCATGGTGTCGGTCAGGCCAACTTCAGCCGAACCGCTATTGGCGGTGTGCATCGCATCGCGCGTGGCGGCGGAGCCGAGATGGGTCAGTCCCGTGCCGGTGACATAGAGATGGGCGGGATCGGGATGGTCGATAGGCGACAGCATACGCCCCTCGGCGAGGATGGCATCGCGGTCGACGATATCGCCGAGGCCCTTGGCCGCGATCAACTCGCCGAGCCCGCCATGGCCGGAGAGGGCCTCGATGGCCAGCTGATAAACGCTGGAGGCACCGATGACCGTTCGGGCAACGCCGCCCTCAACCGAAGCGACGGCGCGCGCGCCATTGGTATCGAAAAACTGGATGAGATTCATGTGCGGCTCCTCCGCCTGCTGCCCGAGGGCCCCGTTGGGCGGCATAGAACGCAACATCGTGTTTCGATGCAAGCTCAAAAATCATACTTATTGGTGCCAACGTCGACGTTGGGCCGATTCTCTGCCAGGTACGGCAATTGATGTTCCGATGTTCTCATTTTGTCCATTGACATGGCGGAAACAAAATGAGAACAAATAGCGCACATTCAATGCATGTCCACCAGCGGTGACGGCGCGTTGCGCAGCCCCTCTGAGCGTGAAATAAGGAGAGAATAGATGGCTAACGCGCCGCTTCGTGTAGTTGAAGGTGGATCGATGGATAAAGATAAGGCTCTTGCTGCTGCGCTCAGCCAGATCGAGCGTAATTTTGGCAAGGGGTCGATCATGCGCCTCGGCGAAGCCTCGTCGATTGAGGTCGAGTCGATCTCCACGGGCTCGCTTGGTCTTGATATTGCGCTGGGCATTGGTGGCCTGCCAAAGGGCCGAATCGTTGAGATTTTCGGGCCTGAAAGCTCGGGTAAGACCACGCTGGCGCTGCACGTTATTGCCGAAGCCCAAAAGGCTGGCGGCATCTGCGCCTTCGTTGACGCGGAACACGCTCTGGACCCGATCTATGCCCGCAAGCTTGGCGTCAGCGTCGACGATCTGCTGATCTCCCAGCCAGACGCCGGCGAACAGGCTCTCGAAATTACCGATACTCTGGTGCGTTCCGGCGCCATCGACGTGCTGGTGGTCGATTCGGTTGCGGCGCTCACCCCGCGCGCCGAACTTGAAGGCGAAATGGGCGATTCTCTGCCGGGCCTTCAGGCGCGTCTGATGAGCCAGGCCATGCGCAAGCTGACCTCGTCGATCTCCAAGTCCAAGTGCCTGGTGATCTTCATCAACCAGATACGCATGAAGATCGGTGTGATGTATGGTTCGCCAGAAACCACCACTGGTGGTAATGCGCTCAAGTTCTATGCTTCAGTTCGTCTCGATATCCGCCGCATTGGCGCGCTGAAGGATCGCGAAGAGATCGTGGGTAACCAGACCCGCGTGAAGGTGGTCAAGAACAAGCTTGCTCCTCCATTCCGTCAGGTCGAATTCGACATCATGTATGGCGAAGGCATCTCCAAGACCGGCGAATTGCTCGATCTGGGCGTCAAGTCCGGCATTATCGAGAAATCCGGCGCCTGGTTCTCCTGGGATAGCCAGCGTCTGGGGCAGGGCCGTGAGAATTCGCGCCAGTTCCTCAAGGACAACCCGGCCATTGCCAACACCATTGAACAGGGTGTGCGGGAGAGCTCGGGTCTGCTCGGTGAAGTGCTGCTGGTGGCCGGTGGCGACGACAGCGCGGCCGACGACGAATAGACCATTCTCCCCATGCAGGGATAATCGAGAGGCATCGCGCAAGCGGTGCCTTTTGGTTTTTGATAAGGCCTTTGTTACGCAATCAAACGGCATTCGTCGCAAACATGCCGCAATGCTGGACATTCCCGCAGGCAGCACGATAGAAAGCCAGCCGAAACTCTATGGCGCCAGCATGCGCCAGTCCCGCGATGAAAGCCTAATATGACCAGCGTAAACGATCTCCGTTCGAGCTTTGTCGATTACTTTGCCCGCAATGGTCACGAGGCCGTGCCGTCGAGCCCATTGGTGCCCCGGAACGATCCGACGCTCATGTTCACCAATGCCGGCATGGTGCAGTTCAAGAACGTCTTCACCGGGGTTGAAAAGCGTCCTTATTCGACCGCAACGACGGCGCAGAAATGCGTGCGCGCTGGTGGCAAGCACAACGACCTGGACAATGTGGGCTTCACCGCCCGCCACCACACCTTCTTTGAAATGCTGGGCAACTTTTCGTTCGGCGACTATTTCAAGGATCGCGCGATCGAGCTGGCCTGGAACCTCCTGACCAAGGATTGGGGCCTGCCCAAGGACAAGCTGATGGTCACCGTCTATCAGGACGATGATGAGGCGCTTGAGCTTTGGAAGAAAATCGCTGGCATTTCCGAGGATCGCATTGTGCGGCTCGGCGCCAAGTCCAACTTCTGGCAGATGGGCGACACCGGTCCTTGCGGCCCGTGCTCGGAAATCTTCTATGACCACGGCGACAAGGTCTGGGGTGGCCCTCCAGGTTCGGCCGAGGAAGATGGCGACCGCTGGATCGAGATCTGGAACCTGGTGTTCATGCAGTATGAGCAGCAGGCCGATGGCTCGCGCATCGCGCTGCCGCGTCCGTCCATCGACACCGGCATGGGGCTTGAGCGCGTCTCGGCTGTCATGCAGGGCGTTCACGACAACTATGACATCGACCTGTTCAAGGCGCTGATCGCTTCGGCTGCTGCCGCCACTGGCGCTCGCGTTGATGGCGAAGGCAATCGCAGCCTTCGGGTGATCGCCGACCATCTGCGTTCCATGAGCTTCCTCATTGCCGAAGGCGTGCTGCCATCCAATGAAGGCCGTGGCTATGTGCTGCGCCGCATCATGCGCCGCGCTATGCGTCACGCGACCCTTTTGGGTGCCAATGAGCCGGTGATCCACAAGATCGTGCCGACGCTGGTGCGTGAGATGGGCCAGGCCTATCCCGAGTTGGTGCGTGGCGAAGCCATGATCGCCGAAACGGTAAAGCTCGAGGAGGGTCGTTTCCTCAAGACGCTCGGCCGTGGCCTGCAGATTCTGGAGACGGAGTCGGCTGAGCTGGGCGAGGGCGACATTCTCAATGGCGCGACTGCGTTCAAGCTCTATGACACCTATGGCTTCCCGCTCGATCTGACGGAAGACGCCCTGCGCTCGCGCGGGGTCAAAGTTGATCAGGCAGGCTTCGATGCTGCCATGGCCCAGCAGAAGGCCGATGCGCGCAAGAGCTGGTCTGGCTCGGGCGAAGCGGCCACCGATACCATCTGGTACGGACTGTCCGACAAGCTGGGGCCAACCGAGTTCCTCGGTTACGAGACCGAAATCGCCGAAGGCGAGATCACGGCGCTGCTGGTTGGCGGTGTTGAAGTTCCCGTCATCGAAGCTGGTCAGGATGGCATCGTCGTCGTCAACCAGACGCCATTCTACGGCGAAAGCGGCGGCCAGGTTGGCGATAGCGGCACCATCAAGGGTGACGGCGTTGTCGCCACGGTGACCGATACGCAGAAGCACCATGGCGTGTTTGCGCACAAGGTCAGCGTGACGTCCGGTTCGCTCAAGGTTGGCCAGGCGCTCGAGCTGCTGGTTGATCATGAGCGCCGCGGCTCGATCCGCTCGAACCACTCGGCAACCCACCTGCTGCATGAAGCCCTGCGCCTCGTGCTCGGCGATCACGTCGCCCAGAAGGGCTCGATGGTTTCGCCAGATCGCCTGCGTTTTGACTTCGTCCACACCAAGCCTGTGACCCCACAGGAACTGGCTGAGGTCGAGGATATCGCCAACACCATCGTGCTGCAGAACACCCCGGTTGAAACCCGCCTGATGGGCGTGGAAGAGGCCAAGGATTCTGGCGCGCGCGCGCTGTTCGGCGAAAAGTATGGCGACGAAGTGCGCGTGGTGGCCATGGGCGAACCAACTGGCAATGGCCTTGGCTGGTCGGTGGAACTGTGCGGCGGCACCCATGTGCGTCGCACTGGTGATATCGGTCTCGTGTCCATCGTCGCCGAAAGCGCCGTGGGTGCTGGCGTGCGCCGCATCGAGGCGTTGACCGGCAAGGCGGCGCGTCATCGTGGCAATACCAATGTGGCGATCGTCGAGTCGGCAGCGGGTCTGCTGCGCTCGGGCAGCCATGAGGTACTCGACCGTATCGCGGCGCTGCAGGACCAGCTCAAGCGCTCCGAACGTGCGCTGAGCGATGCCAAGCAGAAGATTGCCATGGGCGGCGCTGCCGGTCAGGCCGAAGGTCCAGAGACCATCAATGGCGTCAGCTTTATCGGCCGCGTGGTCGATGGCCTGCAGCCAAAGGACCTGCGTGGTCTGGCCGATCAGGCCAAGAAGCAGGTTGGCCAGGGTATCGTGGTGATCGTTGGTCGCTCCGATGACGGCAAGGCCGGTATCGTGGTGGCTGTAACTGAAGAGCTGGTTGGCAAGTATTCGGCAGCCGATCTGGTCAAGGCCGGTTCGGCCGCGCTTGGCGGGCAGGGCGGCGGCGGTCGTGCCGATATGGCCCAGGCCGGTGGGCCGGATGGGACCAAGGCCGACGAGGCGCTGGCCGCAATCCGCGCGCTGCTCTAGGCGAACAAGAATAGCAAAAGGCCCGCATCTCGGATGCGGGCCTTTTTGTTTCTAGAGCCCGGTTCGGAAGAAGAACAGGCGGGGTTTCCAGACGATTTTGACCTTTTCGGTGAGCACGTTGGCCAGCCCTGCCGACAGCACGATGACGAGCCCGATGATCGCGACATAGTCGGGGTATTCGCCAAAGAACGCTGCGCCAAAGACGATAGCCCAGATCAGCTGGCTATATTGCACCGGCGCGACGACATTGGCGGGCGAGCGCTTGGTGGCGGCGATGAGCAGCAGACCTCCCGTGCCGCCCAGAATGCCGATGCCGAGGAAAATGCCCAGTTGTTCCAGCGATGGAACGACGAAAAACGGCAGCATCATCACGCCGTTGAAAATCCCGGAATAGGCCACCTGCAGCCCGACAAGGCTGACCCGGCGTTCCCGAGGCGCGACGTGGCGCAGGATGATGGTGGTGATGCCGCCGAAAAACACGCTGCAGAGAATAGCCAGATGGCCCAGTTGCAGGTCGCGCAGGCCGGGGCGAATAATCAGCACGACGCCGAGAAAGCTGATGATCAGCAGTAGCCAGCGATGCAGCGCCACATGCTCCTTGAGCACCAGCACGCCCAGCGCCGTCACCATGATTGGGGTGAGGAAGCCGATGGCATAGACTTCTGCAAAGGGGATGTGGGTGAAGGCATACATCACGCATGCCGTGCCGGAGATGGCCGTGGCGCAGCGCAAGTGGACCAGCCACGGGTGGCGGAGCTTGTAGCTGTCGCGCCAGCGTTCGCCGCGCTTGGTCAGCATCGCCGGGATGATCGAGAAGCTGGTGGTGAAGAACGCGATTTCGAACACCGACATAGCCGGCCCTGTGGCCTTGATCAGTGCATCGGCCATGGAAAACGTGGCATAGGCCAAAAAGGCCAGAAGGACGCCGACGGGCATCGAAGTACCTGAGAGTACGAGGAAAGACTCGGGGAAGACGCAACTACCATACAAACGGATGTGGGGAGCGTCGACCGGGTCTTAAGTCTAAATTTCAGGTCCCTGAACTTCGGTAATATTGGTCGGTGGGCCGGGGCGATGGGCCCGGTATTCGGCAAAGCGTCCCGCCACGCGGGCGCGCGCACCGTCGACGATCACATTGACCAGCCCCGACAGCACGACGATGGCAAGACCCGCATAAACGAAGAGGTCGGGGTATTCGAAGTAGAAGAATGCGCCGAGGCCGATGGCCCAGACGATCTGCACATATTGAATGGGCGCGACCTGGCTGGCGGGCGCGTTGCGGGTTGCCGCGATCAGCAGCAAGTGGCCCATGCCGATGAAGGCCCCGCTGACTGCAAGCAGGGCAAACTGGGTGGGCGTGGGCATGATGAAGGTCGGGATCATCAATACCGCATTGACCACCACGAGGTAGAGCGCGGGCAGGGCGATCAGGCTGACGCGCTTTTCGTCGCTGGCGACCACGCGCAGCACGGTGGTCGTCGTCGCGCCAAATACGGCACAGCATAGCGCCGCCAGGTGGCCCAGTTCGAGTTCGCGGAAGCCGGGCCGAACCACCAGCATGACGCCGACAAAGCCGAGTGCCAGCATGGCCCAGCGCAAACCATCCACCCTTTCCTTCAGCAACACCACCGACATGACGGTGATGAAGAAGGGCATCATGAAGACCAGCGAGTAGGTCTCGGCGAAGGGGATGGTGACAAAGGCATAGGTGACGAGTACCGAGGAGGCGACGCCGGTGAACGAGCGCAGATGCACCAGTCTGGGATGCACCAGCTTGAAGCTGTCGCGCCAGCGTTCGCCCTTGGGTTTTACGAACAGCGCCGGGATCAGCGAAAAAACCGCAAGGAAAAAACCGATTTCGAAGACGGATAGGCTTTGCCCGAAGCCTTTGATGATGGCGTCGCCACAGGAATAAATCGAATAGGCGGCAATCGCGTAAAACACGCCGACGGGCATAGTAAATCCGGGAATTCGAAGCCTCAATTCCTGCGAGACTAGAGACGTCGGCAGCATCCGTCGATGGGCATTACGTCGAATTAGGCACGTACCTCAATATGAAGCGCTGAATCTGGCCTGTTTGCCTATTCGGCCGCGACGGGTTTTGGGCGACCGCCAACGAGGCCGACTAGCCAGGATTGCGAAGGCCGCTCGATCAGCACATGTGCCAGCCATCCGCTGATGATCGAGATGATGAAGGCAAGCGCGCCCAGGCCGAGCAGGGCCGGGGTAGAATCCGCGTTCAGCAGCTTGCCGCCCACCCCATAGACCAGCATCAGTACTGGCGCGTGCACCAGATAGATGGCGTAGGAAATGTCGCCGAGCCAGACGAGGGCAGGGTAGCGCAGCGGCGTTGGTGTCTGGCTGTGGGCCCGCAGCGCGAGCAGGAACAGAATGGCGATGATGATGGGCCAGAACGCTGCATTGGGCAGGCCGAAATAGCCCGCGGCAACCATCAGGATGAGGCCTGCGAGCAGCCCGCCGTCGATTAGAGGGCCATTGCCGCCCCAGCCGCGGGCCAGCGCGCCATCAAAGGCATAGCGCAACGCCACACCGGCCAGGAACGAGGGGATGATGCGCAGCACGCCACCCTGATAGGTCAGCTCCATCAGGTCGACGTGGAACAGAGCCGTAGAGGCAGCGGCGCAGACCAGAAACACCACCACGCATGCGACCGCGCGCAGACTATTGTTGCCGAGGCGGTCGATGACGATGAGAAAGATCGGAAACAGCAGGTAGGCAAACCACTCTGCGCCGATGGACCATGCAGGCTGGTTCCAGGCGAGTTCAGGGGTCAGCCCTTCGGCATCCAGCATCAAGGCGTTGAGGATGAAAGAGCTGATCGTGGGGTGCCATTCCGGCGACAGGCCAAAGCGGGCGCCCGCGAGAACGATGAGCGCCACGCCGATTAGCGTCGCGGCATGGAGCGGCCAGACGCGGGCAAACCGCTTACCCATAAAGCTCCCATGCCGATAGGTGCCGGCGCGCCAGGCGTCCCGATAGACATGGGTGAGGATGAAGCCGGACAGCACGAAGAAGAAGTCCACGGCAAGAATGCCATAATGCAGAGGCGGGAAAGCTCCGGCAATCGCGCCATTGGCGTAGGCGTTGATGTGGTAGAGCACCACGACGCAGGCAGCGATGCCGCGTGCGGAGGTGATTTCGTCCAACCGCGCTGGCGCTGATTGTGTAAGCCCGTTGCCGCTCATAGCCGCCGTCTCTGTTACCCAGCCATAATAGCGCTTCCGCGCTCCGTATCCTCAGCCCCGCGCACAAAAAAGGCGGCGCTGGTTAACGCCGCCTCGATTTTGGGTGCTGGTGATCGCGTCAGTCGTTCGGATTGGCCTTGCGGAGTTGGCGTTCGATCATCCAGCCGGGATATTCCGCGGGCAGGGCGCTGACCTTGTCGAGGCGCTGAAGTTCGTCGGCAGTCAGGGCCACGTCGACGGCTGCCAGATTGTCGTCGAGCTGCTCGACCGACTTGGCGCCGACGATGACCGACATGACGTGCTTCTGGTGCAGCAGCCAGGCCAGCGCGATCCGGGCTACGGAAACGCCCTTGGCGTCGCCAATCTCGCGCATCACGTCGATGCTGTCGAAAGCGCGGTCCCGGTTGACTGGCGGGAAGTCAAAATTGGCCCGGCGCGAACCGTCCGGTGATGTGCCGTCGCGGTTGTATTTGCCGCTCAACAAGCCGCCAGCCAGCGGGCTCCACACCATCAGGCCGAGTTTCTCCTGCTCGATCATCGGCACGATCTCGCGTTCGAGGTCCCGGCCTGCGATGGTGTAGTAGGCCTGTAGCGTCGAGAAGCGCGCCCAGTTGTTTTTGTCCGCCACGCCCAGCGCCTTGACGATGCGCCACGCTGCCCAGTTGGAGACGCCGACATAGCGAACGTGGCCCTGGCGGACCAGGTCTTCCAACGCCCGCACGGTCTCCTCGACCGGGGTCAGGTTGTCCTGCGCGTGGATCTGGTAGAGGTCGATATAGTCGGTGTTGAGGCGTTTGAGGCTCGCCTTGACCGCATCCATGATGTGGCCGCGCGACGAGCCGCGATCATTGGGGCCGGGCCCCATCTGGCCATTGAGCTTGGTTGCCAGCACTACATCGCTGCGTTTGCGACCGGAGTTGACGATGGCGCGGCCGGTGATTTCTTCGCTCAGGCCTTCGGAATAGACGTCAGCGGTATCAATGAAGTTGACCCCGGCGTCGAGCGCGCGGGCGACAATGCTGTCCGCCACGCCCTGATCGAGCTGACCGATTGCGGTCCAAAAACCGGCGCCGCCGAAAGTCATGGTGCCCAGGCAAATTTCGGAGACGAGCAAGCCCGTTCCCCCAAGGGATTTGTAACGCATGGAAGCGTCCTTCATGAAATAATGACAATGCGTCGACGCCTGAAAGGGCGGGGCAAGACTTCAAAAATGGTGAAGCGCCGGGCAGGAACGGTGTGCCGACGCCAAATCTATAGCACGAAACCGGTATTTCCGCGAAACGAAAACTGTGGGGACGCATTGCGGGCAAACAAAAAGGCCGGGTCAGATGACCCGGCCTTTTCCAATTCATAAGAGCAGCGATTAAGCCGACATGGCCTTCTGCAGGTTCTGGTCGATGGCATCGAGGAAGCCGAGGGTCGAGAGCCATGGCTGATCTGGGCCGACGAGCAGGGACAGGTCCTTGGTCATCTTGCCTTCTTCGATGGTGTCGACGGTAACCTTTTCCAGGGTCAGGGCGAACTTGGCGAGTGCCTCGTTGTCGTCCAGCTTGGCGCGGTGGGCGAGGCCACGGGTCCAGGCGAAGATCGACGCGGTTGAGTTCGTGGAGGTTTCCTTGCCCTGCTGGTGCTGGCGATAGTGACGGGTCACGGTGCCGTGGGCAGCTTCAGCTTCCACGATCTTGCCATCTGGCGTGGCCAGAACCGAGGTCATCAGGCCGAGCGAGCCGAAGCCCTGCGCCACGATGTCGGACTGCACGTCGCCGTCATAGTTCTTGCAAGCCCAGACATAGCCGCCGGACCACTTGAGGGCGGACGCGACCATGTCGTCGATCAGGCGGTGCTCGTACCAGATCTTCTTGGCTTCGAACTGTTCCTTGAACTCGGCTTCGTAGATCTCCTGGAAGATGTCCTTGAAGCGGCCGTCATAGGCCTTGAGGATGGTGTTCTTGGTCGACAGGTACACCGGCACGCCGCGGGCGAGGCCGTAGTTGAAGCTCGAATAGGCGAAGTCGCGGATCGAGTCGTCGAGGTTGTACATGGCCAGGGCCACGCCGGCGCCCGGCGCCTGATAAACTTCGTGCTCAATGACCTGGCCGTCTTCGCCGGTGAATTTGATGGTCAGCGTGCCCTTGCCGGGGAAGCGGAAGTCGGTGGCGCGGTACTGATCGCCGAACGCGTGACGGCCAACGATGATTGGCTGGGTCCAGCCTGGCACCAGGCGCGGCACGTTCTGGCAGATGATTGGCTCACGGAAAATCACGCCGCCCAGAATGTTGCGGATGGTGCCGTTTGGCGACTTCCACATCTTCTTGAGCTTGAATTCTTCAACGCGCTGCTCATCGGGGGTGATGGTGGCGCACTTGATGCCGACGCCATGATTCTGGATGGCATGGGCTGCGTCGATGGTGATCTGGTCGTTGGTCGCGTCGCGGCTTTCCACCGACAGGTCATAATATTCGATCGGCAGATCGAGATAGGGATGGATGAGCTTGTCCTTGATCGCCTGCCAGATGATCCGGGTCATCTCATCGCCGTCGAGGTCCACCACTGGGTTAGCGACTTTGATTTTGCTCATCTTACGGGCTCCCTTGCCATTGCATTTTGGCCCGGGAGGAAGCCCGTGCCGTTTGGTGAGCCCATATATCACCGGCGTAGCCATGCGCAAAGCTGCGATCCGGCATGGGGGCTTGCCGTTGACGCCGTGTATATGCACGGCTATATGCGGGCCATGCAGGATGATTTCAGCCAGTGCATGGTGCTCAATACGCGGATGGCGGCGCGCGCGGTGACGCGGCATGCCGACCACCGCCTGCGCCGGTTTGGCGTGACAGCCGCCCAGTTCAACATCCTGACAACGCTCAATGATCACCCTGACCGCTCGGTCACCGAAATGGCCAATAGCATTGCCATGGAGCGCAGTACCCTGTCGCGCAATCTCGACCTGCTCGAGCGCAAGGGGCTCGTCGCCAAGCAGGCTGCCGAACACGGCAATCGCCGCATCGTGGCGCTCAGCGAGGCTGGCGCCGAACTGGTGGAAAAAATGCTGCCGGAGTGGCGCAAGTGGCAGGCCGAACTGCGCGACACGCTGACCAATCCAGATTTCGAGGGCGCCATCGCCGCCCTGCAACAATTGGCCAAGCTTTAGCGGCCACGGCTTTGCCACACACTTTCATATAACGTGCATATACACTGTTGGAGACCTTCATGCTGAAACCTGATCCCGCCGATCCCATCGTTGTCACTGGCATGGGCGTAGTATCGCCCCTGGGTGTGGGCGTGGCCACCAATTGGGAACGCCTGATCGCGGGCCGCAGCGGCATCGTGCACAACGACCGGTTCGATACCTCGGCCTATACGGCGACCATTGCCGGTCTGGTGCCGAGCAAGGAAACCGACCCGGAGGGTTTTGATCCGCTGGTGGCGATCGACGCCAAGGACATCAAGAAGATGGACCTGTTCATCCAGTATGGTCTGGTTGCAGCGGCGGAAGCCATTGCCCAGTCGGGCTGGAAACCGGTGAGTGAAGAAGACCAGCGCGCCACCGCGACCATCATTGGTTCGGGCGTGGGTGGTTCGCCGGTGATGGCCAAGGCCGCGCAGCTGATTTCCGAAAAGGGTCCGCGCCGTCTGTCGCCGTTCACCGTTCCATCGTTCCTCGCCAATCTCGCCGCTGGCTGGATTTCCATTCGCTACGGCTTCAAGGGCCCGATTGGCGCGCCGGTTACCGCTTGCGCTGCGTCGGCTCAGGCCATCGGCGATGGCATGCGCATGATCATGACCGGCGAGGCCGAAGTGGCTGTGGTTGGCGGCGCCGAAGGCTCCGTCGATCCGATTTCGCTCGGCGGGTTCGGCGCCTCGCGCGCCCTGTCGACAGCCTACAATGACGACCCGACCAAGGCCTCACGGCCATTCGATTCCAAGCGTGATGGCTTCGTGCTGTCAGAAGGCGCGGCGATCCTGGTTATCGAAAAGCTCAGCCATGCCAAGGCACGCGGCGCGACGCCGCTGGCTATTCTGGGCGGTTACGGCACCTCGGCCGACGCCTATCACCTGACCTCCGGTTCGCCTGATGGTGCAGGGGCACAGGTCGCGATGCGCAATGCGCTGTCGATGGCTGGTGTGGCGCCAGCTCAGATTGACTACGTCAACGCGCACAGCACCTCGACCGAGGTTGGTGATGCGGCAGAGATCGCCGGTATCGGTGCGGTGTTTGCCGGTCGCGGCAAGGATCTGGCGGTGAGCGCGACCAAGTCGGCAACGGGCCACCTGCTCGGTGCTGCGGGCGCTCTGGCGGCGATCATCTCCATCGAGGCGATCCGTCATGGCACGCTGCCGGCAACGCTTAATCTCGATGAGCCTGATGCGGCGGCCGACGTGTTTGATCTTGTGCCGAACACGCCCAAGCCAAAAGACATCAAGCACGTTCTCGCTAATGCCTTCGGCTTTGGTGGCGTGAATGCTTCGCTGGTGTTCAGCAAGATCTAGGATTGCAAAGGCTCGGCTGGGAACTCTCAGCCGGGCCACCTATTTTGGCGGCAGGGTAGTGACGAAAGCCCGCGCCCGCTCGATCCAGTCGCTCAGCACGTCATCGTCTTCCAGCACATCGCCGGTGACTTCGACAAAGCCGCCCATGGTTTTCGTCCCCATGCTGACCACCTGTGCGCCGGGAAGGGCGAGGCTTTCGTCATAGGAATCCTTGCCGACGCGGACGAGCAAGCCGCCTTCCTTGAGCGGGCATACCAGCATGTTGCCCGACAGCATGAAGCAGCGGCCACCGAACATCTTCTTTTCACTGACAGTCCTGTAGCGCGCGAGCATGTCGCGCACGCGGTCGGAGAGTTCTTCGGAGGCAAGGCTCATTTGCTGACGTCGGGGCGGTAGGTGTCATGGAGCGGCAGGTGGTCCGAGATCAGGTCCCAGGCCTGGCGGCTGCGCGAGAAAATGACCTGATTGGGTTCAAACCAGTCGTTCTGCCCGGCAAACAGGCCAGCCGGTACAAGCCGCAGCGCTGGTGCGCGCGACGACGCTGCGTAGAGCGTGGTGCCGCATTCGGGGCAGAAGTGTCGCGTGAAGATCGCGCCAGAATCGGCTGTGCGGGAATGGCTCTTTGTCGCACCGATCAGGCTCACAGCGTCGGCCGGCAGCACAACCGGGCTGGCATGACCGCTCCCCGTAATGCGCTGGCAGTTGAGGCACGAGCACAGAAACATCGACACAATCCGCCCCTTGGCGGTCAGTTTGACCGCGCCGCAGTCGCAGCGTGTGGTCAGATTGATTTCGGGATAGTCATGCGTGCTCATTATTTAAGGCTGACATGCGCGCCCCGATGGGGCAAGACCCCGGACTTGCCTTTGTGCGCCGCTCCAGCAAAAGTGCCGGGCCGCCAAACGGGGGAGATGTATGGCGCTTTATCCTGAATATCCGTTGATCAGCGACAGGCTGAGACTTCGTCCCTTTACCCGGGGCGATGTGGATGCCGTCTATACCTATCGGAGCCGCGATGATGTGGCCCGCTATCTGTTCGACGTGGCCCTCAGCCGCGAGGAATGCGCCTTGGCAGTGCAGCAGCGCATCGGGCAGGTGGCGCTGGAAAAGGATGGCGACAAGATTATCCTCGCCGTGGAGCTTCTATCGACCGGCTCGTTGATTGGTGAAGTCTCGCTGACCTGGCACAGCGCCGATGCGCGGCAGGGCGAAATCGGCTGGATTTTCAATCCCGACTATCAGGGCGAAGGTTACGCCACCGAGGCTGCGCGGGCGCTGCTCGATCTGGCTTTTGGTCCTGGCGATATTCATCGCGTGTCGGCGCGCTGCGATGTGCGCAACGGCTCGTCCTGGCGGCTGATGGAGCGTCTTGGGATGCGCCGGGAGGCCCACTTCCGTGAGCATGCCATTTTCAAGGGCGAGTGGGACCAGGAGTTTGTCTACGCCATCCTTCGGCGCGAGTGGCTCTCCCGCTAAGCGGCAAGCGCTGCTCGTTTGAAGAGCGCTTTTAGGATCATTTTCCAGTCCGCGACAGGAACCCTGCTGACTCATCCCACGTTGTATCGGTGGGCTTGAGGGTAAAAAAGCGGAGGAAACTGTCACATGTCTTCATTGAGCTTACCTATCCTTACGGACCGTCTGGAGCTGCGGACGTTCGAGCGTTGCGACGTGGACAGTCTGTGCGAATATCACAGCCTGCCCAGCGTGCAGCGCTATGTGAGCACCCCAACTTATGACCGTGCCGAGGTGGCAGGTGCGCTCAATCTGCTGCGCAGCCAGGTCAACCTGCAGCGGCCCGGCGACACGCTCTCTCTCGCAATGGTCCGACGCGGCGATCACAAGTTGATTGGGCACGTTTCGCTGCTGTGGTCGGATGCTACGGCGGGGCAGGGCGAAATCCGCTTTTTTATCAATCCGAGCTATTCGGGCGAAGGGTACACTGCCGAAGCGATTGCGGCGGTGTTTGATCTCGCCTTTGGCCATTTCCGCATCCATCGCGTCTTTGCGCGCAGCGACGGTCGCAATCACCATTCGATCAAACTGATGCAACAGCTGGGCCTGCGGCTGGAAGCTCATTACCGCGAACACGCCTTGTTTCAGGGCGAGTGGGACGAGGAACTGCACTTCGCTATTCTCGATCGGGAGTGGCAGCGCTCGAGCAAGGTCAAGGATCTCCCCATGCGGGCCCGCGTCGCTTGATTTGCGTCGAGGCGGACAAATAGGTTATGCCGCCTGATCTTGCGAGATTGGGCGCCATGGCCGGAACTGACTCATCTATCGAAATCACCCTGAAGCCGTCTCCGGCGATCATCCTGTGCGAACCGCAGCTGGGTGAAAACATCGGCACGGCTGCGCGCGCCATGGCCAATTTCGGCCTGTGGGACCTGCGTATTGTCCGCCCGCGCGATGGTTGGCCCAATGAACGTGCGGTCAACGCGGCGTCGCGCGCCGACCATGTGATCGAGCGTGTACGCGTGTTCGAGACTCTCGAAGAGGCGATTGCCGACTTGACGCTGGTCTACGCGACCACCGCGCGTTCGCGCGACCTGCAAAAGGACGTGCTGGGCCCTGAAGAGACCGCCACCAATCTCGCCGCCCATATCGGTGCTGGGCACAATGCTGGGCTTCTCTTTGGCCGCGAGCGCTGGGGTCTACTTAATGAGGAAGTTGCGCTGGCCGATGCCATCGTGACGTTGCCCGTCGAGCCCGCGTTTGCTTCGCTCAATATCGCCCAGGCAGTTTTGCTGATGTCCTATGAGTGGCGCCGCCACTCCGAGGCAGGCAAGGCTCTGCCGTTCGGCAATACCATGGCCGACGTTGCCCCACGCGAAGAACTGGTTGGCCTGTTTGGGCACCTTGAGACAACACTGGACGGTTCGGGCTTTTTCACCGCGCCAGACAAGCGCCCGACGGTGATCAACAACCTGCGCACCATGCTGGAGCGCGGAAAGTTCACCAGCCAGGAAATTCGCACCCTGCGCGGCGTGATTTCCTCGATCGATCGCCGTCACCAGCGTCCAAATCCGAACCGCCAGAAGCCCCAGAGCGACAAAGAGGAATAGATTCGATCCAGGCGAACGCTTTGGGTCAATTCCGGCTTTGACTGCGACAATGTGTCATGTCATGGGCAAGCTATGAGCACGCCCATGACTGCCGACCCGTCCCGCCTTGCTTTCAGCTATGTGGGCTTCCGCTTTTTCTGGCTGACGACCCTGTTGGTCAGCTTCGCCGTACAGATCATGTCGGTGTCGATCGCCTGGCAGATCTATGACGTCACTGGTGACGTTTTCCTGCTGGGTCTGGTCGGGCTGAGCCTCTTTCTTCCCGCACTACTGTTGATCCTGGTGACGGGGCTCACGGCTGACCGCTTCAACCGGCGGCTGATCATGACGGTGTGTCTGGGCGTGGAGCTGCTCTGCGCGTTGGGCTTTTTCACCTTCGTGAATGCCGAGGCGCATGAGGTCTGGCCGATCTTCGGTATCCTGATCCTTCTGGGCACCGCGCGCGCCTTCTGGGGCCCCGCAGCCCAGTCGCTGGCGCCTAACCTGGTGCCGCCCAATGCGCTGGCCAATGCCATTACCGTCAATGCCTCCGCCTGGCAGTTTGCTTCGATCATGGGGCCTGCCGCAGGCGGTCTGCTATATGGCATCGCACCGACCGTGGCCTTTGGCACGGCAGGCGCCTTGTTACTGTTGGCGATGGTCTGCGTGCTGCTGATCCCCAAGCCTGCGCAGCGCCAGTCGCAGCAGGCGACCAGTCTGGACACCATGCTGGCCGGTTTCCGCTACATCTTTTCCAACAAGGTGGTGTTGGGCGCGATCTCGCTCGACATGTTCGCCGTGTTGATGGGCGGCGCTGTGGCGCTGCTGCCGGTCTATGCCAAGGACATCCTTCACGCCGGTCCGCAGGAGCTGGGCATGCTGCGCGCTGCACCGGGCATCGGGGCTATTGTCATGGCACTGGTGCTGACCAAGTTCCCGGTGCGCGATCACGCCGGCAAGCTGCTCTTCCTGTTTGTGGGCCTGTTCGGCCTGTTCACCGCGCTGTTTGGTCTCTCGACCACGGTCTGGGTATCGATTCCCGCACTGGCGCTGGTTGGCGCATCCGACATGGTCAGCGTCACCATCCGCGAAACCATCATGCAGCTCTGGACGCCCGAGGAAGTGCGTGGCCGCGTGAACGCGGTCAATTCGGTGTTCATCGGCGCTTCCAACGAGTTGGGTGAGTTCCGGGCAGGGACAGTGGCACACTTCATAGGCCCCGTACCCGCTGTGGTCATCGGCGGCGTCGGTGCCGTTGCGGTGGCCATCGTCTGGAGCCAGCTCTTCCCAGGCCTCCGCACCCAGCGCAGCCTCGATAAGAAGATGGTCTAGGGGCAGGAGCCCAAGGCATACCATCCATCTCCCCACCATCGTCATTGCCCGGCTCGCCCGGGCAATCCACCTTCCTCCCGGCGCCTAGCTGGATCACCCGGACAAGCCGGGTGATGACGATAGAGCGGCGAAAGCGGGCAGGGAGCCGAGGGCATACCGCCCACCCATCCCCCACCACCGTCATTGCCCGGCCCGTGCGGGCAATGACGGTGGTGAGGGATTGG
>NZ_LANJ01000044.1 GCF_000971295.1 Devosia epidermidihirudinis | reverse complement strand
AACCCCCAGTCCGAAAGGACCGGGGGTTTTTGCGTTCCAGGGCAAGGAGTGAGGGGAAGCGGAACCGAGATTGCAGTGCGGGGTTGACCTCAATGAGCATTCAGACATGCTCATGCCGCAACTCAAGGCCAAAACAACCCGAAACGTAGGCTGCAATCATCAGATCAAGATGCGCGCCGCCGCCATTCTTGAACAACGTGACCTGGGCTTCAGAGTGCCGACTGCTTCCCGCAGCGCCAACGAGATCATAGAGATCGCCCCGTATGTGATCCCGTTTGATCGCCCCGCTCGCAAGTGGCGCCATCAACTCGCCAATCCGATCAATCGTCGTGTCGCGGTAGTCGACGTAGACCAGGGACTTGGCGATCAGCGCATCGTCGGCCTCCCGCATTTCCGGCGTATATGCGCCGATGAGGTCGATATGTGTGCCCGGACGCACCCATTGTCCGTAGATCAGCGGTGTAGTCGACATGGTGGCGCTCGAGACGATATCGGCGTCTGCGACGGCGCCCGGCAGGTCTGTAACGGCCGTCACTATGGGGCCGAGGGCGCCAAGCCCAGCGACGAGCGCCTGCGCTTGTTCCGGGCGCCGGGACCAGATTGAAATCCGCTCTATGCTGGGGAAGCCGGCCGAATAGGCCTGCACCAATGTCGCGGCGACCATGCCGGCGCCGACAATAAGTAGGTGACGACTGTCCGGCCTCGCCAGGCACCGTGCGCCTAACACGGAGTCAGCGGCGGTCTTGAATTGGGTGATCAGTCGGCTCTCGATGACAGCCCGCAGTGCGCCATTGTCGGGAGCGTACAGCAGCACGGCACCCTGGATCGATGGCAGGTTGTTCTGGGTGTTTGCGGGAAAAATAGTTTCGCCTTTGATCGCGAAGCCCAGCCCCTCGATATGCGCGGTGCGGCTGACGATACTGGCGTTTGCCGTCCCCAGAAGCACGTCTCCCTGTTGGGGGCGCGGCAGTCTGTGGCCCGCGCGCAATGCTTCGATCGCGCCCGGCCAGCTCAGTGCAGGCGCGCACGCCGCATAGGTCAGAACCTGCATCGTCTCCCCCGTATTCCTGCCTCCCTAAATAGGGTCTTTGGCAGCGTTTGTCGCCAAGGGATCGACGATGGGCATGCTCGGCTTACCGCGCCGCCATGCTCTCCAGGGCCTTGGAGACGATCATTTCAGCGATGGGAATGGCGGAAGTCGCGGCGGGAGATGGCGCGTTGCCGACGTGGAGCGTGCGCGGAGATTGGTTGAACAGGAAATCCTGCGCCATGGTGCCATCGCGTGCGACGGCCTGGGCCCTTATGCCGGCGGGGCGCTCCACCAGATCGCTCAGCTCGAGGCCGGGGCAGTATTTCTGACAGGCCTTGAGATAGCGGCGCTTGAAGATCGAATTGGCAAATTCATCCAGCCCGGACCGCCACTGGTTTTTGGCCACGTTCCAGAAGCCGGGGAACGTTGCCAGCGCCAAGGCGTCGTCGAAATCAAAGGAGCGTTTGGGATAGCCCTCGCGTGCAAGGCCAAGGACAGCGTTGGGGCCCAGTGTGAGTTCGCCGTGGATCGTCGGTGTCAGGTGAATGCCGAGGAAAGGCAGGGCCGGGTCGGGTACGGGATAGATCATGTGATGCACGATGTCCCGTTTTTCGGGGCTGACATCGTAGTACTCGCCGCGGAACGGGATGATCTGGTGATCGATATCGAGCCCGGCCTGACGCGCCAGGCGATCCGACTGCAGGCCGGCGCAGGCGATGACATAGCGAGCGGTGATGCGGGTCTGGCCTGCCACGATGTCGACGCGGTCGGCGGTCTCGCGCAATTGCGTGACGGCGTGGCCGAGCAGAATGGTGCCCCCGGCCTTCTCGATCTCTGTCCCCATGGCCACGCAGATCTGCCGATAGTCGACGATGCCGCTATCCCTGACGAACAGGGCGCCAAGTCCGCTGATGTTGGGTTCGCGTTCGCGCAATGCCGCTTCAGACAGTGTTGTGAAGGCGATGCCGTTCTCGGTGGCGGTTTGTGCCAGCTTGTCCATGCGCGCCAGTTCCATGGCGTCGGTTGCCACGATGAGCTTGCCGCGGGTTTCAAAGGCGATGCCGTGCTCGGTGCAATACTGGCGCGTCGCCTCGGCCCCGGCCTTGCAGAGGCGGGCCTTGAGGCTGCCGGGTTTGTAATAGACCCCGGCATGGATGACGCCACTATTGTGCCCTGTTTGGTGACAGGCCAGCATGGTTTCCTTTTCGATGAGGATAACGCTGGCGTCCGGGGTTCGCCGCAAAATGTCGCGTGCCGTCGCCAGCCCCAGAATGCCGCCGCCAATGATGCAATAATCGTAGAGCATGTTGTCCTGCCTAGCCGAGCGCGTCGGCGATGAGAGCCATGGGATGGCGGGCCTTTGTCTTGGTCAGGCGTTCCACCTGACAGCGGCACGAAAAGCCGGTCGCGAGGATTTCCGGTTCGCCGCTGACCGGCTTGGCCCAGCTGGCGTTGAAGAGATTACGCGACATTTCCTGATTGTTGATGTCGTGGCCAAATAGGCCCGCCATGCCGCAGCAACCGGTTTCAACCGGCTGCACGGGGATGTTCAGGGCGGCAAACACCTGTTGCCAGCTTTTGAGGGCGGTTGGGGCGGCGGCCATTTCGGTGCAATGGCCCATGAGCTTGCGACTGGCCACTTCCGCGGCGCGCGGCCAGCGATCGCCTGCCGCCATCCGGGCGGCGAGGAAGTGCTGCACTAGCGCGAGATGCGGCGTCGTTGCGTCGAGATGGCGGTACTCCTGCCGCGCCAGCATGGCCATGGCCGGATCGGCGGCAACGAGCGGCAACCCGCTCTGGCTGATCTTGTGCAGAGCTGCAATCTGCTGGCGGGCGCGGCTTTGATAGCGGGCCACAAGCCCGAGCACATGGCTCGATTTGGCTCCGGCAGGGAGCGTGACGATTACGGGATGATAGCCAAGCGCGGCAAGGCCATTGCAGATGTCGGCAATGGCTTCGGTGTCAAACATGGTGGTGAACGGATCGGCGAGCACCGCCACATCGCTGCTGCCGGCAATGGCCTTGTCGAAGCTGCGCCAATGGGCCACGGGATGGCCGAGGTGATAGAGGCCGCGCCGAGAAATGGCCGGCGCATCCAGCATGCCGATCGCTGCCGCGCCCCACTTGCCCACCAGCGCCATGCCGAGCCGCGCCAGCGGCCGGGTTCTGTCGACCAGATTGGCCGCCGCCTCCAGCGTCGTCACTAAGTGGTCGCGCAGGGGGCGGGGTCGGGACTTGTAATAGTGCTCGAGAAAGGATGACTTCATCGCCGGAATGCTGACCTGAACCGGGCAGCGCCCGGCACAGGCATTGCAGCTGAGGCAAGTGCTGAGTGTGTCGAACACGTCTTCTTCAAAGGCGGCAAGATCGGCGATCCCGTCGATCTGGCCCTGCCGCCACTGGCGGATGGCGTCGGCGCGCCCCTTAGGCGATTGCCTGTTGTCGCGGGTGGCCTGATAGGACGGGCACATCGGGGTGGCCCGCGAAAAGGACAGGCAGGCGCCGTTGCCATTGCAGTGAAAGCTCTTTTCGAACAGGTCACCCGGCGCATTGCCGCGGCGGAACGGCAGGTCGGCAATGCCCAGGCGTGGCTGCTGCAGCACAACGAGCTTGCCCGGGTTGAAGCGCTCTGCCGGGTCAAACGCGCGCTTGACCGATTGCAGGGCGGCATAGGCTTCTGGCCCGACGAAATCGGGCAGATAAGCGCCGCGGATGCCCTTGCCGTGCTCGCCCCAAAAGATGCCGCCATGGGTGTTGCACAGGGCATAGACGGCGTCGGAAATGGCTGAGAACATCGCCTGATCAGCTTCGGCGTCGAGATCGAGCGCTGGCCGAACATGCAGGCATCCGACGTCGATATGGCCGTAAATGCCATAAGTCAGCCCATGCTGGCGCATCAGCGCGTCGAACCCGGCAACGAAGGGCACAAGGTTTTCGACCGGGACCACACTGTCCTCGATAAAGGCGATGGGGCGGCGCCGCCCGTCGCGTTTGCTGAGCAGTCCAACCGCTGCCGCCCGAATGCCCCAAAGCCGCTTCTGCTCGTCGGGGTCAAGCGCGGTATAGGTGCCGGTGGCGCCGGGGAGTTGGCGGGCGAAACTGCCGAAGGCCGTGGCGCGCGCGTCGACGTCCGCCGCGTCATCACCAACGAATTCGACGAAGATATGCGAGAGGTTCTGGCCTTCGCCGCCGCGCACATCCTGGGGCAGTGCGTCGGTTAGTCCGGCCTCGCGCGCCAGTCGGCCCACCCAGCCATCCATGATTTCGATGGCCAGTGGATCATGTGTCAGGGCCGGCGCGCCTGACAGCAGCGCGTGGTCAAAGCTCTCAAAGGCCACAACGACCAGGCGCTTGTGCTGCGGCACAGGCATCAGCTTGACCCGGATGCGGGTGACAATGCCCAGTGTCCCCTCTGCGCCCAAAAACAGTCGCCACCAGTCAAGGGTCTGCGCATTGGGGCGCGCGCGCTCCAGATCATAGCCGGTAAAGCGTCGGTTGATGCGCGGCGTATTGGCGATCAGAGCATCGCGTCCAGCGTCACAGGCAGCGGCGAGGTCGGCGAGCAGCGGCTCGGCCCAATCGGGCGCCGGCGCGAGGCTCGACAGATGGCGGCCGCCGTCGAGGACGATATTGAGGCCGACAATGTTGTCGCCTGTCTTGCCATAAATGCGCGAACCCTTGCCCGACGCGTCGGTGCCCACCATGCCGCCAATGGTGCAGCGGCTCGCGGTTGAGGTATTGGGCGCAAAGAACAGGCCCTCGGGCGCGAGGACGCTATTCAGTTCGTCGAGCACGACGCCTGGCTCCACATCGGCCCAGCCCTCGGCAACGTTGACCTCCAGCACCCTTGTCATGAAGCGCTGGAAATTGAGGATCACGCCGCGATTAAGGCTCTGCCCATTAGTGCCGGTGCCGCCACCACGGGGGGTGATGGGCAGGTGGGCAAATTCGGGCTCCGCCATGACGGTGAGCAGCATGATCACATCGGCCTCGTCGCGCGGCGCTACCGCGAGGTCCGGCGTCAGCTCGTAAACGCTATTATCGGTGGACATGGCTGCGCGCGCGGCGCGGTCAAGGCTGATGTCCCCCCTAAACCCGCGCTGCAACACAGCCGCCCGGAGGGCAGCAAAAGAGCCCTTTGCGTCAGACGCGGCGGGCAGAGGGCGGGAAAGGTTGAGGGCGGTCGACATGATGCAATTGAACCACGGCGCATAACTTCGTAGAAGTTGAATGTTATGAATGGTTATTCGTCAAAAACGAACATAGGCCTGCGCCACTTCAAGGCGGCCCTTGCTGTGGCCGATATGCGCTCGTTCGCACGCGCCGCCGAGCACCTCCATGTCGTGCCATCGGCGCTGACCGAAACCATTCGTCAGCTCGAGGCCGAGAGCGGCGTGCAATTGTTTGACCGCAGCGCACGGCCCGTGACCCTGACGCCTGCCGGTGACGAGCTTATCGTGCGGGCGCGGCGCATCGTGGCCGATTTCGATCTGGCCATGCTGGACCTGCGCCGCCTCGGGGGACTTGAAAGTGGGTCCATCCGGGTGGGCGCCGCGCCCTCCATGGTCGGGTTTCCCCTCTCGCCGGCCATTCGCAATCTGGCCGCCCAGCATAAGGGCATTGATGTCACTGTGTTCGACGACATTGCCGAACGGCTGGGAACGATGGTTCTGGACCGGGTAGTGGATTTTGCCCTGGCCGAGCGCTGGCACGATACCGATGAGCTGACCTACGAACCCCTGCTCAATGATCCCTTCGTGCTGGTCTGTCACAAGGACCATCCCCTGGCGTCGCGGGAAAGCGTCCTGCTTGCCGACATTCCCGAAGGCGACATGATGCTGCTCGATGACAGCACGGGCACCGGCAAGCTGATCGGGCGACCCGGCGTTCTGCCCGAGCGCCTGCGCCATAGCCAGATGCGCGCCCACAGCACGATCTCGCTCCTGATCATGATCTCGGAGGGGATGGGGCTGTCGCTCATGCCCCGGCTTGCCGCCTCCGTGTTGCGGTCACCCAACATTGCCCTGGTCGCGTTGGCCGATCTCTCCCTGGAGCGGCAGTTGTGCATTGTCAGCCGGGCTCATGCCAGCACAAGTCCGGCCGTCGCGGCGCTGATCGGCCATATCAAGGCGTGTCTGCAAACGCTGCGCGACTGACGCGTTTTGCCCTTGGCTGAATCAGGATTTTCGGGCGCAGAGGCGATCTCGTTTTTGCGCTCGGCGAGTATTGCCAGGACATTTGCTCAGTACCAGACGGTCTGGATACCCACAGCCCAACGGTCACAAAAAACCACATAAAAACATCACGTTAAGGTCAGTCGCGCCGACGCAATTCACTCTTGTAAACCGAATTACGAAACCGCTTTACTAAACCGGTTGTGCGTGCCTATGCTAAAGCCAGGAGGTATAGGGATGGCGACTATTCAGGATGTAGCAGCGGTGGCGCGCGTTTCCGCGACCACAGTTTCGCGCTACCTGAATCACCGACTTGATCTGCCGGACGAAACCGCCGGGCGGATCAATGCCGCCATCAAGCAGCTCAACTACCGTCCCAATGTCCTGGCCAAGCGCCTCAGCCTTGGCCGTTCAGAAGCGGTTGGTCTGCTCACACCCGATATCGGCAATCCGTTCTTTGCCGAGCTGGCCGCCGCTATCGAGGATGAAGCGGAACGGCAAGGCTATACCGTTTTTATGAACAGCACGGGTGGGCACCACAAGCGCGAAGTCGCCTTGTTGCAGCGCCTCGATGATCGGCATGTGGATGGCCTGATCGTCATGACCAACGGTCCCGACGACGGCACGCTGGCGCAGAACATCAATCAGCATGATGCGATCGTACTGATCGACGAAGACGTCCCCGGCGTCACCGTGCCCAAGGTGTTCGTGGAGAACCGTCGCGGCGGCTACCTGGCGACCAAATGCCTGCTGGATGCCGGTCACACGCGCATTGCCCATATCGGTGGCCCCGAAAACCTGTTCAGCGCCGTCGAGCGGCGTGACGGATATTGGGATGCCATGCGCGAGGCCGGTCTGGTGGCCGATCCGGCTCTGCTCCGTCAGGGCAGCTATTCCCGCGAATTCGGCAAGCTGGCGATGAACGAGCTTCTCGCCCAGCCCGAACGCCCCACCGCAGTTTTCGCTGGCAGTGATTTCATCGCTGTCGGTGTGCTTCAGGCCGCGCGCGAAGCCGGCCTGCAATTGCCGAGCGAGCTGTCGCTCGTCGGCTTCGACGACATGATGTTTGCCGATCTTCTGGCGCCCGCTCTGACCACTGTTCGCCAGCCTACGGCGGATCTGGGGCGAGCCGGTTTGGCTACGCTGCTGGCAATCATCAACAAGGAAACGCCTCCGGCGGTCACCCGTCTGCCCGTGACCCTGATCGAGCGGCAGTCGGTCTGTCCGCCGAAGGCGCAGTGAAGCAAGTGGAAGGAGAACCATAATGAACACGTTTACCAAGGCATTGACCGTCTCGGTCGCCCTGACCGGTCTGATGGCCGGCGCCGTGATGGCGCAGGACAGCGATTTCAGCGCCGTCTACGTCATGAGCGATAACCTCGGCGACATGGGCTTTAACGACAACGCCGCGACCGGTTTCAACCGCGCAGCCGAAGAGGGCGTCCGCGTCCGCATGCTGCAGGCATCGCCAACCGATCCGCAGCTGTGGCGCCAGAACCTGGAAGCCGTATCCAATTCGGGTGATTGGAGCGTGGTCTTCACCGGCCCCAACATGCACGACAACCTGGCTGCCGTTGCGCCGCAGAACCCAGACCAGAAGTATGTCTTCTTTGACGACGAGCTGGCTGAGCCAAATGTGCTCTCGGTCAAGTATGCGCAGAACGAAGGCTCCTATCTCGCTGGCGTTCTGGCGGCCATTGCTGCCACCGACACCGAGTCCTTCCCCCTGTCTTCGGGCGCGCCAAAGCTGGCCATCGTCGCAGGCATGGACCTGCCGATCATTCAGGACTTCATCGGCGGCTTCAAGCAGGGCGCAGCCAGCGTCGTGCCCGAGGTCGAAATCCAGGTGATCTTCATCGGCAACTTCAACGATGCCCCCAAGGCCTATGATCTGACCAAGACCGCCATCGAGAACGGCGCCAACGTCGTCTACAACGTGGCCGGTCCTGCAGGTCTGGGCATCCTCAAGGGCGCTGCCGACTCCAAGAAGTACGCCATTGGCGTGGACTCCGACCAGAACGCGCTGCACCCAGACTACGTGCTGGCTTCCATGCTCAAGCAGATCGGTAACTCGGTCTATGACTCGATCAACCAGATCAAGGCAGGCACGGCAGAGTTCGGCACGCTCAAGGTCTACGGCCTGGCCAATGACGGCGTGGCCCTCCTCTACAACGACGCGCTGGTTTCCAACGCGGTCAAGGCCCGGATCGATGCCGAAAAGGCAAAGGTCATCAGCGGCGAAGTTGAAGTGGTAACCGCTCTCTAAGCGACCACTTCTGTTGTGAGCGGGCGGAGACCCTCCCTCTTCGCCCGTTCGCGCAATGTGCAGGCCGCGCATGATTGCGGTGCCTGATGTCCCGTTGATTTTCCCTGCACGCTGTCGCCGGGGTGGCACGCAGCCATTGCTGGAGGGGTTGAATGACCGATCCTCAGAATATTCTTGAATTGAGCGGCATCGCCAAGACGTTTGGCGACAAGGTTGCCCTCAAGTCCATCGACCTGGCCGTGCGCCGGGGCGAAGTCCATGTGATCTGCGGCGAGAACGGCGCGGGCAAATCCACGCTGATGAATATTCTGGTGGGTATTCACAAGCCGAGCGGCGGTCAGATCCGCTTCAACGGCCAGCAGGTGCAGATTTCCGATCCCATCGCCGCCAGTCGTCTGGGCATCGGCATGGTGCATCAGCATTTTACCCTCGTGCCATCGATGAGTGTGGCCGAGAACCTGTTCCTTGGGCGTCATCCCAAGAAGTTCGGCCTGTTTTCCGATCGCCAGGCGATGGTGGATCGGGCCCGCGCGCTGATCGAGGCCTACAATTTCGGGCTCGATCCCCAGGCCGCTATTTCCAGTTTGTCGGTTGGTCAACGCCAGCGCGTCGAAATCCTGAAGGCCCTCGCCTTTGACGCGGAATTGCTGATCCTTGATGAGCCGACAGCAGTTCTGACACCTCCCGAGGTGGAAGAACTGCTCAAAATTATCGCCACGCTGCGCGAGCGCGGCCGCACCGTGCTGTTCATCACGCACAAGCTGCGCGAGGTGAAAGCCGTGTCCGACCGGGTGACCGTCATCCGTCATGGCGAGAGCGTGTCGATCCACAATACTGCCGATGTGAGCGAAGCTGACATTGCCCGCGATATGGTGGGGCGCGATGTGTTCCTCGTCGGCCGCAAGGGCGATGTCGAGCGCAGCTTCGGCGACGCCGTGCTCAAGCTCAATGGCGTCACCCGCACCAATGCGGCCGGTCGCCGTCTGCTCGATGCCGTCTCGCTGGAAGTGCGCGCCGGCGAAGTGCTCGGCATTGCCGGTGTCGATGGCAACGGCCAGACCGAACTGGCTGAAGTGATCGCCGGGCTCAGCACCATGCAGGCCGGCAATATCTGGTTTGACGGCGCCGATATCTCTGACATGACCGTCGCAGAACGGCAGGCGCTTGGTCTGGGTTTTGTGCCCGAAGATCGCCTCGATCGCGGCATCAGCAAGACCATGAGCGTTGCAGAAAACGTCGCGGCGACCAATTACGAGCGCGCCAATATCCTGCGCCGTGGTTTCGTCAGCAGCGCGCGGCTTGCCGAGTTTGCAGCCGAAAAGATCAAGGAATTCGACGTGCGCGGGGCCAAGCCCAAGACGCCGATCGGCACCTTGTCGGGCGGCAATATGCAGAAGGTGGTGATTGCCCGCGAACTCGAGCGTGAACCGCGCCTCCTGCTGGTCAGCCAGCCCACGCGCGGGCTCGATATCGGGGCTTCCGAATTCGTCTACGACCGCATTTTGGCTTCGGCCAATGCCGGGCGGGGCGTCCTGCTCATTTCCTCCGAACTGTCGGAAATCTTCGCACTCTCTGACCGCATCGCGGTGATCTATTCGGGCCGCATCATGGCCATTCTGGATCGTGCGGATGCCGACGAAGTCACTGTTGGTGCCCTGATGAATGGCGCCGGCAAAGAGGCCGCATAACCATGACCGCTTTCAACGATTTCCTGCGCGCCGTCCGCGCACCGCTCGGCGCTATCACGCTGACCCTGCTGCTGGGTTTCCTGCTGGTGATGATGATCACCGATCAGCCGGTTCTGGCCTATCGTGATCTGTTGCTCGCCAATTTTGACTCCTGGAGCAATTTTGGCCTGTTCCTCAACCGGGCCATGCCGCTGGCGCTGATTGCCATCGGCATCACCTTTGCCTTCCGCGCTGGCGTGTTCAATGTCGGTGGCGAGGGCCAGCTGTTTGCAGGCGCCATCACCACCACCATGCTGGGTGTGGCGCTGGCGGGTCTGCCGCCGGTTCTGCTGTTTCCCATCGTCATCATTGGCGGCATTGCCGCAGGTGCGTTCCTCGGCTGGATCCCCGGCGTGCTCAAGGTCAAGCTCGGCGTTGACGAGGTCGTCGTCACCCTGATGCTCAACACCATCGTGCTGCTGTTCACCTCCTATCTGGTCAACCAGGTCATTCGTGACACGGCGGCCTATGGTGCGGTTAGCCAATTGGTGCCGAAAGAGATCTGGTTGCCATCGCTGCCGGGCGTGCCCAAGGCGTCGAGCGGCATTCTGGCGGCTGTCGTTCTGGCGGTGGTGAGCTGGGTTGTGCTGTTCCGCACCAAATGGGGTGCAGAGCTGCGCGCCGCAGGCACCAATCTGCGCTATGCCGAGGCCATCGGCATTGCCGCTGGTCGCCGCGTCATTGGCGCCATGTTGGTGGCTGGTGGGTGTGCCGGTCTGGCCGGGGCGCTCTATGTGCTGGGCATTGGTCACCGGTTCGAACAGAATTTTTCGCCCGATTACGGCCTTGTCGCGCTCACCTGCGCGCTGCTGGCCCGCATCCATCCGATCGGCGCGCTGTTCACGGCCCTGTTCTATGCACTGATGCTGAATGGCGCTGCCTATATGCAGATTTCCACCGATGTGCCGCGTTCGCTGGTCGATCTTCTGACCGGTCTGCTCGTGCTCTTGATGACCGCTCGCGTCGTCATCTCTCGACGCAAAGCATAGGGGGCCACAATGGTACTCGAGTCCTTCCTTTCTTCGGTGCTGGAGCAAACCGCGCCGCTCCTGCTCGCGGCGCTGGCCGCGATGATCACCCAGCGCGCCAACATCCTCAACGTCGCTGTTGAGGGCATGATGCTGGTCGCCGCCTTTACCGCCATCGCTGTTGGTGGCGCGACGGGCAATATCTGGTTGGCGTTCTTTGCCGGCGTGCTGGCTTCCGTGCTGGCCTCGCAGCTGCTCTCGATCATGACGCTCAAGTTCAATGCCGACTTCGTCGTGGCCGGTCTTGGCATCAACCTGCTGGCTGGTGGCGCGACGCTGTTCATGCTTGAGCGCCTCTACAACAGCCCCGGTGGCCTGCGCCCCATCAGCTTCCCCGAACTCTGGCATGTGCCTGCGGGCTCGCTGGCTTTCCTGCCGGTCATCGGCCCGGTGTTCGAGGGACAAAGCATTGTCGTGCTGCTGGCGCTGCTGGCCGTGCCGCTGTGCTGGGTGTTTCTCTATCGTACTCCCGTGGGCAGCTATCTGCGCGCGGCGGGTGAAGATGAGCATGCCGCTCGCTCCGCCGGTATTCGCGTCGATCGCATGAAGGCGCTGGCCGTAACCATCAGCGGCCTGCTGTCGGGTCTTGCCGGCGTCCAGCTGGCGATGGACAAGCTGCAGTTCTTCTTGCCCGATATGACCGCCGGACGTGGCTTTATCGGTCTGGCCGCAACCCTGTTTGGCGGTGGTCAGCCGTGGATGACCGCTGCTGCGGCCTTCCTGTTCGGCATTTTCGGCGCGCTCGGCGATCGCCTGCAGGCCTTCGACATCCCATCCCAGTTCATCCTCATGCTGCCCTATGCGGCGGCGCTGCTGGGGCTGACCTTCGCACGCTGGCGCACCGTCATGCGCAATCGTCCTGCCAAGATTACGGAATAGACTATGACACTTCCTATCCTTCTTGATTGCGATCCCGGCAATGATGATGCTCTCGGCATTCTCGTGGCTGCCGGTCACGCCAATATCGCACTCAAGGCTGTGACCACGGGCGCCGGCCATCTGGCCGGTGACCGCACCGCGCGCAATGGCGCCATCACCCTGGCTGCCGCCAATCGTCCGGACGTTCCTGTCGCCAAGGGCGCCATGTTGCCGCTGGTGCGCGAGCGTCTGATCGCGGGTATTCTTGATCTCGACACCGCGCTCGATCCCGAGCGCCCCGAACTTCCTGCACGCGAACTCGATCCACGCCATTCGGCTGAGCTGATCGTCGATATGGTGTCCTCCGGAGCCGTCAGCACGGTCGTGACGACCGGGCCGCTTACCAACCTTGCGCTGGCCCTGCGCCGTGCCCCCGATATTGCCGCCAAGATCGACCGCGTGGTCATTCTGGGTGGCTCGCTCGGCCTTGGCAACAAGACCGCCGCTGCCGAATGGAACATCCTGTGCGATCCCGAAGCGGCTTCGATTGTTTTTGGCGCTGGTGCGCCGATCACGCTGATCCCGGTCGATGGCTCGGCTGATGTCGGCATCAGCCCCGAGCTCATCGCGCGCACCGAGGCCATTTCCGGCCCGATCGGGCAGTTTGCCGCCGAGCTGTTGCGCTCGCTGGTGACCACTTTCCGCCCGGGGGTATTTTCCCCGGCTTTCATGCCTCTGAATGACCCTATCGCAACTCTGGTTGCAGGTGATCCAAGCCTTGCCCGCACCGTTCCGGCGCGCGTCGATATCGAGCTGGCAGGCAAGCACACCTATGGTCGTTCGGTCGTCGATGTCGCCCTGCGCAATGGCCTTCCGGCCAATGCCGATGTGGTGCTGGGCCTCGATGCAACACGCGTCGAACAGGCCTTCATTGATGCGCTCACGCGCCTCGCCCATTCGTAAGTTTTCAATAAGGAGTATCGCTCGTGACAACGAAGCGCCGTGTTCTGATCGCCGGGGAATCCTGGTCTGTCCACTCGATCCACCAGAAGGGCTTCGATTCCTTCACCACCACCGAATACAATGAAGGCGTGCGCTGGCTGCGCGATGCGCTGGTTGCTGGCGGCTGGGAAGTCGACTTCCAGCCATCGCACGTTGCGGCGCGCGAGTTCCCGTTCGATGTGGAAAGCCTCTCGCAGTATGACAGCGTGATCCTCAGCGATATCGGTGCCAACACTCTGCTGCTACACCCCGATACCTTCACCAAGGGCAAGGCTTTGCCAAACCGTCTCGACGTCATCCGTGACTATGTCGAGCAGGGCGGCGGCTTCATCATGGTTGGTGGCTACCTGACGTTCCAAGGCATTGACGCCAAGGCGCGCTACAAGGACACCGCTATCGAGCAGATCCTGCCGATCACTATGCAGGCCGTGGACGACCGCGCTGAATACCCACAGGGCATCACGCCAACCGTTGACGATGCAAGCCACCCGATCGTGGCCGGCCTTGAAACCTCCTGGCCAGATCTTCTGGGTTACAACCGCTTTGCCGCGCGCGCAGAAGGCCAGTTGGTCGCCAGCGTTGGCAATGACCCACTGATCGTTGCCGGCACCTTCGGCAAGGGCCGCACCGTGGCCTTCGCATCCGATTGCGGCCCACACTGGGCTCCGCCGCCATTTGTGGATTGGGCTGGTTATGCCCCACTGTGGCAGCAGATGGTCAGCTGGTCCGCAGGAGAGTAAGCGTGGCAAGGCTCAACGTCATGCGCTGGGGAGACCCCAGCGCATCCAAGACGATGGTTGCACTGCATGGTATCACCGCCAATGGCGGCGCGATGACCGAGCTGGCGCGCCCGCTGGCCGAAAAGGGCTGGCAGGTGCTGGCTCCCGACATGCGCGGCCATGGCGAGAGCACAAGAGCCAATGGCGATTTCAGCTTTGACAGCCTTCTGGCTGACATGGCTGAATCGCTGCCAGCCGAATGCGATGTCCTGCTTGGGCATTCCTTCGGCGGCACGCTGGCCCAGCTGGGCGTGCTGCGCGGCATCTTCCGCCCGCGCGCCCTGCTACTCGAAGATCCCGTGTCACACTTTGCCGACAAGGCAACGCCCAAGGCCATGCTGGATTGGGACGAAGCCAATATCCCGCTGACCGTTGAGGGTATCCTCACGCTCAATCCGGGTTGGTCGGAACTGGATGCGGCCTGGAAGCTGCTCTCGCTCAAGCAGATCAGTTTTGATGATGCCCGTTCGGCATTTTCGGGCAATGCGCCATGGGATCTGCGTGACGATGCGGCCCGCTTTGTCGCCATGCTGCCCACGGTCTGGGTGCTGCCCGAGAACAGCCGGTTCGTTCCGGATGCTGACGTTGCCCGCCTGCGCCAGGAGGCTGGTGAAGAGGCTGTCGTCGTCGTTCCAGGCGTCGGCCATTCCATTCACCGTGACGCCACCGCGCGTTTCGTTGAGATTGTGGAACACCTGAGCAAGGGACGCTGACACCGATGAACGGCATCGACGATTTCGTTTTCCATCTGGGCGGCCATGAGCCCAACCGCACGGTTGAGCGCGGCCAGCCTTTCACCGTCTTCACCGAAGACTGCTTTGGCGGCGTGCTCGATAGCGTGGATGGCAAGCCACGCGAGCTTGCGCCCTTTCCGCGGGTCAATCCGCTTACCGGCCCCTTCGCCATTGATGGGGTGCGGGCAGGGGACGTCGTTGCCGTTCATCTCAAATCCCTGGTTCCCGCGCGGGACTGGGGCGTTGCGACCATCTCGCCCAATTTCGGCGTGCTGTCGGGAACGCGCCTGGCGCCGAACCTGCAGCCCGAACAGGATGAGCATGTCTGGATCTGGCGCTTCACCGAAGACGGCCAGTTTCTGACAACCCCCACCACCGACGGGCGGGGTGAGCTCAAGACATCCTACCGCCCCTTCCACGGCACGCTCGGGGTTGCCCCGGCCAATGGCGAAGTCCGGCTCTGCGTCGTGCCGGGTGACTTTGGCGGCAATCTAGACCTTCCCGATCTGGGGCCGGGCGCCACGCTGTATCTGCGCGCCAATGTCGATGGGGCCCATCTCTATATCGGCGATGGCCATTTCGCGCAGGGTGACGGCGAGATTTCGGGCACGGCCATCGAGGGGGCATTCAACACGACCCTGGTGGTGGATCGCTGCGCGGCCGATGCCGCCTTCGATTGGCCACGGCTGGAGACGGACAGCCATATCGGCGTCATCGGGGCAACTCGTCCGGTCGACGATGCGGCGCGCATCGCGCTCAATGGCCTCATCCGCTGGGTTGTCGAAGCCACCGGGCTTGCCCTGGCTGACGCCCATCAACTAGTCAGCCAGTCCTGCACGTTGCGCATCGGCAATCTGGTCAATCCATCCTTCACCGTCATAGCCATGCTGCCCAAATCGGCACTGGGCGACGTCACCGTGATGGATGGTCTGCACGCAAAACTGTCGAAGGCCTGACCCAAACAACGCCCCGGCCGCACGCCCTGTTCCGACACGGCGTGCGACCCATTTTCCGGCCCCTGCAGCGGTTTTCGCGCCCTGGCCGCGCTGGTTTTGCAGCAATTTTCCTCGATACACGAATTTATCTCGACCAGTCCGCTGCCACGTAAGTGCGGGTGGCGACTGCGGTTTTTCGCGCGCGCCACGCCTCGACTTATCCTTCGTCGCAATTGACGCCAAAATCAAAATGGTCTAGTGGATCGGTGGTTGGACCAGTTGGTTTCTGGTCTGACTGACGCGCCGAATGGCAGTGGTCGTGACGCCGAAATGATATCGCGCACGATCCTCTCCATTCCCCGGCGCAGGGTGCCGCAGCTTGTCGCGCGGGGCCCACGAGGAGCAGGAGGATTTGCCGTGAGTGATGGTGTGGCGCCAGCTGGGCGCAGCGAGCAGGAGATCGGCGCATTGTCGCGGATCGATCAGGGAACCGTGCTGGGCGCGCTGGCCATTCCCAAGCGCGGGCAGGTTTTCGATCTGGGGCTCGAGATCAATTCGGGCATTCCGCACAATCCTGATTTCGTGCGCTTTGCCCTGGCCTTCACCCATACGCCCGAGGGCACTGGCGCTGCGGGTCCCTTCCAGTTTGCCGTTGAGTCTACCTTTGGCGCGCAGCATATCGGCACCCATATCGATGCCTTCGTGCATGTGCAGCATCAGGACCGCATCTATGGTGGCCACAAGGCCGCAGAGTCCCGCACCGATCAAGGCTGGACGCGCCACGGCATGGAAACCGTGCTGCCCATCGTCAGCCGCGCGGTGATCCTCGATATTGCCAAGCTCAAGGGCCTTGGCCGTCTGCCCGACCTCTATGAGGTCACCATTGCCGATCTCGAGGCCGAACTGGCTCGCACCGGTCAGACCATTCGCGCGGGCGATGTGGTGCTGATCCGCACCGGCAAGATTCAGGATTTCGGCGACGAGGCGGCCTTCCAGGCAGCCGAGCCTGGTGTGGGCCGCGCCGCTGCCTTGTGGCTGCACGATCAGGGTATGGCCGTGCTGGGCACCGATACCACCGGCACCGAGCCGCTGCCCTTCCCCGATCCCGCCTCCACCACCCATGTCGCCATGCTGGTCGATCGGGGTGTGCATCTGATCGAGAACGTCAATCTCGAAGAGGTCTCGGCGGCCAATGTGTCCGAGGGGCTGTTTGTGGCGCTGCCGCTCAAGCTGACCGGGGCCACCGGCTCCTGGTTGCGTCCCGTCCTCATCGTCTAGGCGTCGTTTCAGCCTTTCAAACACCAGTCCGGCTGGCCTTGCAGCCAGAGTAACCGCCTTCAAATTCAGGATGCCGACAATGGATAATGTGACGACTGCCTCCGAGGGAGCGGTGCCGCGTCAGCGCCGGAGGCTGGGCTTTGATGAGCTGGGCATTCTGGTTGCCGTGGTGCTGTTCATGGTCATTGGCAGCCTCACCAGCCCCTATTTCCTGACGGTCAACAACCTCGCCAGCGTGCTGCAAAACATCACGTTCCTCGGCTTTTTGTGCGTTGGCGTTGGCCTGGTGCTGATGGCGGGGGAGATCGATATTTCGGTCGGCTCGATCTTTGGCCTGGCCTCGGTCGTTACCGCATTGATGCTCAAGAATGACTTCCCGCTGGTCCTCGCCATTGGCGGTGGTCTGGCGACGGGCCTCATCTGTGGGCTGATCAACGGCATTCTGGCTCAGGCCATCAAGGTGCCGGCGGTGGTGATCACGCTGGCGACGCTGGGTGTGTATCGCGCCGTTGCGCTGGCGCTGGCCAATGGCTCGCCGGTCGGCGGTCTGCCCGCGCTGCCCGAGTTCTTTGACTGGTTTGGTCAGGGCGGCATCGGGCCCATCTCGTTCATCACCATCCTGTTCCTCGTCGTTGCCGTGATTGCCGAAGTTGTGCTGCGCTGGACCTCGTCGGGCTATCGCCTGCTCGCCATCGGCAGCCATCCTCATGCCGCAACGCTGATCGGGTTCCGCGTCGAGCGCACCCGCGTTCTGGTGCTAGCCTTTTCCGGCCTCGTTGCGGGTCTTTCGGGTGTCTGCTCAGTGGCCTATCTCAACACGGCTGGCCCCACGGGCGGCACCGGTTATGAGCTGAGTGCGCTGGCTGCGACCATCATTGGTGGCGTGGGCCTCAGCGGAGGTCGCGGTTCGATCGTCGGCGTGCTGCTCGGCCTCTGCGTCATCGGCATCATTCAAAATCTCATCGTGTTGTGGGGCGTGTCGCCGAACTGGACGCAGGGCGTGTCCGGCCTCGTGCTGATCGCCGCGATGACCCTGACCTGGCTGACCAGGCGCAATGAAGGGCGTGCCCATTAAGGGCCGCGACAAGTTCGGGGCAAAAGCCTGAAAACGATCAAAAGGGAGAAGAACTATGACGTCATCGGAGAAGTCCGGCATGGACCGGCGCCAGTTTGCACGGCTCTTGGGCCTTGCAGGTGCGGCAGGCATCGCCACCGCAGCAGGTACCCAGGTTGCGCGCGCTGAAGACGCGCCCGAGTGGAAGACCTGGCGCGACAGCTATTACGACAAGCCCATCAAGATGGCCGTGTCCTGCGCTGGCACCACCAATCCGTTCTTTGCACCGCTCAAGGCAGGCGCCGAGGACGCCGGCAAGCAGCTGGGCATCGAAGTGCTGTGGACCGGCGTGCCAGATGGCAACACCGTCAACCAGATCTCCCAGTTCCAGCAGCTGGTGAACACCGGCTATTCGGTGATCGTGGTGATCCTGTTTGAACCCGATGCCTGGATCGCGCCGATCAAGAAGGCCATGGAGGCCGGCGTTCTGGTGCTGACCGCCAATAACGATTCCCCCGATAGCGCGCGTGAGCTGTATTTCGGTCAGGATCTCGTTGGCGCCGCCGAAGTGCAGGGGCAGCTGCTGGCCAAGCTCGCGGGCGGCAAGGGCAAGGTCGCCATGACCAATTGCGCTCCCGGCTCGCTCGGTCTTGACCAGCGCGTGCAGGGTGCCCGTCTCGGCACTGCCGCCGGTGGTCTCGAAGACGTTGGCGTCTACAATACCAACCCAGCCGACATGGCCAGCGAAATCGCCACCATGCAGGATATCCTGCGCGCCACGCCAGATCTGGCGGCCATCATGCCGCTTTGCGGTCCTGATACGGCGGCGGCAGGTCTGGTGCGCAAGAGCTCGGGTCATTCCCTGCCAATCGTGGGCACGGACATGCTGTACCAGACGCTTGAGCTGATCCGTGATGGCTATGTCGACGCCACCGTCGGTCAGCAGCCTTACATGCAGGGCTACATGCCCATCATGTACGGCTTCCAGCGTGTGGTGCTCGGCGCGCCCAAGCTCGATCTGCCGGGCGGCAACTATTACCTCGCCAATGAGATCGTCACCAAGGACAACGTCGAGACGTTCCTCATTCGCGAAGAACGGTTCCGCGGCTAAGCATGACACAGGCATCACCACTTCTGGCCGTACAGAACGTCTCCAAGAGCTTTGGCGCGTTCCGGGCTCTCGATGACGTCTCCCTGTCCATTGCGGCAGGGGAAGTGCACGGCCTGTTGGGGGCCAATGGTGCCGGCAAGTCGACTTTGATCGGCGTGCTATCCGGGGCTCACGCTCCGGATAGCGGCTCCGTCGCGGTGGCCGGAACAGCCATCAAGGGTGGTTCTCTCCAGGCGGCGCGCAAGGCGGGCCTGGCGGTGGTGCATCAGGAATTGATGATGTTCCCTGATCGCTCGGTGGAGGAAAACATCTTCGCCAGCGTTCTGCCCGCAGCCCCGTTTGCCTTCGTGCCATGGAAGGATCGTCGGCAGCGCGTCGAGGCGGTGCTGGATCGGCTTGGGGCCCATATCGATGTGCGGCGGCGTGTCGGCGACCTGCCGCTGTCGCAGCAGCAGATCGTTGAAATCGCCCGCGCGCTCTGCTCAGGCGGGCGTGTGCTGGTGCTCGACGAGCCAACTTCCTCGCTGTCCCAGCCCGAGGCCGAGGGCCTGTTCGAAGCCATCCGTTCCATCGTGGCCAAGGATGCGGCGGTGATCTTTGTCTCGCACCGGCTCGATGAGGTGTTCAAGCTCACCGACCGCATTACCGTGCTGCGCGATGGCCGGGTCGAAGGTCGTTGGGCGACGGCGGACACCGACATTGCCGCCGTGACCGAGGCCATGGTCGGGCAATATGCCCAGCACCGGGTCAATGCCAATGCGGCCCCGCTCAAGGCGCCGGTGGCGCTCACGCTGCGGGGCTCGGCGCCGGGCGTCCGAGACCTCGATCTGTCCCTGCGACAGGGCGAGGTCGTGGGGCTGGCCGGGCTCGAAGGCTCGGGTGTCTCCACGGTGATGGAAATGCTTGGCGGTGTCGTGCCGGTGGATGGTTCAGTCGATCTGGGCGGCACAGCCCTGCGCCTCCGCCATCCCATCGACGCCATTCGCGCTGGGATCGTCTACATGCCGCCCGATCGCAAAAAGGGTGGCCTGTGGCTGGATCGCTCGGTCAGCGACAATATCGCGACGGCTGCCGTCGGGCGTATGCGGCCGTTTTCCTGGCTGCGCAAAAGCACGCTGGATGGCATCGCCGAAAAGCGTCTCGAAGAGGTGGGTGTGCGCACCAATGCGCTGTATGAGCGGGTCGGCAGGCTGTCGGGGGGCAACCAGCAGCGCGTCCTGCTGGGGCGCAACCTTGAATCCCGCCCGCGTATTCTGCTGCTCAGCGATTTTACGCGCGGTGTCGACGTCAAGGCCAAGGCAGCAATCCATCAGCTGGTGCGCACGCTGGCCAATGAGGGCATCACTGTCTGCCTCAGCTCGTCCGATCTTGAGGAATTGCTCGATGTTGCTGACCGTGTGGTCTGCTTCCGCGCAGGCAGGGTGGTGGCGGATGGTCCAAGCACCGGTTTCAACAAGCTCAGCCTTCTCGGCACCGTATCGGGCGTCGCCGCGGCCTGATCCATCGTCGAAGGGTTGCTGGGCCGCCGGGAAACCGGCGGCCTTTTGCGTTTCAGCAGTCGCAACCGTAGTGCTTGTGCTTGGACATTTTGCCGATGCCGGCATTGAAGCTGTTGGTCGGATCGGTGCTTTTGAAAAAAGCCTGATGTTCGGGCTTGGCGGCGTAGACATGGCCGACATTGTGCTCAGCGGGATATTCCGCGCCGCGCCCATCGAGCAAAGCCAGCATATCGGCCTTGAAGGCCTTCAGGTCCGTGCCCTTGCGCACCAGATAATCCTGATGGAAGACGTGGCAGAAGAAGTGCCCGTAATAGAGCTTGGTCTCGCAGCTTCTGGCCAGTGGCTCGGGCAGCTCTTCCAGCCAGTCGCGGGCATTGCGGGGCAGGGCGATATCGAGCGCTACCATGTCTTCGACGGTGTTTTCATGCATGATGGCGTAGCGGATGGCCGCGCCCGCCGCCGCAAAGCGCAGCAGAAACGCCTTGCGCCCTTCCTCTGGTGTCGCCGCGAACCAGTCGGCCCCGCCGTTCTGGTCGGTCGGCAGGCTTGTGAGATAGGCTTTCACCGCATCGGCGGAACCCGCCGAGACCTTGAGCAGCAGATGATGCTCGTAGCGGTCGCGATATTCCATCAGCCGCTTGGGCACGATTTCGGGCCAGAGGCGCGAAGCGTGCTGCACCACTTTGTCGAGCAGATTGCTCGGCAGCAACGGCACCTTGGCGAGCAGCGCATCGATGCGCCCCTTGAGGGTGAAAAAGCGCGGCATGACGCCGGTGCCGAAGGTGTTGATCAGGACGAACGTGTCCTTGCCGTAGATGCGGGCAATGTCGAAGGCGTCGCGGTGCATGTACTCGGCGGCAATGGGCAATTGCTCAGATTCTGCCAGGAGGTGACGCCGCAGATCGGTGAGGACCGAAGGGGTATTGGTGCCGATGTAGAACACCTGATCCTTGCCGTCCTGCGGGAAGGTGTCGAGGCGCACAGCAAAAATCGCCAGCTTGCCCGCGCTGCCCGATGCGCCCGACAGGCGTCGTGGATCGGCATTAAAGCGCGCAGGGCTCGCCTCATCGATCTGACGCACGCGTTCGCTATAGTCGCCATCGCTGGCGCGGCGCGTGCTCGCGGCCACATCCGCTGGTGTGTAATCGCCCCGATCCAGCCGCCCGAGGATTTCTTCTGGCGTGGTGCCCAGATTGATATCGAGCTCGTTGACCAGCGACAGCACCCCATTGGCGTCGACCTGGGCGTAGAGCGCCAGTTCGGTAAAGGCGGGGCCGCGCTGGATCAGCGAGCCGCCGGAATTGTTGGAAATGCCGCCAATGATCGAGGCGCCGATGCAGGACGAACCGATCACCGAATGGGGCTGGCGGCCAAGCGGGCGCAGCAGATCTTCCAGTCGATACAGGGTTCCACCGGGCAGGCTCAGCACCTGCTTGCCCTCGTCGAGCAGGTCGATGCGGTCCATGCGCAGCGTGTTGATGATCACCACCGGGCGGTCATAGTCGTCGCCACTGGGGGTGGAGCCTTCGGTCAGCCCGGTATTGGCCGCCTGCATGATGACGATGACATCGGCCGCGACGCAGGCCTTCAGCACCTGCCACATTTCCAGCAGCGAGCCGGGCAGCACCACGGCCAGCGCCGCGCCTTCGCCGCTGCGGAACCCCTTGCGGTAGCGCTCGGTGCGCAGGGCTGTGGTCAGCACGTGTCTGGAGCCGACCGCGCGGGTCAGTTCGGTCAATAGCTGGGTCGAGGCATCTGCGGCGGCAGCAGGCATGGGATTCACTTCCGATAGGCAAGGGCGGCACTTGTTTAGGTGATGTTGGCTGCGCCGGGCAATGGCTGGCTTGGGTGCGGACCCTGCCGATTGCCTGGTTTCGGCACAATTGGACATTCGGCCAGAGCCCGCCACCGCATCCGATCCACCATTGACCGGCTTCATTGCGTTGCGTATTGGTTTAGTGGTTGGACCACTGGTGGTCTAGAGGAATTTGGTGGCGCTGGCGGACATCCGATCAGCGCAGCCGCGCAGCAAACATGTCATCGCTAAGGTCTGTCATGAAAATCACCTCCATTGAGCCGTTCATCCTGCATGTGCCGGTCAACGTGCCGTCGATCTCGGATTCCACCCACACCATCACTCATTGGGGCGTGGTCGGCGTCAAAATCGGCACCGACAATGGCCTGTTCGGCTATGGCTATACCGGCACCCATGCCCACCTCGAGACCGACCGCCTGGTGACGGCCTGCATCGACAAGTCCTATGGCCCGCTGCTGATGGGCGAGGATGCGCAGGACGGTGACCGGCTGTGGCAGAAGCTGGCGCGCTACCCCGCCATTCAGTGGGTTGGCCGCGCTGGCGTCACCCATATCGCGCTCTCGGCAATCGACATTGCGCTGTGGGATCTGCGCGCCAAGGCCGCCAACCTGCCGCTGTGGAAGCTTCTGGGCGGCGCCACGTCCGAAAAGCTCGAAGCCTATAATACCGATATCGGTTGGCTCTCTGTGCCCAAGGACAAGCTGATCGACGGCTGCAAGCGCGCCATCGAAGTCGATGGCTTCCAGCGCCTCAAGATCAAGGTTGGCCATGCCAATCCAATGGTCGATATCGAGCGCTTCGAGGCCGTGCGCAAGGCCGTTGGCCCCAATGTCACCATTGCCATCGACGCCAATGGCAAGTGGGATCTGCCGACCGCGCAGCGCTTCTGTGCCCGGGCCGAGCCGCTGGACGTGTTCTGGCTGGAAGAGCCGATGTGGTATGACGATATTGCGTCCCACGCCACGCTGGCGCAGTCCACCAGCATTCCGATTGCGCTGGGCGAGCAGGTCTACACGGCTGAGACCTTCAACAGCTTCATGGATGCCAAGGCCGTGCAATATGTGCAGCCCGACGTGACCCGCGTTGCCGGTATCACCGAATATATCCAGGTTGCCCACAGCGCCCATGCCCGCCGCCTGCCTGTCGTTGCCCATGTCGGCGATATGGGCCAGGTGCATGTGCATCTGTCCTACTGGCATCCCGGCACGACGATGCTGGAATACATTCCATGGATCAAGGATTGCTTTGTCGAGCCGATCAAGGTCGAGGGCGGCCATTATGTGCGCCCCGAACTGCCCGGCGCCGGCACCACACTGACCGAAAGCGCCATAGCGTCCTTCAGCCAGCGTTGCTAAGCACAGATCTGGCGGCCGACCTGTGAGGCCGCCAGAACCACAAAGCGGGAGGGGACCCTGATGCGGCGCATTGATACACATATGCATTTCTGGACGCTGGCGATGGAGCGCAGTTATGCGCTGTGGATGTCGCCCGAGCAGGCCGTGCTCTATCGCGATTATGGTCCGGCCGATGCGCAGCCCCTGATGGACGCCAATGGCGTCGACGGTTGCGTGCTGGTCGCCGCCGGCTCGACCCCCGAAGAGCTTGGCTATCTCCTCGGTCTGGCCAATGGCCATGATTTCATCAAGGGTGTGGTCGGCTGGGTCGATATGGTTGGCCCTGACATTGCCCGCGATCTCGCCCAATGGGCGCGTAATCCGCGCCTCAAGGGCATTCGTCCCTATCTGCAGGACCTGAGCGACGATGCCTGGATCCTGCGTCCCGATCTTGATCCCACCATTCGCCAGATGCTCGATCTGGGCCTGCGCTTCGACGTGCTGATCAAGCCGCGCCACATCCTCAATACTGTCCGCTTCGTCGAACGCTATCCAGACCTGCCCGTCATTGTCGATCACATGGCCAAGCCGATGATCAACAGGGGCGAGCATGCCAGCTGGGCGCGCGACATGGAGCAATTCCGCTCCCTCAGCCACGTCCATTGCAAGCTTTCCGGCATCCTGACCGAAGATGGTCCCGATTGGACGCTTGCGCGTGTCATGCCCTATCTCGAAACCATCATCGATATTTTCGGGCCAGACCGGCTGGTGTTCGGCAGCGATTGGCCCGTGGTCAATCTGGTTGCCGATTACGGCAAGTGGATCGGTGTCGTCACCGAGGCGCTTAAGGCTCTGCCCGCAGCCGATCAGCAAAAGATCTGGGCAAGCAATGCCGAGCGTTTCTACGGCCTCTAGCCGTGGTTGAACCATTGGCCAATTGATCGGGCCCAAGAATATGCGATGTCCTCTGCTGCAATGCCCAAGAGGCTGGCGGTTCGGCGTCGTACCGCAAATCGTATTGTGTTGGAGACACGCATGGCTGACCTGAACGGAAAAATCGTCCTCATCACCGCCGCGGCCCAGGGCATTGGCCGCGCCTCGGTCGACGCCTTTGTCGCCGCTGGCGCCAAGGTGATCGCGACCGATATCAATGCGGCAAAGCTGGCCGAGCTCGATGGTCTGCCCAATGTGACGACGCGTATCCTCGATGTGCTGTCGGCCGATGCGGTCAAGCAGGCCGTGGCCGAAATCGGCCGCATTGATGTGCTGTTCAACTGCGCTGGCGTGGTTCACTCAGGCAATGTGCTGGAAATGAGCGATAAGGATCTCGATTTCGCACTCGACCTCAACGTCAAGGCGCAGATCCGCACCATTCAGGCCATCCTGCCGCAAATGCTGGAGCGCAAGGACGGCGCCATCGTCAATATGGCCACCGTCGCTTCCTCCATCAAAGGCGTGCCTAACCGCGCCGCCTATTCGATTTCCAAGGCTGCGGTGATCGGGCTGACCAAGTCGATTGCCTCGGACTTCACCACCTCCAATATCCGCGTCAACGCCATCTGCCCGGGCACGGTGGATTCCCCATCACTGCACGAGCGCTGGCACGCCACCGGCGACTTTGAAGGTGCCCAGAAGGCGTTCATCGCGCGTCAGCCGATTGGCCGTATCGCGCGTCCAGAGGAAGTTGCCGATCTTGCGGTTTATCTCGCCGGCGCCACTTACACCACCGGTCAGGTGCACATCATCGACGGCGGCTGGACCGCCTGACGAACGCTGTCGCCGGTTAGCCGATATCGGTCTTGCCGGCGACAAACGCCGCCAGCACCGCATCAATGTGGTGCTGCATGGTCTTTGCCGCGCGGGCGCTGTCGCGCTGGGCAATCGCATCGAAAATCTCGGCGTGCTCCGCCTGCGTGTCGGCGGCGCGCTCGGGCTTCATCAGCAGGCTTTCGAACCGCTCAAACAGCGGCGTATCGCGATAGTCCCATAGCTTTTGCACCATGATTTCATAGGCGGCATTGCCGCTGGCACGGGCGATCTCGAGGTGAAATCCCCGGTCGCCCTGGCGATAGGTGCGATCCTTGGGCGTGTCGCCCTGCGCCTGCAAGGCCATGGCCCGCTGCATGGCTTCAAGATGGGCCTCGCTGCGGTTGGTCGCGGCTTTGGCGGCAATGCGCGGCTCGATCAGTCGGCGTGCTTCCATCGCCTGAATGGGGCCGACATCACCCGGCACCGGCAGGGGAAACTCCTGCACCTGCGGCAGGATCTGTACGCCGTGGCCGGGACGAATGGTGACCTTGCCCGCCACTTCCAGCGCAATCATCGCCTCGCGTACCGAGGTGCGGCTGACGCCCAATTGCCCCGCCAGCGCCCGCTCAGCCGGCAGAAAGCTGCCCACGGGAAACAGGCCCTGCGCAATCCGCTCGGTCAGCAGCGTCGCGATCTGCCGATAGAGCCGCACGGGCTCGATAACAGGCAGACGCGCTGCGCTTGGATCAGGAGGGGACATGAAGCTCGGACCTGCACTGGTTCATCACTAGCCTATCGTATAAGGCAAGTGGACTAGTGGTCTAGCCAGTACGCGCGTGCAGACCAGAGCGGAGCACTTGGCCACAGCTTTTGTTAGGCGCGGTCGCCTTTAACGAAGGAGCTAAGCACGGCTTCAACATGCATGCGCATGGCTTTGCCCGCTTCGGCGGCGTCGCCGGCGGCAATGGCTGCGTAGATGATGTCGTGTTCGTTCGCCGTTTTGCCCAGGCGATCCGAGCCGACCAGCAGGTTTTCAAAGCGCTCGAACAGGGGCTTGGTGCGATATTCCCAGAGCTTGGACACCAGCACTTCAAACGCGGCATTGCCACTGGCGCGGGCGATTTCGACATGGAAGTCGCGGTCGCCCTGACGGTAGGCATCGACGGTCCAGGTTGCGGCGCTGTTTTGCAGCTTGATGGCCGCCTGCATGTTTTCAAGGTTTTGCTGGGTGTGGTTGGCAGCAGCCAGTTCGGCAATGCGCGGCTCGATCAGGCGGCGCGCCTCCAGCACCTGAATGGGGCCGATATCGACATCGGGCGGGGTGGTGGGCGCAGCCAGGTCGGGGCCCGCCAGCACCTGCACGCCATGGCCCTGGCGGATGGCTACCCGGCCATTGACCTCCAGCGCAATCAGCGCCTCGCGCACCGATGTCCGGCTGACACCCAGTTGCTCGGCCAGTTCGCGCTCGGCAGGCAAGAACGTGCCGACCGGGAACAGACCCTGATTGATGCGCGTCTCCAGCAGTTCGGCGATGCGGCGATAAAGGCGGGTCGACTCAAGCTGGGGTAAACGCGCGCCGAGCTGGGGTTTGCGTGCTGAATTTGCCGGTGCCACGTTTTTCCTAACCCTGCCGATTGCGGACGATAACCGCTCCAAGACTTGCCTTTATATATAGGCCAGCGGCAGGTCGATCAATCAAGCGGACGAAATGGCCGATTGCGGTGGCCCGCTTTTAGGCTGCATGGACGCGATGGCAGGCGACGCCTCCGGTTGTCATCGGGCGCAGCACCGGCTCCTCAACCCGACACCGATCAATCGCCAGAGGACAGCGCGGTGCGAAGGCGCAGCCTGTCTGAGGGATCGCCGCCATCGGTGCGGTTGGCGCCAGATCACCATTGGCAGCCTTCGCCAGGAGCTGCGAATAGGGGTGGCGGGCTTGAGCTGTGAGCGCCGAGCCCTCCACGATCTCAACCACTGATCCCGCATAGAGCACCACAATGCGATGCGCGAAATTGCGCGTGGCGGAGAGATCATGGGTGATGAACAGGGCGGCATAGCCCCGCCGCGTCTGCGTCTCCCGCAACACCTCTAACACCTGGTTCTGCGTATCGGCGTCGAGCGCGCTCAGCGGCTCGTCGAGCACAATAAAGCCGGGGTCGGCAATCAGCGCGCGGGCAATCGAAACGCGCTGGCGCTGTCCACCAGAAAGTTCACCGGGATAGCGGGTCAGCAAGTCTGGCGCCAGCCCGACTGCTTCCATCGCCTGCCGTGCCTTGGCCAGCCGCTCGGCCTTGCCGAGCTTGCGTCCGCGCCCCAATGGCTCCAGCAGCGAACTCGCCACGCGCAGGCGTGGATTGAGCGCCCAGTCGGCATTTTGCAGCACCACGGCGACACTGCCCGGGCGCACCTTGTTCGCCGCAATGCCCTGAATACGCGCCGTTCCGGACGTGGGGCGCAGCGTCCCCAACAGCAACCGCGCCAGCGTAGTCTTGCCCGATCCGCTCTCGCCCACCACAGCCAGCACTTCGCCTTGTCTGATGGTGAGGTCGATATCGCGCAGCGCCAGCCGCGCCGGGGTCCGTCCCCGTCCGGCAAAGGCAACGCTGACGCGCGCCAGCTCTGCCGCTACGGGCACTTGCTGATCGGCTGTTATGGTCGGAGCAGATGGCACGTCGCGGTGATCCAGCTTCAGCAGTCGCCGCGAATATTCATGTTCCGGCGCAGCGAACACCGCTGCCGTAACGCCCTGTTCCACCAGCGCGCCACGATACATCACCCCGACACGATCAGCGATTTTGGCGATGGAACGCAGGTCGTGGCTCAGTAGCAAAATGGCGGTGCCGTCGCTGGCGCGCCGCTCTATCAGCAAGGCCAGAATTTCGGCGGTCAGCGAGGCGTCCAGCGCCGAGGTCGGTTCATCGACGATCAGCAGCTTGGGCCGCCGCGCCAGCGCCATTGCAACACCCACGCGCTGCGCCATGCCGCCCGACAGTTGATGGGGAAAGCGGCTGGCCACACTGGCCGGATCGGCAATCCGCACCGCATCGAGCGCCGCATGCACGCGCTCAGGCGCACCACCCAGCAACAGGCCCAGCTGCTTGCCGACCCGCATGGTCGGATCAAGGCTGGTGATCGGGTTCTGGAACACATAGGCCAGCTCGCGCGCGCGCAGGGCCCGCAATTTCGCCGGTGTCGCCCCCAGCACATCCTCGCCCGCCAGCGTGATTTTGCCGGTAGCATAGTCCGCCGACTGCGGCAGCAGCCGCGCGATGGATTTGGCCAGCGTGGTCTTGCCCGAGCCGCTTTCGCCGACCAGCGCATAGACTTCGCCCGGCGCAATCGCGAGCGTCACGTCGTTCACCGCAGGTGTTGTAGCGCCGCCATAGCGAATGGTGAGGCTATCAATCTCAAGCACAGCCATCACGCGATCCCCTGCTGTTCGATGGGGTCGATGGCGTGGCGCAGCCCGTCCGAGAGCAGGTTGATGGCGATGACGATGAGTGTCAGCACCAGCCCCGGCAACAGCACCAGCCAGGGCGCAATGGCGATGAACGGCGTGCCGGTGAAGAGGAGCGAGCCGAGCGAGGCGGCCGGTGGCTGCATCCCCATGCCCAAAAAGCTCAGTGTGCTTTCGATCAGCATGCCGACCGACAGCGCATAGGCAAACTGCACGGTCAGCGGCCCGATGATATTGCCCAGCAGGTGCACAAAGACCACGCGCAGCGGGCTCGCCCCGCTCAGCCGCGCCACGGTGACGAAATCGCGCCGCGCCACGCTCAGCGCCGCTGAGCGCACGATGCGCAGGAACAGCGGCAGCGAGATCATCACGATCGCCGCAACCGAGGCCAGCCAGCCCGGCCCGACAATGGCGGCCACCAGCACGGCCATCAGCATGGGCGGCAGCGCAAACAGCACATCGGCAATCCGCATCACCCCCTGATCGATCAGCCCGCCGCGATAGGCGGCAAACAGCGCCAGCGGCGTTGCCACCACCATGGTCAAGGCAATGGCGAGCGCGCTGAGAATGCAGGTCGATTGAATGGCCTGCAGCACGCGCGGCAGATTGGAGCGGCCAAGCTGGTCGGTGCCGAACGGGAATAGCCATGAGGGCGGCGACAGCCGTGGCCCGGCCGCCACCTTGGCCGGATCGCCCAGCGGCAGGATGGGCGTCAACAGGCTCAGCGCCACCAGCACAACCAAAATAATCCCGCCGATCAGAATGCGGCGGTCGAGCTGCAACATCCGCGCCATCATGAGGGATCGCCCACGCGCGGATCGAGCACGGCATAGGCAATGTCGGCGATCATGGAGATCGCCAGGAAAAAGCTCGCGCCCACCAACACGCCCGCCTGCACCACGGCATAGTCGCGATTGGTCAGCGCGGTGATGACATATTGGCCGATGCCGGGCACCGAAAACAACTGCTCGACCACGATGGTTCCGCCCAGCAGATAGCCGAAAAACGTCGACGCCGCCGTCAACACCGGGATCGATGCATTGCGCAGCACATGGCGCACAATGATGGTCCCGGGCGCATCGCCGCGCGCAATCGCCGCCAGAATATGGGGCTGCGTCATTACCTCACGCGCCGACACATCGGTGACGCGCTGCAACTGCGCCGCGCCAAACGCGCCCAACGTAATCGCCGGCAGGGTCATCACCCGCAGATTGGCTTGCCAGTCGGCCGCCAAGGGCACAAAGCCCCCGACATTGAGGCCAAGTTGAAAGCGGCTGAACAGGTAAACCAGAATGGCCCCGAGCACGAAGTCGGGCACGCCCAGCCCAAACACGCCAACCCCGCGCGCCAGCGGCACCAGCGGATTGCCCTTGCGCCCCACGGCCGACACCACGCCCAGCGGCACGCCGACAATAATGGCGATCAGCAGCGCCATCACCGCCAGCTGGATCGTGGCGGGGGCCCGGCGCAGGATTTCGTCGGCCACCGGCAATTGGCTGATCATCGAGCTGCCGAGATCACCGCCCAGCGCCGCCTTGAGCCAGAGCCCATATTGCACCAGCACCGGCTGATCGAGCCCATAGCGGGCGCGTGTCGCGGCGCGGGCGGCGTCGCTGGCAAAGGGGCCCAGAATGATGTCTTCGAACCCGCCCGGCATCAGCCGCATGGCGACAAAGATCAGCAGCGAAACGCCGATCAGCGTCACCGCTGAGATCAGCAGCCTTTGCGTCAGAAATTGCAGCAGTCGCACGCGGGCGGATCCTTGAAAGTGGAAGGCCGCCGGAGCGGCCTTCCCTGTCGTCTTAGTTGCCGGTGCGGGTAAAGCTCGGCAGGTTCTTCAGCGTCTGGAAATAGCCTTCGGCTGGCTGGATCGTTGCGTTGATCTGGTCGGTGCGGATGCCGACAATATCAGGCTTGCCGACCAGGGAGATGATCCCGGCCTGTGCGTCGATGGTTTCGCAGATCGAGGTGAACAGCGCCTGGCGTTCTGGGCCGTCCGCGGTCTGCTTGGCGAGGCTGATCTGCGCGCTGAGATCGGCGTCGGCGGGCAGGAACACCTTGTTCCACTGCGCAAAGTCAGGGTTCCACCAGCCCAGCACCAGGGATGGATCGGCATAGCCGGTGAACCAGGACACGGCGAAGTCGAAATCACCGGTGGTGAAGGAGCGCTCCAGCCAGTCGGCGGCTGGCAGCTGCAGGATTTCCACCTCGATATTGGCATCGGCCAGGCTCGACTGGATCACCTGGGCGATCAGCGGGAAGGTGGCAACGCTCGGCGAAGCAATCAGCTGCACCTTGACGGGCGCACCATTGCCCACCTCGGCCACCAGTGCCTTGGCTTTTTCCAGCCGCGTGGCGCGGTCACCAACATAGCTCGGCAGGGCGGCGCAGGCATCGGACTGCGGGAAGGCGCGTGGCAGCGGATAATCCGCCTGCGACGTGCCCGCCAGGGCGATATCGCCGATGGCATCGCGATCCAGCGCCAGCGTCAGCGCTTCGCGCAGGCGCGCATCCTTGAACGGGGAGTTTTCGCCCAGCGCGTTGACGTCGAGGCGATAGTAATTGGTCGTCGCCTGCACCACGGTTTCCACATTGGGAATCCCGGCCAGTAGGGCAGGAACATCGGGGGATTCAAACGTCGCGATATCGACGCGGCCATCGCGCAGGGCGGCGATGCGCGCCGAGTCATCAGGAATGATTTCGACGTTCAGCGTCGGCACTTTGGGGCGCAGGGCTTCGGGATAATCGGGGTTGGCGGCAAAGGTCCAGGACTGATCCTGATTGTGCGCTTCCACGATATAGGGGCCCGACCCCAGCAGGGTCTTGCTGGGGTCAAATGTGCCCGCCTTCAGCTCGGCGATGGGCAGGATGGCGGCCTGAATATTGGCCAGTGCCGCCAGCAGTGGTGCATAGGGTTCTGCGAGGTCGATGCGCACGGTGTGGGCGTCGAGCGCCACCACGTCCTTGATCGGGCCAAGCTGGGCCGCCCAGACCGAGGCCAGCGCCGGGTCGATCACGCGCTGGATGCTGCCCACCACGTCATCGGCCGTCACGGCGCGACCATTGGAGAATTTGGCGCCCTCGCGCAGGGTGAAGGTGTAGCTGGTGGGGCTATCCTGCGTCCACGATGCGGCCAGCTGCGGCTGTACGTCCAGGTTCTGCCCGGTCGTGACCAGCGTTTCATAGGTCAGAAACAGGAACTGCCAGGAGACGCCATTGGTCTCGACATGGGGGTCATAGCCCAAGATTTCTGATGGCTTGCCCCAGGTGATGGCGTTGTCGGCGGCCCAGGCGGGCAGGGCGCTCAGGCTCGCGACGGCGCCCAGCAGCAGCGCGCCGAGCCGGGCGATCCAGCCCGAACGTGTAGAGTGTTTCAGCATGGTCAACCTATGGTTGGTTTGTGTCAGGGAGGGGGAGTTTCCAGAGGTCGGCCAGGCCGGGGAGGTCCTCTGTGCGTTTTTCGGGCAGGCCGTGACCGACATCTGCCCAGGAGATGCGGCTTTCGACGCCAAACTGGAAGCTGGGGCGCACCTGCTCGGGATCATCCAGCGTGCCCACGAGAATGCCGACCAGATGGCTGAATTCCCATTCGACGCCCTTGACGTAGCGCGAGCCAATCGGGCTGCCGCAATTGTCGCAAAAGAAGCGTTCGAGATAGGGCGATGAGCGATAGGCCTTGGGCGTGCCGGTCAGGGTCAGCGCCGCCTTGTCGACGGGCAGCCACACGCCAAACAGGTTCCCCAAGGCGCGCTGGCAGATGCGGCAATGGCAGATGTGCACGCCCGAAAAACCCTCGGGTTCGTCGCTGTGCTCGGTGGGGGTGATGGTGTAGCGGATGCGGCCACATTGGCAGCCGCCAGTCAGTGTATTGGTCATGGGGGCGGACCGTAGGACCAAGCACATTGTACGACAAGATCGGCAATTATCGAGTTTTTCTATAGAGTAAAACGTGATGCTAGTATCTTGTTCTGAAATGGAAAATTCATTCAGCGCGGTTTGAAGGCGGTTGACAGAGACCCTGTTGGGAGGGCTTTGCCTGCCGCGAAAAGACACGAGATGACCATGGCGACCGAGCCAGACGACCTGCTGAAAACCGCTGCAAACCTGCCCGGTCCGGCCGATGATCCCACCAGTCCCTGGGCGCGGGCGCTGGCGCAGCCGACGCTCCTGGGCCTGTTCCTGCCCACCTTCCACGGTGGTTGGAGTGCTTCGACCCTGCCGCGCGGCACCGACTGGTCATTCGACTACAATGCCGCTCTGGTGCAGTCTGCCGAAGCGCTGGGTTTTGATCTCGCCTTTGGCTATTCGCTCTGGCTGCCCAAGGGCGGCGAGGGGCCCACGCGCACCGATCTTGGGCTGGAATCGCTGACCAGTGCGGCAGCGCTCAGCGCCTTGACCAACCGCATCATCATCGTTGGCACGGTCCACCTGCTCTATGGCCCCTGGCATCCGCTGCACCTGGCCAAGTTTGGCGCCACGCTCGATCATATCTCCAAGGGGCGTTGGGGCTTCAACATCGTCACCGGGCACCGCGCCGCCGAGCACGAACTGTTCGGGCGCACCCAGATCGAGCATGATCAGCGCTATGTGCTGGCCGATGAGGCGGTCTCGGTGCTGCGCCAGCTGTGGCACGACGATCAGCCGTTCAGTTATGACAGCAACACCAGCTGGCGCTTTAAGGATGCCTATGTCTCACCCAAGGCGCTGCACCATCGCCCGGTGCTGATGACGGCGACGGGCTCTGCGGCCGGCATCGGCTTTGCTGCCCGGCACGCCGATGTGGTGTTCATCGCCAGCCCGGCCGGGGCTGATATCGAGGCTGCCATCGAAAGCCTCCCCGCGCACACCAGTCGCATCAAGCAGGCTGCGCGCGAACAGGGCCGCAGCATTCGCACCCTGATCAATCCCATGGTGATCGCGCGTGAGACCGACAGCGAGGCGCGCGCCTATGCCGATGCTATTGTTGCCCATGCCGATCTCGAAACCTTGGCGGGCGGGCAGAAGTTCAGCAGCGATGCCCACGCCTGGCGCAACTACAAGCCCGATGCCAGCGCCGTCATCGGCGGCAATCTGCAATTGATCGGCTCGCCCCAGACCATTGTCGAACAGATGGTGCGGCTGCGTGATGCCGGTGTCGATGGCTTCCACATCGCCTTTTACGACTTCGTGCCCGATCTGGCATTCTTTGGCGAACGGGTCCTGCCGCTGATGGTAGAAGCGGGTCTGCGTTTTGAGTTTTCGTCCGATCTTTAGTTTCCCCCGCCGTCTCCAACCGAGTTCAATCCATGCGTGCTGGCCCCCGAAATCTCATCACCGACGTCCCCGGTCTTTTGGTGGGCAATGCCGCCGATCATCACATCAAGACCGGCGCGACCGTGCTCACCGCCGATCGCCCGTTTCTGGCCTCGGTCGATGTGATGGGTGGCTCCCCCGGCGCGCGTGAAACCGAGCTTCTGGCGCCCGATAAACTCGTCGAGGATATCGACGCACTGGTGCTGTCTGGTGGCTCGGCTTTCGGGCTCGATTCAGCCTCTGGCGTCGTCGATGCGTTGCGCCTGCAAGGGCGCGGCTTTGCCGTCAATGGCACCACCGTGCCCATCGTGCCCGCCGCGATTGTGTTTGACCTCTCCAATGGCGGCGACAAGAGCTGGACCCGCAATCCCTATGCCGAACTCGGCCGTCTGGCGCTAGAAGCGGCCGGTCCTGATTTCGCTCTGGGCACCCATGGCGCCGGCACTGGCGCTCTGACCGCCAATCTCAAGGGCGGTCTCGGTTCGGCGTCGCTGGTTCTCCCCAGCGGTCACACGGTTGGTGCTGTTGTAGTGGCCAACCCCACCGGCAGCGTCACCATGGGCGACAATCCCCATTTCTGGGCCGCACCCTTTGAGGTCGACGATGAGTTTGGTGGGCTCGGGTCCTATCCCGGTCCCCTCAGCTTTGAGGACACCGCCCGCTCCAAGCGCGATGGCACCAAGGCGATTGCCAATACGACAATCGCCATTGTCGCTACCGACGCGATCTTGACCAAAGCCCAGCTCAAGCGCTTTGCCGTCGCCGCGCAGGATGGCATTGCCCGTGGCGCCAGCCCGGCCCATACCCCCGTCGATGGCGATCTGATCTTCTCGGTCTCGACCCGCGCGCGGCCCCTTGGCCCCGATGCCGTCGACAGCATCCGCCTCGGTCATGCTGCCGCCGTCTGTCTTTCCCGCGCCATCGCGCGCGCCATTTATCTCGCCCAACCCGCACCCGGCGACAAGGTGCCGACATGGTCCGAGCGCTGGGGGTCATCGCAGGGCTGAACGCGTCGCTAGACACTCGAAAGTAGTGGCGGTGGCCTGTTTTGACCGGGCCTGCAAAACATTCACCTTTTCGACCCTATTGGTGAACCGCTAGGGTGACAGTCTGCTAACCGAATGCACCGTGGTGCTACCGGTTTGTGGTCCGCCAAACGTGTCTGTCGTGTCGATTTCCTCAGTTCAGCAAGCCGGTACCAAGATGAAAAACCTCACTCTGCCCCAGTCGGGGCGTTCCGTGTCCAGTATCGTTCTGGGTCTCATGCGCATTGCCAAGATGAGCGATGGCGAGATCCAGCGCCTGTTCGGCGCGGCCCGTGAAGCCGGCGTGAATGTTGTAGACCATGCCGATATTTACGGCGGGGAATACCATCTCTGCGAGAAGCGTTTTGGCGAGGCCATCGTGCTCTCCGCCGCCGAGCGCGAAGCCATTTCCATCCAGTCCAAGGTCGGCATTCGCCCCGGCTATTTCGACTTCTCCAAGGAGCACATCCTGGCGACGGTCGACAAATCTCTGGCCGCGCTCAAGACCGATTACCTCGATCTGCTGCTGTTGCACCGCCCCGACACACTGGTCGAACCCGAGGAAGTCGCCGAAGCCTTCAATCAGCTGCAAGCTGCTGGAAAGGTTCGCGAATTCGGCGTGTCCAACCACACGCCGGGCCAGATCGACCTGCTCAAAACGGCCGTTACGGTGCCGCTGTCGTTCAATCAGGTCCAACTCAGCATCACCCACGCTCCGCTCTTCGCACAGGGCGTCGCGGCCAATATGGCTGGGCTCGATCAATCGATTTCCCGTGACAACGGGCTGCTGGATTACTCCCGCATCAACAAGATGACGCTGCAGGCCTGGTCACCGTTCCAGAAGGCGTTTTTCGACGGGGTTTTCCTCGGCGATCGCGAGAATTTCGCTGATCTGAATGACGCGCTCGATGAGCTGGCCGAGCAGTATGGCGTGACCCCGACCGGTATTGCCGTGGCCTGGATCACCCGCCATCCGGCCAATATTCAGGTCGTGCTCGGCACCACCAATCCAGGCCGCGTCGCCGATGCCGCCGCCGGCACCGACGTCACCCTGACGCGTCAGGAATGGTATCGCCTGTTCCGCGCCGCCGGCCACACGCTGCCTTGATCCCGATCAGGCGCTGCGGTTAAGCCGCTGCAGCGCCTGCTAGATTTTCTGCCAGACGACCAAGTGCTCGCGCTTTGCGCTCCAGCTCAGCGCCGCTACTCAGCCCGGTAATGAAGCGTCTTGGGATGGCATCAATGCCCAATTGCGCGCCCGCCAGCGCCCCCGTCAAAATTGCCCGCGCCTGATTTTGCCCGCCGCCATTGATGGCGTGCAGCACGGCGTTTTCAAAGGAATTGGGGAAGCGCGCCGCGAGGTAATAGGCGGCGGGCAGCTGGTAATAGATGGCGCAGGGCAGGCCATAGACCTGCGCGATCTTTGAGGCTGGCTCGATGGTGATTGCAGGGTCAAGCGCACTACGGACGGCGGTCGACACGCCAGAGAGTGCATCGGGCGAAGGAAAGTTCGCGCCGACCGCCAGTTCGACACTCCCAGCCAGCGGTGGTGTACTGCCGGGGCGCGTCACATGGTGGAAGGGCAGTCGACCTTGATGCACCAGGGCGAAGAGCCGGCTGCTGATATCGGCGTCGAGGGCCTCTCCGCGCACCAAGGCTGCAATCACGCTGCCAAAGGCGGTGGTGAGGGCGGCAACAGTCGTGTCGTTTTGCGTCAGTAGGGTGTTATCGCGGCTGGCGGTAGCGGCGCGCCATGGGTCTGTCGCGTAGAGCGATGCAACAACGAAGATGCGCTCGGCGGCTTCGGTGGTGTCAGCAAGTCCGGCCACATCGCCCCATTCCCGCTTGTCGAGCACGCGTTTGCGCCAAGTCTCGCGGATAGACTGGCTGGTATAGCCGCCCGGACCGTGGGTTGGGATGCCATCCAGCTGCGGGAAGAGATCGCCATCGAGTTTTGCGGTGAAGGCCGCCGCATCATAGCCGCCGCTTTCCAGTACTGCGTCGAGCAACAGCTCGGCGATGATCCCGGCCTGCGACAGATCACCGGGCTTGAGGCCATCATGGTAACGGCCGGGGCGCGGGGCGGTGTAGCCGTCGATCCACGGGCCGTATTCGCGGCGCAGTTCGTCGAGGTCATAATACCAGTGCGGGCCAACGCCGAGGGCGTCGCCGATCAGGGCACCAAGCACAGCTCCAGCGGCACGGTCGGCAAGCGTAGTCGAGGTCATGAATGGGTCTCAGCGGGCTAGGTGGCGATTGGAGCGCTTTTCCAGCGCCGAAAACGTCGAGGCGAGGCCAAAGCAGATGACGAAGTAAATGGCTGCGACGACCAGCCAGACCTCGAACATGCCGCGCGTGGTGACGCCGACCTGATTGGCCTGAAAGGTGAGGTCGGGCACCGAAACCAGCGAGGCCAGCGACGAGAATTTGACGAGCAGGATCACTTCATTGGCCAGCGGTGGCCAGACCCGCGCCAGCGCTTGCGGCAGGATGATCTTGCGCAAGGTAACGCCGCGCCGCAGCCCCAGCGCCTTGGCGGCTTCCCATTGACCGGGCTCGATGGATTCGATGCCGCCACGGATGATCTCGGCCACGTAGGAGGCGCCAAACATGCCGAGCGCAATCGCGGCTGACAGAAACGAGGTGAGTTGGCGCGGTTCGCCAAACAGGACATTGAGCACGGCCAGCGTTTCCGGGCTGGCGCTGCGAACAGCTGGCGCAATACCGGTCAGCGGGATGAGCTGGCTGGCAAAGAAGAAAAAGAAGATGAAGAGGAAAACCAGCGGCGGGATGTTGCGAATGGTCTCGACATAGCTGGTGCCGAACATGCGCAGCGCCAGATTTGGCGACACCCGCAACAGCCCGACCAGCACGCCCAGCACCAGCCCGATCAGGCTGCCCCAGATCGACAGGCGCAATGTCGTCAGGACGCCGAGCAACAAGAGGTTTGGAATCCAGCTGGCGGTCGCTTCGTCATAACGCAGCACGAAGCGCGGCAGCGCTGACCACTTCCACTGGTAGTTGAGCACTTCCCCAACCTGCAAAAAAACATAGCCAATGCCGCCCGCCACAAGGGCGAGGATCAGGGCGTCTAGCCAGCCGAAGCGCGGTTTGCGGGAGCCTGGAAGCAAGGGGCAATGTCCGGTTCGGTATCCCGGCCGAGGCCGGGATACCACAGAGGGAAGATTTAGTTCGAGGCGACCTGATCGGCCCAGGCGCGACCCTTGAACCAATAGTCAAAACGCTCCTGCAGCCAGCCGTCGTCGGTGCGCTTCTGGATCCACTCGTTGAACGCAGCGAGCGAGGTCGGGTCATCCTTGCGGATGGCGATGCCTTCGTCGGTCTGCTCGGTGGCAGGCTCGATGACGCGCACGATTTCTGGATACTGTTCGGCCAAAATGGCCTGGGTCGGCGTGGCGACGGTCAGCGCGGTCACGTTGCCGTTGAAGAATTCCTGCTGCTGGGTGTTCTCGTCGTCAAACAGCACGGTTTTGGACAGCGGGAACAGATCGACCGCAGCTGCAGCCGAGCCGCGACGCTTGGCGAAGGTCACGTCGGCATTGTTCAGCTGCTCAAGCGTTGTGATATCTGGAGCGACCTTCCTGTTGACCACTGCATAGACCTGCGAGTGCTCGTAAGGGATGGTGAAGTCGACGGTCTTGGCGCGCTCTGCAGTGATGGTCAGGCCGCCGATGATGGCGTCGAACTGGCCCGACACCAGCGATGGAATGATCGCGTCCCATGCGGTCGGCACCAGTTCCAGCTTCACGCCCAGGTCTTCGGCCAGCTTGTTGGCAACATCGACTTCAAAGCCGATCAGCTCGCCATCCTTGTTCGGGAAGGCCCATGGCACGAAGGTGCCCAGACCAACGCGGATGACGCCAGCAGTCTTGATTTCCTCGATGACGGGCGCGGCATAGGCAAGCGTGGAAGCACTCAGGGCGAGCGCCAGAACGCTGGCGAAGAGGGATTTTTTCATGTCAGCTCTTTCAGGTGTTGTTGTTGGTTTTTGAATGCGTTCAGGCGTCAGGCACGAATTTTCAGACGCCGCTCGAAACGACGCGCAGCGAGGGAAAGCAGAAGGGTGATGGCGAGGTAGATCGCGGCGACGGTCAGCCAAATCTCAAAGCTCATGTAAGTGAGCGAGATGGCGTCGCGGCCTGCGGTGGTCAGCTCGAACAGCGCGATGACGCTGACGATTGAGCTGTCCTTGATCAGCGAAATCGCCGCGCCGGTCAGTGGTGGCAGCATCAGGCGGAGCGCCTGCGGCAGGGCGATGTGTCGGTAAAGATCAAAGCGCGAGAGCCCGAGGCTGGTGCCCGCTTCCCACTGGCTCTGTGGCACTGACAAAATGCCCGAGCGGATGATTTCAGCGACAAAAGCCGCTTCAAACAGCGCCAGCGCCAGCACGCCGGTCCAAAACCGGTCGGTGCCGATGGTCGGCGCCAGCACGAAATAGAACATGCTGACCTGAACGATCAGCGGTGTGGTGCGTACCAGCTCGACAAAGCCACTCGCGACCGCCCGACCCGACCATGAGGGGGAGAGGCGCAGCAGCGCGAGGACGAGGCCGAGCAGCGCGGCTATGACCATGGCCAGCGCCGAAATGCGCAGCGTCTCGACGAGGCCAAGCGATAGCGTGCCCCAGCGAAACCCATTTTCGTCGATGACAAACAGGAACTGCGGCACGCGCTCCCACTGCCATTTGTAAGGCATGGCCGTCGCGCCCGCCCAGATGGCGTAGAGCAGCGCGCCCGTTACCAGACCATAGGTGCCGACCGATTTGACCGTGCTGCTGCGCGCAATGGAAAGCCGGCGCGACAGCGATGAAATCGCGGTGCCGTTCGGCGCGTCCAACTGCAAGGTTGCGAGGGTCATCTGCTGGTCCATGAGAAGCTTGATAATGTCTATGAATTCTATATAGAAATGGCAAGTCATTGAAATTCAATGGTTTTATCTTCGCAAGGAAATTCTGATGACGACGCATTTCGCGCCAAATGGCTGCTGTCAAATTGGGCTGAATCGAAACGGCGTTATCGAAAATCCCACGAAATCGATCACGAGACGTGCGGCGCAAAGCTGGTTTGGAAGGGTTTGAGATGAGCGCAGAACTCGCTGCAGGCATCGCCAACGTGCTCGACGGCTGCATCGGCATCGTCGCCGGGCAGTCACTTCTGGTTGTGGCCGAGCCCGAAGATCAGACCTTCTATCGTGGCGCGCTGGGTCGCCATGTCGTGGACGCCGCGCAGGCGCGCGGGCTCGATGCCAAGCTGATCATTGAACCAGTCCCGATTGGCCCCGAACACTTCCCTGCCCATGTGCTTGAGCAAATCGCAGCGTCCGATCACACGCTGTTCTTTAGTCGTTTGGGGTCGCAGGCGCGCTTTTTGAAATTGCCGGGGCCGGGCACCAAGACCGTGTCCTATGTGCTCGACGCCGAGAGCCTCGCGGCCCCGTTCGGCAGTCTGCCCTATGCCTTTGTCGCCGAATTGCATGATCTTGTGGTCCAGCGGATCGGCGCGGCGCGCAGCTATCACCTCACCTGCCCCAATGGCAGCGACCTCCGCATGGCGCTGGAGCCTGCTGACACCGGCAAGCCAGCAGAACTCACGCCCTTTGCGGTACGCAATTTTCCGGTGATGATCTTCCCGCCGATTTCGAGCGCCCGCGCCAATGGACGGCTCGCTTTGACGTTGGCGCTGCTATCGACATCGATCCATCAATATGACGACCCGATCGTGCCGCTCGATAGCCCGCTGCTGCTCGATATCGCAGACGGCAAGATCACCCAGTTCGGCGGCGAACCGGTTCAGGCGGCACGGGCCGAAGCGCATTTCGACCGCGTCGCGGCGCTGTTTGATGCAGACGCGCGCGCGCTCAATTCCTGGCACACCGGCATCAATCCCGCGACCTTCTTTGCCGGTCGCGCCATTGACGATCTCGGGCGTTGGGGTTCGGTCGCCTTTGGAAGCCCCAGCTACACCCACTTCCATATTGTCGGGTCCGATCCCGGCGAAATCTGCGGCTCGCTGTTCAATGCGACCATCCGTTTCGACGACGAAATCCTCTGGGATCGGGGGCGTTTTGTGTTCCTTGAGCGCCCGGAAGTCGCAGACCTTTTGGCAAAGCATGGGCTGGCGCGGGATGCATTGGCTATTCAGCAATCCATCGGCGTGGAGGCATAAACATGGCTATCGATACTCTCTGGTACACGCGCTGCCCTGCGCCAACGGCAGCCACCATCGCGATCCGCGAGGGTTGGCTCGATACCGAATTTGCCGGTGACGGCATTGAGGTGCGTTCGCTGGCATCGTCCACCGATCGGCAGGTGCACCTATCACACTATCGCCATTCGCAGCCCAATTCATTCCGTTTCGGCGGCTATGTGCCGCCGCTGATTTCGCAGTCGCGCGGTGCCGATATCAAGGTCATCGGCATTGCCTGGCATGATCGGGTGCACGGTATTTATGCCCTGCCGGATTCCGGCATCGCAACCGCCGCCGATCTCAAGGGCAAGCGGCTCGGCGTGCCGGTGCGACTCAATGACGATGTGGATTGGTGGCGCGCTTCGGTCCTTGGTGGCTACAAGGCGCTCTTTGCCAGCGGTGTGATTGATCGCAGCGATGTCGAACTAGTCGAAATCCCCGTCAGCCGCGAATATGTGGCTGATGCCACTGCGGGTTCGGCGGCGGGACAGTCGCTTTGGGGCGCCAATAGCCAGTTCGCCGTGCAGCGCGACGAGGTAGCAGCGCTCTATCGCGGCAAGGTCGATGCGATCTACAGCGATGGGGCTCTGACCGCGATCCTCGCTGGCACGACCGGCGCACGCCCCGTGGTCACCCTGCGCGGCAATGAAAATGACAGCGATGGTTTCGGCACCCCCTGCATCCTGACCGTGTCGGCGCCACTTTTGGCGGAGCGCCCTGATCTCGTGGCCCGCTGGGTCGGGCGGCTGCTCGATGCGCAGCATTGGGCCATTCATCACGCAGATGAGACACGGCGCCTGTTCGCGCGCGAGACGGGGCTGCCCGAAGACCTGCTGGAAAAGGCCTATTCACCGCGCCTGCACACCCAGGCCGATCTCTCGCTGAGTGCCTCGCGGGTGGCGCTGCTCAAGGCCAAGTATGAGCATCTGCGCGATGAGAAGTTCATCGCGCCGTTCGACTTTGATGCTTTCATCGACGCCGGTCCGCTTGAAGCGGCTCTGGTTGCGCGCGGCGAGGTGGCCGCATGAGTGCGGATACCGCAGCCCAGCCGCATAGCGAAGATGTCGCCGATGCGACTGATGCCGATCTCGCGATTGCAGAGGCGGCCTTTGCCGACGCGGTCGCCTTCCTCGCAACGTCCGCACGGCCATGGTTTGAAGCCGATGGCCTGCCGGTTCGCGAAGAGCCAACGATTGTGCACGCCGCTGGTGCCCTCGCCGTTGAGGTGAGTGCCGCGCAGGCTGCGCGCCGTTCAGAAACAATTGGTCAGGCCGAAGCGCGCCTGCTGGCGGGCGACGTTGCCAAGCGTGCCGTGCGGTTCCTGTTTGAAGCTGGCGGCACCAGCACGACCGACGATCCCCTTGATTTCGGCCGTCACCACCGCGCGCTTCTGGAGACTGCCTCCCGAGAACCGCTCCGGCTTGCAAAGGTCGCTGCCGGACGTGCTGCGCTGGAGCGACCGTCCATTGAGGTCCACCCCGTTCCCCTCGGTGTCCCGGTTGATCGCGCAGACGCCTATCGGCGCGCCGATGCTTTGAGCCAGCAATTTGCGCGTGGCGCTGCCCAGCGCGATATCGACCGCGCCACGCCAAAAGCTGAACTTGAGGCGATCGCGCGCAGTGGCCTGTTGGCTGTCACGGTCCCGACCGCCTTCGGTGGCGCGGGCCTTGGATTTGCTGACGCACTCGAAGTGTCGCGCCGCCTGTCGATCGGCGATGGCTCGGTCGGCCAGATCATGACTATCCACTACGCCATGCTGGAATCTCTGATCCGCACCGCGACCGACGCGCAACTGGAGCGCTGGTTGCCGCAGGTGGTGCAAGGTGCGCGCTTCGGCAATGCGGCCGCCGAGCGGGGTGTTGCCCATGCCAAGGTCACCGCGACGCGCCTCACATCGCAGCCCGATGGCGGCTATCGGCTCAATGGCCGCAAGTTCTATTCGACGGGCGCAACAGGCGCGGAGTTCATCTCGATTTTGGCCATTGGCGATGATGGACAACCATCCATCGCGGTGGTCGCGGCGGGCAGTGCTGGATTAACGCTGCTCGATGACTGGCGCGGCCTCGGACAACGCGGCACGGGCAGCGGGACGACCATACTCGACGATGTCGTGGTCGCCGCCGATGAAATCCTGCCACGCTGGCTTAATTCCGACCTGCCCAGCACCGGCAACGCCGCCGCCAACCTGGCCCATGTCGGCATCGATCTCGGCATTGCCCGCGCCGCGCTGAACGATGCGGTGGATCTGCTGGCGAGCATCGATGGTCCGGTTCCTAACGACGTCCTCGGAACTATCGGCGTGTTCTCGGCGCGGCTTTCGGCCAGCGAAGTGCTGTTTGCCGAAGCGCTGGCCTCGCTTCGTGTGCTCGCTACCCAGACGTTGACCGAAGAGATCACGCAGCGCTTTTCGCTCCAAGTCAGCATCGTCAAAGTCCATGCGGGCGAGCTGGCCATCGACATTGCGGCAGGCCTAGTCGACATTGCCGCCGAGTTCGCGCGGCCCGAGCATGTCGGGCTCGATCGCCACTGGCGCAATGCCCGCACCCATACCCTGCATGATCCCAGTCGCTGGCGCTATTTGCGCATTGGCGATCACGCGCTCAACGGGCGCCTGCCGCCCCGCAACCGGACCAATTGAGACCATCCATGACCGCTCCCAAGCGACAGATAAAGCTCTTCGCGCATCTGCTGAACACCGGCAATCAGATGGGTGGCTGGCGCCATCCCGATGCCCATGCGGGCGGGCTGCACGATATCGACTACTTCCTCTCCATGGCCCGCAGCGCCGAAGTGGCCAAGTTTGATGCGGTGTTCTTTGCCGATGGCCCGGGGTTCCGCCGTGTCGAGGGCAAGGATGCGTTTTCGCGCATGGATGTGGGCAAGCTCGAACCTATCACCATGCTGGCGGCGCTCGCCATGGGCACCAGTCATATTGGCCTGATCGCCACTGCTTCAACCTCGTTCAACGAGCCCTACAACATCGCCCGCAAGTTCGCCTCGCTCGATCATATCAGCAAGGGGCGGGCAGGGTGGAACGCCGTCACTTCGACCGGCGAAAACGAGGCGCACAATTTCAATCAGCGCACGTTGAACGACCACGACACCCGCTACCAGCGCGCAGAGGAATTCATCGACGTAGTGCGCGGGCTTTGGGATAGCTGGGAGGACGACGCCTTCCTGCTAGACAAGGAGTCCGGGCGCTATTTCGATCCGGACAAGCTGCATGCGCTTGGCCATGATGGCCCCAACTTCTTTGTGCATGGCCCGCTCAATGTCGGTCGCGCGCCCCAGGGCCATCCCCTGTTGGTACAGGCTGGCGGTTCCCCGGCGGGGCGAGAGCTCGGCGCACGAACTGCCGACGCCATTTTCACCGTCAACCCACCGCTCGACGTGGCCAAGGCGTTCTACGCCGACATGAAGCAGCGTGTGGTCGCGCATGGCCGAAAGGCCGATGACCTCAAGATCATGCCTAGCATCCAGGTGGTGATCGGCGCGACCGCCAAGGAAGCGGCCGAAAAGGCGGCCTATCTCGACAATCTCGTCCATCCCGACTTGGCGTTGTCATGGCTCCAAATGTCGCTGGGTGGCGTGGATCTGTCGGGCTATCCGCTTGATGGCCCGCTGCCCGAAATTCCGCCCACAAAGGGCGGGCATTCGCTGCGCCAGGGCGTCATCGATCGGGCCAAGCGGTTTGATCTGACCATTCGCCAGATCGCGACCCATGTTGCGGCAACGCGCCTTGGCGAACGCTTCGTCGGCACGGCGACGGAGATCGCCGATATCCTGCAGCACCAGTTCGAGGAAGGCGCGGCCGATGGCTTTGTCGTTTCGCCGCCCTACCTGCCGGGTGGTCTGGACGAATTCATTGCCGACGTGGTGCCGATCCTGCGCGAGCGCGGGCTGTTCCGCACTGAGTATGAAGGCACGACCCTTCGAGAAAACCTCGGCCTCAGCCGCCCGGAGAACCTCTTCGTGGCGCAGCCCGAGCGTCATGTCGAACCCGAAATCTGGCAGAAGGCCGCACCCGCTGGTGAGGCAACAGTATGAGCACGAACAGGAGCATTGAGACCTTGACGTCGACCACAGCCACACGACCTCTCGATGAAACCGCTGTCGAAATCATCGGCATGCAGAAGTGGTTTGGAGATTTTCACGTCCTTCAGGACATCAATCTGCGCGTTGGGCGCGGCGAGCGCATTGTCATTGCCGGGCCGTCGGGGTCAGGCAAGTCGACTCTGATCCGTTGCATCAATCGTCTCGAAGAGCATCAGGACGGCAAGGTCATCGTCAACGGCGTCGAGCTGACCAATGACCTCAAACGGATCGACGAAATCCGCCGTGAAGTCGGCATGGTATTTCAGCACTTCAACCTGTTCCCGCATCTGACCATCCTGCAGAACCTGACGCTGGCGCAGATCTATGTGCGCAAGCTCTCCAAGGCCGAGGCGGAAGAGACCGCCATGCACTACCTTGAGCGCGTCAAGATCCCCGAGCAGGCGCAGAAATTCCCCGGCCAGCTTTCAGGTGGCCAGCAGCAGCGGGTCGCCATTGCGCGCTCGCTCTGCATGAACCCCAAGATCATGCTGTTCGATGAGCCAACGTCCTCGCTTGATCCTGAAATGGTCAAGGAAGTGCTCGACGTGATGATCTCACTAGCCGATAGCGGCATGACCATGCTCTGCGTCACCCACGAAATGGGGTTCGCCCGTCAGGTTGCCGATCGTGTGATCTTCATGGATCAGGGCCAGATCATCGAAGAAGATAAGCCCGAAGCCTTCTTCACCAATGCCCAGCATGAGCGGACGCGGCTGTTCCTCAGCCGGGTGCTGCATTGAACCAGTCCCAAACGAGAGCGCGCCCGTGAACAAGCTGATCCCCGTTTTCGACGGCCACAACGATGCATTGCTGCGACTGCTGGAGCAGCCATCGGCTGATCCCGTTCAGAGCTTTTTGACGGGCGAGGCGCCTGCCCATCTCGACCTGCCCAAGGCACAGGCTGGCGGGCTGGTCGGCGGATTGTTCGCGGTATTCTGTCCATCGCCCGGCGAGATCGATCGTGCCGCGATGCAGGCCGACGCCTATGATCTGCCACTGCCCAACGAGCTCAGCCTTGAAGCAGCGCAGCGACTGACCATTGCGCAGGTCGCCATCCTGCAGCGTCTGGCGAACGCTTCGAATGGCGCGGTTGCGCTATGCCGGTCGACGGCGGAGATCCGAGCGGCCAATGCGCGCGGCGCTCTCGCCGCCGTGCTGCATATTGAAGGCGCCGAGGCGATTGATCCGGACCTGTACTTTCTCGACGTGCTCTACGCTGCCGGGCTGCGCTCGGTCGGACCGGTGTGGAGCCGCACCAATATCTTTGGCTATGGCGTGCCGTTCCGCTTTCCCGGGCTGCCCGACACCGGGCCGGGCCTGACCGATGCTGGTCGCCGCCTCGTTGCTGCCTGCAATCGCATGCGTGTCCTTGTGGACCTCTCGCATATCACCGAGCAGGGGTTCTGGGATGTGGCCAAAATCTCGGATGCGCCGCTAGTCGCGACGCATTCCAACGCCTACGCGCTCTCGCCGTCCCCGCGCAATCTGACCGACGAACAGTTGCGCGCCATCCGGGATAGTGACGGCCTGGTTGGTCTAAATTTCGGCACCGGTTTTCTCCGGCTTGATGGTCGTCTCGACACATCATCCGACCCAGAATTGCTGGTGCGGCACCTCGATCATCTGATTTCGATCGTCGGTGAGAGCCGGATCGGCCTTGGGTCCGATTTCGACGGCACCAAGATCCCTGATGCGATCGGGTCAGCAGCCGGATTGCCCGTGCTGTTCGATCTGCTCCGCCGCCATGGCTATGATGAGCCGCTGCTGGAACGCATTGGTTATTCCAACTGGCTATCGGTACTCGAACGCACCATTGGGTAGCACGGCTAGACCTTCAGACTCTCGTCGAGCCATAGGGCGAAGCCACCCTTGAAGGCGTTGGTGTTGTCGCCACGGCGGGCGTTTGGAGGCAGCGTCTTGAGGCGGGTGACATTGCCGCCTCCGATCACCACGTAATCGGGCTCCAAGGCGGCGGTGAGTTGTTCGGTGGCATCGAAGACGTGCTTGGTCCACTTCTCTAAACCACGTTTTTCGAGGCTGGCCTCTCCCAGATAGTCCTCGAAGGTGCGCCCTTTTCGATAGGGCAGATGGGCGATTTCCATGGGTTGGGCGACATTGTCGACGATCATGGCGGCGCCCAGACCTGTGCCGAGGCCGAGGAACAGCATGCGTCCGCCATCATAGCTGCCGATGGCCTGCATCAGCGCATCATTGACGATTTTGACGGGTTTGCCGAAGCGCTTTTCAAAATCGAAGCCGATCCAGCCTGTGGCGAGGTTGTGCGGTTCCGACAGAATCTTGTTGTGAATGACGGGGCCAGGATAGCCGAGGGCCAACACGTCAAATTGCAGGCCGTCAGCCAGTTTTTCAACGGCCTCCGCCATAACGGCGGCATCCATCTTGGGCCCGGAAACGGCCTTGCGCTCTGCGCCACCGGCGCTGCTCAAGACCTTGACATGGGAGCCGCCGATGTCGACGGCGAGCACGACGGGTTGATTTTGTTGGTCAGTCATGGTGCGCTCCGGATCAAGGCTTGGGATCCACCCAGCCGCCGAGGGGAGTAAAGTCCTTCATGGCATCGGCCGGACCCCAAGTGCCGGGCGCATACGGTGCGGGCTGGTCTTTTTGGTCGAGGACCTGATCGAACACGCGCCAGCCCAGTTCCGACGCATCCTGGCGGGTGAATAGCTGCCGTTTGCCGTCCATGGCATCGCCGATGAGGCGTTCATAGGGCATCATGTCGTCGACAGTGTCATCAACCGCGGTCAGCTCCACGTCCTCGCCTACCATCTCGCCGCCGGGTGCTTTGCGACGCGCCCCGAGGGCGATCATCACTTCGGGGCCGACACGGAGGCGGAGATAATTGGCGTCGGCGGCGGAGACGTCGTCGAATAGCGCGATGGGTGGCCGACGGAAGCGCACGACGACTTCGGTGGCGCGCACCGGTAGGTTCTTGCCGGCGCGGATATAGAAGGGCACATCCTTCCAGCGCCAGGTGTCGACGAAGAGGCGAATGGCGGCGAAGGTTTCAACCGTCGAGGCCTGAGCAACACCCGGCTCATCGCGATAGCCGTTGAACTGGCCGCGTACCACATCGGCAGGGGTCAGTTGCCGAATAGCCTTGAGCACCTGCACTTTTTCGTCGCTCTGATCGTCCGAGGCGCTGGTGATCGGTGGTTCCATGGTCAACAACAGCAGCACGTTCAGCAGATGGTTCTGGATGACGTCGCGGATGCAGCCGACTTCGTCATAGAACTTGCCGCGCCCGGTGACGCCGAAGTTTTCCGCCATGGTGATCTGCACGCTCTCGACATAGGTGCGGTTCCACAGTGGCTCGACGATCGCATTGGCGAAGCGGAAATACAGCAGGTTCTGAATGGCCTCCTTGCCGAGGAAATGGTCGATGCGGAACACCGCATCTTCCTCGAACACGGCATGAAGGACTGCGTTAAGCGCCTGGGCTGACGCCACATCGTGCCCAAAGGGCTTTTCGACCATCAGCCTTGCATTGCGGGCAATGCCGGCAGTCTGAAGCGCATCGATAACGACGCCGAAGAGGGACGGCGGAATGGCGAGGTAGTAGAGCGGCTGTTGCGCACCGCCCAGCGCTTGCTTCAGGCGCTCGAAGGTGTCGGCCGATTTGTAATCACCCGACACATAATGCAGCAGGCTTTCGAGCTTGGCAAAGACCGCCTCGTCAACGTTGCCAAACTGGTTGGTCACGGCGTCGCGGGCGCGGGCAGAAAGCCGGTCCTTGGTCCAATCATCCAGCGCCACCCCGATGACGGGTTCGGTCAGATGGCCTCGCCGCACCATCTGGTACAGCGAGGGCAGGATCATCTTGTGGGCGAGATCGCCGGTGACCCCAAAGATCACCAGGGCGTCGGCGCGGGTCTTGGTCATGGCGGTTCTCGCGATCAGGATTTTTCGTGGTGGCCGCCAAAGGCGAAGCGCATGGCCGACATCAGCTTGTTGGCAAACTCGTCATTGTCGCGCGAGGAGAAGCGGGCAAACAGCGCCGACGAGAGCACCGGCGCCGGTACGCCGGTTTCGACCGCCGCACGCAGCGTCCAGCGGCCTTCACCGGAGTCGGACACCTTGCCGCCGAAATTGGCCAGCGTCGGATCGCCCCGGAGTGCGCCCGCTGTCAGATCGAGCAGCCATGAGCTGATGACGCTGCCGTGCCGCCAGACTTCGGCGACCCCGGCCAGGTCGATATCGAACTGGTAATATTGTGGGTCATGCAGCGGCGCAGTTTCAGCGTCGGCGTCGCGCGCGTGTTCGCCCGCATTGGCGGCCTTGAGAATGTTGATACCCTCGGCATAGGCGGCCATCAGGCCATATTCGATGCCGTTGTGGACCATTTTGACGAAGTGTCCGGAGCCGGTTGGGCCGCAGTGGAGATAGCCCTGCGAGGCGGTGTCGGTCGTGCCGGGCGTCGCGCCGCTGCCGTCCTGACCGGGCGCCAGCGCTGCAAGGATTGGATCGAGGCGCTGCACGGCGTCCTTGTTGCCGCCGATCATCAGGCTATAGCCGCGCTGCAGACCCCAGACGCCGCCGCTGGTGCCGACATCGACGACATTGATGCCCTTGGGTGAGAGCTGGGCAGCGAGATCTACCGCGTCGCGATAGTAAGAATTGCCGCCATCGATGAGCGTATCGCCGGGCTGCATTTGGTCGGCCAGTTCCAGCGCGATACGGGTGGTGATGGCCGCAGGCAACATCAGCCAGACGGCGCGGGGTGTGTCGAGCTTGCCCAGAAATTCGGGAAGCGTCGCAGCCCCAATCGCCCCTTCTGCAACCAGATCGGCAACGCTTTGCGGGTTCACGTCATAAACCACGCATTGGTGTCCCGCTTTGATCAGACGCCGCACCATGTTGGCGCCCATGCGGCCCAAGCCGACCATACCTAATTGCATTCCAGCCTCCATATGACGCCTGCGCCTTGGCGCTGCGCCCGTTTTGCTCGCAAGATTATGGGAAGGGATAGATTGATGACGTGAGAGTATTCCTGATGTGCGTTTCGCCTTATGTTTTCTCTCTGCCTGTTATGGCACTCGCATCGCGAAAAGAGAACTTGAACCACTCTGGGAATGGTTCGCTGCGCTTAAGCAAATCTTGCACATCATGTCTTTTGGCCACTGTCTGACAGTCCCCTGCCCACGAATGAGCGTCACTGTCCAAGAGTAGAATTGGCGTGGGGGCAAAAGGTTCACTGCCCAGGAGTTGTTTTTTGCGTGAACGACAGACGGTTCCGTCGCGCCCGCGAATGCGTAGGTGGGCGGTAACGCAAAGTTAGATGTCGTGAGGCAGAGTGATGCTAAATTTATGTTGGGAAAGTGTTTTTTGTGAACGGCGCGCCTTTTTCCTTCGGTGGCGAGGAAGATCTTGAGCCCTCATTTGATGCCGAGACGGAGCAGGAATTCCGCGGCACGCTGCTTCGTGACCAACGCAATTCGACGCTGATCTGCGCGGCCAGCGCCATTGCGATCTGGTCCTGCTTTGCTGTCTTCGACATTGTCCGGGTGCTTGGCCTGCCACCGGGCGATTGGCGCCTCGAAGTGGCCATGCTGTTCATCAGCCGAGCCATCGTGCTTGGCGGGCTTGTCGCGGTTGCGATCGAAGTCCGGCGCGGCTTTGTGCGGTATGATCGCCTTGTTGTGGTTATCTACCTGCTGCTTGGGCTGGCAGTGAGCCTGACGGCAAACATGGCCAAAACCATGGGGACATTTGCCGTCGATAGTGCGCAGGTGGCGGTGGTGATGGCGGCGTTTCTCCCCATCGGTCTCCGCTTTAGGCAGGCGCTGTTTCTGGCCGTGGCCGTCGCGGTCATGTCAATTGTCACCACGATTCTGGTGCTCTCACCGGCCCTGCTGCACGAAAGCCTGCAACTCTTCCTGACGATTTTGGTGGCGCTGCCGCTGGCTGCCATGGGCGGCTATCTGCGCGAACGCTCGGAACGCAAACAATTCCTGTTGCGCAAGCTTTTGGCCACCCAGGCTTCGATCGATCCGCTTACCGGCCTGCCCAATCGTCGGGCCTTTCGCTGGCGGGTGGAAAGCGGCTTGCGTCATTGCGCACGCGAGCAGCGTCCTGCCATCCTGGCGGTGGTCGATGTGGATCACTTCAAGCTGTTCAACGATCACTATGGTCACGCGGGCGGCGATGTCGCGCTGCAGAAAGTGGCCGACGTTATCCGTCACTCCGCTCGTCGCCCACTCGACATTACTGCGCGCGTCGGCGGCGAGGAGTTCTGCATTTTCCTGTTCGATGTCGACGTGACACGGGCCAAGGTTCCGCTCGAAGGAATACTGAACGGAGTGCGCGAGCTGGCGCTGACACATGACACGGCTCCGCGCGGGATCATGACTGTCAGCATGGGGGCCGCTGTATTTGATGGGACGGAGTCGCTCGATACGCTTTATCGCCGTGCGGATGATGCGCTGTACCACAGTAAAACGACGGGGCGTGACAGCCTCTACTTTGCGGAACAATAGCCATGGCCGCCCCGCGCTTGCCAAACTTGGAAATGGTTGGGCTTGGTGCACAAAAGATGCTAGATCATGGCCATTCGATTTGTATCTTTGCATGCCTCTCGCTGCCTGATCTATTTTTTCAAGGTGCGGGAAGGCGTTTGACTTCTGTATTTCCAAATGGCTTCCTAGCCGCTTGAAGGAGGCCGACGTAGTTACCACAAGCAATACCGGCGGACAGCCGGACGCCACGCCAAGCCCAACCGGTACGCGCTCCAATTCGCATGTAGCGACGGTGATTGCCGTGGCCATGATTGTTGTGACCTTCGGTCTCGCATTGACGCAATTCATCTCCGATTATCGCAGCGTAACCAGCGAGGGCGAGGATCGCGCCCGCGCTTATGCGCTCTCGATGGCCACTGACGTGCGCTGGTATCTCGATGTGGCGCGGCAGGTGTTGAAGCGCGTTGAGCGGCAAAGCAGCGAACTTCAAGCTGCGGGCAACACAGGCGTCGTACTGGGCGACGTCATTGACGATTTGCCTGATGGTGTCGCCATTGTGCTTTATGACGCCAGTGGCGTATCGCAGCAGTTCCTGGCGGTTGATGCTGATGTCGTCGATATCAGCGATCGCAGCTATTTCCAGGAACTCAAGGGGGGTGCCGACTGGGTCGTGTCGCACCTGATCGCGGACCGCGTTACCGGTCAGATGACCTTTGCGGTGGGGCAGGCGCTGCGTCGCGGCGATCAATTCGTCGGTGCGGCGGTGGCCTACGCGCCCATGCAGGTGTTCAATAAAACCTGGCTGAGTGTGGGCGGCAAGGATTCCAATGCCTACCTCGTGCATGAGGATGGCTGGTTGTCGGCACGTCTGCCCGAAGTGCCAACGGCGGTCTATGATACTCCGCTTCCCGAAGACTTTGTCGCGATCTATTTCTCTGCAGAGACGGGCGCCTACTCGGCCGGAAAGTCGCCGATTGATGGCGTGCAGCGCGCGATCGGCTTTGCGCGGGTGGATGGAGCGCCTCTGGTTGCCGCAATCGGCATCAGCACGGATGATATGCTGAATTCGTACTGGGCCAAGGTGTTGTTCACCCTGGCGGTGCTGCTGCCGATTTCGGGCCTTTTGGGCTATGCGGCGCTGCGTAACAGTCGGCTTATTCGGCGGCATGAGCAGGTCTCTGCCGATCTCGCCACGTCGCTGCAACGCAATGAAATCCTGTTCCTCGAAATCCACCATCGGGTGAAGAACAACCTGCAGTCGGTGTTGTCGCTGGTGCGGTTGCACGCCAAAAGCGCGGACCCGGTTGCAGAAATCCAGCCCCGCATTCAGGGCATGGTGGCGGTGCATGAACATATCTATCGCACCGATAGCTATGTCGACGTGTCGGCGCCGGACTATATCAATTCGATTGCGCAGCAGATCGTTGATGCCTCCTCGGAAAACGTGACGCTGCAGACCAATATTGCGGCGGTCACGATACCCAACAGATCCGTGATGCCGCTGGGTCAGCTGATCACCGAAGCGGTGATCAATGCGCTCAAATATGGTTTCCCCGACGGTCGTCCTGGCGCCATCACCATTCTGCTGACGCTGGATGACGACCGAAATGCGCTGCTGGTCATCCACGATAACGGCAATCCCCTGCCACCGACGCCCGGCACCGGCATGGGCTCACGGCTGATGAAGGCGTTCGCCGCCCAGCTGAATGGCACGGTAGACATGGTTTCCAGCGATGATGGTGTCACCGTCGAGGTGCGGTTCCCGCTGCCTGAGGAATGAGCGATGGCCCGAAAGCCGGGTTCAGTTTTTCCAAACCAGTCGGCGATACAGCGTTGACCGATCGATGCCCAGCGCTCGCGCTGCCGCCGAGAGATTGCCGCTATGCTGCTCGACTGTTCGACGCATCGCCGTTTCGGTCAGCGTGCCCAGATCTCCAGTGAGCGTCGGTGTCGGCCCCACGCTGGGCGCAACAGGCGCGAGTGATTGGAGCGTGATCGTTTCGCCGGGATCATGCAGGGCGGCTAGGGCCCGCAACGCGCCCGCCATTTCCCTGAAATTGCCGGGCCATGGCCGATCGGCCAATTGATTGACCGTCGTCGGCGGTAGTTGTCCGTGGCTGCCGCCCAATTGTGACCACAGCACTTCCACCACTGCGCTGCGGTCGGGCATATCCGATAGCGTTGGCAGATTGATGGTGAATTGCGCGATGCGGAAGTACAGGTCGGCGCGGAAGGTGCCAGCGTCCACCATGGCGGTCAGCTCGCGGTTGGTGGCGCAGATCACAACGAAATCGGTCTTGCTTGGCGTACCGCCGCCGAGGGGCGAGACCTCTTTGTCCTGCAGAACCCGCAGCAAGCGCGATTGCAGCAGTAGCGGCATGTCTCCGATCTCGTCGAGGAACAGAATGCCACCCTCGGCCTGTTGCACCAGTCCCTTGGCCCCCGATTTGCGGGCACCGGTAAAGGCACCGGGCTCATAGCCGAACAGTTCAGCTTCTATCAGGCTTTCGGGCAGCGCCGCGCAGTTGATGGCGATGAAGGGTTTTCCCGCGCGTCCCGTTTGGCCATGGAGATGGCGCGCGAACACTTCCTTGCCCGCGCCGGTTTCCCCGGTAATGAGCAGTGGGATTTCGGCATTGACCAATCGGATGGCCTTGGCCAGGTCGGCTTGCGTTTCAGCCGTGAAATAAGGGCCATCCCGTCGCGGCTTGGGCGCGCGGGGCAGGGTGCCAATGACAGTGGGCGTTGTGGCGCGCGGGGCGCTGACCGAGGCAAAGTAGCGCTCGCCATTGCGGGCACGCAGCTCACCATGATCGACCGCCAGCCCCACATTCTCAAAGATCGCATCCATGCTCGATTGGCGCAGGGCCTTCCGATCAAGCCCCACCAGATGCATGGCGCGGCGATTGCCAGCCACCAGCCGCGCCCCGTCGAACACCAGAATGCCCTCGCGCGTCGTGCCCAACAGGTCGGCGCTGCGGTGAAAGCGCACCACGGTCATTTCATCGAAGGCGCGATTAAAGAAGCGGTGCTCGATTTGCTCTACTGCCAGCCGCACCAGCCCCATGGCGTGCGTATGTTCGGTGGAGGCATGGCCGGACATGTCGAGCACACCCGCCAGCTTGCCGTAGGGGTCAAAGATCGGGCTCGCCGCGCAATGCAGGATGCCGTCCTGCTCGAAGAAGTGCTCGCCGCCATGCACCTCGATGGCGCGACGCTCTGCCAGTGCGGTGCCGATGGCATTGGTGCCGGTAGAAGTTTCTGACCACGCGACGCCGGGGCGCAGCGAGACCTCGGCCGCCTGTCCAGCAAATTCCGGGCTGCCAACCGTGTCGAGCACCAATCCTTTCGCGTCGGTGAGGATAACCACGCTGTCGGTCAGCCGGGCCTCGGTGCGCAATGACACCAGCTCGGATCGCGACAGCAGGCGGAGGGCTTCGTTCTGCTCGTGCAGCGCGCGCAGCTCACTCGCCGTCATGGGCTCGGCGCGGATGGAACTTCCGGCGTCGAGGCCCTGTTCGGCGCAGCGTTGCCATGACCGCAGAATCGGTGCGGGAACGAGCCCGTCCGGCAATGACTGACCAGAGAAGAATTTTTCGCGCGCTGCGGCCAGGGCGGCCACGGACACCGGTTGCATCTCTCCATCCCTCCCAGTTGTGGCAGTTTGCAACAGGTGTTGCACCGGCCATCGCTTCTGGTTGTTGCAAAGTGTTGCATCCGATCTCGGCGCGCGTCCAGCGTCTTGCGGATCACAAAATCTTCGCCATTGCGATCAAGTACTTGGCGCGTTCTGGCACGGCCGTTGCAATGGAGTTGGCATCAAAAATGGGAGGATGCCATGAACAAACCAGAATTCGTCGGCCAGCGGACCAAGTCTCCGTATAAGGCCAAATATGGCAATTACATTGGTGGCCAGTGGGTCGACGCTGTGGACGGCGAGACCTTTGAAAACACCTCGCCCGTCACCGGCCAGGTGATCTGCGAAGTGGCGCGCTCGAAAGCCGCGGATGTCGAAAAGGCGCTCGACGCAGCGCACAAGGCTGCACCTGCCTGGGGCAAGACCTCGGTGGCGCAGCGCGCCGTGATGCTCAACAAGATCGCCGACCGCATGGAGGAAAACCTCGATCTGATCGCGCTGGCTGAAACCTGGGACAACGGCAAGCCGATCCGCGAAACGACAGCCGCTGATATTCCGCTCGCTATCGATCACTTCCGCTATTTCGCCGGTGCCATTCGCGCGCAGGAAGGCGGGATTTCCGAGATCGACAACGACACCGTCGCCTATCACTTCCATGAACCGCTCGGCGTGGTCGGGCAGATCATTCCGTGGAACTTCCCGATCCTGATGGCGGTGTGGAAGCTGGCCCCGGCGCTCGCAGCCGGTAATGCCGTGGTGCTGAAACCAGCCGAACAGACCCCGGCCTCGATCCTGTACTTGATGGAACTGATCGAAGACATTCTTCCCCCCGGCGTCCTCAACATCGTCAACGGCTTTGGCCTTGAAGCGGGCAAGCCACTTGCCTCGTCCAACCGTATCGCCAAGATTGCTTTCACCGGCGAGACGACGACCGGTCGCCTCATCATGCAGTACGCCAGCCAGAACCTCATCCCAGTGACGCTGGAGCTGGGTGGCAAATCGCCAAACATCTTCTTTGCTGACGTACTCGCCGAAGACGACGACTTCTTCGACAAGGCGCTCGAAGGCTTTGCCATGTTCGCGCTCAACCAGGGCGAAGTGTGTACCTGCCCAAGTCGCGCGCTGATCCAGGAGTCGGCTTATGATCGCTTCATGGAGAGGGCCATCAAGCGCGTCGAAGCCATCAAGGCGGGTTCGCCGTTTGAAATGAGCACCATGATTGGTGCGCAAGCTTCGTCCGAGCAGCTCGAAAAAATTCTCAGCTATCTCGATATCGGCAAGCAGGAAGGCGCAAGGGTGCTGACCGGTGGCGAGCGCAACAATCTCGAAGGCGAATTGTCGGGCGGCTATTACGTCAAGCCGACGGTGTTCGCCGGCACCAACAAGATGCGCATCTTTCAGGAAGAAATCTTCGGGCCGGTGGTTTCGGTCACCACCTTTAAGGACGATGCCGAAGCGCTCGAGATTGCCAATGACACGCTCTATGGCCTCGGCGCCGGTGTGTGGACGCGTGACGCCAATCGCGCTTACCGCTTTGGTCGTGGCATTCAGGCCGGGCGTGTCTGGACCAATTGCTACCATGCCTATCCAGCCCACGCGGCCTTTGGTGGCTACAAGCAGTCCGGTATCGGTCGGGAAAACCACCGCATGATGCTCGATCATTACCAGCAGACCAAGAACATGCTGGTGTCCTACTCCCCGAAGAAACTCGGCTTTTTCTGAGTTTCTTCACTGCCAGGATGGGGGCGGATCGTGGCCGCCCCCATCCACAATCCTTCATTCCGGTGGGTCACCGACCTCAACCCCATCTCCTCCCCGGCGGGGCCCACCGGAATGACGCTGCGGTCGCAAGGGCATGACAGGAGGCGAGGCAACATGACCGATTTCGTTGAACGCGTTGTCGTCACCCCGGCCGCGCTGGACCTGCTTGCCAGCATTGAAAAACGCCATGGCAAGGTGATGTTCCATCAGTCGGGCGGGTGTTGCGATGGTTCATCGCCAATGTGCTATCCGGAGGGCGATTTCATCGTCGGGGATCGCGACGTGAAGATGGGCGAAATCGGCGGCGCGCCGTTTTACATGTCGCCCAGCCAATTTGAGTATTGGCAGCACACTCAGCTCATTATCGATGCCATTCCGGGGCGCGGGGGCATGTTTAGTCTGGATAATGGTACCGAGCGTCGGTTTCTGACGCGCTCAAGAATGTTCACCGACGAGGAACACGAGCGCCGCGCGCCGATTGCGTCGTAATGGTCGGTGGCGAGGCAACCCGCCACCGACAAAACGCTTTACTGCAGCGTTACGGGATAGATGAAGAACGCGCCTGGATCTTCGGCACCGCCCATCTTGCCCAGCTTGCTTTCCAACACCCAGAGCGTATCGCCAACCTTGGTCAGCGAGGCGGGGAAGTCATAGACATCGCCGGGCACTGGCGTGATGGTGACATTGTCGCCGTCAATCTTGCCGGCAACAACGCGGCCATTGGCGTTTTCGGCGATGTAGAGCAGGCCATCATCGCCAAAGCGCATGCCGTCTGGTCCCAGCAATTCCTCCGACAGGGTTAGATCGGTGATGTCACCGGCTGCGCCATCGCTGCCAACATTGATCCGCACCAACTTTCCGGTGGTGACGCTGTTGACGTAGAGGTGGCCGTCGGGCCCGAAGGACAGCCCGTCTGCGCCAGCCAGGATTTCGTCAGCCGCCCAGTCTTCGGCAGCTTCGCTACCGGGCGTTACGCGCACGATCCGTGCAGCGTAGGTGTCGGCAGCATAGGCAGTTCCGTCAGCCGTTGTGGCGATGTCGTTGCACAGGCTGGTGCCGTCGAAGCTGGCGCTGGCCTTGAGTGCGCCTGTGGTCAGGTCATAGCTGCGCAACACGGACGGCAGGGATTCCCCACCACCGAATGCGGCCATATCTGCGTAGCACGCCCAGAGACTGCCATTGGCTTCATCGGCATAAACGCCGAGCACGGCTGATGGGCCCTCGGCTGGTGCGGCGATGAATACGTCGGCATTGGTGGCGCCCGGTGCCGCGCGGAAAATCGTGCCATGCGCCACGCTACCGGCAAACAGCGTGCCGTCCGACGTTGAGGTCACGCTTTCGGGAAATTCCTGCTGGCTGTTGCCCACCTGAACCTTCTGCGGTGCTTGTGCGAACGTGCTCGAAGTCATCAGTGTCGAAACAGCCAGAACCGCGAAAATTGCGGTTTTGTTCATGCGTCTTCTCCCTCAGCAATTGCTTGAAATTTGGGGCGGATCGGCCCGGGCAAACTCAACGCGAAACTTGGACCCGCTGCAACCCACACTTCCATGCGCGTTTGTGTTGGCCGCTGAGGGGACAAAACCCGGATGCGACAAATCGCCCGGATTCCGGGCCTTTGAGCAAAACGGAGGCTTCCTCGTATTGGACGAAATGCGTACGACCAAAGCCGCCAAAGCAAGGCATTTGGTCTTGATAGCGCTTGGGGGAGGCCGTATCGTGGCTAGCGGAGGACTTCAAATTGTATGGCAATATTGCGTGAAAGGGTGTCAACCCTTGCGCACTTCGTTTACGGATGGCGCTCTGCCATGCGGGGGCGAATGTCCCTTCATACCATTTGCACTATCAGGAGTTTGAGTTGAAGTTTCGTAGCATTTTGACGGCTGCCGCTTTGGTACTTGCGACCACGCTGTCCCTGTCCGCCGCTGAGTTCGAAGTTCACATGCTGAACAAGGGCGCTGATGGCAAGACCATGGTTTTTGAGCCAGCCTTCCTGCAGATCGCTGTCGGTGACACTGTGAAGTTCATCCCGACCGACAAGGGCCACAATGCCGAGACCATCAAGGGCATGTTCCCTGAGGGCGGCAATGAGTTCAAGAGCAAGATCAACGAAGAATTCAGCGTCACTTTCGACGTTCCCGGCGCGTATGGCTACAAGTGCGCTCCGCACTTCGCCATGGCGATGGTCGGTCTGATCGTTGTCGGCGAAGACCCAGCCAACCTGGCTGACATCGAAGGCGCTCGCGGTCCTGCCAAGGTCAAGGACGCGTTCGCTGAACTGGCCGCGCTCGTCGGCAAGTAAACTTACAGACGCATACATAACGTATCCGATCCCGGTCGCATTGCGGCCGGGCTCGGACAGCGCCAAGTGTGCGGGGATACACACAGCATGGAGCGCGTCGGCACGTCGCACATCGACAAGGTTCTGGTTGCCATCAGTTGGCGATCGGCACTGGCCCGTATGTTGCCCACTCTGGCGCTGGTCGCCGCGATTGGTTGCGTAGCCTATATCATTGCTCTGCTGACGCTCGGTCAGACTGGCCGCAGCATGGCGCTTCCCATCGCGCTGATTACCGGATTTGCCATTTTCGCGGTCGTTGCGCTGTTGTTGCTGCAGCGCGCTTCCCTGGCGCAGACCGCCCGTCGGGCCGATTTCAAACTTCACTTGTCCGAAGCGCTGTCGACCGCCATTGATGTGTCGCCTTTGGGCACACAGGACAATGCCGTGGCGCGCTCGCTGCGTGGACAGGCCGAGCAGATCGCCGCTGGCATCCGCGTGCCCCAGGCCATTCCGATTTTTTCACGCTTGCTGGCTGTCAGCCTGGCGGTGTTGGTGTTCGCTGCCTGTGGTGCGGCGGCAGCCCATGTCTATGTCGGTGGCAATGCCGCTGCGCCTGCCGCGCCCGCCGTGGCAGAAGTCCCACCCGCAGAACCAGATTATTCGGCTGATGACATCGAAGTGCTGGCGCAGTTGCTGGCTGAGGATGCGGATCGGCGCAGCAGCGACTACCTCAAGGCCGTCGCCAATTCCCTCAAGGAGCTGGCTGAAACTGCGCGCTCCGGCACCACGCCGCCAACTGAATTGCGGGCGCAGCTTGAAGCACTGATCAATCACGCCTCGGCTGGTTATGACGGGCGTCTGCCCAATTGGCTGGCCAATGAGCCGGGCGATCCAGGGGCGGTGCTGCAAAGCGCGCGTGCCTTCAGCGACGCCCGTCAGCAGGCCGCTGCGGAACGCGCGAAAATGCCTAGTGAAGCCAACCGTCCGCGCGTCTCGTCTGCGGATATGTACAACCTGCCCGAAGACCGTATGTCACAAGGCGCCACGCCAACCCCACCCTCGGGCAAGCAGATGGACAATGCGGCCGCGCAGCGCGAAGGCTCGCTCGAAAACTCCAGTCTGGCCGGTGGCGAGTTCTCCGCTGTGCCGATGGAAGACGAGGCCTTTGAAAGCGCCGGGTCGCTCCCCGTGGGCGCAGCTTCCCAATCGGGCAAGGGCGAAAGCAATATCGCTGGCGGTGGGTCGCAGGCTTTGGCCGAGAGCAAAGGTTTCCTCGAAACCATGGCCGATCCAACCGAAACCATGTCGATTTCTGCCGATGACACGCAAGAGGGCAGCAGCATTCGCATGCATGTACCCACCTCCGCCGTCCCTAGCGCGTCGACCGATCTGGGTGGTGACAGAAGTGGCGACTGGGCGCGCCAGAACGCGCAGATCGTCAGCCGCCAGGCAATCAGTCCTGATGCCAATGCTGTCGTTGCGCGCTACTTCAATCGTCCGGCCAAAACGGACACCGCACAATGATCGCGTTAGCACCCCTTGCATTGGCCCTGGCGGCGCTGTGTGTGTTGGTGCTGGTGTTCCACATTCGGCGGCGGCGCACCGTCGCGGTGCCCAGCCTCGTCATCTGGCGCAAGCTCAATAGCGGCCAGTTGCGGCGCAATCGCGTGTTGCAATGGCCCAAGCCGAGCTGGGCGCTGTTCCTGCAATTGCTCGCCGTCCTTGGCATCACCGCAGCCCTCTCGCAGCCCTTGTGGACGCGCGGCGAGGCGGTTGATCACTGGATCTTTGTGCTTGATCGCTCTGGCGCCATGCAGGCCGACACCGATGACGGCACCGTGCTCGATGTCGCCAAACGCCAGATCGCCGAGCGCCTCGAAACCGCCTCCGCTGGCGGTGACTTCTCGCTGATCGCGGTCGGTATCGACAGCGTGCCCATCGTTGCTGCGCGTCCGCTGGGTGAAAGCGGTCTGGCTGCTGCCGTTGCGTCCGTATCGGCCGAGGACGCGCCGGCCGATTGGTCCGGTGTTGCCTCGGTGATCCAGTCGCTGGTGCACAAGGGTGGGCACACTCAGGTTGTCGTCTATTCCGACCGTGCGCAGACCATTGATCTATCGGCCAGCGCCGAAACCATCGCGCAGGAAAGCGTCGTTCCCGCCATCGCGCGGCCCAATACTGGCCTGACCGCGCAACTGGTCGCCAAGCCCGACACGCCAAACGCCTGGACGCTGACCGGTAGCGTGCATTTTGGCGCTGGTATTGGCGGCACCCAAATCATCATTGGCTACGCTGCCAATGCTGCCGAGCAACCCCTCGAATGGTCCCGCCGCACCATTGGCAATCCGCTCGAAACCAATGCGCCGGCGTCCGACAAGACCTTCAGCTTCCCGCTCGATCTGCCGGGACCAGGCATTATCTCGGTGTCTCTCGCTGAAGATGCCAACGCGCATGACAATCATGCCTGGTTCGTCGCCGGTGCAGGTCCATCCCCCCTCGATATTTTGTACATTGGTGCAGGCGACCAGCCGATGCTGGCGGCGCTCAAGGCCATCGATGGCGCGGCGATCTATCAGGCAGCCGGCCTGCCCGAAGATGTCGGCCAGTTCGCGCTGGTTGTTGCGGACAATGCCCATCTGACACGTCAGGCGGAAACGAATGTGTTGTGGATTGGCGATGCAGGCGTCGGCACCACGTCCCTACCAAGCGCAGGCAAGGCATCGCCGACCGCGGCCGACATGGCCCACCCCCTGATGCGCACCATCGCTTGGACCGGGCTCTCCGCCAGCGCGTCATTTGCTATCACGCCATCTGCCAACAGCGAAGTTCTGCTGCGCGCGGGCACGACGCCACTCATTGCCGCTGCCCAGACCGACTACGGTCGCGAGGTGACGCTGGCGTTTGATCCACGCCAGTCAAACTGGCCCCAGCAGCCAAGCCTGCCGGTCTTTGCCGCAAACCTCGTACAATGGCTCGGCATTGCGCCCCAGCCGGTGCTGCGTCCCTCATGCCTCGTCGGTCAGGCCTGTACGCTCGATGCGCGGTTTGCTGGTGGCACGATCACCCGAACCGATGTGTCGGGTGTGACGCCAACCACTTTGCGCAGCGCGTCCTTCACGCCGACCAGCGCAGGTCTCTACACCCTCGCTCATGGCGTCCATCGCCAAGTGCTGGCGATCAATCCTGTCGCGGAAACAGCCACGCCCGCGCTTGAAACGAACACAGCCACAACGGATTTCCCGATCCCGCTCTGGCCCGTTTTCATCGCCCTGGTGCTGGTTATCCTGATTGCGGAGGCCATCCTGTCGGGTCGCGGTGGCGAGCGCTTCCTTCACCTTGCTGCGCTGCGGTCGGACAATCCCCTCAGCACGCGCCGCCGGGTGGTGGCGGGCCTGCGCCTGCTGTCGCTGGGTTTCGCCACACTGGCCCTGTTCGATGTCGCCTTCCCGCTGCACCAAAGCGATGCGCATCGGGTGGGTGTGATTGCGCCCGGCGGAGCCGAGATCGCCGGCGCTGACACCACCATCCTGGCCGCATCGCCACCCACGCTTGGCGAGACCACCACAGCGCCAACCCGTTCTGCCGATCTGGCTGCGAGCATCCAACTCGCCGCCGCGACGGTCCCCTTTGGCGAGCCCGCCCAGATCGTTGTTTCCGGCGCAGCGCAGTCCGATCCTTCGGGGATGATCGCTCTTGCTGATAGCCTTGCTACTCGTCAAGTCACACTCGATAGCCTCGCCCCAACGCCTCTCGATGATCTGGTGTCCGTCACGTCGCTTGACGCGCCCATGCCGGTCTTTGGCGGCGACACGTTTGCATTGGTTGGTTTCGTTCACGCCACACGCGATACAGCCGCAACGCTGCGCTTCACGCGAGACGGCGAGCCGCTGGTCGAGCAGCAGGTGGCGCTGGTCGCCGGCGATAATCGCGTTGAAACCATCATCGCCGACGTCACTCAGGGCAGCGCCGCCTACGCGCTGACCGTCACCGCGACCGGCGACACGATTGCCGCCAACAACACGCTCACAACCATTGTCGACGCCAAGGGTGCCGGGCAGATCGCCGTCATCGCCAATGATCCTGAACGCGGCGCGGCATTCTCGGCTTGGCTTGACAGTCAGGGGATCACCAGCGTTGCGCTTGAGCCCAAGGCTGCGCCCTATCGCATCGAAGAGTGGAAAGCCTATGATGGCGCGGCCCTGCTCGATGTGCCGGCTATTGCTCTCACTACCCAGCAGCAGGAGCAGCTCGAAAGCGCTGTGGCCGAGCAGGGATTGGGCCTGTTGATCCTTGGCGGCCCCAACAGCTTTGGCCCTGGCGGTTATCTTGAAACCCCGCTTGAACGCGCCTCGCCGTTGTCGAGTCGCGTGCCACGCGATGCGCCTGAAGCGACGCTGGTGTTTGTGCTCGACCGCTCAGGTAGCATGCAGCAGCCCGTGGGCAATGGCACGCGCCTCGATATTGCCAAGCAGGCGACTTTGGCCGCCGTGCGGCTGCTCAATCGCAATAGCGAAGTCGGCGTTATCGTCTTTGACTCTGAAGCCACGGCGGTTCTGCCCCTGCAGCGCATCGACGATCCGCAAGTGGTCGCCACCGCGCTCAGCAATGTCGATCCCGGCGGCGGGACATCGGTCTATCCGGGTCTGGAAGCGGCCTATGAGATGCTGCGCAGCACCGACACGCCTGCGCGTCACATCATCGTCATGACCGATGGTTTGAGCCAGCCCGCCGATTTCCCTGGCCTGCTTACCGAAATTCGCAATGCCGGCATCACGGTCTCTTCCGTGTCCATCGGCAAGGGCGCCGAACGCACGCTGATCGAGCAGATCGCCCGCCTCGGCGGCGGCACCTTCCATGCCACCGATGACTTCGCGGCTCTGCCCTCGATTCTGTCACAAGAGGCGATGCTGCTGTCTGGCTCGCCCATCGAGCAGGGCACCACCCAGCCGCTCTGGGCTGCACGCGACGAAGCGTTCCTGCGTGGCCTACCCCCACAGATGCCGACCATTGATGGGTTTGTTTTGACCACGGCTAAGCCCGAGGCATCTCTATCCATGGTTGTGCCCGACACCAAGGGCGAGCCGATGCCGCTGCTTGCCTCATGGCGCTATGGCGCCGGACAGGTGCTGGCGCTGACCACCGAAGCCGTTGGTCCATGGTCCGCACAATGGCAGCAGCTCGACAGCTATCCAGCGCTCTGGGCGCAGGCTATCCGTCAGTTCCTGCCGCCGGTCGACCGCAGCGATGTCGTCGTCAACATTGCCCAGCGCGGCGACAGCTTCGTCGTTGAGGTCAATGTGCAGGGCACGAGCCTTGGCACTGTTCCGACGCTCACAGTCACCGGGACCGATGCTGTTGCGCAGCCCATCACGCTCCGCCCTCTCGGCGCTAACCGCTATGGCGCCGAGGTCACGCCGTCCGTCGAAGGCCATTATCGCTTTGACGCTACGGCGGGCAGCGTATCCAATAGCAAAACACTGGCGTTGGGCTATTCGGCCAATCTGGGTCAACCTGTGGCAGATGTCGGCCTGCGCCAGCTGGTCGCCGCAACAGGCGGTCAGTTCGAGGCCGCGTCAGTGTCACCACCCCCGAGCGTTGATCGCTGGACGTTGCACTCGGTCTGGCCATTCTGGCTGGCCATCGCGCTGGCGCTGTTCATGCTCGAACTTGCCGTGCGCTACACCAGCCTGATCAAGCCGCGCCAGCTCCAGCCCAAATCACCGTCGGGGCGCAAGGCGTCCTCGTCTCGCCCCATCGTTTCCGAACCCGCTCACGCGCTCTAGTGCACGAAAGATCGTCTGATATGTCATCACCCGCCATCGCTGCCGACAAAATTGCCGATGCTGAAATGACCCGTTTGCTGACCATTCTGGCGGCTGCGAAGGGCGAGATCAGCAAGGTTGTGCTCGGTCAGGACCGGGTCATCGAAGATCTGCTGATCGGCCTGATCGCCGGTGGTCACGTGCTGCTCGAAGGCCCTCCGGGTGTCGGCAAGACGCTGCTGGTGCGCACGATTGCGACGGCCGCCGGTCTGTCGTTTGCCCGCGTTCAGTTCACGCCAGATCTGATGCCGGCCGACATTACCGGCTCTATGGTTCTGGTGCCCGACACCAATGGCCGCAATACGTTGGAATTCCAGCGCGGCGCGATTTTCACGCAGCTTCTGCTGGCCGACGAAATCAACCGCGCGACGCCGCGCACGCAGTCGGCCCTGCTAGAAGCCATGCAGGAGCGCACTGTCAGCGCCGCCGGCACCACCATGCAATTGCCATCGCCGTTCTTCGTTCTGGCCACGCAAAATCCGCTCGAAATGGACGGCACCTACATTCTGCCCGAAGCGCAGATTGACCGCTTCCTGCTTCAGCTCGACGTGCCCCTGCCGACCGCCGAAACGCTGGCCGCCATTCTCGATAGCACCACGGGCAATACCGATGCTGTCGCGCAGCAATTGCTGACTCCAGAAGATATCATCGCGCTGCAGGCTCTGGTGCGCAGCGTGCCCATGGCCAACCATGTGCGCCAGGCCATCGCCAACTTCGCCATCTCGACACAGCCCGGCGCGGCGGATGCCACCGAAGAGGTCCGACGCTATCTGCGCTTTGGTCTCAGCCCGCGCGGCGCGCAGGCGCTGGTGCTGGCGGCCAAGGGCCATGCCCTGCTCAATGGTCGTTTCAATGTGAGCTTTGACGACGTCAAAGCCATGCTGCAGCCCACCACGCGCCACCGCGTCCACCTCAATTTCGAAGGCAAGGCCGATGGCGTTTCGCTTGAAGCGCTGCTGGGCAAGCTGCTCGACGCCAGCATAAAGGGCGTGCTGTGAGGCCATCCCCACTCCTTCTGGAACAGTTGTCGACCGCGCGGTTCACGATGAACCGTGCGGCGCCATCGGTTGGCATTGGCGAGCGCCGCTCGTCGAGCAAGGGCGTGGGTATCGAATTTGCTGAACACCGGCCCTATCGCACTGGTGATGACGTGCGGCACTTGGATCCGCGTGTGCTGGCGCGGTTGGGGGAATCCTATGTGCGGCAGTATTTCGTCGATCGGCAATTGCCCGTCTATGTGCTGCTCGATGGTAGCCGCTCCATGCTGGCGGGCTCGCCGCAGAAATACGAAGTGGCGGCGCAAGTTGCCCAAGTGATGGGTTTTATTGGCCTCGCCGCCGGGGATCGCGTGCAGGTCGGTTTCTCCGGGGACGGCGCCTTCCGCTGGTCGCAGCCGCTGCAGGGTCCCGCACGCTCGGATCTGCTGTTTAGCTGGTTTGACGGTCTCAAGCCGGGCGGGCAGGCGGATTTCGGTCGCGATATCGAACGCGCCGCGCGCGACATGGGCAAGGCTGCCTATGTCATTGTGGTCAGTGACTGGTGGGACGAGGGTATTGTCCGCGCGCTCGAGCAGCTCGACGGGCAGGGCCATGAAGTGATTGGCGTTCAGATCGCTGCGCCCGAAGAGATTGATCCATCCAGCGTCGGTACCGGCAGCATGCTACTGGTCGATGACGAGACCGGCGACGAACTAGAAACCGTGCTGGATGAGGCCGTACTGGCCGACTACCGCACGGCATTGGCGGAGTTCCAGCGCGATCTGCGCCAACGCCTGGTGCGCCGCGGCGGGCAGTTTTTTGCGCTATCGTCGGCCATCGACATGAAACGGTTTTTTCTGCGCGATCTTCGTGCCGCGGGGGTACTGCTTTGACTGAACACACGTCCAATCCGGCAGAGAACGCCATCGTCGTCACTGACCTCACCAAACGTTATGGCCGCATGGTGGCGCTCGATGCGGTCAACCTCACCGTGCCCAACAACACCATGTTCGCCCTGCTCGGGCCAAACGGCGCGGGCAAGACCACGCTGATCCACATCCTCTGCACCATTTTGCGCGCCGATGGTGGGCAGGCGTTTCTGGCTGGCTCTGACATTGCCCGTCAGCCGCTGCAGGCTCGGCAGAACATTGGCGTCGTGTTCCAGGAACCCAGCCTTGATGATCGGCTGACGGCATATGAAAACCTCGACTTCCATGGCCGCGTCTACAATGTGAAGGCGGCAGACCGGAAGCAGGGTATCGACGAGCTGCTCGCCCTGGTTGAGCTTGAGGACTGGCGCCACGCCGTGGTGCGGACCTTCTCGTCGGGCATGAAACGACGGCTCGAAATTGCCCGCGCGCTCTTGCACAAACCCCGTATTTTGTTCCTCGACGAGCCCACGGTTGGCCTTGATGCGCAGTCGCGCGCTGGCATCTGGAGCTATCTCGACACGCTCCGCAAGCAGCGCGATCTGACCGTCGTTGTCACCACCCACTACATTGAGGAAGTGGAGAACTGCGATCAGGTCTCGATCATCGATCACGGCAAGATCATTGCCGATGGGTCGCCCAGCCAACTCAAGCATGCCCATGGCAAGGAGACCGCCCGCGTCACCCCGCGCGATCCGGAGACCGCAACCGCGATCACTGCGAAGTTCGGCATTGTCCAGACCAGCAAGGATGGGAGCCTTATCATCGATGCCAGCGCGCCCGGCTTTGCCGACGCGTTCCTGGGCGAGTTCGGTAGCCGCATCAAGCAGGTCTCGTTCGATGTGCCCAGCCTTGAAAGCGTCTTCCTGACCCTGACCGGGCGCGAGCTTCGCGACCGGGGCGCAGATGAACACGAAAAGCGTGGCGCTGCTGGCAGGCGAGGCCGCCGCTCATGAAGATAGCGGCCTATCGGCTGGCCTTTCTCGCTGCACTGATCGGGCTATGGTGGCTGGCATCCACCATGGTGGCGCGCAATCTTGTGCCGTCACCATGGGCGACGGTGCTGGCGGCGCAGCGCCTGATCGCGGAAGGCCGTCTGATGTCGGCGCTGGGCGAAAGCCTGTCGATCTATCTGGGCGGCTATGGCGTCGCCATTCTGGTCGGCATCCCCGCCGGGCTGGTGATGGGCACCATTCGCCCGATTGGCAAGACGCTGGAAATCTTCGTCTATGCGCTGTCCGCCACCCCGCGCGTTGCCTTCATTCCGCTGATCATCGTGTTTCTGGGGCTGGGACCGCAGGCCAAGATCCTCATCATTTTCCTCGGCGCCGTCATGCCGATCCTGATCAACACCTATGCCGGTGCGCTGAATTCCGATCAGGAGCTGATCGAAATGGCGCGCTCGGTGGGCGCCAAGAAGTCGCGCATTTTCACTCAGATCATGCTGCCGGGTGCGGTGCCGTTCATTCTGGTTGGCTTGCGTGTCGGCGCCACGATTGGTTTGATCAACACCGTGGTTGCCGAGCTCTATACTGCCGTCAAAGGCCTCGGTGGCCTGCTGGCCATTTATGGCAACACGTTCCGTATGGCGGAGTATTTCGTCATCGTGCTGACGCTGGCCCTGATCGGGGTGATCGTCACCGAGGCGCTGCGTTTCCTCGAAGTCCGTCTTGGCCGCTGGCGGCGAAGCGAAGTCATTGTCTGATCGATTTTCATCACTTGCAAAAACTGGAGGGCTAAAATGAAAACTGGAATTGTTGGCACATTGATCGCCGCGCTGATGCTGGCCACTGCGCCCGCGCAAGCCGAGCCGTTCCGGCTGATTGTCACCGATCTTGAAACCCCATTGGTGCCCAATTCGGTGATGGATCTGGCCCTGCAGGAAGGCTATTTCGAGCGCGAAGGCGTCGAGGTGGAGCTGGTCCGCGTGCAGCAGACGCCATCCGCCTTGGCCGCCATTCAGGCCGGTGAAGGCGAGATGGCCAATATCGGCGTCGATGCGCTGTTGCTACTGGTCGCCGGTGGCGCCGATGATCTGCGCGCCGTCGTCTCGCCCAACAAGTCGCTGCCCTTCCTGATCGCCGCCAAAGACGCCATTGCAACGCCTGCTGATCTTGCTGGCAAGAGCTTCGGCATTGGTCGCCCCGGCAGCCTTGATCAGTCCCTCAGCACCCACGTCATGGAGGCCAGTGGCGTTGACACCAGCGGCATTGAATTTGTCGCTCTCGGCCAGCCCAATGTGCGCGCCCAGGCGCTGGTGGCCGGGCAGGTGGATGCAACCACCGTCTCGATCGGCGTGTGGAGCTCCATTCCCGATACGACGGGCCTGCATGTCCTGATCGATCAGGATGCCTATTACGCAGCCGCGCCTTTGGTCAGCAAGGTCAACATCGTCACCGCCAAGGTGCTCGACGAGCGCCATGACGACGTCAAAAAGGTCATCACCGCGCTGGTAAAGGCCTCGCGCGATTTTGCGGCCGATCCCTCGGTCTGGGTTGCGGCTATGGAAAAAGCCCGGCCCGATATCGACAAGGCGACGCTCGAGACTCTGGGCACCAGCTTTGCCAAAAGCTGGAGCGTCAATGGCGGCCTCAACAAGGCCGAACTCGATTACAGTGTGAGCTCGATGTACGAGGGCGAAGACTTCGCCTCGACCCGTCCGGTGGCGCTCACCGAGTGGGCCGACTTCACCGTGCTCGATGAAGTGCTGGCCGAGCTGGGCACCGATGCCAATCAGGATGTCGTGTCGCGATGATCGCACCAGACGCCCTGACGCAAGCAAGTGCGAGCGATGTGAAGGCTAATGCGCCGCGCATCGTGCTGCAGGGCGTCTCCAAAACCTTCAGCTCCAACAAGGGCAGCGGCACCGTTGCGCTCAAGGACGTTGATCTGTCCGTGCGCGACGGGGCTTTTGTGTCCCTGCTGGGGCCTTCGGGCTGCGGCAAGACCACGGTGTTGCGCATGGTCAACGGCCTGATCAAGCCCGATAGCGGCTCCGTGCTGGTTTCGGGCAAGGTGCCCGAGCCGGGCCCTGACATGGGCTTTGTGTTCCAGTCGTTCCGGCTCATTCCGTGGTCGAGCGTGCGCGGCAATGTCGAGTTCGCGCTGGCCGATCTGTTGCCCGATAAGGCCGAGCGCCGCGAGCGGGCTGATCGCTATATCGAGCTGGTCGGGCTCAAGCGCTTCGGCGATGCCTATCCCAGCGAGCTGTCGGGCGGCATGCGTCAGCGCGTGGCGCTGGCCCGCGCCCTGGCGACAGAGCCGAAAATCCTCCTCATGGACGAGCCCTTTGCCAGCATCGACGCGCAGACGCGCGAGCTGATGCAGATCGAACTGATGCGGCTTTGGACCGTGCGACGCTCGGTGGCGCTGTTCGTCACCCATAGCGTCGATGAAGCCATTTTGCTCGCTGATCAGGTGGTGCTGATGGGGCCGCGCCCCGGGCGCATTCTCGAGGTCATCGATGTGGGGCTGGAGCGGCCGCGCTGGAGTTACGACGTGCGCGCCGAGCCGCGCTTCATCGAGCTGCGCGCCTATTTGTGGGATCGGATCCGCACTCTGGTGCTAACCGATCCGGAATCTGATTTTTACGGTCGCGACCTCGGGTCCGCGGTCTGAGGTTTTTTGGGGAGGACCGGCTTTGGGTCTGCTTGGCGGAATTTATGCGATCTGGCTGCGCGAAGTAAAACGCGCCCTGCGCGATCGTGGCCAGTTGATTGGTGGCGTCAGCCGTCCGCTGATGTGGGTGCTGATCATGGGTATCGGCCTCAACCCCTATTTCCGGGGTGAGGTGTTTGGCGAAGTGCGTTTTGCCATCCCCTACACCTATATCCAGTTCATCTTCCCGGCCATCGTTGTTCTCAACATCATGTACACCTCCGTGCAATCGGCGGTGTCGGTGATCTGGGATCGCGAGTTCGGGTTCCTGCGCGAAGTGCTGGTCTCGCCCTTGCCGCGCTGGGCAGCACTGCTCGGCAAGATCCTGGGCGGTACCACTATTGCGGTATTCCATGGATGCCTCGTGCTTGTGCTGGCGCGCTTTGCCGATGTGACGTTCACCTTCGAGCAGCTGGCGCTGGGGCTGGTCTATATGTTCCTTCTGGCGTTCGGGCTGACCTCGTTCGGCGTCGTCATCGCCAATCATATTCGCAGCTTTGAAGGCTTCGGGGTTTTCTCCAATGCTGTCATCCTGCCGCTCTACTTCACCTCAAGTTCGGTGTTTCCGCTCGATCCGGCGCTCACGCGCGCCCAGACGCTGGTGGTCTATCCCGAATGGCTGGTGACCATCGTTGAGTGGAACCCCATCACCTATGCGGTGGATGCCCTGCGCGGAACCTTTATCAACTTCAACCAGTTCAATCCGTCTCTGGGCCCCATTGTTCTGGCTGTGATCGCCGTGGTGTTTTTCACCTGGGCGCTGTTTGATTTCCGGAAGGCCTGATCCATGGCAACCGGCGCTGTGCAATCGAGTGGTCCCAAAAAGCGGGTGCGGCCGCGCTGGCTTGGCGACGTGGGCACGCTTGTGGTCATCTTTGGTCTTTTGGGCTCGGTCTATCTGTTGCCCACCGATAGCTCGTTTTCCGAGCTGGAGCGGTCGGGACGGTTGAACGTCTGCATGCCCACGCTCTATCCGCCATTGGTGACCGATGACCCTGCTCATCCCGGCTTCGACAAGGAATTATTGGCGCTGATTGCCCAGAAGCTGCATGTGACGCTGAATGTGGTGCCCAATGCCGCCATGGCCAAGGACTTTAATCCGCGCAGCTGGCGCATTACCCGCGCCCAATGCCAGTTGGTGGCCGGTGGCATTGCGCTGACACGACCCGTGCTGTCCTATCTCGATGCGACCGACGCCTATCTGTCGACTGGCTGGGCGGTGGTCTCGCCCCAGCCCCTTGACACGCTGGAAGGCAAGACGGTCGGTTTCTTTGCCGGGCTGACCGGGCTTGACCGTGTCGCCCTCAGCCGCTCCCTGCGCGCCTCAGGCGTCAAGGCGCGCATCGTCAACACGTCTGCGGCACTCGCAGAAGGGCTGCGCGACGGCACCTACGATGCGGGCATCAGCGAGGCGCTTACGGCCCGCCAGATCGCTGGCGCCAATGACTGGACGGTGGAATGGGTCGCCGGCAATGAGGAGCGCTACCCGATCGGCATTGGGCTGTGGAAGGGTGATCTCACGCTCAAGCGCCAGGTGGTTGCTGCGCTCGATGCGCTGGAAGCTGACGGCTCGGTCGCCAAGCTGAAGGCCAAGTACGACCTGGCCGATATCGACTTTATCCAGGGCACGGCCAACGAAGTGGCGCCTGCCCTGGAATAGCCGTCAGTAGCCGGTGATGGCGTGCACCAGCGGTCCCAGAACCGCCCGCACCATCACGCCCCGGTCGATCAGGGCGAGCGCCGCAATCACCACAGCGATGATGGTGACGCGTGCATTGACCTTCTCGTAGATCGCGGGCGCGATGGCTTGCAGCAGGTGTCCGCCGGAAAAGGGGGGCAGTGGGATCAGGTTCATCAGCGCGAAGACGACGCTCATCTGGGCGAACAGCTGTAGCCAGATGTTGATCAGGTTCGATGCCGACGGTGGCAGTGTGGCTACGGTCAGTGCCCGCAGCGGCTGCACGGCCTGGCCGACGACGATGACGGCGACAAGGCTGAGCAGCACTGCGATCACCAGACCCAGGCGGCCCCGGCGCATCTGGGCAGGATCGATGTTGATCGGGCGGATCCACCCGCCCAGCGATGCGACTGCAACGACCATGCCGAGCGGATCGACATGGGAAAACGGATTGGCCGTCAGGCGACCGTCAAAGCGCGGTCCACGGTCTCCGAAGGCTGCCGCCAGCCCGGCCAGAACCAGGCCATGCACGGCACCCACCACCAGCAGCGCGACGATCCGCAGCAGGATTTGCTGCAGAGACAGATCAAAGGTCATTGCGGAAGGCTCGTGGGCCCGAGATTGTAGCGCTGGATCATGGCGTCCAGCGTACCATCACTGATCAATTCACCAATGGCCTCACCCAGGATCGAGTTGAGATAGGTGTTGTTCGAGCGCGTGGCCATGCCGATATCGGTGCGGCGGTCCACAAAGGGGAGCGGCAGGATATTGTAGCCGGCAGCCGCAGGGTCACCATCGGTGGCAAAGTACAGTGCCGGCTCCCAGATCACCGCAGCACCGATCTCGCCGCTGTTGAGCTGCTCAAGAATGCGTTCGTTGTGATAGAGTGTCGCGCGCTTCCAGCGTTTGTCGGCGGGGCGGGCGGCGATGAAACTCTGCAGGCGATTGTCGGAGACTGACAGGCTGCGCGAACCGATGCGCTGGTCCAGTGGCAGGTCTTCGATGCTCTTGAGATCGGGATTGCGACTGATCAGCAGATTGCCGGTGGACAGGTATGGCCGTGTGATCAGCACCCAGCTTGGGGCGGAGCGCGACAGCACATAGCCCATCATCACGTCGCAGTCTTCGGCGAGCAGGATGAAAATGGCATCAGGCAGATAGGGCAGGCGATAATCGAGCGGATTGGTTGGCATGCGGCCATTGGGCGTTGCCACCAGCACAGGCTCCACCAGCAGCACCGAACTGATGGTCTCTGCCAGTTCCTGCTCGAACTCGGCCATCATCCCATCGGGGTTGTAGCAAAAGGTGATGCTGTTGCCGTTCTGGCGAAGCTGGTCGCTATAGAGGTCGCGTGGCACCACATCGATGAGGGGTTGGGCCTGAACGGCTGTGCTGGTCAGCACGAGCCCCATGACCAGGGAAACCAAAAATTTGTTCAACGCAATCTCCGCTATGCGTACCGGACCGAGATGTAGAAAGGCCCGGCAAAGCTGTTGCTCCGCCGGGCCCCGTTGATCTGGGTTAGACCCTGATTACTTCTTCTGCTCTGGCAGAGCGAAGACGTAGAGCATGTTGCTGCCGGAGACGACGTCAACGGTCGAGCCCGAAGCGGTGATCAGGTCGGTTGCGTAGCCTGGGCCACCAGCTGGGATCGCGATGTACTGGCGACCATCAACTTCGTAGCTGATTGGGTGGCCGGTAGCGCGCGAACCAAGGGTAACGGACCAAACCAGCTCGCCGGTTTCCTGGTCGATTGCCTTGAAGCGACGATCAGCACCACCGGTGAAGATCAGGCCGCCTGCGGTTGCGGTGATCGAAGCGTACTGTGGGGTCTGCTGCGTCCAGCTCCACAGGGTCTTGCCGGTTTCGACATTGATTGCGTCGATACGGCCAGCGTCGGTCACGCCTTCTGGCATCTTGTAGGTGAGTTCGGTGTTGTAGACGTCGAGGCCGGTTGGCTCCTGGTCCAGCACGGTCACGTCGGCGCACATGTTGGTCAGTGGGACGAACATCACCTTGCTGGTTGGGTTGAACGCGGTTGGCGACCAGTCACGACCACCGAGGTAGGTCGGGCACATTGGCGTTGCGACGTCGACTTCGGTCGGGATGGCCGCTTCGTTGACGGTCACGAGGCCGGTGTTGTCGACGCTTTCGATCAGCGTCTGCTGAACGGTGTCACGAGCATAGATGAACTCGCCGGTCTGGGCGTCGAACTGCCACATCACGCCGGTCTTGCAAGGCACGCCGGTGAGGACGCGCTTCTTGCCTGGAGCGGCGGTGCCGAGGGCCAGCAGGCCTTCCATGTCGGCAGCAGGAGCGGAGTCGATATCCACTGGCACCATTTCATAGGTGCATTCCTGATCCCAGTTGTCGCGTGGCAGAACCTGGTGGCGCCAGACGATTTCACCGGTCTTTGGCTTCACAGCAAAGCGGGTGTTGGAACCGAACAGGGTGCCGCCAACGGTGTTGCGCTGGAATTCAGCAGCTGGGCCAGCACCGGTCGAGCCGTAGTACACCAGGTCGAGTTCTGGATCATAGGTCATCTGACCCCATGCGCCGGTCATCCAGCGCTGGTCTTCAGTCGAGTCACCCCAGGTGTCGTCGCCTTCTTCACCCTTCTTGGGGATGAAGTTGTTGCGCCAGAGTTCTTCACCGGTCGCAGCGTCGTGGCCGGTTACATAGCAACCGAACTCGGAGAACTGGCAGGTGGAACCGGCAACCACAACGCCATTGGCCACGATTGGACCGGTGGTGTTGGAGATGAGGTCGGCACCGCCGCCACGATCGCTTTCCCAAGCGACCTGACCGGTCTTGGCGTCGAGGGCAACGATGAAGTTGTCCCAGGTCGCGACGTAGATCTTGTCTTCATACAGAGCGATACCGCGCTTGTTCTCGCCGAGCGAGTTGAGCGTTGCGCGGTCTGGCAACTGACGACGGTATTCCCAGATCAGCTGGCCGGTCGCAGCGTCCATGGCCTGCACGACGTCGCCTGGAGCGGCGGTGAACAGCACGCCACCGAACTCGAGTGGTGCGGACTGCAGGTTGCCGGGCTCAAGGGCGCGGGCCCAAGCCAGGGTCAGCTGGCCGACGTTGTCTTTATTGACCTGATCGAGCGGGCTGAAGCGATAGTTGGTGATGTCACGGCCATAGGATGGCCAGTCACCAGCGTCTGGATTTGCCAGGATGGCATCAGTCACTGCAGGCAGTGCATTGATGTCAACCTGTGCAAAGGCAGTGCTACCCATGCCCAGCATCGCAACGGATGCGAGCAGGATTGAAGTACGTTTCTTCATGGTCTCTTCCCTTACCAAGGATCGCCCATTCAGTCGGGCGATTTTTTCTTTGCAGAAATTGAGTATGCGTCGACGTCGCGCGGGGCCTTACTTAGGCTTCCGCACGATATAGATGTTGGAGAGCTGGTCTTCATTGTAGACCAGTTCGGACGTGCCTGGCTCGGCGCCGTGCAGCTGGAGCACATAGGCGACGATGTTCACGTAGTCCTGCTCGTTGCCGATGGTGCCAGCCTTGCCGGGAGGCATCTGCGTGTGAGCGAAGGTGTAGAAGTCGAACAGGGAGATATCTTCCCACTTCTTGTTCAGGTTCGCGCCGGTAATGCCGGGGCCGCCTGGGCTGCCGCGACCGGTCTTGCCGTGGCAACCAGCGCAGTTCTTGGTGTAGAGCGTGGAGCCGGCTTCAGCCTGGGTTGCGGTGAAGACGCCATCCCAGATGGTGCGCTCGGACGTGTCGATATCAGCGGAATTGACAGGCTCGGATGCCTCGACAGGCACTGCGGCATCAGCTTCGGCCTTGGCGGCTGCTGCTGCGGCTTTTTGTTCCGGGGTCATGGAGTGCTGAGCATAAACCGGTGCGGAAAATGCCAGCGCGGCGAATGTGGCCGCCGCTAAAACATACTTTGAAATCAAGACTTAATCCTCTTCAAGCACTTCAAGCGTGGGAATACCAAGGGAGGAGTTGCCCAAGCTCTGGTTTGCCCTTTGCGCTCAGCTTAAGCGCCTGCGACGCACTGCCGCAAGGGTATCATCCTTGCTTCCATACTAAATCGGGCAATCGCGATCTAGTTACTTAGTATGATACGAAAGTGCGACCCGCCTTGGCGGCGAATACTGTAATTGATTTGTATTTAATCTTTCGCAGTATTGTTGGTCGTTGGCGTCAATTTTGAGAATTGACTGAAGTTGGCGTGCGTCGTTCATTAGTATTATATTTATTTCCCCTGTATTTCTGGATGGCGTTACGGAGGCTCCCTTCGGTTTTACGCTTGTACGACAATCCGACGAGGCAGTTGGTTTTGCCACTGCATGCAACAGGGCCTTCGTCATTGCGCTTTCAACAGAATTGAGGCGTTGCCGCTTATTTTCCCAATCGACGTCCGCTCTGCGGCAAATATCCACAGGTGATGGGCTCCTGCAGGACTACCCGCGCTCGATGGGCCCAATGCCGGGCCGCGCGATTGCCGCTTGAGCGCGGCGCCGCACATCGCTATGAAACAAGCCTAACGGTTCCGCCAAGCCACGGCGGATTAAAAGGGAACGCGGTGAGGATTACCCATCAGGGGCCAAAACCGCGGCTGCCCTCGCAACTGTAAGCGGCGAGCTCCGCCTTCGATAAGCCACTGGTCCCAAGGACCGGGAAGGTGAGGGAGGAGCGATCGAGCCGCGAGCCAGGAGACCTGCCGTTTCACAACCATGACGTCGGACGAGGTGTTCCGACAGGGGGCAGAAATGGGTCTTTGCACGTCTATCGTGCCGCATTGTCGTTTTTTGCCGTCTCCATTTTGGAGCGGCGACCATGGCTCATGATGCCATCCTTTATCTCGTTTCCCAGCCCTATCTGAGCGCCAGACGCCTGCGCGCCTTGAGCGACGGCCTTGTTGCGGCCTCAGCTTTGCCGGCGAAAATAGCGCGGATGGAAGGGGTGGGCATTGGCCCCACCACGGCGCTCGATGCGCTGGTGGCCGATGGCTATCGCGCCATTCTGGTGCAGCCGGTGGGCTTGCCTTTTTCCGATAGCCTTGCCGCCTGGTTGCCCGGCGCGCTGGCCCATTGGCTCGCCGATCAAGACGGCGTCACCCTGTGGCTGGCCGGCGATCAGGTCGACGACACGGCCGTGCTCGCCAGTGTCGCCCAGCAGACGATCGCCAATGCGGACAAGGCCCGCGCGGTGGATGTCAGCAAGGCTGCGCTCGATAATCCCGGCTGGCAGGATCCGCCTCCGTTCAAGCACCACGTGCTGGTGTGCGCGGGCCCGCGCTGCACCTTCCGCGAGGCCGGTTCGGTCAAGGCTGCGCTGGTCGATGCGCTCAAAGCCGCCAGTGTCTACGACGACTGTCTCATCGCGCTGACGGGCTGCCTTTATCCCTGCAATCAGGGGCCGATCGTCGCCGTCTACCCGGCGGGTCATTGGTACCGGCTCGAGACTGGTAACGACGTCACTCAATTTGCCCAGGGCCTCGCCAATGGCGCGCCCGTTCCCCAACTCATCATCCACGAGGTCCACTCATGACGCTGAAATCTCTGCTGCTCGTCTCCAGCCTTGCCGTTCTGGCAACACCCGCTCTCGCTGTGGATCGCAGCATCGATAGCTGCGGCACGGTCTCGACCTTTGAGGCGATCCCGACGCGTGTCATCACGCTCAACCAGCAGGCCACCGAGCTGATGCTGGCGCTTGGCCTCGAGGGTAATCTGATTGGGACGGCGTATATGGACGACACCATTCCAGAGCGCTGGCAGGCAGCCTATGACGGCGTCAAGGTGATCTCGGATCGTTATCCGGCGCGTGAAGTTGTGCTGGCCGAAAACCCAGACCTGCTGTTCGCCGGTTTTGCTTCGGCGTTCGGCGAAAAGGCCACGGGCCCACAGGCCGAGTGGAATGCTCTGGGTATCCCGACCTATCTGGTCAAAGCCGAATGCCGCGATCAGCATCCCCCGACCGTCAAGCTGACCACAGCGCCACTGTTCACCGATCTGGAGCGTCTCGGCGCCCTGTTCAGCGTTGAAGACCGCGCCGAGGTGATTGCCGACGACATCCACACCCGCCTCGACGCCGTCGCCGGTGCCAATCCGGGCGCAGGCCGCACCGCATTCCTGTTTGACTCGGGCACGGAAACCGCCTTCTCGGCTGGCTGCTGCGGCGCTCCGGCGCTGCTGATGGAGGCGGTGGGCCTCAAGAACATTTCGGATGGTGTCGAAGGACGGTGGGCCGATCTCGCCTGGGAAGCCGTGGCCACGGCAAAGCCAGAGGTGATCGTGCTGATCGAGGCAGCATGGTCCTCATCCGCTGAAAAGATCGAATTTCTCAAGGCCGATCCGGTCCTGTCCGAGCTCGACGCGGTCAAGAATGAGCGTTTCGTGGTCATCCCCTTCTCGGCAACCCTGCTTGGCGTGCGCTTTGTTGAAGGCGTCGAACAGCTTGGCGCAGATCTGGCGGCGCTGAAGTAAGCATGGAAAAGGCAAAGGGCAGGACAGCAACGCTGTTTACGCTGGCGGTCGTCACCTTGGTGGCGGTCAGCTTGGCCGGTGTTTATTGGGGCACGGCGGACCTGGCATGGGACGCGCGGCTCAAGGCGCTGTTGCGCCTGCCCGATGCCGAACGCCATCTTGAATTGATCATCTGGGAATGGCGCCTGCCGCGCGTCATTCTGGTGGCGCTTGTGGGCGCGGGGCTCGCGCTGGCGGGTGTGTTGATGCAAGCCCTGCTGCGCAATCCTCTGGCCGACCCCTATCTTTTGGGCCTGTCCTCGGGTGCATCGGCCGCTGCCGCCGCCGCCATTGTCTGGCTGCCCGCTGCCTTTGTGGCGACGGTTAGCTTGCCTGTGCTGGCGTTTGCCGGGGCAATGAGCGCGTTTCTCATTACGCTGGGCCTCTCGTTCAGTCCGGGTCGCGGGCTGGATCGGTTGGTGCTGATCCTCGCCGGCATTGCAGTGTCGCTGTTCTTCCAGTCGATCACGGCCTTTTTCCTCCACATCGCCGATCCGCACGTCACGCAACAGGCTCTACAATGGTTGATGGGGTCGGCAGCAGGCACCAAATGGGTCGATCTCTGGCCGCTAGCCATCACCGTGCCGATCCTGATCGTTGTGGCTTATGCTTTTGCGCCTATGCTCGACGCCATCCTACTCGGCGACGAACGGGCAACGGCGCTTGGCATTCCGGTCAATGTTCTGCGCATGGGGTTCTTCTCGGCAGCGGCCCTGCTCACCGGCTTGTCGGTGGCGGCAGCGGGCATTGTTGGTTTTGTCGGTCTCATCGTGCCGCATATGGCGCGGCTGTTGATCGGTGCTGCGCACAAGCGTCTAATTCCATTGTCGGCGCTGCTCGGGGCTATCGTCTTGGTGGTTGTGGACCTGATGTGCCGCATTGTTCTGGCGCCCAAGGAATTGCCGCTTGGCGTGCTGCTGGCACTCTTGGCAGCGCCGCCCTTTGTCCTGATCTTGCGGAGGGTGCGCCGTGGCGTCTGAACCCATTCTCGCCGTCTCCAATGTGTCCCTGCGCAAGGGACAGGCGCTCCTGCTGGATGATGTCAGCTTTGTGCTACAGCCGGGGCGCTTCTATGGCCTGCTCGGGCCCAATGGCGCCGGCAAATCCAGCCTCCTCAAAATCCTTTATCGCGCAGACAAAGCCAGCTCGGGCAGCATCAAGCTCTCTGGCCAAGAACTCGCGACAATTCCCCGCCGCGCCTATGCGTCACGCGTTGGTGCGTTGGTGCAGGAGTCGGTGAGCCTATCGGGCCTAAGCCTGCTCGAAGTGGTGCGGCTGGGTCTCCTGCCGCGACGGCTTGATCCCGCTGAAATCGACACCCGCAGCCGCGCGGCGCTGGACGATGTCGGCCTCAGCCATCGTGCCGACGACGACGCGACCCACCTCTCGGGCGGTGAGCAGCAGCGTCTGTTCTTCGCGCAGATTCTGGCACTGGCGCCCGATCTCTATCTGCTCGACGAGCCGCACAACCATCTCGATCTGCACTTCCAATATCGCCTGCTCGACCTAGTCCGCCAGCGCGGCGCGACCATCCTCGCCTCGTTCCACGACATGGGTTTGGCCGCCCGCTATTGCGATGAGGTGCTGCTGGTCGATCATGGTCGCATCGTCGGGCAGGGCCCCATCGCAAACGTGCTCAGCCGCGAACGCCTGGCCGAGACCTATCGCGTCGATGGCGCCTTTGTGGATGGCCGACTTGAGGTGCGCGGGGCGGTTTAGGCAGTGCATTGGTTCCCTAAGCCGTCCCCAAACGCGGTGTCATCCCGGCCTTGAGCCGGGATCCATCCTGAGTTGGTCGGCCCCAGAGCGGCAGCGGAGAGATCTCGAGATGGGCCCCGGCTCAAGGCCGGGGTGACCCGGTGAGTGGGGTTAATGCGCTTTCGACTGCCCAATCGCCCAGGTCACCCCAAAAGGATCCTTGAGCTGGCCATAGGTGTCGCCCCAGAACTCGAGCTTGAGCGGCTGCACGATGGTGCAACCGGCCGCAACCGCGCGGTCCCACCATTGCTGGGCGTCGTCCACCTGCAGATGTAGATTATAGCCCTGTGCCGCGACCGCCGCAAAACCGTGATCGGGGAAGAAGTCCGACAGGTAGAGCGGGGCGCCATTGACCTCGACATGGCCGTGAATGATGCGCTTGTCATCGCCCATCGTATTGCGGCCGCGCTCAATAGCGCCAAAGGCACGAATGTAAAAGTCCATCGCTTCGGCGGCGCCGTCGACATTGATATAGGGGGTAAGCCCACTGGTGGCTGGTGTGTCAGACATGGTGCTGGTTCCCTTCGGTTAGTTGTCTATGCAATCACGACGTTCAGGGTGGGTCGGCTCAGACACGGCCCGCTGAGATTTGGTTCAAAGACCAATCGTGCCCGGCTTGAAGATCGAGAGCGGGCGGATTTCATAGGCGCCCGCGCCGGGATTGGCGACGGCCAGATCTTTGGCGAAGGCAATGGCCTCGTCCAGAGTGTCGCAATCGGCGACGAAGAAACCGAGAAACTGTTCCTTGGTTTCGGCAAAGGGGCCATCAAGGATCAGCGGCGCGCCGCTGGTTTTGCGCAGTGTGGTGGCGGCAGTTGTATTTTGCAGGCGGACCACAGGGCCGAGTTTGCCTTTCTGCGCCATGCCGTCTTCGACCTGCGCCAGGCGCATCATGCAGGCGTCGTCTTCCTCCTTGCTCCAGGTGGAGACAGCCTTTTCATCATTGTAACACAGGATGGCGTAGAGCATCTTTTCCCTCCTCGGACGGAGAGAGGCTACGCCCCAAACCTGCCGCTGGTGAAGAGGGTTTGCGCAGAAATCGCTATGCGACAGGCGGGTTGGTTTTGCGCATGATGGTGGCTGTGCTGCCCAGCGAGGCAAAGATGATCGCGACGATCCCGGCGATCTGCCAGGGGTGCAGCGTCTCATGCAGAATCACCAGTCCCGAGAGCGCGGCGAGAGCCGGCTGTGCACTCATCAGAATGCCGAAGGTGCGCGCCGGGATATGGGGCAGTGAGACCATGTCGAGCGCATAGGGAATGGCGCTGGAAAGCAGCGCCACGCCAAGCGCAATTGGCAGGATCGTCGGATCGAGCAGTTTGCTGCCCGCGCTGGCAATGCCGAACGGCATGGCGATGATTGCTGCCAGCGCCACGCCCAAAGCTGCGATATGAGCGCCTCCGCCCGTACCCGCCCGCTGGCCGAACACAATGTAGCCTGCCCAGCACGCGCCGGCACACAGCGCCAGCACGACGCCGATGGGGTCGAGCCCGCCTGCGGCCTGACCGAGTGGCAGGAGCATGGCAAGGCCACCCACGGCGAACAAAATCCAGACGAAGTCGAGCGGCTTGCGTGATCCGGCCAGGGCAACTGCCAGCGGGCCGGTGAACTCCAGCGCCACGGCCACGCCCAGCGGAATGGTCTCGAGGGCGGCATAAAAGAACATGTTCATCGCGCCCATGGCGATGCCGTAGAGCAAAACAGCCCGCCACTGCAAAATAGTCACCGTTTGGCGCCATGGGCGAAACACTGTGACTAACACGATGGCCGCAAGTGTGAGGCGCAATGTGGTGGCGCCAGCGGCCCCCACAAGTGGAAACAGACCCTTGGCAAACGAGGCGCCGATCTGGGTAAAGACCATGCCGAGCGTAATGAGGGAGACGGGCAGAAGAGCTGACTGAGGCCGCAATGCAGGTACTTTCAAGGTGTTACCACCATTTAGCAGCCTTTGGGCATGGCGTCACGGCCACCGACAGCGATTGACCCGACTCTGAATGCCCATTAGCCCTACAGGCGGAACAAAGGAGGAATGGCATGGAATACCGCTATCTCGGCCGCTCAGGCTTGAAGGTGTCGACATTGACCATGGGCACCATGACCTTTGGCGGCTCGGAAAAGGTTGGGGCGACGGCGCAAGACGATGCGACGCGCCAGATCGACCTGTGCCTCGATGCAGGGATCAATCTGCTCGACACGGCCAATGTCTACAATGCCGGGGTCTCCGAGGAAATGATTGGCGTGGCGCTGGCCGAGAATGGTCGCCGCCAGAAAGCACTCGTAGCCACCAAGGTCCGCTTCAAGATGGGCGATGGGCCCAACGAGATCGGCCTCAGCCGTCACCATATTATTGCCCAGGCCGAAGCCAGCCTTAAGCGCTTGAAAACAGACGTTATTGATCTCTATCAGGTCCACGAATGGGACGGCATGACGCCCATCGAGGAGACGATGGAAGCGCTCGATACCCTGATCAAGCAGGGCAAAGTCCGCTATATCGGCTGCTCAAATTATTCGGGCTGGCATATCATGAAGGCGCTGCAGGCCGCCGACAAAAACCACGGCCAGCGCTTCATCAGCCAGCAGATCCACTACACGCTGCATTCGCGCGAAGCCGAATATGAACTGATCCCGATCACTGGGGATCAAGGCCTTGGCGTCCTCATCTGGTCGCCGCTGGCCGGTGGTTTGCTCTCGGGCAAATACCGTCGCAACGGTGGCCCTGACAGCGGGCGCCATGTCGGCGGCTTCCGCGAGCCGCCGGTTTATGACTGGGAGAAGCTCTACGACATCGTCGATGTGATCGTGGATATTGCTGATGACCGCGGCGTGTCGGGTGCACAGGTTGCGCTGGCATGGTCGCTGGGGCGGCCGGGTGTAACCTCGGTGATCATCGGTGGCCGCAATGATGCCCAGTTCAAAGACAATCTGGCGGCAGCCGAGTTGAAGCTGACGGCGGAAGAGCGCGCGCGACTTGACGCGGTCAGCCGTCCACCGCTGCTCTATCCTTATTGGCATCAGACGTTTACGGCGCAGGACCGGTTAGGCCCTGTCGATCGAAACCTGATCGAACCCTATGCAGAGGAATTGAACCGTGGCTGACTTCCTCTTCGAGCCGCATGCGCCGGTTTCCATTCCAATCGCGCGGGGTGGGTTGTTCGCGGTGCGCCGCGTCTATTGCGTCGGCCGCAACTATGCCGAGCACATCCGTGAGATGGGCAATGACGAGCGCGATCCGCCGTTCTTTTTTGCCAAGCCCGCCGATGCTGTGGTCGTGGGCGGTGCACCTTTGCCCTACCCGCCGCAGACGCAGGACCTGCAGCACGAAATCGAGCTGGTTGTTGCCATTGGCAAAGACGGCGCTGATATCTCGGTCGAGGATGCACTGGATCATGTCTATGGCTATGCCGCCGGGCTCGATATGACGCGCCGCGACATTCAGGCTTCTGCCAAAAAGGCCGGCCGGCCCTGGGAAATGGCCAAGGCGTTCGATTATTCCGCTCCGATTGGCACCATCGAGCCCGCCAGCGTCATTGGTCACCCGACCAAGGGCGCGATCAGCTTTTCGGTCAATGGTGCGGTGCGACAGACTGGCGATCTCGCCGAGCAGATCTGGAGCGTTGCTGAATCCATTGCCTATCTCAGCGGTTTTGTAACGCTGAAGGCCGGCGATATCATCATGACGGGAACGCCCGCTGGTGTTAGTGCCGTGGTGCAGGGCGATGTGCTCGAAGGCAGCATCGAAGGCGTGGGCACGGTCAGGACGAAGATTATCTGATGGTTGAATGGTCGCCCCAGCAGGATGCGGCGCTGATGTCCGTATCCAGATGGCTCAAGGATCGCGATGGGCCGCAGGTGTTTCGCCTGTTCGGCTGGGCCGGCACCGGCAAGTCGACGCTTGCCGTGCATCTGGCGCAGGACGTGCGCAACGTCAAATACGCGGCTTTCACCGGCAAGGCCGCGCTGGTCATGCGCAAGCGCGGTTGCAAGGGTGCCCAGACCATCCATTCGCTGATCTACAGCCTGGTCAGCGAAAAGGACGGCGAGCCCCGCTTCGTGCTCGATCCAGAATCCCCGGCGGCAGACGCTGACCTCATCGTCATCGACGAAGTCTCGATGGTCGATGAACAACTGGGTGCAGACCTGCTCAGCTTTGGCGTCAAGGTTTTGGTGCTGGGCGATCCGTTCCAGCTGCCGCCAGTGCAGGGCGCGGGCTATTTCACTTCTGTCGAACCCGACATTATGTTGACCGAGATTCACCGCCAGGCGGCGGATAACCCCATCATTCATCTATCGATGCAGGTGCGCGAGGGTGGGTTCCTCGAACGCGGCACCTATGGAGATTCCATCGTCGTCGGGCGCGAGCAGGTTGATCGCAATGCGGTGCTGGAAGCCGATCAGGTGCTGGTTGGTCGCAACAAGACCCGCCTGACCTATAACGACCGCCTGCGCGAGCTCAAGGGCCTACCGTTTCACGAGCCGGTGCTGGGCGACCGGATGGTGTGCCTGCGCAACAATCCGCGCAAGAAGTTGCTCAATGGGCAGATCTGGATCGTCACCGAAGCGACGCGCCGCACCAATGGCAAGTGGTCGCTTCTTTTGGGCGCGGATGAAGGCAAGGGCGAGGCCAAGGTTCTGACGCACAAGGCGTTCTTCTCAGGCGAAGAGGATGCGATGAGCTGGCCGGAGCGCCGCCAGTTTGACGAGTTCACCTTTGGCTATTGCCTCACCGTCCACAAGGCGCAGGGCAGTCAGTGGGATAATGTCTATCTGTTCGACGAAAGCTTCGTGTTCCGCGAGGAACGCGCGCGCTGGCTCTATACCGGCATTACCCGTGCCGCCGAAAAGATCACGGTGGTTTCCTAGCGGGGCCGCTGCGCGCGGATGTCCCTGCGTGGCCACAACAAAGACAAACTGATCGTGCGCATGACATGGTGAAATGCCGTGCAGCCGCACCGATCCGTTGCTCGCGTTTTGCGGGCAACCCGCTTGTTCAGAATGGGTTCATCGCCCATCTTGCAAGTGAGGTTTCCTTGTTTTGTTGGTCGCACATAGCTGCGGAGGTATCGCATGCACCATGACACGCCCCTGATCACCACGATCGTCGCGGGTCTCGTCCTTGCGTACATTTTTGGCATGATTGCCAACCGCTTCCGACTGCCCCCTCTGGTCGGCTACCTTTTTGCTGGCATTCTCGTCGGCCCCCATACCCCCGGTTTCGTTGCCGATCAGGCGCTTGGCGCTGAGTTGGCAGAACTCGGCGTCATTCTGCTGATGTTCGGCGTGGGTCTGCATTTCTCCCTCAAGGATTTGATGAGCGTTCGGGCGCTCGCTATTCCTGGGGCGCTGGTGCAGATCGCCTTTGCGACTCTGCTCGGGCTGGGCCTTGCCATGCTGTTGGGCTGGGGTGTTGGTGCGGGGCTCTTGTTTGGTCTGGCGCTGTCTGTGGCCTCGACCGTGGTGCTGCTCAAGGCGCTGCAGGACCGGAGGCTGATTGAGACTGAACGCGGCCGTATCGCGGTGGGATGGCTCATCGTTGAAGACCTGGCCATGGTGCTGGCGCTGGTGTTGATCCCGGCCATTGCAAGCCTCAACGGTATCGACAGCGGCGTGCATGACCCGTTCGTGTCCTTCGTCGAGCGCATTGTCGGTGGCTCGGTTGGAATCTGGGGCGTGCTGGCGCTCACCGTCGTCAAGGTCGCGGCCTTTGTCGGCTTCATGCTGATCGTGGGGCGTCGCGTTATTCCCTGGGCGCTGCACGGTACCGCCCATACCGGCAGTCGTGAGCTGTTCCGGCTCGCCGTTCTTGCCATCGCGCTCGGCGTGGCACTGGGCTCTGCGGTGCTGTTTGGCGTCTCGCTGGCGCTTGGTGCGTTCTTTGCGGGCATGATCCTGAGTGAGAGCGAACTCAGCCATCGGGCCGCGCAGGAAACCCTGCCGCTGCGTGACGCCTTCTCGGTGCTGTTCTTTGTGTCGGTTGGCATGCTGTTTGATCCGATGATCATCGTCACCAATCCGCTGCCCGTGCTGGCCACGGTGTTCATCATCGTCATCGGCAAGTCCGCGGCAGCGTTCGGCATTGTGCTGTTGTTCAAGCGACCGGTGGCCACCGCACTGACAATTTCCGCGTCATTGGCGCAGATCGGCGAATTCTCCTTCATCCTGGCCAGCATGGGCGTCGCCTTGGCCATCCTGCCCCAGGAAGGGCAGGACTTGATACTTGCGGGCGCGTTGATTTCCATTGTGCTCAATCCGATTGTGTTTTGGGGCGTTGATCTGATGAAGCCACGGCTCGAGGCCGGCGCCGCGCGCCGCAAGGCAGGCAGGGTCGAGCCGGGCTCGGATGTGCGTATCGAGCCGACAGACCGCGTCGAAGCCGCCGTCGGACCGATCACCACCGATGCACCGAGCGAGCCTGCGGTGGATCGCGGTGCGCCGGGTGCCGATGACGATACGCCCGAGCCATCGCGGCAAACCAATCACACGATCATCGTTGGCTATGGTCAGGTCGGACGCGTTGTCGCCGAGGGCCTTGTGGCGGCAGGATCACCCCTCGTGGTCATCGAGGACTCCGACCATGACGTCGCTGCTGCGCGCGCATTGGGCATTGAAGTTGTGTTTGGCAACGCGGCAAGCGCCGATGTGCTCAAGCTCGCCAATCTTGAGGCGGCCAAGACACTGCTGATCGCCATTTCCAACGGTTTTGAGGCTGGCACGGTTTGCGAGTCTGGCAGGAAATACAATCCGGGCATCCGCATCGTCACCCGTGCCTATTCCGAAGATGAGGAAGCGCATCTGCGCGGTCTCGGCGCCGACACGGTCATTCGCGGCGAGCGCGAGATCGGTCTTGGCATGCTGGCCTGGCTGCGGGGTGAGCGCACTGAGGATGAAAAGCTCAAGCCCGTTCCCGTTGAGCCGGTCTTCCAGTCGAGCGAAAACCTGCTTGAAAAGGTCGCCGCCACCGCAGCTACAGCGCCGGTCGTCTTGCCGGTGGACGTCGAAGCCGTGCTGGAAGACCTGGCGGTTGAGCCCGAACCGGTGGTCACTGTGCTAGAGGACGCCTCCATACCTCTCGCTGAGGAACCGACGGAGATCGTGGTGCTCGATGCGCCTGTCAGCGAAACAGTGATCCCATTGCCGCCGCCGGCTGAGGCAGAAGTTCCGCCTGCTGCCACACTCGAGGTGGTCGAACCGCCGCCCACCTTCGGCGAGGCGCCAGCGGAGATTGACGAATTTGTCGGGTCAGAAGAGCCCACTCAGGCGGTGGCCGCGTCCGATATTGATGTGGCTGTAAAGCCTGAAGAGGACAAGCCGGAGGCACCATCTGCGGCGGCTCTGCCAGAGGTGATTATCCTGCCGCCCCCTGAGGACGCTGAAGCCACAGAAATACCCGAAACTGGGGAAGATGAAGCGACAGTCCATCCAGAGCAAAAGCCTGAGAATATTGTGCCCCCGGTGACGCCAGAGCCGAAAAACTAGCTCTTGTCAAAGGATTGGGTCAGCGCCAAGTTCAGGCGGGTTGCTATTGTCCGCTTGACGTGAGTCCAGAGGCTGGAAATGGCCTTGGGGAGTTAGGCAAATGATCTCGCAAAAAGCCAAATATGCGCTGCGCGCCCTGGTGTCACTGGCCCGCACCGGGCGCGGTGAGACCATGATGATCGGCGAGATCTCCAAAGAACAGTCGATCCCCAAGAAGTTCCTCGAGCAGATCCTGCTGGAACTCAAGCGTGCTGGCTACGTTGCCAGCCGCCGTGGCCGGGCAGGCGGCTATGAGCTGCTGATGGCGCCCGAGCGCATCATGTATGGCGATGTGCTGCGCCTGATCGACGGGCCGATCGCCCCCTTGCCATGCCTTTCCAAAATCGCCTATCGCAAGTGCGAAGACTGTCGCGAGGAAGCCTCCTGCGAGGTCCGTCACGTGTTTGAGCGGGTGACGCTGGCGACGCGCGAGGTGCTCGACCAGACCAGCCTTGCTGACTCGCTCCGCCTTGAGGAATTGCCTGTTTGACTGAAATCTATTCCGGCGGCTGCCTGTGTGGCGGCATTCGTTTTGAAGCTCGGGGCGAACCGGGCAATCCGCACAGCTGCTCATGCCGGTTCTGCCAGCAGCATAGTGGCGCGCTAACGGTGGCCTGGGTGGAGTTTCCCAGCGATCAGGTGAAATGGTTGAGCGCTGGGGGCAAGCCGTCCATCTTTCGCTCGTCGGACTATTCCAGCCGGGCGTTTTGCCCAGCTTGTGGCAGCTCGATCGGCGCGATTGATGATGCGCCGACCATTGCCTTGCTGGTGGGCTCATTTGACGAGCCGGGCGCAGAGGCACTAAAGCCCCTGAGCCATTCCTTTGAGGATGGCTGCCCGCGCTGGTGGCAGCCCCGGGTTCTTCTGGACTAGCCGAACACCACGGTCTTTTTGCCATTGAGCATGACACGGCTTTCAAGGTGCAGCTTGACGGCGCGCGCCAGCACACGACTTTCGATATCGCGGCCTGCGGCCACCAGATCATCCGGGCTCATGGCATGGGTCACGCGCGCTGTTTCCTGCTCAATGATCGGGCCTTCGTCGAGGTCTGGCGTCACATAGTGCGCAGTCGCGCCGATGATCTTGACGCCGCGCTCATGGGCCTGATGATAGGGCTTTGCGCCCTTGAAGCTCGGCAGGAACGAGTGGTGGATGTTGATGACCTGACCGAACAGACGAGTGGAGAGGTTATCAGACAGCACCTGCATGTAACGTGCCAGCACCACGATATCGGCTTCGGACTGCTTGACGATGGCCAGCACCTGTTCTTCCTGCGCGGCCTTGGTGTCCTTGGTCACCGGCAGCAGGTGGAACGGAATACCGGCATCGCGCGCGATCTTTTCGGCATCGGGGTGGTTGGAGATGATCGCCGCAACATCGGCATCGAGCCAGCCGACGCGGATCTGATAGAGCAGATGCAGCAAGGTGTGGTCGAACTTGCTGACGAGAATGACGATGCGCTTGCGACGGCTCTCGGCGACCAGGGTGGTCTTCATCGAGAAGCGTTCGATGGGGGATTTCAGCGCGCGCTCAATGGTCTCGCTGGTCACGCCAGCGGGCGCGGCGAAAGCCAGGCGCATGAAAAAGCGACCGGTCTCGCGATCCCAGAACTGGTTGGATTCAGCGATATTGGCGTCGAGCGCGGCAAGCTCGGTGGTCACTGCAGCAACGATGCCGGGGCGATCGGCGCAGGACAGGGTCAGCACGAAATTGGCCGAGGACATGAGGCGTCTCCAGTAGTCTCGGCAGCGGTATCAATGGGTTGGGCGCTGACGTCAAGCGCGCAATAAAAAAGGGCTGCCCTTGAGGGCAGCCCTTCCTGAGTTTCGGCCTCGAGGGCCTGGAGGTTTAGTGCTAGCCGAGAACCTCCCGCGCCAGCACTACAAATCCAAGACCTTCTTCGAGCGCCGTAATCTCATAAGACATTGGATCACCTCCTTCACGTTGGTTGAACATGCAAGAATGGTGCGCCGATTTTTTCGATCTGTCTAGTGTCACACTCTTGTCACGCTAGCGATCGGTTCTGGCCTCAGGCCCGCGCCTTTTTTGGGCGCGAGCGGAGCTGCAGAATTGTGGCGGCAAAGACGCCGAGCGCCACGATGCCGATAATGATGGTGGCTAGCGCGTTGACGTCGGGTGATACGCCCAGCTTGACCTTGGAGAAGATGACCATAGGCAGGGTGGACGAGCCCGGGCCCGAGACAAAGCTGGCAATAACCAGATCGTCGAGCGAGAGCGTGAAGGCCAAAAGCCATCCCGAGACCAGCGCCGGGGCGATGATGGGCAAGGTGATATCGAAGAACACCCGCACCGGGCTTGCGCCCAGATCCATGGCTGCTTCTTCAAGGCTCATGTCGAAATCGGCAAGACGCGACTGCACGACGACGCAGACATAGGCCATGCAGAAGGTGGAGTGCGCGATGATAATGGTGACGATGCCGCGTCCAGCGGGCCAGCCCAGCGTGCTTTCCATCGCAACGAACAACAGCAGCAGTGCAAGGCCGGTGATGACGTCTGGCATGACCAGAGGCGCCGAAACGGTACCAGCCAGCACGGTGCGGCCCCGAAACTTGCGGAACCGCACAAGGGCCACAGCGCACAGCGTGCCCAGCACCAGCGCAATGGTGGCGCTGAAGAAAGCGATCTGCAGGCTCAGCCAGGCCGCGCCCAGCATCTGTGGGTCCGCAAAGAGCGCACCGTACCATTTGGTCGAAAAGCCCGACCAAATGGTGACCAGTCGGTTTTCGTTAAACGAGAACACCACCAGCGAGATGATGGGCGCGTAGAGGAACACGAAACCCAGGCTTGCTGCGATGGGAAGAAACCAGCCGCGACGGAACATCTACTTGCTCATCTCATTGTCCTGCACCGCGTCCTGAGCGCGCTGCAAGAGCATGATGGGAATGACCACGGCCACCAGCATGGCAATGGCAACGGCGGCGGCGCGGGGCCAGTTGGTATTGGCAAAGAATTCGTCCCACAGGACGCGGCCGATCATCAGCGTGCTTGGTCCACCGAGGAGCGATGGAATAACGAATTCTCCAATCGCCGGAATGAACACCAGCATGGACCCGGCGATGATGCCGGGCATGGATAGCGGCAGCGTGATCGAGAGGAACGTGCGGAGCGGGCGGGCGCCGAGATCAGCCGACGCCTCCAGCAGTGCGCCATCGAGCTTCACCAGATTGGTGTAGAGCGGCAAGATCATGAAGGGCAGGTAGGTATAGACGATGCCGACATAGACGGCGAAGTCGGTCTGCATCATCACCACGGGCGGAATGCCGAACACGCCGAGCAGCTGATTGATGACGCCATTGCCGCTCATGAAGCCGCTCAGCGCATAAACGCGCAGCAAGAATGAGCTCCAGAATGGCAGGATCACCAGCATGAGCAGGATATTGCGCCACTGATCGGGGGCACGGGCGATGGCATAGGCCATCGGATAGCCGATGATCAGGGTGATCACTGTCGAGATGAAAGCGATCTTGATCGAGCTGAGATAGGCCGCAACATAGAGGTTGTCGGTGAACAGGCGCAGATAGTTCGACAGATGCAGCGTCAGCTGCACCGTGCCGCCTTCGGTCGTCAGAAGCGGCGTGTAGGGTGGACGGCCGAACTGTTTGACCGACAACGAGATGCCGAACACCACCAGCAGCGGCACCAGAAAGAATACGGTGAGCCAGATGGCTGGCGCCGCGATAACCAGTGCCTTGCCCGAGATGCCGACAGCCGCAAGCCCACGCTCGACCATAGTCCATGGCCGGCGGCGGGGTGGGGGTGGCAGTTCGCTATCGAACGAGCTCATACCGTCAGCACCGATCCGGAGCTGTCGCCCCAGGTGAGATAGACTTCTTCATCCCAGGTGATGGAATCTGGGTTGCCACGCACCGTATTGGTCTGGGTGACGCGCAGGCGTTTGCCGCTTTCGAGCAGGATCTGATAGACGCTCATATCGCCCAGATAGCCGATTTCCTCGACCATGCCCTTGGTGACATTGGCATCGAACGGGCTCTCTGGCTTCTCACGGCTCAGCTGGATCTTCTCGGGGCGGATAGCCCACCACAACAGCTGGTCGGGCGCGCAATCGACGCCATGGCCGACATAGATATCGCAGCCCAGCTCGGCCGAGCGGATGCGGACATGGTCGGGTTCGTCTTCGATGACGATGCCTTCGGCCATGTTGACCGAGCCGATGAAGCCCGCAACGAATTTGGAGTTGGGGAATTCATAAATGTCGGTGGGTTCGCCAATCATGGCGATTTCACCTTGGTTCATCACACCGATACGGGTGGCAAGGCTCATTGCCTCTTCCTGATCGTGGGTCACCACGATGAAGGTCACGCCCAGCGTTTCCTGAATCTTGACCAGCTCGAACTGGGTCTCTTCGCGCAGCTTCTTGTCGAGCGCGCCGAGGGGCTCGTCGAGGAGTAGCAGTTTGGGACGCTTGGCGAGTGCCCGGGCGAGCGCCACGCGCTGGCGCTGACCGCCGGAAAGCTGATGGGGCTTGCGCTGGCCATAGTCCTGCAGCTTGACCAGGGTCAAAAGCTCGGCGACGCGGTCGGCGATTTCCCCCTTGGGTAGGCCATCGCGCTTGAGGCCATAGGCAATGTTCTGCTCGACATTCATATGCGGGAACAGCGCATAGGACTGGAACATCATGTTGACGGGGCGGTTATAGGGCGCCACCGACGTCATGTCCTGACCATCGATTTCGATGCTGCCGCTGGTGGGTTCTTCAAAGCCAGCCAACATGCGCAGCAGCGTCGACTTGCCCGAGCCCGAGCCGCCCAGCAAGCAGAACAGCTCGGACTTGTAGATATCGAGCGACACATCGCTCACTGCAAAGACGTCGCCGAATTTCTTGGTGACATTCTTGATGCGGACAAACGGCTTGGCTGCAGGGTCGCGCCAGGGACGGGTGTCGATTGCAAGCTGGGGCTTTTTAGCCATGGGCTCTGTAAACTCTACTCTGGCGGCGAAAGGCCGTAAGTCCTGCGTCAGGGTCGCCGTTGGCGATGATCCCGGCGCCTTGAAGGTGGCTAAAGTCGGAAGGGGCGGCTGGCGCCGCCCCTTGGTTGATTACTGGCCGGTTTTGATGCGGGTCCAGGTGCGGGTCAAGACCTCTTCATAGTCTGGGCTGTGGGCATTGAGCACAAAGGCCTTCGCGATGGTCTCAGCGGGCGGGTAGATGCCCGGATTGTTCTTGACCTCGTCGTCCACGAACTCGGTCGCCTTCAGATTGGGGTTTGCGTAGAACACGTAATTGGTGATCGCCGCGACAACCTCGGGCTCGAGGATGTAGTTGATGAACTTGTGGGCATTGTCCGGATGCGGCGCATCGGCGGGAATAGCCAAGAAGTCGAACAGCGTCGCAGCGCCTTCCTTTGGAATGACATACTGGACTTCAACGCCGTGGTTGGCGGCAGAAGCGGCGTCGGCGGCGATGAACACGTCACCCGAATAGCCAAGCGCCACGCAAATTTCGCCGTTGCCCAGATCGTCAATGTACTTGGACGAGTTGAAGTAGCGTACATAGGGCTTGATGGCGGCAAGCGCGGTTTCCGCCTTGGCCAAGTCCTCGTCATTTTCCGAGTTTGGATCAAGGCCGAGATAGTTCAGCATGATGCCGGTGACTTCGGACGGGCTGTCCAGCAAGGCGATGCCGCAGGATGCGAGCTTTTCAGCATATTCGGGCTTGAACAGCAGGTCCCAGCTATCGGTCGGCGCGTCATCGCCCAGCGCTGCCTTCACCTTTTCGACATTGTAGCCATAGCCGATGGTGTTGATCATGTAGGGCACGCCATGATCGTTGCCTGGATCCTGGCTGGCAGCGGTAGTCATCACGGCCGGATCGAGGTTGGCAAGGTTCGGCAGCTTGGACTTGTCGAGCGCGAGCAGCAGGCCTGCCTTGATCTGGCGTTCAAGGAAATTGCCGCTTGGCACAACGATGTCATAGCCCGAATTGCCGGCCAGCAGCTTGGCGTCAACGATCTCGTTATTGTCGTAAACGTCGTAGTTCACCTTGATGCCGGTTTCGGCTTCAAAATTGGCGATGGTGTCGGCGGCGATATAATCGGACCAGTTATAGACGTTGAGAACGGCTTCTTCCTGGGCCAGTGCCGGGCTGGCGACCATGAGGGCGCCGAGGGCAAGTGCGAGCGACTTGTTCATCTGGAAATGAGCTCCTGTGCGGAAAAGGTTGGTCTTTTGTGAGTGAGCGGCGCTACTTGGCGCGGCAAAGGGGCGACTGCGCAAAAGCGCGGACGATATCAGGCGTGGGCGCTCATCTTGGAGTGCCCCGTGAAACGTGGGTCGACTGCAAAGGCGCTACGAAAAAAGAGCGCTCGAAAGCGCTGGAACACGTCGCTGTACTGAGCCCGGAGCGGGGCGCGTATCGATCAGCGCAGATTGCGCGATCAACAATGGTCGTCTTCAGCGAAGTGCCCTTTCCTGTGGTGTTTATAATGGCAACCTAGAGCCAAAACTTCAGAGGGACAAGGGATTTGGGGGCATGTTTTTGCGGGGCTTGACGCCCTGTGGCATTAGGGCCCAAAACCCGCGCTAACAAGGGCATTTCATGCCCGTATTTTGAGACATACCGGAGTCCTATCCCATGAGCGCCAAGGCCTATTTGTCGATCAGCCCCGAGGTCAAGCAGGCACTCGCTGCCGGCAAGCCTGTCGTGGCGCTGGAATCCACCATTATTACCCATGGCATGCCTTATCCGCAGAACCTGGAAATGGCGCAGAATGTGGAAAATGTGATCCGCCAGAACGGCGCGGTTCCTGCCACGATCGCGATCATGGATGGTCGTTTCTGCGTTGGCGTATCGGGTGAAGATCTTGAGCGTCTGGCCCAGACCGGTGGCAAGGCTGCCAAGGCTAGCCGTCGCGATGTCGCTTCGCTTCTGGTTAAGGGCGAAATCGCCGGTACCACCGTTGCCACCACCATGCAGATCGCCGCGCTCGCTGGCATCCATGTGTTCGCCACCGGCGGCATTGGCGGCGTGCACCGTGGCGCCGAAGACACGTTCGATATCTCGGCCGACTTGCAGGAGTTGAGCCGCACGCCCGTTTGCGTCGTTTGTGCTGGCGCCAAGTCGATCCTTGATATCGCCAAGACCCTCGAAGTGCTCGAGACCAACGGTGTTCCCGTGCTCGGCTATGGCACTGAAGATTTCCCGGCTTTCTGGGCGCGCCAGAGCGGCCACAAGGTCGACCATCGTTTTGACGACGTCGCCGACATTGCCAAGGTTGTCGCCATGCAAACCGATCTGGGCATGGGCGGCGTGCTCGTTGCCAACCCGATCCCCGAAGCTGATGCGCTGGATCCCGCAGCCATCGAAGCGCGCATTGCCGAAGCCATCAAGGGCGCGGAAACTGAAGGCGTGTCGCGCAAGGCGCTGACGCCATTCCTGCTCAAGCGTATTTTCGAGCTCACCGACGGCAAGTCGCTGGTCGCCAATATCGCGCTGGTGGAAAACAACGCCAAGGTTGCTGCTGGCATCGCCGTTGCACTGGCTGCCCGCAACGATGCGCCAAAGCCTGCTGTTCGTCGCGCATGAGCCGCATCCTCGTCGTCGGCGACGTGATGACGGATATCATCGCGGTGCCTGAGGGACCAATCGTCAAGGGTAGCGACCGCCGCGCCAGGGTGCGGTCGCGCCCTGGTGGCTCGGGCGCTAACCAGGCCGTCTGGTTGGGGGCCATGGGTGCCGACGTGCGCTTTGCAGCGCGCGTCGGAGCCGACGATCTGGAGTATTACGAGGGCTTTTTCCGCCAGCGCCACGTTTCTCCCGCGCTGATCGGCGACGCCGAGCAGGCCTCCGGTGCGCTGGTGACCATCGTGGATCCGGACGGCGAGCGCAGCTTCCTTACGGACCGCGGTGCCAATCTCAATCTGTGCTCGGCTGATCTGACCGTCGATTTGCTCGAAGGCATCAGCATGGTCATGGTCTCAGGCTATAGCTTTTTTGCGCCCAAGCCCCGGCTCGCAGTCCGCGCCCTTCTGGCAGAGGCCAAGGCGCGCGGCATTGCCGTTGCCATCGATCCTGCGTCGGTCGGTTTCCTTGAGGAGGTTGGCGCCGCCAATTTCCTCGAATGGACCGAAGGTGCTGATTGGCTCTTTGCCAATGAGAGTGAAGCGGAAACGCTTTGTGCCGAGGCTGAGTTTGAAGCGCAGATGAGCGCGCTAGGGCAGCGCTTCGGCAATGTCGTGATCAAGCGCGGTCGTTATGGTGCAGCGCTTGGCGGTAAGGACGGCGTGCGTCTGTCACTGCCTGCGCCCATTGTCACCGTGCTGGATTCAACTGGCGCCGGCGATGCCTTCGCTGCGGGGTTCATTGCCGCCCATCTGGCGGGACAGGCCGAAGAGGCTGCTCTTGGTGCCGGCATTGCAGCCGGTGCCAAGGCCGTCCAGTCCATCGGTGGGCAACCAGCCTAAGCTGTCGATCTGAAAATGGGCTCCGGCGCGGTCTGGGGGAAGACCTTGCCGGGCCCTTGTCTGACAGGCACAGTGAGCCTTGGTTTTGCGCCGGCACTCATGGGGACGCCGCCGCGACCAACGTGGAAAGATCAAAGCAAATGATGATTGTTGCTGCCGTTCTCGTGGCCCTTGTCGCGCTGATCCATATCTACATTCTGTTTTTGGAGATGTTCCAGTGGTCGAGCCCGCGCGGGCAGAAGGCGTTCGGCCTGACGCCTGAATTCGCGCGTGACACCAAGGTGCTGGCGGCCAATCAGGGGCTCTATAATGGGTTTCTGGCCGCCGGGTTGATCTGGGGTGTCTTGCATCCCGACCGTGAATTTGGCTGGCAGATCTGCATTTTCTTTCTCGCCTGCGTGGCGATCGCCGGGATTTACGGCGCGGCAACATCCACCCGCAAAATCCTCCTCGTCCAGACCGTGCCCGCTTTAATTGCGCTGGTGGCCGTAATCTTTGCCTGAATGAAAAAAGTCCCCGGAGGTGATCCGGGGACATCTGAGCCTAGCTGGCAAATGCAGCCAGTACGCGCACCCATGCGCGGATGCCGCGGTGATAGCTTTCGAGATCGTATTTCTCGTTGGGGCTGTGGATGGCGTCGTCGACATGGGCGAAGCCGATCAGCAGGCTATCGAGACCCAGGATGTTCTTGAACTCACCAACCACCGGGATGGAACCGCCCGATCCGGTGATGACGGCCTTCTTGTCCCATTCCCCGGACAGCCCGTCGAGCGCCTGACGCAGATAGATGCCATCGTCGGGAACGGTAATGGCGGGCGAGCCACCGTGATTGCTAAAGCTCACCGTGCAATCGGCAGGCAAGCGGTCCTGAACATGTTTGCGGAACGCAGCGCGGATTTTTTCTGGTTGCATGCCCGAGACCAGACGGAAGGAAATCTTGGCGCTGGCCTTGGCCGGAATGACGGTTTTGAAGCCGTCGCCGGTATAGCCGCCGCTCATTCCGTTGATTTCGCAGGTTGGGCGCGCCCAGATGGTTTCGAGGACCGAGCGGCCCTGCTCGCCAGCTGGAACCGACAGCCCCACATCGCCGAGGAACCCAGCCTGATCAAAGCCGAGGCCCTGCCATTGGGCTTTCAGCTCGGGGCTGATTTCAGCGACATCGTCATAAAAGCCCTCGATGGCGACGCTGCCATCGGGGTTGCGCAGGCTGGAGATAATCTCGGCCAGTAGCTGATTGGGGTTGCGTGCAGCATTGCCGAACATACCGGAATGAAGGTCCAGCGAGGCGCAGGAGATCTCGATTTCCTCGGCGACGAGGCCGCGCAGCATGGTGGTGATCGAGGGGGTCTGGCGATCCCACATATCAGTGTCGCAGACGAGCGCGATATCGGCTGCGCCGAGTTCTGCGCGATTGGCCTCCATGAATGGGGGCAGGTTTTTGCCACCGCTTTCCTCTTCGCCTTCCAGCATTAGCGAGATCTGCACGGGCAGCGATCCCGTCGCTTTCTTCCAGGCGCGGCAGGCTTCGATGAAGGTCATCATCTGACCCTTGTCGTCCGAAGCGCCGCGCGCCACGATGACCTGGCGGCCATTGGCGTCGGTCTTGAGCACAGGCTCAAACGGATCGGTGTGCCAGAGATTGAGGGGGTCGACGGGCTGCACATCGTAGTGCGCATAAAACAGCACATGGGTGCCGTCCTGTTTGGGGCCATGTGCAACCACAACCGGGTGACCAGGCGTTGGGCGCGCCGCAGCTTCAAAGCCAAGGCCGTTCAGTTCTGCCGCGATCCAGTCGGCTGCGCGCTGACATTCGGCGGCGTAGGCCGGGTCGGTCGATATGGATTTGATGCGCAGCAGCGTATAAAGCCGCTCAAGGCTCTGTTCGAGACCTGCATCGACTTCGGCGAGAACTCGGTCGAGAGAAGTTTGAACGGAGGTAGCGGCTGTCATGGCTATCGAATCCTTGAGAAAGTCGGGGGCACAATGGCGCAGCCGGTCCCGCGCTGTCCACAGCACGCCGCTAAAATCAATTGTACGACTAATGCGCCCATGTTTAGGTGCGCCTTGGGTTGGGGAGCGATATGGCCAGACTTGAAGGACGTGTGCGGACGACGGGGGAATTGATCGCCGTCATTTCGGGGCGCGCGCCATTGCGCAATCTGCATTCGCAGGTGCTGTGGCAATTGGGCGTCTCGATCGTGCGAGGGGATTATCCCGAGGGCTCGATCCTGCCGGCAGACAGCGATCTGCTGCAGCAGTTTTCCGTGTCGCGCACCGTGCTCCGCGAGGCGCTCAAGACCTTGTCGGCCAAGGGCATGATCGAAGCCCGCGCTCGTATCGGCACCCGCGTGCTGCCGCGCCAGCGCTGGAACCTGTTCGATGCTGATGTGCTGGCATGGCACTTTGAAATCGGGCCCGATGTCGAGTTCCTGCAGAGTCTTGCCGAAGTGCGCATCGGCATTGAGCTCGAAGCCTCGGCGCTCGCCGCTCAACGCCGTAGCGATGCACAGGCCGAGCAATTGCTCGCCTGGGCCGACCGCATGGGCGAAGCGCGCACCGCCGAAGATTTCGCCCGCACCGATCTGGCCTTCCACCACGCGGTAGCGCAGGCGTCGGGCAATCCCTTCATGGCATCAATCAGTGCGCTGGTGGAGCTGGCTCTGACCGCATCCTTCACCATCAGCTCCCCGGTGGAAGACGCGAACCTGCTGCGGATTGCGGTCCTCACCCATCGCCGCATCGCCGAGGCCATTGCCAACAAGGACCCCGACGCCGCCCGCGCCGCCATGAAGATTGCCATCACGGAAGGCTTCGAACGATCAGCCGCACGTTTGGCGGCAGATGGAAAAGTGAAATAACTGGTGAACCGATCGGAATGGTGGAGCTGAGCGGGATCGAACCGCTGACCTCGTCATTGCGAACGACGCGCTCTCCCAACTGAGCTACAGCCCCGTTCCGATGGGGCTGATATTGACATCATCTGAGCGCGCGGCAAGAGGCGTTGCGCTGAATTCGGCTTGGCTAGACGAGGCCCTGGGCAATGAGGCTTTCGGCGGTTGCCAGCAGCGAGGCTTCCAGTGCGATCAGGGGGTGACCGAGCAGGGCAATGGCAGCGCTGCTGTCGAGGTGTTTGGGAGTGCCGAGCTCGGTGATGCTGGAGCGCACGTCGCTGTCGAACAGAGCGTAGAGACGGACCACCCAGTCTGGAATGTTGAGCTGCGGAACGGGGCGCTTGGGAAAGTTTTGGCGCAGGATCTGGGCTGCGTCGCGCAACTGGATAACCTCTTCGCCCATGGGAAAACGTTGCCCCCCGGCCTCGGGACTGGTCATGGCGGCGACATGGGCGGCCGCGACGTCTCTGATATCGACGGCAGTGATGGGAATGCGGGGAAGTCCCGGCACAGAGCCGTTCAGCAGCCGCAGCACCAGTTGCGCCGAGGTGCCCGCGTCATGATCCAGAACTGGGCCGAGAATGACGGCGGGATTGATTGCTGCAAGCGCATGGTGTCGACCGGCGCGATCCATGATCTCCCAAGCGCGCTGTTCGGCAAGGGTCTTGGAGCGTTGGTAGGCGTTGATGCCGCGTCCACTAAGATTGGTCCATTCATCGGCGGTGTAGGGCTCGGGATGCGGGGTCTCGTGGCCATAGGCAATGGCGGCCATGGAGCTCGTCAGCACGACGCGCTCTACATCGGCATCGAGCGCTGCCGTCAGGGCGCGCTCGGTTCCGGCGACCGCCGGGCCAATAAGCTCCATCCTGTTTTTAGGCATGCGCAGCACGAGAGGCGAGGCGGTGTGCAGCACGAAGCGGCAGTCACGCGCTGCTGCCGACCATCCCTCGTTCTTGGACAAATCGAGCGCGACGAATTCAAGGCCCGAGGTGGAGACACCTGCGCGGGACAGCGTTTCGCGCACCCTGTCGGCGCGCGCCAGATCGCGCAGGCTGCCGCGCACGGTGTAGCCAGCATTCAGCAATTGCAGTGCAATGTGGCCGCCGAGATAGCCAGAAATCCCGGTGAGCAGGACGCGATCAGACATTCGATTTCGCCCCGCTCTCTCAGGTATGGTGCCTAGACGCTGACCCAGCCGCCAGCTTTCTCGCTGGCATAAATGGCGTCCAGTACCTTCATCGAGGCAATGGCGTCTTCGATGCCCCAGGGCAACGGCTTCTCGCCGAGCACGGCCAGCGCGAAGGCTTCGGCCTGTTCAGTATATTGGTCGCAGGCGGGCAGGATTTCGCGACGCGCCAGCGAGCCATCCAGTGATGCGCCACTATCAATGGTGATTGCGGTATGCTGGTCGGGCGGGGCGTTGAAGGGGATGGTGATCTCGAGCTTGGCCTTACTGCCGAGCACCTGCACGCGCTGATGCGGCGTGGTCTGGGTGGAGCAGATGAAGTTGAGCTGGCGACCTGCGCCGAAATCAGCCAGCACGCTGGCGAGGCGATCAGTGCCAAAGCGGTCGTCGCGTTCGACGAGGGAGACGACGCGCTTGGGTTCGTTTTCAAACAGAAAACGGGCCGCTGTGATGGGGTAACAGCCGATATCCATGATGCCGCCGCCGCCAATATCGGCTTGATTGCGCACATTGGCCGGGTCGTCGTTGAAATAGGTGAAAACAGCATTGATGGCGCGGACATCGCCCAGCTCGCCCGAGCGGATGATCTCGCGGGCGCGCTCCCATTGCGGGTGGAAGCGGATCATGAAGGCTTCGAGCACGATGCGGTCGGGCGGGCATTCGCGCAGCGCCTCGGCATCGGCGGCGTTGAGGGCGATGGGTTTTTCGCACAGCACATGCTTACCCGCTTTGGCGGCCGCGACCGTCATGGGCACGTGCAAGTGGTTGGGGAGTGGATTGTAGATGGCGTCGATATCGGGATCGGCGAAGAGCTCCTCATAGGAGCCATAAGCCTTGGGGATGCCGAGCTCGGTGGCAGCCTGCTGCGCCTTGCCCAGGTCACGCGAAGCGATGGCGACGACTTCGGAATGGGCCGATTTCTGGATGCCCGGCGTTACTTTCTCCATGCCGATATTAGCGGTGGAAAGGATGCCCCAGCGGACTTTCTTCGTGCTCATGCGTGATCTCCCATAGTGCGCGGAGGTTTAGCGGGGCGGGCGGCGGTTGCAAAGGCCCCTGCGAGCGCCCACATGGCAGGCACAGCAACAAAGGGCCAAAACCATCATGCGCAGTGTCAGCTTTTCCGAATTCGGCGATCCCACCAAGGTTCTCAAACTTGCCGAGCGCGAGCTGCCGCGGCCGGGTAAAGGACAGGTTCGGATCAAGCTGCTGCTATCGCCCATCCACAATCACGATCTGTCGACCATTGAGGGCGTCTATGGCGTCAAACCAGCGCTGCCGGCGGTGCCGGGCACAGAAGCCGTGGGCGTCGTTGATGCCCTGGGCGAGGGTGTCACGCATCTGGCCGTCGGCCAGCGAGTTATGGGCGGCGCGAGCGAGGCCTGGGCAGAGTATTATCTCGGCGATGCCACGCGGCAGATTCCAGTGCCGGACAGTGTTGACGACGCAACGGCCTGTCAGCTGATTTCCATGCCGCTGAGCGCCAAGATGATCCTGTCGGATCTCGGAGTGAAACCGGGTGACTGGATGATCCAGAACGCTGCCAATGGCGCAGTCGGTAAGCTGATCAATCACTTCGCCGCCGAAGCCGGGGTGAACGTGATTAATCTGGTGCGCCGCGATGCGGGCGTGGCCGAGCTCAAGGCGCAGGGGATCGGCAACGCGGTCTCGACCGAAGCCGCCGATTGGCGTGATCAGGTCAAGGCGATTACCGGCGGTGCGCCGATCGTGCGTGGGCTGGATTCCTTGGGTGGCGATGGTCCTGAGGCGCTGCTCAGTGTGGCAGCAGAGCATGCTGAAGTCGTTGCTTTCGGCAATCTTACTGGCAAGCCGATCACCCTGTCGTCGGCCGCCATCCTGTTCAAGCAAACAACGGTGCGTGGGTTCTGGGGGGCTCGAGCCCGTATTGGGCAAGAGCTCGTCGGCAAGATGATCGGTGAGCTGGTGACGGCCGCTGCAAGCGGCAAGCTCAAGCTGCCCGTGGCGGCTGTTTACGAACTGGCCGACGCGGCAGAAGCAGCCCGCGCCAGTGGCGAGCCCGGCCGCAAGGGCAAGGTCGCGCTCAAGGGATAGGCCTGAAGCTCGCCCTGATCTCCCCCGGTTCGGAGGGAGGTCAGGGGAGGCTATCGCTTAGTGCGGTTCCTGTGCGTCGGCGACGCCCAGCAGCCAGTAGCCGGCTGCTTTGATATATTCAGGGTTAAAGCCGCGTTCGGTTTCCAGATAGGCCCTGATCGATTTGCTGATCGTGCTTTCGCCGGCAATATAGGCGTAGGCTTCGCCCCCAGGGAAAGCTTGCGCTTTGATCGCATTCAGCAAGAGGTCGGTGGTGCCGGCAGGCTGGCCGTTGCGGTGCACATAGATCAGCGTCAGCTCGGTCTTGGTTTCAAAACGCTGCTCTTCGGCGGCGCTGTCGACCTCTATAACGGCGATGACGCGGGACCCCGCGGGCAGTTCTTCAATGCGGCGGCCAAGGGCGGGCAGGGCAGTTTCGTCGCCCGCCAGCAGATACCAGTCGAAAGCCGCCGGGGTGACGAGAGAGCCGCGCGGTCCGCCGATGACCAGCTTCTGGCCAGCTTCGGCCTGGGCCGCCCAAGTCGATGCAGGGCCATCGCCGTGCAGCACGAAATCGAGGTCAATGGTCCCGGCGGCGATGTCCCAATAGCGGGGTGTATAATCGCGCATTTCAGGGCGCTCGCCTTCGGCGAATTCGGCGCCGCGCTGGCCGATTGGCACGATCTTGGGCTCGACGCCTTCGGGGAAGAAGAACGCCTTGATGTGATCGGCATGGCCGGGAGAGGCGAAGCCCTCCATGTCGCCCTTGAGGCTGATGCGACGCATCAACGGGGTGATATCAGTGACCGCCGTGACTTCGAGCAGACGCATGCGGGTGTCGTGGCGAACGCGAATGGAGGCCCTTGGATCGATTGTCTCTGACATTAGCTAATTCCTGAATAAACTACTCAGAAATTAAGCCGCTTGGACCGAATGATCAAGGCTGAACAGCCGGTGTGTGCTCTGCACTGATCTGCATACGGGCGATAAGGCCAGTAATCTCGGCGGGGTTTCCCCCGGTTAGTGTCGTCAGCGCCAAGGGCGGATCGGCGCGCATCTGCACGACATAGTCCCCTTCCATGCGGGGGAAAGATTCAACAAGAGCGCCGAGTGCGGCCTTGCTCTCGTCTGCCATATTGTCTGTCGGCAGCGCGGCGATGAAGGCAATGGCGGCCTTCTTGTAATCGGCAACCAGCGGGCGCGGGTCACTGTCATAGGGGAGTAGACCCAGCAGAGCGGGAACGGTCATAGCCGAGAAAAACCGGGCATTGACGATTTCGACCGTGACCGCGTCGATGGCGCCGGGAAAGTCGGCTGCGGCATCGACAAACCGGTCGAGGTCGATCTCGGACAGGCGGCCCTCTATTCGAAATGAGCCATAGCCGGGCGAGGTAACGCTGAGATCGGTCAACTCAGCCGTTTGGGCCGCCTTGTCCCAGCGATAGGACAGGTGGATGTTCAGTGGTTCGCTCTGGTTTTCGATGATGTAGTTGTTGAGCAGGCTGCCGGTATCGGGCGCGATTTGAAAGCCGGTGATGGCCAGGTCGAGTTCTGAAGGCAGGGCGTCTTTGAGATCGCGGGTGAACAGATCCGGTGCGGTCAGCGTCGCGCTGCCGATGCGATAGCGATTGTAGCTGCTCGTTCCGGCAAACACATTGGTCACTCGGCATCCCGCATCGATATCCTCGATCGTGCTGTCTGCGGTCGTCTCGATTAGGCTGAAGCTTTTGACCAGCTCGGCGCAAGCGGCCCGGTCGACATCTTCCCGGTCAGTCTGCGCAAGAGCGGCGAGAGGCGTCAGCACAACGGCAGCCGCGAAGATTGCGAGAAAGCGCATGTAAGCTCCGGATGTTGGACAACGACACACTTGCCAATCACGCGGCAGGAATGGGAGCCTAGTGCAGAAGGCCGAGCATTTTGTCCTGCTCGCGGCGGAGTGCATAGAGCCGGGTCGTGGCGTCGGGCTGGCTGTTGGCGGTGGTCAACAGCTCGCCCTTTTTGACATCTGCAGTGACCTTGCCGCCTTCGAGCAGGCCAACCGGAACGGCGCTGGCGGCGCGGCTGTCGGTCACGGTCATCGCATAGGAGCGGTAGCAGGTTTCCCCGATCGCATCGAAGGTCTCACCGGCCTTGAGGTCGCGCTTGGCGACGGCGCAGACTTCGGCCACCGGATTGGGCAGGGGCACCATGTCGGCCTTGCCATGCAGCATGATGCGCGCACAGGTCAACGGTACTTCCAGGCTGGTCAGGTGATAGGGCCGGAAGAAGCTGTAATAAGGACCATGGCCGATATGGAGGTCATCCATCCGCTCGATGATGCGCGGATGCTCGGCCTTGACGATGACGAAGACGCCGGGTGCCACGCCCTTGCCTACGGTGAAGTCGACGACGCCCGCCTTGTTCAGGATGCCGCCATCGGCCTTGGGGATCAAGGTCCTGGCCATGTCATCACGGTCGGCCTTGGGGCCGTGCATGCCCGGCACGTCCGGCACGAGGCCGGTGGCATTGGCAATCGCGCACATTTCCACCATGGTCTTGGAGCCGTCGATGAACTCCACCAGCATGCGCGGGTTCATGTTCCGGCGCAGCGCTTCCTCGCGGTAGTCGTCGGGCACGGCATCATGCTTGAGCGGATTGTTCTTGCCCTTGCCGGCGGCAACGATGGGCAGACCCAGCGCCGAGACGAACTCGATCAGCTCCATGCAGGAACTGGGTTCGTCGCCCGCACCAACTGAATAGACCACACCCAGGCGGTCGGCCTGGGCCTTGAGATAGGGCCCGATGGTGACGTCGGCTTCCACATTCATCATCACCAGATGCTTGCCGTGTTCCATCGCGGTCAGGCAGTAGTCGGCGGCCACGCCGGGCTTGCCGGTGGCGTCGATGACGACGTCGATATTGGGTGTGGTGACCAGCGTTTCGGCCGAGGTGATGGCAATCTTGCCCGCTTCGATCGCCGCCGTGGCCTTGGCCACGGTCTCGGCTTCGCGGCCGTGGCTGTCATCGCCATAGGCAATCTTCATGGCGTCGAGTGCGGTGTGCGGGCGGCGCGTGGCAATGGCTGCCATTTCGATGCCGGTCATCAGGCTCATCTGGGTGACAAGATCGGTGCCCATCTCGCCAGACCCGATCACACCGACGCGGATCGGCTTGCCTGCGTCGGCGCGAGCGGCGAGGTCACGGGCAAGCCCGGTCAAAGCGATATTGGTGGTCATGAGCGGATCCCGGCATTCATTTGCCCTTGGGTTACCCCCCGTGCGCGGGTGCAGGCAAGGGAAATGGTGCCCCGGTCGGCGATTAACCCGCGCCAAAGCGGGCGGCAAACCTCCCGGCACTAGGGTTAGCACTTCTTAAACCGTTCCAAGGGAAACTGGCCGTCAGACAGCGCTCCGGGGGGCAGTCACGCATCATGGGCAATGAAAGCACGCAATCCATCGCTTTACCGGCGATCATGGATCTCGACTCGCTGGATGGCGTGCGAGATGGCATGCTGGATGCGCTTGAGGCCGGCCCGGTCTGTGTGAGGGGCGACGCCGTCGAGCGGGTGTCAACCAATGCACTGTTGATCCTGATTAGCGCGGCTGAAACGGCCCGACGCAATCACTACGAGTTTCAGATCGAACAACCGAGCGCGGCACTGTTCTCCGCGATCGAACGACTGGGCCTGAAGACCCAGTTCTCAGGGATGATAAAAGCATGACGGCCTTGCGGGTGCTCACTGTTGACGACTCCAGGACGATCCTGGCCATGCTGCACCACACACTCAGCAATGCTGGGTTCGAGGTGTTGCAGGCTGAGGACGGCCAGCAGGGGCTCGACGTCTTGCGCAATGAGGCCGTCGACGTGGTGATCACTGACATCAACATGCCGGTGATGGATGGCATCGAGTTCATTAAGCAGGTCCGGGCAACCGGTCTGCACCAGAGCCTGCCGATCCTGATCCTGACGACAGAGACCAGTCAGGACAAGCGCGAGCAGGGCAAGGCCGCCGGTGGCACAGGTTGGATCGTCAAGCCATTCGATCCGGAGAAGCTGATTTCCGTCATTCATCGTGTCGTGCACTAAGCGCGACTTGGACCCAGAAGGGTTGGACGTTTCTGCATGAGCGAGCTCGACGACTTCAAGGCAACCTATTTCGATGAGTGCTCCGAGCTTCTGACAGAGCTCGAAGAGCAGTTCGCCGCCATCGAGGCCGGTGAACGCGATGCAGATCGGCTCAACGCAGTGTTTCGTGCCATTCATTCGATCAAGGGCGGCGCCGGGGCTTTTGGCTTCTCGGCGCTGGTCGGTTTTGCGCATGCCTATGAAACCCTGCTCGACTATGTGCGGGATGGCCGTATCGAGCTCAGCGACGATGTTGTGACGCTGTGTATCCGTGCCAACGACATTGTCGCCGACCACGTCAAGGCGGTTCAGACGGGCGAAGCCCTGCCTGCCGATTACGGCATGGATGAACAGCGCCGTTTCGATCTTCTGGCCCGGGGCCAGGATGGTTCGGATGACGAACTGGGTGGCGAAGTTCTCGAAGAATTCGACATCGATTTTGTCCCCGTCATGGTCAATCTGGGCGGCGACAGCGCGGACGATGAGCCACCGCTCGCCGATCTCGCCGCTCCTGATGCAGAAGACACTTTCGATTTTGTGCCGCTGCAAGCCGAAGCCGGGCACTGGGAAATCCACTTCACGCCGCATCGCGCTCTTTATGCGCGCGCCAACGATCCTCTCCTGCTGTTCCGCGAGCTTGCTGTTCTTGGCGACATGCATGTGCGGGCGATCATCGACGACATTCCGGCTTTGGCCGATTTCGAGCCCTTCGCCGTCTATTGCCGTTGGGAAATCACCCTGGTGTCGGCAACGGTCACCGAAACGATGATCCGCGAGGTCTTCGAGTTCGTCGAAGGCGACTGCGACATTGCGGTGAGCCAGTTGGGCGCGGGCAATCTGCGTTTTGACGTGCCAGAGCCCACGGAGCCGGCCGGTAAAGTTAGTGCCGAGGATCGCGACCTCGCCAATTTCCTGGAACTGGCAGACGATGAAGTCGCCGATGTCCTGAACTTTGCGCCCGAGCCGCCTCCTGCCGCCAGCACCGAACAGGATACGTTCGAAGAAGCGCCAGGCCTGAGCTTTGCCGAGCTGATTGACACCATTCAGCCGTCCCCGCCCAAGCCCGTCGCGCCTCCAGCGGCCCTGCGCACTGCGCCGCCTTCGGGTGGCGAGAGTGAGGATGGCGAGCGGCGCGCGGTTGGCGTGCAATCCATTCGCGTCGACCTCGACAAGGTTGATCGCGTCGTTAACATGGTTGGCGAGCTGGTGATCACCCAGTCCATGCTGACACAGCAGATGGATGAACATCTGCGCACCCGCTATACCGAGCTGGTGCGTGGTCTTGAAGTGCTGGCGCAGACGGCGCGCAGCCTGCAGGACTCGGTCATGGCCATTCGGGCCCAGCCGGTCAAATCGGTGTTCAGCCGCATGCCGCGCCTGGTGCGCGAACTGGCCACCAAAACGGGCAAGAAGATCCGCCTTGAGACCATCGGTGAGAACACCGAAATCGACAAGACGGTCATCGAACAGCTCAGCGATCCTTTGACCCATATGATACGCAACTCGGCAGATCATGGCATCGAAAGCCCCGAGAAGCGTCTGGCCGCCGGCAAGACCGAGTTCGGCACCGTGCGCCTGTCGGCCGAGCAGGCCGGCGGCAATATCCTCATCGTCGTCGAAGATGATGGTGCAGGCATCAATCGCGAGCGCGTGCTGCAACTGGCGCGCGACAAGGGCATTGTGGCGCCCGATGTCCAGCCGACCGACGAGCAGATTGACCAGCTGATCTTTGCGCCGGGCTTCTCCACCGCCTCCGAGGTGAGCGACATTTCCGGGCGTGGTGTCGGCATGGACGTGGTGCTGTCCAACATCAAGAAGATCGGCGGCTCGGTGCATGTTCGTTCATGGACGGGCAAGGGCACGCGCATGACCTTGCGTCTGCCGCTGACGCTCGCGGTTCTCGATGTCATGCTCGTGAAGGTCGGTGGCTCGCCCTATGTGGTGCCGCTGTCCTCCATCGTGGAAACCATTCAGTGCGCGCGTGCCAGCTTCGAGCGGGTGCCGAGCGGTGGCCAGGTGCTGCAGGTGCGCGGCGAATACGTGCAGGTCATCGATCTGGTGCAACGCTTCGACATGCAGACCGAGGTCGAGGCCGACAATCGCTTCGTGGTGCTGTGCGAGGCTGAAGGGTCATCCAAGGTGGCCTTGGTGGTGGACGACATCATTGGCCAGCAGCAGGTGGTCATCAAGTCGCTGGAAGAGAATTTCGAGCGGGTTGAGGGCATTGCCGGCGGCACGATCCTGGGCGACGGCAATGTCGCGCTGATCGTCGACGTGCAGGGTTTGAAAACCACGATCGTACACAAAAGTGCTGCCTGAAGGCGGCGTAGTATAGAGTGTCGGCCCAGGGCCGAGAGTAAAAGCGTCGCTACCTAGAATGGGTGGCAGAAAGGCAGAAGACATGGAAGCGCTTAGTTTGCGAGACGATCTGGGTGACAATTCAGCTGTTGCCGCCCACAATACTTTGCAGCTCATCGCCTTTTCGATCGGCGATCAGACCTATGGCGTCGAAATCACGACAGTGCGCGAAATCCGCGCCTGGAATGGTGCTACGCCATTGCCCAATACCCGTGAGTTCGTACGTGGTGTGATCAACTTGCGCGGCACCATCGTGCCGATCTTTGATCTGCGCGCCCGTTTTGGCGACGGCAAGACCTCGCCCACCAAGAACCACGTCGTGGTGGTGATGAGCGTTGGCGACAAGTGGGTCGGCATTCTGGTCGATGCCGTGTCGGACATTCTCACTGTCTCGCGCGACGATATTCACACCGTGCCTGAGGGCAATTCGATCGACACCGAACTGCTCAATGGCATCGTGACTCACGACAGCCGCATGGTCGGCCTGATCGATCTGCACGCCGTTGTCAGCGGCGCACGCGTCGAAGTCTGATCGTGTTGCCGATGAGATGATAATGAGGGCGCCATTGGCGCCCTTTGGCGTTTTAGCCCTTGCTGGCCATCAAGTTCGCGTTCGGACGTTGACAGGATCGGGCCGACCGGCGATTGCAGTGCGGCAAGGACGGCTAGGCCGGATGCAGTCAAAAACCGCCGGTGCCGTTCTGCGGCCCTGTTGGTGCCGAATTCTTGTCGGGGAGAAGCCCAATGATGACGACACTCCTCGATCTCGATCAGAGACGGCCTGCGCGCGCCGATGCGCGCCGCAATTATGATGCCCTGGTTCACGCTGCTCGGACGGCATTTGCCGAGCTGGGCGCGCGCGCGCCGCTTGAGGAAATTGCGCGTCGCGCCGATGTCGGGATCGCTACGCTCTACCGCAACTTCCCGACCCGCGAAGACCTGATCGAGAGCGTTTATCTTGTAGAGCTCGACAGCGTCTGCCGGGCAGCCGAAACCTTCGGCCAGCTCGGGCCCTGGGACGCCTTCATCGCTTGGATCGAGCGTCTGGTAGACTATCTCGGCACCAAGCGGGCGCTGATCGAGGGGCTCAACCAGCAGTCCAGCGCCTATCAGCTGTCGCGCGAGGCACTGACCATAGCGGGGGAGCCGCTGCTCAAGCGCGCGCAGGATCATGCCGTGGCCCGGCCCGACGTGACGATTTACGAAGTGCTGTGGCTGGTCTGGGGAATTTCGGGCGTCAATTTTGAGGACGACGCCTTGCGCGACAAGGTTCTGCGCTTGGGATTTGATGGATTGCGCGCGCAGTTCGTGCCAGCTGAGGCTTAGCGTCTAGAACAGCTCCGCGTCGCCGTGGCTTTGGTTCACGGCGCTGCCCGATAGGGCGGGAATACGTAGCTCGTCCAGCGTCAGGCTGGCCCAGATCTCGTCATAGACGCTGTCCGGCGCGCTGGCGGGCAGCAGGGCGAACTGGCGAACGGCAAGAGCCATGTTGTGACACCGTTGCTCAATGCGATCCTGGCCTTGCAAGGCCGTAATGATCATCTGCATGGCCTGTTTGATCGATGGATTGTTTGCCAAGTCACGGTCAGCCAACAGCTCAAGAGCCTCAGTAATACCCTCAAGCATCGAGGCGGTTTGACGCGCCGTCTCGTCGAGTTCTCTTGCAAGTTTCTGCAGTGACATATGTCGAATCCCGGACCCCAGCCATTGCAGTCTATCCCGGTATTCCTGAATCTCTTCTTTCTGGTATCAAATGCCGGGCAGCGGTTGATCTGCTTGGTTAGCGATTGGCTAACGAGTGTGGACTAGGTTGTCCGACATAGTGCATGCAGAGGTGCCGGAAGCGCGATGGGACTATCGAATTCACTACCACCCGAATTCGATCGCGGGATGGTCACGACCGTCCATCAGGGCGAGTACCATGTCTCGGGCGACACCGATCTCACATTTTCCACGGTCCTAGGGTCATGCATTTCTGCCTGCATTCGTGATCGCGTCGCCCATGTTGGCGGCATGAACCACTTTCTGCTTGGCGAGCAGTCGACTTCTGCTCGCACCCGCCATGGTGCCTCGGCGCGTTATGGCGCCTTTGCCATGGAACAGCTGATCAACCGGGTTCTCACCCTCGGCACGGGCATCAAAGCCAACCTTGAGATCAAGGTTTTTGGTGGTGGCAAGATGAATGTGGCGCTCGACGATGTGGGCGCCAAAAACATCGACTTCCTGCGCGACTATCTGGCGGCGGAAGGCTTCGCAGCAATCAGCGAAGACCTTGGCGGTAACTATGCGCGACGCGTGCTGTTCAAGCCGCATTCCGGGCGCGCCTTCGTCAAACGACTGGACAGCTCGACCGGCGCCAATGTGGCCCGCGAGGAAATCGCGCTAGCGGCGCGCCGCGTCCTGCCAAGAACAGACGATATAGAGCTGTTCTAGCCCGCAACTGGTTGCCCCGGAACGGGACACCTGCTTCATCTCCCGGCAAGGTCGCTTAGCGAAGTGTTACGTCGGACAGGGCCCTTATAGAGTTGGTTAACCATTCCCGACGTAAGGTCCGGCAATGTTGAACCACTCCGGTTGATTTGCGCTCTATGCCCAATCTGCGCCTAGCGCTGGTAATTTGTGCAATCTGGCTGACCGCCTGGGCGCTGGCCCTTGGGCTATTGATTGGTCTGGGCATGGGGGCTGGCTGGCTGGTCGCATCCGTCACCCTTCTGGTTCTCTCCCTTGCCGGCACCGTTGCTGCGGCGATGTGGTTTGATCGGCAACAGGCTCAGACCCTGGTGTCCGTCGCGTTGGCGGCGGGGCTGTGCGAAGAGGCCGGTGCGCCGCTCACCATCACCGATATTGTTGCGCGAATGGGCAAGCGCCTTGAACGAGCCCATCACTTCAAAAGCGCCATTGCCCATCTCGATCGTCCAGTTGCCGTGATCGATGATACCGGGCGTATCCTGACAGCCAGCACTGGCATTACGGCTTTGGCGCGTGACGCCATCGAAGGCGCGACGCTCGATGCCCTGTTTGGCGATGGCTATCTCAATGCTGGCGGCGGTGCCGCGGCAGAGACTATGGTCATGCTGGCTGGGCGCCGGTTTACCGTGCTGTGCCGGCCGATCGTTGCCTCGCGCTATCTACTCGAACTGGTTCCGGCTGGCAGCTATCTTGAAGATGACGATCTTGATGCTCTGGCAGGTGCCTTGGCGTCTGGACAGACAAGCTTCCGTTTTGAAGCGAGCGTTATGACGGAGAGCCCCGCGCTCGCGACCCTCAACGCGGCGCTCGAGCTCCTCGACACCGGCCTGCGCCAGCTCGACAACCTGGTCGCCGGCAGCGGCGAAATGCCGGATGCACTTGATGGGCCACTCGGCGGCCTGGCGCGTCGCATCGATGACTTTGCACGGGCCGTGATGGAGCAGCTCAGCGAAGAACAGGAATTGCGCGCCAGCCTTGAGAAGCGTCTGGCGGCCGTTGCGCGGCTGCTGGATGGGTTTGAAACCCGGGCGGCATCTCTTGGGGCGATGAGCGCCGAGAACCACGACGATGTGGGTGTGACCGGCAAGGCCCTGCTCGACGGCTTCGGGCGCCTTCAGCAGACCCGCACGATCAGCCGGGCGGCGCGCGACCTGGCTGGAGAAGCCGACCTTGCGGCAAGGCGGACCAATGCGGTGGTCGGCGATATCGATCGGATGACCCATGACATTGATGCGCTGGTGACGGCGATCGAAGACGTCTCTTTCCGCACCAATCTGCTGGCTCTGAATGCTGCCGTTGAAGCGGCGCGCGCTGGCGAGAAGGGGGCCGGGTTTGCGGTTGTGGCAGACGAAGTGCGCCAGCTGGCGCAACTGACCAATCGGTCTGCGAAAGACATTCGTGCCGTGGTCAGCCGCGGTCGTGCACAGGCAGAAACCGGGGTGGCAGAGGCCAGCTCCCTGCAAAAAATGATTGGTGCGCTGGAAGCGCATTTACACAATCTTGGTAGTGAGACTGACACAATCGTTGCGACACTGACCGATGGCGAGCAGGCGCTGAAGCGACTGACTGCCCGGATGACGCAGGCGGACGAAGCTCCGCGCACCAGCGAAGCGCCACTGCGGCGTGCCAGTGCCTAGCTAAACTCTCGGCCTTTGGGGCCGAGATACCGGGGGCGATACGCATGGAACAGGGAGAATTCTCCCTCAGTGATCGCGAGTTTTCGCGCATCAAGACGCGGGTCTATGAAGTTGCCGGAATTGCGTTGAGTGACGCCAAGCGGACGCTGGTGATTTCTCGCCTCTCCAAGATTGTACGGTCACTGGGACTGTCGAGTTTCGACGCCTATGTCGACCATCTGGAGCGCGGTGGTTCCAACGCCGACGGCCAGGACTTCGTCAACGCGCTGACCACCAACCTCACGCGGTTTTACCGCGAAGATCATCACTTTGATCACCTGCGCACCCATGTGGCGACGCTGGTTGCACAAAAGCCGCGTGGCTCACGCCTGCGGATCTGGTCGGCTGGCTGCTCGACAGGGCAGGAGCCCTATACGATGGCCATGGATTTGCTGGCCACCTTTCCCGAGCTGCGCCGCTGGGATTTCAAGATTCTCGCCACCGACATTGATACTGCGGTAATCGCAAAGGCGTCGCGCGGCATCTATCCGGAAAACGAACTCAACGGGCTCTCGCCCGAGCGGGCCCGACGCTTTGTCCGTGTTGGCGATGGTACGATCGCCATCGACCCTGCGGTGCGCGAAATCTGCTCCTTCAAGCAGCTGAACCTGATCGGTGCCTGGCCGATGCGGGGGCCATTCGACGCCATTTTCTGTCGCAATGTCGCGATTTATTTCGACAAGCCGACCCAGGGGGAATTGTTCGGTCGCTTCGGCAAGCTGATCGCGCCTGAGGGCTACCTCTATATCGGGCACTCGGAAAACCTTGGCTCTGGGGGTGAAGGATTCCGGCTGGTCGGCAAGACGATCTATCAGACACGTCAGAAATCGGGGAAGCAGGTCGCGGCATGACAATCTCAGTCCTCATCGTCGACGATTCCGCACTGATCCGGGACATCCTGTCGCGCATGCTGATGCGTGATGGCGATATCAAGGTGGTTGGTACCGCAACCGACCCCATCGATGCGCGCACCAAGATCAAGGACCTCAATCCCGATGTCGTAACGCTCGACATCGAGATGCCCAACATGAACGGGCTGCAGTTCCTCGACCGGTTGATGCGGCTGCGGCCGACGCCGGTGGTCATGGTTTCGACGCTGACCAAGAAGGGGGCGAGCGAAACGCTGCTGGCGCTTGAATTGGGTGCCGTCGACTTTGTGGCCAAACCCAGTGCCGATTATGAAGGCGGTCTCGACGCTTTTGGCGTGGGCCTGCGCGACAAGATCCGGGCCGCAGCTAAGTCCGATGTGCGTGGGCGGTCCGCCAGCCGCGCCGAGGTTCCAAAGGTCACGCTCAAGACAGCGGCCGCGCCTGCCGGTTCCGTCATTGCGATTGGTGCCTCGACGGGCGGCGTGGAAGCCATCCGGGCCGTACTGACCGCGCTGCCGGCGGATTGCCCACCGGTCCTGATCACCCAGCATATGCCCCCCGGCTTTACCACCCGGTTTGCTGCCCGGCTCGATGAGCTCTGCGCCCTCACAGTGGTTGAGGCCCAGGATCGTCAGCCGCTGCAGGTTGGCCACGCCTATATCGCCCGTGGCGACTATCATCTGCGGGTTGAACGCAGCTCCGGCCAGCTTAAGACCCGCCTGTCGCAGGATGAGCTGGCAAGTGGACATCGACCGAGCGTTGACGTGCTGTTTGAGTCAGTGGCCCGGACGGTCGGCCCCCTTGCCGTTGGCGCGATCCTCACCGGCATGGGGCGTGATGGTGCGCGCGGCCTCAAGCTAATGCGCGAAGCCGGTGCCTATACCGTTGGCCAAAGCCAGGCGTCGTCACTGGTTTATGGTATGCCGCGGGTTGCGTTTGAGGAAGGCGCCGTGGTCGAACAGGCCCCAATCGAGGCCATCGCCGACCGTCTCGCCAACGCCTTGAGCAAGTTGCGCGCCGCTGCCTGACAGGGGCGGTTGCAATGCGGTGGCGCGGATTGAGACATTTGTAACGCTTGTTGCCTAGAATTTTAGCACAAGTGCTGGGGCAGAATGCCTGCGGCACGCAGAAGGTGAGCTCGACCATGCCAAAAGCTAGCGCTGTCAGCGTCCTGATCGTGGATGACCAGCAGTCCATGCGGGGGATTTGTAAGTATATTCTGACCCAGCTCGGCTTTAAGGACATTATCGAGGCCAAGAGTGGCCGCGATGCATTGGGCAAACTTGAAAAGGCCAATGTCGACCTCATCATTTCCGACTGGAATATGGAAGATATTGACGGGCTCACCCTGCTCAAGGTGATCCGCAAGCATCCGCGCACGCAGGCAATGCCCTTCATCATGGCGACGGGCCGTTCCGACAAGGAGCAGGTGAAGGAGGCCATTTCCTTTGGCGTCAACAACTACATCATCAAGCCATTTGACGCTTCGACCATGAAGAAGCGGATCGAGGCGGTTATCGGCGCGCTGAGCTGATTGGCGCGACATTACGGTATTGCTGGGGCCATCCTTCGGGGTGGCCTTTGTGTTTTTGGACGCTGCAAGTTGATCGCAGTCATTCATGGAGAACGGATGGTTAACGGCTGTCCATTAGTGTCTCGGCCGTAACAGTGCGCCTTCATGTCTCTCGTCATGGTCCGGCGGCTGCTTCTGGGGGACATGAATGAATGCGTAAGCTCATGAGTATATTGGGCAATATACGGCTGACCACGGCCATTGCCGCCTTGGTCGTGTTTGCCATTATCGGCTCGATTGCCGCAGTATCCGGCGCAATTTATTTGAACCTGCATGCGACCTCGCTGGCGGAAAGCCAGACGCAGCAGCAGACCAATGTCGGCGTCGCGGCGACGATTCTTGAACGCCGGATCACCGGCTCCACAGTTGAATTTGCCGAAGACGGTTCGCTCGCCGCGTTCCAGACGTGGGCGATCCCGCCCATCGTGACCAACGAGATCATCGACTCGGTGACACGTGTCACCAAGCAGGATGCCAGCATCTATGTGCTGGATCAGGCCACCGAAACCTTCATCGGCAAGACCACCAGCCTCGCCGCCGCCGATGGCGCGCGCATGTCAGACCTGTCGTTGGGAACCGACTCGCCTGCCTATGCCGCACTGATGGCCGGCGAAAACTTTGTTGGCGACCTGCAAATAGGGGGCGTCAGTTATCTCGCCGCCATGCAGCCCATCACAAAGATGAACGGCGGCATTCTGGGCGCGATCTTTGTTGGCACGCCCCTGGCCCGCGTCGAGGCAACGGCCAATGACGTGCTCAGTGTTATCCTGACAGTGGGTGGCGCTGTCACTCTGGCGCTGGGGCTGGTAGGCCTTGTGCTGTCGCGTCAGCTCTCGCGGCCCATCCCGCGTCTTGCCGCCGCGATGAATGCGATTGCCGAGGGCAATTACGAGACCGAGGTGCCCTATACCGGCTTTGGCAATGAGGTGGGCGGCATGGCTCGCGCTGTGGAAGTGTTCCGCCAGAACGGGTTGCGCGTCAGCCAGATGACCGAGGCCGAAGCAGCCCGGATTATCGCCGATCAGGAGGCGCGCCAGGAGATGATGCACCAGTTGCAGCGCTCCTTTGGCGAAGTGGTCGATGCTGCCACGGCTGGCGATTTCAGCCAGCGCGTGCGCACCGAATTTCCGGATGCCGAACTCAATGCCTTGGCCGCCAGTGTCAACAACCTGGTGTCCACGTTCAATCGCGGCGTGTCTGAAATGGGCCAGGTCCTCGCGGCCATGGCCAATACCGACCTGACCGAGCGGATGGACGGCGATTACGAGGGCGCTTTCCTTGTCCTCAAGTCCGATATCAATGCGGTGGCCGACAAGCTAACCGAAGTGGTTGGGCAGTTGCGCCACACATCCGGGTCGCTGCGTTCGGCGACGGGCGAAATCCTGTCGGGTGCCACCGACCTTTCGGCGCGCACCACCAAGCAGGCTTCGACCATTCAGGAAACCTCTGCCGCGATGGATCAGCTGGCTGTCACGGTCCAGCAGAACGCCCAGCGCGCCCACGATGTCAGCAACAATGCCTCTTCGGTCACCCGCACCGCCGAGGAGGGCGGTAAAGTGATGGAAGATGCCACCGCTGCCATGGAGCGGATCACCGCGTCATCGGCGAAGATCTCCAACATCATCGGCATGATCGACGATATTGCCTTCCAGACCAATCTTCTGGCGCTCAATGCTTCGGTTGAGGCGGCGCGGGCGGGGGATGCGGGCAAGGGCTTTGCGGTGGTGGCAGTCGAAGTGCGCCGGCTGGCGCAGTCCGCGGCGCAGGCGTCCAGCGAGGTCAAGCTGTTGATCGAGCAGAGTGCAGGCGAGGTGAAAACCGGCTCCCGACTGGTGGGTGATGCTGCCGGTAAACTCAGGACCATGCTCGATGCCGTGCGCGGCAATAATGGTCTGCTGGAATCCATTGCCAATGACAGCCGCGAACAGGCGGCCGCCATTGCCGAGGTCAATTCGGCCGTGCGCATGATGGATGAGATGACCCAGCACAATGCCGCCCTGGTGGAAGAAACCAATGCGGCACTGGAGCAGACCGAAGCTCAGGCGCGCGAGCTTGATCGCATTGTCGATATCTTCCACCTGCCAGAGGCATTGGACGGATCGCAGCGGCAGCAACCGAGCCGGAACGAGGGTGCAAGGGGCCTGCAACGCCGCCTGGCGGCTGCGTCATCGCGCTTTGACACCCAGGGCACCGCAGCTCTCAGCAAAGACTGGGACCAGTTCTAGCCCTTCGCCGACCTATCTCATCGCTGTGCACAAGGCCGCCTCTTGGGTGGCCTTGTTGCCTTGTCGCGCCTGCCTTAACGACGGTTTAACCGAGCGCGCGTAGTCTGGATTCGGGAACGCAAATCTTATTGTTGGGGTCGACCGTGGGGGTTGACGCCAAACCCTTAAGGATTTGCCGTGCGCCAAGCGACACTACTGACGTCCCACCCGCCACCGGCTTGTTCGATCAAGCCATTCTTTGCCGCCTTGTCTGCGGAGTTACGCGTACCACGCTACGCACTTTCCGCTGCCGAGCCCGCAATCTCCTTTTACCGTAATATTTATACAGTTGGCGCAGCCGAGGATCGGCTTGTGCTCAGGCTGGGGGGCCTTATCGATGAGTGGCTTTACTCTGTTCGGACGTAGCAGTGCTGCCGATGATCGTGCCAAAGTGGACGCGATCATGCGCAGTCAGGCCGTGATCGAATTCAAGCTGGATGGAACTATCCTCACAGCGAATGACAATTTCCTTGCCGCCATCGGCTACAGTCTCGAAGAGATTGTCGGCAAGCATCATAGCCTGTTTGTAACGCCCGAGTTGGCGCAGTCCTCGGAATACCGCCAGTTCTGGGCTGACTTGCAGGCCGGAAAATACCAGGCCGCGGCCTATAAGCGGCTGGCCAAGGGTGGCCGCGAAATCTGGATCCAGGCCACCTATAATCCGGTGTTCGACAAGGCTGGCAAGCCGGTCAAGGTGATCAAATTTGCCACGGACATCACCGAACAGAGAAATCGCAGCGCCGATCACGAGGCGCAGATTGCCGCGATTTCGCGGGCGCAGGCCGTCATCGAGTTCAACCTCGATGGCACTGTCCGCACGGCCAATGAAAACTTCCTTGCCACGCTGGGCTACCGGCTCGACGAAATCGTGGGCAAGCACCACCGCATGTTCTGTGATCCCGGCTATGCCAGTAGTCAGGACTATGCCCAGTTTTGGGACCGGCTGCGCTCGGGCGAATATGTCGCCGCCGAGTTTCAGCGCTTCGGTAAGAGCGGTGACGAGATCTGGATTCAGGCCTCCTATAACCCAGTGTTGGATTCTCAGGGGCGGGCGGTCAAGGTGGTCAAGTTTGCCACCGACATCACCGAGCGCAAGCGGGCCGAGGGCATCATTGCCGCGCTGACCTCTTCGCTGGGTAAGATGGCCGAAGGGGACCTGACCGGTCGGATCGATACCGAGTTTACCGGTCAGTACGAGCAGTTGCGTCAGGCCTTCAATGAATCGCTGGGCCGCATCCTCGATATTGTTACCGGCCTGCGCAAAACCTCGCGCTCGCTCAAGACAGCTACGGCGGAAATCCTCACCGGAGCCAATGACCTCAGTGAGCGCACGACCAAGCAGGCCGCCACCGTTGAGCAGACAACCGCCGCTGTGGAACAGCTCTCGACCGCAGTGGTCGAAAATGCCCGACGCGCGGCAACTGCCAGCCAGAAGGCGCAGATGCTGTCCTCGAACGCCACCGAGGGTGGCAATGTCATGACTTCGGCCAATGCGGCCATGGCAGCCATCGAGGCCAGCTCGTCCAAGATCTCCAATATTATCGGGCTGATCGACGACATTGCCTTCCAGACCAATCTGCTGGCGCTCAATGCTTCGGTAGAAGCCGCCCGTGCCGGCGACGCTGGCAAGGGCTTTGCGGTGGTCGCGGTGGAAGTGCGGCGCCTGGCGCAGTCCGCCGCGCAGGCATCAAGCGAGATCAAGGTTTTGATCGAAGCGAGCGCCGGTGAAGTGCGCAATGGCTCGCGACTTGTTGGACAGGCAGCCGAAAAGCTGCTCGATATTCTGGCCGGAGCGCAGGAAAGCTCCAGCCTGATCGACTCCATCGCGCAGCAGAACAAGGAACAGTCGTCCTCGCTCGAAGAAGTGACGATTGCCATTCGCACCATGGACGAAATGACTCAGCACAATGCTGCGCTGGTGGAAGAAACCAATGCGGCGATCGAGCAGACCGAGGCGCAAGCCAACGAACTCGACAGCATTGTCGATGTGTTCAAGGTCGACCCGTCTGGCGCGATGTTGTCCACGCCGCGCCTTGAGGCGGTGCCGAAGACCCGGCGTGCGCCCAAATCTGTAGGCAATCTGGCGGTGGATGCCGACTGGGCTGAGTTCTAAGGCTGTCTGAGCCGATATCTTGTGCCGCCCCAGTTTGGGGCGGTGCAAAATCGCGTTATTTTACTATGCCTTTACCATCGGGCGATAGTTGAGAGACCAGTTGATCCAGGTCACGGATCTGGCGGTCCGGATCGGGGAAACTCCAGGTTTCCAGTAGCGCCGAGTCCGCATATGTCCTCTTCGTCCCAGCCCAAAGATGTCCTTCAGAGCCGCCTCGATTTCGTCGGGCTCGACGATACGGCGCGCGCGCGCCTCGCGACGGTGCAGACCCATGTGGACAAGCATCTGCCCCTGGCGCTCGACCAGTTCTATGCCAAGCTCTCTACCGTTCCGGCGGTGACCAAGTTTTTTGATGGCAAGCAGCACATGAACCGCGCCCAGGGCAAGCAGGTGGGGCATTGGAAAGCCATTGCCGCCGGCGAGTTCGACGATGCCTATTTCGACGCCAGCACACGCGTCGGCCTGCGTCATGCCCAGATCGGCCTGGAGCCGCGCTGGCATATCGGCGGCTATGGCCTGATCGTCGAAACGCTGATGACCGGCATGATCCACGACATGATGGCCGAGGCGCTGCAGCCGGTGAAGGGCAAGTTCGGCCGCAAGGTGCAGCCCAAGCCAGAGGCAATCCAGGCCTCAGCCGATGCCATGGCGCTGGCGCTTTCTGCCGTGCTCAAATCCATGCTGCTCGACATCGACATTGGCGTGTCCGCATATTTTGACAAGCTGACCGAAGACACCAAGGCCGCCGAAGACGCTGCTCGCAACAAGATCAGCCGTGCCGTGTCGCTGACCGGCGATGTGCTCAAAGATCTTGCCGAAGGCGATCTCACCAGCCGCATCACCGCCGATTTTGATTCCGAGTTTGCTCAGATCAAGGATGACACCAATGCTGTGGCCGACCGGTTGAGCGAAATCGTCACCCAGTTGCGCCAGACCTCGCGTTCGCTCAAGACCGCGACAGGGGAAATCCTGAGCGGCGCCAATGATCTGGCCGACCGCACCACGCGGCAGGCTGCAACTATCGAGCAGACCAGCGCCTCGGTCGAACACCTCACCCAGGCGGTTGCCGACAATGCCGGTCGCGCCTCCACCGCTGCCGAAAAGGCCAAGGCGGTTTCTGTCAGCGCCACGGGCGGCGGCAAGGTGATGGAGAAGGCCAATGCAGCTATGGCGGCGATCGAAGCGTCCTCGGCCAAGATCTCCAACATCATCGGGCTGATCGACGACATTGCCTTCCAGACCAACCTTCTGGCGCTCAATGCCTCGGTGGAAGCGGCGCGCGCGGGCGATGCTGGCAAGGGCTTTGCAGTGGTTGCAGTGGAAGTGCGCCGTCTGGCCCAGTCTGCCGCCGCGGCGTCGTCCGATATCAAAAAGCTGATCGATTCCAGCGCCAATGAGGTGCGTACGGGCTCCCATCTGGTTGGGCAGGCCTCCGAGACTCTACTCGATATCCTCTCGGGCGCCGAGGAAAGCGCCAACCTGATCGACACCATCGCCCAGGCCAATCGCAGCCAGGCGTCCTCGCTGGCCGAAATCTCGGTCGCTGTGCGCGCCATGGATGAGATGACCCAGCACAATGCGGCGCTGGTCGAGGAAACCAATGCGGCAATCGAGCAGACCGAAGGGCAGGCGGTGGAGCTGGACCGGATCGTTGACGTGTTCCGGCTCGACGCGCTTGCTGACGAAACACCAGTGCGGTCACCGCGCGCCCCGGCCTATCGCATCAGTGGCAATGCGGCCATCGATGCGGATTGGACCGAGTTTTGATCGGCCATTGCCCCATTGCGGCAGGCGTGTTTGAAATTCGGCAATAGGAGACCATGGCATGGCACGCATTGGGCTTGTCGCTCACGACGAGAAAAAAGATGACATCTGCGCCTGGGCCCTGCGCCACAAGGCAAAGCTGAGCCAGCATGAACTGTGGGGCACCGGGACGACCGGCGGGCGAGTCATGGCCGAGACGGGGCTCAGCGTAACCCTGCTCAAAAGCGGCCCGCTGGGCGGTGATCAACAGCTTGGTGCGATGATCGCAGAAGGCCAGCTGGACATGCTGATCTTTTTCATCGATCCGCTCTCTGCGCAGCCGCATGATGTTGATGTCAAAGCATTAACTCGGCTGGCTACACTCTACGACGTGCCGTTCGCCAATAATAAATCCACAGCTGAGGCAGTATTGGCAGCGATCTGAGGCCCCTACCTCTGTTGACCACCTTTCGTCCTTGTGAACAGATGACCGGTAATGGCCCGCAACAAGCAGGGCCAATCAGGCAATCAGGTAACGGGACGGATTTGTGTGCCCTCAGACGTAGTTATTGACGTTCGCAACGTCAGCAAACGCTTCGGCGGCCTCACGGCCGTCAATAATTGTTCGCTGTCGGTACGCCGTGGCTCGGTTACGGGGCTGATCGGTCCCAATGGCGCGGGCAAATCAACGCTGTTCAACATCGTGGCGGGCAATATCGTGCCCGATAGCGGACAGATCATTTTCGATGGCAACGATGTCACCGGCCTCAAGCCGCATGAGTTGTTTCGCACCGGCATGTTGCGAACCTTCCAGATAGCGCATGAGTTTTCCAATATGACGGCGTTGGAAAACCTGATGATGGTGCCCGGCGATCAGCCAGGTGAGCACATCACTAAGGCCTGGTTCCGGCCGGGGCTGGTGAAGTCGCGCGAGACCGAAGTGCGCAAGAAAGCCCTCGACGTCATCGATTTCCTCAAGCTTGGCCATGTGCGCAACGAGCTTGCGGGCAACCTTTCGGGTGGCCAGAAAAAGCTGCTCGAGCTGGGTCGCACCATGATGGTCGATGCCAAGGTGGTGCTGCTCGACGAAGTCGCGGCGGGCGTCAACAAGACCCTCCTCAATGATCTCGCCTCCAATATCGAGCGGATGAACAAGGAGCTGGGCTACACCTTCTTTGTCATCGAGCATGACATGGACCTGATCGCGCGGCTCTGTGATCCGGTCATCGTTATGGCGCAGGGCGAAAAGATCGCCGAAGGCCCGATGGCCGATATCCGTGCCAATCCAGCAATCGTTGAAGCCTATTTCGGCTCCCCGGTAGAGGTGGCGTAATGGCTCTCATCGAACTCAAGCACGTCGTCGGCGGGTACGGCGGCGCGCCAATCCTCAATGGCGTCAACATCGCCATCGAACAATCCGATATCGGCGTCATCGTCGGCCCCAATGGCGCCGGCAAATCCACCACGCTCAAAGCCATTTTCGGCCTGCTCAAGGTCACGGGCGGCACCATCGAATTTGGGGGCGAGGACGTCGCCAATTCCCTACCCGACAAGCTGGTGCCCAAGGGCCTCAGCTTCGTGCCGCAGGAAAAGAACGTCTTCACTTCGATGACGGTCGAGGAAAACCTCGAAATGGGGGCTTTTACCCGCACCGACGATTTCCGCGACACCATGCGCTGGGTCTACGACATGTTCCCCGTGCTGGCCGAAAAACGGCGTCAGCCTGCGGGCGAACTGTCTGGCGGTCAGCGTCAGATGGTGGCCATGGGCCGTGCCCTGATGAGCAAGCCAAAGCTGCTCATGCTCGACGAGCCGTCTGCGGGCCTGTCGCCACGCTATGTCATCGAGATCTTCGAGACCATCGTGCGCGTCAACAAGGAGGGCGTTGGCATCCTGATGGTTGAGCAGAATGCGCGCCAGGCACTGGCGTTTGCATCCAAGGGGTTCGTCCTCGCCAGCGGTCAAAACCGCTTCACCGGCACTGGGCCCGAGCTCATCGCTGATCCCGAAGTCGCCAAAAGTTTCCTGGGGGGCTAGGAGTGGACGAACTGATTTTCTTTATCAACCGTGTGTTGATTTCGGGCACCGTGCTCGGCTCGATCTATGCGCTGGGCGCCATCGGCATCACGCTGGTGTTCGGTATCTTGCGGTTCGCGCACTTCGCGCATGGCGACATGATGACCATGGGCGCCTTTATCGGCTTCTGCATCGCCAGCATTTTGGCCGGCATGGGCATTGCAACGCCCATTCCGATTGCTTTTGTCGTACTGCCGCTGGCCATGGTGGTGACCGCCGCCATCGCTCTGGGGATCGACAAGGGGTTTTATGCGCCGCTGCGGCGTCGTGGCGTGCCGTCGGTGACGCTGCTGATCGCGTCCATTGGCGTGACGCTGATGATGCAGGGGCTGATCCGCTTGTTCTTCGGCTCGGGCACGCGCTCGCTTTATATCAACGAGACCAAGGAGATCTTCCGCATCGACATGAGCGCCTTTGGTGGGTCGCGGCCGATTTCGATCACCGAACCACAGGTTCTGATGATTGCGGTGACGGTCGTTCTCGTTCTGGCGCTGCACTTCTTCCTCACCCGCTCGCGGTTGGGCAAGGCGATGCGGGCCATGTCCGATAACGCAGCGCTGGCACAGGTTTCGGGGATCAATACGGCACTTGTCGTGCGCGTCACCTGGATCATTGCCGGTTCGCTCGCCTGCGTGGCTGGCACTATGCTGGCGCTCGACGTGGCACTTATGCCCGATCTTGCCTTCAATATCGTGCTGCCCATCTTTGCGGCGGCCATCGTGGGTGGTCTGGGCCATGTCTATGGCGCCATCGTTGGCGGCTTCCTCATCGCCTTTGCCGAAACGCTCGCTGTGTTCAACTGGACCAGTATCCTGCGGCCGCTGACGACCTGGTTGCCGTTTGATCTGCCCGCCAATCTGGCGCTGGTGCCGACCGAATATAAGCTCACCGTGGCTTTCGTTATTCTGGTCATCACGCTGCTGGCGCGCCCGACGGGTATCTTCAAGGGGATTTCGTCATGAGCGATACCGCTATTCGTCGAGGTCTTGATCTCAACGATCCTAAGATGCGCTCGATCGTGCTGTTCGCAGCGATGTTCGTCATCGTCCTGATCGTCGGCTATGTACAGGGCGCGGCTAACACCACCCTGCTGCTGACGCAGGCGATTGCCTATGCGCTGATCGCGCTGGGGCTCAATATCCAGTGGGGCTATGGCGGCTTGTTCAACTTCGCCGTCATGGGCTTCATGATGCTGGGTGGCGCGGCGACCGTCACCATTTCAGCGCCGATCAATCCCTTGTTCTGGGACAGTGAAGGCCCGCTCCTTTTGGGCAAAGCTCTGGCTATGTTCCTCGTGGGTGCGCTGGTCGTTCTGGCGGCGCGTCAGTCCCATCGCATTGGCATCAAGGGCGGCTGGAAGACGGCGCTGATCGTTCTGGCGTGGTTTGTGTCCTATGTGGCCTATCGTAGCCAGATCGATCCCGCCGCGGCCTATATCGAATCCACGGCTGGATACATCGGTGGTCTCGGGCTCAATCCGATGCTGGGCTGGTTGATCGGCGGCGTGCTGGCCGCAATCATGGCCTTTATCGTGGGCAAGATCAGCCTTGGCCTGCGCAGCGACTATCTGGCCATTGCCACCATCGGCATCTCGGAAATCCTGCGCGCATTCGTCAAGAACATGGACTGGTGGACGCGTGGCACCCAGACGGTGTCGCCCATGCCCTGGCCTGTGCCCCTGCCGCAGCAATATCAGGCTGACGGCGTGTCGATTGCGGACTCGTTCGTGTTTGCCCGCCTCGGGTTCCTGGCACTGGCGCTGGTCATTCTGGTTGTGGTGTTCCTCTTCATCCAGCGTGCCTATGGCGGTCCGTGGGGGCGCATGATGCGCGCCATTCGCGACAACCACATCGCCGCCGGCTCGATGGGCAAGGATATCAAGGGGCGGCAGCTTGAGCTCTTCGTCATGGGTTCGGTGCTGATCGGCATTGGTGGCGCCATGCTCACCAGCTTCAACCAGATTTTCGACCCCTCCAGCTATCAGCCGATCAACCACACCTTCATGGTCTGGGTGATGGTGATCGTGGGTGGTGCGGGCAATAATCTGGGCGTGCTGCTGGGCACGTTCCTCATCTACATCGCCTGGGTCATTTCCGATCCTCTGGCACAGGCCATTTTCAAGAACCTGTCGGCGTGGAGCCAGTCGGTTGGCTGGGGCGTGATCCCCGAAATCGACTCGCGAGCCCTGCAGATGCGCGTCTTTGTGCTGGGCGTGATCATCACCATCGCCCTGCGCTACGCGCCCAAGGGCCTGCTCCCCGAAGTAGTGCAGAAGCAGAAATAGGGACGCCAACCGGCAGTCCGCTCCACTAGGGCCCGGGAGCAATCCCGGGCCTTGTTGTTCGCGAAGCGCCTTCCCTCCGGCCGCGCCTTTGCCACAATGTCTTCCCACCCACCGCGTCACCCCGGCCTTGAGCGGGGGCCCATCTCGACATGGTGCAGCCGCCGCCAGGTGGCTCAATGGATCATCTCAGGATGGATCCCCGGCTCAAGGCCGGGATGACGCGGGGGTTGGGGGGCGCCATTCCCAAACAAAAAGACCCGGGATCGCTCCCGGGCCTTTCCTAATTCGTGGCGAAGAGGCTGATTACTGGATCAGGCCCTTGTTGACGATCTTGCCGCCTTCGATGACGAAGTAGTCGATGCCGCCGGCGATGTCGCCTGCTGCGTCGAAGTCGAGGTTGCTCGAAGCGCCTTCATAGTCGATGTCGGTGCCGGCCTTGATCAGCTCGACAGCCTTGCTCCATTCGCCGGGCAGGATCTTCTCGCCGGGAGCGGAGGTCACGTCACGCAGAGCGGTCGACAGGTTGGCGCGGTCGGCATTGCCGTTCTTTTCGATGGCGAGAGCCAGCGCAAAGACCGCGTCGTAGGACTGTGGGCCATAGGTGGTGTCTGGAACCAGACCCGCATCGGTCGCGAGCTTGGCATAGACGTCATAGGCTTCGCCCGAAGCGGCAGCCGCCTGGGTCAGGATCAGACCTTCCAGGGTCGACGCATCACGGCTCGCCAGCAGAGCGTCACCGGCCATGCCGTCGCCGCCGAGGAACTGGGTGAAACTACCGGCCTCGAGAGCCTGGTTGAGGATCGCGCCGCCGCCAGCATTTTCGTAGCCGTAGATCACGAGCGTGGTTGCGCCCGAGGATTCGATCTGGCCGATTTCTGGACGGTAGTCTGCCTTGCCGTCTTCGTGCGCGACGTTAGACAGGATCTTGCCGCCACCAGCGGTGAAGGTCGATGCGAACTGATCAGCCAGGCCTTTGCCGTAGTCGTTGTTCACATAGGTGACGCCAACTTCCTTGATGCCCTGGGAGAGCAGCAGCTCAGCGCCCTTGGCGCCCTGGAAAGCGTCCGACACCACGGTGCGATACAGCAGGTCGTTGTCTTCGGTGGTGGTCAGCACGGGTGCGGAAGCCGATGGCGAAATGAACACGACATTGCCGGGCAGGCCAGCAGTGTTGAACGCAGCCAGGGTTGCGCCAGTGCAATATGCGCCGAACACGGCAGTCACGTTCTCGGTGTTCACCAGACGGTCAGCGGCTGGGCCGGCGGTGTCAGCCGAGCAGGCGCCGTCAGCAAGGATCGAAACCAGCTTTTCGCCGTTGAGGATGCCGCCCTGGGCATTGACGTTGTCGACAGCCAGGTTACCGGCCGATACCATACCACCAGCGAAGCCCGCGATCGGGCCGGTCACGTCGGCCAGAAAGCCGAGCTTGACGTCAGCAGCCATCGATGGCGCTGCAACGGCGAGCGCCGAGGCAGCGACAGCCAGGGCAAGAGTGTTCTTGAAATTCAGCATAGACGTCCCTCTCTTGGGTCGTTCCGCCGAGCTGCCCTTGCGCGGGCCAGTCTTGCGGCACGGAACGACGCGATAAGGGGGCGCAACCCGCGCCCCGCTAAGCCAGACTGTTGCACATTTATTGTAGACGAGTCACCGGGTATTGATTGTCAAACCAGCACGTTGCCAGAGTTGCTTAACGGGCCTGTGATTTAGATCGCGGCGCACGCGTGCTAAGGAGATAACTATGAACTGGCGTTTCATCGGCATGGCGTTGTTGCTGGCCTGGGCCACTCCCGCGCAGGCGCAGATCACTGTGCTCGATCAGGCGCAGGATAATGCTGGTCGGCCTCAGATCGCCACGCCTGCCGCGCCCGCTGCTCCAAAGCCGGTCTGTGGCACTCAGCCCATCGCCATTGCCCGCATGAGCTGGCCCTCGGCAGCGCTGCTGGCGGAAATTCACGCCCGTCTTTTGGCGCGCGAATTCGGCTGCGATGCGCGCACCATACCGGGCGATCCGGCGGCCACGGCGTCGTCTATGGGCACAAGTGGTCAGCCTGCTGTAGCGCCCGAAATCTGGGTCACCCGCATTGCGGATGTGTGGAACAAGGGCGTTGAGGCGCAGACTTTGCGGCCTGCCGCCATCAGTTATGCCGAAACCGGGTTCGAAGGCTGGTTCACTCCCGGCTATGTCAAAGCCGCCCATCCCGAACTGACCGGAGTTGCCGCCCTTAGGGTATCGCTGCCAACGTTCTATGCCGGACGCAAGGTGCGGTTCATTTCCTGCCCGATCGACTGGGCCTGCTCTATCATCAATCGAAATCTGATCACTGCCCTTGGCCTGAATGGACTGCTGGAGATCGTCGAGCCCGCCAATCGCTTTGAGATGGATCGGCTGATCGCCGATGCTGTCAGCCGCACGGAAGCCATTCTGTTTTACTATTGGCAGCCCAATGCGGTTTTGGCGCAGGTCGATTTTGCAGCCCTCGATATGGGCGCCTATGATGCCGACGCCGCCAAGTGTCTGGCGCAAGCTGTGTGCGAGGCCCCCAAGCCCAGCGCTTTTGCGCCGGAGACCGTGGTGGTGGCGGTGGCCGAATGGGTGTTCACTGACATCCCCACCATTGCGGGGTATTTCCAGCGCACCACCATGAAGCTGGCCGATATGAACACGATGCTGGCCCAGCTCAATGAGCCCGGGGCGACGGTTGAAGGTGTAGCGGATCGCTTTATTGTTGAGCGGCCCGATATCTGGCGAAACTGGGTCGGCGCATCTACGCCGTGACAGCTTCATGACAGCAAGCCTTTTGTTGCAGTTGCATCAAACGCAGGCGCACGGATATAACGTGCGCGGGAAGCCTTTGGTGGCAGCGGGAGTAAAGACTTGGATTTGAAGCGGATCAACGATCACGTCAGCGTCTCAGGGCAGATTCAACCTGAGGATATTGCTGCGCTCAAAACCGCAGGTTTCGTCGCCATCATCAATAATAGGCCGGACGGGGAATCGCCCGATCAACCGGCAGGCGTTGAGATCGAAGCTGCTGCAAAAGCCGCTGGCCTTGCCTATTACGCCATCCCACTGGGCCGTGAAGGCGTTAACGCCGACATGGTTGAACAGACCAAGGCCGCGCTCGAGGGGAGCAATGGTCCGGTCTTCTGTTTCTGCCGTTCGGGCACGCGTTCCACCACGCTGTGGGCGCTCAGCCAGGCTGGAGAAATGGATGCAGGCGAGATCATTTCGCAGGCGGCAGAGGCCGGCTACGACATGAGCCATCTCGCAGGCCATTTGAGCCGTACATAAACAGTTTCTAACGGTTGGACGGGCAACCGTTCCAATCGTTTTGACTGACCTGAGCCGGACCCTTTGCGGGCCCTAAACCCCTTTTGCTCGGATACTGAAACGATGCCAATCAAGAAAATCCTCGTCGCCAATCGCAGCGAAATCGCCATCCGCGTGTTTCGCGCCGCCAATGAACTTGGTCTGAAGACGGTTGCGGCTTATGCCGAAGAAGACAAGCTGGCGCTGCACCGGTTCAAGGCCGACGAGGCCTATCTGATCGGCAAGGGTAAGGGCCCGGTCGAAGCCTATCTGCAGATCGACGAATATATCCGCGTCGCCAAGCTTTCCGGTGCTGACGCGATCCATCCCGGCTATGGCCTGCTCTCGGAAAGCCCCGAATTTGTGGATGCCTGCGAAGCAGCAGGGATCATCTTTATCGGTCCACGCGCCCAGACCATGCGCGATCTCGGCAACAAGGTCGCGGCGCGCAACATGGCGATCGCCTCCAATGTGCCTGTCGTGCCCGCCACGGAGGCGCTGCCCGATGATCCCGAGCTGATCAAAAAGCTTGCTGCTGAGATCGGCTATCCCTTGATGCTCAAGGCCTCCTGGGGCGGCGGCGGTCGCGGCATGCGCCGCATCATGAATGAAAAGAGCCTGCTGTCGGAAGTGTCCGAAGGCAAGCGCGAAGCCAAGGCGGCCTTCGGCAAGGACGAGATGTATCTCGAAAAGCTGGTCGAGCGCGCCCGCCACGTCGAAGTGCAGCTGATCGGCGACGATCATGGCAATCTGGTGCATCTGTACGAGCGCGATTGCTCGGTGCAGCGCCGCAATCAGAAGGTCGTCGAGCGCGCCCCCGCGCCCTATCTCAGCGACGCCGTCCGCAAGGACCTGACCGACGCAGCCGTCCGCCTCGGTAATGCCGCCAATTATCGTGGCGCGGGCACCGTCGAATTCCTGATGGATGCCGACACTGACAAGTTCTACTTCATCGAGGTGAACCCGCGCATTCAGGTCGAGCATACCGTCACTGAAGAGGTGACGGGGATCGACATCGTCAAGGCGCAGATCCATCTGCTCGACGGCGCCGTGATAGGTACGCCAGAGTCCGGGGTTCCGTTGCAGCAGGATATCCACCTCAACGGCAACGCGATCCAGTGCCGCGTCACCACCGAAGATCCCGAGCACAACTTCATTCCCGATTACGGCCGCATCACCGCCTATCGCGGCGCGACCGGTTTCGGTGTGCGTCTTGATGGTGGCACGGCCTATGCAGGCGCAGTCATCACCCGCTTTTATGATCCGCTGCTGGAAAAAGTCACCTGCTGGGCTCCGACCGCCGAGGAAGCGATTGCCCGTATGCACCGCGCCCTGCGCGAGTTCCGTATTCGCGGCGTCTCGACCAATCTGGCGTTCCTTGAGAACATCATCACGCACCCCGATTTTGTTGAGAACCGCTATACGACGCGCTTCATCGATACGACGCCGGAGCTGTTCAACTTCAAGCCGCGCAAGGATCGCGCGACGAAGCTCCTTAGCTACATCGCCGACGTCACCGTCAACGGGCACCCCGAAGTGCGCGACCGGCCAAAGCCACCGGCAGATGCCGCCGCGCCCATCGTTCCGGAATTCCCCGTGCTTGCCGACATCAATGGCAGCCGCCAGATTCTCGATCGTGATGGCCCCAAGGCGCTTGCCGACTGGATGAAGGCGCAAAAGCGCGTGCTGTTCACCGACACGACGATGCGCGATGCGCACCAGTCGCTGCTGGCGACGCGTATGCGCAGCTTCGACATCACCCGCATTGCCGAGGCCTATTCGCGCGGATTGCCGAACCTGTTCAGCCTTGAATGCTGGGGCGGGGCGACGTTCGACGTGTCGATGCGCTTCCTCAATGAAGATCCGTGGGAACGTCTGGCCAAAGTGCGCGAAGGCGCGCCGAATATTCTGACCCAGATGTTGCTGCGCGGCTCGAACGGCGTTGGCTACACCAATTATCCGGACAATGTGGTCAAGTTCTTCGTCAGCCAAGCGGCCAAGGGCGGCGTCGACATTTTCCGCGTCTTCGATTGCCTCAACTGGGTCGAGAACATGCGCGTCTCGCTCGACGCGGTCATCGAAGAGGGCAAGGTTGCCGAGGGTGTGGTTTGCTACACCGGCGATCTGCTCGATCCTGATCGCGCCAAGTATGACCTGAAATACTACGTGGCCTTGGCCAAGGAACTAGAAGCCGCTGGCGCACACGTACTGGGGCTCAAGGACATGGCGGGCCTGCTCAAGCCTGCTGCTGCCAAAAAGCTCATCGCGACGCTGAAAGAGGAAATCGGCCTGCCGATCCACCTCCACACCCATGATACCTCGGGCGTGGCCTCGGCCACCGTTCTCGCGGCTGTCGAAGCCGGTGTCGACGCGGTCGATGCGGCCATGGATGCCCTTTCCGGCACCACCAGCCAGCCAACTCTCGGGTCGCTCGTTGCGGCCCTCGCCGATGGCGATCGCGATCCCCAGCTCGACGCCAAGGCAATCCGCCAGCTGTCCTTCTATTGGGAGGCCGTGCGCACGCAGTACCGCGCCTTTGAGAGCGATCTCAAGGGCGGCGCTTCGGAAGTCTATCTGCACGAAATGCCCGGTGGCCAATTCACCAATCTCAAGGAACAGGCCCGCTCGCTGGGTCTTGAAACCCGCTGGCACGAGGTCGCTCAGACCTATGCCGACGTCAACCAGATGTTCGGCGATATCGTCAAGGTCACGCCAAGCTCCAAGGTTGTCGGCGACATGGCCTTGGCCATGGTCTCGGCCGGTCTCACTCGTTCCGACGTGGAAGATCCCAACCGCGACATCGCCTTCCCGGATTCGGTTGTCGGCTTCTTTGCCGGCGATCTCGGCCAGCCCCCCGGCGGTTTCCCGCAGGCGCTGCAAAAGAAGGTGCTCAAGGGCAAGACTGCCCTTACCGAACGTCCGGGCTCCTACCTGAAGGATGTCGACCTCGAAGCCGAGCGCAAGAAGGTCGAAGAAGAAGTCGGTCACGAGATCGACGATTTCCGCCTCGCGTCCTACCTCATGTATCCAAAGGTCTTCTCGGATTTCGAAAAGACCCAGGATCGCTACGGCCCCACCGAAGTGCTGCCAACGCCGGTCTATTTCTACGGTCTTGATGAAGGCGACGAGCTGTTCATCGACATCGAGAAGGGCAAGACGCTGGTTCTGCAATATCTCGGTCGCGCGCCAACCAACGATAAGGGCGAAGTGCGCGTTTTCTTCGACCTCAACGGTCAGCCACGCACCATTCAGGTTCCCGATCGTCTCAAGGTCGGCGAGGTCAAGGTTCGCGCCAAGGCGGTGCTGGGTGATACCAAGCAGGTTGGCGCCCCAATGCCGGGTGTGATTTCCACGCTCAACGTCAAGGAAGGCCAGAAAGTTATGGCCGGTGACGTGCTGTGCTCGATTGAAGCCATGAAGATGGAAACGGCCATTCATGCGGAGGCGGACGGCGTCGTCGCCGAGCTCCTGATCAAGCCGGGCGACCAGATCGACGCCAAGGACTTGCTGGTCCGCTTCGAATAGGAGCTGTTAAGCTCGCGCAACAATCAGCCCAGGGTGATCATCGTCATCCTGGGTTTTTGTTTTTGTGGCCTGATCTTCAGCAAACACGGCGCGGTCGCGGCCCTGTTGTTTGGACGCGTAGAGGGCCGCATCAGCGCGATCGAACCAGGCCTGAAAGCCTTCGCGCTCCAGGCGGGTGGCGCCACCAAAGCTGGCGGTGATCGGCATGTCGTCGGGCAGGGGGAAATTGGCGTCGGTCAAAGCGCCTTGCAGCCGTTCGACGAGTCTGCGGGCGTCACTGACGTCGCCGGGCACGATCGTGGCGAACTCTTCGCCGCCAATGCGATACACCTTGTCAGCCCCGCGCATATTGGCCGTGAGCAGCGTTCCAAAGTCGCGCAGCACCGCGTCGCCCACGCCATGACCGTGTTGGTCGTTGACCTGCTTGAAGTAGTCGAGGTCGCAGAGGATCAGGGTGGGCAGGGGCGCACCGGCGCGTATGGGCAGGGCGCGCATATCGTCGTCAAAGCTGCGGCGATTGCGCAGCCCCGTCAGCACGTCCGTATCGCGCTCGCTGCGCATGTCCTCGATGATGTCAGATAGAGCCGCCATCAGCATGGACAGCACCAAAGCCGCGCCGAGAACGGCCAATGACAATTGCATCACCTGCCAGAACAGGCTCGCGCCAAACGCCCGTCCATCGACCATGGTTGAGGGCGTGACGGTCAAGATGGTGCGGGGGAAAAAGTGGACCGAAAAGACTAACAGCGCCCAAAACAGGACGCGGTCGACCAGGCGTCCCATTGCAAGTTCGCGCAGGTTTATCGCAGTCAGCAACAGAATGGCGCCGAAGCCGAAATTCTGGACATAGACGCGCGCGCTCAGGTTGGGGTCGACATAGTAGAAAAACCAGATCATCCCGCTCGACAGGAGCAAAATGGCCAGCCCAATCAATGGATTGGGGGTGCGCCCGGACCGGCGCAACAGACCCCAGCCAACTGCCAGCACGGCAGAGGTATAGAAAATATTGGAAACAAAGGAGTTATAGCCATTGTCACGCGGCACGGCCAAAACCTGGCTCGCAATGCCGACGCCGAACAACAGGCAAGCCGCCGTTAGTGCCAGTAAATAATGCCGCTTACGCTCCAGCAGCCAGGCCCACAAAAAGCCAAGCCCCAGCACTGCAATCAGGCCGGGACCAATCAGGTTGAGAGCAATTCTGGGCAGCGTGTCGTCCATGGGGGAAGCCTTAGGACGTCAGGCGCTAAAGATCAGTTCATCACTGGATAAAATTTTAGCGGTCTGAACACTTTACCCAGCTTTGTCAGAGGCGGCGCGCGCTGCCATCAATGGTCTGGCCATTGCGCTCGCGCATATCGGCCCTCACCGGAATGGGCAGGCGGCTCACGATCCAGCTGACCATCAACGGCACCAGGATCAAATCATCCACCCAACCAATCACCGGCAGCACATCGGGAATGATGTCCATCGGGTTGATCAGATAGAACGCCGCAAACAGCGTTGCTGCCTTGAGGTAGAGCGGGGTCTCGCGCGCGAAAAAGGCCTTCCAGAGCTGGACGACTTCTTTGCGGAAGAGGACGAGGCGGGGGAGGAGCATTTTCATCATGACTGATAAATGGTCCCGCCCGGTTTCGGTTCAAGGTGGGGGCGATCACATTGTTGGGGATGGTTGTTTTGGCCCGATGCCTCGCCAGCCCACAGCTCTGTTACTCCCCCTTTGGAGGGGGAGGCCAGGAGAGGGTATGCTTCCTTCTCACCCCACCCGCCGCCTGGGCTAAAAACCTAACTCACCAACCCGCCGCGCTCGCGCAATAGCTTTACGATCGCCATGGCATGGCCGTGCCCCAGCCCATAATCGGCCTTCAGCCAATCGGTGATCGGGGTGGCCTTGGTGCCAGATTTGGTAAAGCCCTTCTCGGTGGCCAGGGCGATGAACTGGTCGGGCGTAACGCCGGTCTGCTTTTCGATATTGTCGAGATAGGCCTGGAAAGACATCGCTGCGCTCCGTGATGGTGGTTTGTACCATACGACGGGTGAGCCTGCGCCCAAACGACACCTTTGCGCTATCATCAATCAGAAACATTGCGCCGATAGGCTCGGCGGCCTATTTCTGCGTCAGCAACAGAGGTGTTTCATGTCGGGTCCGGCGACGCGCAGGCAATCGGTGGGTGTGGATGTTGGCGGCGTACGCGTCGGTGGCGGGGCGCCCGTTGTCGTCCAATCGATGACCAATACCGATACGGCCGACATTGACGCGACGGTCAAACAGGTCATGCAGCTTGCCCGGGCGGGCTCTGAAATTGTCCGCATTACCGTGGATCGCGACGAATCTGCCGCCGCCGTCCCGATCATTCGCGACCGGCTGGCCTTCATGGGCTATGACGTGCCGCTGGTGGGTGATTTCCACTATATCGGCCACAAGCTGCTCACCGATCACCCGGCCTGCGCCGAAGCCTTGGCCAAGTATCGCATCAATCCGGGCAATGTGGGCTTTAAGGCCAAGCGCGATACGCAGTTTTCGACGCTGATCGAGATTGCCAACAAATACAACAAGCCGGTCCGTATCGGGGTGAACTGGGGTTCGCTCGACGAGGAATTGCTGACCAAGCTGATGGACGAAAACGCCGCGTCTGCCGCGCCAATCTCTGCGTCCGCCGTGCAGCGCGAGGCGATCATCCAGTCGGCCCTGCTCAGTGCAGCCCGCGCCGAAGAACTCGGCATGGGACGCGACCGGATCATCCTCTCCACCAAAGTCTCCGACGTTCAGCATCTGATCGCGGTCTATCAGGACCTGGCGGCGCGCTGCGATTACGCGCTCCATCTGGGGCTGACCGAAGCGGGCATGGGCACCAAGGGTGTCGTCGCGTCCTCGGCGGCTTTGGGCATTCTGATGCAGCAGGGCATTGGCGACACCATCCGCATCTCGCTGACGCCCGAGCCGGGCGGCGATCGCACCACCGAGGTCAAGGTCGCGCAGGAATTGCTGCAGACCATGGGCTTTCGGCAGTTCCTGCCCGTGGTTGCCGCATGCCCCGGCTGTGGCCGCACTACCTCGAACACCTTCCAGCATCTGGCCAAGGATATTCAGGATCACCTGACGGCCTCGATGCCTGACTGGAAAGAGCGCTATCCAGGCGTTGAGACACTCTCGGTCGCTGTTATGGGCTGCATCGTCAATGGTCCCGGCGAAAGCAAGCACGCCAATATCGGCATCTCGCTCCCCGGCACCGGCGAAACCCCCGCCGCCCCCGTCTTCATCGACGGTGAAAAAGCCACCACCCTGCGCGGCGCCGATGTGGCCGACCAGTTCAAGGTGATGGTGGCCGACTATATCGAGCGCAAATTCGGCACCGGGCAAAAGACCGCAGCGGAGTGAAACGGGCATGCAGGGCATCGAGCTATCGCGTCGCTTCTACGGTGAGATAGTTCGGCCCTGGTTGAATGCGGTTGCCCCGGAACTGTCCCATGCTGCTGCGCTGATCGGCTACGGATCAGAGCTTTTGGGTTTTGATGACGAGACCTCGCGGGACCACAATTGGGGCCCGCGGGTGCATATCTTTGTCACCCGCGATGCCTTTGGCACATATGGGCACCGTCTGGTCCGCGACTTCACCGCGATAGCCCCAACAGAGTTTTTGGGTGAGCCGATTGGATGGCGCAATCGACCCCACCCGGCGGCGAGTGGCGACGGTGCGGTCGGAGCAATCGAGCATGGGCTCGAAATCCACACGACTGAAGCCACGCTGCGCCGGATGCTGGCCATCGACGGCGTCAACCTCAACTCATTGCAGTGGCTTGGCCTACCCGAGCAGCGGCTTCTGGCGTTCACCAGCGGCGCGGTGTTTCATGATGACGACAAGCGGCTGACCCAGTTGCGCGAGGCGCTGGCGTATTTCCCCAACGATATCTGGCTCTACAAAATCGCCTGCCAATGGCGGCGGATTGCCGAGGAACAGGCGTTTGTTGGTCGCGCCGGCCAGGTGGGTGACGATCTCGGCTCACGCGTCATCGCCGCCCGGCTGGTGCGGGATATCATGCGGATGAGCTTCCTGCTGGAACGCCGCTATGCGCCCTATTCCAAATGGTTCGGCAGCGCCTTCAGCAAGCTCCCCCTCGCGGCAAGTCTCTCGCCGCTTCTAGAGCAGGCCCTTTCGGCGCAAGCTTGGGAAGAGCGCGGCAACGCACTGGCAGCGGCCTACATGCTCCTCGCCAGGCGACAGCTTGCTGATGGCATAGGCGCCTCGTCTGAGCCGGTTCTGGGACCCTATCACGAGCGCCCCTTCACCACGATAAACGCCGATGATCTTGTAGCCGCAAGTCTGGCGGGCATTGAAGATCCCACGATCAAAGCCCTGCCAGTCACCGGTGCGCTGGATCAAGTCACCGACCTGACGCCCGTCCTCGAAGACCCTGCTGCAGCGCAGAGGATGATGGCAGCGCTTATGGCCTGATCGGCTAGGCCCCAAACAGAAACGCCAGCAACACCACGGCCAGCTGCACCACGCCCAGGCCCAGTGGTCCCCAGATCTTGAACTGGTCGCCGGTTTGCGTGCCGATGGCGGCGTCGCCGAGCTGGATCAGGCCGGCCAGGGTGCCCAGCCAGAGCAGGGCCGTTGTGTCGATGCGGAAGGCGGCCCAAAGCACGATCAGCAGCAGCGAAACCGAGCGGGCGAGGCCGTAATAGGCCAGCACCCGCGCCGTATGCGATCGCTCACCACCGCGCACGATGAAGGCGGGGAAGAACACGGCCGCAACGGAAAAGCCCGTCGAGACGAGCGCGTTGATGGCGGTGACAACGATCAGCACTGCGAGCATACTGGCCTCCTTGTGACGCGTGAGTGTCAGTTAAACCGTTTCGACGTCTGCTGGTTGCTGGCAGGCATCGACCCATCTACTGCCGCAGAGTTCGGCAAGCCGGTCGACGCTCAGCCGCACCGAGGCGTGAGTGTCGCCACCAGCCGGGATCACCAGATCATAAATCTTGAGCGAGACATCGAGATAGATCGGCAGCGGCGCGGGCAGGCCGAAGGGGCAAACCCCGCCCACCTGGTGGCTGGTCAGCCGCAGCACATCCTCGGCACCGAGCATGCGCGGGCGGCCACCCAGAGCGGCCTTCGACTTGGCGTTGTCGAGCCGGGCATCGCCCCGCGTCACCAGCAGGAATTCCTCATCTTTGACGCGAATGCACAAGGTCTTGGCGATCTGGCCGGGCTCGACGCCATGCACGTCGGCGGCCAGCTGTACGGTGGCGGTGGAGGCCTCGGTGACCTCTACGACAAGGTCTGGGGCGCGGGCGGCGAGGTCGGCTTGAACGGATTGAAGGCTCATAAACGGTCTCTCAAAACAGGCGGGCGAGGCGATGTTCGTAATCGGCCCGCATCTTGTAGTGGACAGGGGCGGTCAGCGCACGGCGCATAAAATTGGGGTCGATCTCGCGGACCCCATCCTGCGCCATCAGCTCGGCCACGGTGATGCGCTCGCCCTGATAGGGCGTCAGCGTCACGGCCATGCCGACTTCAAGGCTTCCTTCCTTCAGCACGCGGCAATAGGCACCGGGCCGGCCGGCGCGATGGAAGCGTTTGACAAATCTGGGGTCGCCCATGCGCGCGGCAAACACCATGCAAGGCGTGCGGTGCGAGGTCACCTCGAGTTCCACCGTGCCAATGGCCAGACGGTCGCCCACGGCAAGGCTGGTCCCTTCTATGCCCGAAAGGGTGAGGTTTTCGCCAAAGGTGCCGGGCTCGATGCGCTGGCCCAGTTCATTTGCCCACCACAGATAATCATCGGCGCAATAGACGTAGATGGCCTGATCCACCCCGCCATGGTGGCGACGGTCGAGGATGGCGTCATGCTCCAGACCCTGCGCGTCGATCTGCACCGGACCATAGACGGCGCGTTTGTAGATGCCAGTCAGCGCCGATTTGGCCGGGATTGGTTCTGCCTTCCCGCGATTGACGCTGAGAAGCCGGGCCATACTAGTGCTCTCGACTGGCGAAGTAGCGGGCAGTGGCGCGCAGACCATCGGCCTTGGGACCAAAAGTGCGCAGGCACCCCAGCGCATGATTGACGATCTCGGTAAGCCGCGCCCGCGCGCCCTCAACGCCAAGCTGGCTGACAAGGGTCTGCTTGCCTGCGGCGGCGTCCTTGCCCGTCGCCTTGCCCATGCTCTCGGGCGTCGCGGTTACGTCCAGAATATCGTCGGCCAGCTGGAAGGCCCGCCCGGCCGCTTCGGCATAGGCGGTCAGTGCCGACAGCGCCCGCGCATCGGCACCGCCGAGGATTGCGCCCATGCGCACGCTGGCGCGGATCAGGGCGCCGGTTTTCATGGAATGCATCACCGAAATATCGTCGCCCGAAAAGCCGCCCTTTTCGCCTTCGATATCGCGCATCTGCCCGCCCACCATGCCGCCAGCGCCGCTGCCGGCCACCAGTTCGGTCACCAGTGCAATGCGCACGGCGGGGTCGGCGTGGCAGTCCGCGCCTGCCAGCAGGCCAAAGGCGTGGGTCAGCAGGGCATCGCCCGCAAGGATCGCGGTGGCGTCATCATAGGCCTTGTGAACCGTTGGACGGCCTCGGCGTAGGTCGTCGTCGTCCATGGCGGGTAGGTCGTCGTGGATCAGCGAGTAGCAATGGATCATTTCGACGGCGAGGCCGGGCACAATGGCCTGTGGCGCGGGTATGTTGAAGATATTGGCCGCCTGGCGCACCAGCAATGGGCGCAATCGCTTGCCGCCGCCAAGGGTGCCATGCCGCATGGCCGCAATCAGCCGGTCGGCTGCTGGGCCGGGCCCCGAAAGCTGGTTGGCGGTTATCAGCCGTTCCATCGCCGTTTCCACGGCGCGGGCACTCTCGGCACTGTCAGCAGCAAAATCATACATGGCCCGTTGCTAGCCGGTTTGGGGCCGGGCGGGCAAGGGGATGTGGGTGAAAGCGCCAAACCATCAGTCGACATCCCTCCCCCTCGCGGGGAGGGAAGCGAGATAGGGCTTGGCCAAGCCAAGTCCGTCATCGAGCAGGATGGGCGTATGTCTCCCCACGCTCGGCTCATGGCAGCCCCGACCCTTGATCCCTCCTCGCAAGGGGGAGGGAGACGACTGAATGATCAGCACTGTAGTAGACGCGCTCGTTGCCTCCCCAAACACCAGACGGCCCCTCGCCCCTCCGGGGAGAGGGCTAGGGTGAGGGGGCAGGGCCGAGGCAACGCACAAAGCAACCACACGCCCCCAACAATCACCTTTCCCCAATCTCTGTACAATTGACGCTTTCGCGCCCAAGTCCCCCTCGCTATGGATGGCGCATGGCAAGGGGATCGAAATCGAAGAGCATCTGGCGCGCATTGCGCTGGCTGGGCGGCATCATCGCTGTGTTGGTCGCCATTCCCCTGCTGCTGACCCCGCTGTATCTGATCGTCGATCCTGTTTCGGTGCCGATGCTGCAGCGCTATGTCGCCGGCCAGCCGGTCGATCGACAGTGGCGCGATATCGACCAGATTTCAGATCGGCTCAAAGCTTCGGTGATCCTGTCGGAAGATGGGCAGTTCTGCCGCCATTGGGGCGTTGATCTCGGCGCGCTGCGCGAAGAGGTCGAACGCTATATGGCCGGCGAATCTGCGCGCGGCGCCTCCACCATCACCATGCAGGTGGCGCGCAATCTCTTTCTTTGGAACAATCCAAACGTCATCCGCAAAGCCCTCGAAGTGCCACTGGCTTACTACGTTGACTTCGTGATGCCGAAAAAACGCATCATGGAAATCTATCTCAATATCGCCGAGTGGGGCCCTGAGGGGCAGTTTGGCGTGGCGGCGGGAGCCCAACGTGCCTTTGGCATTGCCCCGCAGAATCTGGACTGGCGCACCGCGACGCTCTTGGTCACGGCACTGCCCAATCCCATGCTGCGCCAGCCAGCCCGGCCCTCTGCGGGGATGCAGCGCATTGCACGGATCATCGAGAACCGCGTCAAACAGTATGGACAGCGCGCCAATTGTGTGGCTGAAAACGGTCAATTGGCGCTGTAAGACACATGGCTGTGGAGCCAGTGTCGGATTCGTCGGTTGAATCTGACAATCCTCTAGCCAAGCGTTCCGTCTTGATCTATAGGAACCGCCAATCCCATCAGAGCAGCGTCTCTGGGCCGCCATGCGGCACGAACGATATTGAATTCGGAGTTACGACCATGGCAGTGCCAAAACGAAAGACCTCGCCGATGAAGCGCGGCTTCCGCCGCTCGGCCGACGCTCTTGCGGCGCCGTCCTATGTTGAAGACAAGGATTCCGGCGAGCTGCGTCGTCCGCACCACGTCGACCTGAAGACCGGCATGTACCGCGGTCGCCAGATCCTCGACGTCAAGAAATAAACGAAAAGACGAGGCGCGCCTTGCGCTCGTTTCTGTTATGCCGACGGCCGATCCCTCACGGGGTCGGCCGTTTTGCTTTGCCTGCCGCCGGAAAGAGCGGCCAATAATCGGAGTTAGCCATGACCACGCGCGTTGAATCGGACACCATGGGCACCATCAATGTGCCGACCGACAAGTATTATGGCGCGCAGACGGCTCGCAGCCTGGCCAATTTCGACATTGGCGGCGAGAAGATGCCAACCGAGATCGTGACCGCTTTTGGCGTGCTGAAAAAGGCAGCGGCGCTGGCCAATACCAAGCTGGGCCTGCTCGATGAAGCAACGCGCGACCTGATCGTCGCTGCGGCCGATGAAGTGATTGCTGGCAAGCTGGCCGACCACTTCCCGCTCGTCGTCTGGCAGACCGGTTCGGGCACCCAGTCCAACATGAACGTCAACGAGGTCATCTCCAACCGCGCCATCGAAATGGCCGGTGGCACCATGGGTACGAAAAAGCCCGTGCACCCCAATGATCACGTCAATATGAGCCAGTCCTCCAACGACACCTACCCAACTGCCATGCATATTGCGGCTGTCGAAGCGCTGGAAAACTACCTGTTCCCCAATGTCGCCCTGCTGCGCGAGACGCTGCATGCCAAGTCCGAAGAGTTCATGGATGTGGTCAAGATCGGCCGCACCCACCTGCAGGACGCGACCCCGCTCACCCTCGGCCAGGAAATCTCGGGCTGGGTAGCGCAGATCGACTATGCCGTCGCCGCCATCAAGGCGACGCTGCCCCAGCTCAAGGAACTGGCGCTGGGCGGCACCGCCGTCGGCACGGGCCTCAATGCCCATCCCGATTATGCCGTGGCCGTGGCCAAGGAGATCGCTGATCTCACCGGGCATGACTTCGTCACCGGTCCCAACAAGTTCGCCCTGCTGGCTGGCCATGACGCCTTTGTCGGCACATCGGGCGCCATCAAGCAGCTGGCTGTCGCCTTCATGAAGATTGCCAATGACGTGCGTTGGCTCGCCTCCGGTCCCCGTTCGGGCCTTGGCGAAATCATCATTCCGGAAAACGAACCCGGCTCCTCGATCATGCCAGGCAAGGTCAATCCGACCCAGTCCGAAGCCATGACCATGGTTGTGGCGCAGGTGATGGGCAATGACGCGGCCATCGGCTTTGCCGCCAGCCAGGGCAATTTCGAGCTCAACGTCTTCAAGCCTGTCATCGCCTACAACTTCCTGCAGTCGGTGCGTCTGCTGGCTGACTCGGCCCGCTCGTTCAACGACAACTGCGCCATCGGCATTCAGCCAGATCGCGCCCGCATCAAGGAGCTGGTCGACAAGTCGCTGATGCTGGTCACCGCGCTCAACCGCAAGATTGGCTATGACAATGCCGCCAAGATTGCCAAGACCGCGCACAAGAACGGCACCACCCTGCGCGAAGAGGCCATCAATCTGGGCCTGCTCACCGGCGAAGAGTTCGACGCCGAGGTCAAGCCAGAGCAGATGGTCGGTCCGCTCAAGCTGAAGAAGTAGGCGTCCGCTTCATCGCTCAATCCTGCCGCCCTCGGATCCGTCCGGGGGCGGTTTTGTTTTGAGTGTCAGGCGAGGATCGTGGTGCGGTAGCCGGGGGGCAGGCGGCGCTCGCTATTGCGCGCGCTGCGCGCATAGGCCCCGATGGCGCCTTCGGATGGCCCGCGACGGCGCTCGCGCTGGCCTGCCGTGCGTTCCCGACCGATGATGAGCTGGCTGATGAAGGCTGCGGTGGTTTCGCTGCGTTTGAGCGAGGGACGTGGGCGTGCTTCCCCGATCAATACGGGCAGTCCGGCGCGTTCTGTCTCAAAATCGCTCATTTGGGCCTCGCCTTGTCTCAAGGCGGGCCATTTTGTCTCGAAATAAGACAGTCTGGCCCGCCTCTCACCCAATAGGGGCAATTGGCGTGCCAGATGTTAACCGTGTGTTAACGATTTGTGGTATGAAAAATTAACCAAATGAGAAAATTTCTCAGAAATTATCCTTGCCCTTGCGGATAGCGGCGAACACCTCCGCTGCGTCGGCACCCTCAAGCCCGAAGTGCTTTGCAAGGCCTGGATCATCAGCGCGCAGGAACGGGTTGGCCGCTTTATCCTCGCCCAGATTGAACGGAATGGTCGCCTTGCCCGCTGCGCGGAGTGCCGTGACCTCTGCGGCGCGCGCCTGCAGGGCCGCATTGTCCGGATCGATCGAGAGCGCGAACTTGGCGTTGCTCTCGGTATATTCGTGGCCGCAATAAACCAGTGTATCGTCAGGCAGTTCGCGCAGGGCCTTGACGCCTTCCCACATCGGGCCGGGCGTGCCTTCGAACATGCGGCCAACGCCCAGCGAGAACAGCGCGTCGGCCGTAAACAGGTGTTTGCCAGCCTTGTCGTGGAACACGATGTGGCCAAGCGTATGCCCGGGCGCGTCGTAGACGTCGAAAACGGTCTCGCCCAGCGTCACCTTATCCCCGCCGCCCACTAGCTCGTCGAGATCAGCAATCTTGTCGGCTTCGCGGCGTGGCCCGACCACGCGCGCGCCAAACTCAGCCTTGAGCTCGGGAATAGCTTCGACATGGTCGAGGTGGTGATGGGTGATGAAAATGTCGGTCAGCTTCCAGCCACGATGCTGCAATGCGGTACGAATCGCCGCCGCTTCCGGCGCGTCGATGGCCGCTGTGCGGCCCGTGGCGGTGTCGTGCACCAGATAGCCGAAATTGTCGCTCCGCGCTCCGAAGACATCGACGATCACACTCATTACGCCACTCCTTAAATCTGCAAACTGCTTGAAAGCTAGGGAGGCAGACCTGACATGACAACCGCCCATTAGACAAGTTTGCCGGAGTGCGGCACAGTTGCCCCCATGACCAGCGACGTCAAACGCTTGATTGCCTATTATAAATCTCCTCTGGGGCGGATTTCGCGTGCGCTGGTGCGCGAGCAGGTCGTCGGGCTGGCTGGTGACGTCAAAGGTCAGCGGGTGCTGGGTCTGGGCTTTGCCACGCCCTATCTGCGCTTCACGCTCGATAAGGCGGAGCGTGTGCTGGCCTTCATGCCGGCGCGTCAGGGGGCGTCCGCTTGGCCGCGCGAGGGGCCATCCCACACTGTCTTGTGTGATCCCCTCGAAATGCCGCTCAACGACGCCGCTATCGATCTGACGATTGCTATTCACGCGCTCGAACACGTTGCCGACGCCGAAGAACTCATGCGTGAGCTCTGGCGCATTACCGCGCCCAATGGCCAAATCATCATCGTCGTGCCCCGCCGCCGCGGGATCTGGGCACAGCGCGATAACACGCCCTTTGGGCAGGGCAATCCCTATTCCGGCGGCCAGCTGGACAACTTGCTGCGGGATCACAGCTTCATCCCCCAGGCCTGGCGTGATGGGCTGTTCCTGCCGCCCTCGCAATCCTCGCTGGTGCTCAAGTCAACGCGCGTCTTCGAGCGGGTAGGGCGCCTGTTTGGCCCGGCCATGAGTGGTGTGATTTGCGTGCGTGCCCGCAAGGAGGCCTTTCCCGCTGTGCCGCGTCGCAAACGCGAGGAACGTTTCGTGCGCGTGCCGGAGCTGAAGACCGCTACAGCACGGCAGCTCTGAGGCTTTCCTTTGCCATAAGGCCTGAGTTTGACTATGGTCCGCGCGGTTTTGACCCCCGATAAGCAGCATCATGTCCGACGATCTTCGCCCCAAGCCGCAGCCCGGTATTCTCGACATTTCGCCCTATGTGCCCGGCAAGTCCGGCGCTCCGGGGAGCAAGGTCGTCAAGCTGTCGTCCAACGAGTCGCCGCTGGGCGCGAGCCCCAAGGCGATCGAGGCGTTCCGCTCGGTGGCTGATCGCCTCGATATCTATCCCGAGGGCAGCTCGAAAATCCTGCGCGAAGCACTGGGCGAGGTGCATGGCATTGATCCCGAGCTGATCGTCTGCGGCAATGGTTCGGACGACCTGCTGCACCTTCTGGCGCAGTGCTATCTCGGCGATGGCGATGAAGCCGTGATGAGCCAATATGGCTTCTCGGTCTATCCCATCATTACCAAGGCAGCTGGCGCGGCCATCGTCATGGTGGATGATGATGGCTACACCGCTGACGTCGACGGTCTGCTCGCGGCGGTCACACCCAAGACCAAGATCGTCTGGCTGGCCAATCCGAACAATCCGACCGGGACCTATCTCACCGATGCTGAAGTGCGGCGCCTGCATGCCGGGTTGCGCAAGGATATCCTGCTCGTCATCGACAGCGCCTATGCCGAATATGTGACAGCGGCCGACTACTCGGTCGGGCTGGACCTTGTGGCGGAAGCCAGCAATGTCGTGATGGTGCGCACCTTCTCGAAGATGGGTCTTGCTGCCGCGCGCATTGGCTGGATGGTTGGCCCCGCAGAAGTGGTTGATGTCATCAACCGCATTCGTGGTCCCTTCAACGTCAACCTGCCAGCACAGCTAGCCGGTGCTGCAGCAACGCGCGACGTGGAATTCACCGCTCAACTCAAGGCGCACAATGCCAAGTGGCGCGACTACATCACGGAAGAATTGACGGGCAACCATATGCATGTGGTGCCCAGCCAGGCCAATTTCGTCCTGGTGCTGTTCCCCGATGCGGACCACGCCGCACTGGCGTTTGAAACGCTGATGCAGCGCGGGCTCATCGTACGCGAAGTCGGCAAATCTTATGGCATTCCCGATGGTCTGCGCATTTCCATCGGCAGCGAGCAAGCCATGATTGGCGTGGTCGGCATTCTCAAGGCATTGGTCAAAATCGCATGAGCGTCCATTTCCGCAAACTCGCCCTGATCGGCATCGGCCTGATTGGCTCCTCCATTGCCCTTGCTGCGCGTCGGCAGGGGCTGGCTGATGTGATTGCCATTTCCACCCGCAGCCAGACGACGCTTGATGAAGCGCGCGAGCTGGGACTAGGCGACATTTACACCCTCGATGCCGCTGAAGCTGTGCGTGGCGCGGATCTTGTGATCCTCTGCGCACCTGTGGGGGCCTATGAAGCGATCGCGCGCGCCATTGCGCCAGCGCTGCAGCCCGGCGCGATCCTTTCGGATGTGGGGTCGGTCAAGGCACACGTGGTCAAGGTGGTGGGGCCACACGTCCCCGCAGACGTCAGTTTCATCCCTGGGCACCCGATTGCCGGTACGGAGCATTCCGGCCCGTCAGCGGGCTTTGCTGAGCTCTTTGCCGGCCGCTGGTGCATTCTGACGCCGCAGCCTGATGTGGCGCAGGGCCAGACCGATAAGCTGGTGGCCTTCTGGGAAGGCATGGGCAGCAATGTCGAGATCATGGAGGCAGGGCACCATGACATGGTGCTGGCCATTACCAGCCATATTCCACACTTGATCGCCTACAATATCGTGGGCACGGCCGATGATCTGGAAACGGTGACCAAGTCCGAAGTTATCAAGTTCTCCGCTGGTGGTTTCCGCGATTTCACGCGTATTGCCGCATCCGATCCTGTGATGTGGCGCGACGTGTTTTTGACCAACCGCGAAGCCGTGTTGGAAATGCTGGGGCGGTTTCTTTCTGACTTGTCGACGCTGCAGCATGCTGTCGATATCGGCGATGGCCCGGCGCTCGAGGCGATCTTCACCCGTACTCGCGCCATTCGCCGTTCGATCATTTCGGCCGGTCAGGAAACCGCTGCGCCCGACTTTGGCCGCCCGCACGAGGCGGCGCCAGTGCCTGACGTCCCCTATGTGCGCGAGCATGGTGGTGGCGACGACGCCTAATACCCCGACTACGAAAAAGCCCCCGGACGCGATCCGGGGGCTTTCTTGTTTGTGGCGGCGTCGCGCCTAGAACAGCGGCGATAGCGCCGCAACCGGAACGAGGCCTGAGAACACGGCGCCGGCCCGGAATGCGATCAGGTTGGAATGGGAGCCATCGGCGGCAGGCACACCGAGGACCAGCGTACGCGCGGGCTCCTGCAAAAATGGTCCGATGCGATCGGCCACGCCAATGGATTTGATGGCGATCTGACCATCGAGCATGCCCTTGTCATCCAGGCTGATGGTGCCATTGGCATCGAGCGTGGATGGGCCGTCGGTGCCGTGGATCGAAACGATCTTGAGCGCACCACCAGCCTGCTGCATGGCTTGCAACATGGTCGGCTCACCCCAGTTGCGCACGTCGTCTGGCAGGCCGGAAAGCTCCACCTGCAGTTCGGCATTGGTATTGGTCAGCGTCATGCCGGGATAGGCGAGGTCCTTGATCGAGACGTAACCGGCGAGGGCGGCGAGATGCCGCGCGCTGTCATGCTGCTCGGGAATGTCCATCAGGTGCAGCTCGGCCCGCGGGCTTTGCGCGATCAATGTCTCGCCCAATACCGTATCGGACCAGACGAGCTTGTCGGCCACCAGCGAGAGGCGCGAAATGCGCCAATCGCTGATGTTCAGGCTGGCCTGCAGGCCCGACCAGGCGACGGTGTTGCGGGTGCCGGTAAAGGCATCAACCAGCTCCAGCGGCCCGAGCGCGGAGGCCAGCGCATGGTTGGGCGCATAGACGCGGATGCTGGCGCGAATGCCGGGGACCGTGATGGTCACATCGCCACTGACGATCTCGGCATTGACGCAATCGGCGTCGAAGCGGAATGGGTAGCCGCCGACGTTGAGCGTTTCGCAGGCGATGCGTGGCGTTGTGTTGCCATCGGCGTCAGCCAGCGCCTCGATGTTCTGTTTGACCAAACCGGACAAAAACAGCCAGGCGCCGCTCCAGGCGACGATGACGACCAGGACGACAAGGCCAAGAATGATGATTCGTTTTTTCATGGCTGACACTCATACCTGTGTCCGCGCGCCGACTAAAGCGTAGCGACGCCGCGCCCGGCGGCCCCAAGCCCGCATGGCTCCCATCGCCCGCCAGCGATTGCCTGTTGCGGCGACGTTCACTAGATTCGGCTGAGGTATTGATGATGCACACCAACACGCCCATCACAGCGACCCATTGGGTCTTTGGCTACGGATCCCTGATCTGGAATCCGGGATTTGTGCACGCTTCTGCGCAGCAGGGGCTGCTCAAGGGGGCGCACCGTAGTCTTTCGATCATATCCCACCATCATCGGGGCACCGAAGAACGACCCGGGCTGGTATTCGGCCTGACGCGCGGGGGCTCGTGCCGGGGGATGGCCTTTGAGGTAGCAGAGGCGGACTGGGAAAGCGTGCGTGCATATCTGCAAGAGCGCGAGCAGGTGACGATGGTTTATCGCGACGTGATGCGCCCCGTGCATCTGGCCGACGGTCGGACCGTGCAGGCACTGGCATTTCTGGTCGATGAGCGGCACGAGCAATTTGCCGGGCGGCTGACGCTGGAGCAGCAATTAACCATGGTGCGGCAGGGAGTTGGATTGTCCGGTCGCAACATTGATTACGTGCTCAACACCGCCAGTCATCTCAAAAGCCTGGGCATTCGCGACCGTCAGTTGCAGGCCCTGGCGGATTTACTTGCTGCCGAGGACATTGCAGTGGCCTAGGCGGCCTGTGCGCTGCTCACCGGCTCGGCGCCTTCGAGGTCCCAGATTGTAGACAGGCGTTCTGCTTCGGTGCGAGGGGAGATCAGGCGGAAAACGCGGTCGGCGCAATCCAGCGCCAGACGGAAGCGGGTGCGGCTCATCGGGTCAGTGACCAGCTCGCCCGTCGAGCCAACCCAGAGAACGTGGCTGCCCTTGGCGATCATGTAGAGCTCGGTATCCCCCATCGCGAAGCGTTCGAGGTTTTCGGCAATCAGATCATAGGCACGCCCTGAGCGGCCCAACCAATTGGTCTGGCGACCGAAGCCATGCGTCACGATCCTGCTGTCCATCGGCCCGTCCTCTGCATTCGCTAGAAGAAGAACAAAAATAGAACAAATTGCAAAATAGTCAAGCGCAATTCGCCCGTGTCCCTACATCTATGGGATTAGGCGTAAATTGTGTCAATATGTTGTGCTTATTGGCCTGCGGCACGCGATAGCTTGAGAGCGTCGAGCTTGGCGGCAAAGGTGGGATCGACGGGGCGGGAAAGGCCTTCCGCTGCCGCGTCGAGAATCAGATCATTGGAATCGCCTTCGATGGCTTTTTTGAGTCGATCCATGAAAACGTCAGGAGCAAGCCCAGCTTCGATGGCGGGCAGAAACCGGGCGCGGGCAATGCCGGGCCAGATGACAAGGCTGTTACGCCCCCAGAAAAGGCCGGAGTTGAGCGCCACGGGCACCACGGGCACATTGAGCTCGGCATAGAGGCGAGCAATACCCTGACGGTAGTCGGGCGCGGCAAGCGGCGCCTTGCGGGTGCCTTCTGGGAAGATCACGATGCGGCAGCCGCGCTCAACAGCGGCATGGGCCTGGCGCATCATTGCCGGCACGGCCTCGGCGCCTTTCTTCCGATCGACTTCGATGCAGTCGAGCGAGCGGGCGGCCCACCCGAAGAAGGGAATGCGCATCAGCTCTTTTTTGACGATATAGGCGGGGCGACCGGTATGCGGGAAGATCGAGAACACATCCCAGTCGCTCTGATGCTTGGAGGCGATGATGCAGCCACCGGCCGGAATGTTTTCCTCGCCGGTCACGATGGTGTCGACGCCCGCGATCCAGCGCAGCATGAACAGGTTGGACCGGCACCAGTATTTGGCAAAAGACCAGCTGAACGCCGTGCGTCCGCCGGTGATCAGCGCGATGGTGCCGATGGTGATGGCAACGATCGCCGTCTGCCCGATGAACAGGAAATAGAACACCGCGCTGCGGATTGCCTGGACGACTTTCATGCCTAGTCTTGCTCCCGGCGATACGCCATTTCGCCCCTCATAACGACCTATGGTCGGCTTGGCGAGGGGCGAACGCTTACGAGGTCTCTGCGAGGAACCGACGGACTGTCACTCTAGAGGTAATTGCGGTCAGTGCGGCGATCACGGGCACGACGGCGGCAATGCCAATCAAGCCATCGATCCCCAGCGCAAAGCGCCCAAACAGCACGCCAACCTGCGCGCCGGCCTCGCTCGACAGCATATTGCCGGCAGCAGCACCGATCAGGGCGAAAAACAGCAGGGCAGCCAGCGCACCAAGCAATCCGCCCTGCAGGCCTATCGACAGGAAACGCCCCTGGAACTCTCCAGCAATGAACTTGTTGGAGGCGCCGATATAGTGCAGCACATCGACAATTTCGCGGTTGGTTGACATCGCTCCACGCGTCGCAAAAATAATGGCAAGCACCGTGGCGACGCCAATGAGCGCCAGAACCATCAGGCCTGAAAAGACGATGGCGCCAGCCATGGTGTTGAGCTGTTGCCGCCAAACGGCATGGGTATCAAGGCTTGCGCCCTTGATCGCCTGCAGGTTCCGCGTCAACCCTTCAATATCGGCGTCGGCTGGATCGGTCAGCTGCACGACGACAAGGCGCGGAATTTCGATGGCGGTTAGATCAAGCCCGGTACCGAGCCATGGCTCAAGCAGCTTCTGGCTTTCCTCGATGGTGAGGGCGCGTGCCGCAGCGACCCCGGGCGTTGATTGCGCCAGCGACACCGCAGTGCGCAGATTGGATTCCATCACTTCGCCCGCGACAGGGCGGATCTGAATGGTCACTTCGCGGCCAACGTCGGCCGACCAGGCGATGGCGGATTTTTGCACCAGCACTACACCGCCCAGCGTCACCGCCGAGAGAAAGCTCATGATGGTGATCATCAACAGCAGGGTGCGGCCGGCCACGCTCTTTTCGGGGACAATGGAGGCGGGGCCGCGGCGATGCGGCAAAATCGAAAGCAGGCGCTCAATCATGGATCACCAACTCGCCTTTGCTGAGCAACATGCGCGGATAGTTGAACTGGTCGAGCAAGGGCAGCTCGTGCGTTGCCAGAATAATGGTCATGCCCAGCGTCCGATTGAGCTCGGCAAACAGATGTACCAGTCGGCTCGACAGCTCGGGATCGACATTGCCGGTAGGCTCGTCGGCCAGCAAAACCTTGGGTCGGGCGATGACGGCGCGGGCAATGGCTGCGCGCTGCTTTTCACCGCCTGAAAGCAGGGAAGGCAGCGCGTTCATGCGCTCACCCAGGCCAACCCATTCGAGCAGTTCGGTCACATTGGGCCGATATTCGCTCTCGGGCTGGCCGAGCACGCGGAGCGGCAGGGCGACGTTTTCAAATGTCGTCAGGTGGTCGAGCAGGCGGAATTCCTGGAACACGATGCCGATATGACGTCGCATCTGCAGCAAACGGTCCTGAGTCAGATCGCTTACATCCTCACCAAACATGGTGACGCGGCCGCGGGAGGGCTTCAGCGACAATAGCAACAGCCGCAGCAGGCTGGTTTTGCCCGCACCCGATGGACCTGTCAGAAAATGGAATGACCCAGGCTCAATGGAAAAGGTCAGATCCCTGAGAATCTCCGGGCCGTTGCCGTAACGCAGCCCTACGTCGGAAAACTCGATCAAGAAACCTGGCTCCCAGTTGATGGACGGGTCGACCTGAGGGTCAGGCCCGAATCAGGCAGTAGCGATATCATAACAGCGGTGCCCCCACGATGCGCATGGTCAGGTCTATGCGCCGACGAAAGCGACACAAATGTGGTGGGTAAACCGTCTCGTCCACGGGGTTTGAGGAGTTTTAACCCCCGTCGCGCTACGGTCAGGTCTGGCGCAACGCCCATCACCCTCAGTCTGGCCGCATGATCATTACCTGTCCACATTGCCAGACCAAGTACCAGGTGACCTACGAGGCCATCGGATCGGCTGGTCGTAAGGTGCAATGCGCCCATTGCCAGCAGGCCTGGCAGCAAAACCCGATCAGCCCGTCGACTGCGCCCGAGCGAATCGTTGAAGTCGTCGACGCCATCGCTGAAGATAGCCTCGACGAGGCCCTGGCTGCCGAAGAAGCGGCCACCGTCGCCGAGCAGATGCAGCGCGTCATCGAAGAAGAAACGCGGTCTCAGGAGGCCGGCAAAGTCGATCCATCGGTGATCCGCAAACGTCAGTTGGCGTTTTCGCGCCGCCAGAACGCCATCGAGGCGCTGGGTCCACTGGCCAAGCTGCGGCGGACTGCGCGGTTTCTTGGCGTGCTGTCGCTCGTAGCGATAGCGGCCACCGCCTATTTTGGGCGCGTGCAAGTTGTCGAACGCTTTCCACAGATGGCCGGGGTCTATGAGGCTGCTGGCCTCAAGGTGAATGTGATCGGCCTCGATTTCTCAAACCTGTCCACCCTGCGTTCGCTGCGCGACGGCAAGGAGATGCTCAGCGTTTCCGCCCAGATCGTTGGCGTCGCGCCCGGTCCGGTCAAAGTGCCGCCGGTGGTCATCACCTTGATCGATGCCCACAACGCGCCCATCTACCAGTGGAGCGTCACGCCCAGCGTGCGCGACCTGATGGCGGGTGAACGGGCAACGTTCGACACCCAATTGGCCCTGCCGCCCGGTGACGCCGCGCGGGTCCGTCTCAATTTCGGCGCGATGGCGCCCGCTCGCAGCATCAGTGCCGACAGCAGCGCTCGCGAGCCTGCACCGGCACCTGCCGCGCCCGCCCAAACCCTACCGGAGCATCGTTGATGGCCCGCATACTTGTTGCAGAAGATGATCCCTCGGTCCGCGCCTTCGTTGTCAGTGCGCTGACGATGAAGGGCCACGAGGTTGTGGCCGAAGAAGATGGTGGTCTCGCTGCCGAAACCGCCGACGCTGAAAATGGCCGCTTTGACCTGATGCTGAGCGATATCAAGATGCCCATCATGGATGGCATCGCCTTGGCACTGCATGTGGCGGCCAAATATCCCGATATCATCATCGTGCTGATGACCGGCTTTGCCGATCAGCGCGAGCGCGCCCATGGGCTCGATGCGCTGATTTATGATGTCATCGTCAAGCCGTTCACACTGGCCGATCTGCTGGCCAAGATCGACGATGCGCTGGAAGGCAAGCCTGTGGAAGTCGTGTCGCTCGGACGCCGGGCGCTTGAGCAGTAAAAAGGGGGGCTGAGCCCCCCTGCAATCATACCCAGTCTGGAACGCTATCGAGCGCGATCAGCTCGTCGATCGATTTGCGCGGGCGGATGACGTGAAACTTGTGGCCGTCCACCAGCACTTCGGGGATCAGCGCCCGCGAATTGTAGGTTGAGGCCATCACCGCGCCATAGGCGCCTGCGCTCATCACAGCAAGCAAATCGCCTTCCTTGACGCCCGGCATGGTGCGGGCCTTGGCCAGGTAGTCGCCTGTTTCGCAGACCGGGCCGACGATATCGGCGGTGATCGGGGCGAGGTTGGAGTGGTTGACCGGCACAATGTCGTGGTGCGCTTCATAAAGCGTGGGGCGGATCAGATCGTTCATCGCCGCATCGACGATGACGAAGTTGGTGCTGCCTTCCTTCACATATTCGACCTTGGTGACAAGGATACCGGCATTGCCCACGAGCAGGCGGCCCGGCTCGATCACCAGCGTGACGCCGAGCTTTTCGATCTTTTCGCGCACCACGGCCGCATAGGCATTGGGCAGGGGCGGGGCGGCTTCATCGACATTGTAGGGAATGCCAAGGCCGCCGCCGACATCGACGTGCTTGATGTCATGGCCGTCAGCGCGCAGCGCGGTCACCAGTTCAGCCATCAGGCCAAAGGCGTTGCCGAAGGGCTCAAGATCGGTGATCTGGCTGCCGATATGCATGTCGACGCCCACGGCGACAACGTTTGGCAGCTCAGCGATGCGGCGATAGACCTCAAGCGCGCGGGCATAGGGAATGCCGAACTTGTTCTCGGCCTTGCCCGTGGAGATCTTGGCGTGGGTGCGGGCGTCGACGTCCGGATTGATGCGGACGGAGACACGAGCGGTCAGGCCCATGTCCGAAGCGACCATGGACAGGCGCTCGAGCTCGGGCTCGCTCTCGACGTTGAAGCACTTGATGCCGGCTTCAAGCCCACGACGCATTTCGGCGATGGTCTTGGCCACCCCAGAAAAAACGATCATGTCGGCTTTGATGCCAGCGGCCAGCGCGCGTTCGAGCTCGCCGCCCGAGACCACGTCAGCGCCAGCGCCTTCCGAGGCCATCAGCTTGAGGACGGCCTGGTTGGAATTGGCCTTCATCGCATAGGCGAGCAGGGTTGGAATGCCTTCAAAGGCAGCCTTGACCACCTGCACATGGCGACGGAGCGTGGCCGTTGAATAGACGTAGAACGGCGTACCCACCTTGGTAGCGAGGTCATTGAGATTGACCTCCTCGGCGTAGAGGGTCTCGTCGCGGTGGTTGAAGTGGTGGACCAAGGTCGTTTTCCCGGTGGTTAGTCAGCCCCAATGTCCTCCCGGCGCAGGCCGGGATCCAGGTCCGCATCCCTTTCGCATCGAAGATGCTGTGGGCTCAGCGCATGGATTCCGGCCTACGCCGGAATGACACCGTGGGTGTGGAATAAGTCTGTCGTTTCCTAGTGCAACGCCGCGCAAAACGAAAGCAAGACTTACCGATCCGGTCCATAAGCCGCGTCAATGCGGTCGGCGACAAGCGACTGCAATTGCCAGAGATGGGGGTCGTGAATGCCCATTTCCTCAAGATGCTGCACTGTGGCAAACAGATATTCGGCCATCGAACCGCGGGAGCCGACCGCCTTGGACAAGACATCGGCAATCGCGTCAACCGAAAGGCCCGAGACATAGCGACCGGAATGGCGATCGATGCAGAAGGTGAGGGAGCGAATGATGCGCTCGCCGCTTTTGGCGTTGACCCAACGCGGCGGGAAGGCCGATGGCAGCCAGCTCATTTCGCGTTCCAGCAGCTTGGTGAGGTTGGCTTCGATCTCGTCGGGTGGCAGGCGATAGAGCACGCCCTTGCAGGCACCGCCCCGATCCAGTGCCAGCATCAGACCCGGATTCTCGTCATTGCCGCGAAAGCGATTGTTCCAGCCGAGGCAGAATGAGCGGTGCCACCCCCGCACCACGCCGGTGCGCATCTCGACATAGTTGCAGGCCGGCTTCCAGATCAGCGAGCCATAGGCGAAAATCCAGATCTCATCCTGTTCGCCCAACTGCGCCAGAAGGTCGGCGATAATGGCCTTGTGGTCGTCCGGGGTCGCGGCATGCATCCCTTCTGGTGGCGGCGGCATGGCGTCTTCGATGACGCTCGGTTGCAGGTAACCGACATGGCGCTCTGTGAGGCGCATCTGTCGGGATGGTCTGGGCATGCAGCGGTCTCCTGCGGCGGGGGTGCCGAATGAGCGTTGCGATGACAGGGGGGCTGCCAAATCAACAAGAAGGCCATGAGAGCATAGCTTCCATGGCCTTCTCACCTAAAAAACTGTCCCAGCGGAAGGATTTACCTCAAGCGCGGTGTCGGCAGGTCATTCGACCCCACCGTCACCGTGGCCGCCATGTTTCTTTTTGCCCAGCGGCTTGGGTTCATGGGTCTCGCCGGTCAGCGCTGATTTCCAGCGTGCGGCCTGCGCCAGAACGTTAGATGGCGCGGTGCCGCCGTAGGATTTGCGCGCAGCGACAGAGGCCTCGACGGTCAGCACCTTGTGGATGCGGCTATCGATGCGCTGATCGATGAACTTGAAGTCCTCGATGGTCAGCCCTTCGAGGCCGGTATTCTTCTGCTCGGCCAGTGCCACGATCTGCCCGGTAATGTGGTGGGCGTCGCGGAACGGAATATTGAGTTCGCGCACCAGCCAGTCGGCGATGTCGGTGGCGGTGGAGAAACCTGCAGCAGCCGATACGCGCATACGGTCGCGGTTCGGCACCATGTCGCCTACCATGCCGGTCATTGCGGCCAGTGACAGCGACAGGGCGTCGAGCGCGTCAAAGGCGACTTCCTTGTCTTCCTGCATGTCCTTGGAATAGGCCAGCGGCAAGCCCTTCATCACCACGAGCAGCGAGGTCAGTGCCCCGAGAATGCGACCGATCTTGGCGCGCACCAATTCGGCCGCATCCGGATTGCGCTTTTGCGGCATGATCGAGCTGCCGGTGGTGAACTTGTCGCTGAGGCGCACAAAGCCAAACTGCGCCGAGCTCCAGATCACCATTTCTTCGGCGAAACGGCTGAGATGCATGGCGCAGATCGAAGCCGCAGCCAGCGTCTCGAGAATGAAATCGCGATCCGACACGGCGTCGAGCGAATTGGCGGTGGGACGATCAAAGCCCAGTTTTTCCGCGGTCAACTCGCGGTTGATCGGGTAGGGAGTGCCCGCCAGCGCGGCAGAGCCCAAGGGGCTTTCATTGAGGCGCTTGCGCGCGTCGAGCAGGCGGCCCGCATCACGGCCCAACATTTCGACATAGGCGAGCAGGTGATGGCCAAATGTCACCGGCTGGGCGCTTTGAAGATGGGTGAAGCCAGGCATGATGGTTTCGGCTTCGTCTTCGGCCTTGGTCACCAGCGCCAGTTGCAGCGTCTGCACCTGGATCACCAGTGTATCGATGGTGTCGCGGACATAGAGTTTGAAATCGGTCGCCACCTGGTCGTTGCGCGAGCGCGCCGTGTGCAGGCGTCCAGCGGCATCGCCGATCTTTTCGCGCAGTCGGCTTTCCACATTCATGTGAATGTCTTCGAGCGCGCGCGAGAACGTGAAGGTGCCGCCCTCGATTTCAGCCAGCACCTCAGTTAGACCGGCCACAATGGCGTCGCGGTCTTCCTGCGTCAGAATGCCCGTCTCGGCGAGCATTGTGGCATGGGCGATTGATCCGGCAATATCCTGGCGGAAGAGACGCTGATCGAATCCGATCGATGCGTTGATTTCTTCCATGATGGCGTCGGGCCCGGTTGCAAACCGTCCGCCCCACATCTTGTTGCTCATCGTCTACCTCGGAGATTGCTTTTATGACCGACACGCACGCGCCCCGCCCCGGAGCAACGAGCCGCGTCCGGCTGGCGATCATCCTGGGCTTGGCGGGATTGGCGCTAGCTATAGCTGCGTGGTTCTGGCTCGGCAATGCCAGTGAGGCCAAGGAATGCCCGGTGCAGGCAGAAGCTGCTGCATTGATCGATGCGGCCGCCAAGGGCGAACTCGCCGCACTCAACGGCACGGGCGAGGGGCGCGGCTATGCAACGCTCGCGTTCAAGGATGCATCCGGCAAGGCAATGAGCATTGCCGATTTCAAGGGAACGGCGCTGCTGGTCAACTTCTGGGCCAGTTGGTGCGTCCCGTGCCGCGAGGAAATGCCGGCGCTGGATGCTTTGGCCACCAAGTACAATTCGGACACGTTCAAGGTCCTGCCGATCAATCTCGATATCGGCCAGAACGGGCTGGGCAAGGCGCAGGCGTTCCTTGACGAAAACAACTTCGCCGATCTGCCGCTCTATGCCGACAATACCTTTGCCGCGTTTGAACGCCTCAAGCAGCAGGCCGTCGCAGTGGGGCTGCCCGCAACGCTGGTGCTCGACAAGAACGGGTGCGAATTGGGTGTGTTGCAGGGGCCTGCCCATTGGGATACACCCGATGGGCACGCCGTTGTCGAAGCCCTGATTGGTCTCGGGACCTAAATCAACCGGTCGACGACGGCGCCGGAATCGATAATGGTCGCGTCTGCCTGACCCGTCGGGCTGAGCAGCGCGGCTTTCGCCTGTTCGTTCTGGGCGGCAGTCTGCAGGCTCATCGTCAGCTCTGCCACTTTCGCAAGCTGCGCGGCAGCCGGTGTCGCGGCGCGGTCGACCAGTCGATTGATCATCACAGCGGGGCTGACACCAAGGCCATTGCTCATGGCGCTATGCCAGCTTGTCGATCTTGAGGCCTTGGCCGGGAGGCGGCGCCGACAAGGCCGTCTCCATCAGGGTTTCAAGCGTTGCGGTCTGCAAGTCGTGCATCTTTTTGAACACGGCGATCTCGACGCTGGACTGCGTCTTGGCCGAGCTCATCGCCAGCATCTGCATCGAGAGGTCTGCGTTCATTTCAGCCTCCTTGACTGTTCATCGCCTGAAAATAGGCCGTGCCGGTAAACAAAAACTTGGGATGTCGGCGCAATTTTCTGACATTTGTCGTGATCCCATTCTGGTAAGTTGGAATTAACGACAAAGCCGCAATTGAAGCGCCGTAAAAACCCAACTTCATGAATATCTTACGTTTATTTCGCCAGATGTGCTGGCGGCCCATTCTGGGCGCTGGTCTGGTGAATGCTGCTACAACAACCCATCCTTGCTCTGGTCAATGGCGTCGGCTTGCTGGCTCTGTTGGCAATTTCCTTTGGTGCCATCGAGCGGCAGCATTGGTCGCGTATGGCCCGTTCGCTCGTGCAGGGGGCAGTATTTGGCGTGGGTGCCGTGCTCGCCATGATGTCGCCGGCTCATCTGAGCGATGGGGTTCTGGTCGATGCGCGGGCGCTGATCGTTGGTTTTGCTGCGGCGTTTGGCGGCTGGCCGGCGGCACTGGTGGCCGTGGTGATCGGCGCCACCTACCGCATGTTTCTCGGCGGCGCCGGTGCAGTCCCCGGCGCGGCAGGCATTGTGGCGGCGGCGCTCCTTGGGCTGGCCTGGCGGTACTGGCTGCGACCGAAGACCCGGGTTCGCGCGCAGCATCTGGTTGTGCTAGGACTGGTCGTGTCGTGTTACCTGCTGGTGGCGCTGGCCATGGGCTATTCCACCACCATGACGCTGTTGAACACCGTGGGGCCTTATATGGTGATGGCCTCGGTTGGTTCGTCGGTATTGTTAGGCCTGTTCGTTGAACGCGAGCTCAACCAGATCGCGCGTGAAGAGCACTGGAAAACCCGCGCGCTCACCGATCCATTGACGGGTCTGCCCAATCGGCGCGCCTTTGAGCGTGGGATGCAGGGGTTGCGAAAGCCCGATGCGGAGGCGGCCCTGCTGATTGCAGATCTCGATCATTTCAAGGTGGTCAACGATACCCATGGACACGCGGCAGGGGATCACGTGCTGCAGGAAATATCGGAAGCCCTGCGCCACAATGTGCGTGGGCGCGATCTGCTGTCGCGGCTCGGTGGTGAGGAACTAGCCGTCCTCCTGCCCGACACCGGCTATGTCCGCGCGCGCCAGATCGCCAATCGCCTGCGGCGCTCGATCGAGGCCCTCGATATCGAGTGGGAAGGCCACATCATCAAGATCACCATCAGCATCGGCGTTGCTGTGGCGAGTGGGAACCTGTCCTCGGATGATCTGTTCGAGCAGGCCGATTCCGCGCTCTATGCCGCCAAGCGTGGCGGGCGCAATCGCGTGGTGTTTTCGGGAGCCTCACTGATGCAACCCAAGGACGAGGCGGCGGCGCTTGCAGCAGTGGTTGCGCGCGTCCCCAAATCTGCCATCTGAGGCGTTCTCCTTAGCCTTTTTTCACATCGCCATGATTGCCCGGGACCCAGAGGACGTCGGCTGCGCCATTGCCATTGGCCGTGCGCGACAGCACGAATAGCAAGTCAGACAGGCGGTTGAGATAGCGCACCGCCTCGGGATTGGTGTCGGGCTCGGCGCTGGCCAGTTCTACCACGATACGTTCGGCGCGCCGGGTCACGGTGCGGGCAACATGCAGGTTTGCCGCAAGGGCCGAGCCGCCGGGCAGGACGAAACTGCGCAGGGGAGCAAGATCGGCGTTGAACAGATCGATCTGGTCTTCGAGATATTGCGTCTGGATCGGGCGCACCCGCAGGCTTGGGTATTGCGCAGCGGGATCATCGGCGCCGGGCGTTGCCAGATCTGACCCCACATCGAACAGATCGTTTTGCACGCGTGCCAGCAGCGCATCGATTGCGGGCAGGGTGTCGGTGTGCAGTCGCGCAACGCCGATCTGGGCGTTGGCTTCGTCCACCGTGCCATAGGCCTCGATGCGCAGATCGAACTTTGGCCGGCGCGGGCCACGCACCAGCCCGGTCGTGCCGTCATCACCGGTTTTGGTATAGATGACGTTGAGCTTGACCATTGCTGGCATCTCCCTCTGCAAACCGGCCGAGACGGTGCGTCAGTTTAGCCGCGATTGCCGCCAAAAAGGAACAGTGCAGCCAGCAACAGCACCAACGCCACGGCCTGGCCGATAACACGCAAGCGCATCAACTGCTGGCTTTTGTTGCCCGGACCAGCGCGCAGCATGTTCCAGAGCCCCATGCCCAGAACGACGACGACGAAAAGCAGCGTGAGTGCGATGGCGATGTTGAGAAGGGTCTGCATGATAACCTACCGAAAACGAACTAGCCCTTGATATAGGAAACGAGACCGTCTGCCAGTGCGTCATAGATGGCACGTATCCGGTGCGAGGTGAACAATTCCCTGTGCGTGGTCAGCCACACAGGCAGTGGTGGAATAGCCAGATCGAGCGGCAAGGCCACCATGCCGGGGGTTTCCGCGATCAGGCTGGCTTGACCAAAACCAATGCCCAGCCCGGCCTTGAGCAATTCCCACATATGGGTCTGATCGTCCGTGCGCAGGATGAAATCTTCACGACGCAATGGGAAACCCATCGATTGGGCGTGGGCGATGATCAGGTCGGAACGATCAAGCCCGATCAGATCGTGCCCGGCGAGGTCTGCTACAGTCTGCGGTGTGCCGCGCCGCGCCAAATAGCGTTCATGGGCGGTGGGCAGGATGGGGATGTCACCAAGATGGCGGGTGACCAGTTCGAGCTGGGTGGGGCGAAACATGCGGATGGCAATATCGGCCTCGCGCAGCAGCAGATTTTCCGAGGAATCGGTTGGGACGATCTCCAGCGCAATGGCAGGGTATCGTTCACGGATCGGCAAGAGGAGCCGTGGAAGCACATAGTTGGAGGTGACGGCGCTGGCCGTGATCCGCACTGTGCCGCCAAAGTCGAGCTGTGCGCCCTCGGCGAGAATGGCGGCCTCGGCCAGCGACGCCTGTGCCTGGGCGACCGGCTCGTAAATGCGCAGGGCCGACACATTGGGCTTAAGCCCGCTGAGCGTGCGCTCGAACAGCGTCAGCCCGAGATCGGCTTCCAGCGTTTCGATATGTCTGCCTACAGTCGGCTGGCTGATGCCCAGCTCGCGCGCTGCGGCCGAAAGCGAGCCATTGGCCACCACGGCAGAAAAGCTTCGCCACAAGGCCCAATCTGGCTCTCTATTCATAATCGAATGGACACCCTGCATGTTTGGCCGATGTCATTACGATAATGAATGGATGACTGTGTGTCCATCAGCGAATGGAGAGGGTCGATGAGCAAGGGTAAGGTCACAGTTCTAGGCATTAACGGCAATATCGGGCGACATGCCGCAGCGGCATTCGTCGCCGCCGGTTTCACGGTCAAAGGCTTTGGCCGCACCGACCGCTACAAACTTCCCGGCGTCAGTTTCGTTGCCGGCGATGCGCTCAGTCTCGACGATATCAAGGCCGCCATTGCCGATGCCGATATTGTCGTCAACGCGTTGAACCTACCCTATGACGCCTGGGATAAGGGCCGCGCCGAGGCCCTCTTGGCGACCGTGATTGCGGCCATGGGCGACAGTGGCAAGACGCTGATGTTCCCCGGCAATATCTACAACTACGCCGCGACCGACCGCTTCATCACGCCCCAAACCCCACAGCGTCCACAGACGCCGCGCGGCGCCATTCGCGTGCGGCAGGAGGAAATGCTGGCCGCTGCTTCAAAGGCAGGGCGCTTCCAGACCATCATCATCCGGGCGGGTGACTTCTATGCGCCGCACAATGGCGGGGACTGGTATGCGCTCGCCATCATGAGTGAGGTCGCTAAGAACAAGATTTATCATATGGCCAACCTCGACGTGGGCCATGCCTGGGCTTATTTGCCCGATCTTGGACGGGCCTTTGCCGCCGTGGCCGAACAGCGTCGGGCTCTGGGGGCGTTCGAGACATTCCACTTCGCAGGCCACTATGAGACGCAGGGCGCACTGATGGCGGCGATCCAGGCGGTCTCGCCCCGTCCGCTCAAGGCAGCAGCGCTGCCATGGATTTTCCTGCAGGCTATGGGTCTGGCCAACGGCGTCATTCGCGAGATCGTCAAGATGCGCTATCTTTGGAACAATCCGATGGAACTGGTCGATCCGCGCCTCGACGACCTGTTGGGTCCAGACTTCGCCACGCCGTTTGCTGATGCGGTGGCCGAAACGGTGCGACCTTATCTGGTGCAGAAAGGCGCGTAGCCCAGAGGCGGTGTCATCCCCTGATGGGGATGACACGGATTGGACTGGTTAGACCAGCGCGACGATCTTCTTCTTTTTCCAGACGAACTGGTACCAGCACCCCTGCAACACCAGCATCATGGTGAAGCTGGCGGCGTAGGCGACCCAGATGCCGGTGAGGCCAAGGCTGGTCTGGCTCAACACCACGGCGCCGGGCAGTTCGATCAGCAGGATGCAGGCCAGCGACAGCACCATTGGCGCATAGACTGTACCGCTCGAGCGCATGATGCCCGAGAACACGACGCTCCAGCCAAAGCAGATGATCGACCACAACACCACGTGCAGCAGCGTTTCGGTGAGCGCAATGACCGACGGATCGGTGATGAACAGCGCCACCAAATGCTCACTGAAGAGATAGGCCAGCAGCACGAGACCACCGGTGATAATGCCGTTGAGAATCAGCGCTGTGCGGGTAATCGCGCCCAGATTGCCGGCCTGACCGGCACCAATGGCCTGCGCCCCGAAGATCGAAGCGGCAATGCCGATCGACATGGCGGGGAACTGCACATAGCTCATCACCTGCCCCAGCGCGCCATAGGCGGCCGTCGCGTCGGAACCGAAGCGATTGACCAGGCCGATGATCACGATGCCAGAGATGGACGAAATGACCATTTGAAGTCCCGCCGGGACGCCCAGCTTGAGGATCAGGCCCAGAAGCTTGAAATCCGGCTTCATCATCGCGCCAAGCAAGACAGCGTCGGGGGCCAGCGGCATCTTGCGAGCGCGCATGTAGACGAAGAGGAAGATCAGCACCGACACAAAGCCCGCAATGAACGCCCAGGCGGCAGCATTGACGCCGAGCTGGGGCAGGCCGAACCAGCCCAGGATCAGGGCAGGAGTCACCAGCATGGACACGCAGAGCGACAGGATCAGCGAAAACAGCGGGGTTACCGTGTCGCCCACGCCGCGCAGGACCGAGGTCACCACGAGGAACACGAAAAAGCCGGGCATGCCGATCAAAACGATGCGGGCATAGCCGACGGAAAGCTCGCGAATATTATCCGGTGCGCCGAGCACGGCCAGCAATTGTTCGGTGAAGGTGCCGCCGATAATGGCAACGATCACGCCCAGCACAATGGTGGTGATCAGCGTGGTGCCTGCCACCTGCTTGACCTTGACCACATTGCGCGCGCCCCAGGCCTGCCCGATCAGCACGGTCGAGCCCGCCGAAAGCCCGATGATAAAGCTCATCAGGAAGAACATGATGGGGAAGAAGGTGGCGGTAGCGGCTAGCGCCTCAACGCCGATCAACTGGCCAATATAGACCGAGTTCACGGTGCCCGAGAGCGCCTGAAGGATGTTGGAGGCCATCAACGGCACGAGGAAGATCATGAACCGCTGCCAGAGCGGTGAAGATTGGGGGTTCATAAGAGAACGCTCCAGAAAGACTTGACCCAAGGAATGCACATCACATTTCGGGCTCCAAACGCAGCCTTCCGAGCAATAGTTCAGGAAAGTGCGGGGGCCTCGAAACACCCTAAGACCGGGTGCTGCATGGACGAGCGCTGGAGGTAGGGAACTGACACAGCGAAATGTCTACGCCTGCCTCACAAAAGCGTCAACGCCACTTTGGTTGCCCATCACGCGCCAGAATAGTTGGCATCAATACTTTCCATCACAGAGCTGACGATTCCTCATGCGCCCCAATCATTCCCCGGCTATTGATTCTGGCATGAGTATCGCGAACGCCCCCATCACCACCTTTTCAGATCAGTTTTATGCTGGTGCCCGCGCCTGCATTCCCGTCATCATTTCTGTTGCCGCCTATGGGGTGGTCTGGGGCGTGTTGGCGCGTGGCGCTGGCCTCAGCGTGCTCGAAGTCATTTTGATGAGTGGGCTGGTGTTCGCCGGGTCTGCACAGTTTGTGGCGCTGGATCTCTGGAGCCCGATTCCTTCGGCCCTGCCGATCGGTCCCCTGATTCTGGCCGCGCTCATCGTCAACCTGCGCTATCTACTGCTGACGGCGACACTGCGACCTTTGTTTGGGCCGCACGAGCAGGCCAAGGGCGCTTTGATCATGGGCATTGTCTCGGACGAAACCTGGGCCATGACTGTCGCGGAAATGGCTAAGGGACGCGGCACGGTGGCGTTTCTGCTGGGCGGCGGTGTCCTTGCCTATACCTGCTGGATGGCGACGACGGTCGCGGGGCATTTGCTGGGATCGTTCATTGATGATCCGACCCGTTATGGTCTCGACTTTGCCTTCACCGCCACGTTCCTGGCGCTGTTGCTGGGCCTGTGGAAGGGCAAGAGCGATCTCATTCCGTGGCTTGTGGCGGCGGTTGTCGCCGTCATCTCCGCCAAACTCATTCCGGGCAGCTGGTACATTCTGATCGGCGGCATTGTCGGCAGTCTTGCAGGCGCCGTTGCAGAAAGGCTGCGCCATGCTGACTAGTCCAGAAGCCCTCATTGCCATTTTGGGCATGGCGCTGGTGACTTTCGCGGTCAAGGCTGGCGGCCTCTTGCTGGCCAATCGCCTGCCGCGCGAAGGCTTTGCGGCGTCCTGGCTGCGTCATATTCCCGGTGCTGTCATGGCCTCGCTGGTGGCGCCCGCTCTGGTCACCGGTAGCGCGGCCGAAGCCATTGCTGCGGCAGTGACCGGCGTGGTGTTTTTCGCCACCCGGAACCTCCTCGCCGCCATGGCCGCGGGTGTGTTGACGGTTTTCTTGGCACGAATGGCACTCGGGGTGTGATCTGGCGCTACGGTGGTGTTGCGGAGCAACGCGACCTGCGCTAGAGACTTTTCCCGTGCCCCTCTGGCGGAATGGTAGACGCAGAGGACTCAAAATCCTCCGCTGCGAGGCGTGCCGGTTCGAGTCCGGCGGGGGGCACCACTTTTCCAAACATCTGTAGCTGATCGGCTTTGGGGCGACCCGGAGCCATTGGCCTGTGACATTGGCGACCTTGTCGGCGTAACCAACGTCCCGCTATATGTGGCGCGCGTACAAGGGGGCCGGTATGCCGTTCCGCAGACGGAACATCGCCAGAGAATTAGTCACCGCAATTGCGGTGCTGGGCATTTATGTCCTGGTTCTGCTCGCGCCTTTGCATCAGGCAGCCGGTCTGCAACGCAGCCTCAATGAGCTCGGTTTTGCTGCCCTCGACAACTGGTCCATCTGCGCGCAGATCGCTCAAAGCGATGACGCCGGCAAGCCGGACGTCGTCAAATGCGCCGTCGCGGGCATTGGCAAAAACGAGATGGCGCCGCTTGAACCGGTGGCTCTCGATGCTGCCGTGGTTCTCGTCGCGGCGACTGTCCACTATTCCGATGCGCCGATCATTGAGCGCTCGACGCTCTATCAATTATCGGGGCAACCACGCGCGCCCCCAGTTCTGGTCTGACCTTTATGCGGCCTAGCCGCATCTCAGACCTCAATGACTGGAATAGACAATGAACACCCTGTTTTCGCGCGGCGCTCTTGCTGCCCTCGCTCTGCTCGCCTTTGCTTCCCCGTCCTTCGCGCACGTTACTCTCGAGACGGCCTCGGCCAAGATCGGTTCGACCTATAAGGCTGTTGTCCGCGTGCCCCATGGCTGCGGCACTGAAGCCACCAATGTGGTGCGGGTGCAGATCCCTGAGGGTTTCTACAACGTAAAGCCCATGCCTCACGCGGGCTGGATGCTGGAAACTGTCACCGGGGCCTATAGCGGCAGCTATGACAATCACGGCACGACCGTCACCGATGGCGTTCAGGAAATCATCTGGTCGGGCGGCAATCTGCCGAACGAATTCTACGACGAGTTCGTTTTCCGTGGCACTTTTGCCGGCATCCTGCAGCCGGGCGCGTTCTATTTCCCCGTGGTACAGGAATGCGCCAGCGGCGAAGAGGCGTGGATCGACATCTCCGGCGACGCCAATGCCGAAATGCCCGCGCCAAGCGTTGAGCTGCTTCCGGCGGATGCCGCTGGCCACTAATGGCGATTGGGGACGCAGCGCGCTGCGTCCCTTCCACTCATGTCAAGGAGAACGGGATGTACCCGCTCGCCCTTTTGCGGCTCCTGCTCTGCACGCTGCTGCTTGCCTGCGCGCCTCAACAGGCGTGGGCCCATGCCCAGTTGTTCGCCACATCGCCTGTTGAAGGCGCAGTCCTCGATGGCGCGCCAAACGTCGTGTCGCTGGAGTTCAACGAGCCCGTCACGCCGCTCGCTGTCAAACTCATTGGTGCTGATGGCACGGCGTTGGACGTGCTCGATCAGACTTCGGGCGGTGCGAGTGTCGTCGTCTCATTGCCTGAGACAATCGGCGAGGGCACGCAGGTCCTCAGCTGGCGGGTCGTCTCGACAGACGGTCACCCCATCGGTGGCTCGCTGGTTTTTTCCATCGGGCACGCAACCGGTTCGGCCGACCTGATCCCGGCAAGCGATCCGACGGTTATCTGGCTGCTCTGGGCCAGTAAGGCGCTGTTCTTTGTCGCTCTGTTGGTCGGTGTCGGTGGCGCGGTGTTCCGCTCTATAGCTGACGTGCCGCGACAGGCTCGGCGGGTATCGGTGGGCCTCTCCATTGTGGGCGTTCTGCTTGTTCCGGCGACCCTTGGCCTCCAGGGGCTCGACGCCTTGGGGCTGACACTCAGCTCGCTCTTTGATTCTAATGTGTGGCGCGCCGGATGGTCGACGAGCTATGGCGCGACGGCCTTTGTCGCGGGACTGGCCTTCGCCGTGTCGCTTCCAGCCTTGCTGCTCCGCTCGGGGCGGAATGTCAGTATCGTAGGTCTCGCAGCTGGCGCACTCGCTGCGCTGTCCCTTTCGTTAAGTGGTCACGCCAGTGCGGCAGAGCCACAATGGTTAACGCGACCGGCCGTGTTCCTGCACATCACCGGCATTCTGATCTGGATCGGCGCATTGTTGCCGCTCTGGATATTGCTGCGAGAGAAGAGCGATATTTCAGATCGGGCATTGGCCAGTTTCTCGCGCGTCATCCCTTTTGCCGTCGCGCCGCTGATGCTGTCAGGTCTGGTTCTCGCTGGCATCCAGATGGGCGCGCCGGGGCCGCAATGGCTTTCGCCCTACGGTTTCATCCTTGGTGCCAAACTCACTCTGTTGATCGCGCCCTTCGCGCTCGCCTTGGCAAATCGCCTCTGGCTCACCAGGCCTGCACTGGCGGGCGAGACACGCGCCCGGCTTGGACTGCGCCGGTCGATTGCCACCGAGGCCTTGATAGTGCTCGTCATTCTCGGGCTGGTCGCAGGGTGGCGTTTCACCCCGCCGCCGCGCGCATTGGCAGAGATTTCCGAGCCTGTTGTCACCGCAGAACCCATCATGACCCATCTGATGGACGACACCATGATGGCCATGGTCACCATCTCGCCGGGCAGTGCGGGCCCGGTGCGGCTCGACATAACCCTGACCGATTTTGACGGCGAGGAGGTTGCTGCGCAATCGATGACTGTGACGCTCTCCGCGCCCGATCTCGGCATTGAGCCCTTCAAACGCGAGGCCGTTCAGACGGACGACGGATGGCTGATCGACGCCATCACCATCCCTCTTGCGGGTGCCTGGCTGATCGATATGGACGTTCGCGTCAGTCGGTTTTTACTCAAAAAATTGCGCGGCGAGGAGCTCATTCCTTGAATCTACAGGTAGATTCAGCGAGCCCCCAAAATCGTGATCAGCTGCCATGCAAAAGGACATGGCGTTAACCTTGTTCCTTTCCGACCTATTAATTCATTCAGTCGCATTTTGCGGTCAATTCGACTGAAGAGGTTTACCATGAAGCGTTTCGCTTTGCTGATTTCCGCCGCGGTGCTGTCTGCAACTCCGGCTTTTGCTGCTGATCTGAACTGGAACAGCGGTGGCAATGGTGCGAGCACCATTTACTCGTCCACGCCCGCAACCGACTGGACCGGCTTCTATGCCGGTGTGAACGGTGGCTACGCCTGGGGAACCCAGACCAATCAGCCTAATGCGGCACCACGCACCGAGACCAACAGCAATGGCTGGCAGGTTGGCGGTCAGGCTGGTTACAACGTTGATCTCGGCGGCCTCGTAATCGGCGGTGAAGCCGATCTGCAGTGGGCAAATGTTGGCGTGGAACACGACATCGCCAACGGCACGAGCAAGACCGGTATTGACCTCTATGGTACCATCCGCGGCCGTGCTGGTGCGACCTTCGGCCAGGTTATGCCCTACGTGACCGCAGGTTTTGCTGCTGGCCGTGGTTCGGTTACCAACTCGACCACCGTCAACAACGTCAGCTCCAAGACCTCTGAGGCTCAGACCCATCTCGGCTGGACCGCTGGCCTGGGCATCGAAGCCAAGGCGACCGACAACATCACCGTTAAGGCGGAATACATGTATGTCGACCTCGGCACCCAGAACTACGCGCTTGCTGGCGGCGACGTCACTCAGCGCTTCAGCGTCATCCGCGCTGGCGTGAACTACAAGTTCTAGTCTTCTGATCTAGAACATTGCCAACCCATGCCGCAGCGGGCAATGCTGCGGCGTGGGAGTTTGCTATGACTGATATTGGCACCGTGCGCACCGGAACCGCTGGCTGGGTTTATGAGCCCTGGCGCGGTACGTTCTTTCCCGAGGGACTGGTGCAGAAAAAAGAGCTGGCGTATGCCAGCTCGCGTCTCGGCACCATCGAAATCAACGCCACATTCCGCGCCAACCAGAAGCCCGAAAGCTTTGCCAAATGGGCTGGCGAGGCGCGCGACGGCTTTGTGTTTTCGATCAAGGGTCCTCAATTGGTGACCCACATCAAGCGGCTCAAAAACTGCGAGATCGAACTCGCCAATTTTTTCGCCTCCGGCCCCCTGGCGCTGGGCACCAAGCTCGGTCCGTTTGTCTGGCAATTGCCGCCCAATATTTCATACGATCGAGATGTTCTTAAGACCTTCCTTGGCTTGCTGCCGCGGACTGCAGAGGCCTATGTGGCGTTGGCGAGCAAGGCCGACGAACGTCTGAAATCGACGCCCTTCCTTGACGCGAGCGGCGTTGGCCCCATTCGTCACGCCATCGAAACGCGCAATGCCAGCTTCGATGTTCCCCAAGTCCGCGACCTATTGGCCGAACACAATGTGGCGCAGGTTATCGCTGACACGGTCGACAATCCCTCGCGCGCGCTGACCGCCGATTTCGCCTATTGCCGCCTGCAGGGACCAGCGCGTCCGGATGCAGCTGGTTATGAGCCCGCCGACATCGCCGACTGGGCCGGCACAGCAAAAGGTTGGAGCGGGGCAGGGCGCGACGTGTTCGCCTATTTCGTCCATGAGGACAAATTGCACGCACCCGACAATGCCATTGCGCTGCGCAAGTCGCTGGGCATTGCGCTCCCGGGCGATTGATCAAATTGGCGTGTGGGCTGGAAAAATCCGCAATTGGCCACTAACCAACCCGCATCACAGCGTCACGAAAGACCCTCTAATGGCATCCTCGATTTTTCATCCGCTCGACAAGAAATCGGCTGGTCTGGCATTCCTTATCGGCCTCGTCGCCATTCTGGGTGCTTTGAGCTCGCAGGTGTTCGGTGGCCTTGTGCCATGCGAGCTCTGCCTTGAGCAGCGCCTCGCCTATTATTACGGCCTGCCGCTTCTGGCGCTGGTGTTGATCCTGTGGAACCGCCTGCCGCTCAATGTCTGGTATGTGGCCATGATCATCGTGGCCGCAATCTTCGTCTGGGGCACCTATATGGGCGCGTTCCATGCGGGCGTTGAATGGGGCTTCTGGCCTGGGCCGACCGCCTGCACCGGCGTTGGCGATTCGATGGACTTCTCTCAGCTTAACAGCATGCGGCCCGTCATCGGTTGTGACGTGGTGCAGTTCCGCCTGTTCGGCATCTCTCTTGCTGGCTACAACGCTCTGGCAGGCCTTGCCATTGTCGCGCTGCTGATCATCTCGATTGCGGCGCAACTGCGCCACAATCGGAAGCCTGTCGCCGCCTAAGGCTCAAGCTCGATATCCCAGTAGAGATAATCCAGCCAGCTTTGGTGCAAATGGTTGGGCGGAAACGCCCGACCATTATTGTGCAGATCATGCACCGTCGGGTGGTATGGCGCCTGGTGCGGGAACATTCGGATTTCGCTGGGCATGCGATTGGCCTTGCGCAGATTGCAGGGCGCGCAGGCTGCCACCACATTTTCCCAGGTGGTCTGCCCACCCTTTGAGCGCGGAATAACGTGATCGAAGGTCAGATCGTCCGTGGATCCGCAATACTGGCACTGGAAATGGTCCCGCAGGAACACGTTAAAGCGTGTGAATGCAGGGTGTCGCGCGGGCTTGATGTAGTCCTTGAGCGACACCACGCTGGGCAGGCGCATCTCGAAGCTGGGCGAGTGGATCACCGTGTCGTAGAGCGACACGATATTGACGCGGTCCAGGCACACAGCCTTGATCGCGTCCTGCCAAGACCAGAGCGAGAGCGGGTAATAGCTGAGAGGCCGGAAATCGGCGTTCAGCACAAGTGCGGGACAGGCCTCAGGCGACACGTGGATGGTCACTAGAGTCTCCCGGATCGGGAATCGAGTAAGTCCATAGCGCCTTTATACTAAGCCCTTTGTGTCAGGGCTGTGAAGCGGGGCGCTACGTCTTTATTTCGTGATCAATCCGGCGATGAAATCTGTCGCAAAAGTCAGGCCATCTGCGGCAATGCTGTGCGAAGTGCCTGTACTGACATGATATTTCACGTCGTAGCCGGCTTTTGTAAGCACGTCGTGGGCCTCGGCGCTGAGCTCTGGGGCAACCACATCGTCCATGTCGCCATGCACGAGACACACCGGGGTCTTTTTGTGATCGGGTGCGTCGAAGTTTTCCGGCGGCAGCAATGCCCCTGAAAAAGCGATAATGCCCATCAGCGGCGTATCCAGCGACAGCCCCACATGCAACGCCATCATCGCGCCCTGGCTGAAGCCGGCAAGGATCGTGTTCTCAGGTGTGATGCCGGTTTGCGCCCACATGTCGCTCAGGAACTGGGTGAGGATCGGGCGCGCATTGACAACGCCGGTCTGGCGGCTGGCCAGCCGGTCACCCGCAAAATCGATCTCGAACCACTGATAGCCGGAGGCAAAACCATCGCACTGTGTTGGCCCATCTGGCGCCACAAACAGCGCATCTGGCAGTGTGCCCTGCCAATAGGGTGCCAGCCCGATCAGGTCATTGCCATCGCTGCCATAACCATGCAGCAGCACCACGGCTTGCGTTGGAGGCTTGCCCGATTTGGGCGGGAGCATGGGGCCGGAGAGTTTGATCGACACTTGAGCTGCACCTCAGCAGATTGTGGAGGACCTGCGAGCTAGCACACTTGTTCCGCATTGCCAAAGAAAGGGCCCGGGGTGGAGGTCGATCCCCGGGCTAAGTTCAGTCAGAAATGATAATTGAGGCTGGCCTTGATCTGGTGAATGCCGGCGCCAAAGGTCGAGCCACCGCCGCCACCGAGCAACCCGCCAACGCCAGGCGCAGGCGCTGACAGATCGGGCAAGGCGACATAGGCATATTCTGCGCCGATCGAGACATTGTCAGCGATCATGGTTTCGGCGCCAAAGCCGAAGGTCGTCCCAACCAGAACCTGTGACGCATTCGAGCTGCCGGGGAGATCAATGCCGGGTTGAATGCCGATTACGTTGTTGGGGTCTTCAATGGTCAGGCGGGATGTAGCCTCAATGGATGCATCGGCCAGCACTATGCCGCCCTTGAGAGTGAAGAGCCAGTTGCCATGAGCCAGCCCGAGCCGACCAACCAGGCTGCTGTACCAGTTGATGTCATACTCCGTCCGTTCGGTCGAATTGAGTGAAACGGTGTTGCCGGCGTCCGTAAAGCTGGCCGACAGATCGGAGCTGTTGGTCTTGCCGAGTTGACCGAGACCGACATTGCCCTCCACACCGAAGACAAGGTTATTGTGTTGATAATTGTAACCTGCGGTGGCCCCGCCGAAGACACCGTCAATTCGGCCAGTGGATGACGCAAGGGAACCGTCGAGCGCGGTCCCGCCGATAGTAATACTGGCAGGCCCGATGGAACTACCCGACGAGCCGTCGCTATCAAGGCCATAACCACCAAAAATGCCGGCGTAAAAGCCGGACCAGTCGGTGTTTTCCTGCGCTACGGCGCTCCCACCCAACGCCAGAACGCTCACCAATCCACCCACCAGCCCCAGAAACTTCAGTCGCACATTTCTTCTCCCGATTTGCCTGGGGAGCAGGTTCTGGCAAGCGCGTGACGCGCACATCCTTCATATGATGGAGACGTGATAGATGCGATGCCCGATTGTGGTTTGCGAGCCACACCGTTTAAAGTCAGGGCGCTGGATAGCCGCTGATACCCTTGAGCAGCGCAATCAGTTGCCCTTGCTGGCTAGTGCCCGTCTTGCGGAAAACCTGTGCCAAATGGGTGCGCACGGTGGATACGGCGACGCCGCGCTGGCCGGCTATATCGGTCAATGTTTTTCCGGCGGTCAGATCGGTGGCGATGGCCGCTTCGGCAACGGTCAGGTCGAACAGTCCGCGCAAAACGGCGTCCGGTGGCAGATTGCCGTCCACGGAATAGCCTGTTACCGCGACCATGGCGGCGCCCTGGTTGAAGATGTCAGTGGCGGCGCGGTAGAGAGGGATAACGTGCACCACGATCGCGCGAGCGCCGTCATCGAGGTGCATCGGGAAAGAACGTGTTGGTGGGGTCTGCGTATAACCGGGCGTAGGCATCGCGGCCTGCAATAGTTTATCGGCGTGACGGTCCTTGGCTGAAAGGCGCCCGAATGCGGCAGGGCGCAGCACGTGGCTAAGCTGGTCAAACAGCGCATTGGTGGACATCACCACCCCGGAAGCTGTCACCACGCAGGCGGGCACACCCATAGCGTTCATCGCGGCCACGTTGGCTTCAGCGCGCTGCAATTGCAGCCTTGTGGCTATCACCCCTGCGCGGGCCAGATGGGGCCGCAGGACGTCGAGATTGGCCAGTTCGGCCTTGCTGAAGTCCGGAAGGCCCCGGTTGCGCTCAAATGTGAACAGCGCCATTTCGCCTTCAGGCATGTCGATGATGGTGGCGATCTGCCAGTCTGCGCCGATCTTTTCCATATTGGCGTGATAGGGATTGCCCGAGTTTCGCTCATCGTCACGGAAGAAGTCGGCGCGCTCGATAAAGCCTGGATATTTGAGCTTGCGTAGCCGGTGGGCTGGCGGATTTTTGTACCAGAAGGGAGTTTGGGAAAAACTCTCGAGTGTATCGAGGACGTTGGGGGTCGCGGTGAACAGGGGGGGCAGCCGGTCGTCGATGATCAGGATGGCCCCCGAGTTCGCGGCAGCGGTCTCGGCGATCTCTCCGAGAACCTTGGGCCAGAGTTCGGGCACGAAAGCCGCTTCATAGATACGATCCAGAACGCTCATGCGTTCAATCCTTCAAAGCAATATCCCATCGCGGTCGCGCGAAACGGCAAAATAACGCCAGAAGAGAAGTGCCGCCGCCGATCGATGTGGTGACCAGATTTGAGCTATTTCGTACATTTCACGAATAGTGGGCCGCGCGTCAAGATTGAGCCCGTGATGCACGGCTTTGAGGATGGCCAGGTCGCCTGCGGGGAATACATCAGGGTGCCCGGCGCAGAACATCAAATAGACCTCCGCCGTCCAGGGACCGATGCCTTTATGGGCGATGAGGTATTGTACGGCCTCTAGGGCGGGCAGGGTTTCGAGGTGCTCGAAATTCAGTGTCCCGGCGACCATGGCTTCAGCGATGACGCGCACGGTGCGGAATTTGCCAAGGGAAAACCCGCAGCCTCTGACAGTGGCTTCGTCGAGCGAAAGATATTGCACGGGATCGAGCGCGCCAGGGATTTGCTCATAGCGCCCCCAGATGGCGCGGGCGCTGGCAACGGAAAGCTGTTGGCCACAGATGACTTTGGCGATGCCGGGAAAGCCGGGTTCGCTGATGCGGGGCGACACCTCCCCGGCAAAGTCCCACACCGACGCCAGTCGTGGATCAATGCCGACCAGCACTTCAAGGTGACTGGCGACGGCGGCCACGCTATCAAGGCGCGGTGAGGGCGCAACAAGGCTCATCTGGAAACACACATTGCCAAAGACTTCATCCACACCGCTCCTGCGTTTTGCCCCCAGCCCCAATGGGCCGCTGCATATCGGGCACGCCTATTCGGCGCTTTACACCTGGCAGGCCGCGTCGCTTCTTGGCGGCACGGCGTTGCTGCGCATGGAAGACACTGACCCCGAACGCTGTAAACCCGAATTTGCCGCTGCGATCATCGATGATCTGCATTGGCTCGGTCTGGATTGGCCGGAGCCGGTCCTTGTGCAGTCCGAGCGGTTCGACATCTATGCCGATGCAGCTAATCAACTGCGCAACGCCGGGCTGTTGTACCCGTGCTTTTGTTCGCGCGCCGAGATTGCCGCGGCAGCGACCGAGAGTGACCCCGATGGCGCGCCGTTTTATCCCGGCACCTGCAAGCATCTTGATCGCGGCATCCAGATTGAGCGACTGGAGCGCGGTGATCCCGTGCAGTTCCGGCTCGATACCGAGCGGGCCATGGCATTGGCAGGCATGCTCAGTTTTTCGGTTGCCGGACCGCTGGTGACCGACCGCCCGCAAATCCGCTTCGCCAGGCCCGAAAAATGGGGCGATGTGGTGCTGCAGCGAAAGGGTACGCCCACCAGCTATCATCTCAGTGTCGTGGTCGATGATGCCGAGCAGGGCATGACCCACGTGACGCGCGGGCGGGACATGGAGGCGGCGACCGATTTCCACGTGTTGCTGCAAATGCTGCTCGGCCTGCCTACGCCGATCTACACCTTCCACAAGCTCATCCTCGACGATACCGGCAAGAAGCTCAGCAAGTCCAAAGGCTCGCAGAGCCTTGTCGATCTCAGGGCTTTGGGGTGGACGCCACAGGATGTGCGCCAGCATCTGGGGTTCTAGTCGGAGATATCAGTCCCCGGCATAGGCAACCTTACGCGGTTCGGCGGCGGCGACGGTGCTTTCGCGGGCATCGTAAATGGCGCGGGCATCAATGATCGAGCCATGGTGTTCAGCCGACCAGTCCCAGAGGCCCGAAATCGGCACCTGCAGGGTCTTGCCCAGTTCGGTCAGGCCATATTCCACGCGGGGCGGCACTTCGGGATAGATGGTGCGGGTGACCAGGCCGTCGCGCTCGAGATTGCGCAGCGTCAGCGTCAGCATGCGCTGGGACACGCCGTTGATCAGGCGCTTGAGCTCGTTGAAGCGCAATGTGCCATTGCGACCCAGCATGCCCACAACCATGACGCTCCACTTATCGCCAATGCGATTGAGGACATCGGACATGGCATTGCAATTGGACGATTTCGAGGTGTCATGCAGGGACATGGATGTGCTGCCTTCAAGAAGAACTGAGGCACTAATATAGACGTGGTTCTCTTATGTGCCTAGGGCGCAGATGTCATATCGGGTCTGCGCCATCGCATGGGTTCGCTGCATCGCCCTTCGGAGCCAGTTGACAGTGTGGGGTGCGCGACGCCTCATTGGGATGCAATGCGCCGCAAACAAGGACGGGCCCCATGAGCGATCGGATCGAACAGCTTGCCGACCAGATGACACTGGAAGAACAGGTCTCAATCCTGTCGGGTGAAGACTTCTGGTCGCTGCCCGCCATTGCACGGTTGGGTATAGGCAAGCTGCGGGTCAGCGATGGTCCCAACGGGGCGCGTGGCGGTGGGTCGTTGATCGGTGGCGTTAGATCGGCGTGCTTTCCGGCTGGTATTGCGCTGGGCGCCACCTGGAATGTTGATCTCCTGCAGGACATCGGCGTGGCGCTGGCCGAGGAGGTCAAGTCCAAGAGCGCGCATATGCTGCTGGCGCCCACCGTCAACATTCATCGCTCGGTCACCAATGGGCGCAATTTCGAGTGCTATTCGGAAGACCCGATCCTGTCGGCCGATCTGGCGGTAGCCTATATTTCCGGCCTTCAAAGCCAGGGTGTTGGCGCCACGATCAAGCATTTCGTCGGCAATGAATCCGAGATCGAGCGCACCACAATGTCGAGCCAGATCGACGAACGCGCGCTCCGCGAAATCTATCTCATCCCCTTCGAATGGGCCGTCAAGAAAGCCCAGACCTGGGGCGTGATGAGCTCCTATAATCGCCTCAACGGCACCTTTACCTCTGAGCACAACTGGCTGCTCACCACCGTGCTCCGCGATGAGTGGGGCTATGACGGTATCGTCATGTCCGACTGGTTTGGCTCGCACTCGACGGTGGAAACGGTCAATGCGGGCCTCGACCTCGAAATGCCCGGTCCGCCGCGTGATCGTGGCCAGAAGCTGGTCGATGCGGTTCGCTCTGGCGCCGTCACCCAAGCCACCCTGCGCAAGCGCGTCATCGCCATGCTGCGGCTGATGGAGCGTGCGGGCTCGCTCGACGATCACCGACCCTTCGAGGAGCATGCCAATGATCGCCCCGAACACCGGGCATTGATCCGCCGGGCCGGCGCGGAAGCGGCGGTGTTGCTCAAGAACAAGGGCGTGCTGCCGCTCAAGGGGGATGGGTCCATCGCGGTCATCGGGCCCAATGCCAAGATCGCGCAGATTATGGGTGGTGGCAGCGCCCAGCTCAACGCGCATTATCGCGTCTCGCCCTGGGAAGGGCTGCTCAAGGCGGTGGGTGAAGATCGCCTGCGCTACGCACCCGGTTGTACCAACCATCGCTTCGAGCCAGTGCTGCGTGGGCCGTTCACTGCCGAGTATTTCGCCAATGAGACCCTTTCGGGCGCGCCGGTGCACACCGAAATTCAGGATGACGCGCAAGCCTTCTGGATCGGGCATGTCGGTGGCGGCAAAGTCGACCCCTTGCATTTTTCCGCCCGTATCAGCGGCACGTTTACGCCTGAACACAGCGGTGCGCATCGCGTCGGCATTTACGCGGCGGGCTTTGCCAAGGTGTTCGTCGATGGCAAGCTGATCGCCGACGCGGCAACCAATTGGACCAAGGGGCATACTTTTTTTGAGGAAGGGTGCGATGAAGTCGTGGGTGTCGCACAGCTGGAGGCGGGGCGTGCCCATCAGGTGGTGATCGAGTTCGTCACCAAGGATTTTGGCTCCCTGGGCCTTGCCGCCTTTGCCGCTGGCATCGGTTTGCCACTGGGCGACAAGGATATTACAGAGGCCGTTCGCGCCGCGCGCGATGCCGATACGGCAATCGTTTTTGTGGGGCGCAACGGCGAGTGGGACACTGAGGGCAGCGATCTCCCTTCGATCGAATTGCCCGGGCGACAGAACGAGCTGGTCGCCGCTATTGCCAACGCCAATCCGAACACCATCGTCGTGCTGCAAACCGGTGGTCCGGTGGAAATGCCATGGATCGGCTCGGTCGCAGCGTTGATCCAGGCTTGGTACCCGGGACAGGAGGCGGGCAATGCCATCGCCGATGTGCTGAGCGGCGTACAGGAACCATCGGGTCGCCTGCCACAGACCTTTCCGGTGCGCTGGGCCGACAATCCCGCCCATAGTCAGGACCACGAGGTCTATCCCGGCTTTGAGGGCAAGGTGCGCTACGAGGAGAGCATTTTCGTCGGCTATCGGCACTATGACCGGCTGGGTCTCACCCCGTTGTTCCCGTTCGGGTTCGGGCTTGGTTATACCAGCTTTGCCCTGTCCGACATGGTGGTGCATGACGCGGGTTTTGAGGCTGATGGCGATGTGGCGGTGGGTGTCACTGTCACCAATACCGGCCAGCGTGCGGGCTCGACAGTGGTGCAGTTCTATGTGTCCGACGACGCGTCGTCCGATCCGCGCCCGGCCAAGGAACTCAAGGCCTTCGCGAAAGTTTCGCTGGACGCAGGCGAGACCGCTGATGTGACCGTCAAACTCGACGCCCGCGCCTTTGCTTTCTATCGCGAAAGGGCTCGGCATTGGCTGGTGGAAGACGGCAGCTTTACCCTGCGTGCCGGGCTTTCGTCCGCCGATCTGCCGTTGAGCGCGCAGCTGACGCGCAAGACCACGCTGATGCTGCCGGTCTAGTGGCGATTGGGGTGCATTGCACCCCAATCGTCACCCTCGGGTCAGGCCCGAGGGTGACGCTCACAGTAAATCCGAGCGCAGCCGTCGATCAGGCCGACGTCTTATGCTCGGCGCCGTAGAGGCCGATATAGTGCGCCACATCGGGCGTGCGCAGGCCCAGCGTTTCGAGAACGCCGCCCATAAAGGTCGCGGGCGCCGATCCTGGTGCGGTGACGATTTTGCCATCAACCACGGCCTGCGGCTGATCCTGATAGAGCGCCTCACCCTTGTAACCGGTGGGTGGCAGATTGCCGGGGTGGTTTGAGGTGTGCTTGACCGTGTCGAGCAGGCCAGCCCGCGCCAGCGTCAGCGTGCCATCGCAGATGCCCGCGACAACTTTGCCCGCCTCGCTCACCGCACGCAGTGTGCTGGTGATATCGGGGGCATCGGGCGTGCTCCAGATGGTGCCTCCATTGACCACGATGGCGTCGATTGCTGCGGGGTCGATGTCTTCCACGGCCATATCGGGCGTCACGCGCAGGCCACCAGATGAAATTACCTGGGTGCCCCCCGGCGTCGCAAACAGGGTTTCTACCTTGAGATATTGGCGCGCTGCGGCGTTGAGCAGCGCGGTTTCCCAGTCTGCATAGCCGTCGGTGAGGATGGTGACGATAGTGGTCATGATCGAAGTCTCTAATGGGCAGATGGGTTTAGCTTGCGCCTCATCCTTGCCATAAGGTGTCAGTAGCGAAACGGCCACACGCTTCAAAACCCCGTCACCGCGGCCGCCGTTTCCTTGAGATAAGGGGAGGGGGCTGGTAAGAGGGGCCCGCTTTCAGACGTTTTCTCGCAATGGAGCATTCTCCCCTTGCAGCTCGCTCGCCGCCTCGCTCTCCTTGTTCTGTTCGCCGCCATTTCGCTCGCGCCGGCGCGCGCCACGCCGATGCTGCTGGTGGATATGGACACGTTCGACGTGCTCTATGCGCAGGATGCGGGCCAGCCTTGGCACCCGGCGTCGTTGACCAAGCTGATGACGGCCTATGTGACATTTGAGGAGATCGCCAAGGGGACGGTGACGCTCGATACGCCGGTGATCCATTCCAAGAAGGCCGTTTCGCAGGCACCGTCCAATTCGGGCCTCAAGGTCGGCGGGGCTTTGAGCCTTAAGGATGCGCTCTATGTCATGCTGGTTAAATCGGCCAATGACACCTCGATGGCGATCGCCGAAACGGTGGGTGGCAGTGAAGCGGGATTTGTTGCCAAGATGAACGATGTGGCCGCCCGCATGGGGCTGACCGCAACGCATTTCACCAATCCAAACGGCCTGCACGATCCGGGGCAGTATGCCTCGGCGCGCGATCTGGCCGTACTCTCGCTCTATATCCGGCAGAATTTCCCGCAATACATGCCGATCTTTGGCACGGAAGTGGTGCAGCTGGGCAAGGCATCGCTGGAATCCCAGAATGCGTTGCTGACTTCATTTGCCGGCACCACCGGCATGAAGACCGGCTTCGTCTGCGCATCGGGCCTCAATGTCGTCACCACCGTCGAGCGCAATGGCCGCAAGCTGCTGGCGGTAGTGCTGGGCGGTTCCTCTGCCCGCGAGCGCAATGAGCGTTCGGCCGAGCTGGTGCTGAAGGGCCTGGCGGGTTCGGCCAAGCCAACCGGCCAGACCATTCTGACGCTGGCCAACAACCCTGGCTCTCCTCCTGTCGACATGCGCGCGCAGATCTGCGGCAAGGACGCCAAGGCTTATGTTGCCGCGCAGGAAGCTGCCTTCCCAATGGGTATGAAGGGTCAGGCCAGCTATCTCAATGATACGATTCCGCCGACCCGTTATGTCGCGACCGATCTTGGTCGGATTGCTGCCGGCGTCACCCTGCCGCGCCCACGTCCGCTGCACAATCCGGTGTTCCCGGTCGCCGTGAGCGATGTCAGCGTCGGTGGTGATCTCAGGGGTGCTGTTCAGGCAGCCAGCAGCGCTGCGCCGTTTCCCCGTCCGCGTCCCGCCTTTTAGGCTGGAGCCGAACCGCTCGCAGCTTTGGTAATGGCAAAGCTCAGTACGTCGCCTTCGCTGTTGACGATGCACTCATGCCCGTTCTGCCTGCAGTAGAGCGGGATATCGATCTTCGCCATCGGGTCGGTCGCCAAGACGCAGAGTTTTGCGCTGGCGGGCAGGGCCGCCAGGCGCTTTTCCATTTTCAGCACCGGCAGCGGGCATTTCAGCCCGCGTGCGTCGATGGTTTCGAAATCAGCCAAGTACCAGCACCCAGTGGATGCCATAGCTCGACGCGCCGTTAAACGACACGGCGACACCCGCACGGGTGGCGTTGGCGCGCAGGCCCGCAGCGTCGGCCGGATTGTTGCGCCAGCCCGAGAACGTCTCGGCGAAGGTGGCGTAGCCAGCGCTCAGCTTCATCGCCGTCAGACCCTGCGGCGTCTTTGGTGGCGTGCCGGTCTGGGCGTACTGGTTGGCCAGCACCTGCGCGGTGCCGCTCAGTGATGCATCAAGGCTCAGCGCTGGCAGGCCATTGGTGGCGCGATAGGCGTTGATGATGTCGATGGCCTGTGCCTGATCGAGCTGTGCGCCCGGCTGGTCCATGCGCGCGGAGAGGCCCGGTGCCAGCGCGAGCCCGCCAGCAGAGCCGCCTCCGCCCATCGAGCAGGCTGAAATGGCAAGGCCCGCCAAAACGGCGGCGAGCGGCAGAATGGCCAGCTTGGTGTGGCGCAAAGCGGTCATAGGACGATCCTGAGCTAAAAATTAGTTCAAATGCGGTTAGGAGGGCAGCAAGGCCAAATCATGGTCTTGCCCTCCATACGCCCGCAGGACCTGCAATAGCCTTAACGAAACGTGTCGAGGCCGCAAATGTGTGTGCGACCTGTGCGCACCCGATGGGCCGTTGATCGCGAGCCCTATAGCTGTCGGCATGTTCGATCGGGCTTAAGTCCCTATCGCCATGCGTGTGCGCAACCTTACCAAATGGAAACTTGTGCCTCTGGCTGAGTGTAGGCATCTGTTCGGCTTATATTTTTGGAAGCCTGCACGGAGGGACTGCATGTCGGCACGGTCTCGTTACACTCTCGCGGCAATTGCGCTGCTCTCCCTTACTACGTTGGCTCAGGCCCAAATGGGTCGCGGCGGCGCGCCGACCGGCCCCACCGCCGTTGGCTATATTGAGCCGACGCCCGAGAATATTCCGCTGGTGCAGCATCTGTCGGGGCGCATTTCGGCTTCCTCGACGGCCAATGTCAGTTCCCAGTTGAGCGGCACCGTCGCCAGCATCGAGTTTGAGGAAGGGGCGCTGATCGAGCCGGGCGCCGTCCTGCTGACTTTGGTGGACGGTACGCAACAGGCAGCGGTCGCCATTGCCCGGGCCAATTTGAGCAAGGCCGAGGCGAGCCTGGTGACTGCCCAGCAGGCTGTGACCCGCAATGATGCGCTTGCCGGCAGCATCACCCAGGTGGCACGCGACACGGCGCGCACGGCCTTGTTGCTGGCACAGGCGGATATGGAGGTGCAGCAGGCCAACCTGCGTTCGGCCGAAATTGCCCTCAACCAAACCCGAATTCTGGCCCCGGTCGGTGGCGTTATTGGCACCACCAGCGTCAACGTGGGCGACGTAATCTCCCCGCAAACAGCCATCGCCACCATCCGCCAGCTCGATCCGGTCTATGTGACCCTGGTCGATACCAGTCGCAACCTGCTGTCGCTGCGCCGCGCCAATGCACTGGAGAACGGCAGTAATGGGGGCGCCAGCCAGCGCCCAGAAGTGACCGTGCTGCTCGAAGATGGTTCGACCTATGAGCGGACGGGTTATGTCGATCTGGCCGATGTGGTGGTGAGCGAGAGCACCGGCACGTTCAACCTGCGGGCTGTGATCCCCAATCCTGATCGCTTGCTGATGCCGGGCATGTTTGTGCGAGCCGACGTTAAGCTGGCGGGTGAACAGAGCGTTTATCTGGTGCCGCAACGGGCGGTGATGCGCGATTCCCGCGGCCTGGCGACGGCGTTTTTTGTGACCGACGACGACAAGGCCGATTTGCGCGTCATCGAAACCAATCGCAGCCTCGACCACAACTGGGTCGTCACCGCGGGCATCAATCCCGGTGATCGGCTGATCGTTGATGGCATCCAGAAAATTTCCGACAACTCACCCATCGCGCCGGTTCCGGTTGAAATTGGTCCCAATGGCGTAATTGCCCAGACGTTGCTTCCACCAGGGTCCACCCCCGAGCGGGTAGGCCGACCCGGAGGCGCTGGAGGCGGTGACCGAGGCGCAGGCGCAGGTCGCGAGGGCGCAGGCCCTGCTGCTGGCACTGAGGGCGGCGCGGCTGCTGCCCGTCCGGCCGCAGGGGGAAATCGCCCGTGAGCTTGACCGATCATCTGCCGCCGGTTCGCCGCTCGCTGGCCAGCTTCTTTATTGCTCGTCCGGTCTTTGCCATCGTGCTGGCTATTGTAACGATGTTGGGTGGCGTGGTGGGGATTTCGACCCTGCCGGTTTCCCAATATCCTGAGATCGCTCCGACCACGGTGCGCATCAGCGCCACCTATGCCGGCGCCAGCGCCGATGCCGTCGAAAACTCGGTGACCACGGTTATCGAGTCCGCCATGACGGGGCTGGATGGGCTCACCTATATGAGCGCCAATTCCTCGACCGGTTCGGGCAGCGTCACGCTGACCTTTGACAATAGCGTCAATCCCGACACCGCCCAGGTCCAGGTGCAGAACAACCTTGCCCAGGTGGAAAGCCGCCTGCCCGAGTCCGTGCGTTCGGCCGGCCTGCGGGTTTTCCGTTCGGGCGACAGCATTCTGATGATCGGTGCCATTGTCTCTAAGGATGGCAAGTATTCCACCAATGAGCTGGCCGACATCATGTCCAGCGTGGTGGAGCCCCGTATCGAGCGAGCCCAAGGTGTGGGGTCGTTGCAATCCTTCGGTTCGGGCTATGCCATGCGTATCTGGCTCGATCCGGTGAGCCTGGCTGCCTATGGGCTGACCCCGGCCGACGTGCGCGCGGCCGTGCAATCACAAAACGTGCAGGTTTCCATTGGCTCGATCGGCTCAACGCCGGTGGTCGAAGGCCAGCAATTGCGCGCCACCATCACCGCACAATCGCGGCTGCAAAGCGTCGAGGAATTCCAGGCGATCATTCTCAAATCGGGCGATGACGGCTCTCTGGTGCGGCTGGGCGAAGTGGCGCGGGTGGAAATCGGGCTGCAATCTTATGGCGTGAATTCGCGCTACAACAGCTATCCCGCTGCCGGTTTCGGGGTGCAGCTGGCCAGTGGCGCCAATGCCATCAATACCGCCAATGCGGTGCATGCCGCGCTCGACGGCATCGGCCCTGCGCTGCCCGATGGGGTGGAAATTGAATACGCCTACGAGACGACGCCCTTCGTCGAACTGTCGATCGAAAAGGTGATCGAAACACTGATCGAAGCCATCATCCTGGTGTTTGTGGTGCTGCTGATCTTTCTGCAGAACTGGCGCGCCACGCTGATCCCGATGATCGCCGTCCCAGTGGTGTTGGCGGGCACTTTCGGTGTGCTGGCGATATTGGGGTACTCGATCAACACGCTGACTATGTTCGCCGTGGTGCTGGCCATCGGTTTGCTCGTCGACGACGCCATCGTCGTCGTTGAAAACGTCGAGCGCATTATGGAGGAAGAGGGGCTTTCCGCCCGCGAAGCCACCGAAAAATCCATGGGCGAGATCACCGGTGCGCTGATCGGCATCGCGCTCGTGCTGTCGGCGGTGTTCGTGCCCATGGCATTCTTTGCAGGCGCGACGGGCGTTATCTATCGCCAGTTCTCGGTCACGATCGTCTCGGCGATGGCGCTGTCAGCGGCGGTCGCCATCATCCTGACACCGGCGCTCTGCGCGATCATGCTCAAGCCCCACACCAAGAAATCTCGGCTTTTTGGCTGGTTTAACTGGGGCTTTGGCGGCTTTACGCGCGGCTATGTCAAAACCGTGGGCCTGTTGATCCGGGTGCCGCTGCTGGTGTTGGCGCTGTTTGCCGCACTGTGCGGTGGCGCCTGGTGGACCTTCAACCAGTTGCCCTCGTCCTTCCTGCCCGAGGAAGATCAGGGCGTGCTGATGACCATGATTAGCCTGCCCAATGGCGCCAATTCGGCGCGCACTCAGGCGGTGATCGAAATGGTCGAGCACTATTACATGACCTATGAGACCGAGAGCGTGGAAAGCGTCTTTACCACGCTGGGCTTTGGCTTTGGTGGTGGCGGGGAAAACTCGGCCATGGCCTATGTGCGCCTCAAGGATTTCCACGACCGCACGCATCCGGATCAAAAGTCGCAAGCCGTGGCCAACCGCGCGCGTCTCTATTTCCAGCAGATCCGCGATGCGCAGGTGTTTGCTGTGGCGCCGCCTGCCATTCAGGGTCTGGGCAATTCGAGCGGGTTCTCACTGCAATTGATGGATACCGCCAATGCAGGGCGAGATGCTTTGAGCGAGGCCAGCAACCAATTGGCCGAGTTGGCGACCGGCAATGCCTATGTCACCAATGTGAGCGGCAATGCGGGACGCAAGGAAAGCCAGCTCAAGGTCGAGATCGATCAGGAAAAGGCTCGCGCGCTTGGGGTGGATGTCACCGCAGCCAACGCCATCCTGCAGATTGCTTTCGCAGGGTCCTATGTGAACGATTTCGTCATGGGCAATGAGATCAAGCCGGTCTATGTGCAGGGTGATGCGCCCTATCGCATGCAGCCTGAAGATATCGGCAAATGGTATGCCCGCAATGCCAAGGGCGAAATGGTGCCGTTCAGCGCTTTTTCGGACACGGTATGGACCGAAGGGGCCCGCGGCTTGTCGCGCTTTAACGGCACCGGGTCGATTTCGATCTCGGGCTCCCCGGTTGAAGGCGTGAGTTCGGGTGAGGCGATGGACGAAATGGAGCGGCTGGTCGCCCAGCTCGATGGCGGTTTCACTGCCGCCTGGTCCGGCCAGTCCTATCAGGAGCGTCTCTCTGGCTCACAGGCATTCATCCTCTATGCGGTGTCGCTGCTCGTGGTGTTCCTGTGTCTGGCGGCGCTCTACGAAAGCTGGACCATCCCGTTCTCGGTGATGCTGGCCGTTCCAGTGGGCATTCTTGGCGCGCTGCTGGCGGCCTATCTGTTCGGTCAGACCAATGACGTCTACTTCAAGGTGGGCCTGCTCGCTACAATGGGGCTGGCGGCCAAAAACGCCATCCTCATCGTCGAGTTTGCCAAGGACCTGCGCGATCAGGGCAGAACGCTGCGCGATGCAGTCATGGAAGCGGCGCGCCTGCGCTTGCGGCCGATCATCATGACATCGCTGGCGTTCATTCTTGGCGTTACGCCGCTCGCCACAGCCACCGGCGCCGGCTCGGGCGCGCAGAACGCCATCGGTATCGCCGTGCTGGGCGGCATGATCGCTGCGACAGCCCTGGGGATTTTCTTCGTCCCCAGTTTCTTCATGCTGGTCGTCGGTCTTGTCGACCGCATCAGAGGCCGCTCCGCGTGAGCGGCCTTCACTCACGGGTGGAGGGTTCCCGGCAGTTCGGGGCAGGTCTGGCGCGCTAAAATGATGTGGTGACCCCGGCGGGATTCGAACCCACGACCCCCGGATTAGGAATCCGGTGCTCTATCCAGCTGAGCTACGGGACCACGGCACTTCGATAGCAAAAGCCATCCTCTGGGGGAACCCCACTTGCGGGCCTGTGTGCTCGGGGCGCGGAATATCTCTCCAGTCTATTCGTCGTAGAGGCAGAGAGGCGCACTCCGCCCTTTGGAGCAGAGCGGCGCGATGAGGGGGAATTATTTCCCGTAGTGGATTTCCACCCGATGGGAGCCGCCGTCGAGGGGGAACCGCAGCGGACTTGGCATTGGGTGACGCTCAGTGCCGTCGACAATGACACGCTCAATTTGCGTGCCCGCATCTGCGGCAGTGTTGATCACGCGGAAATCGTACTGCGTGCCGCTCAAGTTGACTGTGGCTTCAAACCCAGGCCAGGTCGAGGGCAGGCAGGGCGCGATGATCAGGTTGTTCCCTTCGCGGGTAATTCCGAGGATGGCTTCGAGTCCAGCACGATGCATCCACCCGGCAGAGCCGGTATACCAGGTCCAGCCGCCGCGACCGACATGGGGCGCTACCGAATAGACATCGGCGGCGATCACATAGGGTTCCACCTTGTAGCGGTTGACCTGTTCGGGCGTATGCGCGTGGTTGATAGGATTGAGCAAGCCGAAGAGGTGGTGCGACTTGTCGCCCTGGCCCAGCTTGGCAAAGGCCATGATCGCCCACATGGCGGCGTGGCTATACTGTCCGCCATTCTCGCGTAGGCCCGGAGGATAGCCCTTGATATAGCCGGGATCGTGCGGTGTCTTGTCAAAGGGCGGGGTGAAGAGCAGCGCCAAGCCTTCATGCGGTCGAACCAGATGGCTTTGTAATGATGCCATGGCGGTGGCGGCTCGAGCGGGATCTGCAACGCCCGACAGTACCGCCCAGGATTGGGCAATGGAGTCGATCTGGCATTCCTCGCTCAGCCTGGAGCCAAGCCAGGTGCCATCGTCAAAGGTGGCGCGGCGGTACCATTCGCCATCCCAGGCGTGACGTTCGATCGCGGCCCGAACGCGGCCCATATGGGCACGCCAGCGTTTTGCGCGTTCTGGGGCGCGGGCTTCTGCCAAGGGCAGGAATAGCGTGATGGTGCGGATCAACAGCCAGGCCAGCCAGACGCTCTCGCCCTTGCCACCTTCGCCAACCCTGCTCATGCCATCGTTCCAGTCGCCGGTGCCCATCAGGGGCAGGCCGTGTTTGCCGGTCAGTTCAAGGCATTGGTCGAGCCCACCTGCGCAGTGCTCGAAAAGGCTTGCGCTCTCGTCCGCAAGCATCGGCTGGAAGAATGCATCGTGCTCTTCCGGGAGCAGGCGCGGGCCTTCGAGAAACGGCACGGTTTCATCCAGGATGGCGGCATCGCCCGAGGCGGCGATATAGGTGGCGGTGGCAAAAGCCAGCCAGACGCGATCATCGGAAATACGTGTACGCACGCCTTGGCCAGATTGCGGTAGCCACCAGTGCTGCACGTCTCCTTCCGGAAACTGGCGGGCCGCCGCTCGTAGCAGATGCCGCCGCGTTTCCTCGGGGATAGCAAAGGTCAGGGCCATGCCGTCCTGCAGCTGGTCGCGGAAGCCGTATGCGCCACTCGCCTGATAAAAGGCCGAGCGGGCCCAGACGCGACAGGCAAGCGTTTGATAGAGCAGCCAGCCATTGAGCATGATGTCCATGGCGCGATCAGGCGTCTTGACCTGAATAGCGCCCAGCAAGCCGCTCCAATGGTTGGTTACGTCAGCCAGAACCTGATCGAGATCGGCGCTGCGATAGCGGGTGATCAAATCCCGAACAGCTTCAGGCGATCCACTCTGGCCGATGAACGAGACGATCTCGATGGTTTCCCCGATGCCGAGCTCGACGACCCGCTGGAGTGCTGCGCAGGGATCCAGTCCCGTGCCGCTACTGGCTGACAAGCGGGTGCGGCCGAGCAAGGCTGCAGGCGCGGCCAGGCTGCCATGGCGTCCGATAAATTCAGTGCGATCGGCGGTCCAGCCGGTGTGGTGCCCACCAAGGTCGGAAAAGGCGATCCGGTCTGAAAAGGCCGGACTCCAGGGGTTGTGAGCGAAAACTGCGCCGCTTGTAGTGTCCATTTCCGTGGCAATGAACGGCGCTGAGGCGCCACGCGCCGTGCCTAGCACCCATTCCGCGTAGCTCGTCACCGACAGGCGCCGCGGTTTGCCCGACAGATTGGTCAGGGTGAGCCGCGAGATCTTGATCGGATCGCCGAGCGGCACATATTGCAGCAGAGTGCTGGCGATGCCGTTGGCGCTGTGCTCGAACCGGCTATAGCCGAACCCATGGCGGGCGATATAGGTGCCGCCATCGCGGATCGGCTGGGCCGTGGGGCTCCAGAGATCGGCCGTGTCTTCGTCCCGAATATAGAACGCTTCGCCCGTCGGATCGGTCACGGGGTCATTCGACCATTGCGTCAGCTGGTTCTCGCGGCTGTTGGCGGCCCAGCTATAGCCGCTGCCTTCAGCGGACACCTGAAAGCCGAAATCGGGATTGGCAATGACGTTGATCCAAGGGGCGGGTGTGCTCTGCCCGGCGTTGAGGACGGTAACATATTCAGTGCCATCAGCATCAAAACCGCCCAGGCCGTTGAAGAATTCCAGGGCGGGTGTCGTCAGGATAACCGGGTCATTGATCCGATGGGCACGCGCCAGCAAAGGCGGGGCCGCTACAATCGGCATCAGGTCGAGCTGGTGGCTGATCGAGCCGTTGTGGGCGTTGAGCACGACACGCGCTACCGACCGGAGCAGGGCACGCGCCTCGACGCTCATTAAATCGGCACGCAGCGTATAGACCGCACCCTTGCCGAGCGGCTCACCGAAATTCGGCCGCAGCTGGCTGCTGCGCACGGCAGTCTCGATGGCGATCTGCAGATCCTGAACATAGGAAGAGCCGCGCTCGTTGATGATGACGAGGTCGACGCCCAGCCGTTTCATCCGCCAATATTCTTGGGCGCGGAGCAATTGGCGCACCTGCGCAATGTCCTCGACATCTTCGATGCGAAGCAGAACGATCGGCAGGTCGCCCGAGATGGACATGGGCCACAGGCCAGACTGCGGGCCCGCGCCCTTGCCGATGATCTCGGAGGAGGGGCGGAAGCGCTTGTCGGCGTAAAGGATCGGCGCGGCGAGCCGCTGGAAATCCGCTGCCTCCTGCGCGTCAACGTCGAGGTGGCGCAATTCCACCTGCGCCTGGGTCCAGGCCAGGGTCTTGGCGCGTTCGAAGGCGCTGCGGTCGTGGTGCTTGTCGAGCAGGTCCAGCAATTCGGCGCGCGATGCTGCGACTATGGTCCAGAATGCGACGCGCGAGACCTTGCCGGGTGACACCTTGAGGCGACGACGCAGCGAGAAAATCGGATCGAGCACCGTGCCGACGGTGTTGGACAATGGCCGGCCCAGCCGCAACACCGCTGCATCGCCCAGCGCCCGCGCATTGCCGATAAACTTCGCCCGATCGGTTTCATATTGCGGGTCAGCGGCGAGTTCGCCTTCCACAACCGCGAAATGGGCCGCCCAGACTTGCGGGTCGGACGCAGAGCGCGGACGGCGCGTGGCGATGATCGCATCGAATTCGGGCAGGTGCTCGGTCTGGACAAACATCTTGGCAAAGGCGGGGTGGGCATTGTCGGTCGCCGGCGTGGTAAGCACGACTTCGGCGTATGACGTCAGCTCGATCTCGCGGGGGCGGCGGCCGGTATTGGTCAGGGTAACCCGGCGCACTTCACCATCATCTTCGCCCGAAACCAGCACATCGGTCGTGGTGGTCAGCGAGCCATAGCGGCGGGTGAACTCGACGTGATCTTCGCCAAAAATGACCTCGTCATGGTCGGCGTCGTTCTTGATGGGCTGAGTGCCCGCCGACCATACGTTTCCGTTCTGGGTGTCCCGGACAATGATGTATGAGCCCCAGTCATCACGGGTGGCGTCTTCCCGCCATCGGGTGATGGCGATATCGCGCCAGCGGCTATAGCCCGAGCCGGCAGCGGTCAGCATGACGGCATAGCGCCCATTGGAGAGCAGATGGGTAATGGGCTGGCCGCCCGAAGGCGCGTGGATGCGGCGCACGGCGGGGGCTTCCCCGATGGCTTCTGCTGGTGAGGCTTTGACTTCTTCGGCGCGGGGATGGGTGGTGACGATATCGCGCGGTACCCGCTCCTGCAGCAGTAACTCGCTGGCCCGGATCATAGGTTCGCGGTGGAACCGCTCCCGCATCTGGCCATCCCGCAGGGTGTTGGCAATGGCGACGATGGTCATGCCCTGGTGATGAGCCATGAAGTTGCGGACGACGGCGACGTCCTTGTCCTCGGGCACCCGTGATCGCGTGAAGTCGAGGGCTTCGAAAAAACCGTAGCGGCCGCTGCCCCCCAGCGTGGCAAGACGCCCATAATTACGCAGCGCGCCGGGCGGATCGACCATGGTGGCCAGGCCTGTCGCGTAGGGGGCAATGACCACGTTGTCCGAGAGGCCCCGCTTGAGGCCCAGGCCGGGGACGCCGAAATTGGAATACTGGTAGGTGAGCTCCATGTCGCGGGCGTTGTAGGCGGATTCTGAGATGCCCCATGGCACGCCGAGCGAGCGGCCATAGTCCTGCTGGCGCTCCACCACGAGCCGGCTGGTTTCTTCGAGCAGACTGCCGATCGGCTCCCGCATGACCAGCGATGGCATCAGATATTCGAACATCGAGCCAGACCACGAGATCAGCGCCGAGCCATTGCCCAGTGGCGTGGCGGCGCGGCCCAGGCGGAACCAGTGCTGGGTGGGAACGTCACCCTTGGCGACGGCAAACAGGCTTGCCAGACGCGCTTCTGACGCCAGCAGGTCGTAGCAACTAGGGTCCAGGCGATTGTCGACGAGCGAATAGCCTATCGACAGCAGCTTACGCTCGGGATCGAGCAACCAGGCAAAATCCATGTCCAACGCCATCTGGCGCGCCGTGTCGGCCAATGCCTGCAGTCGTTCGCTCAGCTCTGCCGCCGGGGCGCCTGCCTGCGACAGGTCGCGCTCGTGCTCGAACGCGGTTCGCCGCAGGGCCTCACACCAGAAAATCAGATCGAGCGAACTATCCTGCCCCACCAGGGGCACAAGGTCGTGCGCCGCCTTGGCCACTTTTTCGGCCATGCGCCTGAGGGAAGGCGTTGCGGCCTGGATGGTGCGCGTGGCCGTGAGTTCGGCTTCCATTTCGTCAAATGCCGTTGTTAGGGGAGATGCGGCAGGCCCCTCTGCCGAAGGCAGGCCCATCAATGCGATCCGCGCCAGATGCAATGTATCGGCCAGCGCGGGACGATGATCAAATGCCAATGGAGCCGCGCTCCATTCTTCACAGGCATTGGCGAGGGCGATCAGGTGTCCAGCCAGATTGCCGCTATCGACGGATGACACATAGATCGGATCCAACGCTCGCAGATCCTGCGTGTCATACCAGTTAACGAGGTGCCCCCGGAATTTGGTCAGACGGCGGATCGAGGCAAATGTCGCCTCAAGGCGCTCGATCGTTTCGCTGGTGCCGGCCCAGCCAAAGTCACGCGCCGCAACCGCCGACAGCATATAGAGCCCGATATTGGTGGGCGAGGTGCGATGCGCCACAACGGGGCGGGGATTTTCCTGAAAATTGTCCGGCGGCAACATGTGATCGTTGGCGGTCACAAAGGTCTCGAAGAACCGCCAGGTCCGACGTGCGATCAGCCGCAACGCATCCGCATCCGTATCCGACAGGGCAAGGCGTTCCGGCAGGGCTTGTGGCTGGCTGGCCAGGAGCGCGACGACAGGGGCCAAAATCCACAGTACTGCAAATGGCAAGATCAGCGTCCAGGCAGCAGGCGCCATGGCTAGCGCGCCAGCGCAGATCGCGAGGCCAAGGAGGGTGCCGGCAGCCATGCTGCGATAAAAGCCGAACAGGCCGAGCCGTGGGCTGCCCATGGATTGGGCAGCGGTGGTCCATTCCAACAGATTTCGGTGGGTGACAAACAGCCGTACCAGCGTGCGGACAATGGCATCGCCCATGCGCCATGCCTGGTCGGGCAAAAACGTAGTGGTAAGGAACGTCTGGACGGCGGCAATGCGCAGGTCGGCGGCGACCGATTTGAAATGGTTGGTGAGGAGAACGCCCGTGCGCCGGTGAAACACGGACAGCAAGGAGGGCAGAAAGGCCGGCAGCGCGATAACGCCGATGACGATGAACACGCCCAAAAGGTTTGGCCGCTCCGGGAGCAGCCAGCTGAGCCCCATCGCCAGCAGCGCAAGCGGCGCCAACAGGGACCGGCGCAGGTTGTCGAGCATCTTGCCGCGCCCGACGGCTGAAACGGTCAGCACGCCATCCTGTCGTTTGAACAGCCAGGGCAGTAATTGCCAGTCGCCGCGCGTCCAGCGATGCTGCCGCTTGACGGCCACGTCGTAGCGCGATGGCGCTCCCTCAACCAGCTCGACATCGGAGGCGAGGCCCGATCGCGCGAAAATGCCCTCGAACAGGTCATGGCTCAGCAGGGTATTTTCCGGCACACGTCCCGCCAGTGCCTTTTCAAACGCATCGACATCATAGATGCCCTTGCCGGTGAACGAGCCCTCGCCAAAAAGGTCCTGGTAGACATCGGAAACGGCCGCCGCGTAGGGGTCCATGCCGCCCGGCCCCGAATAGGCGCGTTGATAGAGCGAGCCATCATTGCCTTGCGGCAGCGATGGCGTAACGCGCGGCTGCAGGATGCCATGGCCCTTGATCACCTGCTTGTCGGCAGCATCGAAACGCGGATGGTTGAGCGGATGCGCCATCTTACCGATCAGCCGCAGCGCCGCCTCACGGGGCAGCCGAGTGTCGGCATCGAGTGTGATGACATAGCGCACATCCACCGGCACATGTGGCGCTGCCCCGGTGATGGGTACGAAGCTGGTGTCGGTTGCTCCGCGCAGCAGCCGGTTGAGCTCATGTAGCTTGCCGCGCTTACGCTCCCAGCCCATCCACTTGTTTTCACTGCCGTTGAACAGGCGCTTTCTGTGTAGCACCAAAAAGCGGTCGCCAGCTGGACCCGGGCCGTAGCGTTCGTTCAATCTGGCAATGGCCGCTGCTGCCGTGGCCAACAGCTCGGCGTCGCCTTCGAGCGTCTCCTCGTCCGCGTCGACGCCGTCCAGTAGCAGTGCAAACACCAGATCACCGCTGGCCCCGGCAAGGTGATGCACTTCCAGCTGTTCGATCTGTTCGATCAGGTCCGCTTCAGTCGTCAGCAAGGTCGGAACGGCGATCAGCGTTCGCAGCGAGGGGGGCACGCCACTGGTCAATTCCAGCGCCGGTAATGTTGTCGCGCCAAAACTCCAGGCCACCCCGCGATTGATCAGGGCAGTTGCCACCTCGGTCATCGGCAGCAAGGCGATGATCGCAAAGGCCAGTAGCCAGCCGGCCGTGCCGCCGGTTGCGGTCAGAGCCCAGACCGCCAGTGCCAACAACAGGACCGTGAGGGCCAGAATAAACCCGATATAGCCACCTATGCCGAGCCGACTATTAAATCGGCTAAAGCGGAGGCGAGGGGGAGCGCGAAAATCCAGCACGCGCTCCAGCTCTGCCCGGCCCTCGGCGATCAGGTAATAGCCCGGATCAGCCATGCGCTCGGCATCACGTTCATCGCCGATCTGCTCAGCTGCTTCCAGCGCCTTGTCGGCCACTTCAAGCTCGGTGAAGTCGGAGCCTCGCGCCAACTGTTCAATGGCGCTGCGGTAGAGATTGCGGGTCGCGAAGTCCATTTCGCCGAAGGCACTATGGGCGCGCAAACGGGCATCGACGAGGCTCACCTGCTCGAACAGATCGGCCCAATCGATATCGGAAATCACCCGCATGCTGGTGATGACATTGCGCACGCTGACATTGGAGGCGCCCTGCCGCTGCTGGGCGTGTTGCACTACGGTTTCCACCGACGTTCCCTGTGCGGCCAGTCGCTCCTCCAGCCAGCCCAGGGCAGGGGTGGTTCGTGGATCGCGGTCGCGCAGGCGTTTGGCCAGCTGGGCCGCAAAAACTTCCGACAGTGGCCCTGCGGCGCGCAGGGCAATGTCATTGTCCAGAGCCGAGCGGGCATTGCCAGAGACCAGCAGCTGGTTGGCCAGTTCATCGGCGTCTGCGCGTTTGACGCGCCCGCTGCTGATCTGGTCGGCCAGGCGGCGCAGGTTCTCGATCAACACGATACGCAGGGTGATGGCCACGGCCCACAACTCGCCAATGGTCAGCGGCTGAACCCGCTGGTAGGCGGCGATAAAGCGGACCAATGTCTCGGGATCGAAATGACTATCGGTATGCGCAACATAGGCCCAGGCTAGACCGAGGACGCGCGGATATCCGGCAAAGGGGCCCTCGGCCAGTTTGGGCAATTGGCGATAATAGCCAGGCGGCAGATCGTCCCGGATTTCGCGGATCTGCTCTTCGATCAGGTGGTAATTGTCGAGCACCCATTCGGCCGCCGGCACCACATATTGCCCGCCTTCAAGTTCGGCGGCGCTGGCACGATAGGCGGCCAGCAGCACTGATGCATTATCATTCAGCCGGGTGTGCAGCGACATTACGCGGATTGGCACTGCCGTGACCTGCTGCGCTGCAGCCAGGCTCTCGGCGTGCTGTTCAAGTCTTTCGACGCCGAACAATTCCTCTCGCACCGGCGCCCGGTCGCTCCAGACCATAGATGACCGGCGATGCCCCCAGGTGTGGCGCAGGATCGAGATCATGAATGTCTTCCTGGCGGATCGTCTCGCTGAAAACTGCGAGCGGGTACGCCGGTTGGGGAATGCTCCCTGGGACAATGGCGTAGAATATGGGCGGCGCTCTCACCGTTGCGAAATGTGCAAAGGAGAACTCAGAGCAGTGCGGCACGAGCGGAATGCGGAGGCAATATTGCCTGCGGCGACATGGTCGCAGGGGCGTCGGCGGTCAGCTCCGAGCATCCTACATACTCTTGGCCTCGATTGTGGAAATATTGCACCGGAGCCCACAAATGATGGTGATCAGTGGGCCTTTAGGTGTTCCAGAAGGATCGCTTCGCGACGCGTATGGCCTCTGCCACAGTGGAGGCAAAGGCCCAAAGCACTCCCGAAGTTTTATCCTTGCTGCTGGCGTCAGAGGCGCTGGCCGGAAGCCTTGTCGAAGAGATGAGCACGGCTGGTGTCGGGGCGAACATGGAACGTGTCGCCCAGTGCAATGTCAGGCCGGTCGCGGAACACACCGGTCAACACCTGCTGGCCAACGCGCATTTGCACATGGGTATCTGCACCCGTTGGCTCGATGATAACCGGTTCCGCCACAAGTCCTGCCGGGTCGAGGTGGATGTGCTCGGGCCGAATGCCGAGTTGAACCGCCGCGCCGGCCGTCACGCGCGCGTTGGCAGGCAGCGGCCAGGTGGTGCCGTCTGGGGTTTCCAGCACCGATGCGCCGTCTCGATTTTGTACGATCCCGTCGATCAGGTTCATCGAGGGTGAGCCAATGAACGAGGCGACAAAACTATTGGCAGGCGTGTCGTAGATTTCGAGCGGCGTGCCCATCTGTTCGATCACCCCGGCGCGCATCACCACGATCCGGTCGCCCATGGTCATGGCTTCCATCTGGTCGTGCGTCACATAGATCATCGTCGCGCCGAGCCGCTGGTGCAGCGCCTTGATCTCGCCGCGCATCTGCACGCGCAGCTTGGCATCGAGATTGCTGAGCGGTTCGTCGAAGAGGAACACCGCCGGATTTCGCACAATGGCGCGGCCCATGGCGACGCGCTGGCGCTGCCCACCGGAAAGCTGGCGCGGATAGCGGTCGAGCAGCGCCGACAGATCAAGAATCTCGGCGGCGCGATTGACCATCTGGTCGATCTCTTCCTTGCTGCGCCGCGCCAGTTTGAGGGAGAACGCCATATTGGCCCGCACTGTCATGTGCGGGTAGAGCGCATAGCTCTGGAACACCATGGCGATGTCGCGTTCCTTGGGTTCGAGATCGTTGACAACGCGGTCGCCGATCTCAATCTCGCCGTCGCTGATGCTTTCGAGCCCCGCGATCATGCGCAGCAGTGTGGACTTGCCGCAGCCGGACGGGCCGACAAGCACGACAAATTCGCCATCGGCAACCGAGGCCGAAACGCCGTGCAGCACTTCGAGACTGCCGTAGTTCTTGACGACATCGGTGATTGTTACATTGGCCATTTCGAATTCCCCTGCGAGTTCTTTTGTCGGGTGGTCGCCTAGCGTCCGCCCATGCCGGCGTTCAGCGAAATGCTGTTGTAGATGAGCTTTTGCAGCACGATGGCCAGGATAATGCCCGGGATCATCGAGAGGGCTGCGCCCGCCATGATGAAGTTCCATTCGGTGCGCTGCTGGGTCTGGAACAGTGTCAGGCCCACGGGCAGCGTCGCATTGTCCTGCCCGGTCATGACGATCAGCGGCCAGAGGAAATTGTTCCACTGGGCAATGAAGGTGAACAGCGACAACAGGCCAATCGCCGGCATGGACAGCGGGATGATGATGCTGACCAGAATGCGCAGGCGCGACGCCCCATCGATGCGCGCCGCCTCTTCCAGCTCCAGTGGGATGGAGAGGAAAAACTGGCGCAGCAGGAACGAGCCGAAGGTGCCAAACGCCACCGGCAGGATGACACCCTGGAAGGTGTTGACCATGCCCATCGCGTTGACGATCAGATAGAGCGGGATGATCAGCATGATGCCCGGCACCATCAGTGTTGCGAGATAGGCCATCAGCAATTGATCGCGGCCGGGAAATTTCAGCCGCGCAAAGGCGTAACCCGACAGGCTCGACACGAACACGGTGATCACCGTGACGCTGACCGAGACGATCACGCTGTTGAGGAAGAAGCGCCCAAAGGGCAGCTGCGTCCAGGCTTGAGCGAAATTGCCCCATTCATAGACATTGGGCAGGATGCGCACCGGAATGGCCAGCACTTCGGCATTGCTGCGCACCGCATTGGTCAACATCCAGAAGAATGGAAACAGGAACAGCAGCGCGACCAGCGTCAGCGCGCCGTGGTTGAGAATGTCGAGCGCCAGCGTGCGCCGTTCATTGGCTTTTGCCTTGGCCTTAGTTGTCATAGTGCACCCACTTGCGCTGGAGCCAGAACTGGAAGGCGGTGAGCACCATGATCATGGCGAACATGACCCAGGCGATCGCCGAGGCGTAGCCCATCTGGAAATTCTGAAAGCCCTTCTGGAAGATCGAATAGCCCAGCGTTGCCGTCGCGGTGCCGGGGCCGCCGCGCGTCATCACGTAGATCTGGTCGAAGACCTGCAGCGACGTGATCGCGGTCATCACCGTGCCAAAGAACAGCGTCGGCGAAATCAGCGGCAGGCGGATTTTCCAGAACCGGTCCCAGGCCGAAGCGCCATCGATGCGGGCGGCTTCAAGATAGTTGGCGGGCACCATGTCCAGCGCGGCGTTGAACAGCACCGTATTGTAGCCGACGCCCGCCCACAGCGAGACGACGATGACGGCCTGCATGGCCAGGTTCTGATCGGTCAGAACACTGGGGATATGGATGGCGAGCGAGCGCATGATGAAGTCGAAGAACCCATCGGGCGCAAAGATCAGCATCCAGACGATGGCGACAGCGATGCCCGGCGTGAAGGTTGGGAGGAAAAAGATCACCCGGAACCATCGCTGTCCCCTCTTGAGGCTGGATATCCACACAGCCAGCCCCAATGAAATAACGATGTTCAACACCAGATATTCGAAGGTGAAGAACAGCGTATTGCGCACAACCGGCCAGAATTGGGGGTCGGCGGTGAAGAGCCTGATATAGTTGGCAAAGCCGACGAACTGGGGTTGGCCCAAGAGCTTCCAGTTGGTGAAGCTCAGCACCACCGATGCGATGATCGGCACGACCAGAAACAGCGTGACGCCAATCAGGCTGGGCAAGAGGAAGAAGAACGCCGTTCGTCCCTCGCCCGCCCCAAGGCGGCTTTTCCGCCTCTTGGTCACCGTATTTTTGGTGCCTACAGTTCGCTCTACGACTGCCATCAGACATTCCCTTCTGGCGACACTCAGCTTGTCTGAATGTCAGGTGGACGCCTGGCCGGATGGACCGGCCAGGCACAGCAGGGGGTTAGGGGAGCTGGCTCTGGATATCAGAGAGCACCTCGGCGGTGGTTTTGTCGCCATTGAGGGCCAGCGGCATGTACTGGGTGATGAGGTTTTCGAACTCATTCCAGTTTTCGTTGAGGCGGAACGGGGTCGAGTGCGCGAACGAGTATTCCAGCGTTTCGCGGGTGCCCTTCACGTCCTTGGCCGCCACATCATACCAGAAGTGCTGTTCAGCGAGACGACCGGGCAGAGCGCGACCGGCAGAGGCGAGGATTTCAGCGGCCTTTGGACCGGTCAAAACCTTGAGCGCCTTATAGGCCTCTTCCTTGTGCTTGCCGGCAGCGGCAACGCCAAAGCCCGAGCCTGCGGTGATGAAGCGGGATTCCCCGTCGCCGCGTGGCAGTGGGGCAATGCCCATCTCGAAGTCAGCGCCCTGCGCTGCCGAGATCATCGACCATGGACCATCGATATACATGGCCGCATTACCCGAAGCGAAGCGACCGCTGGCCTGAACCGCACCTGCGCCCGAGGCAAAAACCGGCGAGGTCTTGTCGACAGCAGTGAGGTCAACATATTTGCCCACGGCATCGGCGTAACCGGCATTGGTCACGTCGAACTGGTTGCCGTCATTAAAGTATTCGGCCCCCAGCGCCACAGGGCCCGAAATGTAGTCGAAGGCCTGCGTGGCATAGCCATAATTGCCATCAACCGTCAGCTTTTCGGCGGCGGCCTTGAAGTCGGCAAAGGTCCAGTCCAGCGCTGGCTCGGCAAGGCCAGCAGCCTTGAACTTGTCGCGGTTGTAGAACACCAGCCACGGGCCAACGTCATAGGGCAGACCATAGACAGTGCCGTCGTGGGAGAGTCCGCTGATAATGGAGGACTCGAACACCTTGGTGTCAAAGGAGTCCGAGGCGAAGTAGCTGTCGAGCGGTTCGAGAATGGAATAAAAGCTCGGCATGCGCATGGATTGCATGGCGACGATGTCGGCAATTTCGCCCGAGGAGGCGAGCACGGGCAGGCGTGTCCAATAATCGGTCCAGCCCGAGATCTGCGGCGTCACCTTGATATTGGGATATTCCACGGTGACCAGATCGGCCAGGCTTTGCCAAAGCGCCTGATCCTGCTGGTCGCCCCACATCTGCCATTTCAGTTCCACGGGGGCGTCCTGCGCCTGCACCTGAATGGCAAAGGCAGAGGTTCCCACCAAAGCGGCGGTCGCCAGAATAAGAGACAGTTTCACGATAGTTCCTCCTCAGTGACTATGATGGTGTCGATGTCTGCGTAGGCACGAGATACTCGTCTGCTCCCTGCGTTCCCGGCTTCATGCTCCTCAACATGGCGCCGTGGTCGGCACGGATTATTCGGCTGTCAGGACCTCCAGATCGGCGATCACGGCGATCAGCGCATGGCGCTGTCGCTGCCAGCTTTCACCGTCATGACCGGGTTCAAGAATGGCGGTCATGCGGGCGATGAAGTCGGGTGGCAGGCGTGCCAGATCCTTGGCAATCGCCAGGTTCCAGCCGTCGCCGGGGTAGTAGGTTCGGTTGACGGCGAACACGACCTGAAGGATTGCGTTCGCCAGTTTGCCGGTGAGCCCGACCAGAAACACCAGGTCGCGCCGCGTCACTTTGCTGGCGTAGTGATAGTCGTTCGCCCAGTAGCGCAGCACTTCGAGATGCTGATCGATCAGCGAGCTGCGCAAGGCGTCGGGATAGATCGCCAGCTGCTCTTTCCAGCGTGCCAAAATGCCGTTTGGGTCGACGATGATCTGCTGGTGGGCGAGGTCGGTAGGCAGGTGATAGCCCCAGATCGTCCACTCATAGGTCTTGGTCTGCCCCTTGCCGGCAATCCAAGCATCGAGGTCGGCCTGCACGCCCGCATAGCTTCGCGCCCAAACACCGTCGAGGCGCAGGCCCTTGGCTTCCCAGCTTTGCAGTGTGGCGTCGAACTGACGCCAGGCACTGGTCTGCTGCAAAACCGGACCCTTGTAGCGGTCGCTATAGACGCGGAAATCGAAGTCCGATTGCGCGTCCGAGCGTTGCTTGGCGCGCGAACCGCCGAGCGACACCGCACCGTTCCCGTCCTCGGCCAGATTGGCGATGACGGGGGTCATGCTGGCAAACAGGTCTTCCTCTATGCTCATCGCTCACCGATCAGTCTTTGAGGAACAACTCGATGACCGGCACGACGACGTTTGGCTTGATCACCGGCAGCTCAAGCGTGAGGATGCCGTCGCCCACGGCGACGCCGATATTGGAGTCGACGTCAGCCTCCGGATCGAGCCAGTGGATCTCGCTGGCGTCATGCAGGAACTGGGCGTATTTCACCTTGCCGCCCAGCCCTTCGATATGGATGTGACGGAATGGCCAGGTCTGCACATGCAGGTAAAGCCGATTGCCCCGCTGCGTGAACTTGGTGCCGTTGGGAGCGACAAAGCTCGATGCACCCGCCCCATAGATGGCGCGCTGATTGACGGCCATCCAGTCGCGATAAACGCCCAAAGCGTCATCGGCGCGCGAGTCAAACGTTCCTCGTCCAGTTGGCCCGACATTCATCAACAGGTTGCCGCCGAGCGAGACCGTGTCGATCAACAGGTTGATCAGCTGGCCGGGATCTTTCCAGGTGGTTTCGTCGCGGTGGTAGCCCCATGAGCCGCTGAAGGTGTGGCAGACTTCCCAGCGCACTGGCTTGCCTTCCGAGGTCGGCGCGATACGCGGCGTGTACTGCTCTGGCGTTGCCAGGTCCTTGGGGTGGTTGCCATCGGTGGGCAGATCCAGACGGTCGCCAACGATGATATTGGGCTGCAGTTTGCGGACCAGACCGATCAGCTCTTCGCTTTCCCAGTCGTTGCGGCCCTTGCCCGGCATGCCGCGATATTCGCGGTTGGGGTAGCTGAAGTCGAACCAGATGACTGCGATTTCGCCAAATCCGGTCAGCAGTTCTGTGACCTGGTCGCGCATATATTGGGCATATTTGCGCACGTCGCGGGATTTGTTGATCTCGATCGCATCGGGATGGTTGCGCTGCGGATGGATCGCATCGATGGGGAACTGGTCGTGATGCCAGTCGATCACCGAATAGTAGAAACCGACCTTGAGCCCCTCGGCGCGGAACGCCTCGACATAGGGCTTAAGCAGGTCTTTGCCATAGGGCGTGTTGGTCGCCTTGAAGTCGGTGACCTTGCTGTCCCAAAGGCAGAACCCTTCATGGTGCTTGGCGGTCAGCACCACATATTTCATCCCGGCCTCACGAGCGCGACGCGCCCATTCGCGCGGGTCATAAAGGTCCGGATTGAAGTTTTCGAAATACTTGGCGTAGTCCTCGCCGGAAATCTCCTCGCGGTGCTGCACCCATTCATGGCGCGCCGCCTGCGCATAAAGACCGAAGTGAATGAACATGCCGAAACGGTCTTCGGTGAACCAAGCCTTGCCACTCGAACCGTCAATGCGGCCAGCGTTTCCCACTGCGCTACTCATTCTTTCCTCCATCTGCCGGTTTCGCATCCTCATAATCGAACCGGTTCGATATGAGACTGATTTAGGATTGGATTTGAGTCAAGCCAGATTTTAGAGCTGTGATGATTTCGAGAATTGGCTTGCAGAATGGGGCGCGAATGCTCATTATTTGGGACTTTCCAACAGGCTAGTGCAGTTAGACGCCGACGCCAGAAGACATAGAAGCGGTTCGATACAGTAATGGCCACGATCCGAGATGTTGCCAAACTCGCCGAGGTCTCGGTGTCGACTGTGTCGCTGGCCCTGAGCAATCCCGGTCGCGTCAGCCAGAAGACGCTGGAGCGCATCCGCGAGGCGGTGCAGACCGTTGGCTATGTGGTTGATCCGCTGGCGCAAAGTCTGGCGCGCGGGCGCAGCCGCATGATCGGCTTTGTCGTCGGCAATGTGGGTAACCCGTTCTTTGGCGATATTCGTCGCGAGCTCGAAAACTACGCCATCGACCACGATCATTTCGTCTTGATCACAGACTCCTCGGGCAAACCCGATCGCGAACGCGCGCTCGTCGAGCACCTGTCCGGCCTCAAGGTCGCTGGCCTCGCGCTCGCTCCCTCAGGCCACGATCAGGCCTATGTGGATTTCGTACAAAGCATCAAAATGCCAACGGTCTGTTTCGATCAGAAAGTCGCCGGCATCGACCGTGATTTCGTCGGCTCCGACAACCGGCTGGCCGGAGCCATGCTCACCGAGCACCTGCTGCAACTGGGTCACCGCCGCATTGCCTTCATCACCGGCCCCGCTCACATGCACACCGCTTCGGAACGCCTGCGTGGTTTCATGGAAACGATGAGCAGCGCCGGTGTCGAGGTGAACCCCAGTTTCATCGTCGATGGCCAATTCACCCGCAGCGCGGGCTATGAAGCTGCGATGCGCCTCTTGGTTCAGCCCGAGCGCCCCACGGCCATTATCGGCGCCAACAACGCCGTGGCCCTCGCCGCGCTGCAGGCCATGCAGGAATTGGGCTTTAACTGCCCCGATGACATCTCGCTGGCCATGATCGATGACGTGCAGTGGAGCAGCGTGATTACGCCGCGCATCACTATGGTCATTCAGGACACGCTCAAACTCGGCGGCATCATTGCCAGGCGCATTCTGCACCGCGTCATGAGCCCTGAAGGTGCCGCTGATCCCGCCGAAGACTTTGTGCTGTCGCCAAAATTCGTGCCGGGCAATTCCTGCAAGCGGATCTGAGCGGCTTTGCCGGGGCGGTAGAAAGCCTTTGCCTCGCAGAAGCGCATCAAATATGAATGTCGCTATCTTGTTTTCATGCTGGTAGCGGTTGAATTCCCGTGACGCTCGCCCTTGCCGATCCGTTTGCGCCCGCGCTGTCCGCGCCTGATGCCATTCCGCTGCTCGGCCCCTATCTGCTGCGGAATGCGCGGCTCCGTACCCTGCTGTGCGGCGGTGCGGGCACGACCCATTGGCCGTTGCACCGCCATGAGGAACATGAGCTGTTCTGGGGTGTGCGCGGCATTGGCAGTGTGATCGCCGATGGACAATTGCATGTGTTGCTGCCCGGTTCGGCGCTGCTGGTTCCGGCCATGGTGCCCCATGAGCTGCATATCCAGCCCGACACCTCGCTCAAGTGTACGCTGATCTCTGCCAACGCCGATCTGCGCTGTCAGGCGGTGCGTCCGCTCGCCATGCCTTCGGTTATCGCCGAGATCGTCAGCTATCTCGATACCGCTGATGTCCCCTCAAGCCTGCGGACCCGGATGGAAAGCATTGCCATCGAGCTGTTGGCCAACAATGCCGATATCGCCGTCTCGCTGCCCATGCCGCGCGATGAGCGTCTGCTGCGAGTGACCCGTGCGGTCTGTGCCGCGCCCGGTGAGGATCGTCCGGTGGCTGACTGGAGTGCAGTGGCCTCGATGAGCCTGCGCAGTTTCACCCGGCGGTTTCGGCTGGAGACCGGCATGAGTTTTGGCGCCTGGCAGGTGCTGGCGCGTATGCGCATGGCCATGGCCCTGCTCGAAGAGGGGCGGCCTTTGGCGCAGGTGGCGGCGCGGGTTGGCTATAGCAATATCAGCGCCTTCGTCACCGCTTTCCGCCGCACGACAGGCCATACGCCGGGCAGCGCCCGTCGGTTGGGCGCAGATTGGCCCGATGACGATACAGTCTGGCCCCAACGCCAAGTGGCGGCGGAATAAAGTCCGCCCAATTTTTAGTCCCATCTGGAGGCCGCAATGATCCGGCTCAATCGTCGCACATTCACGCTTGGCGCCGGTGCAGCGCTGTTGACCCTGCCCACCGCCCGCGCCTTCGCGCAGGACAGCGGCACGCGCACCATCACCAACTGGATCGGCACCTATGATGTGCCCACCAATCCGCAGCGCGTCATTGCCATTGACGAGCGCATTGATCTGGAAACCGCATTGGCGCTGAAGCTGCCCGTGATCGGCTACAGCCACGCGCCGGTGAACCCATGGGTTGCCGCCGAGACCGATGCGCCATTCCTCAGCTCCCCGCCCAATCTCGAACAAATCCTGGGCCTCGCGCCAGATCTGATCCTGTGCAGTGACTGGGGTGATAGCGAAGGCTGGCCGCTGCAGAAGCTGCGTACCCTGGCGCCTGTGCTGCCGCTCGATGCCAAGATTGGCTGGCGCGCCAATCTGGCCAATGTGTCGGAATGGCTGGCCATGGAGGGCAAGGCCGGCGAAGCCGTGGCGGATTTTGACACCTATGTCACCGGCATCCGCGATCGCCACGCCGAAGCCGTAGCCAACTCCAAGGTCATCGCGCTGCACTTCTTCCCCGAAGATCAGACCATGATGATCCGCGGCAAGGGCAGCAACCATGCCGACGTGCTGGCCGATATCGGCGGCCATACCATCGACCCTTCGATCATCGAAGAGGGGCCGGTCAGCATGGAGCTTTTGCCCGACATGCTGGCTGATTATGACGCCATCCTCTATGCCGAGCTCTTCGCCGAAGGCACCTATGAGGAAGTCCAGAAGCACCCAATCTGGTCGCGCATCCCTGCCGTTGCGGCTGGCAAGGTCCACGTCGCGCGCGGCAGCACCAACTTTGGCGGCATTTATTCGGCCAAGTTCCTGGCTGGTGAATGGGAGAAGGTTTACGCCCTTATCGACGCCTGAGCGACTTAATCGCTGATGTAACAGTGGTTTGGCCCCGTCACGACGATTGTTGTGGCGGGGTTTTCGTCTTGGAGGGAAATTCGGCGCTGGTAATGATTTTTTGCCTTATTTGAGTGCATGGTGAAAAAAGTCTTTCCTGGAGTATGATTTGCTCAAGCGCGGCCTCGCCCATCTTGCAACGCTGGCTGCGCTCTCGTCGGTTTCGGCAGCGGCACTGGCCTGCGAGCAGTTGCGCATGGTTACGGGCGGTGTCGTCACTCAGGTTACCGATGGCGATACGGTGGTGCTGGACTCCGGTCTTGTGGTGCGCCTGATCGGCACGCAGGCGCCAAAATTACCACTGGGACGAGAGGGTTACCCAACCTGGCCATTGGCACCCGAAGCCAAGATCGCGCTCGAAACCATGGTGCTGAACAAGCCCGTGCGGCTCGGTTATGGTGGCGAGGAAGTTGATCGCTATGAGCGTGCCCTAGCCCATGTGTTCGTCGAGGGGGCCGAGGGCGAAATCTGGGCGCAACGCGAGATGGTCGCCAAAGGTTTGGCGCGGGTCTATTCCTTTCCAGACAACAGGAAATGTCTCGATCAATTGTTCGCGGCAGAGGGCCAGGCGCGCATGGCCGGGCTTGGAATCTGGCGCGATCCCTATTACAGCGTGCGTGCGGCGGACCGGCCCGAAAGCTTCATTGATCGGGCAGGCCATTATGAACTTATCGAGGGACGCGTCCTGCTGGCTGATCAGCGCAGCGGGCGGGTCTATCTCAATTTCGGGCGCTTCTGGAAAGAAGACTTTACGGCTGTGATCGAGGCGCCGGCATTGCGACTCTTTAAAGCCGATGACATTGATCCGGTGTCCCTTGAAGGGGCGCTGGTGCGTATCAGAGGATGGGTGGATGACCGGGATGGTCCACGCATTGAAATCACCCATCCCGAACAGATTGAGGTCTTGGCCACACAATGACGGGCAAGGGGCGTATTGCGAACGGACTGCGGACCGGGCTCTTGGCAGCGATGCTGCTGGCGCTGGGGGCGTGCACATCGCTGACTGGTTCCAAGATTGTGGTCAGCCAGACCGGTGACAATCCCGCACCAACGGTGGTGCCGGAAGGCACCGATCCCGACGACGCCGTTATTGGCCGTCGCGAGCATCCGCGCATCATCGCCGCCTATGGTGGTGTCTATTCCGACCGCCCCGCCGAAATCATGGTGGCGCGCATTGTCGGCCGTCTGCTTGCCGCCGCCAACCAGCCCAATGCGCAGTTCCAGGTCACTATTCTCGATAGTTCCGAGGTCAACGCCTTTGCGCTGCCCGGCGGCTATATCTATGTGACGCGCGGCATTCTCGCGCTGGCCTCCGATACCAGCGAGCTGGCGGCGGTTCTGGCGCACGAGATTGCCCACGTGACGCTCCGCCATGCGCGCGCCCGCACCGACCGCACCCGCACCACGGCGATTGTCGATCGTGTGATCACTGGCGTCTTCGGTGGCGACACTTCGACCGATGCCACGGCCAATCGTACGCGCCAGTCCATGGCTGCCTTCGGGCAGAACCAGGAGCTGGAAGCGGACCGCGAAGGCATCAAGTTTGCCGGAAAGGCGGGCTATGACCCCACGGCCGCCGCACGTTTCCTCGGCGTCATGAGCCGGTTCGCAACCTTCTCGGCCGGCGCCAATGGTGGGGAAGGGTTCCTGTCGAGCCATCCATCGACCCCGGCCCGTGTGCAGAAGGCGCTTGAAACCGCGCGCTCCATGTTCGGTCAGGCCAGCGTTGGCGAAACCGACCGGGCTGGCTATCTGGCCTCGATCTCCGGCCTCACCTTTGGCGACAGCCCGGCACAGGGCTCGATCATTGGTCGTCGCTTCATCCAGTCGAGCAGCAAATTCACCTTCACCGTGCCCCAGGGCTACACGCTGCAAAACTCGCAGAGCGCCGTTGTCGGCGTCGCGGGCGATGGCGAAGCCGTGCGCTTTGATAGCGCCGATGTGCAGCCAAGCGTGGGCCTCGCCGATTATCTCAAGTCCGGCTGGATCGCTGGCCTCAAGAGCCAGAGCGTCACCACCCAGACCTATAACGGCATCGAGATGGCCTCGGGCGTCGCCCAGACTGATCAATGGTTCTTCCGCGTCTCGGTGATGCGCGTCGATGGACAGGTTTATCGCTTCATCTTCGCCGCCAAGGCCGATAGCACCCGCTTTGCCCAGGGCGCCGAAGCCACGCTCAAGAGCTTCCGTCGGACCGACGCGTCCGATCTGTCGCAAATCCGCAAGGTCGCCGTCCGCATCGTCACGGCCAAGGCAGGGGAAACCGCAGACTCGCTGGCCCGCCAGATGGCAGGCCTCAACCGCGGCACCGAGTTGTTCTACATCATCAACGACCTCTACCCAGGCGACCCCATCGTGCCGGGCCAGAAGTACAAGGTGGTCGCGCTGCAATAGAATGCTGCCGTGATCACGCCTTCCCTTCTCCCCTCGGGGAGAAGGTGGCGCGCAGCGCCCGATGAGGGGTGAATGCCGTGCAACCGGCATCATCACTCTCGACTATCCTCGATCGTCACCCTCGGGCTTGACCCGAGGGGTCTTTCCCCATCGCAAAGTGTATAACCCTCGGGTCAAGCCCGAGGGTGACGGCCGCGCGGTGGGCGGAGAAGTCGCGCCTCACGCCCGGCGCTTGATGTCGCTAGAGCAGATCACACAGTGCCGCGATCAGCGGTTCGTCGGCAGGCGGCATGGGATAGTCCCGCAGCGCCTGCGGGCGCACCCATTTGAGGGCTGTGTGTTCGCGGGCGACAGGCTCGCCCTGCCATTTGCGGCAGGCGTAGAGCGGCATCAACAAGTGCCCATGGGCATAGGGGTGGCTGGCGAACGAGATCGGGGCGAGGCAGGCTTCCTTGGTGGAGATGCCCAGCTCTTCTTCCAGCTCGCGGATCAGAGCCGCTTCCGGAGTTTCGCCGGGTTCGATCTTGCCGCCCGGAAATTCCCAGAGCCCGGCCATGGCTTTGCCCTCAGGGCGCTGGGCGATCAGTACGCGGCGGTCGGCATCGACGAGCGCACAGGCGACGACGAGCAGGAGTTTATTTTCACTCATTTTGGACTGCCCGGAACGCGGTAGCTGTAGTCATACTGGTGGGCGTAACCGAGCCCGTTATAGAGCGCGATGGCCCCCTCATTGTCGGCCTGCACATTGAGTGCGGCGACTTTGGCGCCCTCGCGTTTGGCCCATGCGAGGCCCGACCGCATCATCGCCGAGCCAAGGCCCTGCCGACGACGGGTGCTATCGGTGACGACGTTGCCGGTGATGACGATGCCGTCTGCAAGGGCCATGATGGAGGTGGCGACAGCTTCGCCGTCGCGCGCCAGCACGATACCTGCAGCGGGCACTTTGAGCGCGCCGAGCAGGTTTTTCAGCCCCGTGACCGTGGCCTCGTCATAGCCGCCAAGCTTTTGCGCAGCTGCGAGAAATTTGGGGTCCAGCACCGGCAGGTATTCGGCCTCTTTATCCGCTTCGTGATCACCAAGCTCCATGGCAAACAAATGGCTCTGATCGATCTCTGCCCAACCGGATTCATCCAGCGTGGCATTGAGCTCGGGACTGGACAGCGGGGTAATTCGGAACACGGGGCGGAGTTTGCGGATCACCATCCAGGTGCTGGCCGAAATCACGCGCAGGTCGGCGTCTTCGAAATCATCGGGATCAAAGCACTGAACGGAATTGGCGCGCTTGGTGTAGCCACCTGCCGCGCGCCGGATCCACGAACCGTCCCATTTTTCTTCAATGCCGGGCCAGGCCTTCAGCCCGGCCCGCTCGAAGGCGTCGACCGTAGGAAGCGTCATGTCAGCTCCGGTAGTCGCCATTGATGGTGATGTAACCATGGGTGAGGTCGCAGGTATAAACCGTGGCCTTGCCCTCGCCGAGCCCCAGGCTCACCGTCAGCTCCAGGTCCTCGCCCTTCATATAGGCCGAGGTGGCGGCTTCGTCGTAAACGGCGGCGCGCTCGCCGTCCTTGGCGACCAAAAGGTCGCCGAAGCGGATCGCCAGTTTATCGCGGTCGGCCGGTTCGCCCGCCTTGCCCACGGCCATCACTACGCGACCCCAATTGGCGTCTTCGCCGGCAATGGCGGTCTTGACCAGCGGCGAGTCGGCAATGGCCTTGCCTATGCGGAAGGCGCTGGCGTCATCAACCGCGCCTTCGACGTGAATGGAAACCTGCTTGGTTGCGCCTTCGCCGTCACGCACCACCTGAATGGCCAGGTCGAACAGCACGTCGCGCAGCGCCTCGCCAAAGGTTTCGGCGCGCGGGTCATCAAGGCTTTCGATGGCGTCGACATCAGCCTTGCCGGTGGCAAAAGCCAGCAGCGTGTCCGAAGTCGAGGTGTCGCTATCGACAGTGATGGCGTTGAAGCTGGTCTGAGTGTGCTTGGCCAAAAGCGCCTGCAGCACGGGCGCCGCAATCGGCATGTCGGTGACGACAAAGCTCAGCATAGTGGCCATGTCGGGGGCAATCATGCCCGAGCCTTTGGCGATGCCGTTGATTTTGACTTCCGTGCCGTCGATGTCGAAAATCGCGCCGCTCAGCTTGGGGAAGGTGTCGGTGGTCATGATGGCCTTGGCTGGGTCCATCCATGGGGTGTCGACCAGACGGGTGGCCATGGTGTCGAGCACGCCGGCAAACTTGGACGCATCGAGCGGCTCGCCGATCACGCCGGTCGAGGCGAGGAAGATTTCCGATGGGGCGCAGCCCAGTGCTTTAGCGGCAAAGTCGGCGGTCAGCTCGACCGATTTCTGGCCCTTGGCGCCGGTAAAGGCATTGGCATTGCCCGAATTGACCACGAGGCCACGTGCCACGCCGCCCGGCAGGTTGGCCTTGCACCAGTCGACGGCGGCCGACGAGCATTTGGATTTGGTGACCACGCCGGCAGCAACCGTGCCCTCGTCGAAGGCCATCAGCAGCACGTCGGTGCGGTTCTTGTACTTGATGCCAGCCTCGGCGGTGGCAAAGCGCACCCCGGCTATGGCCGGCAGGTCCGGATAGGATTTGGGAGCGAGGGGAGAAACCGGAATAGCCATAGTGCCGAGCCTTATCGAAGGACGAATATCGGCTTTTGGTGTGCCCCAAAGATAAGGCGTTCGCAAGACGCTGGCGGGGCTTGGCGCGCTCTTGGCTGGCGCTATGCAAACAAAAGTGGTCCGGGGGCATCAAGCCCCCGAACCGAAAGGCAATTATTGCGCAGGAACCTGCTCGGCCTCTGCGTCGGTCTTGGTCTGGGCGTCGACAGCGGCCTTGAGCGCGGGATCTGGAATGTCGATCGCAACGCCTTCCATCAGCTTGGCAACGGTGGTGTCAAACGTGGTCATCAGCAGCTGCTGCTGCAGCTGGGGTGCGACCTGCTCAAAGGTTGGCGGCTTGGATTCACGCTTTTCCTCAAGCTTGATGATGTGCCAGCCGAACTGGGACTGCACGGGCTCGGAGATCTGGCCGATTTCGGTCAGAGCGTAAGCGGCGGTTTCAAATGGCGCCACCATCATGCCCTTGCCGAAAAAGCCGAGGTCGCCGCCATTGGCTGCGCCTGGATCGATCGACTTTTCCTTGGCGAGGGTTGCAAAGTCTGCACCGCCATCGAGCTCGGCCTTGATTGCCTTGGCTTCGTCTTCGGTGGGCACCAGAATGTGGCTGGCACGGATTTCTTCGGCTGGTTTGAAGTCAGCAACGAACTTGTCGTAGTCCGCGCGCACAGCTTCCTCGGTCACCGACTTGGCAATTGTGTCGGCGAAGTAGGCGCGACGCAGGGCGCGGTCACGGAGATAGTCGAGGCGCTGCTGGAACAAGGGGGTGTCGGCCATGCCGGATGCTTCGCCGGCCTTGGCCATGACCTTCATGTCGATCAGCACGCGCAGCAGGAACGGCTTGCGCTCGGCTGGTGGCATCTGGCTGAGTTCCTGAGTCAGGTCTTCAGCAGCAAAGCCCAGATCGGCTTCGGTAATGGTCTCGCCGCCGACGGTGGCGACCACGGTTTCGGGCGTTGGCGCTTCAGGCGACGAGGTTGCTGCTGCAGCTGGCGCCGCGTCCTGCGCCATGGCGGGGGCAACGGCATTGGCGGCCATCACGAGGGCCAGGACGCTCGCGGTGCAGGCGAGGCGCAGGGTAGAAAACGACATGGGATCAGGTCTCCTTGGCCGGGCTTGGCAGCGCGCCCTGGCTCGTTGATGGTCGGCAGGTGGTATCAAACCAGATGTCTTGCCTGCCCTCCCACGGCAAGAGGGCCAAAATGTGCCACGCCGTATTTCGTGAGTGGCAATCGGTCCAAGAGCCCCGGTTTTGCCCGGTTTGACGGGAGGGCCGTCGAGGTTTGGCCGATTTTGGCGACGTTGACAAGACAAGGGTCCGCTCTTACATCTCAGCCGCTTTTCCCGCCGCCCGGTGGGACGATCCAAATTCAAAGCCGGAAAGGCTTTCCTGTTGCGCCGACAATGATAGAGCCGAGCTTGCTCCGCCTCTTTCCGGGCCTCCGCGACGGGCAATAAAAGGACTGACTTATGGCATTTGGTGCGCTCGCACGACGGATTTTCGGTTCTCCGTCTGATCGGCACGTTAAGCGGTTCCACGGCAAGGTCGCCGCGATCAATGCGCTCGAGCCAGAGCTGGAAAAGCTCAGCGACGAGCAGCTGCGCGCCCGTACTGCCGAATTCAAGGCGCAGATCGAAAAGGGCGCCGATCTCGATGATTTGATCGTGCCGGCTTTCGCCACGGTCCGCGAAGCCAGCAAGCGCGTGCTCGGCATGCGCCACTTCGATGTGCAGCTGATCGGCGGTATGGTGCTGAACGATCGCTCCATCGCTGAAATGCGCACCGGTGAAGGCAAGACGCTGGTGGCGACGCTGGCCGTCTATCTCAATGCGCTGACCGGCAAGGGCGTTCACGTCGTGACCGTCAACGACTACCTGGCGCGTCGCGACGCGGCCTGGATGGGTCAGATCTACAATTTCCTCGGTCTCAGCTATGGCATCATTGTCCATGGCCTGACCGATGTGGAGCGCAAGGCCGCCTACGCTGCCGATATTACCTACGGCACGAACAACGAGTTCGGCTTCGATTATCTGCGCGACAACATGAAATATACGCGCGAGCAGATGGTGCAGCGCGGCCATGCCTTCGGCATCGTCGACGAAGTTGACTCCATCCTGATCGACGAAGCACGAACCCCGCTGATCATTTCGGGCCCGTCCGAAGACCGGAGCGATCTCTACACCACCATCGACAAGCTGATGTATATCCTTGAGGACGGTGACTTCGAGATCGACGAGAAGCAGCGTTCGGCCACCTTTACCGATGCCGGTATCGAGCGCCTGGAAGCCAAGCTGGCTGAAGATGGTCTGCTCAAGTCCGCCTCGATGTATGACGTGGAAAACGTCGCGCTGGTGCACCATGCCAATTCGGCCCTGCGCGCCCACAAGATGTTCCGCAAGGACAAGGACTACATCGTCCGCAATGACGAAGTGGTCATCATCGACGAGTTCTCCGGCCGCATGATGCCGGGCCGCCGCTATTCGGAAGGCCTGCACCAGGCCCTCGAAGCCAAGGAACACGTCAAGATCCAGCCTGAAAACCAGACGCTGGCTTCGATCACCTTCCAGAACTATTTCCGTCTCTACGAAAAGCTCGCCGGCATGACCGGTACGGCTTTGACGGAAGCCGAAGAATTTGCCGACATCTACAAGCTCGACGTCGTCACCGTGCCGACCAACGTGCCGGTGCAGCGTATTGACGACGAAGACGCCATCTTCCGCACTGCGGCAGAAAAGTTCGACGCCATTGCTGACATGATCAAGCAGTGTCAGGAGCGCGGCCAGCCCGTGCTGGTGGGCACCACCTCGATCGAAAAGTCGGAAATGCTGGCTGATATCCTGCGTGGCAAGAATGTCGGGCAGATGAACGTGCTGAACGCACGTCACCACGAGCAGGAAGCCTTCATCGTGGCCGATGCTGGTCTGCCCGGCGCGATCACCATTGCGACCAACATGGCTGGCCGCGGTACCGACATTCAGCTCGGCGGCAATCTCGAAATGCGCATCGAGAAGGAAACCGTTGGTCTGGAAGGCGCAGAGCGCGAAGCCAAGATCGCCGAGATCAAAAAGACCATTGCCGAGCACAAGGCGCAGGCCCTGGCCGCAGGTGGCCTGATGGTCATCGGCACCGAGCGTCACGAATCCCGCCGTATCGACAACCAGCTGCGCGGTCGTTCCGGTCGTCAGGGCGATCCGGGCCATTCGGCCTTCTTCCTGTCGCTGCAGGACGATCTGATGCGGATCTTCCCGGTCGACAGCATGGATTCCATGCTCGGCAAGCTCGGTCTCGAGCAGGGCGAGAGCATCACCCATCCTTGGGTCACCAAGGCCATCGAGCGTGCGCAGGGCAAGGTTGAAGCCCGCAACTTCGATATCCGCAAGAATATCCTGAAGTACGACGACGTGATGAACGATCAGCGCAAGGTGATCTTCGAACAGCGTCTGGAAATGATGGACGCTGAAGACGTCAGCGAGACCGTCAAAGACATGCGCCAGGACGTGGTCGACGCCGTCGTCGCCAAGGCTATTCCTCCGCGCTCCTATCCAGAACAGTGGGACGCAGAACTACTGCAGCTTGAAGCGCGCAGCATGCTCAATGTCGATGCGCCAGTTGCCGATTGGATCGCCGAAGAAGGCATCGATGGCGAGATCGTCACCGAGCGCCTTCTGACCGCGGCCAACGAGCAGGCTGATGCCAAGGCCGAGAAGTACTCGCCGCAGATCATGCGTCAGGTGGAAAAGTCCATCCTGCTGCAGTCCATCGATAGCCTGTGGCGCGAGCACCTGGTGACGCTCGATCACCTCAGCAAGGTTGTCGGCTGGCGCGGTATCGCCCAGCGCGACCCGCTGAACGAATACAAGCAGGAAGCCTATGAGCTGTTCCAGACCCTGCTAACGAGCCTGCGCGAACTGGTGACGCGTCAGCTGAGCCATATCGAGCTGACGATCCGTCAGCCCGAGCCACAGGAGCCTGACTTCAGCCGTCTGCAGGAAACCCACATCGATCCGCTGACCGGTGAGAACGATGCGGACGGCCACGACACCATCGCTGACTCGCTGGGTGCCGTTGGCAGCGATCCATCGCTCCGCCCAATCGACCCCAAGCTGCTCGAAGGCGTCTCCCGCAACGCGCCATGCCCTTGCGGCTCCGGCAAGAAATTCAAGCACTGCCACGGCGCGTTCTAACGCCGAGCAAGGTGTGAAATTGAGAAGGCCCGGACAGATGTCCGGGCCTTTTTCGTTTTGGGGGAGTGGTGGCCGCCTCCCCACAGCGTCACCCCGGCCTTGAGCCGGGGTCCATCCCGAGGTGCCGCCATGGCCGCAAGGTGGCTCACCCCAGCATCTCTGGATGCATCCCCGGCTCAAGCCCGAGGGTGACGAGCGATGGGAGAGGGAACTGTGGTCGGAGGGACAAAGTGCATTCGCACCCACGGCGTCATTCCCGCGAAAGCGGGAATCCCCCTTGGACCGAGCGTTGACGACGTGCCTACCGACTAAACGCCGAGCCAAGCCCCGATCAGCAGCTCACCCGAATTTCGGCATATCCCGTCATGCCCTGGTCGCCCGCAGAGATGGCGGTGAGCATGCAGGAGCTGCCAACCAGCGCGATGGTGCCACCGGCTGCGATGGTGGTGCCGTCGGACAAGTTCATGAAGCCATTATCAACGGCGCCGATGCTAACCGAGACGGGCTGGCCGCAAATGGGGTAGCTGTCGCCCGCCGACACGAGGATGCGCGTGCCAGAGGGTAGGCAGTCCCCGCCAGCGGCATTTGCTGATGCGGTTGGGGTCGTGGGCACCGCAGGCAGGCTAGTCGCTCCTGAGGATGCCTTGCCGCTGCGCCAGCTTTCTTCGAGAATGCCGAGCCGATTGGACAGGTCCTGCAGGCTGCTCGCGCTGCTGGTGTCGGTGGCGCTGGCCGCGCCGGGCGATTGCTGGCGGCCATAGAGCTCAAGGCTCAACCTGATCTGCGCGATGTCGGTGGACATGCGCCGGATCTCGCGCTGCGTCTCGGCATAGACCCAGCCGGTTGCGCCCAGTGCGGCCACGCCCACCAGCCCCACGACAAAGCTCAGGATCTGCGCCCAAGGCGGGCCACGCCGCGCCGGCTTGTGTGCGTCGATATCGGTTTTCGGTGCCACCGGCTCTGCCAGGTCAGCTTCCAAGGTGGTCGTCTCCGTTGCAGGGGCCCAAGCTCTGGGCCCCGATGAGGGCGGCGCTATGGCCGTGCCAAACGTGGCAGTGGAATTGGCGCCGTTTTGCCGCTCATTACGGCCACGACGTCAGCATCTTTGTTCCCCCCGAACAATCCGCCAAACAGGCCTGAGACAGCGCCGTTGACCGCACCATTGATCGCTTCGCCACGTGCCTTGACCGCAGCGGCGTCGGCGACTTTTTTCTCTTCGGCTGCCAGCGTCTTGGTGAAGGCGGCTTCGTCAGCCTGCTGCTTGGCAACCACGGCAGCGTTCTGCACCACGGCCGGGCAGGCGCCCATGGCATCCAGCGGGCCGCTCCCGGATGGATTAAAGATATAGCGGCGTTCGCACACGTCCCAGGCGGGTGGCGACTTGGTCACTTCGAACAGGTCATTGCCCTGCTTGATGTTCTTCCAGAAATTGAGGTGTTCGCTCGAGGCATTGCTCGCCATCTTGGCGGGGGTCATGCGGAACGGAAAAATCTGCAGCTGGAAGCTCTTGTTGCCGCCTTGGAAGGTTTCGCGGGCCAGCGCGTAAATCTCGGCAATGCCCTCATCGGTCATGGCGTAGCATCCGCGTGACGAGCAATCGCCATGCACCATCAGATCAGAGCCGGTGCGCCCCCAAGAGCGGTCGAACTTGTTGGGAAAGCCGGTGTTGAAGGCCAGGTAGTAATTGGACTTCGGGTTCATCAGGCCGGGCGTGATCGTATAGAAACCCTCGGGGCTCTGCCGGTCGCCTTCCTTGATCTTGGGGCCGAGATTGCCGGAAAAGGCGCAGATCTCGTAGGTCTTGAACATCTTGTACTGGCCGGCGCTGGTGCGCTTCCAGACCTCAAGGGTCTTTTCTTCCTTGAAGATGCGGATGACCATGGCTTCGCCGGGCGAAGATCCCATGGCACGCAGGGCCGACACCGTCCCGCTAGCCAGAGGTTGGTTGTGGCGATTGTCGCCGGCTTTGACGAAGCCCCCGCATGCGGCAAGCCCAAAGGCCACCCAGAGCAAGATCAGCGCTGAACAGAATTTGCGAAGGAGAGTGGCGGTCAAGATCGGCTGCCCAAAAACAGAAAGTGCGTCACCCTTATGAGGGTCTGGTTACCGCAGCATTATGAATGCTGGTGAACGAACCCTTACCATGCCCCCAATAGTGCCGGAAGTTCTGTAAAATTGAACAGAACAACAGCTTTCGGCAGTGGGCGGGGCCCACAAACAAACATCCCCGCCGAAGCGGGGATGGCTATGATTTGGATCTGCCTGACGAGACGGCGCTTAGAGCGTCGTTCCGATCGCCAGGAACTTCTCCCGGCGGTGCTCACGCACTTCGAGGCGAGACTTGCCGGCGAAATCAGCCAGGAAGCTGGTGATTGCGGCGCCGGTTGCGGCCATGACCACGTCGGGATGGCGATGCGCGCCGCCGGTTGGCTCTGGGATGATGCCATCGGTGACGCCGAAGCCGAAGAGGTCCTGTGCGGTGATTTTCTGGGCCGTGGCCATGTCCTGCGCCCGGGCAGCGTCGCGGAACAGGATCGATGCGCCTGCTTCTGGCGAGATGACCGAATAGATTGCGTGTTCGAGCATCAGGACGCGGTTGGCGACGGCAATGGCAATGGCGCCGCCCGAACCACCTTCGCCGATGACGATGGCAATGTTGGGCACGCCCAGCTCAAGGCACTTCTCGGTCGAGCGTGCGATGGCTTCGGCCTGGCCGCGCTCTTCAGCGCCGATGCCGGGATAGGCGCCAGCGGTGTCGACGAACGAGATCAGCGGAATGTTGAAGCGGTCGGCCATGTCCATGATGCGGACGGCCTTGCGATAGCCTTCGGGGCGCGCCATGCCGAAATTGTGCTTGAGGCGCGATTCGGTGGAATTGCCCTTTTCCTGGCCAAGGATGGCGACAGGCTGGCCATTGATGCGACCGAAGCCGGCCTGGATGGCAGCGTCTTCGGAGAATTTGCGGTCACCGGCCAGTGGGGTCCACTCGGTGATCAGGGTGCGGACGTAGTCGGAGAAGTGCGGGCGCTGCGGATGGCGAGCGACCTGCGTCTTTTGCCAGGGCGTCAGCCGCTTGTAGACTTCGACCAGCGCCTCTTCGGCGCGGCTCGACAGTCGATTGACTTCTTCGTCGATGGAGACGGCCTGATCGGTAGCTGCCAGCGACTTGAGCTCGGCAATCTTGCCTTCAAGGTCGGCGACCGGCTTTTCAAAATCGAGATAAGACTGCATTCCACCTGCCCGTTAGGGGTCATGTTGCCACGACCCTTTTCTATGGTCGCTGCTGTTGCGCCCTAAAGTGGCCGGAAAGTGGCGACGGCGCAATGCCAAGTCAAGGCTTTGGCACAATCGAACAGCACACGGGTGTGGATGCTAACAGTCTGTTAGCCGATTGGGTCGGTCTGCTAACCATCCCCAAGGGGGTGGTGGGCTTCCACCAGGCTACGCAATTTCTCGTCGAGCACATGGGTATAAATCTGCGTTGTCGAAATATCGGCGTGCCCGAGCAGCATCTGCACCACGCGCAGATCGGCGCCCCCAGCCAGCAGATGGCTGGCAAAGGCGTGGCGCAACACGTGCGGCGTTACTCGGGAGGCGCTGATCCCGGCGCGTGCCGCCAACCCCTTGAGATCGCGGGCGAACACCTGTCGCGCCAGATAGCCCTCGGCCCCCGCAGCGGGAAACAGAAATGGCCCGGGTTCGAGGGTTTTGAGATAGACCTTGATGCCATCGCGAGCGCGGTCGTTGAGTGGGACAATGCGCTCCTTGTTGCCCTTGCCGGTGACGGTGATAAAGCTGGCATCGCGCATCACCGCAGCCCGCTTCAGGCTTACCAGCTCACTGACGCGCATGCCGGTGGCATAGAGCAGTTCCAGCAGCAGATAGAGCCGCAGCGCCAGAGCCTGCTGCTCGGGTTCGGCAGCGGCATTGGCCTCTTTTTCGGCCAGTGACAGCATCTTATCCACTTCGGCAATGGACAGAACCTTGGGCAAGGCGCGGCGGCTTTTGGGGCTGGCTATGATGCGCGTCGGGTCGTCACCGCGCAGATTGTCGGCACACAAAAAGCGGTGAAACTGGCGGATTGCCGAGAGGCGGCGGGCACTTGATGCGGCCGACAGGCCATCGCGGCGAAGCTGGTCGAGGTATGACGTGACGACATCGCGCTCGACATCGAGCAGCGTCTTGTGTTTGCCCACGACAAAACCGGCGTAATCCGAGAGGTCGCGCCGATAGGCGTCGATGGTGTTTTTGGCGGCGCCGCGCTCGGCGCTCATCATTTCCAAAAACGCACCGATCAAATGGCTCATCGTGCCGCTGGCTCTGCATCGGGTTCGGTTGGGGCCTGTCCGGGCAGTGCGGGCGCCCCGCCACCAAGCAATTCGCGCGCCGGAATGCGGATGGTTTGCTCTTTTTGAGTGGGCTGGACATAGACCACCAGCGCGAACATCCCGGCATAGACCAAGCCTGCCAGAAAAAGCAGCGTGATGATGAGTCGGATCAGGGTCGGCATGGTGTTCCGGCCTCTTGTCGGTTCAGGTTGCTGACAATTTGATCGTAAATGGTTTCATTTCCGTAGGCATAGCGGTTTACCCCCGCTTTGGCGCGCAAGTTCTTGACAGGTGCGGCGAGGACGGCTTGATAGCGACAGGATCAAGGAGCCATTGTTTGAACCGTCCCGACGCGGCATCGCGACAGGCACGCGCCGAGGAACTTGCCGAGCGGCTCGCCGGCAGGCCATTGGTGCTGGTCGGCATGATGGGTGCCGGAAAAACCACCGTGGGTCGGCGTATCGCTACCCGACTCAACCGCCATTTTCTCGATAGCGACGAAGAGATCGAGCGGGCGGCCCATATGACCATCCCCGAAATCTTCGAGCAGCGCGGCGAGCCTGAGTTTCGCGCCGGGGAAACCCGCGTCATTGCCCGGGTGCTCAAGGACGAGGGCATCGTTCTGGCCACCGGCGGCGGGGCATTCGTCAATCTCGAGACGCGGGCGCTGGTCAAGGAGGAAGCCATTTCGGTCTGGCTTAAGGCCGAGATCGATATTCTGTTCGAGCGCGTGTCGCGCCGCTCCAACCGGCCCCTGCTCAAGACGGCCAATCCGCGCGCCACGCTGCAAAAGCTGATCGAAGAACGCTACCCCATCTATGCCGAGGCTGACGTTACCGTTGCCTCTCGCGATGTGCCGCAGGACGTGGTGGCAGGCGATGTGATCGACGCGGTTCTCACCTATCTCAAGCGCCAGGACTGACCTGATGGCCTCCATTGCTCACACCGTACACGTCGCCCTTGGCGATCGTGCCTATGACATTTTGATCGGCGACCGCCTGATCGGTGATGCGGGGGCGATTCTCGCTGAGCGCTTCCCGGGGCGCCGCTACGGCATCATTACCGATGACAATGTTGCGGCAGCTCAGCTGCCTCGACTGATCGCGTCGCTGGACGCGGCAGGGCTCGGGCATACCGAGATCGTGTTGCCGGCTGGCGAGAGCACCAAATCCTGGGCGCTACTCGGCGAGGCCGTCGAGGGCATTCTGGCGGCGCGGCTGGAGCGCGGTGACCTGATCATCGCGCTGGGTGGCGGTGTGATCGGCGACCTTGCTGGTTTTGCAGCTGCCATCGCGCGACGCGGGATGGATTTCGTGCAGATGCCGACGTCGCTTTTGGCGCAGGTCGACAGCTCGGTGGGCGGCAAGACGGGGATCAATTCCCCGCATGGCAAGAATTTGATCGGCGCGTTCCATCAGCCCCGTCTGGTGCTGGCCGATTTGTCGACACTCGATACGCTGAGCCCGCGCCAGTTCGCGGCCGGTTACGCCGAGGTGGTCAAATATGGCCTGATCGATGACGAAGAGTTTTTCTTCTGGCTCGAAGAGCACCAGGCCGAGATTTTTGCCGGTGGCCCAGCGCGGGGCGAGGCCATTGCCCGTTGTTGCGCTCACAAGGCACGCGTCGTCATCGAGGACGAAAAAGAGTTGGGCGTGCGGGCGCTGCTCAATCTTGGGCATACCTTTGGGCATGCCTTGGAGAAAGACACCGGCTATTCGGATCGCCTGCTGCACGGCGAGGGTGTCGCCATCGGTATGGTTCTGGCGCATGGCTTTTCGGCGCGGCTCGGTCTGGCCCCGAGCCAGGACACCGGCCGGATTGCGGCGCACTTGAAGAAATCGGGCCTGCCCACCACCTTGGCAGAGATCCCTGGAACGGTTGGCTCCACCGGGGTCTTGATGGCCGCCATCGCTCAGGACAAGAAAGTGAGCCGTGGAGCGCTGACCTTCATTCTCACTCATGGTATAGGCAAGGCGTTCATCGAGAAGAATGTCGACGCCAAGGCCGTGTCGGATTATCTCGACGCAATGCGCAGCATTTGATTTGAGACTTTTGGCGCTGCCCGGTTAGACCGGACAGCGAGATATCGGAACTGCCAATGCTGGCGAGCTATTGATGTGGCCCGCCAACCGGAAGGACATCGATCGCAAGCGCGTGTACTGGGCCCTTGAGTTCGGCGTCCAGCGCGTCCATGACAGCGCGGTGTTGCGCCACGCGGCTCATCCCGTCAAAATGACGGGTCGCGATTCTGACACGAAAATGGGTTTCACCACCCTCCCGCCATCCGGCGTGACCGAAATGCTGGTTCGATTCATCGATCACATCGAGGAAAACGGGGGCAAATTTGTCGGCAAGCTTTGCAGTCAGGGTGTCTTTGACGCTCATGGCGGCGGGCCTTCCATCTGGTGTTGGCACTTAACTAGGCGAGAACGAAACTGTCGTCCAAGATCTTTGATTCCATTCGCATCAAGCCCCGCAAGGATGAAAAGCCTGCGCCGGCAGAGCACCCTTGTGACTGGGAGGGTTGCGAGAAGGCTGGTGAGTACAAGGCGCCAAAAGGCGCGCGCGGCGAGGGGCAGTATCACCACTTCTGCCTTGAGCATGTGCGCCACTACAACACCTCGTTCAACTTCTTTGCCGATATGGACAAGGAGCAGCTGGACGAGGCGCTTCATGCGCCACCAAAGGCCGAAAGCCGCTCGAGCTTTGCCACGGGCAATCCCGGAGTAAAGGCATCGCGCACCGCACGGGCTGCCGGGATGCAGCCGGGCGACCGTTATGGCGATCCGTTTGGGGTGTTCGCCAAGTATCGCCATCGGCAGTCGCAAAAGCCTGCCTCGGAGCGCGTCAAGCCGCTGCACGAGCAGGATCGCCGCGCGCTCGAAACGCTGGGCATTCTGGGCCACGCCAAGTCCGACGAGATCAAGGCCGCCTACAAGTCGCTGGTCAAGCTGCATCACCCCGATGCCAATGGTGGCGACAAGTCCTCGGAAGACCGTTTGCGCACCATCATCGCGGCCTATAGCCATCTCAAGAAAATGGGGTTCGTCGCAAAGTAGTTGCGACGCTCCGGTGACTACCGCGCGCGTCATAATGCTGCTATAGAGCGGCCGACTTTCCCGCCTGTTTCGCCTCGATTTCCTGCCAAGAGCTTTGTCATGACTGAGTACACCAATCTGCCCGACACCGAATATTCGGCTCGGGAGCTGTTCGGCATCGATACCGACATGAAGGTGATGGGCTACAAGGAAGCCAATAGCCACGTGCCGCCGATCGACCCGGATTACCTGTTCGATCGCAACACGACGCTGGCGATCCTCGCCGGTTTTGCCTTCAATCGCCGTGTCATGGTGCAGGGCTATCACGGCACCGGCAAGTCGACCCATATCGAGCAGGTTGCGGCACGCCTCAACTGGCCACTGGTTCGCGTGAACCTTGATAGCCACGTGTCTCGTATCGATCTCGTCGGCAAGGACGCGATCGTGCTCAAGGACGGCAAGCAGATCACCGAATTCCGTGACGGCATCCTGCCATGGGCTGTGCAGAACAATGTCGCGCTGGTGTTTGACGAATACGACGCTGGTCGTCCGGACGTGATGTTCGTGATCCAGCGCGTGCTCGAAGTCGCGGGTCGGCTGACCCTGCTCGACCAGAACCGCGTGATCGTCCCGCATCCGGCATTCCGTCTGTTCTCGACCACCAATACCATTGGCCTGGGCGATACGTCGGGCCTCTATCACGGCACTCAGCAGATCAACCAGGGTCAGATGGACCGCTGGAGCCTGGTCACCACGCTGAACTACCTGCCGCACGATAAGGAAGTCGGCATCGTTCTGGCCAAGAACAAGTTCTATGGCGAGACCGAGAAGGGCAAAAAGCTCGTTTCCAACATGGTGCGTCTGGCCGATCTCACCCGTTCGGCTTTCATCAACGGTGATCTCAGCACCGTGATGAGCCCGCGCGCTGTGATCACCTGGGCGGAAAACGCGCAGATTTTCGGTGGCGATGTCGGCTTTGCCTTCCGGCTGACGTTCCTGAACAAGTGCGATGAACTTGAGCGCCCTGTGGTTGCCGAGTTCTACCAGCGCGTCTTCGGCGAAGATCTGCCCGAGTCGTCGGCCAATCTGGCTGTCTCGCTCTAAGTAAACGGCTCCCTCATCCGGCCCTTTGGGCCGACCTCTCCCCCAAGGGAGAGGTGCAGGGGGTTCGGCGTTTCTCACCTCTCCCTTGGGGGGGAGGTCGCCGCTTAGCGGCGGGTGAGGGGGCCATTCCCCCAACCGACGAGCAGTTTCATGGCACAACCACCGCGCAGCAAAGCCAATAAGCCAGACCAGACCCAGGCGTTCAAAACCGCCATGGGTGCAACGGTGCGCGCCATTGGCGCCAAGGCCGAACTTGAGGTGAGCTTCACGGCGGATCGCCCGTTGCTGACCAGCGACAAGGCGCGTCTGGCCAATCTGCCGCGCCTGCCGACGCGCCGCGATATCGCCATTGCCCGCGGGCAGGGCGACGCAATGGCCATGCGCCTGGCCAGCCATGATCCTGAAACGCACCGCAAGCGCAGCCCGATGGATCCCATCGCTCGCGCTGCCTTCGATGCGCTCGAGCAGGCCCGTGTCGAAGCGTTGGGCTGCGTGCGCATGCCCGGCATGGTCGGCAATATCAGCGAGATGCTGGAAGATCGGCTGTTCCGCGCCAATTTTGCCGAGGTGAGTGACAAGGGCGATGCCCCTATCGCTGAAGCCCTGGGCCTGTTGCTGCGCGAAAAGCTCGCCGGTGTGCCGGTGCCGCCCTCGGGGCACGCGCTGGTTGATCTGTGGCGCAAGGAAATCGAAGACAAGGGTGGCAAGTCGCTCGACGAACTGCTCGACCTTTATGAAAACCAGGACGCCTTTTCCAAGGCGGCCAAGGCGCTGTTGCGCGATTTGAACCTGGTGCCGGAAAGCGAGCTCGAGGATCCTGATTCTTCCGACGAAGAAGATGGCGACGATCAGGAGCCCGAAGGCGGCGACAGCTCTGACAAGGCTCCTGAACAGGGCGAAGGCGAGAACGAGCAGGCCGAGAGCGAGCAGGACGAGCAGGCTGGCGAGTCGGAAGAAACCGGCGATGTCGACGGCATCGAATCGGACATGGCCGACAGCGACGAAGACGCGGCCTCCGAGGCCGGCGAAGACGCGCCCATGCCACCGCCCGCCAAGGATGGCGGCGAGCGCCTGTCCAACCAGTTCCAGTACAAGGTGTTCACCACCAAGTTCGACGAGATCGTCAAGGCGGCCGAGCTTTGCCCACCCGATGAGCTCGACCAGCTCCGGGCCCTGCTCGACAAGCAGCTGGAAAACCTTGCCGGCGCCGTGGCGCGCTTGGCCAACAAGCTGCAGCGCCGCCTGATGGCCAAGCAGAATCGCTCCTGGCAGTTCGATCTCGAAGAGGGTCTGCTCGATACGGCGCGTCTGACGCGTGTCGTCACCGATCCGATGCAGGCTTTGTCTTTCAAGGTCGAGAACGACACCGATTTCCGTGACACCATCGTCACCCTGCTGATCGACAATTCCGGGTCGATGCGCGGTCGCCCGATCACAATTGCGGCGATCTGCGGCGATATCCTGGCGCGTACGCTGGAGCGTTGCGGCGTCAAGGTTGAGATCCTGGGCTTCACCACGCGCGCCTGGAAGGGCGGCAAGTCGCGTGAGGCTTGGCTCGAAGCCGGCCGCCCGGCCAATCCCGGTCGCGTCAACGACGTGCGCCACATCATCTACAAGGCGGCCGACGAGCCATGGCGCCATGCGCGCCGGAACCTTGGCCTGATGATGCGCGAAGGTCTGCTCAAGGAGAATATCGACGGCGAGGCGCTCGAATGGGCGCGCAAGCGCCTGATGGGTCGTCCCGAGAGCCGCCGCATCCTGATGGTGATCTCCGATGGCGCACCGGTCGATGATTCGACGCAATCGGTGAACGCTGGCAATTATCTTGAAGCCCATCTCCGCCAGGTGATTGAAGAGATCGAAACCCGCTCGCCGATCCAGCTGGTGGCCGTCGGCATTGGCCATGACGTGACGCGGTACTACCGTCGCGCCGTGACGCTGCTGGATGCCGAGGAACTGGCCGGCGCTTTGACCGACGAATTGGCCGCTTTGTTTGACGAAGAACTGCCCTCCCAAGCCCGTCGGCGCGGCCGCTGATGCGTCTGCTGGTTGTCGTCGCACTTGCGGCGCTGCTGGCGGGACAGGCCATTAAGGTCCAAGCCGTTGAGGCCAGCGTCACCGCTGTGCCGATCACGAGCTTCAAGAATAGCGCGATCGGGCAGCGCGTGGATAAGTTGATCTGGCGGGGCGGCATTGCCATGTCGAGCCCCCTCGATACGTTTGGGGGCCTGTCTGGCCTCGCCCCAACCGGCCCAAATCAGCGCATGGTGTTTGTCAGCGATCGGGGCCATTTCGTCTCGGGGCAGTTGGCCTATGACGATGTGTCCACGCTAATGGGCTTCATCGGCGTCACCATCGAGCCGATGCAGAACTCCAAGGGTCAACCGCTGCCCCGCCAATATGCCCGCGACGCCGAATCGGTCGAGACCGTGTTCCGCGATGGCGTGCCGGTGGCGGTCCGGGTCAGCTTTGAGCATCTGACGCGCGTCTCGGACTATGCCTTGATCAATGGAGTGCCGGGGGGGCCTGCGCGGGAAGTGCCGCTGCCGGAATGGCTCAGCGCTCTGCGCACCAATGAATCGCTGGAATCGGTGTGCATCGCGCCGCCAGCCTCCCCGGTTGCGGGATCGACCGTGCTGATCACCGAAAATGCGCTGGATAAGGCGGGCAACCACCGGGGCTGGATGCTGGGGCAGGGCGATACCGGGCCCTTGTCCTATGTCGGCTCAAGCGGGCTGGTGCCGACCGATTGCGCATTTCTGCCCAACGGGGACCTGTTGGTGCTGGAGCGGGGTGTGTCGTTCCTGACCTTTTCGATGACGCTGCGGCGGGTGCGGGCGGCTGATGTGCTGCCGGGGGGTGTTCTGCAGGGCGAATTGCTGCTGGCGGCATCGGGCGGGCAGGTGGACAATATGGAATCGCTGGCCGTGCACACCGCGCCCGATGGCGAGACGCGCATCCTGATCGGCTCGGACGACAACTTCATGGATTGGCAGCGCAACCTGCTGTTGGAGTTTGCGCTGCCGGAGTGAGCGTCAGGCCCGTGCGCCGAGCGGCGGCAGGGGGCGGATCTTGCCCATCAATATCCGATAGGGCGCCAGCAGGAGCAGCGCGGCGAGGAATTTCACCATGAAGTCTCCAGACGCCAGCGAGGTCCACAGCGGCACTTCGGGCCCAACGCCCAGCCAAGGAGCGGGGAAGCCCAGGGAGCCGTCCTGAAGGCCAAACAGGGCATCAATACCGGCAAGCGCGGGCGAGAAGGCAACAGTGAAGAAAATTGCCGTGTCGATCATCGAGCCGAAGAGCGAACCAAGCAGCGGTGGCAGATACCAGGCCTTGGTGGCGCGGAGGCGCGAGAACACCGCGATATCGAGCAGCTGGCCGACCAGAAAGGCCGTGGCCGAGGCCATGGCGATGCGCTGGGTGGTGGCTGGATCGCCTCCAGCGTTCCAGGGGAGCGGATTGGCGCTGAGATAGAACGACACCGCCAGACCCACCAAAAAGCCCACCAGCACGACCAGCCGCGCATTGCGCGGGCCATCGTAGCGGTTGGTCAGGTCGGTGATGAGGAAGGCGAAGGGGAAGGTGAAGGCGCCCCAGGTCAACAGGTCGGCCAGATTGACCGTGCCTAGATGGGCCTCAAGCGGGTAGAGAACCAGAATATTGGACGCGGCAACGACCACGACCATGGCAGCAATAGCCGCCAGCAAGCGAGCAAGCATCAGAATGCACCTCTATGTGTCCGCTGATCCGGCAAAAGACCGGGGCGGGGAGCTTATCTGCGCAGTATAGCGCAAAACAAAACCGCGTGGAGATGAACTCCACGCGGCTGAAATTCGTCAGGCGTCGGACCGCTTAGGCAGCTGCGAGAGCGGCGCGGATTTCCTTCTTGATGCCCTGTGCGAGCGGCGACAGATCGGTGTCGCTCTGCTTGATCAGGAAGGCATCGAGACCACCGCGGTGCTCAACGGTGCGCAGAGCTGCAGCACTGATGCGCAGCTTGACGGGGCGGTTGAGAGCGTCCGAGATCAGGGTCACGTTGATCAGGTTCGGGAGGAACCGGCGACGGGTACGGTTGAGAGCGTGCGAAACGTTGTTGCCAACCATTACGCCCTTGCCAGTCAATTCACAGCGACGTGCCATTTAGAGATATCCTATTTGTGTAAAGGTCCTGCGTTGCGGCTAACTCCGCGACGGGCCTCGATTGTTGTGAAATCTTGGCCGGTCTTTAGAGAAAAGGGGCGGCGGCGTCAAGGTAAACTGGCCCTCAAACGGCCGCGAGCGCCTTGCATGGGCCATAAGGGCACGGCATTTTCATTCCAATAGCTGATTCGGAGCGGGCGTTTGTCCGGCCCGTAGCGCCCTCCCGTGAGACGAAGACGTTGAACCAGTTCCGAATTGCGCCAATTGCCGCCCTCGCCTTTCTTGCGAGCTTTTCCGTCCAGGCGGCAGAGGTCGATGCCAATGCCCGCTACGTGTTGACGCTGGGCGGTATCAATATCGCGTCGATGAATGTCGATCTCACCGATACGGGATCGCGCTATAATCTTGATTTGTCCGCCAATGTGGCGGGGCTCGGTACGCTGGTGGCCAGCGGCACGGCGAGCGCCAGCTCATCGGGTGGCTCGACGGCGACGGGGCTGTCGTCCGAGAAATTCAACCTCCGCACCAAGGCCAATGGCGAGTCATTCCGCGTCGATGTGGAGTTCGCCGGCAAGTCGGTGTCCTCGTTCAAGGTCGAGCCGCCGATCCTCGACAACTACGATCGCGTGCCGGTTGAGCGCGTCCACCTGAGCGGGGTGAGCGATTTCCTCTCCGCCTTCGTCATCAAGGGCGGCTCGTTCGACAAGTCGATGTGCCAGCGCAAGGTCAACGTCTTCACCGGCGTCGAGCGCTTCAATATCGCCATGAGTTTTGCCGGTGAGGACAAGGCGACCTCGCCGCGCACCGGCTATCAGGGTCCGGTGGTGCTGTGCAGCGTCAAATACACGCCGATTTCGGGCCACTTCACCACGTCCGAAATCACCAACTATCTGGCCGATAGCAGCCGCATCCTGTTGTGGTACGCGCCGCTGGGCGAGACGGGCTATTTCATTCCATACCGCGTGATGCTGACCACCAATATGGGCGATCTCTCCATGGTGCTGACCGGCATGAAGTACTGACGCCAGTCTTATCGGTTTATCAAACGCCTCCGGCCCTCGCCGGGGGCGTTTTTGTTTGCTCGACGTGGTTTAGCCGCACACAGCGCCTCTTCCCATTGTGGGACGGTCAACGGGTTTATCCTCAATTTGCGCTGCGGAAAGGCCGGTGGAGCGGGCAGCAAGCTCTGAAGGCGGGGCCCGAGCGCCGGAATGACGCGTTAATGTCTCGGGAAGGTTTGGCCGATTCTCTGCGAAATTAAAGGTTTGGTAGGGATGCTGAACGGATTTGGAGCATTTTCCCCGCTGTTCACGGTGGGGTTGCGGCAAATGGTTGGCACGGGTCCGGCACCTACCAGATGTAGCGGTGAACAAACCCGCATTTGCCCAACTCGCCCGATTCGACCTCTGTTCGTTCTCGGTTTGGTTCAGGTGTAAGGCCGCGCCGGTCCCTATGGGGTGAAGTGTCCCAGGATGGGACGGCGTGCAAAAGCACCGTCCGGCGAGCGGGCGGGGATGAACATGCGACAATGGCGAGACCTGGGTCTCGATTGGGTAGTGGAATGGTGAAACCAAGGCCTCGCCACTGTGTCGGGTTTTTTCGTACCCGCATCGAGCGGTCACCCTTTCAGGCTGGGCCGTTGCATTGACTGCCTTGGCAGCAATGCGACAGTCCCGGACCGGTGGTCAGCAGCCGTACGCAAGCCTGGGCGACCCCGTGCTCCCCGACATTCCCCACACTCATCACTCGTCATGACCGCGCATGGTGAGGGGATGGGTGGAGTATGCGGGATGGTGGGGTGGGGGAGGATAAGGGGGATAG
>NZ_LANJ01000043.1 GCF_000971295.1 Devosia epidermidihirudinis | reverse complement strand
CCTGATGCGTTGCGTAGCAGCCGTCTACAACCTGGGTTGCGGAGGCATCAAGGCTGAGCAGCAGCAGGCTTAGCAGCGGAATCGCGCTTAACGACTTCTTCGACTTTGAGTACATAGAGACGCCCCGAAGTGGTTACGGAAAATTGAACGAGATAGGCCTTGTCGAGCTGGGAGGTCAGCTTGTCGGTGATGCAGGTCTTGAGCTGACCCGACACTTCCACCGTCATTGCTCGCTCGTTGACCTTCTCGTTCCTCGGAATCCAAACCGTGGTCACACGGTCTTGCTTGACCCGCAGCGCGGCGGCGTCGAGCATGGTCTTGAGTGCGCCGTACCCATCCGGGTGGGCCATCTTCAAAATGACCTTGTTGTTGTAGTCAACCGTCTCCGGCGTGACCGTCTTCACCTTGTCGAGCACGTATCCCGCCATGTCCAACAGGTAGTCGGAGTTGGCGTAGTTCGAGCCGATTTCGTAGGGCCGCCGAACTTCAGGCGGCACGACGATTTCT
>NZ_LANJ01000042.1 GCF_000971295.1 Devosia epidermidihirudinis | reverse complement strand
GCCAATGGCAGGGCTTTTTGCGGAATGCGTCGAGCCTCCCGACCTTTCCGCCCCTGCTTTTGCCTTCTTCCGGTACTGCGCTGTGAACGCTTTCGACGGCTTCTTCTGCGTCCGCCTCCGCAGCATCCGAGCCCGGGGCAGGGGCCGGATCTAACGGCAGGCCGAACTGGACCGACGGATCAAAGAACCCTTCTACTGCGGAGAAGAGCATGACAAGCAGCTCGGGCTGGCCGTCTAAGGACAGGCCGACTTCAAAACCGGTTTCGGTTACCTTGATGTCCCAATACTGTTTCTGTATAACGATTGTCATTTCCTTTTCTTACTTGCCCATCAGTTTTTCGCTGAGTCGCACTCCCTGGGCTCTTGTCACGCAGGAAATTAAGCTGTGTTTGTCGCCAGTACGGCCGGTTTTGGCAACTTCAGCAAGCACCTTGCGCACGACGCCGCGCAGGGCTGCCTGAGCGAGAATATCGTAGCGCATGTGGTCTTCTTCCCTTTTTTCCTTTCC
>NZ_LANJ01000041.1 GCF_000971295.1 Devosia epidermidihirudinis | reverse complement strand
AAGAAAAAAGGTGTGGGGTAAAGCGGACGAGGAGGAGGAGCAAGAAGAAAGCAAAAAGAACAGGAAAACGGAGACGGTTGAGCAGGGGAGAAAGACCGAAGCAAATGGCAGCCAGGTCAGGGTGGAGCGAGGGGCTACGGAAGAGAAGGGTCAGATGATGAAATTAAACGAAGCATGACGAGAAAGGAAGAAAGACTGAAACGAACGAGGCATGATGGAGTGGGAAAAGGCGTCAGACGGCAGCGCATACCGGGAATATGTCGTGACAGAGAAGGGCCGCGGGCTTGTCCTCGTCATCGTGGCATGGCGACAAGGGGGTGAAGATAATCTGTTTGGCCCCAACCAACCAATGTCAGAAAGGGGGAAGAGAGGAAGAGAGGAAGGGGACGGAAGGAAGGAGGAGGGAAAGGGGGAAAGAAAGAAAGAAAAAGGAAGGAAAAGGGAAGAAAGGAGGGAGAAGAAAAAAGGGGGAGAAAAGGGAAAAAGGAAGAAAGAGGGAGGAGAAGGAG
>NZ_LANJ01000040.1 GCF_000971295.1 Devosia epidermidihirudinis | reverse complement strand
CTCCCGGGGCCGCTGCGCGCGGCGCTGGTGCGCTGGTATGTCGGCGAGGGGGATCATGGCGACGAGCAGGCCGGCATACGCCTCGTCCAGAACGCGCGCATCGGCCACAAATGGCTCGCCTGCGACTGTCTCGGCCGCCAGCTCGCCCCCCCGATCCTGACGCCGGCCTATCTCTCCGAGGCGGAAACCTATTATCTGCGCCGCCTGACCGGCACGAAGCGCGCCGAACATCGCGGCGACTGCCCGTTCTTCCGCGACCAGGCGACCGCGCGGATCTCGGAGGTGCGTAGCCGGCACGCACCGGCGAAACCGCCCGAGGGCTTCTTCGAGGTGCTGAAGCCCGCGCCCGAGAAGCTGGCGCAGCGCCCAGAGGACGACAGCACCGACGACCGGACGCGCAACGCCGCCTCCCCCAAACTCGCGCGGCAGCTGTGGCGGTTGCTCGATGTCGCTGGGGTCAACCGGGTCGCGCCGCTCTCGGCACGGGTGGATTGGTCGCTCGGCACCAGCC
>NZ_LANJ01000004.1 GCF_000971295.1 Devosia epidermidihirudinis | reverse complement strand
AACCCCCAGTCCGAAAGGACCGGGGGTTTTTGCGTTCCAGGGCAAGGAGTGAGGGGAAGCGGAACCGAGATTGCAGTGCGGGGTTGACCTCAATGAGCATTCAGACATGCTCATGCCGCAACTCAAGACCAAGAAGCCTCATGCGTTTATTCCTTGCCGTGCTCTCCATCATCCTCGCCGTCTCCATGCCGGCCTTCGCGCAAACACCAGCTGCGGCCCCGGCCCCTGATTCAAGTATCGATGATCTGGTGCGCATCCTGGAGAACGACGATAGCCGCGCGGCGCTGATCGACCGTCTCAAACAGAGCGAGAGCGTGCCTAGTGAGGCGAGCCTGCCCGCCGATGCACCGGCAGATCTCAGCATCGTGCGGCAATTGGCTGAGTATACCAAGGCGGCTGCGGAAGGGACGTCCAGCACGTTCCGCGCCATTGGAAGGGTGTTCACCGAGCTGCATCAGGGGCTGACGGGGACCTTCGACGCGGATCTTTCAGCATTCTGGGATGTTGCCGTGCGGGTGGCCATGGTGGCCGTGGGCTTGTTTGCCAGTTTCTGGGTGCTGCGGCTCGTCGCTGTCTGGCTGCAGGGACAGATCGGGCGGCGTGTGGTCGGTCGAGGCTGGCTAGCGCGCATTCTGGGCGCGCTGGGTGCAGCGGCGGTTGATCTGGGTTCAGTGCTGCTGGCGTGGGCCATTGGTTACGCCGTTGCGCTTGTTCTCGTTGGCGACACGCGGGGACAGATGGGCATTAACCAATCCCTGCTGCTCAACGCCTTCCTGATCGTTGAAATGGTCAAGATGGTCGCGCGGGTGATTCTGTCGCCGCGACACGAGGCGCTGCGTCTGATCCCGGTCTCTGACGGTAATGCGGCCTATTGGTCATTCTGGCTGGCGCGGGTGATCTCGCTGATTGGCTACACCTTCCTCTTCGTGTCGCCACTGCTGGCCGCCAATCTCTCGGTCGGTGCCGCATCGGCCGTACAGGTGCTGGTGATGGGGACGGCGGTGACCATCGGCATTATCATCGTGCTGCAGAACAAGGATGATGTGCGCACCTGGTTGACAGGGATCGCCGAGCGGCGTGGCAATGATGGCTATGGCCAGTTGCTGATCCTGCTCGGGCGCTATTGGCACGTCTTTGCCATTCTCTACCTCGTGACGCTGCTGGTGGTGTGGTTCACCAATCCAGACGAGGCACTGCCCTTCATGCTGGGCGCGACGGTCCAGTCGATCATTGCCATTATCGTTGGCGTGGTGATCGTCAGCTTCATCTCGCGCTTTGTGCAGGTCGGGCTGCGGCTGCCCGATGACATCAAGCAGCGCCTGCCGCTGCTTGAGAGCCGGCTGCATGCCTTCGTGCCGACGGTGATGCAGATCGTGCGCTGGGTGGTGATCGCCGGGGTGGTCGTTGCCATTGCGCAGGCCTGGTCACTGTTCGACTTCGTGGGTTGGATCAGCAGCGACGGCGGGCAGGAGGTGGCGGGCGCCGTGATTTCTGCGGCGCTGATTATTGTCGCCTGTATCGTGCTGCATGTCGTGGTGGCGAGTTGGGTCGAGTACCGGCTCAATACCAATTACGGCAAGATGCCGACGGCGCGCGAGAAAACGCTGTTGAGCCTGTTCCGCAATGCCTTCACCGTGGCTTTGGTCGTGTTCGGCAGCATGCTGGCTCTAGCACAGATCGGCGTGAACATTGCCCCATTGCTGGCTGGTGCCGGTGTGATCGGTCTGGCCATCGGTTTTGGCGCGCAGAAGCTGGTGCAGGACATCATCACCGGCATCTTCATCCAGTTCGAAAACATCATGAACGAAGGCGACGTGGTGGAAGCGGCCGGCAAGGCGGGCGTGGTAGAAAAGCTCACCATCCGCTCTGTGACCATCCGCGACATGAGCGGCACGGTGCATCTGATCCCGTTTTCCTCGGTCGATCAGGTCAGCAATATGGTGCGGGGCTTCTCGTTCTATGTGGCTGAATTCGACGTTGCCTATGACAGCGACATCGATGCGGTCAAACAGGTAATGCGCGATGCCTTTGAGGTCGTGGTGGCCACCGAGCACAAGGCGGTCATTCTCGATGATCTTGATCCGCCCGCATTGGTGTCGATGACGCCGGGCCAGATGAAGTTCCGTTCGCGCATCAAAACGCTTGCGGGCAAGCAATGGGGGCCGGGACGGCTCTATAGCGAGACGGTCAAGCGCCTCCTCGCCGAGCGGGGCATTCAGGCGGCGACGCAAACCATCACCTATCGCACGGTCGATGGGCGGACCCCATTGGCGCCGCCAAGTACCGAAACCGAGGATTGATCGGGGCCGAGTGCTTGGCAAATTCCCGGGTTGGCGAAATCGTGATCGTCGCCCGGGCGGGATCGGCTTAGCCTTAAGCCCATCTTAATTGGATGGGTTAAAATAGTGATACGCGCCGCCGTTAGGCTGGTGCACCCGGAGAGGGTGCGGCCCTCTCCCTTGTCCGTGACCCCAATGGTTGCTGCGTATCACGAGGCCCGACATGACCTTTTTTCAGACCAAGCGATTTTCATTATTTCCCCGTTTTGGCGCGATTGCCGTTGCGGCCGCGCTGACGCTTGGAAGCGTTGCAGCGCCTTTGGCAAACAGTGCGGACTTCGTGCGTAGCCTTTGGCCCGCGGCGCAGGAGCGCGGTGTCAGCCGTGCCGCATTCGAGGCGGCCTTTGCCGGTTACAGCTATCTGCCCAAGGTGATGGAGCTGACACGCAAGCAACCTGAGTTCTCCCAGACGGTGCAGCAATATATCGATCGGCGGGTGACCAATGCACAGGCCGCCAAAGGCGCCGGCATGCGCAAGGAATGGAACCAGACACTGACCGGCGCGCAGCAGCGCTATGGCGTACAGCCCGAGATCGTGCTGGCTATCTGGGGCATGGAGACCAATTACGGGAGCTTTATGGGTGGCGAGAACACCATCCATGCGCTGGCGACGCTGACCGAGGGCGGCTATCGCACTGACTTCTTCCGGGGCGAGCTGCTGACGGCGCTGCGGATCATTTCGGATGGGCATGTGACGCCGCGCAATATGGTTGGTTCGTGGGCTGGGGCCATGGGGCATACCCAATTCATGCCATCGAGCTTCATGCGCTATGCCGTCGACTATAATGGCGACGGCAAGAAGGACATCTGGAACTCGGTGCCCGATGCCTTGGGTTCGACGGCCAACTACCTCAAGAGCTTTGGCTGGCGGCCTGGCGAGACCTGGGGCTATGAGGTCAAACTGCCCAGGGGCTTTGATTTTGCGCGCGCTCGTCAGGTGGAAAAAGCGACGCTGGGCCAATGGCAACAGATGGGCATTCAGCGCGTTTCGGGCCGGGCGTTTCCGCGCGGCGGTGACACGGCGCGGCTCTATATGCCGGCAGGGGCCAATGGTCCGGTCTTCCTGCTGTTGCCAAACTTTGATGTGATCAAGCGCTACAACAATTCCGACAGCTATGCGCTGGCGGTCGGCCATCTGGCAGATCGTATCCTGGGTGGTGGTGCGTTCGCGACGCCGTGGCCAGCGGGGGACTATGCGCTCAACAAGGACCAGCGCGCGCAGGTGCAGTCGCTATTGGCGCGGGCAGGGTATGATGTTGGTACACCTGACGGGGTGATCGGTCCCAAGACGCGTGCGGCCGTCATGTCGTTCCAGGCGCGGGCGGGGCTGGTCGCCGATGGCCATGTCTCGGGGCGCCTGCTTGACGCACTGAAACGTTAGATTGTCGTTAACCTTCTGTTAACCAAGAAAGCTCACCCTGTGTGGGCTTAAGTAGAGGGCAGGGCGGTCTCGGACATTGAGGCACCTGCCCTCGCCCATTTCCACTCATCCGATCACGTTTCTGCGCAACGGCCTCTTGTGCCGCCTGCCGGTGCCGTGGTCATAAAATCATCGGCTTTGTCCCGCAGGGCTCGGCCTCCCATTTTCGAACGTTGTGCTCATGCTGACCATGCCCTTGCCGTTTCGTCGTCTTGCCGCTTTGGTGCTGATGCTGGCGGCCATTGTGCCCGTGCCGGCCTTTGCCATCTCGGTGATGGATCCGTTCAACCTGCCCGCGGCGATGGACGCTGGTACCGCCAAGGTTGGCGACGGCATTCCCTATGCCGATGGACCCCGCCACCGGCTGGATATCTACGCCCCGGAACAGCGCGGCGCGTCGGCACCCGTGGTGTTCTTCATCTATGGTGGCGGCTGGAACCGCGGCGAGCGCAGCGACTATCAGTTTGTCGGCCGGGCGCTGGCCGCGCGCGGCTTCATCACGGTGATCGCCGATTATCGGCTGGTGCCGGAGGTTCAGTATCCAGCGTTCCTCGAAGACAGTGCCAGTGCGCTGCGCTGGGTGCAGGACAATATCGCCCAATATGGTGGTGACACCAATCGGCTGTTCCTCGCCGGGCACTCGGCAGGCGCCTATAACGCGACCATGCTGGCGCTCGACCCATCCTTCCTGCGAGACTATGGCGTCACCATGCCGATCCTGGGTGTGGCCGCGCTGTCCGGTCCCTACGACTTCTACCCGTTCGAATATGGCGAAGTGCGCGATGCCTTTGGCAGCGCCCCAAACCCCGAAGGCACACAGCCCATCAATCTCGTGACCTCGGGTATTCCGCCGATGTATCTGGCCACGGGCACGACCGATCCGATCGTGCGCATGCAGAACACCGAGCGGTTCGCGCAGAAGCTCAAGGCGAGCGGCGTCTGGGTCACCACGCGTTACTACGAAGGCTTTGGCCATATGGAGCCGGTGATTGCCATGGGCGCTCTGTGGCGCTGGCGCATGCCGGTGCTCGACGACATGGTGGCATTCTTCCAGATGTTCGGCGCTTTCCCAAGCGGGGTGCCTTATCTGGCAGTCGCGCCTGAGGCCCCTGAAATGCTGCCTGATGCTATCGCCCCGATGGACCAGATCATCTCGCAGATGGACGCCATGTTCCAGCGCGTTGAAAAGTGACCCTTGTGCCGGAATCACGTTAGCGTTCCGGCATGAGCAACCACCTCCGATATTCAGGCGCCAGCGCGGATAGCCAGAGCAAGGCGCTTGAGGCGATCATTCGTGATCAGGCGGTGCTGATGGTTGTCTTGGTTGGGCTGCGCGATCTGGCGCTGCCCGATCATCTACTGGTGGCCGGGGCTATCTACAATCAGGTTTGGAATGCGCTGACGGATCGCCCAACGCTAACCGGCGTCAACGATATCGATGTGTTTTACTTCGATGATGCCGATATTGGCTGGGACGCCGAGGATCGTGTGATCAAGACGTGTGAGCAGCGGTTCGCCAATCTCCCGGTCCCGGTGCAGGTGCGCAATCAGGCGCGGGTGCATCTGTGGTTCGAAGACAAGTTCGGCAGCCCGTTTACGCCGCTTAGTTCCTCGGCGGAGATGCTGGGACGCTATGCGTCCACAAGCCACGCGGTCGGGGCGCGACTCAATGCAGATGACAGCATGACAATCGTCGCCCCATTCGGGCTCGACGATCTCTTCTCGTTCCGCATTATGCCCAATCCGGTGCTCGATAATCGTGCGCTGCACACCAAGAAATGCGCACAGGCCAAGGCGATCTGGCCGGAGCTGACGGTAGTGCCATGGCCGGATGTGCCTCAGCGGTAATCCCAAAACAAACCGCCCGGAACTGAGTTCCGGGCGGTTTGAATTCATGAAGGCTGGATTATTCAGCTTCGTCGGCGGACACCGAATTGAGCTGGCCGTACTTTTCTTCGCCGATCTTGGAGAGCAGCTCGAGCTGGGTCTCGAGGAAGTCGATGTGACCTTCCTCGTCGGTCAGGAGCGCTTCGAACAGGTTTTTGGAGACATAGTCGCCAAGCTGTTCGCACAGCTCGCGGCTGGCCTTGTAGGCCGCGCGGGCGTCGTACTCACCGGCCAGATCGGCCTCAAGCACTTCCTTGATGGTCTGGCCGATTCGCAGCGGCGCAACGCGCTGCAGGTTCGGATGGCCTTCGAGGAAAATGATGCGCTCGATCAGACGATCGGCGTGATGCATTTCTTCAATCGACTCAGCGCGTTCTTTGGACGCCAGCTTTTTATAGCCCCAGTCGTCCAGAAGACGAAAGTGCACCCAATACTGGTTGACTGCGCCGAGTTCGAGAAAGAGGGCCTCGTTAAGCCGCTCGATGACTTGTGCTTCGCCTTTCACGACGTACTCCACTCTGCTGTTTCTTGAGCTTTTCCAGGCCGGTCTGAATGTGGATCAGATCAGCTGCCGGATGGGCTTGCTGCGAGTGGTACTTTTCGGTGACGCGGACGATAATGTCCACCACATTCGGCACACAACCACCGCATTTGGCGCGACGGTCGAGCTCGTTATAGACCTTTGCCGGGACCACCAATTGCCACGGATCAGCAATCAGCAGATCGAGAACGATGTCCTCAATCTCCTTGGACGTGATCATATTGCACTGGCAGACGAGCATGGTTTTGCCGAGATGGACGAGTGGAGCTTGCTGGGCGCATAAAACGGCCGGATTAGGTGAATGTCAATGTCAGATATTGACGCGGGTTAACGCGTCGCCCTTTTGCTCACAGCCCCGTTGCCTCAGTAAACATCGGTGAGCAGCTCTGCCAGGCTGAGAGCCCGTTCTGCGGTCTGGTTCAGCATGCAGCTGGAGAAGCCGATGCTGCGCATCGTGCCGTAGCCCCAGCGGGCGTATTGGAACTGGCACTCTGCGTCTCGGAAGGCGATCCAGGCGCGCTGGGCCTTTTTGAGTTCGGCAAAGGCTTCCGCTGACAGCGATTCCTGAAGGGCCGCATAATTGTCATTGAGATAGCCATCCCACCAGCTGGTTTCGCGGGCGTTGCACTGGGAGATGCCGATGGTGCTGCCATTGCCCGGTTCCGCCTGACAGTCATTGCTGACCTGACCAATGCAGGTCCGGGCATCCTCTTGTTCGCCCGGCTTGGCATTGGCGTTGATGTCGCGCACGGTCTCGATGCATTGCTGAATCGCGATCTCGTCGGCTGGCGTGTAGGTCGCCGCCTCCTGCGCCAGAACAGGCGTGGCGAGGCAAGCGAGGAGGATAGCGGTCTGCAGAAGATAGTGGCGCATTACAGTTCCTTGCGGCGGCGTGCGGCGATGATGGCGGCGGATGCGGCTGTGCGATGCGCCGACGAGAAAAACTCCCGATGCGCCAGGATGATGATTGTGGCGAGGCTGGTGGCTATCGGCAGCCAATCGGCGGCAAACCAGGCGACCGTGGCCACCGAGAAATAGTAGGCGCGGATGCCGCTATTGAAGTTCTTGGCGCCCAGCGCATTCATGCGGGTGATCGCATCAATCTCTTCTTCACTGGTCTCGCGATCATGCTCGATCGCGCCCAGCATGATGCAGAAGTGATTGAACTGGCGCAGCGACAGGGTGAAGGCGAAGAACGCCAGCACGAACATGGTCAGCATGATCACCAGATGCAGCTGCACCTCACCGCTCGAAAACAGCCGGTCGCTGCCCGGAGGGTTCAGCGCTTCCAGGAGGGCTGGGAGCTGTCCGAACACGGCAAAGACGGCCAGGATCAGCAGCACGGCGGTCGATGCCAGAAAGCTCACCGAGCCCATGATATTGCCCGACAGGATCGCATCGAACGGCGATTCCCGGCGTGTGGCATTGGACACCCAGCGGCGGCGCTGCATGTTCATGATCACCGATAGGGAGGGGCGCACCTTTTCCACCTGCGGCACCACGATATTGTAGGCGAGGTAGCACAACAGGGGAAACAGGGTGGACAGGATCGACGGCAACAAATCAGGGCCCCACACAAAGCAACGCCATACTTATAGCGCGGTGACGGGAAAAGGCGACGGCGGCCCGTCGCCTTTTATGTGCATCAGATCGGGCGTGGATACTGGCGGTGAATCGCTTCGATTCCCGCCAGAACCTCGGGGCCGAGCGCGAGCTTGTGTGCGTCGATCGCGTTGGTCAGCTGTGCCGTACTGGTGGCGCCGACAATGACCGATGCCATGAATGGGCGGGTCAGAGCGAAAGCGATCGCCATTTGCGAAACGTCGAGCCCATGGGTGCGCGCAAGCTCCAGATAGGCTTTACCTGCCGCCTCTGAATACTCATTGAGGCGCCAGAAGCCCTTCTGGTAGTCGGCACGGCTCCCCTTGGGCACGGCGCCGTCGAAATACTTGCCGGTGATCAGGCCACCCGCCAAAGGCGAATAGGCCAGCAGGCCCACATCCTCGTGGTGGCTTAGCTCGGCCAAGTCGAGATCGAAATGGCGGCGCAGCAGGCTATATTCGTTCTGTACGGACACCAGGCGTGGCAGGCCCTTGGCTTCGGCAAGGCGCAGCCATTGGGCAATGCCCCAGGTGGTTTCGTTGGAGACGCCGACATGGCGAATCTTGCCTTCCTTGACCAGCTCGCCCAGCGTCTCGAGCATGTCTTCAAGATTGGCCAGCGTGTCGGCCGTGTCCTGCTTGTGCGGAGCATAAGTCCACGAGCCGTCGAAATTGTAGCTGCCGCGGCTGGCCCAGTGGATCTGATAGAGATCGAGATAGTCGGTCTTGAGGCGCCTCAGGCTCTGCTCAAGCGCGACTCGAACCGATGCGCCGTCGGCACGATGGCCGTCGCGGATAAATTTGGAGCCTCCGCCGACGATCTTGGAGGCCAGAATCCAGCTGTCACGCTTGCCGTTTGCCTGAAACCAGTTGCCGATGATTTCCTCGGTCCGGCCTGAGGTTTGTGTGCTGCCGGGTACGGCGTAAAGCTCGGCCGTGTCCATGAAATTGACGCCGGCATCGAGCGCCAGGTCGATCTGGGCGTGGCCTTCGGCCTCAGTGTTCTGGCTGCCCCATGTCATGGTGCCCAGGCAAATTTCGGTGACGCGCAGGTCGCTGCGGCCAAGCGGCTTCAATTTCATAGGGGATGTCTCGAAGAACAGGCTAGGGATGAGGTCAGTCTACAAAAGCGGTCGATAAATTGGTAGCGTTTGGAAGGGTTTGCGGGCGCGAAAACGGTTTGACGGCAGAAGCTGTCAAAAAACCTTCACGCAACGAAGTTTAGGGGTTGAGGTATCCGGCGGCACCCCCTATATACCCCTCACAACGCGGCGCCGGCCGCACTGATAACCGCCTCTAAGGCCCAGTTATCTCAAGCTTTGTCGCGGGATGGAGCAGCCCGGTAGCTCGTCAGGCTCATAACCTGAAGGTCGCAGGTTCAAATCCTGCTCCCGCAACCAAAAAGGCCCACTGAACTCAATGAGTTCAGTGGGCCTTTCCCTTTTCAGGGCATTGATCCCGCAGTTCTCTTCAAGAGCCCAGCTTGCCGCTTTGCCATTCGCGACTCATGTGTGCCAATGAGGCTGTGCGTTGAATGCGGTGGGTGAACAAATGGACGAGGCGAGAGAACGGGCGGCGTTGGAGATGGCGTTTTGTGAGCGCATCCTGGCCAAGTCTGGCGAGAACGTGCTGCGCGACACCCTGCGCGAGGCCAGCGAAGTGACGGCCTGGTCACATTACCCGCCCGGAGACGTGTTCGACCCGGAAAGCGGCGGGCAGTGGTACTATCACTCCCATGTTCCGGCAGCGGACGACGTCGAACACGGCCACTTTCATTGCTTTGTGCGGCCTGATGGCGCCAAGGGGCCGGTGCATCACCTGATCGCCGTGGGCGTTGACGCCTACGGGAAGCTGCATAGGCTGTTCACGGTCAATCATTGGGTGGTGGGCGATGACTGGCTGGATGCGTCTGCCACGATCGCCCTGTTGCCACGCTTTGACATGCAGCTGGCGCGGCCATCCTATCTGGTCAATCGCTGGTTGACGGCGGTGCTGACGCGCTACCAGCCTGAAATCGAGCAGCTTATTCGTGACCGCGACGTGGTTTTGGCGGACAGGGCTGATGCGGCGGACCCTGCTGCTATCCGCGGGGATCGCTCGCTCGAAGTGCTGTCGTCCCTGCGGATTGAGGCCTAGCGGTTCGCCAAAAGAAATGGCCCACCAAGGCGGGCCATTGACTGTCTGCTTAGGCGGGGAAGTCGGTGCCTGCCTTTGGCAGGTTGGGGTCCTGAACCCAATCGGTCCATGCGCCGTCATAGAGCTTGAGGTTCGAATAGCCCAGGTCGCGCAGGATCGCCAGCAGGTCGGACGCTGCCCAACCCCAGCCGCAGGTGGTGATGATTTCGGCCTCGGGGCCGACGCCCAGTTCCTTGAGCTTGGCCAGCAGGCCATCGACTTCGGCATGCAGTTCATTGGCATTGGAGAACAGGCCAATCGGCACGTTGAGCGAGCCAGGGATATGGCCACGCTCGTAACCTGCGGTGCCGCGAGCATCGAGAACGAAGGTGTTTTCGCGGCCCAGAGCGGCCAGCACGTAGTCCTTCTGCACGATATAAGGCTTGGTTGCGGTCAGCTTGAGATCGCTGGCTGGCAGGACCGTGGCTTCGGTGCTCAGCTCGCCATCCCAGGCGTTGATGCCGCCATCCAGGATATGCACATTGGGGAAGCCTGCCTGATCGAGCGAGACATAGATCTTGCCGGCAAAGCGGCCGGAGTCGGGACGCAGGGCGTCGTCTTCAAACTCGCCATAGACGACGATGGTCTGGTCATAGCTCAGGCCGTAGGAGGCCAGGATGGGCTCGAGTTCTTCGTAGCTCTTGGTTTCACCGATGACGCCGTCGACGTCCGGGGTTTCGATGAACTCACGTGGAATGTTGATCGCGCCGGGGATGTGGCCGGCCGCATAGCGTTCAGCGGTGCGGAAGTCGAGCAGCACGACATTGTCGCCCAGCGACTTGGTCTGATCCAGGCTGATATAGGCGCCGAGGCCTTCCGACTGCTGCAGCACGGCAGGCAGCGCGTAGGCGGCGGTGGACAGCGTCAGTCCGGAAGCGAAGGCGGCCAGCACGGCCAGTGTTTTGAGTTTCATGGAGCTTCTCCTTTTGGATGGATGGGGTGGCGGTTTGTCAGGGAACGAGGCCATATTCCCAGCCTGTCAGTGTCTCTTCCCAATGGGGGAACAGGTCGAACAGCCAGATCTGGATGGCGCGGTCGCCGCCGGTGAGGATCAGCACACCGACCAGAACGAGCAGCGCGCCGAAGATTTTCTTGATGAGGTCGCCATTGGCCTGAAAGAAGCGGAGGCGCTGCACCACGGCACGGCCGCCGAAAATGACGGCAACCATGGGCAGGGCGGTGCCCAACGCAAAGGCGAGGGTGACCAGCGTGGCGTTGAGTGTCACCTCCTGGTTCATCGCCAGGGTGAGCACCGAGGCCATGACCGGACCCACGCAGGGCGTCCAGGCAAGACCGAGGCCCGCACCAATCGCCAGACCGCCACCAAAACCTTCGCCCTGCGGTAGACGGGCCGATACCAGCGCGATGCCCCCGGTGTTGCGCTCAAGCCAGCGGGCCAGGATGGGGACAGCAAGGAAGATGCCGCACAGGATCAGCAAGATGCCGCTGGCGGTTCGCACGACGTCAGGGTTGAGACCGAGGGCGTTGACCAGGCTTGCCAGTGTCAGCGTTACCAGGGCAAAGCAGACCACAAAGCCGAGCATGACGCCCCATGGCCGCAAGCGGCCTGCCTGCGCCGACGATGCCAGAATCACCGGCAGCAAAGGCAGCACGCAGGGCGACAGGACCGTGACGACCCCGGCCAGAAAAGCGATCAGAATAGAGGCGTCCATCAGTAGTCGAACTGCGGGCGTGTATTGAGCGCTTCGATCCCGCCGCCGTTCCAAACCACCAGCTTGTCGGCGTTGCGGTCCACCTGCACATAGGTGTTCTGATAGGTCACGCCAAAGCGGGCCTTGAGCTCGGTTTCAGCATCGTAGTCGGCAATGACGAGGGTGATCCCCGGCTGGATTTCGGGCCAGCGACCGCGCAGCGACACCATGGTCGCGCGGCAGGTTGGGCACCAGTCCGCGTGGAAGTAGACGATGGCTGGACCCTTGGCCGCGATGGCCTTGAGCTGGTCCAGCGATTCGTAGGCGACGGCGTCGGCCTCGGGCCTGTCCTGGGCCAGAGCGGGGAGGGCAGTGCACAACGCCAAACCGGCGGAAGCACTGAGGAAATGACGCCTATTCATACTGTAAACTCGAACCAAAAACCGGCAATGGCCTTAGGCTGGCAAAACACGGCGTCGTGATCGAGTTGATTTTATGCTGAATTTCCAATCGCTTGAGAAAAGTCTATCCAACCGATAGAGATAATTTGGAACGTAAGCGGAGGCAGCTTCCGTTATGGTGCGGCCGTCACCCCCCTGTTCTGCGAATTGCCTGTTTCATGACTATTTCTTCCCCTTCCGCCACCGTCACCCAACGCCTGCCCGATCAGGGCGTCGTCTGGCTGGCCGGTGGTGCGCTGTTCCTGGGCGCGCTTGTCCTCACCGATATCATCAGCTTGCGGATGGCCTCGCTGTTCCTCATCGGCGGGCTGATGGGCGCGGCTCTGTTCCATGCCTCCTTTGGGTTCACGGGCGGTTGGCGGCGCTTTGTCGAGGACAAGCGTGGCGTTGCTATTCGCGCGCAGCTGGCCATGGTTGCGCTGGCCGCGCTGGTGTTCTTTCCACTGCTGGCTCAGGGCGAGGCTTTCGGCCAGCCTTTGGTTGGGGCCTTGGCGCCTGTCGGGGTGTCAGTGGTAGTGGGGGCAAGCCTGTTCGGTCTGGGCATGCAGCTGGGCGGTGGCTGCGGCTCGGGCACTCTGTTCACGGTGGGTGGCGGCAGCGTCCGCATGCTGGTGACGCTGGCGTTTTTCATCATCGGCGCCTTGGGTGGCACCGCGCATCTGCCCTATTGGCTGAGCCTGCCCGCCCTTGAGCCGATCAGCCTTGGCGCAAGCCTAGGTGTTCCCTTGGGGCTGGGTCTGACGCTGGCAGGTCTCGCCGCTATTGCCGCGATCACGCTCCTGATCGAGCGACGCGCGCACGGCAATGTTGAACCCATTGGCGCGCCACTGCCGCAAAAGGGCAAGTTGCTGACGGGGCCATGGCCGCTATTGTTCGCCGCGTTGGCCCTGGCCGTATTGAACGTTCTGACGCTCATCATTGCGGGGCATCCCTGGTCGATCACGGCCGGGTTCGGCCTCTGGGGCGCCAAGATTGCTTCGGCATTCGGCGTGTCGGTCGCCGACTGGGAGTTCTGGACATGGCCAGGACAGGCGAGGGCCCTGCAAAACTCCGTGCTCGCCGATACCACCTCGGTGATGGATTTCGGGATTATCCTGGGCGCTGCGCTGGCTGCCGGACTTGCGGGCAAGTTTGCCCCCAAGGTCGATCTGCGGCTGGGCTCGCTGATAGCGGCCGTGCTGGGTGGTTTGATGATGGGGTACGGGGCGCGCCTGTCGTTTGGCTGCAATATCGGCGCACTGTTCTCTGGCATCGCATCGGGCAGCGTGCACGGCTGGGTGTGGATGATCTGTGCCTTTGCCGGCAGCGTTCTCGGGATCAGGCTTCGTCCTCTGTTTTTCGGTCGGGGAGCGAGCAAATGAGCGCGCGCAGCACTTTCCTTTTTGGCGCAGCTCTGGTCGCCGGGTCAGCGGCTATTGCGGCCGATCACATGGCGGCAACACCCGCTCCAGTTCCGGTGCCCAAGGCCGCCCCGGCGGCAGCGCCCCCGGCGGACGACCCGCTTGCCTATTCGCCCTGCTCGGTTGCGGCGCCCGCTGATGATCCCCTGGCTTATTCTCCCTGTTCGGCCGCGCCGCCGCCCAAGGAAGACCCACTGGCATACTCTCCGTGCTCGGCGGCTCCACCCAAGGAGGACCCTTTGGCGTATTCTCCCTGCTCGGCCGCCGGCTATTGAGGCGATGATCTCGCGATCACATGTCCGCTGGTGGCTTGACAGTTGCAGGATGATCGGGGAGCTAAAGCGGCTCGGATAGAGGGCTTGGGCAAGATGGCTTTGCGCGTGACACTGGACATGGGGGAGCGCTGCTGATGGCCGTTCCGAGTGCCGTCGCGGGCTTGCTGCGCCGTCCTGCCCGATTGGGCGACGAAGTCTATAGCGCCATTTTTGAACGCATCATGTCGCTGGAGATCGAGCCGGGGGCGCGCATTTCGGTGGACGCGATTTCGCGCCAGCTCGGCGTGTCGCAGACCCCGATCCGTGAAGCGCTGGGGCGGTTGGAAAGCGAGGGGCTGGTCGTCAAAACCCATCTCATCGGCTATAGCGCCGCGCCGCAGCTCAATGCGCGCCAGTTTGCCGATCTTTATGAACTGCGCTTGCTGCTCGAGCCCTTCGCGGCGCGCAAATGTGCGCAGTCCATGCCGGATGCCGTGATCGATCAGCTCGAGGCGCTATGCGCGGAAATGGACAGCCTGACTCAGAGCGAGGGCCCGCAGTCCTATGCGCAGTTTGCGCGGCTCGACATGGCGTTTCATGACCAGATTGCGGCAAGCGCAGGCAATGCGCTGGCGGTGGAGGCACTGTCGCGGCTCTATACGCATGTGCATCTTTATCGCCTGCTGCCGAGTGGGGTTGCGCGGTCGGCGCTCGACGAACATGGCCAGTTGATCGCCGCGATTAAGGCACGCGACCCTGATGCGGCGGAGGCGGCGATGCGCCAGCATATTGAAAGCTCGCAGCACCGTTTCAAGGCGCACTATCCCGGTTAGTCGTATCGCGCGGTTTGCGGTGGGCGTGTAGAAGAGGCGCAGTGATTTGCTGGAGCCTCTGCCGATGTCCAAAGCTGTTCAAGCCGCAGCCCTGCTTGCCGAAGTCCGAGAGACCGGCGTGGCGCTGACCGGATTTCCAGCTGAACTGGTCCCCGAAGATCGCAGCGAGATTTATGCGCTTCAGGATGCGCTGATCGCAGCGCTTGGACCGGTAGGAGGATGGAAGATCGCGGCGGGCAGTGAGGCTGTGCCGCTGTGTTCGCCCCTGCTGGAAGGCGGTTATCTGGTGTCGGGCGATCGTCTTTCCATTGCCGACAATCGGCTGACCGTGGTCGAGGTTGAAGTGGGGTTCCGCTTCAAGTCCGCACTACCGCCGCGCAGCAATCCTTATGACCGCGATGAGGTTTTGGCCGCCATTGAAGGCGCGCTTACGGCGATTGAAATGGTGGGCATCCGCTTTGCACCCGGGGTCGAGGTGCCGCGTGCGGTGCAGATGGGTGATCTCCAGGTCAATGCGGCAGTGGTGACTGGCGCCGTGGTGGCGGACTGGGAGGGGCTTGATCTCGGCACTCTCAAGGTCCGTGCCGATATTGGCGCGGCGCATTATGAGGTCGACACCGGGACCTCAACAGAAGCCGTGATCGACGCACTGGTGTGGCTGGCCAATGAGGGTGCGTTGCGACAGGGCGGGCTCAAGGCGGGCGAGGTTGTCATTACCGGCGCGCGGATCAACCAGCCTGTCGGCGATGCGGGTGACCTGGTCGTCGCAAGCATCGAGGGCCTGGGCGAAGTCCGGCTGATGCTGGCCTAGCAGGCCACGACGTTTACGGCGAGACCGGCAAGGCTGGTCTCCTTATAGCGCTCGGACATGTCCATGCCGGTCTGGCGCATGGTTTCGATACAGGCGTCGAGCGGCACGGCATGGGTGCCGTCGCCCTTGAGCGCCAATGAGGCGGCGGTAACAGCCTTGACTGCACCAAAGGCATTGCGCTCGATGCAGGGGATCTGCACGAGGCCGCCAACGGGGTCGCAGGTCATGCCGAGATGATGCTCGAGTGCGATCTCGGCGGCGTTTTCGACCTGGGTCGGGGTGCCGCCCATGATGGCGCAGAGTCCAGCGGCGGCCATGGCCGAGGCTGAGCCCACCTCGCCCTGGCAGCCCACTTCTGCGCCGGAGATCGAGGCGTTGTGCTTGATGATACCGCCGATGGCGGCTGCTGTCAGCAGATAGTCGCGCACGGCTTGTGGTCCTGCGGCGGCGTTGAACTTGAGGAAGTATTTCATCACGGCGGGGATAACCCCGGCAGCGCCGTTGGTGGGCGCGGTGACGACGCGGCCGCCGCCGGCGTTCTCTTCGTTGACCGCCATGGCGTAAAGGCTCAGCCAATCATTGGCCATGAGCGGGGTGATCTCGTTGCGCTGCCACTGGGCGTCGAGCTGGAGGAAAATGCCGCGGGCACGGCGTTTGACGTTGAGCCCGCCCGGCATGATCCCATCCTGGGCAATGCCACGCGCAATGCAGCCATCCATCACGCCCCAGATTTCGTCGATGCCGCGATCCAGCGTCACCCGGCTGCGGGTGGCTTCCTCATTGGCGCGTTTCATCGCGGCGATGGACAGGCCGGAGGCTGCGGCCATGGCCAGCATGGAGCGGGCATCGGAAAAGGGGTAAGGCACGTCGGCCTGTGCGGGCGAGGCTTGCTTGAGCGCGTCAAGTTCCTCGGCGCTGACAACGAAACCGCCACCGATGGAATAATAGACCCGGCGCAGCAGCAATTGTCCGTCCGTGTCAAAAGCCGCAAACTGCAGGCCATTGGGGTGCCCGGGCAGGGTGGTGCGCTTGTCAAAGACCAGATCGACGGCGGGACGGAAACGGTAAGTGGGGTGGCCCTCCGGCTGCACCGTGCCGCTCGCTTCGACTGCCGCCACCATGGCATCCATCGCGTCGGGGTCGACTGTCTTGGGGTCCTGGCCGCAGAGGCCGAGGATCACCGCGCGGCCGCTGCCATGGCCCACGCCAGTAAAGGCGAGCGAACCATGCAGGCTTGCCGAAAGGGCCGCCGGGCGGGCGCGGGCGGCGCGGGGCCAGGTATTGGTTTTGAGTTCGTCGAGAAACCGTCGCGCAGCGGTCATCGGGCCCATGGTGTGGGAGCTCGATGGCCCGATGCCGATTTTGAACACGTCGAAAATCGAGAGGAACATGGGGCCATTGTGCACGGATGGCCGGGCGCAGCAACCGACGGCTGCGTGACATTGTTTGTTAAATGGCAACAGTGCGTGGCGCGGCTGGCCAGTTGCGGCGGGTGCCATGCAGGTCGATATCTCTCGGCAGTGACAGGAGACAGCAATGGTCGATTATCATTTTCGTGCGGGCGCGGGGGCGGATGAGACATCGCCCCTGTTTTTCGTGTTCCACGGCACGGGCGGAGACGAGAACCAGTTCTTTGAACTGGCCGGTCAATTGCTGCCGGGCGCCCGCATTGTTGCGCCACGCGGCGATGTGAGTGAAGGCGGCGCGCTGCGCTATTTCCGGCGGACCGGCGAGGGCGTCTACGACATGGATGATCTGCGCCTGCGGGTGGCGCAGATGATCGCTTTTGTCACGGCGCAGAAGGCTGAGTGTGCGCCGCGCAAGGTGATCGGGCTGGGCTATTCCAATGGCGCCAATATTCTGGCGGCGGTGCAGTTTGCGGCGCCTGAACTGTTCGACGCCACGGTGCTGATGCATCCCCTCATTCCGTTCACGCCACCCGAGGTGGATTTTTCGGGCAGGCAGGTGTTGATCACAGCAGGCAAACGCGATCCGATGGCGTCGGTCGCGACGACGCAGGCCTTGAATGATTACTTTGCGGGGCAGGGTGCGGCGACGACGCTCGTCTGGCACGAGGGCGGCCATGAGCTGCGGCATGAAGAGCTTGCCGCAACGCAGTTGTTTCTGTCGGGCGTCTGATCAGGCGCGGAGGTCAGCCCATTCGGGATGGCGGCGGAACTGGGCGACCACATAGGAGCAGACTGGTGTAATCTTGAAGCCCTGCTCACGGGCGTCGGCAATAGCCTTGTTGACCAGCTTGGAGGCGATGCCGCGCCCTTCAAATTCGGGCGGAACGCCCGTGTGGTCGATGGTGATGGTGCCGTCAGCGGCCTTGGCAAAGGTCATCTCGGCCTCAGCGCCGGGCGCCAGGTGGATGACATAGCGGCCACGGGTGGCCCCATCTTCGCGCAGCACGGTCAGTTCGGTCTCGGTCATGTCATCTATCCCGGGTTTGCTTGAACTGATGTGGGAACAGGGGGCGGGGCCGACAAGTCCCGCTCGCGCTTAGTGTTCGGCTTCGCTCTTGGCCCAGCGGGCCTGAATGGAGCGACCAAGGCCACCCATCCATGGCGCGAAAAACAGCAGAATGCGCTTGTAATAGTGCAGCAGCAGGAACAGGCCCGCCAGGATCAGCGTGCCAAAGACGATGACCAGTTCCAGCGACAGGCCGATGGACTTGAGCCACGCCGTCAACAGCATGCCGGGCAGGATATGGGCGGCGGCCCAGACGAAAGCCGAGGTCACGTTGATGATGGTGAAGTGGCTGTATCTCATGCCCATAATGCCGGCGACGCCGGGGATCACAGCTTTGACGCCCGGAATGAACCGGCCGATGAACACGGCCTTGCCGCCATGGCGGGCGAAAAAGTCTTCGCCCCGCGCGATCAGGTCGCGGTGGTTGCGGAACGGCCAGACTTCCTTGATGGAATCCTTGAGGAAATGGCCGATCGTATAGGACAGCGCGTCGCCGATAATGGCGCCGATCACGGCGGCGAAATACACTTCCCAGAAGGGCAGGCGCCCCTCGGCGATAATGCCGCCAGCCATCAGCAGAACGGGCGTCGAGGGCACGAACAGGCCGAGGATGAAGACTGCTTCGCCAATCGCCACGGCGAAGATGAACCAGAATGTCAGCCAGAAATTACCGGAAATCGTGTCGAGAAAACTCTCGAGGTAGAGGGAGATCGTATGGAAGATATCGAACATTCTGGGGCGGTCCCGATGGGCCTTTGCGGAGCAGGATGCGCTCCGGCAGTTGACTTATGGCGTTCGGCGCGTCGAGGCTCAAGCACAATCACAGTGGAGTGACATCATGAGCATGCCTGTCCATCACCTCATCGCCTCTGGTCCGCGCCCGGTTGCGCCGTTTTCTCATGCGGTGGAGGTGGATGGCTGGGTGTTTGTCACCGGGCAGATGCCGACCGATCCGGAGGCGCCCGATGCCCCGCTGCCACAGGGGATTGAGGCGCAGACCGAACGCGTGATCGAGAACCTCAAGGTGGTGCTGGGCGGGATCGGGTTGGGGCTCGAGAATGTCACCATGGCGCGGATCTACCTCACCCAGTTCGAGCGCGATTATGCCGCGCTCAACGCGCTGTGGCCGAGTTTTTTCGAGGCGGGTAAATTGCCCGCGCGGACCACTGTCGGGGTGACCGCGTTGGCGGTGGGAGCGTTGGTGGAGATCGATCTGGTGGCGCGGCGGCCCTAGCTTACCTCTCCCTTGGGGGAGAGGTCGACCGCAGGTCGGGTGAGGGGGCCTTCCCCGCGTTTTGAGCCGAGAAAAGGCCCCCTCACCCCAACCCTCTCCCCCAAAGGGAGAGGGAGCAGGCCGGTGGCTCTAGGGCATTGGCACGTTCACTCTGCGGTCAATCGTCAACGTGATGGCGATGACGACAAAGGCGAAGATCACCATGCCGAGGGCGATGATGTGGGCTTCTTGCCATTGCAGGCGTTCGACATAGTCGTAGAGCGCGATGGCGATGACCTTGGTCTGGCCGGGAATATTGCCGCCAATCATCAACACGACGCCAAACTCGCCGACCGTGTGGGCAAAGGTCATGACGGCGCCGGTGATGTAGCCGGGGCGGGCGAGGGGCACGGCGACGCGCCAGAAGCGCTGCCAATTGCTTGCGCCCAGGCTTGTTGCGGCTTCGAGCGCATCGTCGCCGATGGCGGCAAAGCCGTTGCGCAGGGGCTGGACCATGAAGGGCAGCGAATAAAAGATCGAGCCGATGATGAGGCCGGTGAAGGAAAACGCCAGCGTGCGGCCACCCCAGAAACTGGCAATCCAGCCGCCCGGGCCATTGGGTCCGAGCGCGATCAAGAGGTAAAATCCCAGAACCGTCGGAGGCAGGACCAGCGGCATGGAGACCACGGCCCCCACCGCTTCGCGGAAGCGGCTTTTGCTGCGGGCAAGCCACCAGCCGATCGGCGTGCCGATGACCAGCAGGATCACCGTATTGATCGCTGCCAGCGTCAGCGTCAGGCTGACCGGGGTCCAGATGTCGCCCAGATTCACGATGGTTTCCTCACACGTCCGGCGCCAACCTAGAGCACGGCGTCATTCCCGCGAAAGCGGGAATCTGCCTTGGCGCGGCCCGAAAGGTAGATCCCCGCTTTCGCGGGGATGACGCAGTGCATAGTGCCGCGTTACTCGACGACGTAACCGGCGGCCTTGATCACCGTGACAGCGGTTTCGCTCTTGAGGAAGTCGACATAGGCCTTCGCGGCGTCGCTGTCCTTGCCGGTGGTGAGCAGTACGGCGTCCTGGCGGATGGGCTCGTAGAGATCGGCGGGGACGATCCAGACGCTGGATTTGCCCACGACCTGGCTGGCGGCGACAAAGCCCAGCTCGGCATTGTTGGTTTCAACAAACTGCAGTGTCTGGGTGATGTTTTCGCCGGTCACGAGCTTGGGCTCGATGGCTGATGTCAGGCCCAGTTTTTCGATGGTTTCGACTGCGGCGCGGCCATAGGGGGCTGCGGCTGGGTCGGCAATGGCGATCTTGTGGAAGGCGTCGGCCTTGAGCACGGCTTCGCCATCCGTCAGATCGAGCGAGGTGCTGTAGAGCGCCAGCGCGCCGATGGCATAGGTGAAGACGGAGCCTTCAACGCCAAGGCCTTCGGTGACGGCCTTGGTGGGGCGCTCATCATCGGCGGCGAGCAGGACTTCAAAGGGCGCGCCCTGGCTGATCTGGGTATAGAGCTGACCCGTGGCGCCGAAGCTATAGACCACGTCATGGCCGGTTTCGGCCTTGAACAGGGGTGCCAGCTGTTCGGCGACCTTGGTGAAGTTGGCGGCAACGGCAACGCTGACGCTGTCAGCATGGGCCGCGGTCGACAGCAACAGGCTTGTCAGCAAGGTGCCCAGCAGGATGCGCTTCATACAGTCCTCCGATATGTTTTGAATTTCATATCGACTGTTGCAAAGCCCATAGGGCCGCGCAAGCGTTATTTCCCGACGGAAATATCGAAACGGACGCGCAGCGCAGCCACATCGTCGGCGATGGCGGCGCGGGTCTTGTCCTGCATGGCGCGGTAATGGGCGAGGACCGTGGTGCCCGCTTCGGTGAGGTGTGCGCCGCCCTGTGCAGCGCCACCGCGGCTTGATTCCACGAGCGGAATCCCAAACCCGGAATTGAGCGCCTGCACCAGACTCCAGGCGCGCTTGTAGCTCATGCCCATGGCCTTGCCTGCGGCAGAGATGGAGCCGGTCGAGGCGATGAGCTCCAAGAGATCGGCCCGGCCGGGACCCATATAGGCGGTGTCGCTGAGGGTGACTCGCAGATGAGAAAGGCCGTCGGGGGGAACTTGGCTCATGACGGCTCCAGACTGACCTATTGTTGAGACCTCATGGTGAGCCTGTCGAACCACGAGGTCGGGCTCACCAATGCTGCCACGACCTCGTCCTTCGACACGCTCAGGATAAGGTCTACTGATGGGGCGGTTTAACCGCGCAGCTGGCTGGCTTCGCGGGCCAGCGTTTCCACGCGCGTCCAGTCACCCGAGGCGATGGCGTCGGCTGGCATGATCCAGCTACCGCCAACGCAGATGACGTTGGGGAGGCTGAGGTAAACTTTGGCTTTTTCCGCATCGATGCCGCCGGTGGGGCAGAAGGTGATGTCGGCCAGTGGCGAGGCGAAAGCCTTGAGCACGGGCGCGCCGCCATTGGCTTCAGCGGGGAAAAATTTGAGGAAGCTATAGCCGCGCTCGGAGGCTGTCATGGCTTCGCTTGGGGTCGCGATGCCAGGCAGCAGGGGAATGCCGATATCGTCTGCAGCATCGAGAATGCGCGGCGAAATGCCCGGCGAGACCATGAAGCGGCAACCGGCATCCACGGACTGCTTCATGTGCAGCGGGGTGCGCACGGTGCCCGAGCCAACGATGGCGCCGGTGACCTTGGCCATTTCTTCCATCACCTTGAGGGCGTTGGGCGTGCGCAGCGTGACTTCCAGGATTGGCAGGCCACCAGCGACCAGCGCTTCTGCAAGGGGGCGGGCCTGCGACACGTCATCGAGAATGATGACCGGCACGACCGGGGCCAGCGACAGAATGGAGCGAATTGCGGCTGCGTCTTGTGGCATGGTGGGCCTCATCAGTTCACGTGGTGGGAAACGGTTAGGGCGGTGGCAAAATTACCGCAAGAGCGTTCATTGAAATGCTCGTAAAAAATCCCTAGGTTCCGGCGAACTTTGGGAGGGCCTGATCATGGTTCAGACTATCAATGCCATCACGCCCCTCGATGAGGCCCGGGCCATCCTCGGGCAGCATTTCGACCTGAAATTCTCCAAGGCCATCGAGCGGGCCACCGCGCCGGTCTATGATCGCGTGCGGGACAAGATCCCCGAGATCGAGTGGCCGTTTTATGCGCCGCTGATCTTTGAGATCAACCGGCTGAAAAAGGAGAAGGACGCGGTCATTCTGGCGCATAACTACCAGACCCCGCAGATCTATCATGGCGTGGCTGACATTGTGGGCGACAGTCTGCAGCTGGCGGTGGAGGCCACCAAGGTCACCCAGCAGGTGATCGTGCAGTGCGGCGTGCACTTCATGGCCGAGACGTCCAAACTGCTCAATCCGAGCAAGACGGTGCTCATTCCCGATAGCCGGGCTGGGTGCTCGCTGGCCTCATCGATCACGGCTGAAGACGTGATCGCCATGCGCAAAATGTATCCCGGCGTGCCGGTGGTGACTTACGTGAACACCTCGGCGGCGGTGAAAGCCGTGACCGATGTGTGCTGCACCTCGTCCAATGCGGTCGATATCGTCAATCGGGTCGAGGGCGACACGGTCATCATGATCCCGGATCAGTATCTGGCGCGGAATACGGCCAAACTGACGCATAAAAAGATCATCACCTGGGCGGGCTCGTGCGAAGTGCACGAGACGTTCACGGCCGATGACATTTCCGAGCTGCGTCACGCCTATCCTACGGCCAAGATCATCGCCCATCCCGAATGCCCGCCAGAAGTGATCGACGCGGTGGACTTCGCGGGATCGACGGCGGCGATGATCGACTGGGTCAAATCCACCAAGCCACCGCGCGTGGTGATGGTCACCGAGTGCTCGATGTCGGACAATGTCGCCTCCGAAACCACGGGTGTCGATTTCCTGCGCGGCTGCAATATTTGTCCGCACATGAAGCGCATCAATCTCGAAAACGTGCTGTGGTCGCTGCACACCATGAGCGAAGAGATCACCGTGCCCGAGGAGATCATTCCAGCGGCGCGGCTCGCTGTCGAGCGCATGATCGAGATGAGCCGGAAGCGGGATTAATCGGCGCTGAGAAAGATCTTGTCACGGTGATAGGCCAGAGCAATCGGGTCTGGCGGGGTGCTGCCCTCACTCACCAGCAGTCGCCCGAGGGGATGCAGTTGCTCAAAGAAATCAGGATCGATCCGGCTGAGATCGACAATGATTTCGAGCCCGGGGCCGATCGTGAGATAGCCATGGGTGAAGGCGTCGGTGGCGGCTTTGCTGAGGCAGAGGAAATTGTCGACATGCAGCGCGCCTCCATCGGGGCGGGGCTGGATGGGAACGGCCTGCAGCTGGTCTATGGCGTGGCCAAAGTCATGCCCGGTCAAGGCGCAATGGTAGTCGGCACGGGTCAGGACGGTCTGAAACAGGGCGTGGAGCGTATCGAGCGCGATCGGCTCTGGCATTTCGGGCTCGAAATGCGCAGAGGCTTCCCGGGCCCAAAGGTGCCAGGGTTTATCCTGCTTGAAGTCGTCGTCCGGTGTATTCACCGCTCTACCCTGCCCAGCTGCCGAATGCGCCGCAGAGTCATACGTAGTTTCGCCTAAGTCAAACCCCCAAGCGTTTATCCGGGAGCCGTCATGGCCACGTTCGACAACACTCTCAATGCTGATGGCGCGCTGATCGTTGGGGCGGGGCTGGCGGGGCTGTTCACCGCGCTGAAGCTGGCGCCGCGCCCCGTTACCGTGTTGTCGCCCAAGTTGTTGGGCCTGGGGGCATCGTCGGCCTGGGCGCAGGGCGGGGTCGCGGCGGCGGTGGGCAAGGGCGATAGCAGCCATGCCCATGCGCTCGACACCGAAATGGCGGGCGCGGGCATTGTCGATCACGGGATCGCCGAGAGCGTCACCGGCGAGGCGGCAGCGCGAATTGAGGATCTGGCGCGCTGGGGTACGCCGTTTGACCGCGATGATTTCGGCAATTTCGCGCTGGGGCGCGAAGCCGCCCATTCGGCCAATCGCATCGTCAAGGTTGAGGGCGACCGGGCGGGCTGGGCGATCATGCAGGCGATCATCGCCGAGGTGCGGCGCACCCCCTCCATCCGCGTGGTCGAGGGTATCACGGTGCTGAGCCTGGCGCGGGACAATGGGCGCATCGTCGGTGTGTTCTGCCGCAAGCTGGGCGACCGATATTCCGAGCCGGTGTTTATTCGGGCACGCGCCACGGTGCTGGCGGCAGGTGGGCTGGGCGGGCTTTATGCCGTGACCACTAATCCGCCGGGTGTGCGTGGTCATGCTATGGGCATGGCGGCGCGGGCTGGCGCGGCGATTGCCGATGCGGAGTTCGTGCAGTTTCATCCCACGGCGATTGCGACTGGGGCCGATCCCGCGCCGCTGGCCACCGAGGCTCTGCGCGGGGAGGGGGCCATTCTGGTCAATGACCTCGGGGAGCGCTTCATGCCCGCCCTTCACCCTGACGCCGAACTCGCGCCGCGCGATGTGGTGGCACGGGCCAATTTCCGGCAGATCCAGGCGGGGCGGAAGGTCTATCTCGACACGCGGCAGGTGCTGGGTGCCGATATCCTGACGCGGTTTCCCACGGTCTCGCAATATTGCCTCGATGCGGGGATCGATCCGGTGACCCAGATGATCCCAGTGACGCCAGCGGCGCATTTTCATATGGGCGGGGTCAAGGTGGATGAGCGCGGACGCTCGTCATTGCCGGGACTTTGGGTGTGCGGCGAAGCCAGTTGTACGGGCCTGCATGGTGCCAACCGGCTGGCCTCCAATTCTCTGCTCGAGGCGACAGTCTATGGCGCGCGCATTGCCGAGGATATTGGCGGGCTCGAGCCGGTGCGCAGTCTTGTACCCTTCAAGGGGATCGAATGGGACGAGGCGGAGGGCGAAAAGGCCGAGCAGGTGCTGCGCGATCTGCCCGCGGTGCAGCAATTGCGCCGGGTGATGACCGATCTCGTGGGCGTTGAGCGCGATGCGGACGGGTTGCGGCAGGCGCTGCGCAGTATTGCCCAGCTTGAGGCCAGCGCTCAGCACGTAACGAGCGCCTATCTCAACATGACGACGTCAGCCACGCTGGTGGCTGCGGCGGCGCTGCGGCGCACGGAGAGCCGGGGCGGTCATTACCGCATCGACTATCCGTTGACCGACGAAAGCTGGGAGCATCATACGACGATGACGCTCGACGAGGCTTTGGCTGTTCGCGCCGAGGCCTAGTTTCTATTTGGTGAGAACGGCGTCGACTTCGGCGCGGGTCGGGGGCTTGCAGCCCTTACGCCCGCAATTGATGCCGGCCACCACCGCGCCAAAGCGCAGCATGTCGTTGAGGGCACCATCGCCCAGCGTGTTGAGCTTGCCGGGCTTGAGCAGGCCGCGTTCGTCGAGCCACGACAGGATGCCGGCCATCAGACTGTCGCCTGCGCCAACTGTGTCGCCGAACACGGGCGGCGCATAAATCGACGCAGTCGCCTTGCCTGCAGCGGTGAAGGCGCGCGAGCCCTTGTCGCCGAGCGTGACGACAACCAGCTCGCAATTAGGGCGGGACAACAGCTCTGCTGCGTGCTGCTCAATGCTCTTGGAGGCGTCGAGAGCTTCAAGATCTTCTTCCGAGACCTTCACCAGATGGGCGAGATCGAGGAAGGTCGAGAGGCGCTGCTTGTAGCCGTCGAAATCATCCACCAGGCTGGGGCGCACATTGGGGTCGATCGAAATGGTCGCGCCCCTGGCGATGGCGGCGTTGACAATTTCGAGCCAGGCGGCGGCCTCGGTCGGCAGGATCGGGCAAAACCCGCCGATCTGGTAGAGCTTGAGATCAGCGGGCAGGGCGGCGATGGCGCTCTTGGCTTCGATTGCGCCATCAGCCTGACGATAAAAGCCGTAGCGCGCATTGTGATTGGCGTCGAAATTGACCACGGCGAGCGTGGTGTACTCTTTGACGCGTTCGGTCAGCAGCGTCTTGACGCCAGCAGCCTCCAATGGGCCGAGCAGATAGTCGCCGAAGGCATCAGCGGAAATGGGGCAGAGAAAGCCGGTAGCATTGCCCAGCTTGGCCAGCGCAATGGCGCAGTTATAGGGCGAGCCACCTTGATGGGCCGTCATCACGATCTGGTTTTCGCCATCCCGACCGATCAGCGCGCCATCGGGCAGCACCACTTCAGCCTTGAGATCGATCAGGCTTTCCCCACCAACAACAAACATGCAATGCCTCCACTAGGCGATCGCTTTGGATCGCGGTTGCAGGGACATAGCATTTTTGTCCGCACTGTCACCAGAGGTGGGCATTTGCCCGCCGCCTGGGCGCAGCGCCTTGTTTGGAAATATTTGCATCGCCCACGGACTAAAGCTGAGCCTTCGGTGTTGATCCCTTTGAGGCCCTGATGCCTCGCAACAAGAGGGAAGTCCCATGCACCTTCGTTCACTTCTTGCTGGCGCTGCTGCGCTGGCCTTTCTCGCTGCCCCAAGCTTTGCTGCCGATTATCTCGGCGGCGAGGTCAAGTCCGTCGATATCGGCGGCAAACAAGTGCTGACGGGCGCCAATGGCATGACGCTTTACACCTTCGACAAGGACACCAAGGGCGACGGCAAGAGCGTCTGCAATGACGACTGCGCCGCCAAATGGCCACCACTGGCCGCAGATGATGCCGCCAAGGCAGAGGGCGATTTCACCCTCGTCAAGCGCGACGACGGCTCGTCCATGTGGGCATATAAGGGCTGGCCGCTCTACTATTGGTACGAGGACACCAAGGCTGGCGACACCACAGGTGACGGTGTCGGCGGCGTATGGCACCTTGCCATCGAATAGTTGCCGCGAGCGCAATCTTGAGCGATTTCCTCGACCAGGTCGAAGCCTGCGTGCCAGCCCTCCGGCGTTATGCCCGAGCGCTGACGCGCAATGCCGACTTGGCCGATGATCTGGTGCAGGATTGCCTGGAGCGCGCCATTTCCCGGCGCGGATTGTTTCGCCCCAACGGGCCCATCCGCGCCTGGCTCTATACGATCCTGCTCAATATCCACCGCAATGGCCTGCGCGCGGCGCGGCGCCACGGCGAAACTGTTGATCTCGACAGCGTGCCCGAGCCATCCACTCCGGCCAGCCAGCCGGGTCATCTGGCGCTGGCCGAAATGGTGCGCGCTATCGACACTTTGCCCCTCGAACAGAAGGAAGCCCTGCTGCTGGTTGCCCTTGAAGGACTTGCCTATCAGGAGGCCGCCGACATTCTGGCGGTGCCATTGGGAACGCTGATGAGCCGCCTTGCTCGTGCGCGCGCCAGCCTGCGCGTCGCCACCGGCACCCCGGCCGAGCCCCACTTAAGGACGGTCAAATGAGCCAGATCACGCAAGACATGCTGATGGCCTATGCGGATGGTCAACTTGACGGCCCCGAGCGCGACGCCGTTGCTGCCCACCTGACGGCCAATCCCGACGCAGCCATCGAGATCTCGCTGTTTCAGCGGCAAAACGATGCCATCCAGACGCTGTTCGCTCCCGTGGGGGCCGAACCTGTTCCGGCGCGCCTGCGTGCTCGTCGCCTGGCGGCTGAACGCGGGCAGCGTCTGCAGCGCCGTTTCGGCTGGGCGGTTGCTGCGGTGATGCTAGTTGGCGTTGGGCTAGGCGCAGGCTGGTTGATCCGACCCATGGTCGATGCGCGCCCGGTCAGCCAGACGCTGATCGCCGATGCGGTCAACGCGCACACGGTCTATGTCGCTGAAAACCGCCATGCGGTGGAGGTGGGCAGCGACGATAGTGAGCACCTCACCACGTGGCTGTCCAATCGTCTCGATACCAATCTGGGCATGCCCGATCTCAGTGGCGAAGGCTTTTCGCTGGTCGGTGGCCGGCTCCTGCCCGGCGAGCCCGAGGCCGGTGGTCGTGCAGCGCAGCTGATGTATGAGAACACCGACAAGGACCGCATCACCATCTACGTGACCGCCGCCTTGCCCGACCGCACGGCGGCCTATGAGTTCGCCACCTATGACGGCGCCGAAGCCTTCTATTGGGCCAATGCCCGCATCACCTGTACGGTGGTTGGCACCTTGCCCGAAGGCGCGATGAAGCAGGTCTCACAGGCGGTGTATCGGCAGTTGACCGAAGGCGATGTTGAGGCCGGGAGGTATCGGGGGTAGGGCTCTTCACCTCTCCGTCCCACCCTCAGCGTCATTCCCGCGAAAGCGGGAATCTCCCTTTGAGATCGCGCATGTAGAAGGGGGATTCCCGCTTTCGCGGGAATGACGCGGTGATTTGAGGGAGCATGGTTCAATACCAATGCTTTGCCACGTCCTCATACAGATCCCGCCAGTCCGGGTTCATCGCTGCAACCAGCTCATCCTTCCACGCCCGCCGCCACTTCTTGATCTGCTTTTCGCGCGTTATCGCTGACTCAGCAGTCTCATAGTGCTCGTACCAGACTAGGTCATGCACTTTGTATCGGCGCGAAAAGCCATCCAGCAGGTCGTTGCGATGCGTGTAGGTACGACCGACCAGATTGCTGGTGACGCCGGTATAGACAACGTTTCGATGCTTATTGGTGAGGATATAGACGCAGAATTGTTTCATCGCGGTCCCCCGGCCAGCGATTGATCCCTGCGTCCAGGTTACCCACCGCGTCATTCCCGCGAAAGCGGGAATCACCCTTTTGGTCGCGTATGTGGGAGGGGATTCCCGCTTTCGCGGGAATGACGTCGTGAGCGGTGCTGACTACCCCTTCACCACCGGAGCATTCCGCACCGGCAGGTCATTCGAATAGATATTGTGCAGGCCGACATTGAGGATGTCGCGCTCGCCGCAGAGGGCCATGGTGGTGTCGAGTTCCTTGCGGATGATGTCGAGTACGCGGGTCACGCCGGCTTCGCCTCCGGCGCCCAGACCGTAGAGCATGGGGCGACCGATGAAGGTGCCTTTAGCGCCGTAGGCCATGGCCTTGATGACGTCCTGACCCGAGCGAATACCGCTATCGAGATAGACTTCGGTCTTGCTGCCGATCGCATCGATGATTTCCGGCAGCACGCGGATGGTCGACGGGGCGCCGTCGAGCTGGCGGCCACCATGGTTGGAGACGATCACGGCGTCGGCGCCATTGTTGACTGCCGCCAGCGCATCCTCGGGATCGAGCACGCCCTTGACGATCACGGGCCCGCCGAAGCGTTCCTTGACCCACTTGATGTCGGCCCAGTTCAGCGTCGGATCGAACTGGCTGGCGGTCCAGGCGGACAGGGATGCCAGATCGTGATCACCGCTTACATGGCCCACGATATTGCGGAAGGTGTGGCGCTTGGTGCCCAACATCCGCATGCACCACAGGGGATGCTGCATCATCTGCCAGATCGAATACGCATTGAATTTTGGCGGTGTCGAGAGCCCGTTATGGATATCCTTGTGGCGCTGGCCCAGGATCTGCAAATCCATGGTCAGCACCAGCGCCGAGCATTTCGCTGCCTTGGCGCGGTCGATCAGGCGCTCGATGAAGCCCCGATCGCGCATCACATAAAGCTGGAACCAGAACGGCGCCGTGGTGTTTTCGGCAATGTCTTCGATCGAGCAGACACTCATGGTCGAAAGCGCGAAGGGAATGCCGTATTTTTCGGCGGCCTTCGCGGCCTTGATCTCGCCATCGGCCACCTGCATGCCGCCGGTTGCGGCGGGGGCAATGGCCACAGGCATGGTGATCTCTTTGCCCAGCATCTTGGTCTTGAGGTTTCGCCCCTCAAGGTTCACCGCGACCTTCTGCTTGAGCTTGATCTTGTTGAAGTCGCTCTCATTGTCCCGATAGGTGCCTTCGGTATAGCTGCCGCTATCGGCATATTCGAAGAACATCTTGGGCACGCGCCGACGGGCGGCTGTTTTCATTTCGTCGACGGTGAGGATTTTATCGAGTGCGGCCATGCTGGGCTCCCAAGGTTGCCTTGCCGTAGCAACTAACATGTTAGTCGTCAATGCTGGCCATTGGTCGAAGCCCACCCCCTTGCACTCGCTTCCGGCTTCCCCTCAAATGCCCACCAAAAAGGGAGGCCCACATGGCCATTGGCGGCGACGCGCTCGAAGTCATCGACAAGAAATTCTACGACCTCACGGTCGGCATCGCGACGCTCGATGTGCTCTATGATGGCTGCCGCTGGGCCGAGGGGCCGGTGTGGTTTGGCGATGGGCAATATGTGGTGTGGAGCGACATCCCCAACAATCGCATGCTGCGCTATGTACCGGGCCTGGGCGTCACCACCTTCCGCACGCCCTCCAATTACGTCAATGGCAATACGCGCGACCGCGAGGGGCGGCTGATTTCGTGCTCGCATGGGGCACGCGCCGTGCTGCGCACCGAGCCCGACGGCACAGTGACGACGCTGGTCGATCGCTACCTCGGCAAGCGTCTCAATTCGCCCAATGACGTGGTGGTCAAGTCCGACGGCACGATCTGGTTCACCGATCCCAGCTACGGCATTTTGAGCGATTATGAGGGCTACAAATCCGATCAGGAGCAGGACGGGTGCTTCGTCTATCGGTTCGATCCGGCGGATAACTCGCTGACCGTCGTAGCCGATGATTTCGCCAAACCGAATGGGCTGGCCTTTTCGGCCGACGAGTCCATTCTCTACGTTTCCGACACCGGCCAGAGCCATGATCCCGATTGGCCAGCCCATATTCGCCAGTTCAGCGTTGACGGCCGCAAGCTGAGCAATGGGAAAGTGTTTGCCGATATCGACTCCGGCCTGCCTGATGGCTTCCGGCTCGATACCGACGGCAATATCTGGACCAGCGCCGGGCTGGGCGTGAATGTCTATGATCCGGCGGGCACATTGCTCGGCCGCATCAAGACTGGCGCCAAGACCTCAAACGTCACCTTTGGCGGCCCGCGCCGCAACCAGCTCTACATCACCGCCAGCCAATATCTGATGACCATTTATGTCGGCGCCACGGGGCTGCAGCGCCCCTGATGGATCGGCGTAGCGCCTTCATCGTCGAGCATTTGCGGCTCGATCCGGTGCCGTCGCTGCCTGATATCGTGCTCTATACGGCTCATCCCGGCAGTCGCTTGTCGCTGTTGGCGGAAGGCGACGATCCGCCCGCGCCCTACTGGGCCTATCAATGGGCGGGTGGCTTGGCACTGGCGCAGCATTTTCGCGCGCATCCCGAACTTGTTGCGGGGCGGCGTGTGCTGGATCTTGGCGCTGGGTCGGGGCTGGTTGGCATCGCAGCTGCCAAGCTAGGCGCAAAGGTCAGTGCCGCCGAGATGGACCCCAATGGCCAAGCCGCCATTGGTCTCAATGCCGCGGCCAATGGCGTTGCCGTGCCGCTGGTTGCGGTGGGTCTGGCCGAGGTTCCGGAAGGCTTCGATCTGATCGCCGCAGGAGATGTGTTTTACAATCCCGACGTTGCCACGCTCATGCTGCCGTTTCTGCGCGCCTGCGTTGCAGCGGGGATTGATGTGCTAATCGGCGATCCAGACCGCCGGGATTTGCCGGTTGAGCAGCTGGCGTTGGTGGCATCCTACGCGGTGGGTGATGTCGGCGACGCCCGCTCCAGTGCTGATCGGGTTGGGTCGGTCTATCGGGTGATTTAGGTGTTTTGGGAAGAGTACCCCCACCTAGCCTCCCCCTGAAAAGGGGGAGGAATTCGGCCAGTGTTTTTCGGCCATAGCGCGCCAAACGCAATCTGTCCCTCCCCCTATCAGGGGGAGGTTAGGAGGGGTACTCCGATCCCTCAGACCTTCTTCTTCGCAGCCTTCGGTTTGGGCAGCGGCAATGCTGCCGCCGTCACCCGCACCAACTCGCTCAGCCAATCGCTGTCATCCCAGCGATCACCCTCGATCAGAAAATAGGGCTTCGATCCCGGATAGGGATGGCCCTCGGTGATCTCGCCGAGGAAGGCCCGCCCAGCATCGGTGGGCTTGATAAATAGCTGGTCGTCGCACACGAAGGCCACGACCTTGCTGTCGCAATAGAGCGCATATTCGCCGAACATGGCTTTGGAGGAGACGGTGCCGGCCGTCTCCACCTGTTCGATGATGTAGTCGAGCGTGCTCTTCTGGCTGCCCATTACATGACCGCGCCGACCTGCCATGGCACGAATTCGTTGTCGCCATAGCCGAGGTCTTCGGACTTGGTGTGCTTGCCCGAGGCGATCTCGATCAGCATGTCGAAAATCTGCTGGCCCTTGTCCTCGATGGACACCCCTTCGACGATGTCACCGCAATTGATGTCCATGTCGTCGGTCATGCGCGCATACATGTCCGAATTGGTGGCGAGCTTCATCGAGGGGACGGGCTTGCAGCCATAGGCCGAACCGCGACCGGTGGTGAAGGCGAGCAGGTTCGCGCCGCCAGCAACCTGGCCGGTTGCCGAGACGGGGTCAAAGCCGGGCGTGTCCATGAAGACGAAGCCCTTTTCGGTGACGGGTTCGGCATATTCGTACACGGCTGTCAGTGGCGTGGTGCCGCCCTTGGCGGCCGCGCCGAGCGATTTTTCCAGAATGGTGGTCAGGCCGCCCAGCTTGTTGCCGGGGGAGGGGTTGTTGTTCATCTCGCCGCGATTGCGCTGGGTGTAATCTTCCCACCAGTGGATGCGTTCGATCAGCTTTTCGCCCACTTCGCGATTGACGGCACGGCGGGTCAGCAGATGTTCAGCGCCGTAGATTTCGGGCGTTTCGCTGAGGATCGCGGTGCCGCCATTGCGCACCAGAATGTCGGCGGCATAGCCGAGCGCCGGGTTGGCGGTGATGCCCGAATAGCCGTCCGAGCCCCCGCATTGCAGCGCCAGCATCAGATGGGATGCGTCGACCGTTTCGCGGCGGGCAGCAGCGGCGGTGGGCAGCATTTCCTTCACCTTCTCCACGCCCCATTCGATCATGCGCTTGGTGCCGCCGCGCTCCTGAATGGTCATGGTCTGGAAGGTCTCGCCTTCGGCAATGCCATACATTTCCTTCATGCGGCCGATCTGGAACACCTCGCAACCCAGACCCACCAGCAAGGCGGCGCCCAGATTGGGGTTGGAGGTGTAGCCCCACTGGGTGCGCTTGAGGATATCAAAGCCCTCGCCCTGGCTTTCCATGCCGCAGCCAGTGCCGTGCACGAAGGGTACGACGCCGTCGATCTCTGGATAGTCTTCCAGAATCCCCGAGCGGTTGATGGCTTCGGCGACGAACTTGGCGACGGTGGCCGAGCAGTTCACCGAGGTCAGGATGCCGATATAGTTGCGGGTGCCCACCTTGCCATTGGCGCGGCGGTAACCCTCGAAGGTCGCGCGCTGATCGAAGGGCACCATGTCGGGCGCAATGGCGCCCTCGGCAAAGGCATAGTCGTGCTTGAGGGTGCCGTCGGCGCCGCCCATGCCGCAATTGTGCTCGTGGATCCAATCTCCAGCCGGAATGGCTTCCTTGGCGAAACCGATGATCTGACCGAATTTCAGGATGGCCTCGCCGGCATTGATCGGGCGGGTGGCAAATTTGTGCCCGCGCGGAACGCGGCGGACAATGCGCACGCCCTGTGGGGTATCGGTGCCGACATCGAGATTGGCCAAAGCCACGGCGATATTGTCGGCAGAGTTCAGCACCAGCGTGCGGGCAGATGGAGGGGTCATCGTTTCGGACATAAGACGGCTTTCGAAGGTCGGGTCTCAACTAAGCTTTACGGGGACGGCTTTTGTCGCCAGATTGCGCGGCAACCGGCAGCTAAGTCGTTTGTAAAACACCACGGCTTTAACTAACATGTTAGCATGAGCGCAGAAGCAAGTCCCTACTCATTTCTCGTTCGGCCCACGCCGTTGTCACGCGGCAGCGTGACCGCTGAAGTCACCAATGCGCTGCGCGATGCCATCGTGTCGTTGGCGTTGGCGCCGGGCGAAGCCATCGACAAAACCGCTATTTGCGAACAGCTTGGCGTGTCGCGTTTTCCCGTCAGCGAGGCGCTGGCGCGGCTGCAGGCCGAGGGTTTGGTGGATATTGCGCCGCAGCGCGGCTCCACCGTATCGCTGGTCAAGATCGCCGATGTCCGCGAATACATGCTGATCCGCAAAGCGCTGGAGAGCGAGGCGCTGCGTGTGTTGATCGGTAGTCACGATGCCGATTTGATCGATGCGCTCCACACCAATATGGCGATGCAGCGCGAGGCGGCCGAGCGCGACGATGCTGATACGTTCCACCAGATCGATATCGATTTTCACGACATCATCTTCCGCTCGATGCGCTTCACCAAGATCAAGAACATCATCGATTCGGCGCGGGCGAACCTTGATCGGGCGCGCAGGCTGATCATCACGCCACGGCGTCTGGCCTTCACCATTGCCGAGCACCAGAAGATTTTTGACGGCATTCTGGGCGGCGATCAGGATCAGGCGACGCGCGCCATCCGCGTCCATATCGATAATGTGATGGTGGAGTTGTTCGCCTTTGCCCGCGAAAAGCCAGACCTGTTTGCCGATGGCGACACCCTGGGCACCGATCACGACAGCTTCCCGTTCGGCTGACCGGTGAAGGGGATGGTTCTTTCCAAGATTACCAGGGCAACCATCGTCGTCTGTGCAATGGTGTTTTCGCCTATCTTTGTCTCCACAGTAGCCCTCGCAGACTGCCCCGACCGTCCTGCATGCAGCGGATGTGGCTGCAAGGGCGGTCCGGGCTATCGGGGGCCGGATGGAAAGTGCGTCAGCCACAAGAATTTGGAGCGTGTCTGCGGCGACCCGGCGACATCGCTCTGTGTCTTCGAGAATGCCCCCGGCACTGGCGCTAACCGCAGTTGCGCACTAGGGCTCGATGAGCCGGACGACCAAATCAATTCCTTCAAAGAAGAGTAAAACAATGCTCAAGAACATTCCGCCGATCCTTGGTCCTGACCTGCTCGGTATTTTGCGTGCCATGGGCCATGGCGACGAGATCGCCATTGTCGATGCGAACTATCCCGCGGACTCGGCCGGGCCAGTGCTGGTGCGCCTCGATGGCATCACCGCAACCGATGTGCTCGACGCGATCCTGACCGTCATGCCGCTCGACGATTTTGTCGATGAGGCCGCGATCTGTATGCAGGTGGTGGGTGATCCCAATAAGCGCGAGCCGGTGATGGACCTGTTTGAAGGCATCGTGAAACGCCACGAGCCGGAAATGGGCCTGTCTTCGCTGGAGCGCTTTGCCTTCTACGAGCGCGTTTCGAACGGCTACGCCATCATCCAGACCGGCGAGCGTCGGCTCTATGGCAATATTCTGCTCAAGAAGGGCGTTATCCGTCCGGATGCATGATTGATGGGGCGACCGAACCGATTGTACCAAGGTCGCCCTCGACAAGCTAACATGTTAGCCGCTATGGCCATGCCAAACGGTAATAGAGGGACTGCTCCATATGAAACTGCTCCGCGTTGGCGCCAAAGGTGCCGAGAAACCCGCAATCCTGGCTGAAGACGGCTCGATCCGCGATCTCTCCGGCGTTGTCGGCGACATCGCCGGTCAGACGCTGACCCCCGAAGGTCTGGCCAAGATCAGCGCCGCCGACATCAATGCACTGCCCGTGCTCGATGCCGGTCAGCGCATCGGTCCCTGCGTGGGCAATGTCGGCAAGTTCATCTGCATTGGCCTGAACTACGCAGATCACGCTGCCGAAACCGGCGCGCCCATCCCAGAAGAGCCCATCATTTTCATGAAGGCCACCAGCGCGATCATCGGCCCGAACGATGACGTGATCATTCCAAAGAACTCGATCAAGCCAGACTGGGAAGTCGAGCTGGGCATCGTGATCGGCAAGGAAGCCCGTTACGTCGACGAAGCCGACGCACTGGACCACGTTGCCGGCTATTGCCTGATCAACGACGTCTCCGAGCGTCACTTCCAGACCGAGCGCGGCGGCACCTGGGACAAGGGCAAAGGCGCTGACACCTTCGGCCCAATCGGCCCATGGGTTGTCACCAAGGACGAAGTTGCGGATCCACAGAACCTGGCCATGTGGCTCGAAGTTGACGGTCACCGCTACCAGAACGGCTCGACCAAGACGATGATCTTTGGCGTCGCCAACATCGTCTCCTATGTCAGCCAGTTCATGAGCCTGCAGCCCGGCGACATCATCTCCACCGGCACCCCTCCGGGCGTCGGCATGGGCATCAAGCCAAACCCCGTCTGGCTCAAGCCCGGCAACGTCATGCGCCTGGGCATCGAAGGCCTCGGCGAGCAGACCCAGAACGTGAAGGCCTACTCGGCCTGATGGAAAGGGCGGGGGAAACCCCGCCCTTTTTGTTTGGGTGGGGCCACGTCGATAGCAAGAATACCCCCACCTCACCTCCCCCTCAAAAGGGGGAGGAACCCGATCGAGTGTTCGGCGATCTCCCCCGTGCACCGGGCAAGTCCCTCCCCCTCTCAGGGGGAGGCGAGGAGGGGGTACTCCGATCTCATCCCCAAAACTTATCCCCCAGCCTCCACAGTGCCTCGTACTCTTCCCACCACCTCACGACACCAGCGGGTCGCGCGAACCGGCTGTGGGGGGCGGATGGGAGCGGGGGATGTTCGTAGACTCCGTGGGTCGCGTGGACCTCTGCCGGGGAAGGCCCCCAGCAAGGATGCCGCTTTCCAGAAAACCCATCGCGTGCGGCGAGTTTGGCTTCACATTCTAAAATCATCATGAGGCGAAGCTCGTCGCATGCACGCTGCTTGAAAACCGCTTCGGGCGGTGATTTCGCACGTCCAGCGGCGTTGCGCGGTGGCCGGCGGTCACATTTTTGATCCACGCCTCGATCGTCTCGCACTTGTTCGGCACAATGTTGCGCTGATGGGGCGGCACCAATAAAGTCGCGTGCATGAAAACCAAGGGAGAATCAGCGATGGAATTATTTGGGGGCTTCGCGCTCGATGGCCTCAGCATCACGCTGATTGGCCTTGGTATTCTGGCGCTGCTGGTGCTGTTCGCTGGCGCCAAGACGGTGCCACAGGGCTACAATTACACCATTGAGCGCTTCGGCAAGTACACCCGTACCCTCAAGCCAGGCCTGAACCTCATCGTGCCGTTCATCGACAGCATCGGCAAGAAGATCAACGTCATGGAGCAGGTGCTCGACGTTCCCCACCAGGAAGTCATTACCCGCGACAACGCCTCGATCACGGCGAACGGCGTGACCTTCTATCAGATCCTGGATGCTGCGGCCGCCGCCTACGAAATCTCGGGGCTGGAAAACGCTATCCTCAACCTCACCATGACCAATATTCGTACCGTCATGGGCTCGATGGACCTCGATGAGCTGCTGAGCCATCGCGACGAAATCAACGAGCGCCTGCTGCGCGTGGTTGATACCGCCGTGTCGCCATGGGGCATCAAGATCACCCGCATCGAGATCAAGGACATCGATCCGCCAAAGGATCTGGTGGATTCCATGGGTCGTCAGATGAAGGCCGAGCGCGAAAAACGCGCCGCTATTCTTGAAGCTGAGGGGCGTCGTCAGTCGGCTATTCTGCAGGCCGAAGGCGCCAAGCAGGCGCAGGTTCTGGAAGCTGAAGGCCGCCGCGAAGCCGCGTTCCGTGATGCTGAGGCGCGCGAGCGTTCGGCAGAAGCCGAAGCCAAGGCAACCCAGGTCGTGTCGGACGCTATTGCCAGCGGCAACGTTCAGGCTATCAACTACTTCGTGGCCAACAATTACATCAAGGCGCTGGAAGCCATCGCGACTTCACCCAACCAAAAGCTGCTCATGCTGCCGGTTGAAGCCTCGAGTGTCATTGGCGCCATCGGCGGTATCGCCGAGATTGCCAAGGAAACCTTTGGTGGTTCCGCGCCCGCGCCGGCCCGCCCAAGCCGTCCGCCCTCATCGGGCCAGCAGTAAGGCAGGACCATCATGCAGATCGTCGATTTCATTGCTGCCAATTCATCGTGGTCATGGATCGTCGCCGGACTGGTGCTGCTCGCGCTTGAGCTTGTAGTGCCGGGCGGGTTTCTGCTGTGGATGGGCGTGGCGGGGATCATCACCGGCATTCTGACGTTCTGGGTGGTGATCAGCTGGCCACTGCAATGGCTGATCTTTGGCGTGCTCTCGCTCGTCACCATCGCGCTTTGGGTGCGCTGGAACCGTGGCCGTCAGGCCGCCAGCGACCGCCCCTATCTCAACCGTCGCACAGATGGTCTGATCGGGCAGGAGGCTGTGCTCGAACAGCCTATCGTTCAGGGCTTCGGTCGCATCGCGCTGGGCGACACCGTCTGGCGCGTTTCCGGGCCCGATCTGCCCGCCGGGCGCCGTGTGCGCATTGTGGGCAGTACCGGCGCGGTTCTGGCCGTCGAAGCGCTGCCCAATTAGCCTTCTGGCAAGGTTTCGTTAACCATAAAGTGGAAGGATCGCCCCGAGCCCGGGGCGTTCCGTTCGTGGGCCGGATCGGTCATAGCCGATTGTGATCGGTTTGATCTGGTGGAGCGAACCTTGGCTCTCTGCAAGCGGCATATTCTGTGGCGGTCTGGCGCGATTGCGCTGGCGGCCCTTTGTGCTGCGGCGCCCGCTCTGGCAGACTCGCAACTGGTCGCGGGCGATGGCTCGGCCGTCGACAATGATCGACTGCTGCCCGGGCAATACCCTGCGTCGCCAGTCGCAGACTGGTCTGCCGAGCCCTACGACCCTTTCTTTGACATTGATTGGTCCATTGGCCTGCGCGGCACCTACACCAAGGCAAAAGAGGACGAGCGCTTCGACATTCGCCTCACGCCATCGGTGTCGCTGGAACATATCGGCTCCCGCTCAGCGGTGAGCCTTGCTGGCAGCGTTGAGGTCACCCGCCCGCAGGATGGCAAGATCGACATCACCGGACTGCGCCTCAATGGCAGCGCCGGTTATGCGCTCGACAGTGACACCCGCATCATCAGCAATGCCAATTTCTCGTTGAGCCGGGAACTGCCGGGCACGCCTGGCCTTGGATCCAACATTGCCGAGGCACCCCAGACCATCAAGGGTGGCGTGGATGTCGGCATTACCCGCCAGTTCGGACGCTTCAATGTCGGCGTGACCGGCGGGGTGGCCCGCAGCGCCTATGGTCCCACGACCTATGTCGGTGGCACCAGTGTCGACAATTGGGAGCGCAATGCCTGGATGTTCGACGCGGGTCTGCGCGTTGGCTATCAGGTCACGCCGATCTTTGAAGTGTTCGGACAGGCAGGACTTGGCCGCGACATCTTTGACGAGCCGCAACTGACCGCGAAGCGCGATGCCACGGACGCCGCCTTGCGTGCGGGTGTCACCGGTCGGTGGAACGATGTGCTGGAGGCGACGGTCTCAACCGGCGTGGGCCTGCGCCGGTTCGATGCGGCTGGGCTCGATGAGGTCGTGACACAGCTTTACGACGCGAGCGTCACCTATCGCCCCGACGAAACCCTGCGCCTGACGGCGGGGCTGAGCACCGGGGTCACGCCTTCGGGTCCACTTGATGGCGGCACAACGCGCGTGTCCTACGCGGCCAATGCCGAGCTCGGATACACCGTCAATTCCTGGCTGGCACTGCGGGCCAGCGCAGATTGGCGCACCGCCAGCTTTGTCGGCAGCAGCGATACGGAAACCGGCTATGGCTTCGGGCTGGGTGCGGACTACCGCATCAACCGGCACACGGCCGTCACAGCCGATTATGGCTACAGCCAGTCCGATACGACTGCAGATGGAATCGAAGACGCCCACCGCGTCGCAGTGGGCGTCACAATCAAACGCTAGTCAGATCGCTTAGAGGTGATCCTCAAGGTCCAGCTTGCGCAGTTCCTTGATGAAGCCTTCGCGGATGTCGTCGCGGTCGAGCGCATAAACGACGTTGGCGGTCAAAAAGCCGATCTTGGAGCCGCAATCGAAGGACTGACCTGCGTACTTCACCCCCTTGAACTGCTGATTGTGCATCAGCTTCTGCATGGCGTCGGTCAGCTGGATTTCGCCACCAGCGCCACGCGGCTGATCGGCGAGCAGGCCAAAAATTTCCGGCTGCAGAATATAGCGACCTGAAATGATCAGGTTCGAAGGCGCGTCTTCGCGCTTGGGCTTTTCCACCATGCCGGTGAGTGCAAAGCCGGTGTCGGGGCCATCGCCGCGCTCGATCACGCCATAGGACGAGACTTCGCTTTCGGGCACTTCCTCGACGGCGATGATATTGCCGCCGCCGTCTTGATAGGCGTCCATCATCTGCTTGAGCACGCCTGGCTCGCCCTTGAACAACATGTCCGGCAGCAGCAGCGCGAATGGGTTGTCGCCAACGATATCGCGGGCACACCATACGGCGTGGCCAAGCCCGAGAGGCTCCTGCTGGCGGGTGAAGCTGGTGCGACCAGCGGAGGGGAGATCCTTGCGCAGGGAGTCGAGGGCCTGTGTCTTGCCGCGGGCTTCAAGCGTGGTCTCAAGCTCGAACTGGCGATCGAAGTGATCCTCGATGACGCCCTTGTTGCGGCCGGTGACGAACACAAAGTGCTCGATGCCCGCTTCACGCGCTTCATCCACCGCATATTGAATGAGCGGACGATCCACGACCGTTAGCATTTCCTTTGGCAGCGCCTTGGTGGCAGGCAGGAAACGAGTTCCCAGGCCAGCAACTGGAAATACGGCGGTTCTTACGCGCTTTGGCAAATCAGGCACTCCGTTTGATATTTGGCGTAAAGCTATCTCAACCTGTATAAAATATCATAGAGGCAATTTCGCGTTTGTGTTTGAGGAGTTATGAGATGGCAGTTCTGGTCACAGGTGGCGCAGGATATATCGGCAGCCACATGGTGCTGAACTTGACCGATGCTGGCGAGAAGGTCGTCGTGCTGGACAATCTCGTCACCGGCTTTGATTGGGCCATTGATGGCCGTGCCGTTTTCGAGCAGGGCAATGCTGGTGATATCGACTTCGTGCTCGGGCTGATCGCCAAGCATGGTATTACCGAAATCATCCATTTCGCCGGGTCCATCGTGGTGCCGGAATCGGTCGCCGATCCGCTCAAATATTACGGCAACAACACCGCGACCTCGCGCAATCTGATCGAGGCCGCGGTGCGCGGCGGCGTGCGGCATTTCATCTTTTCGTCCACCGCTGCGGTTTATGGCATGACCGGGCTCGCGCCGGTGGTCGAGACCACACCGCTGTCGCCAATGTCGCCCTATGGCCGCTCTAAGCTGATGACCGAATGGATGCTGGCAGACGTCGCGGCGGCCCACCCTTTGACCTTTGGTGTGCTGCGCTATTTCAACGTGGCGGGTGCCGATCCGGCAAAGCGCAGTGGGCAATCCACCCCCCTCGCGACACACCTTATAAAGGTGGCCTGTCAGACGGCTTTGGGGCAGCGCGAGAAGATGGACATCTTTGGCACCGATTATGAAACGCCTGATGGCACCTGCGTGCGTGACTATATCCACGTCACCGACCTGATCGCGGCCCACGCGTTGCTGCTCAAGCATCTGCGCGGTGGCGGGGAGAGCACGACGATCAACTGCGCCTATGGGCAGGGTTACTCGGTGCGCGAAGTGATCGATGCGGTCAAGGCGACCTCGGGCGTTGATTTCCGCGTCGATGAAGGTCCACGGCGCCCCGGGGATCCGGCTTCGGTCACGGCGACGGGTGAGAAGGCGCGGTCGCTGCTGGGCTGGGTGCCGCAGCACAATGACCTCAAGGAGATCGTTGAATCCGCCTATGCGTGGGAGCGTCACCTCATGGTCCGGAACCGCTAAGATGTTTCGATGGATTGCGCTTTTGCTGATGATTCTGGCCGTTCCGGCGCAGGCGCAGCCCATTGAGAGCTTTGACAGCTTTATCGCCAGCTTCCGCCCCAAGGCATTGGCGGCGGGAGTGAGCGCGTCGGTCTATGACGCCAACATGGTGGGACTGACGGCAGACCCGCGCGTGCCCAATCTGGTGACCAGCCAGCCCGAATTTACCACATCGATGTGGGACTATATCGAAGGGCGGGTCACCTCCGGGCGTATCGAACGTGGCAAGGCGGCGATTGCGCGCAACAGCGATCTCTTCAACAAGATCGGGCAGGCCTATGGGGTTGATCCCTATCTGCTCGGGGCCATCTGGGGCATGGAAACCGACTATGGTTCTGTGCTCAGCAATACCAAGCTGATCCAGCCGATCGTGCGGGCGCTGGCGACATTGGTGCATCAGAGACGCACGCGGCTGGTGGAAGACGAGGCTGATCTGATTGCGGCACTGCAACTGGTGCAGCGCGGTCCGCTTGATGGGCAGCATCTGGTCGGATCATGGGCAGGGGCCATCGGGCACTTGCAGGTCAACCCGTCGAGTGTCGTGGCCTACGGCACCGATGGCGATGGGGACGGGCGCATTGATCTCCACAATTCGCTCGCCGATGCCCTGGCGACCAGTGCCAAGTTCATTCGAGCCTTGGGCTATCAGCCGAGTGTCGATTGGGGCTTTGAGGTGTCGGTGCCTGCTGGGTTCGATTATCTTTTGGCCACGCGTACTCAGATGCAGCCGGTGTCGTTCTTTGCAAACAAGGGCGTGGCGCGCGTCTCGGGCCGTCCGTTTGCCGATCCAAAACTGCCGGTATTTCTCTATGTGCCCGCCGGCAAGGACGGGCCAAAATTCCTGATGACCCAGAATTATCTGGTGCTCAAGGGCTACAATTTCTCCGATAGTTACGCGATGTCGGTGGCGCATATGACGGACCGCCTCAAAGGGGGCGGGAGTTTCGTCAACGACTGGCCGCGCAAGACCACGTTCCCCAATCTGGCGCAGCGCAAGGGTATCCAGCAGGCGCTGATCAAGCTGGGGCTTTATCAGGGCGCAGTCGATGGCCGGCTGGGGCCGGTCAGCCAGGAGGCCTATGCTCGGTTTCAGGCTTCGCGTGGCGAGGTTGCCGACGGTTTCATAACCAAAGCCTCCTATGATGCGCTGGCGGCCGCCGCCCGATAACTTTGGAGCGACCGCGTGGCTTGGCCGTGCCGGTTTTGCTAGAGGAACTTCATGATCCGCTTGGTCGTCGCATTGCTGGTAGGTCTGCTCGTCTTTGTCGACGTGGCGCCTGCCTTTGCGCAGAACGACACCATCATCGTGGCTCAGCAGCAGCGGCGCCGCACGCTGTTCGACCTGCTGTTTGGCGATGAGCCAAAGCCCGCGCCGCCGCCGGTTGTGGTGCAGCAGCCCAAGCCGCGCGCGCCAACCGTCTCTCTGCCGCCGCCCAAGCCGCAGGTGGAAAAGGCTAGTGATGCCACACGGTTGGCGGTGTTCGGCGACTCGCTGGCGATCGATCTCAGCCGGGCGCTGGAGCGGTTCTATGCCGAAGACCCGAACCTGATCGTCATCAATCAGGGGGTCAGCTCCTCGGGCTTTGTGCGCAACGACTTCTTCGATTGGGACAAGGCGATCGCCGACCAGATCGCCAAGGACAGCTTCGATCTGGCCGTGGTTATCATCGGGGTGAATGATCGGCAGGAGATCAAGGTTGGCTCGCAAACCTATGTGCCGCTGACCGAGCAATGGAATGTCGCCTACCAGTCGCGTATCAGCGGTTTCCTCAACAAGCTGCGGGCGGCGCGCAAGCCGGTGATCTGGATCGGCTTGCCGCCGATGTCCAAGGATGACTATTCGGCGGCGATCAGCCAGATCAGCAATATCCAGCGGTTGGCGAGCCTCGCGGGCGGCGCTGAGTTCCTCGATATCTATGAGCGGTTCCTCGGTGAGGACGGCAAGTTCTCGGCCTTTGGTCCGGATGTGAGCGGGCAGAATGCGCGGATGCGCAAGGATGATGGTATCCACTTTTCCGCCGAAGGCTCGGACAAGCTGGCCTTCTATCTCAGCCAGACGATCCGTAGCTTTTATCGCGCCGGTGGGCTCTCCATTGCGGTGGTCGATCCGCTGTTGGGCACGGACGCGGCGGCGATGTTGCGACCTCCGTTCCAGGGGTTGGGCCAGACGCGACTGCTTGAAGTTGCAGGCGCGGTTATCCCGCTCAGCCGTGTGCCTGCACGGGCAGGAGAGCTGGTGACGGCGTCGGGTCTGGTTAGTCCCGCAGCGCCATTTAGTCTCGACGATCTGATGGCGGCGCCGGTTGGTCGCGTCGATGCGTTTGGCGTTGGGATTGTGCCCGAAGCGGCTCCGGTTGAGGACGCCAGCCCACTGTAGCGACCTGCATCAGGTTTATATTGACTGTGTAGATCATATTTATATAGCTGTCCCCACGAGCGGCCGTCCTCTTGGCTGTTCGCTAATTGGGGGACGTTTTTCGATGCCAAACCAGATCAGCCGCCGTCAGTTCGGCTTGGGCGCATCAGCCCTGTTGTTAGCCAGCGGACTACCGCTGCCCGCCTTTGCGCAGGGCGCGACCAAGACCGTGACGACGCCGCTGGGCACCTATGACATCCCGCTGCAGCCCAAGCGCGTTGTGTGTATCGATCACCGTACCGATTATGAGCCTGCCTATCTGCTGGGCCTGCCTGTCGTGGGCCATGGCCATTGGGATGCGCGCGATTTCGTGCCTGTCACGGAAGGCGCTGCTGATTTCCCGATGCCGACGACGGCGGAAGTCGTGCTCGCGCTCGATCCTGACCTGATCATCTGTTCGGGCGAAGATCCAACCGGCGAATGGTGGCCAGCCGCCAAGATGCAAACCATCGCGCCGGTGCTGACCACGACGTTCACCAATCACTGGAAGGACGATCTGCTGCAGCTGGGCGATTGGCTGGACCGCCGTGAGGCGGCCGAGGCGGCGGTAAAAACCTATTATGACAAGGTCGACGCGATGAAGGCCAAACATGCCGCCTTCCTCAACAGCAAGAAGATCGCGGCGGTGACCTTTCTGCCCGACACCAATGAATTTGTGGCCTTCCCCTCGTCGGCCGCAGACTATTTCGACGCCAAGGAAATGCTGCTCGCCGATCTCGGTGCCAAGTCGGTCGAGCGCGAGGCGCTCGTCGACAACGGCTTCAGCCTAGAAAACGTGGCCGACATTCTGGGCGATATGGACGCGATCCTGGTCTGCGACATGGGCGGGCCGGGGCTGCCCGAGCTCACCGGGCTGCCGCTGTGGGACCGTCTCCCAGCCGTGCAGGCGGGCAATGTCGGGGAGTGCAAGGGCTATACCTGGTATGGCTCGTACTTTACGGCAATGCACTTTGCCGAAGCCGTCGACGAGCTACTCGATCGCGTCGCCTAAACAAGAAAGCCCCCGGGTTCCGGGGGGCTTTTGTCTATTCGGTGAAGCGGACAGCGCCGATATGGGGCAGGTTCCGGTTGCGCTGGCCGTAGTCGATGCCGTAGCCGACGACGAATTTGTCGGGAATGTCGAAGCCGACCCACTTCGCCTGTACAGCGGTTTCGCGGCGGCTCGGCTTATTGAGCAGCGCGCACACTTCCATGCGGCGGGGATGACGGGTTTCGAGAATCTCGAGAACGTGCTTGAGCGTATGGCCGGTGTCGACAATGTCTTCCACCACGAGCACGTCGCGGCCACCGATCTCGCCGCGCAAGTCCTTGAGAATCCTCACTTCACGGCTCGATTCCATGGCATTGCCATAGGAGGAGGCTTCGAGGAAATCGACTTCCACGGGCAGGTCGAGTTCGCGCACCAGATCAGCGATGAAGATGAACGAGCCACGCAACAGGCCAACAACCACCAGCTTGTCGGTGTCGGCATAGAAGGTGGAAATCTCTTTGGCGAGCGCTTCGACGCGGGCCGCGATGGCCTTGGCGGAAATCAGTTCGTCAACGATGTAGGGCTTCTGGGTCATAGCGAGTCCGGGTAACGCAACCGCGAGTCTGTTAGCAGACTGTTAGCATTGAGGGTAGCGCAGACGGCGTTTTGCCGAGGGGATACCCCCACCTCGCCTCCCCCTGATAGGGGGAGGAATCCAGCCGGTGTGTTAGGAGAAATCGCGGCCAAGCACTCGATCTGTTCCTCCCCCTTTTCAGGGGGAGGTTAGGAGGGGGTACTCTTCCACACCTTCAGCGCGGTAGGTCGGTCTTGCCCATCAGGTCGAAGTCGATGGAGCGAGCGGCCTGGCGGCCTTCGCGGATGGCCCAGACGACGAGCGACTGGCCACGGCGCATGTCGCCAGCGGCGTAGACTTTCGGCACAGTGGTCTTGTAGCTCAGCGTGTCGGCAAAGAGATTGCCGCGCTTGTCGAGCTGAGCGCCCAGTTCGGTCAGCATGCCCTCGTGCACTGGCGAAGCGAAGCCGATCGCCATCAACACCAGATCGGCCTTGATGATGAATTCGGTGCCGGGGATGGGCTGGCGCTTGCGATCAACGCGGGCGCATTCGACGCCCGTGACCTGGCCCTTGGCATTGCCAATGATCTTCATGGTCCCAGCGGCAAATTCGCGGATGGCGCCCTCGGCCTGCGACGACGAGGTGCGCATCTTGACCGCCCAGTTGGGCCAGTTGGTCATCTTGTTTTCCAGCTCTGGCGGCATGGGGCGCACGTCGAGCTGAGTGACGGCAATGGCGCCCTGGCGGAAGCTGGTGCCGACACAGTCAGAGGCCGTGTCACCACCGCCGACGACCACGACATGCTTGCCCGCTGCCGTGAGCTGCACCTGATCGCTGACATCCTCGCCGCCGAGGCGACGGTTCTGCTGGACGAGGAAAGGCATAGCGTAGTGAACGCCATTGAACTCGGTGCCTTCGGCATCGACGTCACGTGGCTTTTCCGAACCACCGGCCAGCAGAACCGCATCGTGGCGGGACTGAAGGTCGGACAGCGGACGAGTGACGCCGATGTTTTCGCCATAGTGGAAAGTCACGCCTTCGGCTTCCATCTGCTCGACGCGGAAGTCGATGTGGTCCTTCTCCATTTTGAAGTCAGGAATGCCATAGCGCATCAGGCCGCCGGCCTTGGGCTCACGCTCATAAAGGTGCACGTCGTGACCGGCGCGGGCGAGCTGCTGGGCGGCAGCAAGCCCTGCAGGGCCCGAGCCGACAATGGCGACAGACTTGCCGGTCTTGTGGGCGGCGACCTGTGGCTTGATCCAGCCCGAGCGGATGGCGCGGTCAGCGATAGCCTGTTCTACCGTCTTGATGGCGACGGGGCTGTCTTCCAGGTTCAGCGTGCAGGCTTCCTCGCAAGGCGCGGGGCAGATGCGGCCCGTGAACTCGGGGAAGTTATTGGTCGAGTGCAGATTGCGCGCGGCCTCTTCCCAGTCGCCGTTGAACACCAGATCGTTCCAGTCGGGGATCTGGTTGTGCACGGGGCAGCCGGTGTCGCCGTGGCAGAACGGAATGCCGCAATCCATGCAGCGCGCCGCCTGATCGACGATCCGGCCTTCGGTCATTGGAATGGTGAATTCGCCAAAGTGACGAATGCGGTCCGACGCTGGCTCGTAGCGTGGCTCTTCGCGCTCGATTTCGAGAAAGCCTGTTACCTTACCCATTTGCTCTCTCCTTACTCGCTCGCCGCCACGCCCATGCCGGACGCGCGCTTCTTTTCCATGTCGCGGATGGCACGACGATATTCGACAGGCATGACCTTGACGAATTTCGGACGCATCTCGACCCAGTTGTCCAGAATGAACTTGGCGCGGGTCGAGCCGGTATAGTGGAGGTGGTTGGAGATGAGCTGATGCAGGCGCTCATCGTCGTGGCGGGTCATGTCGCCGGAAATGTCGACGCGACCATGCCATTCCAGATCCCCACCGTGATGGTGGAGCTTCTGCATCAATTCTTCTTCTTCCTGAACAGGCTCGAGATCGACCATGGCGAGGTTACAGCGATCGCGGAAGGTTTCGTCTTCGTCGAGGACGTAGGCGACACCACCGGACATGCCAGCCGCGAAGTTGCGGCCAGTCTGGCCGATGACGACGACAACACCGCCGGTCATGTATTCGCAGCCGTGATCACCGGTGCCTTCGACAACCGCAACAGCGCCCGAGTTGCGGACAGCGAAGCGTTCGCCGGCGATGCCGCGGAAGTAGCATTCGCCTGCAATGGCGCCATAGAGCACCGTATTACCGACGATGATCGACTTTTCGGGCTTGAAGGTGACCTTGTCGGACGGACGCACGACGATGCGGCCACCGCTGAGACCCTTGCCGACATAGTCATTGGCGTCGCCAACCATGTCGATGGAGATGCCGCGAGCGAGGAACGCGCCGAAGGCCTGACCGGCAGTGCCCGTCAGCTTGATCGAGATGGAGTCGTCAGGCAGGCCTTCATGGCCATACTTGCGGGCGACAGCGCCCGACAGCATGGCGCCGGCCGAACGGTCACGGCTGCGGATGGGCAGCTCGATCTGTACGGGCGTGCCATTGTCGAGGGCTGGCTGGGCCAGCTCGATCAGCTTGCGATCCAGCACCGCTTCGAGATGATGGTTCTGGAACTCGGAGTGATAAATCGTGTCGCCGCCGAGCGGTTCGGGCTTGTAGAACAGCTTGGTGAAGTCGATGCCTTCGCTCTTCCACTGATCCTTGAGGCGGCGCTGATCGAGCAGATCGGAGCGACCGACCAGTTCATTGAGCGTCCGCGCACCCAGCTCAGCCATCAGACCACGCAGTTCTTCAGCAATGAAGAAGAAGTAGTTGATGACATGCTCAGGCGTGCCCTTGAAGCGCTTGCGCAGCACCGGGTCCTGGGTGGCAACGCCAACCGGGCAAGTGTTGAGATGGCACTTGCGCATCATGATGCAGCCCGCCGCGATCAGTGGCGCGGTGGAGAATCCGAACTCATCAGCACCGAGCAGGGCGCCGATCAGCACGTCGCGGCCGGTCTTAAGACCGCCATCGACCTGCAACACAACGCGGCTGCGCAGACGGTTGAGCACGAGGGTTTGATGGGTTTCGGCAAGACCGATTTCCCACGGGCCACCGGCATGCTTGAGCGAGGTGAGTGGGGACGCACCCGTGCCGCCATCGTAGCCGGAGACGGTGATGTGGTCGGCGCGCGCCTTGGCAACGCCAGCCGCAACCGTGCCGACGCCCACTTCGGACACTAGCTTGACCGAGATATCGGCCTTTTCATTGACGTTCTTGAGATCGTAAATCAGCTGCGCCAGATCTTCGATCGAATAGATGTCGTGGTGTGGCGGTGGGCTGATGAGGCCAACGCCGGGGGTCGAGTGACGCGTCTTGGCGACAACCCAATCCACCTTGTGGCCGGGCAGCTGGCCGCCTTCGCCGGGCTTGGCGCCCTGCGCGACCTTGATCTGCAGCGCATCGGCATTGACCAGATATTCGGTGGTCACGCCAAAGCGGCCCGAGGCGATCTGCTTGATGGCGCTTCGGAGTGGGTTCTGCGACCCATCAGCCAGTGGCTTGTAGCGGTCGGGTTCTTCGCCGCCTTCGCCGGTGTTGGACTTGCCGCCAATCCGGTTCATCGCTTGCGCCAGCGTGGTGTGGGCCTCGCGGCTGATCGAGCCGAAGCTCATTGCGCCGGTGACGAAGCGCTTGACGATATCGACAGCGGGCTCGACTTCGTCGAGAGGCACAGCCTCGCCGAGTGGGCGAATGTCGAACAGGTTGCGAATGGCCAGATAGCCGTTTTCGCCCGAGTTCACGCGCTCGGCAAAGCTGTTGTAGCGATCCTGCGCGGTTTCGGGGCTGTCGTCCTTTGTGCGCACGGCATGCTGCAGGTCGGCAACGACATCGGGGCTCCAGGCGTGCTTTTCGCCACGGATACGATAGGCATACTCGCCGCCAACATCGAGCGACTTGCGCAGCACGGCGTCATCGCCGAAGGCGAGGCCGTGACGACGCACGGTTTCCTCGGACACTTCTTTGATGCCAACGCCTTCAATCGAGGTCGCGGTGCCAAAGAAGTACTTGTTGACGAACTCGCTGCTGAGGCCAACGGCGTCAAAAATCTGCGCGCCGCAATAGGACTGATAGGTCGAAATGCCCATCTTGGACATGACCTTGAGCAGGCCCTTACCCACCGACTTGATGTAGCGGTAGACCACTTCATCGGCCGAGACTTCCTCGGGGAATTCGCCCTCGGCCTGCAAAGCCGAGAGGGCTTCAAAGGCGAGGTAGGGGTTGATGGCTTCAGCGCCATAGCCAGCCAGCATGGCGAAGTGGTGGATTTCGCGGGCTTCGCCTGTTTCCACGACAAGACCCGTCGAGGTGCGCAGACCCTTGCGGATCAGGTGGTGATGCACAGCGGCGAGCGCGAGAAGCGTCGGGATATCGAGCCGGTCGGCCGAGACAAGGCGGTCGGACAGGATGATGATGTTGTATTCGCCGCGCACGGCTTCTTCGGCGGCGTTGCACAGGGCATCGATCGCCGCTTCCATGCCGGAAGCGCCCATATCCTTGGGATAGGTGATGTCGAGCGTCTTGGTCTTGAACTGGTTGGTGTCGATATCGCCAATGGCGCGGATCTTTTCGAGATCCTCATTGGTCAGGATCGGCTGGCGCACTTCGAGGCGCTTGACCTTGGAGAGACCTTCGAGATCGAACAGGTTCGGGCGCGGGCCGATGAACGAGACCAGGCTCATCACCGATTCCTCGCGGATCGGATCGATGGGCGGGTTGGTGACCTGCGCGAAGTTCTGCTTGAAGTAGGTGTAGAGCAGCTTGGCCTTGTTGGAGAGGGCCGACAACGGTGTGTCGGTGCCCATCGAGCCAACGGCTTCCTGGCCGGTGGTGGCCATGGGGGCCATCAGCAGCTTGATGTCTTCCTGGGTATAGGCAAAGGCCTGCAACCGGTCGAGCAGCGCTTCGGTCGGCTCAGGGGCCTTTGGCGCCACGGCGGGCAGGTCTTCGAGCACGATCTGCGTGCGGGCCAGCCAATCGCCGTAGGGGTTGGAAGTCGCCAGCGTCGACTTGATTTCGTCGTCCGAGATGATGCGGCCCTGTTCGAGATCGATCAGCAGCATGCGACCGGGCTGGAGGCGCCAGCGCTCGACGATGTCCTCATCGGGAATGTCCAGCACGCCCGACTCCGAGGCGAGGACCACATGGCCTTCCTTGGTGACGAGATAGCGGGCAGGGCGCAGGCCATTGCGGTCGAGCGTTGCCACGACATAGCGACCATCCGAGATCGACATGGCGGCCGGGCCGTCCCATGGCTCCATCAGGGAGGCGTGGTATTGATAGAACGCGCGGCGCTTTTCATCCATCAGCGGATTGCCGGCCCAGGCTTCGGGGATCAGCATCATCGCGGCGTGCGGCAGCGTATAGCCACCGCGCACGAGGAATTCGAGCGCGTTGTCAAAGCAGGCGGTGTCGGACTGGCCTTCGTAGGAGATCGGCCAGATCTTGGAGATGTCCTCGCCGAAATACTTGGAATGCACCGAAGCCTGACGCGCCGCCATCCAGTTGACGTTGCCACGGATGGTGTTGATTTCACCATTGTGGGTGGTCATGCGGTAGGGGTGGGCCAGCTTCCAGCTCGGGAAGGTGTTGGTCGAAAAGCGCTGGTGGACCAGAGCAATCGCGGACTCGAAGCGTTCATCGCTGAGGTCAGGGTAGAAGGCCTTGAGCTGGGCGGCGAGGAACATGCCCTTATAGACAATGGTACGGGCCGACATCGACACGACGTAAAAGCCGTTGTCGCTGTTGCTCTCGGGAACCGCCGCATAGACGGTGTTGGAGATGACTTTGCGCACGATGAGGAGCTTGCGCTCGAACTCATCCAGGGTCAGCCCATCGGGACGGGCGATGACCATCTGCTCGATGATGGGCTGGGTGGCGATCACGCCTTCGCTGAGCGCCGAATTGTCCGATGGGACAATGCGCTCGCCTAGAAGGGTCAGACCCTCGCTGGCGAGACAGCCGCGTACGGCGGTGGCGCACTTGTCGCGCAGTGCGGCAATGTTGGGGTAAAACAGCATGGCCACGGCGTAGTGGTGCTTTTCGGGCAGGGGGAAGCCCATGACCTTGCTGAAGAAATTGTGTGGGGTCTGGACCAGGATGCCGGCGCCGTCACCCATCAACGGGTCGGCTCCCACGGCTCCACGGTGCTCAAGGTTCTCGAGAATCTCGAGGCCCTTTTCAACCACTTCGTGGCTGGGCTTGTTCTTGATGTTGGCGATCATGCCGATGCCGCAGGCATCGTGTTCGTTTTTGGGGTCGTAAAGTCCTTGAGCCGCCGGCCGTCCAGTTTGTGGCACGACGGCGTCTGAACGTGTTGGGGTTTGGCGCGATCCCACCTGGCTGATCACCATGGTCATTATCCTCAACTTTGGCGAACTTTATCGCCCATTATACCATTGCCGGCGGCTGCCGGCCCGAATTTGCGGACACATCGCCAGGTCGGGTCGCACAGGGTACGGCTCGTCACGTGGCAATGTCTATTCCGTGGGGAGCGGCGCTGCATCCAAATGGCCGCTCGTTCGGGCTCGTATCAGCCCCGCCCCTCCGTTTCCGCTTTTGAAAAGCGGGCCAGCCGGATCGGGCGCGCGGGCTTGCCGGGGAGACCGGGGCGCCGCGTCAGATAGGACAGTTGTGCTGCCCTATCGAATTCACATTTGCATAATTCCAAACTGCGAGCAAGAAGCAAAGTTGGACTTCCTATGGAAATTATAGGAAAGCCTATATTTTACTATAGGAGTTTTGGGGTGTTTTGACCAGAAATGCACAAATTCTGCGCAGGCTGCGCAGAATTTGTGCTGAAATCCTATTTTTATGGGCTTTTGGCCCAGCAAGTCCTATTCTGGCTTGGTGCAAAATAGGACTTTGGCGGTGAAAAGCCGGGCTGACGACGCGGCTGAGCCCTGATGTCGCAGGATCGTGGCGATGGACTCGTTATTCGAGGTGCGACTTGATAAACCAGAGGTCTTTGTCGAGTTCGCGCGAGAATGCGGTCAGGATATCGGCAGCGTCCGCGTCACCCGCTTCATCGGTGGCGTCGATATCCTCGCGCACCTGATTGGCGAGGGCGGCATAGCGCTCGGCGAGCGCGGCGAGGTGATCGGAGGTCTTGCGGATTTCGGTGGGGTAGGGCGCAAGCTTAGTCGCCTTGGCGACAATCTGGCTGGTGCCCAGGGCAATACCATCAAGCTGAGCGACGCGCTCGGCAATGGTATCGGCGTGATCGTCGATGGCGGCGCGCATCGGATCGAGCATTTCATGCACAGCGATGAAGTTTGGCCCCTTGAGGTTCCAATGCGCCTGCTTGGTCACCAGCGCCAGATCAATGGCGTCGGCAAGGCGGGCATTGAGGATATCGATGACAGCCGACTTGGCATTGGACTTGATGGTGATCGATGGGGTTTTCATGGCTGCGGTCCTTTAAGACTTTGGGCGTTGTGGGACACAACCAATGATCTGACGGGGAGTTCCCTTCCGGGGTGAAATAGATCGCGAGCCGATGGCTCAAACACAAAAGGCGCAACCCTTGCGGGCTGCGCCTTCAACGTCACCGGGAGGTGTCGGTGTTAGTTGACCGAGCTATCCTCAATGGCTGGCTGGGTGCCGCCATTGATCTGGATCGAACGGGGCTTCTTGCTTTCTGGCAGTTCGCGCTTCAGCTCCAGATGGAGCAGGCCGTTTTCCAGATTGGCGCCCTGAACCTCGACATAGTCAGCAAGCTGGAAGCGCAGCTCGAAAGCGCGCTCGGCAATGCCGCGATGGAGGAATTCACGGGCCTTGTCGCCACCTTCAGTCGGCTTTGCACCCTTCACAACCAGGCTGTTTTCCTTGGTCTCAATGGCAATGTCTCCATTGGAGAAGCCAGCCACAGCAATCGAGATGCGGTAGGCGTCTTCGCCGGTGCGCTCGATATTATAAGGAGGGTAGGTTTTGGCTTCCTGCCCGACCAGATTGTCGAGGCGGTTGAAGACGCGGTCAAAACCGACGGTGGAGCGATAGAAGGGGGAAAAATCGATGGTCTGCATAGTCACATTCTCCGTAAAGCAACGTGGATGTCCCGGTGGTCTCAAACAGCGCTCCCAATCGTGAGGCGAGCGGTTGATCTTGAGGTCGGGGTTCCCGGATAAGCCGGCGAACAAGAAGAAATATGGGTGGGGTTTTTGGGTGTTCAAGGCCCGGATGCGCGTTTGCAAAATGAACTGAAAATGAATGCGGCGCTCCGTTCGGGTTCAGGCGGGCGGGGCTAGAAAGAGGCATGTGCTGACCAATAGAGCAGCACACCGCAAACGCGGTCCCGTCACCCGCCCCCCGCACGGGCCGCTCAAAGGAAACCAGTGTCTCAGCCCGAGACGCTGGTTTTCTTTTTTTCAGGGGTTTGGGCTAAGACAGGTGTTCCTCACATCTGGATCCGCCATGAGCGCCGTCGTCGACCCCAATGGGCCCCACCTCGTCAATATCGCCAGCAACCCTGTGCCTGAGGGCGCGCGGGTGGGCTATTTCAAGACCAGTGACAAGGTGCAGCTGCGCTATGCGATCTGGCCGAAATCGGCTGGCGCGCATCGCGGCACGATCTGTCTGGTGCAAGGGCGTACCGAGTTTATCGAAAAGTATTTCGAGACCATTGCGGATTTCCGACGGCGCGGCTTTGCGGTGGCGACCTTTGACTGGCGCGGGCAGGGCGGCTCGGATCGGCTGATCGCCAATCGCAAGCTGGGCCATGTCGAGCGTTTCGAGGATTACTGGACGGATTTGCAGAGCTTTCACAGCCAGATCCTGTTACCCGACTGCCCGCCGCCCTATTATCTGGTGGGGCACTCAATGGGCGGTTTGGCGTCACTCTATGCTGGCGTGAACGATCGCATGATGTTTGACAGGATTTTCCTGTCGGCCCCCATGGTGGCACTCGACAATCAGCCCCTCAGCATGGCCGGGATGGCCCGCGTCGCCGAGACGCTGAGCTTTCTGGGGCTGGGGCACATGCCGATTGGCCGCAAGGCCGACAAGCCTGCGTCTGAGGCAACATTTCCCAACAATCCGCTGACCGGCGACATCGTGCGCTATGTGCGTATGGTGGATATCGTCAAAGCCGATCCCAGCCTGGAGATTGGGGCGCCGACCATTCGCTGGATCGCCTCGGCGATGGGCGCCATGGCGGGGGCGGCACGGGATGAGTTCCCGGCGCAGGTGCGTATCCCCGTGCTGATGCTGGCGGCGGCGCGCGATGGGGTGGTGTCGAGTGCGGCGACCGAGCAATTGGGCCTGCGGATGCGGACCGGTCGGCACTTAGTGATCGCTGGCGCGCGCCATGAATTGTTTATGGAGATGGACGTGATCCGGGGGCAGGTCTTTGCTGCGTTTGATGCGTTTGTGACGGATCAGAGTGCTTAGGTTTTTTGCCTGAAAGCCTCAGTCGTCTCCCTGCCGTTGCTGCTGCGGGGAGATACCCCCACCCTGCTCGATCACGGACTTAGCCTCGGCTAAGTCCTATCTCGCTTCCCTCCCCGCAAGGGGGAGGTGTCGACTGATGGATCGTTGAGAGGTGCTCTAGCTGGCGTTGACCAGTTCTAGGGCCTTTTCCAGCAGTTCGGGCGTGGCGGCTGCGACGACGTTGCCGCCGCCGGTTGGTTCGCTGCCGTCCCAGCAGGCGATGGCGCCGCCGGCTTCGCGGATGATCGGCACCAGGGCAGCGATGTCGTAGGTGTTGAGGAAGGGCTCGATGACGATATCGGCCTGCCCGGCAGCAAGCAGGGCGTAGCCGTAACAATCCATGCCGAAGCGCTGCAGGCGCGTTGCCGATTCAATGGCGCGCCATTTGCTCATCAGCTCGGGTGTGCGGAACAGAGACGGCGTGGTGGTGAAGACGCGCGAAGGGGCGAGTTCTGTCTGCCCGCTGGTGCGCAGGGCCTGGGTTTGGCCATTGCGGCGATAAGTCGATCGTCCCGGTACGGCGAGGAAGGTCTCGCCGATGAAGGGCTGGCTCATCAGCCCGGCAATCGCCACGCCATCCCTGGCAAAGCCGATCAGCGTGCCCCAGACGGGCGCGCCGGAAATGAAGGCGCGGGTGCCGTCGATCGGGTCGATGATCCAGCTATAGGGGCCCGAGCCCGAGCTGCCCCATTCTTCGCCGATAATGGCGTGATCGGGAAAGGCTTCGGCGATGACGGCACGGATCGCGGTCTCCGCTCCTTTGTCGGCCTCGGTGACCGGATCAAAGCCCTCGCTCAGCTTGTTGTCGACCGCCAGAGGCGTGCGGAACAGCGGCAGGGTGCGCGTTGCGGCGGCATCGGCGGCAGCGAGCAGGGTGGCTTCGATTTTGGCGAGGTCGAGGGTCATGAGCAGCTGTACCTGGGTGGCCGAGAAGACGGGCCAAGCTCTACCCAAAGCTCGCCGGTTTGGCTACTCGGCCGCAGCGCTTTCGGGGATATGACGCCGCCCGGTCAGCGCGGCGATATCAAGGCCCAGCAGCGTGAAAATCAGCCGTTCGACCAACATCTTGATCGCCTCAAAGCCCTCATTGCGGGCCAGGGTCACCTCGTTCATGTAGAGGTGGCGGCTGATCTCGATCTGCAGGGCATGAACGCCATGCTGGGGGCGGCCATAGGTGCGGGTGGAAAAGCCTCCGGCATAGGGGCGATTGCGCGCGACCTTGAGCCCGGCAGAAATGAAAATGGTTTCGACCAGATCGACCAGACCGGGCGCACAGGTGGTGCCGTAGCGGTCACCCAGCACAATATCGGGCGCGGCGCGCTCGGAGGTGCGGGTGATGCGCGGCATGGAGTGGCAATCGATCAGCACGGCGACGCCAAAGGCGCTCATGGCTTCGCTGAGCAGGGTCTGCAGCGCCGCGTGATAGGGATGATAGATCCCCTCTATGCGCATACGGGCATCGTCCAGCGTCAGCCGGTCGCGATAGATGGGTTTGTTTTCGGCGACAACGCGGGCAAGCGTGCCAAGGCCCGCGGCGACGCGCGGCGATGTGGTGTTGAAGCGATCCGACAGCGGCTCGACGAACATGGTCGGATCGAGTTCCCACGGCTCGCGATTGACGTCGAGATAGGCGCGGGGAAAATGCGCCCGCAACATCGGTGCGCCAAGATGGGGCGCGCGGGCAAACAGGTCATCAACCCAGGCGTCCTCGGACTGCCGAATCGACAAATGATCGAGCCGGGTCATTGCCAGAAATCGCTCGGGATAGACGCGGCCGGAATGGGCCGAATTGAACACGAGCGGCGCCACCAGCCGACGGGGTCGGATGGTTTCAAAGGCTGGCTGATCCCAATAGTCGGACCGCACGTGGCTCCCCCGGATGACCCCAAATTTGGCTTGGGCGGCATTGATTTGCAGTGGTTGATTGTCGCGCTTTGCGCGGGGCTTGTCCAGTTTAGTGCAAATTTGCGCCCAGAAATCGGCTTGCCGTTGCATGTCCTAAAACTTCGCTTAAACATCGCCCTATATGGTGCTGTATGGTGCGTCGTACCGTTCGACGTCGAAGTCCGCCACAGAGCCAGGATGGCTGGAGAAATTTATGAAGCGAATTCTGCTCGCAGAAGACGATAATGATATGCGCTCGTTTTTGACGCGCGCGCTCAAAAACGCCGGGTATGAGGTCGTTTCGTTCGACAATGGCCTGTCGGCTTATGAGCGCCTGCGCGAGGAACCGTTCTCGCTGCTGCTCAGCGATATCGTGATGCCCGAAATGGACGGAATCGAACTGGCGCGCCGCGCCACCGAACTCGATCCTGACCTCAAGGTGATGTTCATCACCGGTTTTGCGGCCGTTGCCCTCAACCCGGACAGCGATGCGCCAAAGGATGCGTCAGTGCTGTCTAAGCCTTTCCATCTCAAGGATTTGGTCAACGAAGTCGAACGTCTGCTGGCCGCCTGAAACAGACTATCCACAATGCGCAGATTTGCCCCTTGACCCCTCCGGGGGTTCTATGGTTTATCCGCGCCACTGGCAGGGCTTAGCGCCCTTCCTTCCCGGAGAGATGGGCGTATAGCTCAGCGGGAGAGCACCTCGTTGACATCGAGGGGGTCACAAGTTCGATCCTTGTTACGCCCACCATCTCTCTAAGACTTTCGCCCTTGGGCGATGGGAGTATAGCTCAGCGGGAGAGCATTCGCTTCACACGCGAAGGGTCACAAGTTCAATCCTTGTTACTCCCACCATTCCTTCCTCTTCCGACATTTCCAGCTGCCGCCATCACGTTGTGATTCGCTTTGGGTCGCGGCTCGACCTTTGCCGAGCCGCTTGCGATTCGTGGGCTACTCTGCGGCGAGCATGATCTGCGTATTGCCGTCGATAAAATCCTCGAACAGCACTGTGGTGCGGTCTGGCGTGCCGACAATCACGGCCATCTGGCCGGGGCCAGTCAGGCGGCGGACGGGGACTTCTGGCTGATCGACGTTGAAATCCACCGAGTAATGCCCGCCTGCCAGCGTGGTGAATGGCAGGCCACGCCAGGTTGCGGTGGAGGTCAGGTGAACATGGCCGGCGATAATCTGGCGAATGTCTGGATGGGTTTTGAGCGCGTCGATGAAGGCGGTTGGCTCGAGCAGGCGAATGGTGTCCGAGCCAATGTGGAGCGCGTTGGCGTTGTGGTGGAGAATCACGATGACCGGGCGATCAACGGCCTCGGCCAGCCAGACGCGCAGGGCGGCGATCTGAGCATCTTCGAGTACGCCATCGACGCGGCCGGGTTCGGACGAATCAAACACGATGATTCGGTAGCCCTTGATGTCGATGACCTTGTCGACCTTGCCGGTTTCGGGGGAGGCAAAGTTTGCGCCGAAGGCTTCTAGGAATCTGGGGCGGTTATCATGATTGCCCAGCGTGATGTGCACGGGAATCGGCAGGCGCGCGATGATGGTTTTGAGGTATTCATAGGCAGCGGGTTGGCCGAGATCGGCCAGATCGCCCGCGAGGACGCAGAAGTCGGCATCGGCATGGCGCGCGATGACGGCATCAACGGCGCGCTCCAGCCGCTCGCTGGTATCCAGCGTCATGGAGAGTTCGCCCTTGGGCATTATGTGCAGGTCGCTCATCACGACGAATTTCAGGGTCATTGCTACCTCGGAAGTGGGTTGGGCGCCCTCCTAGCGATGGCCGATGACCGGGCAATGACAGCGGTCTCGCGAGATGGATTGGGTGGCGTCGCACGCGGGGCGTGGTAATGATCGTCCAGCAACGATCTTTGCGCTGCTCACGCGGGGGTGATGACCCTCGCGGGTTTCAGCGGCGGCGGATCGTCCCTATATTTTGCCAGAGATTATCGAGACAGGAGTGACATCGTGGACACCCATGCCTTCAAGGTGACCCATACCGACGCCGAATGGCGCGCAAAACTCACCCCGGAACAGTATCAGGTGATGCGTAATCACGGCACCGAGCGGCCAGGGTCGTGCGCGCTGCTGCATGAAACGCGCCAGGGCACGTTCTCCTGCGCGGGCTGCGATACGCCGCTGTTTGGGTCGACGTTGAAGTTTGAAAGCGGCACCGGCTGGCCGAGCTTCAATGATCCGCTGCCCGGTTCGGTCGAGACAACCACCGACACCAGTTACGGCATGACCCGCACCGAGGTGCATTGCGCGACTTGCGGCAGCCATCTGGGCCATGTGTTCCCCGATGGTCCGCCTCCAACGGGCCTGCGCTATTGCATCAATGGCGTGGCGCTGAATTTCGCGCCTGCCGCCTAAGATTGAAAAGCCCCGGCGTGATCCGGGGCTTTTTTGTTGGGCTGTTGTCGGAAGGGGCTTTTCCGTACCGTTCGCTCCTGCTCCCCGTCATTGCCCGGCTTGTCCGGGCAATCCATAGGAAGCCCCGATATTGCGTGGATCACCCGGACAAGCCGGGTGATGACGGCGCGGCGAGATGGGAAAGCGTAAGGTGGGTCAGGTGCCGCGTGGCTTGGCGCGTGCGGTCGCGGCGGCGGTTACCGGGTCTTCGGGCCAGAAATGGCGCGGGTAGCGGCCTTTGAGGTCCTTGGCGACATCCTTCCAGCTCCCACGCCAGAAACCGGGGAGATCGCGCGTGGTCTGGATGGGGCGGTGCGCTGGCGAGAGCAGAATCAGCAAGAGCGGCACCTTGCCCGCAGCGACGGCAGGATGTCGGTCGAGCCCGAACAGCTCCTGCACGCGCACTTCGAGCGCCGGGCCATTTTCGGCCGCGTAGTCGATTGGCAGGTGACTGCCAGAAGGGGCGGTGAAGTGGCTGGGCAGAAGCTTGTCGATCTCCTGACGTTGCGACCATGGCAGCAAGCCGTCGAGCGCATTGCCGAGATGGGCAGCGGTGATGCCAGCGAGGCGGGTTTCGCCGGTGATGTAGTCCGCCAGCCAGTCGCGGGTCGCTAGCGCGGTATCGGAGAGGTCTGGCCAGGTATCGCCGAGTGTCTGGTGCAGGTAGGTCGAGCGGGCGCGGAGGGCCTGTTGATCCTTGGTCCAGGGTAACGCGTCAACGCGGCGATTGGCGGCTTGGGCGAGGAGCGCTGCAGCAGCATCGAAATCGGTTACGGCGACTGGATCATCGGCGAGACGCAGCGCGTCGAGCTGACGGATGCGGCGGGCGCGGACACTGGCGGATGCTGTGTCAAAGGTCAGCGCAATTGTCTCGGTGATGCGGCGGCCGAAGAGGGCATCGAGGTCGTCACGATCCAGCGCAGCGGCGGCGCGAATACGCGACGTTGCAGCCGCGCCGGTGATATCAGTGACGACGAGGAAGGGGGCGGCAGCGAGAGCGTCAGTCTGCTCGAGGCTGGCCTGGCGACCATTGGCGAGGCGGAAGCGCCCACGCGCGCCAGCGGCCTGTGCGACGCGGTCGGGGAAGGCGCGGGCGAGATGGTGCCCGGCTGGCAGATTGCCGCCGTGGCTACCGCCGGCCTGCTTGGCCCAGCGGCGTGCGAGCGCACGGCCGTCGTCGGCGCGTTTACTGCGGTCGCTGCGGAAACGATCCAACCGATGGGCGAGGTCCGTTGCGTCGCCGCCAAGGCCGCGCTCGCCGATGAGGACGGCCAGCTCTGCTGCCGTCTGGGCATCATCTTCGGCTGTTGCTGCGACCACCATATGGGCGAGGCGCGGATGGAGCGGCAGGCGGGCGAGGGACTTGCCGTCGGCGGTCAGGCGGCCGCTGGCATCGAGCGCATCCAGAGACTTCAGCAGGTTCGTCGCTTCGGTCCAAGCGGGTGCCGGCGGTGGGTCGAGGAAGGACAGCGCAGAGGGATCGGTGACGCCCCAGTTGGCGAGATCGAGCGCCAGACCGGCAAGGTCGGCCGCGAGGATTTCGGGTGTGTCGAAAGCCTCGAGAGCGGCGGTCTGCCCCTCATTCCACAGCCGAATGGCGACGCCGGGGCTGGTGCGACCGGCGCGGCCACGGCGCTGATCGGCACCAGCGCGCGAGACGCGTGTGGTGGCAAGCGTCGTGAGGCCGGTGCCGGGTTCGTAGACGGGCACACGGCGGAAGCCGCTGTCGATGACGATGCGGACGCCATCAATGGTCAGTGAGGTTTCGGCAATCGAGGTGGCGAGAACGACCTTGCGGCGGCCCGGTTCTGCCGGGCGGATGGCGCGATCCTGCTCGGCGGGTGTGAGCTGGCCATAAAGCGGCGCAATATCGGTGTTGGCGGGAACGCGGGTGGCGAGGCGTTCGGCAACGCGGGTGATCTCGCCCTGACCGGGCAGGAACACCAGGGCCGACCCCTCGTGCTCGCGCAGCGCCGTCAGTACGGCCTCGGTGACTTGATCGTCGAGACGCTTGAGCGGATCGGGTTCGCGGTGGAGCGTTTCAACGGGGAAAGCGCGGCCAAGGCTTTCGATGACGGGGGCGTCGCTAAGGAGCCGCGCGACGCGGGCGCCGTCAATGGTGGCGGACATGACGAGCACGCGCAGGTCTGGCCGCAGGGCGGCAGCATCCAGCGCCAGTGCCAGTCCCAAATCGCCATCAAGGCTACGCTCGTGGAATTCGTCGAAGATTACGGCGGCGATGCCGGTCAGCTCAGGATCGTCGAGCAGCATGCGCGTGAAAACGCCTTCGGTGACGATTTCGACGCGGGTCCTGGCGGTTACCTTGCTGTCCATGCGGACGCGATAGCCAATGGTCTGGCCGACATCTTCGCCCAAAAGGCGCGCCATCTGTCCGGCGGCGGCGCGGGCGGCGAGACGACGCGGCTCCAGCATGATGATGCGGCGCTCTCCACGCCACGGTGCGTCAAGCAATGCCAGCGGAACACGGGTGGTTTTACCGGCGCCGGGCGGGGCGACGAGCACGGCATAAGGACCAGCGACCAAGGCGGTTTGCAGGGCCGGAAGGGCATCGTCGATGGGCAGGGGCGGCAAGGGCATGGCGTGTGTGTGGCCGATGAGCAAGGATTGATCAAGTGGCGGTCGTGGGGGCTCCCCCTTGGGCGATGTCGCGGCTAGTGTCAGACTGATTTGAATCGGAGAGCCGCCATGAAGCTGACCCGTATCGACAATGAATTTCTGAGTGTCGAGATTTCGCCGATGGGGTCGGAAATGCAGTCGATCACGACGAGCGATGGCCATTCGTGGCTATGGGACGGCGATGCAGCGTTCTGGAGCGGGCGTTCGCCGGTGCTGTTTCCCATGGTGGGCAAGGCGCCGGGCGATCATGTGCGGATTGACGGGCAGCGCTACCCCATGGGCCAACATGGTTTTGCGCGGCGCAGCGAGTTTACGCTGGCTGAGTTTGGTGCCGATTTCTGCCGGTTCGAGCTGCGAGCCAGTCCAACCAGCCGGACGATCTTTCCGTTCGATTTCGCGCTGTCGCTGGAGCATCGCGTGGTGGGGCGCGCGGTGAAAGTGACGGCTGAGGTGCAAAATCTCGACCATCGTCCGTTGCCGTTTGGCATTGGGTTTCATCCCGCCTTTGTCTGGCCGCTGCCGGGCTGTGCGGGCCTTGAGCATGTGGTGACGCTCGACAGTGGTGCATCGCCCGATCTGGTTCGGCTATCGGGCGGGCTGGTGCAGCCGCAAAAACTGGCGTCCCCGTTTGTCGACGGCCGACTGGTTCTGGAGCCTGAACTGTTTGATGCCGATGCGATGCTGTTTCCGGACGGCGCCGGGGCGGGATTGCGCTATAGCGCCGGTGATAAGGCAATCCATTTTACCTGGGAGAACCTGCCCAATCTGGCGCTGTGGTCCAAGCCCGGCGCGCCCTTTGTGTGCCTTGAGCCATGGCATGGCACGGCGGCCGAAGTTGGGGGCAGCGATGCGCTGGAAGATCGACCCTATAGCGAAGTGCTGGGGCCCGGCGCGACGGGGCGCTATGCGTTTACGGCTGAATTGGTGGGGTAGTGGTCCCACGACCTCGTGGTTCGACAGGCTCACCATGAGGTCTACTGGTTGGTGTGGGGTCTAGAAATAGACCTCTGTTGAGAGCGTGGGGCAGTTACTCGGCCGCGCCGCGCTCATCGACCAGCATATCGGGGCCGTTGGGATCGCCTGCGGCGGTTTCTGCGCCCAGATCGGGGAAGGCGACGACGCGGTTGTTGCGGAAGTCGAGGCGAACCACGAGCAGGCCGCGTTCCTCAAACCAGGTCAGCAGACGTCGGGCGCGGCTGGCCGAATGGGTGCCGTAGAGGCGCGCCAGGGTCGCGTCGGACGGACATGGCGCATTGACCAGTGCGGCTTGCGCCAGCACGAGGAAAACGCCCTGCACGTCCTCCGAGAGCGTTTCGGACATGGTGAGGGCCTGCTGCCAACCATCGGACTGCGCGACTTCCTTGTCGGGGGAGACGCGGGCGACGGCGAGCTTGCGTTTGAACGCAGGCAGCGCAGGCGGTTCGCCCGGCACGCGGCGGATGCGGCAGCGCACCAGAAAGTCCTGATAGAGCACAGCGACAGTGCGGAAGCTGGCGTCGGGATCGCCGAGCAATTCGGCCATGATGGCGTCGACCTGGGCGTCGCGTTCGGCTTCGTCGATCTCGGGGAACAGGGTCTGGGGGACCGGTTCGGCCTCGGGACGGGCACGGGTCAGCTGGGCCAGCAATTCGGTTGTCGATGGCGGTGGTGGCGGCGGTGGGCGGCGCACGACGGGACGCGCGATTTCCTCGGGCGAGGCCGTGAAAATCAGGTCGGCGGCGTCAACAGGCGCCTCGGGCAATGGGGTCAGCTTGGGGCTGGTGGAGCGGGCCGAGGTTTCCACCGTGCCGATGGTGATCGGCAGCGGGCGGCGGGAAATGGCGGGGCCGAGGGCGACGAAGTGGCCGCGCGCCAGATCGCGGAACTGCTCGGCCTGGCGCTTTTCCATGCCCAAAAGGTCGGCGGCGCGAGCCATGTCGATATCGAGAAAAGTACGGCCCATCAGGAAGTTAGACGCTTCTGCAGCGACGTTTTTCGCGAGCTTGGCGAGGCGCTGGGTGGCGATGACGCCGGCAAGGCCGCGCTTGCGGCCACGGCACATCAGGTTGGTCATCGCGGCAAGCGACAATTTGCGAGCATCATCAGACACTTCGCCAGCAGCAGCCGGGGCAAAAAGCTGGGCTTCGTCGACGACCACGAGGACCGGGTACCAATAATCGCGGTCGGCGTCGAACATGCCACCAAGGAAGGCGGCAGCGGCGCGCATCTGCTGGTCGACATCGAGGCCCTCAAGGTTGAGGACGACGGAGACGCGGTGCTGGCGGACGCGGGCGGCGATGCGGGTCAGCTCGGCTTCGGTGCGCGTGGCATCGACGACGAGGTGGCCGAACTTGTCGGATAAGGTGGTGAAATCGCCTTCAGGATCAATGATGCACTGCTGCACCCAGGGCGCAGACTGCTCGAGCAGACGGCGCAAAAGATGCGACTTGCCGGAGCCCGAATTGCCCTGCACCAGAAGGCGCGTGGCAAGCAGCTCTTCGAGATCAAGCGTCGCAGGCGTTGAGCCCGTGCTGACGCCCATGTCGATAGCTACCTTCATTCGATCTCCAGATCAGCGCGTGTTGTCCCGCTTATCGGGAGTCGCAGGTTGAGCAAAACGGTTGGCAGACTGTTAGCACATGAAGTCACCGATTCGGCGATATGGCGACATCTTGTCATCGCTATCGTGAAGGGGCGGGCATTGGGCGTTTGAGCGATTTTTCCCGCTCTTGCGGCGTTGCCCACTAAGTTTACTGTGGGTGGTCACATTCGCGCGTGGGCGCAGCTTGATCGGGCCCATCTTGGCAGCAGGAGAATCAATGCAGGAAACGTCCGGGGTGCTCGAGGCTGGCGAAGATACCATGGCGCTGCGCGTGGTGACCGCGTTGCGCGATGAAATTGTCCGCATGGCCCTCAAACCTGGCGATGTGATCTCCGAAAGCGATATTGCGGCGCGCTATGGCGTGTCGCGCCAACCCGTGCGCGAGGCGTTCATTCGGCTGGCGCAGCAGGGGCTGCTGCTGATCCGGCCAAAACGCGCCACGGTGATCAAGAAGATCTCGCCCGATGGGGTGCGGCAGTCGCGCTTTATCCGGGAATCCATTGAGGTGGAGATTATCCGCCGCGTGGCGTCCCATCCCGGTGGCACTGTCGAGGCTGAGCTCAACGGTCTGATTGCGGAGCAGGAGATTGCGTCCGCTGCGGAAGACAGCGCGGGCTTTCACGTGCTCGACGAACTGTTTCATCGGACGCTGGCGCGCCTGGCGGGTGTTGAATATGCGTGGCAGCTGGTCGACGATCACAAGATGCAGCTTGATCGGGTGCGGTATCTGACGCTGGGCGTGTCATCGACGCAGCGGGCGATTGCCGAGCACAAGATCATCGCTGCGGCGGTGATTGCGGGAGATGCCGCCGGAGCGGAAGCCGCGATGCGGGCGCATCTGGCCCGGGCCGAGGTCCTGCTCAGCCAGACCATCGCGGATTTTCCCGATTATTTTGAGTGAGGGGCCCCGGGCCAGGCCCGAGGGCAGCGACGGAGCGTGGGAGGAATTGGGGTGGCTGAGAGTTTGTAAGGGAGGGGGATTCCCGCTTTCGCGGGAATGACGCGGAGTGTGTTGATGCAGCGGTTTGCGCTGCCTCTGGCACGTTCTTTCAATCGACATTATTCGCGCTTCGTCTTGGGCAGTATTGACGAGGCGGTGGCGCTAAGGCATCGGTCACTGGCTAAGCTGATTTTTGTCATCAAGATTATGGATCGCCCATGAAACCGACGGAATGGTCGATCATTTTTGCGCCCCTACGCGCCATCTATGTGCGGTTTTGGGCGGCGGAGCGCTGGCTGCTGATTGGCACGGCGCTGATCGTTCTGGGGTCGGCCATCACCGAAGTGATGACGCCCTATGTGTTTTCGCGGCTGATCGACGGGCTGGGCGCGGGCGAGATCGGCACCACGATCCTGCTGGCATTCGTCGGTTATGCAGTGCTGCGCGGGGTGACGACGGCGCTGGATTACTGCGTCAATTATCTGTCGATCATCGCGGCGGAAAACCTCAACTTCATCACCTCGACGGCGTTCTTTGCCGAGCTGCTGAAAAAGCCGATCTCGTTTTTCATCGAGCACAATCCGGTTGAGGTGCAGTCGGCCCGCAACAAGGGCGAGAACGCGGTCTATATGGTCGTGCAGCTGCTGATCATCGTGTTTGTGCCGGGGCTGACGCTGATCGCGCTGAGCGTGGCCATGCTGGGGGCGGTGATCAACCTTGAGATGGCGCTGATCGTTCTGGCCTATGGCTCGATCTTTATCGGGCTGACCTATCTCTCCAACAAGTGGACGCGGCCACTGCTCGATCATGCCATCGAGGCCAATCAGGACAATGCGCGCTTTGTCGGCAATGCGATGACCGCGATGGAGACGCTGCGCTATTTCAACGGTGACCGCTGGATCAGCCAGCGCTTCGGCGAAAAGGCCGATCTGTCGCGCGCAAGCTGGGTCAGGTGGTCGTCGCGGCGGATGGGGCTGTCGGCGGTGTTCGGGCTGGCGCTGGCAGCGCAGCTGGCGCTGACCTTCTTTTTGTTGTTGCCGCGCTTCAGCGCGGGTGAACTCAGCGTGGGTGACATCGTTCTGATCAATACTATGCTGATCCAGCTCAATCGGCCGTTCGAAATGATTGGTTCGGCGATTGACGACGTGATGCGGGCGCTGAGCAATTTTCGGCCCTTCGCCAAGATGTGGAACGAGCCCAACGATCGGGTGGTGCTCGACGCGCAGCCGCTGGACCTGAAGCGCGGCGAGCTGGCCTTTGAGGGCGTGAGCTTTGCCTATGGCGACAAGCAGATTCTGAACGATCTCAATTTTACCGCCGGGCCGGGCCGGATCACCTTTCTGTCGGGGGAAACCGGGGCGGGCAAATCAACCGCGTTCAAGCTGGCGCTGAAGGCACTGGAGCCAGCGAGCGGACGCATCACCATTGACGGTATCGACCTCGCCAATGTGACGCGGGAGAGCTGGTATGCCCATATCGGCGTGGTGCCGCAGGAAGTGATGCTGCTCAGCGACACGCTGGGCGCAAATATTGTGCTCGGGCGTGATTACGACGAGGCGCGGCTGCGCGAGGTGGCCGAGAAGGCGCATATTCTGCCGTTTATCGACCGTCTGCCGGATGGGTTCGCGACCACGGTTGGCGAGCGCGGCCTCAAGCTTTCGGGCGGCGAGCGGCAGCGCGTCGCCATTGCCCGGGCGCTCTATGGCGAACCCAAAATGCTGCTGCTGGATGAAGCCAGCTCGGCGCTGGACGAGGTGACGGAAGCGTCCATTGTCACCGAATTGCGCGAGCTCAAAGGGGACGTGACCATTTTGGCCATCACGCATAGAAAGAGCGTGATTGCGCCCACCGATCAGGTGATTCAGTTTGCCGGTGGCTCGGGCGCCCGTGACAGAGTGGAGACCGCCGATGAAAACGAGACGCTTGGGTAAGACCGGATACGAAGTTTCGGAAATCGGGCTCGGATGCTGGCAGCTTGGCGGCGACTTCGGGCCGGTGAGCGACGAGACGGCGAGCGAAATTCTCAACGCAGCCGACGCGGTGGGCGTGACCTTTTGGGACACGGCCGACGTTTATGGCAATGGCCAGAGCGAGCGCCGGATTGGCGCCCATGCCAAGCGCGGGGACCTCAAGGTTGCGACCAAGCTGGGCCGTTCGGGCACGCTTTATCCCGATCACTATTCGCGCGACGGCGTGCGGGCGAGCCTTGTGGCGTCGGCCGAACGACTGGGGGTGGCCAGCCTTGATCTGGCGCAGTTGCACTGCGTGCCCACCGATGTGCTGCGCGACGGCGCAATCTTTGGCTGGATGAACGAATTCCAGGCCGAAGGGCTGGTCAAGCACTGGGGCGCCAGCGTCGAGACCATCGAGGAAGGCATGATCTGCCTTGAGCAGGACGGCTGCTCGACCCTTCAGATCATCTTCAACCTGCTGCGTCAGGACGCGGCCAAGGCGCTGCTGCCCAAGGCCGCCAAGCAGGATGTCGGCATCATCGTGCGCCTGCCACTGGCCAGTGGCCTGTTGAGCGGAAAGTACGACAAGACCACCACGTTCGACGCCACCGATCACCGCAATTACAATGCGGATGGGCAGGCGTTTTCGGTGGGCGAGACCTTCTCGGGCATTCCGTTTGAGCGTGGCGTGGAGCTGGTGGCCGAACTCAAGGGTCTGGCACCGGAACGGCTGAGCATGAGCCAGTTTGCCCTGCGCTGGATTTTGGACCACCCGGAAGTGTCGACGATCATCGCTGGCGTCAGCAAGCCCGCGCAGCTGGCTGACAATGTTGCGGCCAGCGAAGCGCGTGAGCTGTTCCCGGCGCTGATGGAGCAGTTGGGTGAATGGTATGAAAGCCGCGTCAAGCCGGAGATCCGCGGCGGGGTTTGAGTGCGCCTCGTGCGTCTTAGTTGGTGAGTGGGTTGCATTGTTTGTCGTTGGGACATTGCACCCCTCACCCTAGCCCTCTCCCCTGAGGGGCGAGGGGACTTGGCCGGTGGGTTTGGGGAGATGGTGGGTTTCACTACAGTGGAGTTCCGCCACTGCGCTGCCCTCGGGCTTGACCCGAGGGCCACTGTCCTTGGTCATCAATACCATCGTGGCTCTCTGACGGGCCCTCGGGTCGAGCCCGAGGGCAGCCCGGCGAGTGGGATTGAAGTCGTGCGAAATGGCCGCTTGATGTGGCATCGCGCTGAACCTCACGCCCCTTGGCCCACCTGGGTGAAGAACTCGATCAATCCGAATGGCGCGCGCTCGCCGATGCAGAGGTCCATGACTTCCTGCGCGTCGACGGCCTCTTGGTGGCTGCGGGGGAACATGGCGGTTTCGTAGGCGGTGAAGGCGGCTTCAACGTCGCCGGGGTTGGCGGCGATGGCTTTGGCGAGTTCGGCGGCGTCGAACATGGCAAGGTTTGCGCCTTCGCCGGCGGGTGGCATCAGGTGGGCGGCGTCGCCGATCAGCGTGACGCCGGGGACGCGATCCCAGCGGTGGTTGTCGGGCAGGGCGTAGATCTTGCGCGAGACGGGGGCGGTTTCGCCATCGGTGATCAGAGCGGTCAGCTCGGGGGCCCAGCCGTCGAACTTGGCGGCGACCAGGGTCCTTACGGCGACAGGATCGGCGAAATCAACGCTGTCGGCCCAGTCTTCGGGGCAGCTGAGCTGGACATAGGTGTGCAGTACGGCACCGGCTTCGCGGTGGGCGGAAATGCCCTTGCCGGGGCTGAGCGAGAACATGCCGCCATCGCCAACCGCAGCGGCGGTCGCCGGGTGACGGGCGTCCACGTCGTAGAGATAAGTCTCGACATAGGTGGTGCCGGTATAGGCGGGTTTGACGTCGGTCAGCAGCGGACGCACCTTTGACCAGGCGCCATCAGCTCCGACCAGAATATCGCTGGTGACACGGGTGCCATCGGTGAAGGTCAGCTCGTGTTTGCCCTGGCCGAGGGCGGTGACGCTGGCGAGCTTCTTGCCCCACTGAATGGTGCCTTCGGGCAGGGATTCCCGCAGAATACGGCGCAGGTCGCCGCGCAGCACTTCGGGGCGCGTGTCCTGGCCATCGTCGGGCTCATCGAGCAGCACCGTGCCGTCCTGAGCGAGCACGCGGGAGGCGGCGCCGCCTTCGTGGATGATGGCGCGGAACTGGTCCGTGAGGCCGGCATCGGCGAGGGCGAGCTGGCCATAATAGGTGTGAATGTCGAGCTGGCCGCCCTGGGTGCGGGCTTCGGGCGAGGCTTCGCTTTCGTAAATGGTGGATGGGATGCCCTGCACATGCAGGGCGCGAGCGAGCATCAGGCCGCCGAGGCCGCCGCCGATGATGGTGACTGGTGTCATGGTGAACTCCTGTTGAAATCTACTGGAACGCCGTTCCATTAATAGTAATTGGAACGACGTTCCATTGATGTCAAGATGAGGGTGATGACAAATTCGATTCCGCAGACCGAACGCCGCCGCGATGCGCTCTCCAAGGAGCGCATTGTCGAGGCGGCCATTGAGATCCTCGATAGTTCCGGCGAAAGCGGGCTGACCTTCCGCGCCCTGGCGGCGCGCCTGGCGACGGGTAGTGGCGCGATCTATTGGCATGTGGCCAACAAGGACGAGCTCTTGGCGGCGGCGACCGACCATATCGTCGCGCGTGTGATGGCGGAGATGGCCAAAAGCCCCGGGCCGCGCGAAGCGGTGCGGACCATTGCGCTGGGGGTGTTCGATGCGATCGACGTGCACCCCTGGGTCGGGGCGCAGATGCAGCGCGCGCCGTGGCATACCTCGATGCTGCAGATTTTTGACAGTCTGGGGCGGCAGCTTGAAGCGCTGGGCGTGCCGCAGGCGGCGCAATTTGATGCGGCGACGGCGCTATTGAGTTACATCCTCGGCGTGGCCGGGCAGAACGCGTCCAACGCGCGCATGCATGGGCAGGACCCGGACCGCGCGGGCGTTCTGGCCAAGACCGCCGCGCACTGGGCGCAGCTGGATGCGGAGGAGTATCCGTTCGTCACCAAGGTCGCGCACCAGATGAACGATCACGACGACACGGCGCAGTTTCTGGCCGGGATCGACCTCATTCTGGCGGGGATTGAAGCGCTGAGGTGAGGCTTAGTCCGGGCAGGTGAGGGGCAGGATGGCCGAGAGTTCGCCCTTGGCGGGTTCGAGATGCCCCTCCTCGATATGCAGCGGGCGGAACGGGGGCTCGGCCTGATTGGCGGGCTGCACCAGCTTGAGCGTGTAGCAGCCACCGAACTGGGTGTGCTCGCCCTTCGCGTTGACCGCATCGATGGCGACCGGAAGCTTGTAGTAGATGCTGCCGGCAGCGCCTTCTGAGGTTTCCTCGCCTGTGAGCACCGTCACCGTTTTGGTCTCGGCATAGCCTTTGGCGAACTCGTCGAACTTTGCCTTGATCTCGGCCGGGTCGGTTTCCTCGTGCTGGTAGTAAGACCAGGCGCGGGTCAGCTCGTTGCGCGCGATGGCGTTGTAAAACGAGGTGATGGTGCTGGTGGCGGTGGAGCGGTCATCGATATAGCCGTCGTCGGCCAGGGCGGTGGACGCGGCAAGGACGCTGAGCGTTGTGGCGATGAGGAAACGGGACATGGTGGCAACCGGTTTTTCAATCATGCCAACAGACTAGCGTAGATCTTATGGCAAAAATGGGTCGCGTTGCGCCGCTTTGACTAGCGCTCGCCAGATTGGCTTCCTATCTTGAAGCCAACAAGAAAGAGACCTGTGCCATGACGTCCCATCCCGCTTTCGAACTCATCCGTGACGAACAGATCGGGGAGGTGAATTCAAGGGTCCAACTGTTCCGGCACATCAAGACCGGGGCCGAAGTGCTGAGCCTGGTCAATGACGATGAGAACAAGGTGTTTGGCGTCACCTTCAAGACACCGCCCGAGGACTCGACCGGCATTGCCCATATTCTCGAGCATTCAGTGTTGTGCGGATCGCGCAAATATCCGGTCAAGAAGCCGTTTGTGGAGCTGATCAAGGGCTCGCTCAACACCTTCCTCAATGCCATGACCTTTCCGGACAAGACGGCCTATCCGGTGGCCAGTCAGAACCTCAAGGATTTCTACAACCTCGTCGATGTCTATCTCGATGCGGTGTTTTTTCCACTGATCACCGAGGACACGTTCCGCCAGGAAGGCTGGCATTATGAGCTGGACGATAAGGCCAGCCCGCTGGTCTATAAGGGCGTGGTGTTTAACGAGATGAAGGGCGTGTTCTCCTCGCCCGACGCGGTGATGCGCGATATTTCGCAGCGCTCGCTCTATCCCGATGTGACCTATGGCAAAAGCTCGGGTGGTGACCCCAAGGCGATCCCCGCGCTGACCTATAAGCAGTTCAAGCGCTTCCACGAGAAGTTCTATCACCCGTCCAATACCCGGGCGTTCTTCTCGGGTGACGATGATGCCGGTGAACGCCTAGCCATTCTCGACGCTTATTTCAGCCAGTTCGAGCGCGCGCCGGTGGATGCCGAAGTGCAGTTGCAGCCGCGCTTCAACGCGCCACGGCAGATCGTGGCTACCTATGCCGGCACCAAAGATGCGGGCAAGGCGCGCGACGGCATGGTGTCGGTCAACTGGATGATCGATCCGCCAGAGGATCGCACCGAAGTGCTGAGCCATGGCATGTTGAGCTATCTGCTGGCCGGCAATCCGGCGGCCCCTTTGCGCAAAGCCCTAACGGAATCCGGGCTTGGCGAAGGCATGACGGGCGGCGGCATTGGCAGCGGCCTGCGCCAGCCCATGGCCAGCTTTGGCATGAAGGGCATTGACGCTGCTGACGCCGAAAAGGTCGAGGCGCTGATCCTGTCGACGCTGGACGAGATCGCGACATCAGGCTTTGCCGCCGAGCAGATCGAAGCGGCGATCAATACGTTCGAGTTCTCGCTGCGCGAGAACAATACCGGCTCCTATCCGCGCGGCATGGTCTACATGTTCAACGCGCTGGGCAGCTGGCTGCATGGCGGCGATCCGCTGGAGACGCTGCATTTCGAGGCGGCGCTGACGAGCCTTAAGCAGAAGGCAGCCGAGGGCCATTTCAGCGCGGAAATCCGTCGCCTGTTCCTCGACAACACCCATCGCACCACGGTGACGCTGAGCGCGGACCCCGAGCAGGGTGCCCGCGAGGCGGCCAGGGAAGCCGAGATTTTGGCCGACGTGCGCGCCGGACTCGATGACGCCGCGTTGGAAGCGACCGTCGCTGAGACCGAAAAGCTTCGGGCTTTGCAGGAAGAGGTGGATGATCCGGCGCAGCTGGCCAAGATCCCGACGCTGACGCTGGCCGATCTTGAGCGCAAGAGCCGCGTGCTGCCGATCGAAATCGGTACGCTGGCTGAAACGCGGCTATTCTATCATGACCTGCCGACGCTGGGGATCATCTACCTCGACCTCGGGTTTGATCTGCATGTTCTGGACAAGGGCCTGCTGCCCTATCTGCCGCTGTTCGGACGGGCGCTGTTGCAGACCGGCACGAGCAAGGAAGATTTTGTATCGCTGACGCAGCGCATTGGCCGCTCGACGGGCGGCATTGCCCAGCATCGCGGTCTCTCCGCGCGGCAGGGCAGCGATGGCAGTGCGGCGTGGTTTTTCCTGTCGGGCAAGGCTGTGCCCGACAGGATCGAGGAAATGCTCGCCATTATGGGCGATGTTTTGCTCGACGCGCGGCTGGATAATCGCGAGCGCTTCAAACAGATGGCGCTGGAGGAAAAGGCGGGCTTTGAGGCGCGGTTGGTGCCAAGTGGCAACGCCATCGTCAACACGCGGCTCAATGCCGGGCTGACCGAGGCAAGCTGGATCGCCGAGCAATTGGGCGGCGTCAGCTATCTCGATTTCCTGCGCGATCTGGTCAAGCGCATCGAAAACGACTGGGACAGCGTCGAGGCGGCGCTGCTGCGCATTCGCGATACGCTGTTCAACCGTGGGCGCATGGTGGTCAATGTGACCGCCGATGCTGCGCTGTGGGGCAAAGCCAAGGGCGAGCTCGAAAGCTTCCTCAAGCGTCTGCCTAACGCCAGTTTCGCCACGGCGGATTGGGCGATTGAATACAAGCCGGTTTCGGAAGGCCTGATCATTCCAGCGCAGGTCAATTATGTCGGCAAGGGCGCCAATCTGCGCGCGCTCGGCTTCGAGCTGACCGGCGCATCGAGCGTGGTGCTGAAGTTTCTCAATACGACCTATCTCTGGGACAAGGTGCGCGTGCAGGGCGGGGCCTATGGCGGCTCCAGCCGGTTCGATCTGACCTCGGGGAACTTCAGCTTCCTCAGCTATCGCGACCCGAACCTGCTCAAGACGCTGGATGCCTATGACGGCGCCAGCAAGGCGCTCAATGTCGGGATCGGCGACAACGATTTGACGCGCTCGATCATTGGTGTGATTGGCGATGTGGATGGCTACGAATTCCCCGATGCCAAAGGCTATTCCTCGATGTGGCGGCAGCTAACCGGCACGACGGACGCGATCCGCCAGCAGCGCCGCGACGAGATTTTGGGGACTACGGTCGCCGACTTCAAGCGGATGGCTGAGGCGGTGGACGCGGTGGCGCGGCATGGCCATGTCGTGGTGCTGGGCGGGGAGGCGGCGATTACGGCGGCGAACGAGCAGCGGCCGAGGCTTTTGGCTGTGACGAAGGTGATGTGAGGAGGACAGGTGGATTGCCCGGACGGGCCGGGCAATGACGGTTGGGAGGGAGCGGAGTGTCGCTCGATGGTCCCTCTATCGTCATCACCGGGCTTGTCCCGGTGATCCATCTTTCGTGGGGGCGGAAGGAAGGTGGATTGCCCGGACAAGCCGGGCAATGACGATTGGCGATAGATGGTGCCTTAGTCCTATGTGCCTCGGCGCCAAACCCATTCGGGCCGGAACTGCTGACCTTGCGGTGCGTTGCTTTGGGGCGAGGAGCTTTGGATGGAAAAGGCTGAGCTGGGGGCGCTGGGAAGGCTGGTTGAGAAGCTGGAGCGGCGCGTTGCTGACGGCGAGGACATTTCCATTGGCATGATCCAGGCGGTTGCGGGACAGCGCGCGGCAGGGCCGCTGCTGTTGTTTCCGGCGCTGATCGTGGTGTCGCCGCTGAGCATTATTCCCGGGCTGCCCAGCCTTGTGGGCATCAGCACGGTTTTGGTGGCCGGGCAGATTGCGCTGGGGGGGCAGAAAATCTGGTTGCCGGAGTGGCTGACCGAGCGGCGCGTGCCGGCCAAATACGCGGCGCGGCTGGTGGGTTTCCTGAAGCCTGTCAGCGCTGGAATCGACAGCGTGGCGCGGCGGCGGTTTTCCGGGTTTTTGGCTGCGCCCTTGCGGCGGATGGGGGCCGTGGTTTGCGTGATCACCGGCGCGATCATGCCGGCACTGGAATTCATTCCCTTTTCATCGACGGTCGCGGCTGTGATCATCGCCACGTTCGCACTGGCGATCACGGCGCGGGACGGCATGCTGGCGCTGGCGTGGATGGCGCTCCTGGCGTCGATTGCGGCATTCACAACCTATCTGGTGGTGTGACCATGTTGCTTGATCGGCATCTGCATATCCGCGCTATCGACGCCTATATCGATCCCAGCGTGCCGCGCGAGCGAGCGATTATCACCCATGGCCATGCCGATCACGCACGGAGCGGGCATGGCTCGGTGCTGGCGACGCCCGACACCATTGCCATCATGAAGACGAGGTATGGCGAGGATTGCGCTCGGCGGTTCGAGCCGCTGGATTTCGGTGTACCGCTGAAGGTCGATGACGTCACCATCACGCTCTATCCGGCCGGGCATATTCTGGGATCGGCGCAGGTGTTGGTGGAGCATGAGGGCCAGCGGGTGGTGGTGACGGGCGACTATAAGCGCCTGCGGGATCGCACGGCGCAGCCTTATGAACTGGTGGAATGTGATCTGTTGGTCACCGAGGCGACGTTTGGGCTGCCGGTGTTTCAGCATCCCCATCCCAGCGTGGAAATTGCGCGCTTGCTGAAGTCTGTCGCGGACAATCCGGAGCGCTCGCATCTGGTGGGATGCTATGCGCTGGGCAAGGCACAGCGGGTGATTGCGCTGTTGCGCGATGCGGGCTGGGACGCCCCGATTTATCTGCATGGGGCGATGTTGCGCCTGTGTGCGCTTTATGAGGAACTGGGCGTGTCGCTGGGCGATCTGCGGCCGGCGCTGGATGTGCCCAAGGCTGCATTTGCCGGGCAGATCGTCATTGCGCCGCCTTCGGCTATTCGCGATCGCTGGAGCAGGCGGTTTCCCGATCCGGTGGTGTGTCAGGCATCGGGCTGGATGAGTGTGAAGCAGCGGGCGCGGCAGGCGCTGGTGGAATTGCCGCTGGTGATCTCGGACCATTGCGACTGGGGCGAGCTGCAACAGACGATCCGCGAAACCAAGGCCGAGACCGTGTGGGTGACACATGGGCGCGAGGATGCGCTGGTCTATTGGTGTCAAAGCCAGGGGCTGAAAGCCGAGCCGCTCAACATTCAGGGCTTTGCCGATAATGGCGAGGAGGGCGAGGCATGAAGCGGTTCGCCCAATTGCTGGAGCTGTTGGCGCTGACGCCATCGCGGACGCGCAAACTGGCGGCGCTGACGCAGTATTTTCGCGAGGTGCCGGACCCGGATCGCGGCTATGCGCTGGCGGTGCTGACCGGGGCGCTGAGCTTTCGCAACGTGAAGCCGGCGCTGCTCAAGGACATCGTGTTGCGCGAGGTCGATCCGACGCTGTTCGCCATGAGCTATGACTATGTCGGCGATCTCGGCGAGACCATTGCGCTGATCTGGCCGCATCATGGGCAGCAGGGCGATCTGCCGTCGCTGACCGAATTGATCGGGCTGTTCAATACCACCAGCAAATCCGAACTCCCCGCGCTGATCGCGGCGCTGCTCACGCGGGCGGGGATCAACGAGCGCTGGGCGTTGGTGAAGCTGGCGACGGGGGCGCTGCGGATCGGGCTATCGGCGCGGCTGGCCAAGACGGCGCTGGCCGAGATGAGCGGCAAGGATTTGCAGGAAATCGAAGAGGTCTGGCACGGGCTGAAGGTGCCGTATGGCGAGCTGTTTGCCTGGCTCGACGGTAGGGGTGAGCGGCCCCATGTGGATCAGTCGCAGCGGTTTCATCCCCTGATGCTGAGCAATCCCATTGACGAGGAGAAGGATCTCGCCCGGCTCGATCCCAAGGACTTTTCGGCAGAGTGGAAATGGGACGGCATTCGCGTGCAGCTGGTGTTGGGCGGGGGCAGTGTGTCGCTGTTTTCGCGCACCGGCGATGATATCGCGGCGGCGTTTCCCGACATTGTGGACAATGTCGGGGGTGTGGCCGTGCTCGACGGCGAATTGCTGGTGGGCAAGGAGTTTGAGCCGAGGAGCTTCAATGATCTGCAGCAGCGGCTGAACAAGAAGGTGGCATCGGCCAAGCACCTCAAGGACAGTCCGGCCTTTATCCGCGTCTACGACATGCTGTTTGACGGGCGCGAGGATGTGCGCACGCTGGGCTGGACCGAGCGGCGGGCGCGGCTGGAGGCGTGGTTTGCGGCCAATCCGCAGACCCGGCTCGATCTGTCGCCGGTTTTGCCCTTTGCCGATTGGGACGATCTGGCGGCGCAGCGGCGGCAAGGCGCGGATGAACACGGCCATGAAGGGGTGATGATCAAGCTGCGAACCTCTCCTTATGTGCCGGGGCGGCCCAAGGGCTATTGGTTCAAGTGGAAGCGCGATCCCAATGTGGTGGATGCCGTGCTGATGTATGCGCAGCGGGGGCACGGCAAGCGATCAAGCTTTTATTCGGACTACACATTTGGCGTGTGGAAGGGCAACGAGATCGTGCCGATCGGCAAGGCGTATTTCGGCTTTACCGATGAGGAGCTCAAGCTGCTCGACAAGTGGATCCGCGCCAATACGGTTCAGGCGTTCGGGCCGGTGCGAGAGGTGAAAAAAGAGCTGGTGTTCGAGGTGGCGTTTGACTCGGCACAGCAGAGCACGCGGCATAAGTCGGGGGTGGCGCTGCGGTTTCCGCGGATCAGCCGGATACGGTGGGATAAGCCGGCGAGCGAGGCGGCGACGCTGGAGGATATGGCCGTGTTTGTGGGCGCGACGTAGAATGGATTGCTCGGACGAGCCGGGCAATGACGGTGGGGAGGGATGGGTTTTGCTCGATAGTTCCTGCATCGTCATCACCGGGCTTGTCCCGGTGATCCAACTGCTGGGTGCCCGGTTTGAAGGAGGCAAGGATGTCATCGCGATCTATTCATGAGCGGCTGATGCAGCTGGAGCGGGAGATGGCTGCGGCGGCGGAGGCGATGGATTTTGAGCGGGCGACCGTGCTGCGCAATGAGATGGCGCGGATCAGGGGCGAGGAGCCGGTGAAGGAAGGTGATCCCGATACGGTGACCGTGGGGCAGCCGCCGCCGGGGGCGATGGGATTGGGAACGCAGGTGCCGGTGCGGCAACCGCCCAAGGGGTGGGTGAAGCCGAAGAAGCCGGATTTTATGACAAAGGGGAAGCGGTAGGCTGAGGGATCGGAGTACCCCCTCCTCGCCTCCCCCTGATAGGGGGAGGAATACGCTCTGAACGTGGGGTGGGAAACTACCCGGCCTTGGCCAATCTTTCGTCGGCGAGTTTCTTGATCTCGCGGAGTTCGGTGATGGTGGTTTGCAGGTCGGTGAGTTGCAGTTCCAAGGAGGCCAGGCGGTCGTCGACTTTTTCGACGAGCAGGTTGACCTGCTGGGAGCGGTCGGCGTCGTAGAGGCTGAGATAGTCGGAGATATCGCGCAGGGAAAAGCCGAGGCGTTTGCCGCGCAGGATCAGGATCAGCCGGGCGCGGTCGCGGCGGCGGAAAATGCGGGTGGCGCCGACGCGCTCGGGGGCGAGCAGGCCCTTGGCTTCGTAAAAGCGGATGGCGCGGGTGGAAATGCCGAACTCCTTGGCGAGGTCGGCAATGGCGAAGAGGTCGCGGCTTTCGGCGGTGGCGCGGTTCACTTTTTCTGCCCTTTGTGTTGCGCGTATTCTTCGCGCAGCTCCTTTTTGGAGAGCTTGCCGATCAGCGTCTTGGGCAGGGCATCCTTGAAGATGATTTCCTTGGGCATTTCGATCTTGTTGAGGCGGTCAGCCAGGTAGTGCTTGAGATCCGCGTCGGTGGCAGTTTGGCCAGCACGCAGCTTGACGTAGGCAATCGGCGCCTCGCCGCGATAGTCGTCGGGCACGCCGATAACATTGGTTTCCTCAACCGCCGGGTGGGTCATCAGCGCTTCTTCGATGATGCGCGGATAGACGTTAAAGCCCGAGCAGATGATCAGATCCTTGATGCGGTCGACGAGGAAGACATAGCCATCTTCGTCCATGTGACCGACGTCGCCAGTGCGCAGCCAGCCATCCATGAAGGCGTCTTTGGTGGACTGTTCGTCCTCGTAATAGCCCTGCATGACCTGAGGGCCCCGGACCTGCAGCTCACCATCTTCGCCGATGCCAACGGGCTTGCCAGTATCAATGTTGACGAAGCGGATATCGGTGCCGGGGAGAGGCAGGCCGATGGACATGGGCTTGGACGCCTTGCGCAAGGCGGCGCAGCAGACGACTGGGGAGGCCTCGGTGAGGCCATAGCCTTCGGCGAGGATCGCCGGGGATTTCTTCGAGAAGGCGTTGCGCACTTCATCGGGCAGGGCCGCGCCGCCGGAAATGGCGACTTCAAGGGAGGCAAGCTGCTCGGCGGTGACATTGTCAGCGCGGGCGATGGCGCTGAGCAGGGTTGGCACGGACGGCAGGACATTGGCCTTGGTGCGCGCGAAGAGACTGAGCAGGGCCTTGAGCTCGAAGCGCGGCAGCATGATCACTGGCGTGCCATTGCAGAGCGGCACATTCATGCAGACCGTCATTGCAAAGATGTGGAAGAACGGCAGCACGGCGATGACCTTGGACGGCGGATAAAACAGTCCGTCGCCCCACTTGTCGATCTGGCTCATATTGGCCGCGATATTGGCGTGAGTGAGCAGCGCACCTTTGGGCAGGCCTGTGGTGCCGCCGGTATATTGCTGGACCGCGATATCCTTGTGCGGATCGATGACGACAGGGGTCGGCATGTCGTCGCGATCGATCATGTGGTGGAAATAGGTGATACGGCCGCGATAGGGCGAGCGATTGAGGTGGGCCAGATCTTTGCGCTTGGCGACCGAGTAGACCAGCTTCTTGAGCAGGGGCAGGGCGTCGGGGAAGTGGCAGACGACCAGCGACTGGACAGTGCCAGCCTCCATCAGCTTTTCGGCTTTTTCATAGATCTGCAGCAGATCAAGCGTGATCATCAGATCGGCGCCGGAATTGCTGACGATGTGGTTCAGCTCGCGGACGGTGTAGAGCGGGTTGCAGTTGACCACGATGCCACCGGCCCGCAGCACGCCATAATAGGCGATGGGGTAAAAGGGCGTATTGGGCAGCATCAGGGCGACGCGGGTGCCCTTTTTGACGCCGAACTGGCGCTGCAGCGCCCCGGCAAAGGCGGTGATCTTTTTGGCGAGGTCACCGAACGAGGTGGTGCCGCCCATGAAATCGAGCGCCATGCCGAAGGGGTTTTTGGAGCAGGCGGCGAGCACCTGTTCATGCACTGGGCGCGTGTCGATCTGGGCATCCCACTTGATGCCGTCGGGATAGCTGGCAATCCAGGGACGGGAGGCTGCCGTCGTCTCGGTGGGTGTGTCCATCGCCTATCCTCCTGATGCCTTTGCGGCTCTTGGCTTGTCGCCTTGTGGGTAACGAATATTCCACGGCTTTACGTTAGCGTCAAACAGATGCCCGAACCTTTTGAACAGGTGGGCGTTGAGGAGATGAGGCTGCTTGCGGCTGCGCGATCGGAGCCGACTTGCTGGAGGTGCGGCAAGTGAAGAGACCTGGGGTCAGGTCCGAGGGTGACGCGCGGTGGGGTGGGCGGCTGTGGAGGCAAGGTGGAATGACTGGCGTCGGGTATATCGTAAACGTCCGTACGTTGACGTATAGGTAAACCTTGTTAGACTGACCGGAACAAGTTGCTCCATCCGAGCGGTGTGAGCGACGCCAAGGAGGGCATGCCGTGACCGTGTTGCTTATCGTCGTCAGCCTCGTTGTCTTTGCCGTGTTGGCCATGCGCGAGAGCGCGCTGTGGGAATGGGGCGTGGCGGCGCTGGTCATCGGGCTTCTGACGCGGCTGGACTTCAACACGTATGGGCCGGTGATCGCGACCGATGTCGGTGGCCTGGTTCTGGTGCTGCTGCCTGCGATCATTTTCTTGCTGCTGAGCGTTAAAGCGATCCGCATTCCGGTGTTGATCACGCCGGTCTATGGCGCGGTCAAATCCATTCTGCCGCGCGTGAGCCGCACTGAGCAGGAAGCGCTGGACGCTGGCACGGTCGGCTGGGACGCCGAGTTGTTTTCGGGGCGCCCCGACTGGAGCAAGCTCAACGATATTCGCCCGCTGACGCTGAGCGCGGAGGAGCAGGCGTTTCTCGACGGCCCGACCAATGAGGTCTGCGCCATGATCGACGACTGGGACACGCGCAATAACCGCGCCGACCTCAGCCCCGAGGTGTGGCAGTTCCTCAAGGACAAGGGTTTCCTCGGCATGCTGATCGCCAAGGAATATGGCGGGCTGGGCTTTGGCGCGCAGGCGCAGTCGATGATCGTCTCCAAGATCGCCAGCCGCTCTGTGGCAGCAGGGATCACGGTGATGGTGCCAAATTCGCTCGGGCCGGGCGAGCTGCTGGAAAAGTACGGCACGGACGCGCAGAAGGAAAAGTATCTCGGCCGGTTGGCGCGCGGGCAGGACGTGCCATGCTTTGCGCTGACGGGCGTGCATTCAGGCTCGGATGCCGGTGGCATGCGCGACATCGGCGTGGTCACCAAGGGCATGTACCAGGGCCAGGAAGTGCTGGGCGTCAAGCTGAGCTGGGACAAGCGCTACATTACGCTGGCGCCGATTGCGACGCTGGTGGGGTTGGCCTTTATCCTCAAGGATCCGGACAATCATCTGGGCCGTGGCGACAATATCGGCATCACGCTGGCACTGGTGCCGCACGATCATCCCGGCGTTGAAATTGGCCGTCGTCACTTCCCGGCGCGGCAGGCGTTCATGAACGGGCCGACGCGCGGCAAAGACGTGTTCATCCCGATGGAATTCCTGATCGGCGGCACGGATTATGCCGGGCAGGGCTGGCGCATGCTGATGGAGTGCCTGTCGACCGGGCGCGCGATTTCGCTGCCGGCGATTGGTACCACCTCGATCAAGCAGGCGCTGCGGGTGACCTCGGCCTATGCGCGGGTGCGGCGGCAGTTTGGCATTCCGGTGGGGATTATGGAGGGCGTGGCAGAGCCGCTCGGCGAGATGGTCAAGCGCGCCTATACCTATGAGGCTAGCCGACGGCTGACGGCGTCGATGGTGGATGAGGGGCAGCGCCCGGCGGTGATTTCGGCCTTGTTGAAATACCGCACGACCGAGGCGATGCGCGCCAGCGTCGATGATGCCTTTGACATTCATGGCGGTCGCGCCATTCAGGACGGGCCGGGCAATTATCTGTTCGGCGGCTATATGGCGACGCCGGTGGCGATCACGGTGGAAGGCGCCAACATTCTGACGCGCACGCTGATGACCTTTGCCCAGGGCGTGCTGCGGGCGCATCCCTTCCTCTACAAGGAAATCGAGGCGGCGCAGAACAAAGACCGCAAGGCTGGCATTGATCAGTTCGACGTCGCCTTTGGCGGGCATACGCGGTTTATGCTGCGCAATATCGTGGCGAGCTTTCTGCACGGGCTGAGCAATGGCACATTTGCCTCGACGCCGGTCGAAAGCGAAATGGCGGGCTGGTATCGGAAGCTCCATCGCTATGCGCAGGACTTTGCGCTGGTGGCGGACTGGACCACGGTGTTTTTGGGTGGGCAGCTCAAGCGCAAGCAGAAGCTGAGCGGGCGCATGGCCGATATTTTGAGCGATCTCTACCTGATGTCGGCGACGCTGCGCCGGTTTGAGGATGAGGGGCGGCTGGCCGAAGACAGGCCATTGGTCGATGCGATCATGGCGGATCTGATTGCCTCGATTGAAAGGACCTTTAGCGAGGTGTTTGCCAATTTCCCCAATGGGCTGTTTGCCAATGCGATGCGGTTTCTATGCTTCCCGCTGGGGCGGCATGCCACGCCGGCCAGTGACCGTGTGAACTACCGTTTCGTGCGGGCTGTGCTGCGCCCCGGTGCGTTCCGCGACCGGCTGACGGCGGGCACCTATGTGTCGATGGACCCAAGTGACGTGACGGGCGTTCTGGAAGATGCGCTGATCAAGGTGACCGAGGCCGAGGATATCGAGGCACGGTTCGTCAAGGCGGCGCGCAAGGGCGTCATCGAGCGGCGACTGGATCGCGACGCCATTGCCGATGCGGTGGCGGCAGGGGTTCTCAACGAGAACGAAGCTGGCATCATGCGGGCGGCCGATGAAGCAACGGATCGCGTGGTGCAGGTGGACGATTTTGCGCCCGATGAACTGGCCGCCGAACATAAGCATCGGATGGCGGGGGAATAGGGGGCCAGCCACGGCGTCATTCCCGCAAAAGCGGGAATCCCCCTCTGTGGTTGAAGGGAGATCCCCGCTGTCGCGGGGATGACGCGGTGAATTGGGACGTTTCGGCGAACCACAAGAGAATTCGAGGAGACACGATGATCCAGCCGCAGATGCCTGAGACCAAGCATTGGAGCTTCCGCAGGGACGTTGAGAACCTCGGCTGGCTCACGATCAATACGCCTGGTGCGCCGGTGAATACGCTGAGCCGCGAGGCAATCATGGAGCTCGAAACGCTGGTGGAGCGCTTCGAGGATCTGGCGAGTTCGCACGAACTGGTGGGCGTGATCCTGCTCAGCGGCAAGGATAGCGGCTTTATCGCCGGCGCCGATGTCAGCGAATTTGATGCGATGAGCGATTTCTCGGTGCTGCCCGAAGCGCTCAAGCGTACCCACGCGCTGTTTGCGCGCATCGAGGCGCTGAAGATCCCTGTCGTGGCGGGCATTCACGGCTTTTGCCTTGGCGGTGGGCTGGAGCTGGCGCTGGCGTGCCACTACCGGATTGCGGTCAATAACGACAAGACGCGGATTGGCTTCCCTGAGGTCAATCTGGGGATTTTCCCGGGCTTTGGTGGCACGGGGCGGTCGATCCGTCAGGCTGGCCCGGTCGACGCCATGCAGATCATGCTGACCGGCAAGATGCTGCGCGCGGGCGCGGCGCGGGGGATGAACCTCGTCGACAAGCTGGTGCGCCATCGCGATATGCTGGCCTGGGAAGCGCGCAAGGCTGTGTTGGGCAAACGCAAGTCGCGTGAAGCGGCGCTGGTCAAAAAGGTCATGGGCATGGGGCCGGCGCGCTCCTATGTGGCCAACAAGATGCGCGAGCAGACCGCCAAGAAGGTGCGGCGGGAGCATTATCCGGCGCCCTATGCGCTAATTGATCTGTTCGAGGCGCATGGCAATGACTGGCGGGCGATGATCCGCGGCGAAACCGAGCGCTTCGTGCCGCTGATGGGCAGTGAGACCGCGACCAATCTGCGGCGGGTGTTCTTTGCCTCGGAGAGCCTGAAAAAACTCGGGGCCAAGGGCGCCAAGTTTGCGAGGGTGCATGTGATCGGCGCGGGCGTCATGGGCGGCGATATTGCGGCCTGGTGCGCGCTCAAGGGCATGAGCGTGACGCTGCAGGACCTTGACGTGGAGCGCATTCAGCCCGCGCTCGACCGGGGCAAAAAGCTGTTCAAGAAGCGTCTGCGGAAGAAGTTCGAGGTGGATGCGGCGGAGTTGCGGCTGGAGGCTGATCCGACCGGTAAGGGCATCAGCCGCGCCGATGTGATCATCGAGGCGGTGGTGGAAAAGCTCGAGGTCAAGCAGTCGATCTTTGGCGGTCTGGAAGACAAGCTCAAGCCGGGCGCGATCCTGGCGACGAATACGTCGTCGATTGAGTTGGAGCGCATTGCCGAACATCTCAAGCAACCGGAGCGGCTGATCGGGCTGCATTTCTTTAATCCGGTGGCGCAATTGCCGCTGGTCGAGGTGATCCGCTCGACGTTCAACACCGATGCGGAAATCGGCAAGGGCGCGGCGTTTGCGCTGGCGATTGGCAAGTCGCCAGTGGTGGTGAAATCGGCGCCGGGGTTCCTCGTGAACCGGGTGCTGATGCCCTACATGCTGGGCGCCGTGCAGCGGGTGGAAGCGGGCGAGAGCAAGGAATTGCTCGACGCTGCGGCGGTGGCGTTCGGGATGCCGATGGGGCCGATCGAATTGATGGATACGGTCGGGCTCGATGTTGGCAAGTCGGTCGCAACCGAGCTGGGCCATGCCATTCCGGTGGAGAGCAAGTTCGCCACGCTGGTCAAGGATGGCAAGTTGGGCCGCAAGAGCGGCGAAGGCTTCTACAAATGGGTGGATGGCAAGGCGCAAAAGGGTGAGACGCCCGACCATGCCGACCTCGCCGGGCTGGGCCGGGAACTGGTCAAGCCGCTGGTCGATATGACCGAGGTGGTGGTTGGCGAGGGCGTGGTGCCCAATGCCGATCTCGCCGATATCGGGGTGATCCTGGGGACCGGCTTTGCGCCGTTCCGCGGTGGCCCGCTGCGCGCACGTCAGAATGGGAAGGCCTGATATGACCGAACTTCGTAGAGTGGCCATTGTTGGCTCGGCGCGGATCCCTTTTGCGCGGGGCAATACCGCCTATGTTGAGGAAACCAATCTCTCCATGGTGGCGACGGCGCTGGGGGGGATCGCGGACAAGTACGGGCTCAAGGGCGAAAAGATTGACGAGGTCATGGCGGGGGCTGTGATCGGGCACAGCCGCGATTTTAACCTCGCGCGTGAAGCCACGCTGGATGCTGGATATTCGCCGCGCACGCCGGGCACGACACTGCAGATTGCCTGCGGGACGAGCCTTCAGGCGGCGCTGGTGCTGGGTGCCAAGATTGCGACGGGCGAGATCGAGAGCGGGATTGCGGCCGGGTCTGACACGGTCAGCGATAGCCCGGTGGTGTTTGGCAACAAGTTCCAGCACCGCATGATCGATCTCAACCGGGCCCGCTCAATAGGCGAAAAGTTCGGGGCATTCAAAGGGTTCTCGTTTGGCGAGCTGACACCGGTTGCCCCCTCGACGCAGGAGCCGCGCACGGGCCTGTCCATGGGGCAGCACTGCGAGCTGATGGCGCGCGAATGGGGCATTTCCCGGCAGGCGCAGGATGAGCTGGCGGTGGCGAGCCATCGCAATGCGGCCAAGGCGTATGATGAGGGCTTTCACGACGATTTGCTGGTGCAGTGCGCGGGGCTGGTGCGCGACAACAATGTGCGGGCCGATGCGAACCTTGAAAAGATGGCGAGCCTCAAGCCGGCTTTCGACAAGGCAAGCGGCTTTGGCACGCTGACGGCGGCCAATTCGACGCCGTTGACCGATGGTGCGTCCGCGGTGCTGCTGGCAAGCGAAGACTGGGCGCGCCAACGTGGCCTGCCCGTGCTGGCCTATCTCACCATGGGGCGGGTTGCGGGCAATGACTTTGCCCATGGCGAGGGGCTGTTGATGGCGCCGACCATCGCGGTCAGCGAAATGCTGGCGCGGGCTGGCCTGGGCTTTGACGATATCGACTATTTCGAGCTGCACGAGGCGTTCGCCGCGCAAGTTCTGTGCACGCTGAAGGCTTGGAACGATCCGGCCTATTGCCGAAACGTTCTGGGCCGTGAGACGGTGCTGGGGCCGGTCGATCCGGCCAAGATCAACATCAAGGGATCGAGCCTTGCCTACGGCCACCCATTCGCTGCGACAGGGGCCCGCATCCTGGGGCTGACGGCCAAAATGCTGGCTGCAGAATCGGGAAAACGGGCGCTGATTTCAGTCTGTACCGCTGGTGGGCAAGGTGTCGCAGCTTTGGTAGAAAGTGCAGCATGAGCGACAACGTCATCAAATTCCGCCGTATCGAGAAAAAGCCCGAACAGCCGGTGAAGAAGCCGCGCGGTCCGCTGCCCAACTGGGTGCCCTTCGTTGGATTAATTGCTTTGGCACTCGTTATTTACGGCGTGCAGCAATCGGGCCTGCTGGGCTGACGATCTGTTGTATCAGGCGTGCATCACTCCGCGGAGGAGCGGGTGATGGACTGTGTGCAAGGTCGCGTTGAGGCCTTGTTAACAAGTGTGACAAGCTTGACCTATTGGTCAATTCTTTACTTGTCAGTGGACGGAAATCCAGAATACCGTCCATCAATTGATCTGATGGGCCTAGCTCTACCGGATCAAATATCCGCATCCTGCGGCGTATACGCAGGAAGATTTCAGAAATTCCACGAGGAGATGGAACGACGATGAAAACCGCTCAGACCTTTAAAGCGGCCGCAGTGGCCGTGGCACTATTGGGTGCAACAGCACTGACGATGCCGACTTTTGCTGCCAGTGTTCCAGAGGGGACGACCCTGGCTGCCGAGCAGGTCTTCAAGTATCGCGTGCTGGACAATATCAATACGCTCGACCCACAACTGGTTGAAGACGTTGATACTTCCGCGGTTGTGCGTTCGCTGTTTGAAGGCCTCTACAACAGCGGTGCAGATGGCAATCCCGTTCCCGGCGTGGCCGAGAGCTATGAAGTCAATGCCGACAACACCGTCTACACGTTCCACCTGCGTGACGCGAAGTGGTCCAATGGCGACCCGGTCACCGCCGGCGACTTCGTTTATGCCTGGCAGCGTGCCGTAAACCCTGAAACCGCTTCGAACTATGCCTACTTCGTTGGCCTGGTTGGCGTGGTCAATGCCGATGCCATCGTGGCTGGCGAAAAGCCGGTCGAAGAGCTTGGTGTCAAGGCAATCGACGACAAGACGCTGGAAGTGAATCTGGCCTTCTCGAGCCCATGGTTCATCCGCACCCTGTCGCACGCAACGCTCTACCCATCGCCAAAGGCTGTCATCGAAGCCAAGGGCATCGAGTGGACCAAGCCAGAAAATATCGTCGGCAACGGCGCCTACACGCTGGCTGAAAACACCCCCGGCGAACGCGTCATCGTTAAGCGCAATCCGAACTACTGGGATGATGCGCACACCGTTCTGAACGAAGTTCAGTTCCTGACCATCAATGACGAAAACCAGGGCCTGACCCGCTGGCGCGCTGGCGAAGTCGACCAGACCGACGTACCTGCTGGCCAGTATCCAGCTCTGAAGGCCGAACTGCCTGACGAAACCTTCTCGGTGCCGCAGTTCTGCACGTACTACTTCGACGTCAACATGACCGACAAGCAGTCCAACGAGGCCCTCAAGGACGTTCGCGTTCGTGAAGCACTCAACCTGTCGATCGACCGTGACGTGATCGTCAATGGCATCCTGCAGGGCGGCCAGCAGCCAGCCTATTCCTTCGCGCATCCGCTGACCGCCGGCTATATCATGCCGCAGATCCCGGCAGCCTCGATGACGCAGGATGAACGCGATGCCCGCGCCGAAGAGCTGATCGCCGAAGCCGGCTATGGCAAGGACAACCCGCTGACCATCAACTACATCTACAACACCTCGGACGCGCACAAGAAGATCGCAACCGTGGTCGGCCAGATGTGGAAGGAAAAGCTGGGCGTGACGCTCAATCTGCAAGACATGGAATTCCAGACCCTGATCGATACCCGTCACGAAAAGAACTTCGAACTGGCACGTGACGCATGGTGCGGCGACTATAACGAAGCCTCGACCTTCCTGTCGTTGCTTGACTCCAACTCCGACCAGAACAACTCGGGCTATTCGAACGCCCAGGTCGACGGTTGGCTCGCCGAAGCCAAGACTTCGGAAGACCCGAACGTGCAATACGCTGAAGTCGAGACGCAGACTGCCAAGGACGTAGCGATCATGCCGATCTACTACTACGCCAAGGTCTTTATGCAGAACGAGAGCGTCAAGGGCTGGCCCTATGATGACGTGGAACAGAACTGGTATGCCAAGGACCTCTACAAGGTCGCTGAATAAGGCATCAGAGACGGCGCCCTGCCCCTAGTGGCAGGGCGCCGCCCGCCCGCTGCGCTATGGCGCGGGCAGCACGGACATCCCCTATGATCCAATTCATTCTCAGACGATTGGCGGTCGCCATCCCGACGCTGCTCGTACTCATCGTCGTTTCCTTCATGCTTATGAAGATGGCGCCCGGAAACCCGTTCGCCGGCGAAAAGAACGTGCCGCAGGCCGTGCTTGACAATATTTTCGCGCGCTATGGGCTCGATAAGCCCGAATGGCAGCAGCTGCTTGAATACGTCTACAATGTCGTGTTCCGCTTCGACTTTGGGCCCTCGTTCCAGTATCGCGACCGCACGGTCAACGACATCATCGCGCAGGGCTTCCCGGTGACCTTCACCTATGGCGCCTGGGCCTTTGTGCTGGCGGCGCTGATCGGGGTGAGCCTGGGTATTGTCGCCGCCGTGCGCCAGAACAGCTGGGCAGATTATTTCGCGGTTGGCGTCACCATCGGGGCGCAGGTCGTGCCGAATTTCGTCATGGCGCCATTGCTGGTGCTGGTATTCACGCTGTGGCTGCGCTGGTTGCCCGGTGGCGGCTGGAACGGCGGCCACTGGAGCAATGTGATCTTGCCCGTGATTGCGCTGTCGACCAGCTACATGGCCAACATCGCCCGCATTACGCGCTCTTCGATGCTCGAAGTGCTGAGTTCAAACTATATCCGCACCGCGCGGGCCAAGGGGCTGCCGAGCCGACAGGTGATTTTTGAGCATGCCCTTCGTCCGGCCTTGCTGCCTGTCGTGTCCTATCTCGGCCCTGTCTTTGTGGGCATGGTCACCGGTTCTGTGGTGATCGATCTCTACTTCTCCACCGGCGGCATCGGACAGGCCTTCGTCAATAGCGCGCTCAACCGCGACTATTCCACCATTCTGGGCATTACGGTGCTGCTGGGCGCGCTGACCATCGCCGCCAACCTCATCGTCGATATCCTCTATGCGTGGATCGACCCCAAAATTCAGTTGTAGGGCCAGGGCAATGCTTGCAGATACCCGTATCGACGGCGTCGCCAAGGCCGAAGCGATCACTCCGACAAAGGGACGATCGCTGTGGCGGGACGCCGGCTATCGTTTCGTTCGCAACCGGGCCGCGCTGGTGAGCCTGTTCGTGCTGCTGGGCGTTGTGGTTTTCACCATTGTCGGTCCATTTTTCGCCCGCTGGTCGATCGAAAAAATCGACTGGAGCGTGGTCGGCAATGTGCTGTCCAAGGGCTATCCGTCGGTTGAAACCGGCCACTTTTTCGGCACGGACGAAGTCGGCCGCGATCTCTATTCGCGCGTCATCCAGGGCACGCAGGTGTCTCTGATGGTGGGCATTATCGGCGCGGGCATCGCGGTGATTGTGGGGACCATCTATGGCGCGGTGGCCGGCTATTTCGGTGGCCGGATTGACAGCCTGATGATGCGCTTCGTCGATATCCTCTATTCCATCCCCTATATGTTCATCCTGATCCTGCTGCTGATCATCTTCGGCCGCTCCTTCGTGATGCTGTTTGTCGGGGTGGGGCTGATTTCCTGGCTGGGCATGGCGCGCGTGGTGCGCGGGCAGACATTGACGCTCAAGAACCGCGAATTCGTCGAGGCGGCCATTGCGACTGGCGCCAAGCCGCTGACGGTGATTTTCCGCCACATCGTGCCCAACCTGCTCGGTATCGTGGTGGTCTATGCGACCCTACTGGTGCCCGAAATGATCCTGCTGGAATCTTTCATTTCGTTCCTGGGCCTTGGTGTTCAGGAGCCCAACACCTCGCTGGGCGCGCTGATCAGCGAAGGCTCGCGCACCATGCAATATGGCACGATCTGGCAACTGATTTTCCCGCTGGTGTTCTTTGTCACCATCCTCTTCACCTTCTTTTTCGTGGGTGATGGTTTGCGTGACGCACTCGACCCAAAGGATCGCTGATGGCACAAGTATTGACCGTCAAGGATTTGTCGGTGCGCTTTGCGCTGCACGAGTCCGAAGTCACCGCTGTCGATGGACTGAATTTTGCCCTCGAGGCCGGTGAAACCCTGGCTGTGGTTGGCGAAAGCGGCTCAGGCAAGAGCCAGGCCTTCATGGCGCTGATGGGCCTGTTGGCCAAGAACGGCAGCGTGAGCGGGCAGGCTCTGCTCGGCGATGTCGATCTGCTCAACCTGAGCAAGACCGCGCTCAACGAGTATCGTGGCCGCGACGTGGCGATGATCTTTCAGGACCCGATGACCTCGCTCAATCCGGCGTTGCGCATCAAGCAGCAGCTGGCCGAAGTTCTGGTGCGTCACAAGGGGCAGGACGCCAAGGAGGCCGAGCGCAACTCCATCGCCATGCTGGAGCGCGTGGGCATTCCTGAGCCCGCCAAGCGGGCCAATGCCTATCCGCACCAGATGAGCGGTGGCATGCGCCAACGCGTCATGATCGCCATGGCGCTGTTGTGCCAGCCCAAGATCCTGATTGCCGACGAGCCGACCACGGCGCTCGACGTGACGGTGCAGGCGCAGATGCTGGACCTGTTCAAGTCGCTGACCGATGACTTCGGCACCGCGCTGGTGCTGATCACGCACGATCTGGGCGTGGTGGCGGGCGTGGCTGACCGCATGATGGTGATGTATGGCGGGCGCTCGGTGGAAAAAGGGACAGTCGATGACCTGTTCTATGATCCGCGCCATCCCTATACGCTGGGCCTGCTGCATTCGACGCCGCATATTGCCAAGCGCGCCGCCCGGCTCGACCCCATCCAGGGGCTGCCGCCTAGCCTTGAACATCTGCCCAAGGGCTGCTCGTTCAATCCCCGCTGCGCGTTCGCCTTTGACCGCTGCATTGCCGAGCGGCCGCCGCTGACCGAAGCCGGTCCGGGCCGTCAAAAGGCCTGTTTCTACGAAGGCCCGATGGCCTATGGAAAGGTTGCTTGATGCACCAGACCACGACAACTCTGCTTGAGATCAAGGATCTCAAAAAGACCTTCGCGATTTCGGGCGGGGCTTTTTCCAAGCCGCTGACGCTGACCGCGCTTGCCGATATCAACTTCTCGATCCGTAAGGGCGAGACGCTGGGTATTGTGGGCGAGAGCGGGTGTGGCAAGTCCACGCTGGGGCGGTGCATCCTGCAATTGCTGCGCCCCGATGAGGGGCAAGTGCTGTGGCTGGGGCAGGACCTGACCAAGCTGCCGGCCGAGGAAATGCGCAAGCGACGGCAGGATTTGCAGATCATCTTCCAGGATCCGTTGGCGTCGCTCAACCCGCGCATGACGGTGGGCGAGATCATCGCCGATCCACTGCGCTCGCTGCGGCCGGAACTGAACAAGGATGAGCGCCGCGCGCGTGTGCTCAAGATCATGGAAGCGGTGGGGCTGTTGCCCGAGATGATCAATCGCTATCCGCACGAGTTTTCGGGCGGACAGGCGCAGCGCATCGGCATTGCCCGCGCGTTGATCACCGAGCCCAAGCTGATTGTGTGCGATGAGCCGGTCTCGGCGCTGGACGTGTCGATCCAGGCGCAGATCCTCAATCTTTTGGCCGAGCTCAAGGACGAGTTCGGGCTGACGCTGATTTTCATCAGCCACAATCTGAGCGTGGTTCGCCACGTGTCCGATCGCATTCTGGTGCTCTATCTCGGACGTATCGTGGAGCTGGCGACGGGCGACGAGATCTATGACGATCCCAAGCACCCCTATACGCGGGCGCTGTTGACGGCGGTGCCGATACCGGACCCCAAGCTGGCACGACAACGCAATATCGATGCGCTACGGGGCGAGATTCCGTCGCCGATCAATCCGCCATCGGGCTGTACCTTCCGCACGCGCTGCCGCTTTGCCAAGTCGTTCTGCGCCGAGACTCGGCCGCCGCTTGAAACGCTGGACAATGGGCGCCTTGTTGCGTGCCATCGCTGGCGCGAGATCGAGGTGCCAGAAGAGGCTGTACTCGGGCACTGAGGGGGCTGCCTGGCCTTTGCCGAAACTGCGTTTTAATGCCGGGGGAGGGACACGCGGGGCGGCGTTTTGCGCCAGTTGCTTGCTGGCTGGGGATAATTGCTGTCGAAATATCTGTTGTTATTTCAAAGCGTTAACCTGTCTGTGTTGAGCTGGCCTTGCCTATCTGGGGAATTCGTCACGCAAGGGGCAATTCCTGTGTCTGTTGCGTTGACAGGCCAAGCCATTTTCCATATGTATGCCCCCAAGTTTCCGGGCGCCTTGGCGCCTTCTTTGTTTGACTTGAGGATAGACCATGAAAGTCCGTAACTCGCTGAAGGCGCTGATGACTCGCCACCGCGCGAACAAGCTCGTCCGCCGTCGCGGCCGGGTCTACATCATCAACAAGGTAGACAAGCGCTTCAAAGCCCGCCAGGGCTAAGCGTCTGCCATAGACCAAGTTTCAAAGCCCGCGAAAGCGGGCTTTGTGCTGTCTGGGGGCAGGCATACGAAAAAGGCGGACCGTTGGGCCCGCCTTTTTTGTTGGTCAGTGTGCCAGCGCCCCGCCTGGCGCAAAGGCGAGGGCCGCAAAGCGCTCGCCCATCAGGCGATGGGTGTCGCCGTCGGGATGGAGCCGGTCCGGCAGGGGCAGGGCGGCGCTATCAACCTCGCCGTAGAGGTCGCGGCCATCGAGATAGTGGATATTGGAATCGGTCGCGGCGCGCTGGGTGACGATCTTGCTCAGGGTGTCGCGAATGACATTGAGCGTCAGCTTGCCCATGGCAATTTCAGCTGGGTCACCCGAGGCCTTGAACGACAGCTTGCCATCGACGAAGTCCGGCGCTGTGGGGCCGGGCGTGTCTTCGTGGATCGGGCAATAGATCGGCGACATCAGTAGAATCGGCGTGGTCTTGTGGCCCTCGCGAATGGTGTCGAGAAAGCCGTGCACGGCAGGGCCGAAGGCGCGCAGGCGCATGGCGTCGGTATTGACGACATTGATACCCAGCTTGATCGAGATGAGATCGGCCCTGGCATCGCGAATGGTGCGCGCGACGAAGGGGTCGACGATTGCACTGCCGCCAAAGCCCAGATTGATCAGCGAGACGCCTGCCGCGGTGGCGGCGACGGCTGGCCAGGTGCCGGTGGGATGGGTGGCGTTGGAGCCATGGCTGATCGAGCTGCCGTGGTGTAGCCAGACGGGTGCGCCGTTGGTGCCGATGGGCTCGACGGGGGCATTGGTACGCAGATCCACCAGTTCCGTGGTCTCGTCGTGCGGCAGCCAGATCTCGATGGTCTTGTCGCCTGCGGGGAGGCCCTCAAAGGACAGCACGCCGGGTGCACCGCGTTCATGCGTGGCGGAGCCGGTGGACATGTTGATGGTGAGGCTGTCACCGCCGCTGACGCTGCCCTGACGCGCCAGTTGCCCATCAATCAGCAAGTCGTAGACCCCATCGGGACGTGGCGGCATGCCGACATAGATGCGCTTGGTGGGGATGGTTTCGAGTTCGATGGCGGTTGCCGTGGTGCGGAATGCGAGGCGCATGCCGGAGGGCTGGCCTTCGACCATCAGCAATTGTGGGTCGGGCCACTGGGCGCGTGCGGCGGCGGGCAGGCGATGAGGCCTAGTGCCGCGATCGGTCTGTTCGAGCTCGATGGCGCCCAGCAATAGGGCGTGATTGATCGCGGTGGAAATCCACCGTTGGGAAGTCGTCATGGTCCAAATCCTTGGATTGAAATTGTGTCGGTAGCGGCGCGTCAGGCTGTGTCGGGTGCGCGCGGCCAGGTTTGTAGAACGGCGTCGATGGCATCGAGGCTGCGGAGCCACGAGGCCACAGGTTCGGGCGCGCTGTGGCTGAAGCCTCCGCCCAGCTCCAATGTCGTGAAGCCCAGAAAGAAGCTGCCAAGCAGACGCACGGCGTGGGTCTCGTCCAGCGCGCTGAGGCCGTAGTCGCGCAGGACCGCTCGCATCATACGGGCGATCTTGGCGCCGCCGCTTGCCGCTGCCGCCGCATCATCGAGCTGATAGCGGGAGGCGGCAAAGAGACCGGGATGGGCGATGGCGAAGTCGCGATGGACATTGGCCAGCGCCACCAGTGCGTCCTTGCCGGAGCGGCCTGCAACGGCCTCTGAGGCCTTGTCGGCGAGATCGTCGAGGGCGAGCAGGGCAATGCGTGTCTTGAGGTCGTGCGTGTTCTTGACGTGGGAGTAGAGGCTGGCGACTTGCACATCGAACAGGCGTGCGAGGGCGGAGGCCGTGACGGCTTCAAACCCGGCTTCGTCTGCCAATTGTGCGCCGGCTGAAACCAGCCGTTCTGTCGTCAATCCCGCGCGTGCCATCGGACATGCTCCTTTAATGCGTTAGGTTTTTACCTAAAGCATTTAGGTTTGTCAAATTGGCAGCGTTGAGGGGGTTACGTGGCTGACGGCCTGCATTGGGAGAGGATGGTATCGACGACGAGAGCGAGGGGCGCTGTGGCGTCGATGCTGATGGCGTTGCTTGGGATATCGGCCTTGGTGGCATGCAGCTGCATAATCAGGTCGCGCTCGGCTGGATTGCCGCCGAATTCGTCTGCGGGGCGGAGTGCGAGGCGACGCTCCAAGGTTTCCCTGTCCACGTCGAGGACGAAGACAGTGTCAAACAGGTCGACGAAGTCCGGGAAATTGCGGGCGCCGCCGCAGAAAAAGGTGATGGGGGCGTGGTCGTCGGCCAGATGGGCCTTGAGCTTGTCGATGTCCCAGATGTGATGCTCGTGGACCCAGGCGATGGGGTCGGGGACGCCTGCCGGGATCGGACCGGGCAGCGGCAGGCCGGTCAGTGGATCGCCGCGATAGGCTAGTTCCCGGTCGCCATGGACGACGTGATAACCGCGCCTCTGCAGCTCTTCGGCGATTGTGGTTTTGCCGGTGCCGGAGACGCCTTCGATCAAAACGTTTTGGATGCCCATGGCCTGCCCCTCATGAAAAAGGCCCGCACATGGCGGGCCTTTTGTATTGGTGTCGCGTTGGCTGCTTAGCTGGAGCCAGCGCCGTCCTGACGGACGAAGGCGATGCGCAACATGTTGGTTGCACCAGGCGTGCCCAGCGGGATACCAGCGGTGATGGCGATGCGATCGCCGGGGCGGGCAAAGCCTTCCTGATAGGCGATGACGCAGGCGCGATCGACCATGTCTTCCAGCGACACGGCATCTTCGGTCTGCACGCAGTGAACACCCCAGACCACCGACATGCGGCGGATGGTGCGCTGGTTGGGCGAGAGCACGATGATGGGCTTGGATGGCCGTTCGCGGGCAGCGCGAATGCCGGTCGAGCCCGATGCGGTGTAGGTGACGATGGCAGCCAGATCGAGCGTTTCGGCAACCTGACGGGTCGCCGCCGAAATGGCGTCGGCCGCGGTGGCTTCGGGTTCGGTCTGGGCAGCGCGAATGATGCCGCGATAGTTGGCATCGCTCTCAACAGCCACGGCCACCTTGTTCATGGTCGCAACAGCTTCGACTGGATACTGGCCGGAGGCCGATTCAGCCGAGAGCATGATGGCATCTGCGCCTTCGAACACGGCAATCGACACGTCCGAGACTTCGGCGCGGGTCGGCACGGGCGAGGTGATCATCGATTCCAGCATCTGGGTGGCGACGACCACTGGCTTGCCGTAGCGGCGAGCCATGCGGATCATGCGCTTCTGCAGACCGGGAACGGTTTCGAGCGGCAGCTCGACGCCGAGATCACCACGCGCAACCATGATGGCGTCGCACAGCTTGATGATTTCTTCGAGGCGATCGATGGCCTGTGGCTTTTCGATCTTAGCCATGACGCCAGCGCGACCCTGAACGATCTTGCGGACGTCGATGATGTCTTCTGGACGCTGCACGAAGGAGAGCGCGATCCAGTCGGCTTCGGCCTTGAGGCCTTCGAGCAGATCGGCGTGATCTTTTTCGGTCAGTGCGCCGGTTGGCAGCAGCGTGTCAGGCAGAGAGACGCCCTTCTTGTCGCTGAGCTTGCCGCCATAGATGACTTCGGTTTCGATCGAGCCATTGCCAACCTTGGTGGCCTTGAGAGCCAGCTTGCCATCGTCGAGCAGCAGACGGTCGCCGACCGAAACGCTTTCGATGATTTCAGGGTGGGGCAGGTAGACGCGCTCGGAGTTACCGTTGTCGTCCTTGTTGCTGTCCAGCGTGAACTTCTGGCCCGCGACCAGATTGATCGAGCCTTCAGCAAACTTCCACACGCGCAGCTTGGGACCCTGAAGGTCGACCAGGATGCCGAGGGGGTGGTTGAGCTTCTTCTCGACGGCGCGGATGCGCGCGACGGTCTGGTGCAGCAGCTCGTGGCTGGCATGGCTCATGTTGATGCGGAAAACGTCGGCACCAGCGCGAGCCAGTTCTTCGATCATCTTCTCATCGTGGCTTGCTGGCCCGAGGGTGGCGAGGATCTTTACCCGTCTCATGCGTCTCATTGCGTGTCCGTGCCTTCGCTCGTTGAGGAGTCGTCCAGCGGTGCGTCAATAGTCACATCGTCGGGGTCGACTAGAAATGTAGGGTCTTCTAGGTCTTCGCTCGCATCAGGCCCGACAACGGCAGGGCCGTCGGCGTTTTCGGTCAGCTGCAAGGTCCAGTCTGTGCGGTTCTGGGTATCGATTTCAAAGAAGCCGGTGCGCTCATAGCCCCGGGCGAGGCAATCCTCAACCCCGAATATGGTGAAGGTTTCGTCACGGGTGCACATAAACACTGTGCCATCCCATGCGCCACCACCGACATCATCTGCTGCAAAGATGTAATAAAAACGACGCTCGAGCGTTCCCTGGTAGAGAACTCGGCAATCGCCGGGTGGTGCTTGCCACCAACCCTCGCTCATCCAGCCGCGGTCGGCGCGATAGCCGAGGGCCACGGACACCGGATTTCCGGTTTCATTACAAATGCGGAGATCTGCCTTTGCCGGAGTGGCAAAGAACGCAAGGCTGGCGCCGATTGCGCCAATCAGGGTCAGGCCGAGACGGGAAGCGTGCAAAAGCGTGCCGGAATTCATAGGAAAATGGTGCCTTCTTTGAGCCCATGGTGACGCATAGGTCAATGGCTAATGGCGGGTTTTGGCCGAATTGCGGGTATGAGAGCCTCCCGCATGTGGATTGGACTACAAAAGGGTTGAACCCCGGGCTGCGCTGATGTTGAACATGCCAGCAAACCAAGAGTGCCAACCCTGGCTGTAGGCAGCACTTGCTCCGGACCATCATTCTGCGTTTGGAAAAAGCAGGCTGCTATCGCTGCCGACATCAAGAAAATTTGCGCCGCAGCCAACGGCAATGGTTCTTAGGAACCCCTAAATTTTCTCACCTTATGTATTCGAGCCAGTTGGTCTGAGACGCCGCCTCAAACACCTGTCTCACGATTTTTAACGGAGAGCCTGATGGCTGAAGAGATCACTGGCGACAACGTCGCTGCCGACGAGCTGCGCGCCTTCATCGAGCGTATCGAGCGTATGGAAGAAGAGAAGGCGGCGATCGCTGCTGACATCAAAGAGATTTTCGCCGAGGCCAAGGGCCGGGGCTATGACACCAAGGTGATCCGCCAGATCGTGCGCATTCGCAAGCAGGACGCAAACGAGCGCGCCGAGCATGAGGCCATTCTGGACCTCTACATGCAAGCAATGGGCATGCAGTAAATCTGCCGGTAAAACGCCTGTTTCAACTGGCTTTTTAAACCCTCGTCGGCCTCGCGCTGATGAGGGTTTTTCTATTTTTGTCCGGCGCTGACCTTGGCCTGTGGTTGTCGCAGGGAAGGGGATGTCTTGACAGGTGCCGGCTCAGAGCATAACTGACTGACCGTCAGTCATATTGGATGTTACATGCCAGCGCGTCGTACAGTGAGTTCGGACAGGGGCGGCGATCTCCTCGCCAGTGCAGCGCGGTTGTTTCGCGAGAAAGGTGTCCGCGCGGTCTCTGTCGATGACATCGTTCAGGGTGCCGGCGTCGCCAAGGGGACCTTCTACCTCTATTTCAAGACCAAGGATGATCTGCTGGCAAAGCTCGCAGAGGCCGTGGTGCAGCAGATGGCGCAGGCGGCGACTGATGCAAGCCATGCCGAGGGTGGTCCCATCGAGCGCTTCGTTGCAGCAGTGCTGGCTATGCAGAGTGTGGACCGTAGCCAGCAATATCTCGTGGACGCGTTGAACCACCCTGAAAACACCGCACTGCACGATCTGACCAATGTGGCGTTGGTGCGCCAAGTGGCGCCTATCCTGGCGGCGATTGTCGAGCAGGGAAGGGACGATGGCACATTTGACGTGGAAGACGCTCAGGCCACCATCGAGTTTCTGCTCGCGGGACAAGCCGCGCTACTTGGCGGCGGACATTTCAACTGGTCGCTCGGGGAACATGCCAGGCGGTTGCGGGCGACGATCATCATCATCGAGCGCTCATTGGGTGTCGCCGCGGGACGTCTCGTCGAGCAGTTTGCTGCCGCGGGATTGGGCGGCGTTGGCGCGGCGTGATCGCGTTGGCCGGATGGAGCATCGCACCGATCCCCTGCAGACGGAATTTCTATCTTGGCCAATACCTGGCCACTAACTACCAACCCGAAGAGGTCATCTCATGAGTACGGTCATCATCGAAAAATATGTTGATGGCATCTGCGTGGAGGAATTGCGCCTCCCCGCTGCGCCACTGCGGTTTCTGGCAGGGCTGCTGCCGGCCAAGGCCCGTCGCGAATTGCGGCGGCATGGGTTGGACCTCGAAGAACTGTTGCATGACGCCGCGCCTGCCTCGCGTGCTCAATGGATGGACATTGAAGAAAAGCAGGTCGCCAAGCGCATCCGGATCACGCGCGGGGACTGAGCTGAGCCCAAGGGCCGCCGACAACTGCGCCCTAAGTCGCGAGGTGCTCCGGCGCGCCCTGTACCAGTTGGACTTCAGGCGACTGGACCAGATTGAGATAGCGCTCAAACTGGGCCAGCACGTCGGCGATTAACTGATCCCGGCTCATGCCCATCACGTCGTAGCCTCTGCTGCCATTGGAGAAATAGGTGCGCGCTTCGAAACGCATTTCGGGCTTGCCGGCGACAAGCGGCGACAGCACGGCCAAGGGGTGACTGGTGAGGGCGACGCCATAGACAAAGTCGCGGATGCCCTCGGAGGCGGAGCGCAGCAGGATTGCGCCATTGTCGCCATCTTCGAGCACTGCAGGGCGTCCGCGCGCCGAAAGCTCTTTGGCGACCTGATCGAGGGCCGGACGGACCTGGGTGGTGATAAATGACTGCACCTCGGCCTCTTTGGGTGCGCGCAGCATCAGCCCGAGGCGGCGCTGCCAGGTGACCCCGGCTGCAGGATATGCAGGGGAGGCGACGGCAGAGGATTGATTGGCCTTTTGCTGGGCAACATCCGCGCGCATCCCAGCCAGAAGCGACCACAGTAGGGCGAGGATGACCACGACGAAGGGCAGGGCGCTGGCAATCGTCACCGATTGGAGTGCGCCGAGCCCACCGGCAAGCAGCAGCACCGCAGCGACAACGCCGGAGAACGCACACCAGAATACGCGCTGCAACGTGGTGGTTTCGGTTTCGCCGCCCGCCGCGATGGAATCAACGACCATCGAGCCCGAGTCGGCCGAGGTCACAAAGAATATGGACACCAGCAGGATAGCGAGGGTTGAGGTGATTGCCGGGAAGGGCAGGTAGGTGAAGAACTCGAACAAGCCGACCGAGAGGTCATTGGCGATGGCGGTGCCCAGAGCTCCCGCAGCGACGCCATTGTCGATTGCAATGGCGGTGTTGCCGAAGACCGTCATCCACAGGAAGGTAAAACCTGCGGGAATGAACAGCACGGCCGTGATGAACTCGCGCACTGTGCGGCCGCGCGAGATGCGGGCGATGAACATGCCGACGAAGGGCGACCAGGAAATCCACCACGCCCAACAGAATAGTGTCCACGCGTCGATCCATGGCGTTGGGCTATAGGCATAGATGTTGAACGTGCGCAGCACGAGGCTGTCGAGATAGAGCCCCAGGTTCTGCACGAAGTCGCGCATCAGCTCGGTTGTCGGCCCCACCAGCAGGACAAACACCATCAGCAGGATGGCGACCATGAGGTTGAGTTCGGACAGGATGCGAACGCCCTTGTCGAGCCCGGTCAGCACCGAGATTGTCGCCAGCCCTGTGACGAAGGCGATGATCAACAACTGAACATAGGGCGCGACGGGCACGCCCAGCACGAAGTTCAGACCTGCGTTGATCTGGGTGACGCCGGCGCCCATGGAGGTCGCCAGACCGAAAATCGTGCCGACGATGGCAAAGATATCGACCGCGTGGCCAATGGGTCCATTGATACGTTCTTTGAGCAGGGGGTAGAGTCCCGAGCGAATGGTCAGGGGCAGATTGTAGCGATAACCGAAATAGGCCAGCGACAATCCCACCACCGCGTACACGGCCCAGGCGTGAATACCCCAGTGAAAGAACGTTACCGACATGGCCTCGCGGACCGCTGCCACGGAACGTGGATCGGCCGTCGGTGGGGCCATGTAATGGGTGATCGGCTCACCCACGCCATAGAACATCAACCCGATGCCCATACCGGCGGCAAACAGCATGGCTATCCAAGACAGGAAGCTGAAATCGGGCGTTGAATCGTCCGGGCCGAGTTTGAGATCGCCATATCGGCTGAAGCAGAGCAGCAGCATGGCGGCCAGCACGATGCCCACGGCAAGCAGATAGAGCCAACCAAAGCTGGTGAGGATATGGGCCTGGAGTTGGCCAAAAATCGTTTGCGCCTGATCCGGAAAAAAGATCCCGACCGCTAGAAACAGCCCAATGACAATCAATGATCCAAAGAACACTGGTGGGTTGATGACAAATGGTTTGATCATGACGTAGCCCCCGACGCAAAAAGACCGGCGGCGCTCCGAGCGCGCAAACCGATCTCTTTGAGTAAGTCGATTAGGGCCGTAAGGTTCCCGTTCGTGGGTGATGCGGCAGACCACAGGGCCCGCCGCAAAACCGCCTGCGGAGCGTCAGGTTTATCGTTTTAGCGCGCTGCCCAGTTCATCCCACGGCGCAGGATGGTGCGCATTTGCGGAACTTCGAACTCGGAGGCCACGTGGCCGAGGGCGGAGTAGAAAACACGTCCCTTGCCGTGTTTGCGCTTCCAGGCCACCGGCATCACGACGCCGTCGATCCAATAGGCGTGGTCGCCCTTGAACGTGGTTGTTGCCAGCACTTCATTGCTGGGGTCGACATGCATGTAATATTGCTCGGAGCGGTAGGGGAAGCTCTCGATCCCTTCCATGATCGGGTCGTCGGAGCGCGTGATATCGACGCGATAATCGATGATGTTGCCGGGGTGTGCCACCCATTGGCCGCCGACCATGAACTGGTAGTCCACCGCGTCGCGGAAAGCATCGCCCATGCCGCCGTGATAGCCGGCCAGACCGACACCGCCTTCGACGGCGGCGGTGAGGTTGGACAGTTCTTCCTTTTCGATCTTGCTCATCGTGAAAATCGGCACAATCAGGCTGAGATCGCGCACGGACGGATCAGCAAAGGCTTCGGTGGTGTTCTCGACATAGACCTTGAAGCCGTCTTCCTCCAGCATGTCGCGGATGATGGCCGAACACTGTTCCGGCTCATGGCCGCTCCAGCCGCCCCATACAATCAGTGCTTCCCGCATAATATCTCCTCAGATGCAGTTGCATCGCCACAGGTGGCGAGTGTGGAATTAGGCCAGCTTGCCGCCGACCAGAGATGTGGAGAGCGCTTCGGGGCGCTCGGCCTTGGTGGTGATGTCAACCGCATGACCCGTGCGTGACGAGGTGTCGAAGGCCTCCATGACTTCCAGAACGTGCAGCGCCAGATCGCCATTGCAGCGGTGCAGCCGGTTGGCCAGCACGGCATGGGCCATGTCGGCCAGGCCAATGGAGCGGAAATTGCCGTCCCAATAGGGCTGGTCGGTCGCGACATCTTCCCATTCGCCGCCCGTTTTGAGCAGCTGCACGTCACCGCCAAAATTGTTGGGATCGGGGACGATCAGGCTGCCTTCAGTGCCGTAGATTTCCAGCGGCACATGTTTGTGGCCAGCCACGTCAAAGCTCATGGTGATCTGCACCACGGCGCCATTGGCAAATACCAGCGTGCCCGATACGTGGGTTGCGACATGGACCGGGATCACTTCACCCGCGCGTTCCTTGGCGGTGATGGTGCGGGTGTCGCGGAGACGCGTGCTGACGCCGAGCACCTTGGAGATCGGGCCGAGCAGGTTGACCAGATCGGTGATGTAATAGGGACCCATGTCGAGCATCGGGCCGCCGCCGGCTTCATAATAGAATGCCGGATTGGGGTGCCAGCGCTCGTGACCCGGGCACATGAAATAGGCTGTACCGCCAACGGCCTGGCCCAGCACGCCGCTGTCGATCACCTGCCGCGCGGTTTGATGGGCGCCGCCGAGGAAAGTGTCGGGCGCCGAGCCGACGCGCAGCCCTTTGGCGCGCGCCGCCTCAACCAGCTTCTTGCCCTCGGCAAAGACGATGCCGAGCGGCTTTTCCGAATAGACGTGCTTGCCCGCTGCGATGGCGCGCAGGCCCACCTCAACATGCGCCTTTGGGATGGTGAGGTTGAGGATGATGTCGATCGATGGATCGGTGAACAGCGCGTCGAGCTCAACGGCCCTGAGACCGAATTCGTCGGCGCGCGCCTTGGCCGCAGCTGGGTTCATATCGGCGACGGCACGAATGTCGAGCACCGGGAAATTCTGCGCCGCCTTGAGATAGGCGGCCGAGATATTGCCCAGTCCGACAATGCCAATACCCACCTTGTCCATGTCTAGTCCTCCACTACGACGTTTTGATTTTGCGTATGCGTATGAGAGCGCGCCGGACCCGTGGTGCCCCAGGGCGAGCCATATAGCTCACCGAGCGCCACGGCGGCCGCGCCGCGCGCCCACAGCTCGTCATCGACATCGTCAATGATGATCTGCGCGACGGTCTTGAGCTGCTCGGGGATCGCCTTGGCGAAGCTGTCATGCAGCGGCGCCAGCAGATGGTCGCCCAGCGCCAGCGACGAGCCGACGAGAATGACCCGTGGCGGCGCGAACAAAGCCACAAGATTGGCGATGGCAATTCCCAGCGCAGCGCCAGCGCGGCGGGCGGCGGCCTGCAACTCGACGTGCCCACTATCGATCATGCCGCGCACCTGGCGCATGCCCTGGCCCAGGCGGATTGCGTCGCGCAGCCTTGCATCGTCGTAGTCGCCGTTGAGAATGGCGGTTTCGCTGGCCAGTGTTGCCAGTTTTGCAGCGCCATCGGGGCTGGCGCCCATCACCATGTCGCCCAGCGTCAGGCTCAGCTCACGCGCACCGCGAAACAGCTGGCCGCCATGCATGACGCCGAGGCCTATATTTTCCTCGATGGCCACAAGGACGAAGTCATCGAGCTCGCGCGCCTGTCCAAACCAGTGTTGCGCCATCGTAATGGCGTTAGCGTCGCTCTCGACAATGGTGTCGATGCCCAGCCGCTTTTTGATGGCCTCTTTGAGCGGCACATCGGTATCACGGAAAATGCTGCTGGACCGGACGCGGCCGGTGCCGTGCTCGACAATGCCGGGCAGCGACAGCGCGACAGTCTTAATCTCGTCCATCGCCACGCCGGCGTCGAGCACGCAGCGTCGCACCCCGTCCTCGACGAGGTCGGCAATGACCTGGACCGGCAGGCGGTCGACGCGCATGGGTAGCGTCAGCCCCGCCAGCACGTCGCCCTGAAAATTGGTGACCGCAAAGGACATCCGATTGGCGGCAATCTTGGCGCCGACAACCAGTGCCGCCTTCGGGTTGAGCGTGAGCATGACGCGCGGTCGCCCGCGATTGCCACCGCTGCGCAGGTCCCCGACATGCAGGGGCGTGATCAGCCCGTCATCGATCAGCGACCCGGTGATTGCAGAAATGGTCGTGGCCGACAGTTGCGTCCGTTCGCCGATTTCGACGCGTGAGATCGAGCCGAAGCGTCGAATTGTATCGAGAACGTGAAACCTGTTTATCGCCCGCATCAACTCGGGGTCAGCTGTCTTCATGACGCTGGACTGCCTTCATTCCTCTGCGTCTATTTTTTTGTGACGCGATTTAATTTCTGAGTTTAGGCATAGCGCATCAGCCAAAGGCAAGCGGCTTCTCTTCGTTTTTTTTAGCGCTTTTCGGCAGATGAGTAGACCTGCTTGCTTGTCGCAGGGGAATCTTCGGGTGAAATTATTGCGCATCAGGAATAAAATATCTTGAGGAGAAAGCTGCGATCAAACGGCTTGTGCAACCCGGTTCGGGACGTACGTTTCTGCTCGGCCGTTGCGCCGCTGCGGCCGTTCTGGCCAATGCCGTTGCTTGCGTTGGTAGCGAGCGCGCTCCAGTACCAAAGGACTGCGCCTTAAGCCTGGCTTAAGGTTGGTTGGGCAGATCGCTGGTTTCTCAATCGGTCCTCGGGCCTCAGTTCTGGATTCGGGCATGACCAATTGCTGCGCCAAATTGTTCTCGGTTTTGGGCTTCATCACTCTTGGCCTTATTGACACCGTGAGCGCTGAGCCTGCCGCCATCGATCGTTCCGCCATCCTGTTGATGATGCAGGAACAGGGGCTGGATGTTGGGGATCAGTTGGATCTGCCCGGTGGCGTGGAGGCATATGCTGTTCGTGCGGGGACGCAGCCCTTTGCTGTCTTTCTGCTGCCGGGCAACGAATACGCCATCGTGGGAACGCTGGTCGATGCGTCCGGGCAGGATGTCAGCGGACCGCTGTTGGCAGAAGTGGCCGGTGAGGGCATCAAGGCCGAGGTTCTCGGTCAACTGGAGGCCGCAACCTGGGTCCGGGATGGTGCTGCTGACGCGCCGCGCATTGTCTACACCTTTACCGACCCAAACTGCCCCTATTGCAACCGGTTCTGGCTGGCAGCGCGGCCGTGGATCGACGCGGGGAAAGTGCAACTACGCCATGTGATGGTCGGTGTCATTCGGCCGAACTCTGCAGCGAAGGCGGCCGCTATCCTTGAGGACGAGAATCCAGCTGCGGCACTGACCCTGAACGAAACGCGGCACGGCGACGGTGGAATTGCGCCGCTTGACCAAATCTCACCCGACACTCTGGCGGCGATCGAGGCCAATGCCGAGCTGATGCGCGAGCTCGGTTTTGGTGGAACGCCCGCGATTGTATATGAGAACCCTGACGGGACGCTGGGCCGGCATTCTGGCATGCCGCAAGGCGATGACCTCAACCTCGTGCTGGGTGCGCGATAGACCTCAGGGAGCCTGAACGGGGCAATGCGTATTCTGATCGTGGAAGACGACCCCGTATTGCGTGATGGGCTGCAGGTCGGGTTGCAGTTGTCGGGTTTGCAGCCCGACGCGGTGAGCAATTGTGCCGATGCCGAGCTGGCGCTTTTGGCCAACGATTTTTCAGCGGTTGTGCTGGATATCATGCTCCCCGACGGCTCTGGGCTGGACGTTCTGCGTGCGATGCGGGACCGGCAAGACCAGACACCCGTCCTGCTGCTCACTGCACGCGATGACATTGCGGATCGTATTGCGGGTCTCGATCAGGGCGCTGATGATTATCTCGGCAAGCCCTTTGACCTCGACGAACTGGCTGCCCGGCTTCGCGCGCTTTTGCGGCGGGGCGCTGGTCGGGCGACGCCCGTACTGGCGTGGCGCAACATCACGCTCGACCCGGCCACGCTGGAAGTGCGGTGTGCCGGGGCTGTGCTGGCGTTGACCCGTCGCGAGTTTTCGTTGCTGCACTATCTCATGGAACGCCCGGGTCAGGTCTGTGCCAAGCGGGCCATCGAAGAGGCGCTCTATGGTTGGCAGGAAGGCGTGGAGAGCAACACCGTCGAAGTGCATATCCATCATCTGCGCGCCAAGCTGGGCAGCGGCGTGATCGAAACGGTGCGCGGGCTGGGATATCGGCTGGGGAGCGAGCCATGAGACATTCGATCCGCGCCCGCCTGCTTCTCATTCTGCTGATCACCACCGGCGTTGCCTGGCTCTCGGCCGCAGCCTGGATTTACACGAATACGCAAAGGCAGGTTGAGCACGTGCTGGATGCGCGGCTGGAGGAATCCGCCCGCATGGTGTCTTCGCTGATGTCGACAGATACGGTCGAGGCCGCCATGTCTGCTGTTGCTTCGCCAGACAGTCTGCCCGCGATTGAGCGGCAATCGCCCTATCTGCGGCAACTCTCCTGCCAGATTTGGAGCATGTCTGGCAAACTGGTTAGCCAGTCTGAGGGGGCGCCAGATGTGCCGCTGGCCCTGAGCGGCGATGGCTTCAGCGAGCGCAGCATCAATGGGGACAGCTGGCGCGTGTTCACCGTCTCCAACGCCGAGCGCGGTGTACAGGTGATGGTGGGCGACAGTGTCGAGGTGCGGCGCACTTTGGTGTTCGGCGTGATGCAGGGCACATTGCTGCCCATGCTGGCGCTGCTGCCCATTGCAGGTCTGTTGATCTGGTTCAGCGTACGCCGGGGGCTGTCGCCGCTTGATGAAATGGCGGCAACGCTGGCCAATCGCGCGGCGGACGATTTGCAGCCGGTCGATACAACCCGCGCCCCAACCGAGCTAGGGCCGATCACCTCGTCGATCAATGCGCTGCTCAGCCGGGTTGCCTCGGCGCGCGCGCGAGAGACGACGTTTACCGCCTTTGCTGCGCACGAGCTGAAGACACCTTTGGCCGGTCTGAAGACGCAGGCCCAGATTGCCCTGGCCAGTCAGGACAGTGCCATCCGTGACCATGCCCTCAAGCAGATTTCCAGCGGGGTCGATCGATCGGCCCGCATGGTGCGTCAGTTGCTGGATTTGACGGCGGCAGATGCGCCGGGGTCAGTGTCACAGGCGGCTGCGTCCATTGGCAGTGTGGTGCGAGATGTCGTGGCATCGCTCGATCATGTGGCAGAACGCCGAAGGGTCACAACGGTGTGTTCGGGCGAGGAGACTTCGGCAGCCATCGCTTGCGATGTAACACTGGCCGGTATCGCCATCCGCAATATCGTCGAAAATGCCATCGCCTACACGCCCGAGGGCGGTGAAGTTCGCGTCGCCATAACGCGTGCGAGCGGCGTGGTGTCTGTGGTGGTGGACGATGACGGCCCGGGCATGGCTGCGGCGGATCTGGCTCACGTCGGTGAGCGCTTCTTCCGTGCGCGTGACGCCAGCTCCTTTGGATCAGGCCTTGGTCTTTCCATCGCCGAAACGGTGATGACACGCTGTGGTGGCACGTTGGCGCTGACCAATCGGGCGGATGGCACCGGGCTGTCCGTTCGTCTCACGTTTCCGATGAGCGCCGCTTAAGCGTGACTTAAGGCGGGCATGGCCTTGAACCTCCACATCCTGTGAGGTTCAAGGCTATGCACACATCTCCCCCCGCACATTCTCTCCCCACAACGCGCCGCACCGTTCTGGCGGGGCTCAGCATGTTGATGCTAGCGGGCTGCACCACGACGCGGCAGCCGGGCATCAATAGCGCGGTGCCGCAACCCGTCGCGCCCTCAGTGCCGCCGATGTATTATGCACTGCCCAACGAGCAGTTCCCGATACCAGAGGTGGACGTGCGGCTTGTCAGGCCCGAGTTCTGGCGCACGGAGGTCGATTACCCGACCACTGAGAAGGTGGGCAGCGTCATCGTCGATACGCCCAACCGCTACCTCTACCATATTCAGGCCAATGGGCGGGCGGTGCGCTACGGCGTTGGCGTCGGGCGCGATGGCTTTTCCTGGTCCGGCCGTGGCCACATTGCCTACAAGCGCAAGTGGCCGCGCTGGAATCCGCCCGATGAGATGGTTGCCCGTCAGCCTGAGCTCGAGCCGGTGAGCATCGCCAATGGCGGCATGGCACCCGGTTTGAATAACCCGCTGGGGTCTCGCGCGCTCAGCATCCACCAAGGCAATCGCGATACCATCTATCGCATTCACGGCACCCCTGAGTTCGCCACCATCGGACGCGCCGTGTCCTCGGGCTGCATTCGCATGCTCAATCAGGATGTGATCCACCTGGCAGACAATGTCCGGGATGGCTCTACCATCGTGGTCATCCCTGATCCCTTGATGGGCGCACAGGAGACGTGAGACAAAAAAGGCGGGGCGTCACCCCGCCTTTTGCTTATTGGGCCCGCAATGCCCGCATTTGGGTTTCCAGCAGTTCCGGCGAAACCTCTCCCGAAAAGCTGTACGACACCGCCCCATCTGCGGCGACAAACAACGTGGTTGGCAGGCCCATTGCGCCGTAGTGATGCAGCGTCTGCCAGCTCGGGTCGAGCAAGATATTGGGTAGTGAGAGCGACTGTTCGTCCAGAAACGCCCGAATGTGGGTGGGGTCGTCGCCCTGGTTGACGAAGGCAAAGGTGATGTCGGGATTGGCCGCTGCTGCCTCGCTCATCATCGGCATTTCCCGCACGCAGGGCGGGCACCAGGTTGCCCAGAGATTGATCACCATTGGCCCGCCGCCAAGCGTGGCAAGACTGGTGACACCGCCTTCCAGGCGCATCAGGTTTTCACCGGGCAGTGGCGGTGTCGATGCCGGTTGCGTGCTGGCGATAGCGGCGCCCCAGCCAGCCAATCCTACCATGCATGCCGCGGCGATACCCATAAGCTTGCGGCGGTCCCGCACGCGCAAGGCCATGACAAGCGCTGCGCCAAACAATCCGCCCCAGATGTTGAAGCCGCCTTGCCAGACGGCGAAGACCCTCAGGGGATCGGCCGCAAAGCTTTCAAAATGAAGCGCGATATGGGCAAGGCGAGCAGCAATGACGCCAACCGCGATCATGGCAAAGGCCAGGTCGCTCAAGGGCCGTTTGGTGAACCGGCCAGCGATCATCATCGCCAGCCAGAACAGGGCTATCCCGATGATCGCCGCGAACCGTTCGCTCGAGAACAGCATGGGGCCAATCGACACCGCGTTCATCGCAGCATGCTCGCAAGGCGGGCGTTGTCACGGAAGGTCTCGACGCTCACCTCGCCGATCAGGCGCGTTGCCTCGACCTCGACGGCTCCGTTGTCGAGGAACAGAATGGTCGGAGGCCCATAAATCTGCAGGGCCTGCAGGATGGCTTGGTCGTCAGGTGAATTTCGGCTTACGTCTACCTTGATAATGGCTGCCTGCTCCAGGCCGGCCATGGCCGTTTCATTGGTCCATATTTCCCGATCCAGAACGGCGCAGGATACGCACCAGTCTGCCGTGACATAGAGTAGTCGACGCTGACCGTTGGTGGACTGCACTGCATCCTCAAGGGTTTTCATATCGGAGGTGACGATGGCATCGTTCAGCCTGTCGCCTTCGGAGACAGTCGGGCTACCAGTGAGGTTGTTGACACCAAGTGCACCCGCAAAGACCAGAGCGATGGTGCAGGTGGCCAAGCCGATGGCCTGCCACCGTATGCGGGCAATAGGCAGGCTTAGGAGCAGATAACTTGCTACCAGCGCGACAAGGGCAGCCCACAGCCAGAATTCGACACCGGCGGGCAGGATACGGCCCAGCATCCAGATGGCGGCACCGATGAAGACGAAGCCAAAGAGGTGCTTGATACGGTCCATCCAGGCTCCAGCCTTGGGCATGGCCTTGCCGCCCACGGTGCCGAAGACAATCAGCGGCACGCCTTTGCCCAGCCCGAGTGCAAACAATGCTGCCGCACCGAGTGCGGCGTCACCCGTCTGCGCGATATAGATCAGAGCCGCCGCCAGTGGAGCCGTAACACAGGGGCCGACAATCAGAGCTGACAGAAAGCCCATAATCCCCGCACCCGCGAGACCATCGGCCGAGCCGGTGCGGCGCGACAGAAACACCAGCCAGGCGCTCGGCAGTTGCAGCTCGAAGGCGCCGAACATCGAGGTGGCCAAAACCACGAAAAGCAAAGCCAAAGCCGAGATGGCCCATGGCGATTGCAGCACCATCTGCAGGTTTTGGCCCGACCAGGCAGCGACGACACCCAACAGGCCAAACGCGGTGGCCATGCCCAGCACATAGGTCGCTGATACGGCAAAGGCGCGCCCTGTGGAGAGCGACGCGCCGCCGCGCGTCAACGTGCCGGCCAGAATGGGGTACATCGGGAACACGCAGGGGGTGAATGCCAGCGCCATGCCAAACAACAGGAAGCCGCCCAGCACCAGGAGCGGCCCACCCTGTGCAGACAAGTCCGAGACGAACGAGCCGCCGGTGTCCTCGGCTATGGTGATGGGGAACGCGGCTGTGCTCGTTTGTGTGGTCAGCGCAGCGCCAAACCCGACATTGGCGGAAATGGCGAGTGAGGTCAGGTCGAGGGTTCGCGTGACGGGCGGATAGCAGATGCTTCCCTCAAGACAGCCCTGATAGCTGATATTGATCGCGCTCATGTCGAGCGCCGGTAGCAGGACGCTGAGAGCGCCCCTCAGGGTTTCGGTTTCACCAAAGGTCGGGTCATCGGTGATGTCGCCGCGTGGAATATCCAGCGCAATGGCTTCACCATTGCCTGTCGCGCTGATCGCGTCGCGATACAGATAATATCCGTCAGTAACCTGCCAATGCAGCTCGATCCCCGCCGCCGTCGCATTTGCCGAAAATGGGAATGCCTCATCAACGGGCAGGGGGCGGTTCCCCTGCGCAAAGGCGGGATGAAGGGGGAGGCTGAAAAGCAGAACAGCCAGAAGGCGGAGGACAAACATGCGGTGCAATCCCAACAGAATTGCGCGCTACCTGCCCATCCCGCCTTAAGCCGACCTTAAGCGCGCGCAGCCGTCCGCTTTGTCGAGAGTTGCAGCCAGAGGATTGCCGCTGCTGCAAGCGCTAGCCAAGGTAGAAGCCACAGGTTCAGTGCCTGCCAGCCGATGGTGTTCTGTAGGACCCCGGCGCTCAGGGAGGCACACAATCCCACAAGGAAAACGGTGAGATCGTTGGTGGCCTGAGCCTTGCCCTTTTCGGCCGAAGAATAGCTGCGCGTAAGCAGGTTGGTTCCCCCGATATAGAGGAAATTCCAGCCGACCCCGAGCATGATCAAAGCCGCAGTGAAGTTGTAGAAACCCGTTCCGGTCAGGGCCAACAGGACATGCGCGACCAGCAGTGCAATGCCGGCCTGCATGATCGTCAGGACGCCAAAGCGGGCAATCAGGCTGCCGGTCACAAACGAAGGCAGGAACATTGCCAGCACGTGGAGCTGAATGACGGTCACCGTCGACGAGAGGTCATGATGATGATGCGTCATGGCGAGCGGTGTTGCCGTCATGGCGAGGATCATGACGCCATAGCCGGTGACGGCGGCGAACAGGGCCACCAGATAGGTCGGCTGGCGGACAATGGCCGACAGCGGACGTTCGTTGGCGCGGTCATCCTCGGTGTCGACAGTCTTCGGCACGTTCACGCCTAGCAGCACGCCGATGGCAATCGCCGAGGCGGCGGACAGGAACAGGAATGATGCGGTGTAGGTCGGCTGCATCAGGTCACCACCCCATCGGGCGAGCAGGGGGCCGACCAGGGCGGCCACGACGCCGCCGGCCAGCACCAGCGAAATGGCCCGGGGCTTGAACTTTTCATCGGAAACTTCGGCAGCGGCGAAGCGATAAAACTGCGCGAAGCCTTGATACGTCCCGGCCAGGAACGTCCCGGCGCAGAGCAGGATGAGAGATGATGTCATCATCCCTGCTGCTGCCAGTAGCCCGCCAAGCATGCCAAGGCTTGCGCCGGTGACGAAGCCGACCTTGCGACCGGCCCGGCTCATCCACATCGAGGCCGGAACGGTTGATATCGCTGTGCCGAGAAACATGGCTGCGATGGGCGCCGTCGCGAACTCTGGAGATGGCGCCAGAATGCTGCCGGCCAGTCCGCCGATGGTCATCACCAGAACCGAAACGATCTGGAACAGGGCTTGTGCCGAGGCGAGCAGAAAGACTTGAAGATGCATCGGCCGCATTGCGCCACCCGGTTCGTTGCGTTACATTCAATCACTCTCTTGAATGACTCGGTGTCGCCATGTCAAGCCTGACCCCCAAGCTGCTGTTGTTCGCCGAGCTCGCGTCTCTGTCGCGCGTTCTGGGCAATCCGCACCGCCTTGAGATCATTGAGCTCCTGGCGCAGGCCGACATGGCCGTGGAGGTGTTGACCGAGCGAACGGGCCTGTCTTTTGCCAATGTGTCCCAGCATCTTCAGCAGCTCAAAAAAGCTGGGCTGGTGGTGGGGCGGCGTGATGGCAAACGGATTGTCTATCAGCTCTCACCCGGGCCCATCGTCGAGGCTGTGTCGGGCCTTCGGGCACTGGCCGAGCACAATGTCGCGCGCGTCGGCGACTTGGTGCAGACTTATTTTGACCGGCCGGGAGACCTCGAGGCAATCGGCGCCGCTGAGCTGCTCGAGCGGATGCAAGGCGACGCCGTAACCCTGCTGGATGTGCGACCTGCTGATGAGTTTGCCGCCGGGCACCTGCCGGGCGCCATCAACGTCACGCTGGAGGAGCTCGAGCAGCGGCTCAGCGAATTCCCGGACAAGCGCGAAATCGTCGCCTATTGCCGAGGCCCCTACTGCATGCTGTCGCTCGATGCGGCAAGGGCCCTGCGACAACGCGGCTATACCGTCCGCAGACTCCAGGAGGGTCTGCCAGAATGGCGCGCTGCCGGATATCCGGTTCAGATGTCCTAGTGGGAGAGTAGGACGTTAGCTGATCTGTGCGAGGGCGGCGGCCATGGCGGCTTGGTCGTAGCCGAGGGTGGTGAGGGCAGTGGCCACGATGCCGGCGCGGTCGAGGCCGGCGTCGGCGTACATGTCGGCCTGGCTTGAGTGCTCCACGAAGCGATCCGGGATCATCAGCGGGCGGAAGCGGAGCTTGCCGTCGAGCAGGCCATTGGAGGCAAGGAAGGTTGCCACATGGCTGCCGAAGCCGCCAATGGAGCCTTCCTCGGTGCTGATCAACACGTCGTGCGTCGTTGCCATCTTGGCGATCAACTCCTCGTCGAGCGGCTTGAGGAAGCGTGCATCGGCAATGGTCGGATTAAGGCCCAGAGCGGCGAGCTTGTCGGCAGCGGCGAGGACTTCGCCCAGACGCGTGCCGTAGCTGAGAATGGCGATGGTTGCGCCCTGACGGACGATGCGGCCCTTGCCGATGGGCAGGGCGACGCCGCGCGCGGGCATATCGACGCCCATGCCGTCACCGCGTGGATAGCGGAAGGCGATGGGGCCTTTGTCATAGGCGACGGCAGTGGCCACCATGTGGCGCAGCTCAGCCTCGTCGGCGGCGGCCATCTGGACGATGCCGGGAATGGCGCCGAGATAGGCGGCGTCATAATTGCCGGCATGGGTTGGGCCATCGGCACCAACATAACCAGCGCGGTCGATAGCGAAGCGCACTGGCAGATGCTGGATGGCCACGTCATGCACGACCTGGTCATAGGCGCGCTGCAGGAAGGTTGAATAAATGGCGCAGAACGGCTTCATGCCTTCGCTGGCAAGGCCTGCTGCGAAGGTCACCGCGTGCTGTTCGGCAATGCCGACGTCGAAAATGCGGGTCGGGTGAATATCAGCGAACTTGTCGAGCCCGGTGCCCGAGGGCATGGCGGCGGTCACAGCGACGATGGTGGGATCGTCATTGGCTTCCTGGATCAGGCTTTCGGCAAAGACATTGGTGTAGGACGGCGCGTTGGAGGGCGCCTTGGACTGCGCGCCGGTGATGACGTTGAACTTGGACACGCCATGATACTTGTCGGCCGAGTTTTCGGCGGGCGCATAGCCCTTGCCCTTTTGCGTGACGACATGAACGAGGATTGGGCCGGTGGCCGCGTCCCTTACATTATCGAGGATGGGCAGCAGGTGATCGAGATTGTGGCCGTCGATGGGGCCGACATAGTAAAAGCCGAGCTCTTCAAACAGCGTGCCGCCGGTGAAGAACGAGCGGGCAAATTCCTCGGTGCGACGGGCCGGTTCGTGCAGGAATGGCGGTAGCTTGCTGACGAGGTTTTTGGCGGCTTCGCGGGTGCCGCGATAAACGGGGCCGGAGACCAGACGCGCGAGATAGGCGCTGAGGGCGCCCGTTGGCGGCGCAATCGACATGTCATTGTCGTTGAGAATAACGATCAGGCGCGCATCCATGGCGCCCGCATTGTTCATCGCCTCATAGGCCATGCCGGCGGACATCGAGCCATCGCCGATCACAGCAACGACATTGCGCGGCTTGCCCAAGAGATCGCTGGCGACGGCCATGCCGAGGCCGGCGGAAATCGAGGTGGAGGAATGGCCTGCACCGAAGGGGTCGTATTCGCTCTCTTCGCGGCGGGTGAAGCCGGACAGGCCATCCTTTTGGCGCAGCGTGCGCATGCGGTCGCGGCGGCCGGTGAGGATCTTGTGCGGATAGGCCTGATGGCCAACATCCCAGATAACGCGATCTTTGGGCGTGTCGAACACGGCGTGGATGGCGACGGTGAGCTCAACCACACCAAGGCCGGCGCCCAGATGGCCGCCGGTAACCGAAACAGCGTCGATCATTTCGGCGCGCAATTCGTCGGACAGCTGCCGCAGGTTTTCGCGGGGCATGGCGCGCAGGTCGGCGGGCGCGTTGACTTTGTCGAGCAGCGGTGTGGCGGGCTTATCGGCCAAGACTGGCAATCCTTTGCCAAAAAAGACGGCGTTCTTAAAATTCTTTAGGCCGGGGAGACCGCTATTGCAACAATAGCCAGCCGCCTGCGCCAATGCGCATCAGCAAAGCGCTAGACCTGCTTGATGCCGGAAATGGGGCAGGGGAGCTGTTCTCCGGGCAATCAGAGCTGCCTGGAGAACTCTTTTGGGCCTGTTGCGGTTGCGTCGCCGGAGGTTAGTTGACGCTGACGACCGGGGTGGCGGTGGAGAAGCTGGTGGTCGAAAGCGCTGCCGGAACGTCGCCCACACCCATGACAGCCACATAGCGACCCATTTCAGTGGTTGGGTCAAAGTCCGCTTCGTCGTGATCCCAGATCATCGCATAACGCTCCGAAGTCATGGCGTCGGGCATGGTGAAGATCTCGGCGATGTGCTCGAGGTCGGGCGCGATCAGCTCAGGATTGCGCATGCCACCAACAACCGGGCGGCGGGCCAGGTGTTCAGCAAGGGCCGCCGAGGTCAGCGGGCTATTGCCCTGCTCGGTGGCGCTGAAGGTGCCACGGAAGAGACCTGCCAATGCATCTTCGCCACCCAGGGACGCCGTGCGCAGCGCTGGTGCGGCGGTGAGGCCGGGCAGGCGAGTTGCAGGAGCCGGAGCCGATGCCGTGGTGCTGGTGTCGATAAGGTTTTCGAGCGTGTTCTGGGCGTCGGAGCGTTGGCCGGTCGGCAGATAGGCCGTGACCAGATCGTCCTGCGGTGCCTCGGACATGATCAGGCGGGGCTGTGGAATAGGCGCGGTCAGGGCAGCGATGGCGGTGACGGCGTCCCCTGACGGGATAGCCGACGCTGTGGCGACCTGAAGGGCGCGCGACTTCTGCATGGGCATGGGGGCCGAGACGGCGGTGGTCAGTTCGCTCTCGTCAAGCGGCGCGCTGCCGACGGTGGAGAACGGAATGACGACGGCCTGAGCGGGCACGGAGGCGACCTGCGCCGGTGCCGCGCTGGCTGCATTGGAACGCTGCATTGGCATTGGTGCCATCTGGGACACGGCCTGCTGTGGTGCGATCGCGGCAACTTGAACCTGCGGCTGGGCAGCCGGAGCAGGTTGGGGCGCGCGGGATGGCGCAACGGCGGCCGCAGCGGCTGGAGTCTTGTTGTTATTGCCAAACAGCATGCCCATCAGGGTCTGGCCGCCGCCGCCGCTATTGCTGGCGACCTGCGTACCCGAGCTGCCGGTGTTGCATGGTACAGAGCGGCAGCGCTGCCATTCGGCCGTTGCCAGCTTGTAGCCTTCCTGCGACAGCGGCTTGCCATCAGTGGGCAGGTGCATGGTGCGGCCATCAGGGAACAGATCCTGAAGCTGCGCGCGGGTCATGCGGGGCCAGGCGCGGACGGAGCCGGTATCAAGGTGCACGAAAGGGCTGCCCGAAGTGGGGTAATAGCCGACGCCACCAACCTGCTTGCGCATGGCCACTGCACGCAGTTTGGAGAGCGAAACGCCGGGGATATAGAAATCCATGGCGTGACCCTTCATGTGCTGCGAGTTCTCGGCAACACCGGACGAAGTTTCGCGCAGCATGGCATTGGTCTTGGGCGAACGATAAGCCGACACGACGGTGACGGGCTGGGTGCCGCCAACTTCCTGATAGACTTCCCAGACCAGATCGAACAGGCGTGGGTCCATCTGCGTTGGCTCGTTGCGGCGCCAGTCACGCAGGAAATAATTGAGCTCTTCGAGGCCCGCCTTCACATATTGTCCGTTGCGCTTGAAGACGATGCGAGCCGTCTCTTTGGTATGGACATAGTGAATGTAGAGCGCACGTTCGGAGGCTGCGCTGGCCGGGATCACGGCCTGCGGCAGAATGATGGTAAAGCTCACAAGGGCGGCGACAAGCAGCCGCACGATATGGTGCCGTATCAAGTAGGAAGTCCCCGTCACGCGAAACTCTGCCCGGTTATTGCCAGTTGTCGTCGGACGTTAGCGTAAAAACCAATCGAATTTATTAACGCTAACGAGATGCCAACCGGAGATTACCGGTGCCCTCAAGGGCCAATTATTACGGACAAAACGGGGCGCAACCAAGGCGAAATTGTAAAGCGAAGGTTAAGGATGTCCCATTGCAGGCCTCCGGTGAGGCCCGCAATTGCTGGGGTTCTGGCGATACGTAGTTGTTCTTGCAGGGGTTTTGTCAGGGTGGGCAAACGGCGGCGATGAGCTGGTCGGCTGTGAATTGTCCGAGGCCCGTTTCCGCCGGGGCGGCGCATTCAAGCGTTGCCTGCATGCGCGGACCGGTGCGGTCATAGGTCATGGGCGTCGGCCCGTTAGGAAATATCTGGTGCTGAAGCACCCAATCGAGTTGCTCGCGGACGAGGGCCGGGTCCATCTGTGGAGCGCGCTTCATCACGGCGGCGACGCCGAGTTCGGGATTTTCATAGCAGTCACGCCAAGCCTGTTCGGTCGCGGCGCGGAAATCGTCCTTGAGCGTCGGGTGGGCCGCCAAAAGGTCGGCGCGGCAGACAAGGCTGCTCGAATAGATGTCGAGGCCGTGGTCGGCGAAGTAGAGGAAGCGCACATTGGAGCTGTCATGGCCGCGCATGGTCATGGCGAATTTCAGCGTGGCGTCAAAACAGGTGGCGGCAAAGGCCTCACCGCTGGCGATCATCGCGTCGCGTTCCTCCGGCTGCACATAGCGCATCTCGTATTTGAGGTGCTCGAGGCCATTTTTCTGCAGCAGCAGGGGGAGGAGCCGGGCCGAGGTGTCGCCGCGCGGGCCGCAGAGCACTTGGCCTTCGATATCGGCGAGCGCCAGGGGCTTGCCCTTCCACACATAGCCGAGCGCGCAGGGGCTGTGCTGATAGATGGGCATGAGGGCGGCGATATCAGCCTTGCCCGTGGTGATGGTGTGGGCCAGCAGCGAGGACAAATCGCCGTAGCCGCAGTCGGCTTCGTCGGCGACAATAGCCTTGGTCACGAGTGAAGAACTGAAGCCTTCAATAAACTCGATTTCGATGTTTTTTTCTGAATACAAGCCGATATCAGAGGCATATAGGAAGGGTGCATTTTGGCCCTGATAGAGATAGTTCAGCTTAAAACGCAACTTCATTCTTCGTCCCGAGCTAAGTACGGGCTTATGTTCTTGAAGACATAAGCTCTGTGCAAAATGATGCTAATTTTTGCGCGAAATGCGCGAGTTTTATCTTTGTGGCGACTTGCGTAGGTGCCCCCCACTTGCACAATCGTCCTGTGGAGCCTTCGATGAACATAGCTAAATTTGCAATTTCCGCCATGCTGGCCGTGACCGTGCTCGGCACGCTGCCCGCCATGGCGCAGGACTATAAGGCGAGCCTGGTTTCGGCCGACACGCTGAGCGTCGGCACGTCGGGTTCGGCTCCTCCGTTCAGCATGACCAGCCCAAGTGGCGAGCTGGAAGGTTTTGACATCGACGTGGTCAACAAGCTGGGCGAAGCGCTCGGCCTGACCGTCAAGTTCGAGCAACTCGATTTTGCTGGCTTGCTGCCCGGGCTGACCGCCGGCCGGTTCGACCTGATCGCGTCGGGCGTAACCCGCACGCCAGAGCGTCTGGCTTCAACCGACTTCCTGCTGCTCTCGCCCTATATCGTCAATGGCGTTGCGATCACCCGTCGCGCCGACAGCACCGATATCACCGGCTGGGACAGTGTATGCGGCAAGGTGATGGGCGCCGTGCGCGGCGGCACCTTCCAGAAGGTGGCGATTGAAAAGCTGCCCGCTGACTGCGTCACCGAAACGCGCGAATATCCCGGTTCGACCGAGCTGTTCCTTGACCTCGAAAACCGTCGCATCGATTTTGCTGCGCACGACTTTCTGGGCCCCAACTATCTGGTCAAGTCGGGCAAGCTGAGCGACGTCGTTGTGATCGACGATCTGCTTGCAACGATCACCCAGAGCGTGGCAGTCAACGCCAAGAACAAGCCGCTCGCCGATGCGATCGACGCCCAGTTTGCCACATGGCGTGAAGATGGCACCCTCACGGGTCTGGCCGAAAAGTGGTTTGGTGCATCGATCGACTGGTCTAAGGCCGAATAAGGACGAAGCATGACCTCCCAGCCGCTCGAACTTGCCCTGGCATGGATGCCGCGGCTGCTATGGGCGGCTGGCCTCGCTCTCATCCTGGCGGCGGTGATCTTCACGATTTCCGCCGTGTTCGGTGTGCTGCTGGCGATCCGCAATCAGCACGCCGGCAAGTTTGGCCATCGCGCCATCGAAGTGTTCAGCGGGTTCTTCCGCTCGATCCCCGAACTGGTGATCCTGTTTTTCTTCTTTTATGGCGGCCCGCAACTGGGGCTGCAATTTGGGCCGATCGGCTCGACCATCCTCGCCTTCGGGCTGGTGGGCATTGCCTATGACTATCAGGTGTTCAAGGGCGCGCTGAGCGCCATTCCCGCCGGGCAGTTTGAAGCCGGACAGGCGTTGGGCATGCGCAGCTGGGTGATCTATCTGCGGGTGATCCTGCCGCAAATGGTGCCTATCGCGCGCAAGGGCTGGATCACCTATGCCATTGGCACCATCAAGCGCATTTCCATCGCCTCGGCCGTGTCGGTGAGCGAGGTCATGTATGTGACCAAGCAGGCGATTGCCGCGAGCAATGCGCCGTTTCTGTTCCTGTCCCTGGCGGTGGGGCTCTACGTCATCATCGTCATGCCGCTGCTGGTGTTCAATGAACGCCGGGGGAGCATCGCGCGATGAACATTTTGCTCGATCCCTATTATCAGGGCCTATTGGTGCGCGGCTTCGGCATGACGGTGCTGATCTCGGTGATCGTCATCGTCGCGTCGAACCTGTTGGCGCTGCCGCTGGCGATTTACATGCAGCGACCCAAGGGACGGCTGCGCGGGATCATCATTGGCTACAGCTTTTTTGCCCGCGCCGCGCCAGCGCTGGCGCTGCTGTTTGCGCTCTATTATGGGCTGCCCAAGCTGGGGATTTACCTTGATCCGCTGCCGTCCGCGTTGATCGGGCTGACCTTCGCCTCGACCGCCTACAATATGGAATTCCTGCGTTCGGGTTATGAGAGCATTCCGCCGGGCCAGCTGGATGCGGCGCGGGCGCTAGGCATGCGGGCGGTTCCAATGCACCTCAAGGTGTTGATGCCGCAAGCCTATAGCTCGGCGTCACCGGCGCTGTTTTCCAATGCCATTCAGATGGTCAAAGGCAGTTCGCTGGCGAGCCTGGTGGCGATTGATGAGCTGACGGCGGCCTCCACCACAATGATTTCGGAGACCTATAAGGCCATCGAAATCCTGAGCTTCATCGCCGTGCTGTACGGGCTGATCGCGCTGGTGGTGTTGGGGTTGCAGTCACTCTACGAGACGCGGCAGCGCAGGATGGCCCTGCGCCGCTGAGTGTCTGTTATGGTGCCAGCTCGTTGACGGCTGGTGCGGCCTCGGCGGTGATGGCTGGGGCGGTCATTGCCGTGCCCAGACCAAGAGCCTCGATAACGTGGGCGTTGTGGCCATAGATGTCGCCGAACGAGCGCAGCGAGCCATCGGGCGCAACTGTCACCGTGAAATAGGCCAGGTGCACCGGGATTTGCGTCTGCGGGTTCACCCAGCGCTCGGATGGGCCAAACATGGCTTCGAGCGAGGCGCGGCTGAGATTTGGCTCATTGGCCAAAAGCGCATTGGCAAATTCCATCGGGTTCTGCACGCGCACGCAACCATGGCTGAGCGCGCGCGCGGTGCGGCTGAACAGGCCCTTGGAAGGGGTATCGTGCAGATAGACGTCATGCTTGTTGGGGAACAGGAACTTGATCTGCCCCAAAGCGTTGCCCGGACCGGGGCGCTGGCGCACGCGGAATGGGAAATTGGTAGCGCTGACCTGGCTCCAGTCGACCTGCCAGGGGCTCACAGGATTGCCGTTATACAGCAGGTCCATGTTCTGGTTGTCGGTATAGGCCGGATTGCGCATCACGGCAGGCGCGATTTCGCCCTTGATGATGGAGCTTGGGACGTTCCAATAGGGGTTCACCACGATGTGGCGGATATTGTCCGAGAACACCGGCGTCTGGTTTTTGACCGTGCCGACCACGACACGGGTGGTGTATTCCTCGACCCCGTTGCGATTGATGGCGAGGCGATATTCTGGGATGTTCACGAAGACATTGAACTGACCGAGATCGCGCGGCATCCAGCGCCAGCGCTCCATATTGGCGATGATGTCGGCACGGGTGATAGGGACGCCGCCATTGAGGGCGGTGAGAGTCGCTGGCCCCATGACGCCATCGGCCTCAAGACCCAGCGAGGTCTGGAAGGTCTTGATGGCGGCAACAATGGCGTCGTCATAGATGGTGTCAGCAACAGCTGGCAGATTGAGGCGAACGCGCAGGGCGGGAATGCGCGCATCGGACATGCCGGGCTTGAGCGTCTTGCCTGCCGCGACCTGGGCTGGGCCTTCTTTGGCGCTGTCATCATAGGTCGCCAGAGCGGCCTTGAGCGCCAGGAATTGCGGATGGGTCGGCTCAAGCGCGGCCAGCACAGCGACGGGATCGGCGCTGGAGGCGAGCTGGATCAGTAGGGCTGCCTCGTCGAGCTTTTTGGGCTGGATGTCGAGATTTTCGCTCAGCGAGAGCGGCGCGATACGGCCGGTATAGATGTGGGTCGCGTAGCGCATGGCTGCACGCGAGAATGCGGTTTCGAGCGCGGCCATCGCGGCCGGATCGGCATTGGTGGCAGTCAGCTTGAGGTCTGGTGTCAGATAGTCGGACGGGCGCAGGCCTTCGGACGCGGCACTTTCAAAGAGTTTGATGATCTTCTGGGCCGGAGCCGAGAACACGACGCTGCCATTGTCAGCCTGATCGAGCCAGATGGGTTCGAAATGGCGCGAGCCGTAAAAAAAGTAGAGCTTCTGGGCTTCGTCATAACTGGTCGTGCCTTTGGCCGCGCCATAATAGGCGGCGGAAAGACCTGACTTGATGGTCTGCGCCAGTGGGGTCTGGGGCGGTGCGATGACCACCGGAGAGGCCGCCAGGGCGACGATTTCCTGCGCGTTCGCAGGCAATACTGTGCCCGCGCCCGCAAGTGCGGCGAGAAGGCAGACCAGGATCTTGTTCATGTAAGCTCCATGCACGGCGACGCAAAACAACTCGATTCCGTCGGCCTTGCCTAGACTCGACGAACGCCCCCACGCCAAAAATCAATACTCTGCAAACCTTAACAGGAGCAATCGCTCGCAAAGTCGTGAGCGAATTTTGTGCTCACAGGGACACAGATGGCGAAGGGCTGGCCTGGTTGGCTTTGATTGTGCGTGGCCCTGGCGGGTTTGCGCCAAGGCCTTGGGTCTCGAGTGTGTGGCGGGTCTAGCTGCCGGACGCCATGACGGTGCGGCAATGATCCTTGAGCGCGTCTGTCATCGGCAGCTCTTTGCCGTCGGCCAGCAGCTCGGCCAGAATGACGTCGAGATCGACCTTGGCGATATCTGGATCTTCTTCGGTGAGGAAGGTCTCAAGATTGGATAAGGCATCGTTGACGATCGGGTCCCAGTCGGCACCGAACTCGGCCTTGCACGCCACAGCGTTGACCAGGGTGGCTTCGAGGGTGGCCCGGGCGTCGCCCTCTTGCGCCCAGGCGGTATGCGGCAGCGCACAGGAAAGCGCGATACCGGCGATTGCCAATCTGGCTGCAAGATGTCTCATGGGTACTCCTGGCGCGGTCATAAAAACCAGGTCAGGCAGTATCATATGGCTACATTCGCGCTAGCATTTTGTTGTCTGAGCAAACGTTCTCAGGTGACGAACAAGAGTACGGCGTAGATCGCGAACAGCATGAGATGGAGCAGGCCCTGCACCGCCGAGGTCCGCTGGCCGAGGAAGGAGAAGGCGGTGACGCCGATGGTCATGGCCAGCAGCACCGTTTCGGTGGGCGAGATGCCCATGATGACGGTCTTGCCGGTGATGAGGCCGACGACCAGCACTGCCGGAACGGTCAAGCCCACCGTCGAGACGAAGGCGCCGAGGCAGAGATTGACCGCGCGCTGTAGCTCGTTGTTGAGGGCGGCGCGGATGGCGGTGATCGACTCCGGCGTGAAGACGATGATGGCGATGATGACACCGCCCAGAGCCAGCGGCGCGCCGGCGCTTTCGATGCCGAAATCGATCAGGATGGCGAGATCGTGCGCCAGCAAAACAATCGGCAGGATGAGGGCGAGCAGGGTGATGGAGCGGATAATATTGCCGCGCGTGTCGAGCTTTTTGCGGGACACGGCGACGCTGCCCTTGGCAGGAGCGGCGAGGGGGATGGTCAGGGCGCCCAGTTCTGGCTGGACGAAGAAACGGCGATAGCCGCGCATCTGCATCAACAGGAACGCGCCATAGAGAACGACCGTCAGGACGGCAAAGGCCACGGCCTGAACGGGCCAGAAGGTGCCGTTGCCGGTGCTCAATGTGTTGGGCAAGATGAGGCCAATGCCGACTAGGAGCAGGGTGATGGCGACATAGGCCAGTGCGCCCTGCGAATTGTATTCCTGTTCGCCATAGCGCAGCCCGCCCAGCAGCAGACAGAGCCCGGTGACCAGATTGAGAATGATCATCATCACCGCGAAAATGGAGTCGCGGGCGATGGTCGGGTTTTCGCCAGGGCCGAGAATGACGGCGGCGATCAGGATCACTTCGATCGAGACAATCGAGAGGGTGAGGATCAGCGTGCCATAGGGCTCGCCGAGCTGGTGGGCGAGATGATCGGCCTCATGCACGACGCCGAATGCGGCGACGAGAATGGTCGCGAAGAGCACAACGAAAGCGATGATGGCGGTGACAGGCGCGATGGGCGCGTGCAGCCACGTATGGCCACCGATCTGGAAGGCGATGACGACAGCCCAGGCGACCACGAGCTTGATGATGGTGCTGGGGGGCAGCAATTGCGCGAGGGACGCGCCGCTATCGGATGATGTGGAGTGGATTTTTGCCACGGTACAAACCTCGTGGGGTCGTCCCCGAATTTGTCCGCAGCTGGGGTCGTCCCCAAGCGTTGCTGTTGACCAGCAGCCGGTTTTTAGCAAGCGAGGATGAGGTTGTCCAGCTTGGGTCTGGCCTCTCCGGCCGACTGAGAAAAGCCAGCCGGAGAGGGGAGAGGCTAGCCGACCTTTTTGGCCAGGTGCTCGGCATAGTGGCGCTCGGCGACATCGGGGTGGGAACGCAGGCGGCCCTTGAGGGCGTTTTCGCCGACATCGCGGAACAGGGGATTGAGCGGATCGCTGGCGGGACCTTTGGCCTGTGCGGCGAGGTCGGGTGCGAGGTTGAGCAGGGGTACCGTGGCGTTGAGATCGGCGCCGAAGAAATAGGCGATGGAGAGCCGGTCACGACCGGCGGGCGGGGAGATGACGCGGTGGACGGTGGCGCGCAGATAGCCGTTGGAGGCCAGTTCGAGGATCTCACCAATATTGATGATGAAGGTGCCCTCGATAGGCGTCGCGTCGATCCAGGTGCCGTCTTCAGCTTCGACCTGCAGGCCGCCGATGGCATCCTGCAACAGGAGCGTGAGGAAGCCGCTATCCTTGTGGGCGCCGACGCCCTGGCTTGAGCGATCGTCGGTTTGGCCGGGATAGCGGATGACCTTGAGGTGTTCGCTGGGAATGGCGCGATAGATGGGCGCGAAGACGTCGGCATCCTGACCCAGCGCCAGCGCGAAGGCGCGCAGCAATCGAATGGCGACGCGGGTCAATTCGCTCTGCCACTGCAGGAGCGTGGTGCGAAATTCGGGCAGGTGTTCTGGCCAAAGGTTTGGCCCCTGCAGGCGCATCCATGGCGCGTCGGCGGGGACTTCGGCAACGGGCAGTTCGGAGCCGATGTCGATCTGCTCGCGCCAATCCTGCTGGCCGCGGGTGATCTCGCGCCCGGCGCGGGTATAGCCGCGGAAATGGGGAGAGTTGACCATTTCGATGGCGAGTTTGTCGGCTTCGGGCAGGGCGAAAAAGGCGTTGGAAACCGCGATCAGCTGACGCTGGAGATCGGGAGAGACGTCGTGACCCTTTAGGTAGAAGAAGCCATAATCCCGGGCCGCTGCGCGCAAGTCGGCGAGGAAGTCGTCGCGTGAGGCGGTTGCGGTGAAGCGGCTGAAATCGAGAATGGGAAGCGAAGCCATGGCGGATTTCCTTTAGCGCGGCTGGCGGAGATAGCGCTCCAGCCAGAGGCTGTAGCGCGAGCCGATGATGCAGATGACGAAATAGATGGTGGCGGCGACGAGGTAGCTTTCGTCGTAAAAACCAAGCCAGTTGGGATCGACCGCAGCGGTCTTGGCTGCATTGAGCAGATCGAACACACCGATGACGGCCAGCAGGGATGTGGCCAGCAGGAAGCCGATGGCGAGATTGACCATGGCCGGAATGACGAGGCGCAGGGCTTGCGGTAGAATGACCAGCCGCATGATGCGCCAATAGCCAAGGCCCAGCGCGCGAGCGGCTTCATATTGTCCGGCGGGAATGGCTTGCAGGCCCGCGCGGATGACTTCGGCGACATAGGCCGACCAGAACAGGGTGATCAGGATCATGGCGCGGCCGATCTTGTCGATGAGCTGCCCACCGGGCAGCATCATGGGCAGGATCAGCATGGCGATATAGAGGATCGCCACCATCGGCGTGCCGCGCATCACCTCGATATAGACCACTGACATGGTGCGAATGCCGCCCATGGAGGACTGTCGCGCCAATGCCAGTAGCATGGCCAGGGGAATGGCGAGGCTGAAGCAGACGATAGCCACCAGCAGGGTGATCGGCAGGCCTCCCCACTGATTGGATGGCACGGTGGGGCCGATGACGGTGCCGGCAAGCAGCAGCCAGCTGATGACCGGCACGGCGATCCAGAGCAGCAGCGTTTCCTTGCGCCAGAAGCGTGGTTGGGCGGTGAAGACAAGTAGACCCAATAGCAGCACAACCGCGATCATCGGCCGCCAATGCAGCGCCGGAGGGTAGAAGGAATAGAGGATGAAATTGAACTTGGCGGTGACGAAGGCCCAGCAGGCGCCGGTTGCTGCCTTGCAATCATCCGCCGTGCCGATCCATGTCGCGTCGAGAATGGCCCAGCGGACGAATGGCGGGACGACCCAGGCGAGAAAGGCGAGCGTGGCCAGGGTGATGAACGTGTTGAGCGGGGTGCCGAACAGGCCCTGACGCCAGTGGCGCCAGTCCTGCGGCTTGGGTGGTGGCAGATTGACGGCGGGGACGGTCATCGTTGCACCGTCCCGCGCAGGGCGACGCGCCTGTTGTATTGGTTCATCATGGCAGAGACCGACAGGTTCAGCGCCAGATAAACGCCGATCAGGATGGCGAGGGCTTCGAGCGCCTGGCCGGTGGTGTTGGCGGTGGTGTTGATGACGTTGACGAGGTCGGGATAGCCGATCGCGACGGCCAGGCTCGAATCCTTGGTGAGGTCGAGATAGCTGGTGGTGATCAGGGGCGTGATGACGCGTAGCGCCTGTGGCAATACGATCAGCCGCATGATCTGGCCATTGTGGAGACCCAAGGCGCGGGCCGCTTCCCACTGGCCGCGATCAACGGACTGAATGCCGGCGCGGACGATTTCGGCGATGGCGGCAGAGAACTTGACGGTGAGGCCGATCAGCAGCGCGGCAAATTCGGGGCTGAGATTGTAGCCGCCGCGAATGTTGAAGCCGCCTAGCGCTGGTATCTCAAAGCGGGCGGTGGCGCCGGTGAGGGCGAAGGCGAGCGCTGTGGCAATGACGAGTGCGGCAATGACGCCAGTGCCGCGCCAGAAGGTCAGATTGGCGGTACGAGTGAGCCCAACGAAAGTGGCGATGGCGAGAATGGTGAGGACGAGAAGTGCGATCCATCCGGCGGTGGAGGCATTGTCGACGATGATGCCGGGGACAAAGATGCCGCGATTGGAGAGGAAGGCGTTATCGCCAACCGAGATGGCCTGACGCGGGGCGGGCAGCGCCTTGGTCAGCGCGCTCCAGAAGAACAGCTGCAGCAGGAGCGGGGTATTGCGAATGATCTCGATATACCAGCGCACAAGGCCCGATAGCAGCAGATTGCCCGAGAGGCGCGCGACGCCCAGCGATACGCCGAGCACGGTTGCGAGGACGCAGCCGAGAATGGCGACCTTGATGGTGTTGAGAAGGCCGACGAGGATGGCGCGGGAATAGGGATCGGCAGAGGAATAGGGGATCATCGTCTCGCCAATTTCAAAATTGGCCGAGCGATTGAGGAAGTCGAAGCCGGGATTGATCCCCGCCCTCGCCATGGTCTCAAGCGTATTGGCGCCAAACCACCAGAACAGGCCTATGGCAGCAAACAGCAGGGCAAACTGCGCCGTGGGGCGCGGGCCCAACCAATGGCGCAGCACGTGGAGAAAGCCGGGTCTGTGACGACCCGGCTCAGTAATTGCGGTCATTAAACTATGATCCGACAGTTGTTAGCGCCAGGCTGGTGCGTAGAGCAGGCCGCCATCGGTCCACAGGCTATTGTAGCCGCGTTCCCACTTGAAGACGCTGTCCTTGCCGACATTGCGCTCGAAGATTTCGCCGTAGTTACCGACTGCCTTGACGATGTTGTAGGCGAACTTTGGATCAAGGCCGATGGCTTGGCCCAGAGCTGTGTTGGTGCCGAGGAAGCGCTGGATCAGCGGGTCTTCGGACGTGAGGAAGTCGTCGACATTGGCCTGGGTGATGCCCAGTTCTTCAGCTTCGATCGTGGCCCAGACAGTCCAGTTGACGATTTCGAGCCAGCGGTCATCGCCGTGGCGAATGGCTGGTGCCAGTGGTTCCTTGGACAGGCGCTCTGGCAGAAGAATGTATTCTTCCGGGTTCTTGAGCTGGGTCTGCTTGATGCCGAGATCGGACGCGTCCTGGGTGATCGCGTCAACGCGACCGGATTCCAGTGCGGCGAGGAACTCGTTTGTGTCTTCGATGGTGACCGGGGTGAAGGTCTTGCCGTTCTTGCGGAAGAAGTCGGCAATGTTCAGCTCGCCCGTGGTGCCGGACTGCACGCCGATGGTTGCGCCATCGAGCTCAGCGCCGGTGGTGACGCCGACATCCTTGCGAACCAGCAGGCCCTGGCCGTCATAGAACACGGTTGGGCCAAAGTGGAAACCGAGCTGGAACGAGCGGGAAATGGTCTGGGTCACGCCCGAGAGCAGAATGTCGAATTCGCCGGCCTGAAGGGCTGGCAGACGCTGCTGTGGAGAGGACGAGGTAAACTCGATCTTGTTTGGGTCGTTGAAGACGGTGACGGCCAGAGCGCGACCGAAATCGACAAAGAAGCCCTTCCAGACGCCATTGCTGTCAGGCGCAAAGAAACCGGGCTGGGTGCCAACGCCGGCCTTGATGACGCCGCGCGCCACGATGGCGTCGAGGTCTTCGCCAGCATGAGCGGAAATTGGGGCGATTGCAGCGGTCAGAGCGAATACGGCGGCGGCAGTGGCGCGCCAGAAGCCAGCCTTTTGCTGGAACGAGGTGGTCATGCTTGTCTCCATTTTTGCACTACGCCCGCCTTGGTGCAGGTGGGCGCGGCGGGTGCCAGCGATCGTGTCGATCACCGCCCAAACCCAGCCTTGTTATCCATGGTAGCGGTGGCTCTAGTTAAGTCTATCAATCTAGTAGACATAAACGCGTCGCCTCGTGTGCCTGCGGCGAAATCTTTTGCCAATTGTTTGGGGTTGTTTAGACGGCAGCCGTTTTCGCCTGAATTTTGCAGTTGAGGCGGGAAAGGTCTTGGCATGCTGAAATGCCGCCCGCCGCGAAAATGTCTGACTTTATTGAGTCTACGAAGAATAAACTTGCGCTGTTGGCTTTGTAATGGCGTCTTGTGAGGCATGAAATGCTCGCGATGGAACAAATTGCTGGTGCAGGTAATCGGGCAGCAAGAGACTTTCTTTTGCAGGGTTCAACTTAGAAAGTGACTATCTCGATAAAATTGATGGACTAACGCAAGGTTGTGTTGCGCCCAGTGATGACCACGGGGCGACGCGGGCATAGGGGGCGGCAGCGCACCCGCGTCAAATGGCTGCCGGAGACACGACATGACCATTGCAAGACGCAATCTGTTCACGCTGGCGATGGCCGGCATCGCCTTTGCCGGTTTCGGCGTCAGCGCCGCACAGGCGGTTGATCTGCGCATCGGCTGGCAGCCGATTGTTGAACCCAGCCGTGTGCCGCAGGCCGACGGCACCTATGACAAGGCGACCGGCGCGACGGTGACCTGGAACCGCTTTGAAGGCGGCGCGGACGTGATCGCTGCCATCGCATCGGGCTCCATTGATATTGGCTATGTCGGTTCAAGCCCGCTGACTGTGGCGGCGAGCCAGCAGATCCCGATCGCGACCATCTTCGTGGTTGGCAATATTGCCGAAGCTGAAGCGCTTGCCGTCAAGGGCGTGAGCAAGCCAGAAGAGCTGGTTGGCAAGAAGATCGCCACGCCATTCGTTTCGACGGCGCACTACAGCCTGCTGACGGCACTCAAGCATTGGGGCGTTGATCCGGGCTCGCTGGAACTGCTGAACTTGCGGCCACCTGAGATTGCGGCTGCGTGGGAGCGTGGCGATATCGATGGCGCCTATGTGTGGGATCCCGTGCTGCAGCAGATCAAGTCGAGCGGTGGCGCCGTGCTGGCTGACAGCGCTGATGTCGCCAAGTGGGGCGGCCCGACCTTTGATGCGTGGATCGTGCGCAAGGATTACGCTGAAGCTAATCCGGATGTCGTGACGGCCTTCGTCAAAACGACTGGCGATGCTTATGCGGCATACCTCGCTGACCCAGCTGCGTGGGACGCCAAGTCCGATGCGGCCAAGAAGATCGCGGACCTGTCGGGCGCCGATGCTGCCGACGTGCCGCTGCTACTCAAGGGCTATGTCTTCCCATCGCTGAAGGATCAGGCGGGTTCCGATTTCCTCGGTGGCGGCACGGCGAAGGCCATCGCTGCAACAGCACAGTTCCTCGTCGAACAGGGCCGCATTCCGGCAGCGCTGCCAGACTACAATGGCGCTGTGACCACCAAATTCGTTGAGGCCGCACTGGCTGAGTAACGAAACCACGGCAGGATGGAATCTTCCCATCCAACCTGTCCTTGGCGCTGCCGTCTCTCTCCCTGTGAGACGGCAGCGTATTCTCGTTTGTGGAGATAGGTGATGTCTGAATTGCGCCTGCATGCGGTTTCGCTGACTTACGCGTCGCCGCGATCTGACACGCCATCGGTGCTGGAGCGGCTGACGCTGGGCATTTCGCGCGGTGAGTTCGTGGTGGTGCTGGGCCAATCCGGGTCAGGCAAAACGAGCCTGCTCAATGTGGCTGCGGGCTTTCTCGAACCAACGGACGGGCGCGTCACTGTGGACGGCCAGGCCGTACACGGGCCATCGGCCGTGCGGGCGGTGGTGTTTCAGGATGACGCGTTGTTTCCCTGGCTGAGTGCGCGGGACAATGTGGCGTTTCCGCTGCGTCTGCGCGGGGTAACGCGCGATGAGCGGGCGCGGCGCGCCGATGCTTTGCTGGCCGATGTGGGCCTTGAGGGGCAGGGCGACAAACCGATCTGGGCGCTGTCGGGCGGGATGCGGCAGCGCGTGGGCATTGCCAGAGCATTGGCATCTGATCCCGAGTTTTTGCTGATGGATGAGCCGCTCGGCGCTCTCGATGCCATGACGCGCGATCAGATGCAGGAATTGCTGCTGGCGGTGTGGAGCCGATCCAATACCGGAGCGCTGCTCATTACCCACTCGGTGGAAGAGGCGCTGTTTTTGGCAACGCGGGTGGTGGTGCTCGCCGCCCATCCGGGGCGCATCGCGCTGAGCCAGGAGTTCGATTTTGGACGACGTTTTCTGGCGGGCGAGGCGGCGCGGGCGCTCAAGTCCGAGCCCGGCTTTGTTGCGGCGCGTGAAGAGCTGATTGCATCGATCCATCAGCCCTACTTTGAGGTGGCAGCATGACGGCGTCGATTGACCGGGCAGCGACCCGCCCAAGCGCGCCAGCGCGGCGCCCGGCTAGCCAAAGGTTCAAGCGCTATGTGCCGCTGTTAAGCGGCGTTGGGGTCGCGCTGTTTGTCATTTCTATCTGGCATATCGCCAGCACGTCAGGCTGGGTGTCGGCGATCTTCTTGCCGCCCCCATCGGCGATCCTTGCGGCGTTTGGGCGGCTGATCCAGACCGGCTATGTCGACAGTACGTTGCTGCAACATATGGGCGCGAGCCTTGCGCGTGTGTTTGCCGCTTTGGCCTTCGCGGTGGTGATCGGGGTTCCAGCGGGGCTGTTGATTGCGACGAGCCCGATTGGGCGCGGTGTTCTTGATCCGGTCATTGAGTTTTTGCGGCCATTGCCGCCGCTGGCCTATCTGCCGCTGGTGATCATCTGGTTTGGCATTGGTGAAACGGCCAAGGTGCTGGTGATCCTGCTGTCCATGATCCCGGCGATTACTATTGCGACGGCGGCGGGGGCGCGGTCGGCGTCGAAAAATCAGGTCAATGCGGCGCGGGCGTTTGGCGCCTCGCCGCTGCAATTGTTGTGGCATGTGCTGCTGCCGAGCGCCTTGCCATCAATCATCACCGGCATTCGCATTGCGCTGGGTGCGGGCTGGACGACATTGGTGGCGGCAGAGCTCGTCGCCGCCGGTCGTGGCCTTGGCTACATGATCCAGTCGGCGGCGCAGTTCCTGGTGACCGATGTGGTCATCGCCGGCATTCTCGTTATCTCGGCCATCGCTTTTGCCTTTGAGGCGCTGCTGCGCTTCATCGAGCGACGCTATGTGCCGTGGGCGCATAATCAGTGAGTGACATGACAGACAAACCTCTGAGCTTCTTCTGGTTCATTCCCACCCATGGCGATGGCCGCTATCTCGGCTCGATCCAGGGTGAGCGACAGCCCGATTTCCAGTATTTCAAGCAGATCGCGCAGGCCGCTGACCGGCTGGGTTTTGAAGGCGTGCTGCTGCCGACGGGGCAGAATTGCGAGGAAAGCTGGATTACCGCGACGGGACTGGCGACGGTCACGGAGAAGCTCAAATATCTCGTGGCACTGCGGCCCGGCGTGACGCTGCCTACCTTTGCGGCGCGGCAGGCGGCAGCACTGGATCGGCTCAGCAATGGTCGGCTGCTGCTCAATGTCGTGGTGGGCGGCAACCCGGTGGAGCTGGCGGGCGATGGCGTGTTTCTGCCGCATGGCGAACGCTATGAGCAGGCGGCTGAATTCCTGACGATATTCCGGGGCCTGTTGTCAGGCGAGACGGTGGACTTCCAAGGTAAGCACTACCGCGTCGAGGGTGGGCGGCTGGACCAGAGGACGGTGCAACAGCCCCATCCACCGATCTTTCTCGGTGGCTCGTCGGAGGCTGGGCAGGACCTCGCGGCCGAGCAGGTCGATACCTATCTGACCTGGGGCGAGCCGGTGGCGCAGGTGGCCGAAAAGATCGCTGTGGCGCGACAGAAGGCCGAGGCCAAGGGGCGCAAGCTGCGCTTTGGCATGCGGCTGCACTTCATCGTGCGCGAAACCGAAGACGAGGCCTGGGCCGAGGCGGGGCGGCTGATCAGCAAGGTCTCGGACAGCCAGATTGCGGCAGCGCAGGCGCGGTTTACCAGCCAGATGGATAGCGTTGGGCAGCGCCGCATGTCGGAGCTGCATGGTGGTGACCGCAACAGGCTGCTGGTCGGGCCAAATCTGTGGGCCGGTGTTGGCCTCGTGCGCAATGGTGCGGGTACGGCGCTGGTGGGCACGCCCGAACAGGTGGCGGCGCGGTTGCGCGAGTATCAGGCTGTGGGCATCGATCTCATTATCGGGTCGGGCTATCCGCATCTGGAAGAGGCCTATCGCGTGGCGGAGCTGCTGTTCCCGGCACTGGGGCTCGGGGCGAAACACCGCAGCGTGGTCGAAACCATCAGCAATGAATTTGCGGTGGGCTTTCACGGCAAGGCGCAGGTGTCCGTCTAAGTCGAAAGTTACGCCCGGCCGGTCTTTCGCGAGCGGCCGATATTTGCGACAAGCCTTGGCGGAATTCAGTCACGGAGAGTCACATGTCGCAGCGTCAGTATCCCGATGGGGTCCTTCTTGGTCGGGCCCGCGTGCCAGGACACGATCACCCGCGCGTTGTAACTGTCCGCGACGGCACTGTGTTCGATATCACTGCGAAGGGCTTTGCCACCGTGCGTGATATTGCCGAGAGCGGCCGGGCGGCTGACTATGTGCAGTCGGCTCCCGGCGTGGCCATCGGCAATGCCGATGCCATTCTCGCCAACAGCGTTGCCGCCACTCAGGACGCCAGCCAGCCAAGCCTGCTGTCGCCCATCGACCTGCAGGCGATCAAGGCGTCGGGCGTGACCTTTGTTGTGTCGCTGCTGGAACGCGTGATTGAGGAGCAGGCGCGCGGTGACAAGGCGCGGGCGGATACCCTGCGCGGCGAAATCCTCGAGCTGATCGGCACCGACCTCAGCGAGCTGGTGCCGGGTTCGGAGACGGCTGCCAAGGTGAAAGCCGCGCTGATCGAGAAGGGCGTGTGGAGCCAGTATCTCGAAGTGGGCATTGGCCCCGATGCCGAGATTTTCACCAAGGGCCAGCCGATGAGCTCGGTGGGTTATGGCGCCGAAGTGGGCCTGCACCCGATTTCGAGCTGGAACAACCCAGAGCCGGAAGTGGCTGTTGTGGTGACCAGCAAGGGCGAAATTATCGGCGCGACGCTGGGCAATGACGTCAATCTGCGCGACGTGGAAGGTCGCTCGGCACTGCTGCTGGGCAAGGCCAAGGACAACAATGCCTCGGCATCGCTTGGGCCGTTCATTCGCCTGTTCGATGGTGCGTTTACGCTTGAAACCGTCAAGCAGAGCGAAATTGCGCTCAACGTGACCGGCGAAGACGGCTTCGTGCTCGAGGGGCATTCCTCGATGAATCAGATTTCGCGCACGCCGGAATCGCTGGTTGCCGCCACGATTGGCGAGCACCATCAGTACCCAGACGGACTGGTGTTGTACCTCGGCACGATGTTCGCGCCGGTGAAGGATCGCGACGGCGTCGGCAAGGGCTTTACGCACAAGCTGGGCGACATCGTCACCATCTCTACCGTCGAACTGGGGAGCCTGTCCAACCGGGTGAACCTGTCGACCGTGTGCCCACCCTGGACCTATGGCACCAGCCGCCTGCTTCGGGATCTGGCGAAAGCGGATCTGCTCTAGATTTTCGCTATTGGGTGGCACGTATGGTGCCACTCTCACCGGGCTTCCCTCGGACTTGATCCGAGGGTCATTATCCGCTTGTGCCGGATGGAGAGTGGCCCTCGGATCAAGTCCGAGGGCAGCGTCGATGGGTAGGCGCTAGATGCTTCTTACCAAAAGCCTCAGGCAGCGTCGCTGATGAGCTCTTCGGCGAGGCCGTATTCGTGCAGCTTGCGGTAGAGGGTCGAACGACCAATGCCGAGCGCGCGGGCAACGCGCGACATGCGACCGCCATAATGATCGATGGCAAAGACGATTGCGGCGCGCTCGATCTCGGCGAGTGCGGCGATCTCGCCTGACGTGTCGAGGAAGCGATCCTGCGGCACGGGCTGTTCGTGATGGTGATTGCGGGGCAGGGCCGAGGCCACATCGATATGTGTCGGGGCCGACGGCACAGCGACAGCCTCGATGGCGCGCACAGCCTGTTCACGACCGCCGGACTGGGCAACGATCTGCGGGAAATCAACCGTTTCGAGGAATGCGCCGTCGCAGAGGACGATGGCGCGATAGACCGCGTTTTCCAGCTGGCGGACATTGCCCGGCCAGTCATAGCTGGTGAGCAGGTCCAGCGCGATGGGCGAGATGCCCAGAATGCGCTTGCCGGCCTCGGCGGAGAAGCGGGCGATGAACATCGAGACCAGCGCCGCGATGTCTTCACCGCGCTCGCGCAGCGGCGGCACGTAGATGGGGAAGACGTTGAGGCGGTAGTAGAGGTCTTCGCGGAAAGCGCCAGATTTGGCTAGATTGAGCAGGCGCCGATTGGTGGCCGAGATGACGCGGACATTGACGCGTTCGGGGCGGGTTGCGCCCACGGGTTCGATCTCGCCCTCCTGCAGCACGCGCAGCAGCTTGACCTGGGTGTCAAGTGGCAGCTCGCCAACTTCGTCGAGGAACAGCGTGCCGTTATGGGCCTCGGCGAACTTGCCCATCTGGTCGGCGATGGCACCGGTGAAGGCGCCCTTCTTGTGCCCAAACAGCACGGACTCGACCAGATTGGGGGGAATGGCGCCGCAATTGACGGTGATGAACGGCTTGCCAGCGCGCTCGCTGGTGCCCTGAATGATGCGCGCCACCAGTTCCTTGCCGACGCCGGTCTCGCCTTCGATCAGAACAGGAATTGGCGACTTGGCGGCCTTGGTGCACAGGCTGATGACGCGGGCCATCGAGGCGGCCTTGGCGATCATGTCATTGGCGGTAAAGGTGCCGGTCTTGCGCGCATGCTCGGCGCGGATCGCAGCCTCAAGCGCATCAAGCTTCATCGCATTGCGCAGCGAGATCACCAGACGCTCGGGCGATACGGGTTTGACGAAGTAGTCCGCCGCGCCCTGGCGCATGGCGGAAATAACAGTTTCGAGCGAAGCATTGGCAGTTTGGATGATGACGGGCGTGGTCAGCCCTTCGCGCCGCATGGCTTCCATCACAGCCATGCCGTCGAGGTCGGGCATGACGAGATCGAGGATCATGGCGCCGATATTGCGGTCGTCGCGCAGGATGGACAGGGCCTGCTCGCCACCAGTGGCGGTCAATGGCTTGAAGCCAGCACGGTTTGCAACCTCGGCGGTGAGGCGCAACTGAACCGGATCATCATCGACTACGAGAACGCGCGTCATGCAAACCTCAGTCTTCTTGGTGCGGCATCGATTCGGTGTGCCGTTTTGGGAAGATCATGGGCGAAGGGGCTTAAGAGTGGATTAATCATGTCGATCGCGTTGACGAAATTGATCGTTCAGCCGCCTAAATAATTGACTTAAAAAGTCATGTTATGTAGCCAGACGACACCAACGGGCGGCTTGACCGCCGGAGAGCTGGAGGCAGTCGTGTCGTTTCTGAAGTCCATTCCATTGCTGCTGGCGCTGGTGAGCGCACCGGCATTGGCGCAAGAATTTCCGCAGGTGTTTGAGCACAAGTTCGGCACGACGACGCTTGAAACCAAGCCCGAGCGCATCCTGACGCTCTCCTATTCCGGTATTGATCACTATCTGGCGCTGGGCGTCACGCCAGTAGGTGTGCGCGAATGGTATGGTGGCTATCCGAGCGGGGCCTGGCCATGGGCACAGGCGGCGCTGGGCGATGCGACCATTATCCAGATCCCCGAAGAATACACCTATGAGCAGATTGCTGCCCTCGACCCGGACGTCATCGAAGGGCTGACCGCTGGCCTGACCGCGGAGCAATATGCCGAGCTCTCCAAGATCGCGCCGGTCGTGGCGACCGAAGCGCAATATGGTGATTTTGGCACGCCGTGGTACGTCCAGACCCAGACCATGGGGCGCATTGCCGGGAAGGAAGCCGAAGCCAAGGTGCTGGTCGACGGGATCAACCAGCGCTTTGAAGACATCGTTGCCGCCCATCCGGAGTGGCAGGGCATGACGGCCGCCGTGGCGTTTGCCGATACCCTGCCCGGCGCGTTCCGCTCCGATGATATCCGCGCCATGACACTGAGCCAGCTGGGCTTTGTGACGCCTCCTGCAATCGACGCGGCGGATTCCGAATACGGCTTTTTCATCGAGTTCTCGCCGGAAGACCTGTCATTGCTCGATACCGATCTGCTGGTCTGGGTGTCGGGTGATGACAACTCAGCGCGCATCAAGGCACTGACGCTGCGCACCCGCCTCAAGGCCCATCTTGAGGGACGTGAAGTCATGGCCGACCGCATGCTGGCCGGTGCATTCTCGTACGCCTCTCCGCTGAGCATCGACTACTTGCTGGATCGTCTGGTGCCAGAGATCGAGCTGGCGGTGGATGGCGATCCGAGCACCGTCGTACCATCAGCAGCCGCAGAGGGCATTGCGCCCTAAGCGCTGGATAGTTTGATCCTGAACAGGGGCGGGAACCATTTAATGGTGCCGCCCTTTTCCATTCTAGTTCGATAGCAACGCCTTCATGCCGCGCCTTTTTCCTGCAGCAATTCTGGGGTGCATTGGGCGCGGCAAATGTTAGGGTCGTGGTGGAATAAGGGGATGAACATGCAGATCAGCCGTTGGGCGACGTCGTTTGCAGCAGGAGTTTTTGCCATGGTCCTGGCCGGTGGTAGCGCGATGGCCGATGGCACAGTGTTGAGTGGCACGGTGAGCTATCGTGAGCGCATCTTGTTGCCTGACACCGCCGAAGTGCGCGTGCAATTGCAGGATGTGTCGCTGGCCGACGCTCCCGCAGTTGTCCTCGGGGAGGCTGTCGCGACGGGCAAGTCGCCACCCTATAGCTACGTCATTGCCTATGACCCCGACGCGATCCTGCCCGGTCATCGCTATTCGGTTTCGGCTCGAATTACCGATGGCGATACTCTGCTGTTTACCTCGACCACCAACAACGCCGTTTTCGGTGATGGCCCTGACGTGACCGATATCCTTGTGCAGCGCGTTTCCACGCCTGCTCCGGAGGCCGATGCAGGTGGTGTCGTTGGCAGCTGGTTGGCTGAAGACATTGATGGTGGCGGCGTCATCGATAACCTCCAGACAGTGCTGGATATCGCCCCAGACGGGGCAGTCAGTGGCACAGGTGGCTGCAACCGGATTGGCGGCCACGCCACAATCGAGGGGACCAATATCGGCTTTGAGAAGATGTTCTCGACCATGATGGCCTGTGCCCCCGCAATCATGGATCAGGAGGGCAAGTTCCTCAAAGCGCTGGAGGGCGTTAAGGCCTATCGCCTCGATACTGAGCGCGACAAATTGATCCTGCTCGATGCCGCCGGCAAGGACGTCATCATCCTGGCGCGACATACAGCTTAGGGCGGTTTTGCCGGAATTCGGCGGTTTCCACCGAAAACCAGAGTTTTGACGAGCGTTTTCCCAAAGCGGGAGAGCGCTCGTTGCATTTTATGGCGCTGACACACTCGCACTGATTTCGCAGGCGCGAGGCTTCACAGCCTGACGCCTGATGGCTAAGGTCCGCGCGGAATTTGACCATCCGGAGGCGTGCCATGACCGAAGCAACTCAGAAGGGCCACAACGAGTTCGGCACCTTGCCGGTGTGGGACCTGAACGATCTCTATCCGGGTCGGGATAGCGCCGAGTTCAAGGCTGCGCTGGAGCAGGCCAAGTCAGATGCGGCGACGTTCGAGGACAAGTACAAGGGCAAGCTGGTCGAGCTGACCAAAGCGGGCCGACTGGTCGAGGCGATCAAGGACAGCGAACGCCTGGGTGATCTCAGCGGTCGCATCGGGTCTTTTGCCTTCCTGCAATATGCTCAGAAATCGACCGATCCCGATCGCGCCAAGTTCATGGGTGATACCAACGAAGCGCTGACCAATCTGAGCACGCGCGTGCTGTTCTTCGAACTCGAGCTGAACCGCATCGACGACGCCGATCTTGAGGCGGCGTTTGCAGCTGACGCCGAGCTGGCGCGCTATCGCACCTGGTTTGCCGAGCTGCGCAAGGCCAAGCCCTATCAGCTCGATGACAAGCTCGAAGAGCTGTTCCACGACAAGTCGGTCACCGCCTTTTCGGCGTGGAACCGCCTATTCGACGAAACGCTGGCCAGCCTTGAGTTCGAGGTGGATGGCGAAACGCTCAATATGGAAGCAACGCTGCACCTGTTGAGTGAAAAGGACGAGAAGAAGCGCGAAAGCGCGTTCAAGGCTTTGGGCAAGACGCTGGCGGCCAATAGTCGCCTGTTCACGCACATCACCAACGTGCTGGCCAAGGACAAAGAAATCTCGGATCGCTGGCGCGGTTTTGAGGATATCGCCGACAGCCGCCACATGGCCAATTCGGTCGAGCGCGAAGTGGTCGATGCGCTGCAGAAGGCCGTGGAAGACGCTTATCCGCGCCTCAGCCATCGCTACTACAAGATGAAGGCCAAGTGGTTCGGCAAGGAACAGCTGAACGCCTGGGATCGTAATGCGCCGCTGCCGACCAGCGATGAGCGCACCTGGGACTGGGATAGCGCCGTGTCGACCGTGATGGAGGCCTATGGCCGCTTTTCGCCGGAACTGGCTGAGGTCGCCAAGCCGTTCTTCAATTCGGGCTGGATCGATGCGCCGGTGGGCGACGGCAAACTGTCGGGGGCGTTCGCGCATCCGACTGTGCCGAGTGCGCATCCTTATCTGATGCTCAACTATTTGGGTCGTTCGCGCGATATCATGACGCTGGCCCACGAGCTGGGGCATGGCGTGCATCAGCGGCTGGCTGCGGCACAAGGTCCCATCCTGGCCAATACGCCGCTGACATTGGCGGAAACCGCGTCGGTTTTTGGCGAGATGCTGACCTTCCGGCACCTGCTGGATAACACCACCGACCCCAAGCAACGCTTTGCGCTTCTGTCCTCAAAAGTGGAGGATATGCTCAATACGGTGGTGCGCCAGATCGCGTTCTACACCTTTGAACGCCGGGTTCACACGGCGCGGCGGCAGGGCGAACTCAAGACCGAAGAGATCAACCAGATCTGGCTCGATGTGCAGAAGGAATCGCTGGGCGATGCCATTATCGCCAATGAAGGCTACGACACCTTCTGGGCCTATATTCCGCACTTCATCCACTCGCCGTTTTACGTCTACGCCTATGCCTTCGGCGACTGCCTTGTGAACTCGCTCTACGCACAGTATGAGAAATCCAGTGATGGCTTTGCAGAGCGCTATTTTGAGCTGCTCAAAGCCGGGGGAAGCAAGCACCATTCCGAACTGCTCGCGCCATTCGGGCTGGATGCGAAAGACCCCCAATTCTGGTCGCTTGGTCTGGGAATGATCGAGCGCTTGATTGATGAACTGGAAGCGACCTCTACCTGAGGCTCGACTTTCGACTGATAGACTTTGAGATTACTGGACTAACGAGGACGACATGGCCACTAAGCACCGCCCTGAGCACCATTCTGAACTGCAGGTTGAATCGCCGATGGACTACGCCCAGCACGAGGCCACCTACAATGGCTTTGTCACGGCTGTGAAGTGGACCACCATCGTGTTCGCCGCTTCGATGGTCATCCTGTACTTCGCAATCATCCACTGATCGCAGAAGCAGGTTCAGGCATCTAATTCGAGCCTGTCCGTCGGGCAGGCGGGCAGGAGACTTTTATGAAAATTGCCATAGTCCGTGAACGGACCGAGGGTGAAAACCGCGTTGCGGCGACCCCTGAGACCGTCGGCAAGCTGATCGCCCTCGGCGCCAGCGTGTCCGTCGAAAAAGGCGCGGGCACTGGCTCGCGTATTCTGGACAGCGAATATGTCGCCGCTGGGGCGACCATTGCAGCCAGTGCTGATGCAGCGCTCAAGGGCGCCGAAGTCGTGCTGACCGTGCGCCGTCCCACTGCTGCATCACTGTCGGGTGTCGCCAAGGGCGCGCTGCTGATTGGTGCGCTCGACCCCTACGGCAACGACAATGATATCGCGGCGCTGGCCAAGGCCGGCGTGACAGCGGTGTCCATGGAATTCATGCCACGCATTACGCGCGCGCAGGTGATGGATATCCTGTCCAGCCAGGCCAACCTGGCCGGTTATCAGGGCGTTGTTGAGGCGGCTGCCGAATTCGATCGCGCCATGCCAATGATGATGACTGCAGCCGGTACCGTGCGTCCGGCCAAGGCCTTCGTCATGGGTGCTGGTGTTGCCGGCCTGCAGGCCATCGCAACGGCAAAGCGCCTCGGCGCCGTAGTTTCGGCCACCGACGTGCGTCCAGCGGCCAAAGAGCAGGTTGAATCGCTCGGTGGCAAGTTCATCGCTGTCGAAGACGATGAGTTCAAGCAGGCCGAAACTGCAGGCGGTTATGCCAAGCAGATGTCGGCTGAATATCAGGCCAAGCAGGCCGAACTGACTGCGGCCCACATCGCCAAGCAGGACATCGTCATCACCACCGCCCTGATCCCTGGTCGCCCTGCGCCACGGCTGATCACCAAGGCCATGGTTGAGTCGATGGCACCAGGTTCGGTGATCGTCGATCTGGCCGCAGAGCGCGGCGGCAATGTCGAGCTGACCGTGCCCGGCAAGGTTATCGAGCACAACGGCGTCAAGATCATCGGCTACACCAATGTGCAGGGTCGCATCCCGACGACGGCCAGCCAGCTCTATTCGCGCAATCTGCTCGCTTTCCTCACCACCCTGATCGACGCCAAGGCCAAGGTTCTGGCGGTCAACTGGGATGACGAGCTGGTCAAGGCAACCGTTTTGACGCGCGATGGCGCCGTCGTACACCCGAACTTCGTCAATGCTGCTGCGGCGGCGGACGCTTCTGCTGCCAAGGCTCCGGCAAAGCCGGCTGCGGCCAAGGCCGAGCCAGCTGCAGCGCCAGCCAAAAAGCCTGCTGCCAAGACTGCCGCTGCACCAAAGGCCGAGGCGCCTGCAGCGACCGAAGCGAAACCGGCTCCGGCCAGGCGCGCGCCAGCCAAAAAGCCCGCGGCCGCCACGGATGCAGGAGCTCCGGCTGCCAAGGCTCCAGCGGCCAAGAAGCCAGCGGCAGCCAAGCCAGCCGCCGCAAAGCCCGCAGCGGCCAAGAAGCCTGCCGCACCAAAGACGCCCGCAGCACCCAAGGAAACCAAGTAAATGGAAACAACGGCAGAACAGACCGCCGATGTCATCGCGGCCGCGGTGCATTCCGCAACCGGAGGGGTGATCGACCCTTTCACCTTCCGTCTCGCCATTTTCGTGCTGGCGATCTTCGTGGGCTATTTCGTGGTGTGGTCGGTGACCCCGGCGCTGCACACCCCGCTGATGAGCGTGACCAATGCGATCTCCTCGGTGATCGTGGTCGGTGCGCTGCTGGCCGTGGGCGTGAGCCTGGTGCATGGCGGCAGCTGGGAATCCAAGATCTTCGGGTTCATCGCCCTGGTCTTTGCATCAGTCAATATTTTCGGCGGGTTCCTCGTCACCCAGCGCATGCTGGCAATGTACAAGAAGAAGGGTTGATTAGATGATCTCTGGGGATATCTCTGCCCTTCTGTATCTGCTCGCTGGTGCGCTGTTCATTCTGGCGCTGCATGGCCTGTCCAGCCCAAAGACTTCGCGTCGTGGCAACACGTTCGGCATGGTCGGCATGGGCATTGCCATTGTCACCACGCTCATGGTGGCTGCGCCATCTGATTGGGAAAGCTGGGCGCTGATCATTGGCGGCATTGCCGTCGGTGGTGGCATCGGCGCCTATATGGCCCGCACGGTCAAGATGACCGACATGCCGCAGCTGGTTGCTGCCTTCCACTCGCTGGTTGGTCTGGCTGCCGTGTTCGTGGCTGCCGCTGCGCTCTATGCCCCTGTGGCGTTCGGCATTGGTGACATCGGCCACATCCACGCGCAGGCGCTGGTCGAAATGTCGATCGGTACGGCCATCGGTGCCTTCACCTTCACCGGTTCGGTCATCGCGTTCCTCAAGCTCAATGGCAATATGGGCGGCAAGCCGATCATGCTGCCAGCGCGCCACCTGATCCACATTGCCCTGGCTTTGGTGATCGTTGGCCTCGTCGTTGCATTCACGCAGTCGGGCGATCCGGTACTGTTCTGGATCATCACCGTTCTGGCCCTGGTGCTGGGTGGTCTGATGATCATCCCGATCGGCGGCGCGGATATGCCCGTGGTCGTCTCGATGCTCAATTCCTACTCGGGTTGGGCAGCGGCAGGCATCGGCTTCACGCTTGGTAACACGGCTCTGATCATCACCGGCGCTCTGGTTGGTTCGTCGGGTGCGATCCTGTCGTACATCATGTGCAAGGCGATGAACCGCAGCTTCATCTCGGTGATTCTGGGTGGCTTTGGTGCCGATACCAGCGCTGCCGGTTCGGCGGAAGAAGAGACCCGCCCGGTCAAGCAGGGTGCGGCAGACGATGCTGCCTTCCTGATGAAGAATGCCGGCAAGGTCATCATCGTGCCCGGTTACGGCATGGCCGTTGCCCAGGCACAGCACGCCCTGCGTGAAATGGCTGACCTGCTCAAGAAGGAAGGCGTCACCGTCAAGTACGCAATCCACCCTGTTGCTGGTCGTATGCCTGGCCACATGAACGTGCTGCTGGCTGAAGCCAACGTGCCTTACGACGAAGTGTTCGAGCTCGAAGACATCAACTCCGAGTTCGCCCAGTCCGACGTGGCCTTCGTGATTGGCGCCAATGACGTGACCAACCCATCGGCCAAGACCGACAAGACCTCGCCGATCTATGGCATGCCAGTGCTGAACGTCGAAGACGCCGGTACCGTGCTGTTCATCAAGCGCGGCATGGCGGCAGGTTATGCGGGCGTGCAGAACGAGCTGTTCTTCCGCGACAACACCATGATGTTGTTCGGTGATGCCAAGAAGATGACGGAAGACATCGTCAAGGCTCTCGGCCACTAGGAATTGGAAAGGCCCGCTTCGGCGGGCCTTTTTGTTTGCGCGTCACGCAGCGGCCAAAGCGGGATCTTTGCTTGGGCCGGACGGACGGGGAAAGCCAAGGGCCACGGCGGCAGCGGCAAGGCCGATGGCGGCCGAGGCGACATAGAGCCAGTGGTAATCCCCAAAAGTATCGAAAATCCAGCCGCCGCCGATGGGGCCAAAGGCCATGCCGATGCTGGAGGTCATGGTAATGGCGCCGAGCACGGTGCCCATGACATGGGCTGGGAAATAGTCGCGCGCCAAAACCGCGTAGAGCGGCATCACCCCGCCATAGGCCATGCCCAGCACCGCCGCCAGCATGTAGAAGTCGGTGAGCTGGGTGACGTAGATATAGGTGTAGATGCCCACCGCCTGCAGCACGAGGCCGCCGACAATGACGCGCTTGACCCCAATCCGGTCAGCGAGCAGGCCAAACAACAGGCGGCCAAACAGCCCCGCCACACCCTCGACGCTGTAAATGCTGGCTGCGGCCAGCGCCGAGGCACCGCACAGCATGGCATAACTGACGGTGTGGAAAATTGGTCCGGAATGGGCGGCGCAGCAGAGGAAAAACGTCGCGGCGAGAATGACGAACTGCGGCGTGCGCAACGCCGCTGCAATATCCGATCGTGGCTTGGGCTCTGTGCTGGCTGGAGCCGCTGCCATTGCTGGCTCGGTTAGCGCCTCGGGCGCACGGCGGATCAGCAGGGACGTGGGCACGAGGATGACCAGCACGCCGATGGCGATCATCAGCATGGCAGTGCGCCAGCCATAATTGGTGATGAGCACACTGGCCAAAGGCGTGATGACCATGGGGGCGACACCACCGCCGATGGAGACGAGTGAAACCGCCAGGGCGCGATGCTTGTCGAACCAGCCGATGGTGGTGGCCATGATCGGCGCGAAGAACGCCCCGACCGAAGCACCACAGAGACCACCAAAAGCAATCTGGAACACCAGCAGATTGGGCGCGCGGCTGGCGAGCAATAGTCCGGTGCCCAAAAAGATCGAGGCGATGAAGACGACGGGCCGGGCACCGATGCGGTCGGTGATGGTGCCCCAGGCAAAGCCAGCGACACCCATGACCAGAAAGCCGATGGTCATGGCCATCGAAATGCCGGCTCGGCTCCAGCCGGTTTCGTCGGCCATGGGTTGCAGATAAACCGGCAGCGCGAACATTGATCCCGCCGCAACGCAGGTGATCAGTGCTCCTGCGGCGACAATAACCCAGCCATATCGGTGTTCCATAGCGATGCTCCTCCAAGCCCGTGACAACACACTAGACGATTGGCGGGGGCAGGGATCGACATGTCCGCGCGATTTTTGTGGCGAGCGCTAGCTCAATAATGCGGTGGTGGTGGTTCCGTGCTTGGGTCGGCGATATGAACGCCCGAGCGGACCTGTTGCTCGATAGTATCAAGCTTGCGGGTCAGAATGTCGATCTGGCGCCATTGCGCTGTTATCGTGGCATTGAGCTCTTCGATGGTGCGGTCCTGGTAGGTGATGCGGGTTTCCAGCGCATCAAGACGGTCGGTGTCGCTCATGGCAGTGCTTCTGATGGATCGATCAGCAGGCGGGGGCCGCTGCCGTTTGCGCCCAGACGATCATCGGGATTGCGCAGCGGGCAATGGATGGTCGAGAGGCACCCGCAGCCTATGCAGTCCCCAAGCCCGTCGCGCAAGCGTTGCAGGCGGAGAATGCGTTGATCGAGGCTATCGCGCCAGATGGTGGAGAGCCGCGCCCAGTCTGCGGCATTGGGTGTGCGCCCCTCGGGCAGGCTGGCCAGCGCCGCGCCGATTTCGGCCAGGGAGACGCCAAGGTCCTGCGCAATGCGGATAACGGCGATGCGGCGCAACACGCCGCTGTCATAGCGCCGCTGATTGCCGGCGCTGCGCGTGGAGCGGATCAGCCCCTTGGTTTCATAAAAATGCAGCGCTGACACCGCGATACCGCTGCGGGACGCTACCTCGCCGACACTGAGAAAATGCTGCATGAAAACCTCAATAGAACTTAAGGTTCGAGGCTATTTCCGAAAAAAGCAAGGGGGCGCAGGTGGATGAGGAAATCTGTGATCGCTTTACCAATGTCATTCGCCCCCGATATAGTCGCCGCGCCTAGCCTTTGGGCGGTCTCAGGGAGAATGACGTATGCGCAAGCTTGGTGTTGTTGGCTTTTTGTGCGCGGCGTTGCTTTTTGGGATGGGCGTTGGCGGCGCGTCGGCCGCTGATCCCAAGATCAGCCTGATCGAAAGTGCCGATCTGCCCGGCTTTGATTATTCCATTCTCAAGGACACCACACTCGATGCGTGCCAGTCGGCTTGCGTTGATGATAAAATCTGCAATGCCTTCACCTTCAACGGCAAATCCAACTGGTGCTTCCTCAAATCCGGTTCTGCCGAGATCGTTCAGTTTGCCGGCGCAACGTCGGGCAAGGTCGACCGCAGCGGCGTTGACCTCGAAAATGAGCGTCTGGCTGAGCTGCCATTCCCCGGCCAGAGCATTGTCGACGCGGCCAAGCGCCTCGCGACCGAATTGCCCCAGACCGACGCGCCGCCACCCAAGACCAGTTATGCCGACCTCGTGGCGCAGGGCGAAGAGTATGCTGCGACAGACTATGCAGTTGGGGCCATCAGTGCGTTCCGCCAGGCTTTGGGGATCAATCCGAACGATCCTGTTGTGTGGCAGGCGCTGGCTGACGCTGCGCTGACGCAGGCGCGCGCTGTTGCTGGGCAGTCGGAAGGCGACAACAGTTACGATCTGGCGCAGACAGCAAGTTCTGCGGCCATGAATGCCTTTATCCGCACGGTTGATGCCGAGCCGCGCGCCAAGGCGCTGCAGGCACTGGCCGAAGCCATTGAATATCGCGACATGTGGCGCGAGGCGATTGCGACCTATCGCGTGGCACTGGCGCTTTCGCCCAACAAGCGCCTGTCGGCGCATCTGGACGACGTGATTGCCCAGCATGGCTTCCGCATTGTCAGCCATGATGTTGATGCCGAGGCGGCTTCGCCGCGCATTTGCGTGTCGTTCTCTGATCCATTGCCAGCGGCCAGCACCGATCTGTCCGGCTATGTCGTGGTGGCCAATGCACCGCAGATTGCCGTCGAAACCGAGCAGAGCCAGATCTGCATCGAGGGCGTGCAGCATGGCAGCCGCTATTCCATCCAGTTCCGCTCGGGCCTGCCGTCTGCCGATGGCGAAGCGCTGCGCAAGGACGTCAAGCTCGACGTTTATGTGCCGGATCGCTCGCCCTTCGTGGCCTTTGCCAACAATGCCTATGTGATGCCTTCGGGCCTTGGCGGCGGTCTGCCGATCACTTCGGTCAATGCCGAAACCGCAGATGTCATGATCTACCGCATTGGTGATCGAGCGATTGCGTCGGCCGTACGCGATGGGATTTTCCAGGGCTCGCTGTCCGGCTATTCGGCCGAGGATATCGTCAACCTCTATGGCGAACAGATCTGGGACGGGAAGGTCGATCTGGCCCGTGGCGCAGCCAATGCCATGGTGACGACAGCCATTCCGGTCGCCGAAGTGGTCAAGGACATTCCGCCCGGCGCCTATGTGGTGACGGCCAAGGTCGCGGGCACCGAGGAGGACTATTGGGACAGCGTTGCAACACAGTGGTTCATCGTGTCCAACCTCGGCCTGACCTCCATTGCGGGCGATGATGGCGTGCATGCCTTTGTGCGCGGGCTCGATGATGCCAAGCCGCGCGCAGGCGTGCCAGTTCGCCTTGTTGCGGTGAACAATGACATCCTGGGCGAAGCGGTGACCGACGCTGATGGTCGGGCCGTGTTCCCGCCGGGTCTGGCCCGCGGCACGGGTGGTCGGGCGCCGCAATTGCTGGTGGCCGAGACCAAGGACGATGATTACGCGTTCCTTGATCTCTCCAAGCCTGCATTCGATCTGACCGACCGTGGTGTCGAGGGGCGCCCATCGCCGGGCCCGCTTGATCTGTTCGCGACCACCGAGCGCGGCGTCTATCGTCCGGGCGAAACCGTGTTTCTCACGGCGCTGCTGCGCGATGATCGCGCCAAGGCGGTGCTCAATCTGCCGCTGACGCTGGAAGTCGAGCGCCCTGATGGTGTCGTCGCCACGCGCGATGTGCTCAAGGACGGTGGGGCAGGTGGCTATTTCACTGCGCTACCAATGGTCTCCGACGCGATGCGCGGCTCGTGGACCATTCGCCTCTATGCCGATCCAAAGGCCGAGGCGCTGACCACCACAACATTCCTCGTGGAAGATTTTGAACCCGAGCGTCTGGCGTTTGATCTCACCAGCGATGCCAAGACCTTTGAGACCGGCGTCGACAACGAGATCAATGTTTCGGCGCGCTATCTCTATGGCGCAACCGCGCCAGACCTCGCCATCGAAGCCGATGCCATCCTGCGCCCTATGACGACGCTGGATGGCTTTGCCGGATACACGTTTGGCCGTCTCGATGACAGCATCGAAACCAACCGCGAGCCGCTGGGCGTTGTCGCAACCACGGACGAGGCGGGCAATGCTGTCGCCGAAGTGCTGCTGCCTGAGCCACAGTCGACGACGCGTCCCCTGCAGGCGCAGGTGCTGCTCCGTCTGGTCGATACCAATGGCCGCACCGTCGAGCGCAGCATTACCCGCCCTGTCCTGGCCACGGTTGATCGTCTGGGCATCAAGCCAGCCTTCAGCGATCCGACTGGCCTTCAGGACGGCAGCAAGGCTGAGTTTGACATCGTCGCGGTGTCGCCAGAAGGCAAGGCCATTGCCAAGAGCGACGTAAGCTGGCGCCTGTCGCGCATCGAAACCACCTATCAGTGGTACCGCGATGGCAGCGCCTGGAAATGGGAAGCCATCACCACAACACGTGACGTTGCTAATGGCACGGTCGATACGCCCGATGGCGGACCGGTCCGCGTCGGTGCCGATGTGAAATGGGGCCAGTATCAGCTCGAGGTTGAAACCACCGGGTCCAACCCGACTTCGTCGAGCTATCAGTTCTATGCCGGTTATTACTATGCCGACGCTGGCACGGACACGCCTGACACCCTCAAGGTCGCGCTGGACAAACCGGCCTATCGCGCTGGCGAAACAGCCAATCTCAAGCTCGATCCGCAGTTTGCCGGCACCGCGCTGGTGATGGTGGTCGATAACCGCATCATCGATATGGTTGCGGTCGAAGTGCCGGAAGGTGGCACGACTGTGCCACTAACGGTGACCGATGACTGGGGCCCGGGCGCCTATGTGACGGCGATCCTGTATCGTCCGTCCGACGCCGCCGAAAAGCGTATGCCGGCGCGCGCGCTGGGTCTGGCGTTTGCCGATGTGGAACCGGGCAATATGAAGCTCGCCACCACGATCGATGCGCCAGATGTGACCCTGCCGCGCCAGAGCTTCACAGCAACGGTCAAGCTGGGCAATGTGGCAGCGGGCGAAACGGCCTATGTGGCTGTGGCTGCCGTGGATCTAGGTATTTTGAACCTCACCAACTTCAAGGTGCCGAGCCCGGATGACTGGTATTTCGGCCAGCGTCAGCTGGGCATGGAAGTGCGCGATCTCTACGGGCAACTGATCGACCCGACCCAGGGTCTGCCGGGCGCATTGCGCTCAGGTGGCGATGGCGGCGCATCACGTCTGGGCACGCCTCCGCCCACGTCGGTGCTGGTGGCGCTGCATAGCGGCATCGTTCAGGTCGATGGCGATGGCAATGCGACCGTGACCTTTGAGATGCCCGATTTCTCGGGCACGGTGCGGCTGATGGCCATGGCCTGGAGCGCCAGCGCCGTTGGCCATGCGTCGGCAGACGTGATCGTCCGCGATCCGGTTGTGGTGACACTGAGCCCACCACGGTTCCTCCGTGTTGGCGATGCGTCGCGTCTCTTGGTTGAGGTCAACAATGTTGGCGGCGCAGCCGGCAAGTATGGCATCGCGCTCAGCACCGGTCAGGGCATCACCACCGATGCGGAAAGCTCCGAGGTTGAGCTGGCTGAGGGTGACCGGACTTCTCTCAATCTGGCGCTGAATGGCACCGAGATTGGCGATTGGCCGGTTGTGCTGACGATCACTGCGCCGGATGGCTCGACGCAAACCAAGGAATTGCTGCTGGGCGTTCGTCCCACCAGCGCGCCGGTGACCACCAGTCGGATCGTGCCGATTGCCGCTGGCGAGACCATCAAGCTGGGTGCGGACTATTTCGACAGCTATATGGCCAATACCGGCACCATGACCCTCGCGGTGGGCCCGATTGCCCGCCTCGATGTGCCCGGCCTGCTGCTCTCGCTCGATCGCTATCCTTATGGTTGCGTCGAGCAGACTTCGAGCCGTGCCTTGCCGCTGCTGTACCTCAATGAGGTGGCGTCGATGATTGGTCTGGATGAAGACGGCAAGCTCAAGGATACGGTCAATAAGGCAGTGATCTCGGTGCTGGCCAAGCAGACGTCGTCGGGTGGATTTGGCCTGTGGGGGCCGTTCGATGGCGGTGATTTGTGGCTGGATGCCTATGTCACCGACTTCCTGATCCGCGCCAAGGCGGCGGGCTATGCCATCCCAGAACAGGCGATGAGCATGGCGCTGGATAATCTGTCCAATCAGGTGTCCTACGCGTCGGACTTCGACAATGGCGGCGAAGATGTTGCCTATGCGCTGCATGATCTGGCGCGCGCCGGTCGTGCTGCCATTGGTGACCTCCGCTATTATGTGGAAGCCCGTCTCGATGCGTTCGGCTCGCCTCTGGCCAAAGCTCAGCTCGGTGCTGCGCTTGCGCTCTATGGCGACAGCACACGCGCGGCGGTTGCCTTCAAGGCGGCTGTTACTGACCTTGATGCCAAGGCGTCCACTACGCGCTATCGCAATGACTACGGCACCAAGCTGCGCGACACGGCGGGCGTTTTGACGCTGGCAGCCGAGTTCAAGCCAGAGGGTGTCGATATCAACCTGCTGACCAGCCAGTTGGGCAAGCTGCGCGAACGCGCACGCTATACCTCGACACAGGAAGACAGCTGGACGCTGCTGGCGGCTGCTGCCTTGGCGCGCACGACCACCGATGGCTCGATTGCCATTGATGGCGAGGCGCTGACCGGTCAGGTCTATCGCCGCTTCGAGCAGAGCGCCATCGAGGCTGCGACGGTTGAGATTGCCAATAATGGCAGTGAGCCAATCGAGGCCAAGGTGACGGTGATGGGCTATCCCACCACCCCGCCAGCCGCCGCCAATGACGGCTTTGCCATCAGCCGGGAATACTTCCTGCCCGATGGCACGAGCGTTGATCCTGAGCAGGGGCTCAAGCAGAACGATCGTCTGGTCGTGGTGATCTCGGTGCGTCCGCAATCGCTCGGCTCGGGCCAGTTCATCGTGGCCGATCCGTTGCCCGCCGGGTTCGAGATCGAAAATCCGAACCTGTCGGATGGCGAAGGCGTGTCTGACTTCTCCTGGCTCGATGCGGATAGCCCGGTCCATGTGGAGTCGCGCACCGATCAATACGTTGCGGCCTTCCGCTACTATTCCGACGTCAACCCGTTCAAGACCGCCTACATGGTCCGCGCGGTAACGCCGGGCACTTTCGCCCTGCCGGGCGCAACGGTGGAAGACATGTATCGCCCAGAATTCCGGGGCTATACGGCGGCGGGTAGCGTCGAGGTGTCTCAGGCCGGGCAATGAGCGTCCAGCCTGACAGCGAGACCAAATCGCGGCCGCGCCCCTGGGTGCGGCTGCTGACGGCTGCCGGATTTGCCCTCTTTGTGCTGGTGCTGGCGGGGTTCATCCAGCTCAGCTCAATTGTCTCGCAGATGCAGGCAAGCCTGCCGCCGGTGCCGCAGCTGGCCAGCATGCCGGTGTCGGTGGCCGTGGTGGATCGGTCCGGGCAGCTGTTGCGTCCGTTTACGACTGTCGATGGCCGCTGGCGCTTGCCGGTGACCAGTGCGCAGGTCGACCGGCGCTTCATCGATATGCTGATCGCTTACGAGGATCACGGCTTTCTCGACCACCATGGCGTTGAATGGGGCGCCATGCTGCGCGCGGCGGGGCAATATGTCGGCGCGGGCGGCAATATCGTGTCGGGCGGCTCGACGTTGACCATGCAGGTGGCGCGGCTGATCGAGGGCGCAGGGACGCGCAATCTCTGGGGCAAGGTGCGCCAGATGGTGCATGCTGACCGCCTCGAGGCGCAGCTCAGCAAGGATGATATTCTCAATCTCTATCTGACGCTGGCGCCCTATGGCGGCAATATCGAGGGCATTCGTGCGGCGAGCCTTGCCTATTTCGGCAAGGAACCGACACGGTTGACCACGGCCGAGGCGGCGCTGTTGGTGGCGCTGCCGCAATCGCCCGAGGCGCGACGGCCGGACCGCGATCCAGCGGCCGCGCGGCGCAGTCGCGACATGGTGCTGGACCGGCTGGTATCAGCTGGCGAGATACCAGCCGAAGAAGCCGAGGCGGCCAAACAGGAGCCCATCCCAACGGCCCGCCGTCAGTTTCCCATGCTCGCCAGCCACATGGCCGAGATGGCCGTGCGGGCGCAGCCCGGCGCGCGGCAGATTGATCTCACGGTCGACAAGCGGTTGCAGGACGCGCTGGAACGCCTGGGCGCGGCGCGGGCCAAGCAGATCGATCCGCGCGTGTCAGTGGCCATTGTTGCCGCGGATATAGCGACGGGCGAAATCCTTGCCTCCGTCGGCTCGGCCGGCATGTTTGCCACGCAGAGTGCGGGCTATGTTGATATGACCAAGGCGATCCGCTCGCCGGGGTCGACGCTGAAGCCGCTGATCTATGGGTTGGCGTTCGAGCTGGGGCTGGCGCATCCGGAAAGCCTGATCGAGGATCGGCCAACGGCGTTTGGCGGCTACGTTCCGGTCAATTTCGATGGCTTCAGTCGCGGCACGGTGACTATCCGTCAGGCGCTGATGGACTCCCTCAACGTCCCCGCCGTGGTGGTGCTGGATGCCGTCGGCCCCGCGCGGCTCGTGTCGCGCATGAAGCGCGCCTATGCCGATCCGCGCCTGCCCATCAACACAGCGCCCAGTCTAGCGGTTGGGCTGGGCGGTGTCGGCGTCAGTCTGCGCGATCTGGTCTCTATTTACGCCGCCATAGCCCGCGGCGGCACGCCGGTGCGGCTGAGCGATGGGGTCACGCCCAAAACCAGTCTTGCGTTTGAGACGGCTGCACCGGTGCTCGATCCGGTGTCGGCCTGGTACGTTGCCAATATTCTGGCTGGTGTGCCGCCGCCGCTCAACGGTTCGCCGGGGCGCATCGCTTACAAGACTGGCACGTCCTACGGCTATCGTGACGCCTGGGCGATTGGCTTTGATGGCAAGACGGTGATCGGCGTCTGGGTGGGGCGGCCTGATGGGGCGCCGGTGCCGGGCCTGTCGGGCATTATTGGAGCTGCGCCGATCCTGTTCGAGAGCTTTGACCGCCTTGGCGCGCGGGCTGCCCCGATGCGCAAGGCGCCACCGGGCGTGCTCTACGCATCCAATACGGAATTGCCGCTTCCCTTGAAGCGTTTCCGTCATCCCAATTTCGATGTGGTGGCGCGGGATGCTGCGCCCAAGATTGCCTTTCCTGCCAATGGCGTGGACCTCGATCTCGGCCTCACCGCCGGCAATGCGGGTTCGCTCGTGGTCAAGGTGCGCGATGGTGTGCCGCCCTTCACTTTCTTTGCCAATGGCGCGCCGTTTGGCCGTTCGGCCTTTGCGCGGCAGAACGCATGGCAGCCGGACGGGGCAGGGTATGTGACGCTCTCGGTGGTGGATGCCGAGGGGCGTGGCGACGCGGTGACGGTGTTCCTCAATTAGTTGCCTTCACGGCCTTGGCATTGACGTAAACGGAACCCTTTGTGTGTTACGCCCATTGGTGCTGTGAAAGCAGCATTCGGGGTGCCCATTATGGCGACCAGCACGATCTCGCAGACTTCAGCTTCGGTTTTTGTTGCCAAGGGGCAGGATGTCCTTGGGCTGTTGTTTGCCATGGCCATGCCGTTGGCCGCTTTCAGCTTCATCAACTGGATCGTTGAAGTCGATGGCATGCTGCCGCTGTTCTTCTCGCCGTTTGGCCTGCCGGGGTGGATTGGCGCGGCGCTTTATCTCGGCACGCTGCCGCTGCTGGGGGCGTCCTGGCATCTGGTACATCGCGAAGGTGTCGCCGGGAGCTCTGCCAGTTGGTGGGTTGCGGCGCTGGCAATCGGTTTTGTCGGGTTTCCGTTTGTGGTGACGCCGCTCGATTCTTTTGCCCTCAGTGCCTTTGCCGTCGCCCTCAGTCTTATCGGCTTTGCGGCCGCGCTCCGTGCGGCTTCGGTCTCGCCATTGGCGGGCTGGGTGATGGCGCCTGCGTTATTGTGGATGGGCTTTTCGGCGCTGGTGGGGCTGGCCTTCACCGCCGCATGGGCGCCGCCCTTCGCCCTGACCAATACCCAGAACAGCCTCTAGGCTATTCGCAAGTTACCAAAACGTGCGTCCTTGCAGACCGGGGCAATCCGCGCCATGTGATAGGCAAACGCGCGGCAAGGTGACCGCACTAAAGGATTTGTCATGACCAAAACTCTCAAGATCGATGTGTTCACCGACGTGGTGTGCCCCTGGTGCCTTGTTGGCTCGGCGCGTCTCGACAAGGCAATTGCGGCCCTGCCAGACGACATCGACGTGGTCGTTGAAAACCACCCCTTCTATCTCGACCCCAATACGCCTGAAGAGGGCGTCGTCGTGGCCGATATGCTGCGCGAGAAGTATGGCAAAGAGCCCAGCGAAATGTGGGAGCGGGTGGAAAGCGAGGCCAAGAAGGCCGGGATCGACCTTGATCTGAGCCAGCAGCCACGTATGTTCCCGACCAAGAAGGTGCACACCATCACCCGTCTGGCCAAGCCGCTCGGCAATCAGCATGAATTGGCCAATGCCATCGCGAACGCCTATTTTCTTGAGCATCGTCAGGTCAATGACGACAATGTGCTGGCCGATATTGCGGTCGAGTTCGGCTTTGATCGTGGCGATGCGCTCGACGCAATGAACGACGAGAACGAGCTGGCGATCACCGAACAGCTGGCGACGGACGCGGCAGCACAGGGCATTCGCGGCGTACCGTTCTTTGTGTTTGGCGAAAAATACGCGCTGTCGGGCGCACAGCCCGACGAAGTGTTCGAGCGCGCTCTGGCGCAAACCATCGACGAGCTCTAGCTGCGACTGGACGTGGCGACGTGCTGGTGTAGTCTGCCGCGCAAATCGCCTTGAGGTCGTGTTGTGAAGCTTTTTGTTCGTGTGCTGGCGGGACTGGTCCTGCTGCTCCTCGTCGCCTATGCGGGCGTGGTTGGCTATATGTATGTCAATCAACGCGCCCTGCAGTATGAGGCGACGGGCAATGTGGTTCCGCTAGCCGAAACGGCACTGACCGGCGCCGAGCAGGTGAGCATTCCGTCAGGCGATGGGGCTATCACCGGTTGGTATCAGGCGCCCCAGGGCGCCAAGCCGATCATTGTCTATTATCGCGGCAATGCGGGCAGCTTCAGCGCCGAACATGAGCGTTTCGAACAATTCGTGGCCGACGGCTATGGCTTCCTCGCCTTCGATTATCGGGGCTTCCCGATGTCGCCGGGCACAATTTCTCAGGATCATATTCTCGAGGACGGGCTTGCTGCCTTCGACTGGGCCGCGACAAAGGGCTATCCGCTGGTGATCTGGGGCCGCTCGCTGGGTTCGGGCCCCTCGACCTATACGGCGAGCCTGCGCGATGCCGATGCACTATTGCTGGAGACGCCCTTCCTGTCGGCCGTCACCGTGGCCGGGGAGCGCTATCCCTTCCTGCCGGTGAACCTCGTCATGGAAGACAAGTTCCCGGTCAATCAGTGGATCGTCAACGTCACCGAGCCGGTGCTGATTGCGCATGGCACGGCGGACGTGACGGTGGATGTGTCCAATGGCGAGCGGCTTTATGCGCTGGTGCCCAACAAGGACGAGCTGTGGATCGAGCCGGGGGCGGGCCACAGCGATATGTGGAAGCGTGGCATCTGGAACCACGCCAAGCCGTTCTTTGAACGCGCAGAGGCTGCTGCCGGGCACTAGGCGTAATCAGCCTTGACCTTCCTGCGTGGCAAGCCCGCATGCGGACGTGCCCGTTTCTGTCTGGATTAAACTCATGACGTCCTCCGTCGCCACGCCTGCCATGTCCGCCCGCCGCACTGCCATTATCGGCGGTCTCATGGTGGCGGCAGGGCCGCTGTCCATTTCGCTCTATGCGCCAGCGCTACCCAATATCGTGGCCGAGCTGGGTACGACCGAGGCGATGGGCAAGCTGTCACTGTCGGTCTATTTCGGCGCATTCGCGCTGACGCAATTGCTGTGCGGGCCGCTATCGGACACGCTGGGCCGCAAGCGCGTCATCGCCTCGTTCTTTGCCATATATGTGCTGGGTAGTCTTGTGGCGGCGTTTGGTCCGTCCGTGGAATGGCTGCTGGCTGGACGCGCCTTGCAGGGTGTCGGCGTTTCTGTGGGCGTGGCGCTGTCGCGCGCCATGGTGCGCGATCAGTTCGTTGGCGCTGATTCCATCCGCATCCTCACCCTGATCAATCTGATTCTGACCGTAGCGCCTGCAATCGCGCCGACATTGGGCAGCGTGATTCTGCTCGGGGGCAGCTGGCATCTGCTGTTTCTGGTGATGGCGGCCTATGGCGCAGCGATCATCGGCATGACCATGTTGGCGACGCGCGAGACTCACCCCAAAGCTCAGCGCATTCCGTTCCGACCGGTTCAGGTGATGCGCAATTACGGGACGCTGCTCGTCTCGCGGCAATTCATGGTGCCCGCGCTGGTTCTGGCGATGGCGTTTGGCGGGTTCTATGGCTTTGCCGCGCTACTGCCCTTTGTGCTGATCGGCGATATTGGGCTGACGACGTTCCAGTTTGCCATGGCTATGCTGGTGCAGACCGGCGCGTTTATCACCGGCAATGTGGTGGCGGGATATATGGCGCGGCGGCTAGATGGCGTGGCCATGGTGCGGGTGGGGCTGGTGTTGATCGCGCTGGCAGGCGTGGGCTTTGCGCTGGGCTTGCGGCTGTTTCCGGATAGCGTGGCGGCGGTGATGATCCCGGTGGGCCTATGGATGCTGGCGCTGGCCTTTATCGGCCCCAGCGCGACGGCTGCGGCCATGGCGGGCTTTGGCACGATAGCAGGTGCCGCTGGGGCGCTGACGGGCGTGTTTCAGGTTGGTGGGGGCTTTCTGGGCTCGCTGCTGGCGAGCCTGATCTTCCCCGATGCCGAGACCGCGCTGACGACGCTGATGCCGATCATGGCCGCGCTGACCATCGTAGTGGCGCTGATGCGGCAGGTGGGCAGGCGCCCGGTTGAGGTTTTGCCGCCGGAAACCTGAGGGGCGGGGCTGTAGTCCTCTCTGAGCGCTTCTTTATCATTCTGCCGGGCTGGGTGGCCCTCGGGTCAAGCCGAGGGAAGCGCCTGTGGCGGGCAGGGGTATTGTCTTTTCCCTAAATCAAAAAGGCATCCCAGAAACGACAAACGCCGCCCAAAAAGGGCGGCGTTTGCAAATTTGATATCGACCGACGCTTAGGTGCGTGGGGTCGGTGCCGCTGGACGACCGGCCTGGCCGGGACGTGCAGTTGCGGTTGGGGCGGGAAGACCGCCTTCGCGCTGCAGGCGCTTGCGGGCCAGCTTACGAGCGCGGCGAACGGCCTCAGCCTTCTGCCGAGCCTTCTTCTCAGAGGGCTTCTCGTAGTAGTTGCGCAGCTTCATCTCGCGGAAGACGCCTTCGCGCTGCAGCTTCTTCTTGAGCGCGCGCAGCGCCTGATCAACGTTATTATCGCGAACGACTACTTGCAAAGGTCAACCGCCCTTTCGAAGCTTGGACATGTGGGTTTGGATGGAAGCAATGGAGCCAAGTGACCCCACCGCCGACCAGCAGAGCTAGTCACCGTGGCCCGCTCTATAGACCAAGCATTTGGGCTTGTCCACTGTGCGGTTGTGAAAAACCGCGGAAAGGCTTGCTCTCCACAGGGCGAATGCGGACATTCGATGCAGTGATTTTGCGACATGGACGTGACAATGACAAGCGATCTGGTGCTGTTGCCGGGGCTGAGCTGCGATGAACGGCTATGGCGCGACGTGATCGATCAACTGGGCAACGAGGTTCGGCCCTTGGTGGCAGATCTGTTGCAGGACGATTCCATAGCTGCCATGGCGCGGCGGGTGCTGGATGCGGCGCCGCCACGTTTCGCCCTCGCGGGCCTCTCCATGGGCGGCTATGTGGCTCTGGAGATCATTCGGCAGGCGCCCGAGCGGGTTACGCACCTGGCATTGCTCGATACCTCCTCCCGATCCGACACCGAGGCCCGCAAGGAGATGCGGCGGGCGGGCATGGCTGCGGCCACGGGCGGCAAGTTCGGTCTGGTGGCGCGGATGCAGTTGCCTGATGTGTTGATCAAGCAGCATCTCGATACGCCTTTGGCCGATGAAGTTGGGGAGATGACGCTGCGAGTCGGGCTTGATGTCTATCTCGCGCAGCAGAAAGCCATCATGGCCCGGATCGATTCTCGACCGTTCTTGCCATCCATAGCCGTGCCAACGCTGGTTGGCGTGGGCGAGGGAGATATGCTGACGCCCCGCGTGCTCTCCGAAGAGATGGCAGAGCTGATTCCCGGCGCGGAGCTGGTGGTGTTTCCCGACAGCGCGCATGTGCCGACGATGGAAAACCCTGATGCCGTTGTAGCCGCCATGCGGGCGTGGCTGGCCCGCTAGGGGTCAGCTGCGGCGGGTGATCTTGTTGATGTGGCCCATTTTGCGGCCCGCACGGATTTCGGTCTTGCCGTAGAGGTGGGGCTGGGTGTTGCCGTCAATGCCGGTGGGCACCGTCAGCACTTCATCGCCGACGAGATTTTCCATCACGACATCCGCCATTCGAGCGGGATCGCCCAGCGGCCAGCCGAGGACGGCGCGGATGTGCTGCTCGAACTGGTCGGTCAGGCAGACGGCTTCGGTCCAGTGGCCTGAATTGTGCACGCGCGGCGCAATTTCGTTGACCACCAGCGCCTGGCGCTCGCCCGATGGAACGACGAAGAACTCGACGCCGAGCACGCCGACATAGTCGAGGGCCACGACGATGACCTTGGCCAGCATGGCGGCATGTTTTTCAAGGCCTGGGGCAATATCGGCCGGTACGGTGCTGGTGAAGAGGATGTGGTCGCGATGCACGTTTTCGGCAGCGTCGAAGGCGCGCACTTCGCCTGTGGTGTTGCGGGCAACGACGACGGAGATTTCCTTGTCGAAGGGAATGAAGGCCTCGAGCACGAGCGGCTTGGGTTCGAGCGCAGCAAAGGCCGCCGCAGCATCGGCGCGGTCGCGCAGCACACGTTGCCCCTTGCCGTCATAACCCAGCCGCGTGGTCTTGAGCACGGCAGGCAGGCCCAGCGCATCAATGGCGGCTTCGAGGTCCGCGAGCGACTCGACGGCGCGGTGCGGCGCCACGGGAATGTTCTTGGAGGCGAGGAAGCTCTTTTCGGCCAGCCGATCCTGAGAGATGGCGAGCGCATTAGCGCCGGGACGCAGCGGCTTGCGCGCGGCGAGGAACTCGGCTGTTGCCGCCGGAACGTTCTCGAATTCATAGGTGATGACGTCGACCGCATCAGCGAAGGCGGCGAGGGCGGCCTCGTCGTCATAAGCCGCGACGGTCTTGTGCGGGGTGACCTCGAAGGCCGGGCTATTGGCATCCGGGCAGTAGATGTGGGTCTTCATGCCCAGCTTGCTGGCCGCCAGTGACAGCATGCGGCCCAGCTGACCGCCACCCAGAATACCAATGGTGCTGCCCTGGGGCAGCGGAGACAGATCGTGGGGCAAGCGGCTACTCGGTGTCGGACGGAAAGAGGGGAACAGACTCGGTCTGGCGGGCACGGTAGGCATCGAGCCTGTCGGCCAGATTATCGTCGCTCAGCGCCAGCACGGCAGCGGCGATCAGGGCTGCATTGATCGCGCCGGGCTCGCCGATGGCGAGCGTTCCAACAGGAATGCCGCCGGGCATCTGCACGATAGAGAGCAGGCTATCCTGCCCATTCAGCGCCTTGGATTTGACGGGCACCCCGAACACCGGCAGCGGCGTCATGGCAGCGATCATGCCCGGCAGGTGGGCAGCGCCTCCGGCTCCGGCGATGATGACCTTGAAGCCTTCAGCGCGGGCATTGGTGGCGAACTCGACCATGCGTTCGGGTGTGCGGTGGGCAGAGACGATGCGCGCCTCATATTCCACTTCGAGCGCTTCAAGCGTTTCGGCGGCGAGACGCATGGTGGGCCAGTCCGACTGGCTGCCCATGACGATGGCGACTTGTGGTTTTGTCAGCATAGAGCCCCGTTCCCTCAAGCTCTGCAAAGCGCGCAATTAGCCCAGATTTCGCCACAACTCAAGCCGCGATCGGCCTCAGGCGATGATGTCGGGCAGTAAAATGTTCTCAAGTTGGACGATGCGGTCCTTGAGCGCCAGCTTGCGCTTTTTGAGACGCTGGATGAGCATCCGGTCAGCCACGTGCGACTGGGTCAGCGTATCGATTGCCGCGTTAAGGTCCGAGTGCTCCTGGCGTTTTGTAGCCAGTTCCAGCCCCAGTGCGGCTTCGTGTTCCTTGGACAATTGCAACATAAAACCAGGGGTCCTTGACGCCGCGATATTACCCTTGGTTAACCGATCACAAGGTGTTTTGCACCAGATTTCCAGCGGGTCCGGAATGTCAGTCGACAAGACGTGAATTATTTGTGACGATCGATTCGTCCACTTATGCTTCAAGGAGTTGTTATGACGACTGAAGGTCACGTTGCGGCGCTTGAACGGCGCCACCAGGAGTTGGATCGGCAGATCCAGACCGAGATGCAAAGCACCCGGTATGATGATCTAGCGGTCAGCGCCCTGAAACGAAAAAAGCTCGAAGTGAAGGACGAACTCTCGAAATATAGTAGCGGCAACTAACAAAGCAGACGCCCGTAAGGGATTGAGGGTCACAGCATTTGCTGCGGCCCTTTTTTGTTGCCTTTCGCACTGGGTCATCCCGGCGCAAGCCGGGATCCATGCTGAAGGCCACCCTGGAGCTGGGTGGTGCTCTGACCCACGGACATGGATTCCGGCCTGCGCCGGAATGACCCTGTGGTGGATTGGTCGTCCGGCTTTATATGCCGAAAACGCCGCGCACGCCGTCCCAGATCAGCTTGATGGCGAGCAGGAAGACCAGCCAGTAGGCGATGCGGTAGAACAGCACCATGGAGATGCGGCGCACGAGATAAATGCCGATCAGGACGCCGGCAATGCCCACCGGGATCAGGGCGGCCGAGAGCGTCAGATTGTGGACATTGAGCTGACCCAGGAAAAAATAGGGGATCAGCTTGGCCGAGTTCACCGCGGCAAAGAAAATGGCCGATGTGCCAGCAAAGATGGCAGGCGGCAGGCGCTGGGGCAGCACATAGATCTGGAACGGCGGGCCACCGGTGTGGCTGACAAAGCTGGTAAAGCCGGCAAAGCCGCCCCAGAACCAGCCCCACGGGCGCGATGGCGGCAGGCCTTCGAGCTTTTTGCGCAGCGGCAGAATGGCGTCCAAAATGAACAACAGAGTGATGATGCCGACAAACAGCAGCACCATGGCGTCGGACACGAAAGACCACAGCGCCCAGCCGATCAGCGTGCCGACAGCGGCCCCCGGCAGCAGGATTTTCAGATTGTGCCAGCTGAATTCCTTGCGATAGGCGTAGACGGCGATCGCGTCCATCGCCAGCAGCACGGGCAGCATCATGCCGGCAGCGTCACGCGCGGGCATGATCAGGGTCAGCAGCGGCACCCCCACAACCCCAAGGCTACCGAGTAGACCCGCCTTGCTGAGGCCGACAAGCAGCACCGCAACCACGGCAATGGCGACGAAATAGGGATCGAACATGGTGGGGTCCGGAAAGATGACGCGGCGGGATGGGCAGCGGCGTGCCCAGGCAAAGTGATATTGCCTTAATCGGCTCTTGGCGAGTCCCGCTTGTCGGGTGGCGTAGGGGGCTGGTCGCCGCGCATGGCCTCGTTGAGAAGGCTCATCGAGTGGCGAACCATGCCGACATAGGCGTCCTCGTCGGCGCGCACTTCATAGGAATCCTGCAGCAGCTGATTGTCATGCCGCTCAAAGGCTTCGGCCATGTGGTGGGCGTCGTTGGGCGCTACGCCGAGCTGTACCAGAACCTTGGAGCCAAGGCTGATGGCTGAGAGGAAGGTCTCGCGCTCGAACAGCTCAACCCCCAGCTCCATCAGCTCATGGGCATGGCCGCGATCAACCGCCCGAGAGGCGATGACGACATTGGGGAAGTGGCGGCGCACATTGCGGGCGATATCGAGAATGCGTTGGCGCCCGCCGACAGCGATTACCACCAGATTGGCCTGATCCACCCCGGCGGCATGCAGCAGATTGATGCGTGAGGCGTCGCCGTAAAACACCTTCACGCCGAAGCGACGGACGGTCTCGATCTGCGCCGGGTCATCGTCGATCAGTGTCATTTCAAAACCCTGCGCGCGCAGCATGCGGGTCACGATCTGGCCGAAGCGGCCATAGCCGAGAATGACAATCTTCTGGTGGCTGTCGATCGTATCATTGGCGCGCGGCTCGCTACGGGCATCAAGGCGCGGCGCGATCAGCTTGTCGAAGGCGAGTAGCAGGAGGGGTGTGGTGGCCATGGACAGGGCCACGGTGACGCTGAGGATATCGTGTTCGGCGTCCGCAATGGCGCCAGCGCTCTGGGCGAATTGCAGAACGACGAAGGCGAACTCACCGGCCTGACTCAACAGGATTGCCAGCAGCAAGCGGTCGGCCAGGTGCATGCGGAAAATGGTGGCGAGCGCAAACAGCACCGCGATCTTGATGCTGATCAGCCCGATGACCAGCGCAGCGATGCGGATGGGGTCGGACACCAGCACGGTGAACGAAATCGACATGCCGACCGAGATGAAGAACAGGCCGAGCAGCAGGCCCTTGAACGGGTCGAGATTGCTCTGGAGCTCGTGGCGATACTCGCTGTCTGCCAAAAGCACGCCGCCGACAAAGGCGCCAAGGGCAGGCGAGAGGCCGACATACTGGGTGATGAGCGCCGCGCCGATGACCAATGCCAGCCCGACTGCCGTAAAGGCTTCGCGGAGGCCCGTGCGGGCCACATAATTGAGCAGCGGGCGGACGAGGAAGCGCCCGGCCAGCAACGTCGCCAAAAACACGCCCAGCAGGGCTAGCGGTGTCAGCCAGTCGATAGGGTTTTCGACGGCGGCAACGACATGGTCAATGTTGACCTCGTTTTTGAGCCGACTGCCGAGCGCCAGCAGGGGGATGGCGGCCAGAATGGGGATGACCGAAACATCCTGCACCAAAAGCACCGCGAGGCTGGCGCGGCCTGTATCGGTCTGGGTGATGTCGCGCTGGCCGACCGATTGCATGGCAATGGCGGTGGAGGACATGGCAAAGGCAAGCCCGATAATCGCCGATGCGCCCCAGGTCAGCCCGGTTAGCTTGATGACGAGGGCGATGATGGTGGCGGTGACGACAACCTGGGTCACGCCGAGGCCGAGGACCTTGTGGCGCATGCGCCAGATTTCGGAGGGTTGCAGCTCCAGCCCGATCAGGAACAGCATCATGACGATGCCGAATTCCGAGACTTGGCGGATGGATTCGCTGTCGGAGACGAGGCGGAGGCCGTAAGGGCCGATCAAAACGCCTGCGGCGAGGTATCCGAGCACGGTGCCAAGGCCGAGGGCCCTGGCGAATGGCACCAGTGCAACACTTGCTGCCAGGAGAACGAAGATGGCCAGCAGGATGTTGTTTTCCATTCCGCTGGCCGAGGCCTCTTAGTTGTCGGTATCGCTCTTGAGCGACTTGAGCTTGGCGAACACGGAGTCCGCGTCGAACTCTTCCTGAGCTTCGCTCGGGCGGTGATCGCCGTGGGCGAACTCGCTGCCTTCTTCATCCGAGTGGCCGCGGCTGCCGGCACGGGCCAGCGCTTCCTCGGCGGTCATCAGGGTCGTGCCTTCATCGGCCTCATCTGGGCCAACGGTGCCCTTGGAGGCGCGCTTGACTTCCAGGTCGAGGTCGATCTGGCTGCACAGGCCGAGTGTGACGGGGTCCATTGCCGTCAGGTTGGCCGCATTCCAGTGGGTGCTCTCGCGCACCGAGTCGATGGTCGACTTGGTGGTGCCGACCAGACGCATGATCTGGGCGTCCTTGAGCTCTGGATGGTTGCGGACCAGCCACTTGATAGCGTTGGGGCGCTCGTTACGGCGCGAAATTGGCGTATAGCGGGGACCCTTGCGCTTGGCAGCAGCCACGCGGACCTTGGGTTCGCTGAGCTTGAGGCGATAGTTTGGATCGCCTTCGGCCTTTTCGATCTCTTCGCGGGTCAACTGACCGTTCTGGATCGGGTTGGCGCCCATGATGCCGCCAGCTACGTCGCCGTCAGCAATGCCCTGGACCTCAAGGGGGTGCAGCGTGCAGAAGGCGGCGATCTGCTCGAACGACAGCGCAGTGTTGTCGACGAGCCAGACGGCGGTTGCCTTCGGCATCAACAGGGGCTGGGTCATAATAAATCTCTCCTGCAGGCGCGGCCGGTTTTCCTCCGGACCGCTCCGCCTCTTTGCTTCATGCTGAGGGGGAACAGCTCACAATATATGGATTTTTAGGGACGTTCGCAATCACAATATGGGCAGTTGCTGCCTGCCATGGGGGGTGATCAGCACGATTTTACCAATGTGACCACGCCCTTCCATCAGCCGATGCGCCTCCGACGCGTCCGCCATATCAAAGCTGGTGACGCGTGGGCGGGGAAAACCGGGCGCTGTCAGCGCAGGCAGAAGTGTCGCTCGGATATGGCTGGCGATCTCGGCCTTGGTGGCGGCGGTCTGCGGGCGCAGGGTGGAGCCAGACAGGGTCAGCTGCTTGGCCATGATGGTGCGCAGCGACAGGTTGGCATTGCCACCATCAAGGGTTGAGACCTGCGCGATATGGCCGCCGCGTGCCGAGGCTGCGATATTGGTTTGGGCCATGCTGCCGCCGATAATGTCGAGCACGCGGTCGACACCTTTGCCGTCGGTGAGGTCCAGCGCGCGCTGGACGATGTCTTCCGAGGTGGAGTTGATCGTGGCAACCGCGCCAAGCTGGCGGGCGTAGTCGGCTTTTTCGGCTGATGACACCACAGCAATCGGCAGGGCGCCCAGAATGGCTGCGATCTGGATGGCTGCGCCACCGATCCCTCCCGCCGCGCCGTGGATCAACACGCTCATGCCCGGCTGCAATTGTGCCCGCATCACCAGTGTCTGGGTGACGGTGAACCAGGTTTCGGGCAGGGCTGCCGCATCAGATAGCGTCCAGCCCTCTGGGACGGGCAAGACCTGACCTGCCGGGACTGATGCATATTCCGCGTAGCCGCCCCCATTGGTCAGGGCCATCACCCGGTCACCGATGCGCCAGTGTGTGACCGCGCTGCCGACTGCCGCGATCTCCCCGGCGATTTCGAGCCCGGGCAGGGGCGAGGCGCCGGGTGGTGGATCATAATGCCCCCGCCGCTGGGCAAGGTCGGGGCCGTTCACCCCGGCGGCAGCAATCCGCACCAGCACATCGTTTGGGCCGAGCGCGGGCAGGGGAGCTTGTTGCGGCTCAAGGGTTTCGGGGCCACCGGGGCGGGCAATGGCGATGACGGTCATGGAATCTGGCAGGGTCATGGACGCATGCTGGGGGAAGTGGGCTTGCCCTGCAAGGTGTGCACGTTAAGCTGAAGCCATCACCACATTAGCCGGGAGGTTTGGCCATGAACGACGATGAGATCAGCAAGCCCAAGGCGCATGAAGTGGGCATGGCGATCGATACCATGTCGATTGAGGAGTTGAGCGATCGCATCGGCCTGCTCGAAGCCGAGATTGTGCGGCTAAGGGCTGCAATCGACGCGCGGGGCAATACGCGCAAGGCAGCGGACGCCATGTTCAAGTTCTAAAACTCTGGCAGGCCACAGAGTAAGGAAATAGCAGGGTTAAGAATTCGACTCCTGTTAACCGGCAATTAAACATTGTCCGGTAACCTCATGTTATTCAGATTTTTCTGAATTTTGCAGAGTGGTTTCTCCCTCTGTTTGACGCCTCCCTGTTGACTTCGAGAGCGGTTTCGACCGCTCTTTTTTTGTTTTCGGGCTAATTTTCGTCACTATCGCTCTGATATTAAAGCTCTTTTCAGTTTGATCGCAGGCAACGGATGACGGCGCCAGGCTTTGCGCCTAGCATGTTCATCGCACAGGGGAGGCGTTTGGTGGCGGAACGAAATGAGATGGGGTCTGCGATTTCCATCGGTCCACGTATCGTGGCGTCCGGCGGATTCGACCTGCTCTACCGTGAAGGCATGGCCCTGATCGAAGAAGTTGCCGCCTATCTTGATGGGGATGGGCGCATCGATAGCCGCATCCTCAACCGCGAAGCCTCATTCCTTTACGCCACCGAATCCATGCGCCTCACCACACGGCTGATGCAGCTGGCGTCGTGGCTGCTGTTGCAGCGCGCGGTCAATGAGGGTGAGATCACCAAGGAAAACGCCCGCTCCGAAAAGGAGAAGGTGAAGTTTTCCGCCACGCCGTCGGAGCGTGGTGGGCCCGGCTACGAGCAATTGCCTGATTCATTGCGCGGTTTCATCGACAAGGGTGACCGCCTGTTCGATCGCGTCATGCAGTTCGATACGCTTGAACGTGGTAAGATGCCCGAGCTGGACGCTGGCGTTGCCAATGGCATTGCCGACCAGCTTGCTCGCCTCAAGGCGGCATTCGGCCGGGCTTAAAACCTAGCCCCCCACTTTCCCTTACGCAGGCGCTTCCCGAGGACTTGATCCTAGGGTCTCTCGTCACGCCTACTGAGTTGTGGGGAGGGTGACGGTCTGCGGCGCGAAAAGCGGCCAAACAAACAAAAAACCCGGCACAAGGCCGGGCTTTTCGAATTCTGATAAGGGTTGGCTTAGATGCCGAGGCCCTTGAAGCGCTCCTTGAAGCGCGAAACGCGACCACCGCGGTCGAGCAGCTGGCCCGTGCCGCCGGTCCATGCTGGATGGGTCTTTGGGTCGATGTCGAGCTGGAGCGTATCGCCGTCCTTGCCGTAGGTCGAACGGGTCTCGTACTTGGTGCCGTCGGTCATTACCACGGTGATCGTGTGGTAGTCCGGATGGATATCAGCCTTCATAGCATCGCCTCAAATCAAACGGGCGCCGTAGCGCCCGGAGAGCATCTAAAACTTGTTGTTGGCGGCTTCATACAGAAACCCGGTCCAGTCTGCAAGGGCATGGGCGCGGCAAAATTGCTCCGGACAAAGCTGTTGCGGGGCTTTCCCCCAGTCCCTATATCGAAGCACCAGCACGGCCCGGGCTTTTCCGGACCACGACTCTACCAAAGTGGCGTTACCGAGCGATGACAGATCAGGCAGCTTCGAACGAAAACGAAGCCGAAAAAATCCTCGAAACTCCCAACGTCAACCCGCGCAAGCTGCAGCCATTGGCGAAATTAGCGCCATTTATGCTGCGCTATCCCGTACGGCTGGTCCTGACGATTGTCTTCCTTCTTGTGTCGGCTCTGTCCTCTTTGGCGATTCCCGCCGTCATGGGCGGCGCGATTGACGAAGGCTTTCTGCAGCAGAACCTGGACAATGTAACCCGCTATGGCTGGCTGATCCTGGGGATCGCCGCCATTATGGGTCTGGCCAGTGGTGCGCGGTTCTATTTCATCGCGAGCCTTGGCGAAAAAGTTCTGGCCGATCTGCGCGAGGCCGTGTTCGGTCATCTGTTGCGACTCGATACCCACTATTTCGACACCAATCGTGTTGGTGAGCTGACCAGCCGACTCAATGGTGACGTCGGCGTCATCCGTTTTGCTGTCGCCTCCAGTTTTTCTCTGGCCCTGCGTTCGCTGGTGACCATCATTGGTGCGCTGGTGATGATGATGCTGACCAGCCCCGTCATGACGATTGCTGTCGTTGTGCTGGTACCGTGCATCCTGTTTCCGCTGATTGCCTATTCGCGCCGTCTGCGCGGCATGTCGCGCAAGACTCAGGATGCGTTGGCAGACTTGTCTGCAATGTCCACCGAGATGCTGGGCGCCACCCGAACGGTGAAGGCCTTCACTCAGGAAGGTGTTCAGTCAGACATCTATAATCGTCATAGCCGTGAGAGCTATCGCGCTGAAGTGCAGCGCCTTGGTGCGCGAGCCGTGCTCGTCGGTATGGCAATTTTCCTCGGCACCGCCGCTATCGTTGGCCTTGTCTGGTGGGGCGCGCGCGCGGTCTTCGAGGGTTCGGTGTCGGCGGGCGAGCTGGCGCAGTTCATGGTCTATGCATTGATGGCCTCGGGCGCGCTGACCAACATTAGCGATGTACTCGGCACGTTGCAGCAGGTGGCCGGTGCGACCGAGCGTCTGACCGAGATTCTCGACACCGAGGCGACCATCGACGATCCCGCTGTTCCAGTTGTGCTGCCAACGCCGCCCTTGGGCACCGTGAGCTTCGACCATGTGGCCTTCGGCTACGACAAAGTTGGGTTCGAGCGTGTGCTGAGCGACATCAGCTTTGATGTGGCCAAGGGCGAGACAGTGGCGCTGGTCGGCCCCTCGGGCTCGGGCAAGTCCACCATGCTGTCGTTGCTGCAGCGATTTTATGATGTCCAGGGCGGCTCCATCCGCGTCGATGGTGTCGACATCCGCGACGTCCGGCTGATGGAGTTGCGGCAGCGCTTTGCCTATGTCGAGCAGGAGCCCACGATCTTCGCGGGCACGATTGCCGACAATATCCGTTTCGGCAAGCCCGATGCCAGTGACGTCGAAGTTGAAGCGGCGGCTCGTGCGGCGCTGGTGCACGACTTTGTCGTCGAGATGCCCCTTGGCTACGGCACCATGGTTGGTGAGCGCGGTATTACGCTCTCAGGCGGGCAGAAGCAGCGGTTGGCGATTGCTCGGGCGATTTTGAAGAATGCGCCGATCCTCTTGCTCGATGAGGCGACCAGTGCGCTGGATGCGCAGAGCGAGCAGCTGGTGCAGAAGGCGCTCGAGCATCTGATGACCGGCCGCACCACGCTGGTGATTGCCCACCGTCTGGCGACCATTCGCGATGCCGACAAGATCTTGGTGCTCGATGCCGGTCATATCATTGATCAGGGCACCCATGATGAACTGGTGGCCAAGGGTGGACGATATGCCGAGCTGGCGCGCCTGCAGTTCCGGCTCGACGACATTCACGCTTAACTGACGCGCGCGTGCTCGGCGAGAAAGTCGAGCAATACCCGGACGCGGGCGGGCAGATGCCCGCCTTGGCCGAGATAGACGGCGTGTACTTCCTCAAGATAGCCCGTGTCGCAGTGCTGCAGCAGCGGCACAAGACGCCCGGCCGCAATGTCCGCCGTGACCGTGTAGCTGGCCATGCGCGTCAATCCCACTCCATTGATCGCAAGCAGGCGCAGTGCCTCGCCACTATTGGCCTGCACATTGCCGTTGGGGATCATTAAGACTGTGTCTCCGCTGTCAAGCAGCGGCCAGCCGTCGACCTGGCGGGAGTAGCTGAAGCCGAGGCGGTTGTGCTGTTCCAGCTCTGCGATCGTGGTGGGGGTGCCATGGCGGGCCAGGTAGGCGGGCGAACCGACGATCAGCATCGGTGTGGCGCCGAGCTTGCGGGCAAACAGTCCCGAGCTTTTGAGCGCGCCCGAGCGGATCGCCACGTCAGTCCTCTCACCCAGCAGGTCGATCACCGCGTCGGTGTGGACGAGGTCGATGCTGATGTCCGGATAGGCCTCGAAAAACTGCGCCAGAACTGGGCCCAGGACATGGGTCCCAAAAGAAGCGCTGGTGTTCAGACGCACGCGCCCCGCCGGGCGTTCCCCAGCGCTCGCGGCGCGCTCCGCTTCGTCGAGGTCGGCGAGCACGCTGGTGGCGCGATCATAGAAGGCCGAGCCTTCTGCGGTGAGCTGCAATTTGCGTGTGGACCGATTGAGCAGCCGCACATCGAGCCGCGCTTCCAGTCGCGAGATGAGCTTGCTGACCGCCGACGGGGTCATGCGCAGCGCCCTCCCGGCTGCGGAAAAGCCGCCGCGCTCCACCACCTGCACGAAGACGGCCATCTCACCAGAACGGTTCACGTCGTGTCGCATGTGATTTCAATTCACAAATGATGTGCTTGAGTGATGTCTACAGCAAGTCGATGCGCTGGTCCATTTAGGAGCCAACTTATCGAGGATGGTTCATCATGCCGCTTGCGCTGTTTGCTCTGACCGCGGGTGCCTTTGGCATCGGCGTTACCGAATTTGTTATCATGGGCCTGCTGCCCGAGGTTGGCGCCGACCTTGGCGTGACCATTTCCATGGCAGGTCTGCTCATCTCCGGCTACGCACTGGGCGTTGTGGTCGGGGCGCCGGTGTTGACCGCGCTCACCGGGCGCATTTCGCGCAAATGGGTGCTGGTTGGCCTCATGGCCATTTTCACCCTCGGCAATATCGCCTGTGCCATTGCGCCGACCTATGAACTGCTGATGGCAGCGCGTGTGCTGACGGCGCTGGCCCATGGCACGTTCTTTGGCGTTGGGTCGGTCGTGGCGACTGGCCTTGTGTCTGCCGACAAGAAGGCGTCGGCCATCGCCATCATGTTCACCGGCCTGACCGTGGCAAATGTGCTCGGGGTGCCGCTTGGCACGTGGCTGGGCCAGGCCTTCGGCTGGCGCTCCACATTCTGGGCGGTGGCGCTAATCGGCGTTCTGGCGCTGGCGGTGATCGCGCTGCTGGTTCCGGCGGACAAGGAACAACCAGAGGCGTCGGACTGGCGCGCCGATCTGCGCGCCATGGGCCGCACGCCTGTGCTGCTGGGGTTGCTGACGACCGTGCTGGGCTATGCCGGGGTCCTTGTGGTGTTCACCTATATCGCCCCGATGCTGACTGACATTGCCGGATTTGGTGCTGGTGCCGTCTCGCCCATCCTGTTGGTCTTTGGTGGTGGTCTCGTGCTCGGTAACCTTGTCGGCGGCAAGTTGGCAGATCGAGCACTCGCCCCGACTGTTCTGGGCACTTTGGCCGTGATGGCGATCGCGCTGGCGGGCATGGGTGTGGCTCTGCACAATCCGGTTATGGCCGTCATCGCTGTCGGCCTGCTCGGAGCGACGGGGTTTGCCACGGTCGCACCGCTGCAGATGTGGGTTCTGTCCAAGGCAGAGGGCGCGGGGCAAAGCCTGGCATCAAGCTTCAACATCGCCGCGTTCAATCTGGGCAATGCGCTGGGCGCCTGGGTGGGCGGCGTGGTCATCGAGCAGGGCCCCGGCCTAGAGGCACTGCCCATCGTTGCTGCGGCCTTTCCCTTGATCGGTCTCGCGATCGCTGGGGGCGCCATGTGGATCGAGCGTGGTCGGGCTATCCCTCGGTCAGCTTGAACTCGATGCGGCGATTGCGACGGTAGGCTTCATCGCTTGTGCCGGGATCAAGGGGGGTGAATTCGCCAAATCCGGCGGCGACCAGCCGGTTTGGCGAGACGCCCTTGCTGACCAGATACTGCGCCACCGAAATGGCGCGCGCTGCCGACAGCTCCCAGTTGGAAGGGAAGCGCGCGTTCGAGATCGGGCGGCTATCGGTGTGGCCGTCGATGCGCAGGACCCAGTTGATGTCGGGCGGGATCTCTTTTTCCAGCTGCAGAATGGCGTCGGCCAGAGCGTCGAGGTCTGGCAGGCCGCCGGGTTGGACATTGGCCTGGCCCGGATCGAACAGCACTTCGGACTGGAACACGAAGCGGTCGCCGACGACGCGAACGTCGGCACGGCCTTCGAGAATTTCCCGGAGACGGCCAAAGAAGTCCGAGCGGTAGCGGGACAGGTCCTGCACGCGCTGAGCGAGGGCCAGGTTGAGGCGGCGACCAAGATCGGCGATCTGGGTGCGCGATTCCGTGTCCCGGCTCTCAGAGGCTTCGAGAGCGGCTTCCAGCGCGCCAATCTGGGTGCGTAGGGCAGCCAGTTGCTGGTTGAGCAGTGCAACCTGCGCATTAGCCTCGTCGGACAGCTCCTGGGCGGCCAGCAGGTCACCCTGAAGGCCCGCGATGGCCTCATCTTTGCCGTCGATGCCCGCGCCGATGCCGGAGAGCTGGGAGTTGAGGCTGGCGTTTTCCGCCTGTGCGCTGCCAAGGGTCGCGGTGAGCGTGGCGATCTGGGTGCTCAGGTCGTCCGAATTGGCGCGTTCGAGCTGCAGCAGATCGGTCAGTTCGGCGATCTGGCTGTTCAGGCGCGCCAGTGCGGTGTCGCGACCCTGAATTTCCTGACCCAGAAAGAACTGGGTCAGCATGAACAGGCTCAGCATGAAAATGATGACGAGCAGAAGGCTCGACAGGGCGTCGACAAAACCGGGCCAGTAATTGGCCTCTACGCGCCGACGCGAGCGGGTTCCGGCCATTAGGATCGCCGCTCGTTATCGGCTTCGTTGAGCATGGCTTCGATCAGGTCGCGCAGCTTTTTGTTGGTCTCGCCCTGCTCGGTGATGTGGCGGCGCAGGTCGTCCTGTTCGACGCGGATATGCTTGACCAGGCCATCGATGCCCCGCGCCAGCTCGGCCATGGCGCGGATGGCGTTCTGGGATGAGTTCTGGTTCTGCATGCTGTCGCCGAGCTTTTCGAACATAGCCTGCATTTCGGGGCCACCGGCATTGGCCTGCATGGCGGTGACCGGGTGGTCGAGTTCGGTCATCGAGGTCATCCAGTCCTCGAGATCGGTGTAGAAGGCGTTCTGCGCCTGGCTGGTCTGCAGATCGAGGAAACCCAGGATCAGCGAGCCGGCAAGGCCGAACAGCGATGACGAGAACGCAGTGCCCATGCCGGCCAGAGGGGCCGCAAGGCCTTCGCGAAGGCTGGCAAACTGGGAGGCGCTGTCGCCGGCGGTGACGTCGAGTGCATTGATGACGCCCGCCACCGAAGTCACGGTTTCGAGCAGGCCGTAGAACGTGCCCATCAGGCCGAGGAACACCAGAAGACCAGTGAGGTAGCGCGAGGTGTCCTTGGCTTCGTCGAGACGATTGCCGACCGAGTCGAGGATTGAGCGCATCGAGGACGGCGTGATGACAGCTTCGCCAATGCGTTCACGCAGGATGCCGGCGACAGGCGCCAGCAGGATAGGTGGACGCACGGTCGATACAGTGCCGTCCTGCAGCGAGTTGACCCATTTCACCTCGGGAAAGAGGCGGAAAATCTGGCGGAAGCTGAGGAAAATACCGACGCCCAGGGCGAAGAAAATCATCGAGTTGATGAAGGGGTTCGCCCAGAAAAAGGTGATGATCGAGGTGAGCAGAATTGCGCCGACCAGAGCCACCAAGACCAGAAAAATCAAGATCTTGATGAGGTAAACGGTTGGGCTGGCCAAGTGGTAGGGGTCGTAGCCTTGCGTCATCTATGCTTTCTACCTTGCCCAAAGGCGCAAATCAGATGCGCGCAAGACTAGTCAGCGCGATGGAGCGTGACAATCACAAAGGTTAACACTGCGCAATGATGGGCGCCTGTCACTGAAACTTCGCGTGAAGGAGGTACCCGGCACCCAGTTTTGCAGCCGGATAGACCTTATGCCACTCGATCTCGCCACGCTGGCCCAGCACTATGGCCGCTCCCAGCATCCCGCGCCACCCTACCATCTGGGCACGCGCTACAATGGGGCAGGCGAGTTCCTGCCCGAGCCGGGCAATACCATTGTGTCCCATCTGGTGGCCGGCTCGGAAACCGAGAAGGCGCTGATCGAGGCCCAGCAGAGCCTTCTCGCCATGCCCGAAGCGCATAAGCTCGCCTTCACGCCTATCGAAAGTTACCACATGACCCTGTTTCAGGGCATTCTAGAGGGCCGCCGCAAAGCGCCTTACTGGCCAGAGGACGTGGCGGAAGACACCGCGATTGCGGAAATGACCGCGCTGTATCAGCAGCGGTTGGTGGGTTTTGAAGGTGGTCCGCGCTTTTCGGTCGAAGTGACGGCAGTGCTGCCGACCGGGCTCATCGTTGACGGGGTGAGCGAGACGGATCGGCGGGTAATGGCCGCTTGGCGGGACAAGCTGGCCGAGCTGTTCGGCTATCGCCATCCCGACCACGACAGCTACAAGTTCCACATCACCATGGCCTATATGGCCGACTGGCTGGATGACGAGGGTCTGCCGGGGTGGTGCGACACGCTCAACGCAATCGCCGAGGACATTCGCGCCCGCGCACCCGTTCTGGAATTGCGCGCACCGGCCTTTTGCAGCTTTGCCGACATGAAATGGTTTGAGGAGCTTGTTGTGCTCCAGCCAAAGGGCTGACCCCTGCCCAAACGAAAACGCCAGCGATCCGAATTGGATCGCTGGCGCAGATTTCATCGGCACTGCGGTGACTACTGAACCGAACGCAGCTGCTTGAGAAGGATTGGCTGCAGGGTTTCGTTGCCCGCAACGATCTGGCCGTTCCAGACCGAGCCAATGGTGCCAGCGTAGTCGGTCACAAAGCCACCGGCTTCTTTCACCGCGAGCAGACCCGGCGCCACGTCCCATGGAGCAAGTCCGGCTTCCCAGACGGCGTCGTAACGACCAGCAGCAAGCCAGGCCATGTCCATCGAGATCGAGCCCGAGCGGCGGATGCCGGCAACAGCTGGATTGATGTGGGCCAGCTGGCGCAGCTGCAGGCTGTCATTGGACGTGCCCTGGGTCTTGATGCCGGTGGCGATCACCGCATCGGCCAGCGAGCGACGACCAGCAATGCGCAGGCGCTTGCGATCGTTGAGCCAGGTGCCACCGCCCTTTTCGGCGGTGTAGAGCTCGTCCAGGATTGGGTTGTAGATCACCGAAGCCACGATCTCATTGGCGCGTTCGAGCGCAATGGCTACCGCAAACAGCGGGATCGAGTGCAGGAAATTGGTGGTGCCGTCGAGCGGATCGACGATCCAGCGGTGCTGGCCATCGGTGCCGGCAACTTCCCCGCCTTCTTCCATCAGGAAGGCATAGGTGGGGCGGGCCTTTTGCAGCTCTGTGAACACGATCTGTTCAGCGCGCAGATCGGCCTTGGAGACGAAGTCAGCAGGGCCCTTGCGGGAGACCTGCAGGTTTTCGACTTCGGAAAAGTCCTTGGTCAGCGATTTGCCTGCCTTGATGGCAGCGTTGACCATGACATTGAGAAGAGCAGAACGTGCCATGGATTAGTCCGCCCGACGCATATAGGTGGCTTCAGTGGTGTCGACGACAATGCGTTCACCGACGGCAATGAAAGGCGGCACCATCACGCGCAGGCCGTTCGAGAGAATAGCGGGCTTGAACTGGCTGGAAACGCTCTGGCCCTTCTGCACCGGGTCTGCCTCGGTGACTTCAAGCACGACGTTGGCCGGGAACTTGATGCCGAGAGGGGTCTCTTCGTGCATTTCAAGCGTGATCTTCATGCCGTCCTGCAGGAACGCGGCGCGTTCGCCGACGAAGTCCTTGGGCAGTTCGACCTGCTCGTAGCTGTCCTGATCCATGAACACGAGGCTATCGCCCTGCTCATAAAGATAGGTGAAATCGCGGAATTCGAGTTCGACCTGCTCGACGGTTTCAGCGGAGCGGAAACGCTCGTTGAGCTTGGTGCCGCCCAGGATGGCCTTGAGCTCAACCTGTGCATAGGCGCCGCCCTTGCCTGGCTTGACGTGATCAACCTTGACCGCGACCCAGAGGCGGTCCTGGTGGTTGATGACGAAGCCGGGGCGGATTTCGTTGCCGTTGATCTTGGCCATACGTGTTGCTTTCAGGTGAGCACATTATTGGCTCGGGCCGAACGCGCCGTTGCGGCCGGCCGAAGGTTGATATGCTTGATTGGGCGTGGCGGGCTTATTGCCTCAGAATGCCCGCCGGTTCAAGGCTTTTGCCGCTGAGCTGGCACAGGCGCTGTTTTTCCGGTGCTGGTTGTGGGCTCTGCTGCTGGTGGCTCGTCCGTCTCGACCGGTGTTGATGCAGGGGCCGCAGCGGGTGCTTCGCCATCATCTGTTGGTGCGGGCAGTGCTGCAGGCGCAGGAGTTGCAGGGGTGGTTGGCGTTGCATCTGCCGCACGCGGCGGCACCGATGGCCAGAAACGAGCACGTTCTTCGGCCGCGGCAAGATCAGCTGCCGAGATCGACACCAAAAGGCGATCGAGCGAAGGATCGGACAGACCCTGACGGCGGGCGAGGGCGCGCCACATCGCTGATTCCTGCAGGTTGAGCGAAACGCCTTCACCCACAGCGAGCAGCTTGGCGTAGCGGTTCTGTGCCACGGCATTGCCGGCTTCGGCGGCGCGCTCATACCAGCGCGCGGCTTCGGGCACATTCTTTTCGATGCCCTGGCCCATATAGAGCAGGGTGGCATAGTCGATCTGCGCGGCGATGAGATCCTGATCGGCGGCCAGGCCGATATAGCGGGCGCCTTCGGCATCGTTGGGCGCAATGCCCGCGCCTTCGATCAGCATTGTGCCGTAGTCGTATTGCGCTTCGGGCAGTTCGGCGTCCGCTGCCTCTTTCATCAGCTCGGCTGCGGTGACGAGGCTGGGCGGGGCATAGATGCCTTCAACATGCAGCAGCGCCATATTGTACTTGGCCGGAACGTAGCCAGCTTCGGCTGACTTTTTGAACAGATCAGCGGCGCGCGCGCGGTTTTTGGTGACGCCGGTGCCATCCTGATAATAGGTGGCCAGTTCGAACATGGCGAGGCGATCGCCATTATTGGCGGCCAGCTGGTACCAGCCGGCGGCGCGCTGTTCGTTCTGCGCGATGCCAAGGCCCTTGGCGTAAATCTCGGCGATCAGGGTTTGCGCTGCTGCGTCACCCTTTTCAGCGCGCGGCAAAGCATATTCCAGGGCCGTCAGGTAATAGCCGCGCTGAAAAGCGCCATAGGCATAATCGGCCGCTGCGCGCGGCCCGAAGATTTCATTGCTGATCGACTCTGCGGGATTCTCCTGCGCCAGAACGGGCAGCGGCAACAGAGCCAGAACAACAGCCAGAGCGCGCAGACGAAGGGTCATGCGGTTTCTCCGAGAGCGGCAGCTATTGCCGCCATGGCGGCGACCGGGTCCTTGGCGGACCAGATCGAGGCGGACAGCGCAAGGAATTCCGCGCCACGGGCGTCAGCGGTTTCAGGCGTTGCAGTGGCGTCGCTGAAGACGGCTGGAATTTCGAACGTATCGGCCCACCATTCAGCCAGCTCGCCAGCCTGCGTATCGGCAGCGCCGTCGATGGGGCCAAAAAACACGTAGTCGACGTCCATTTCGCCGAAGGCCATGGCGTCGTGGCGGGTTTCGGCCTTGCCGGCGCCAACGATCAGGGCGGGCTTGAGCGCGCCAATGGCATCCTTGAGCGCCTTGGCGCCGCCGGTGATATGCACGCCATCAGCACCGAGGCGCTTGGCCAGTGCCACATCATCTTCGAGCAACACGGCGCAGCCTGCGCCTTGGCCAACGTTGATGACGGCAGCTGCCAACTTGGCATAGGTGGCCTCGTCGGCCGCGCCACGATGGACCAGCAGCGCCGAGACTTCTGCGGCATTGAGCACGGCCATAAGCGTGGCCGGGAAGGTCGCCGGGTCGGCGGCAGCAGGGGTAATGAGATAAAGCTGAGGTGCCATTGGGCTTCCGGATACTCGACGCAGCAAACTCTATGTCGCGGCATTTAGGCGACAAAAGGGACGCCTCTCCAATAGGCGATAGCGTCGGGTGGGCGCAATGGCTGGTGTGGGCACACAAAAAAGGCGCGCCCCTGGGAAGAGAGCGCGCCACAGTGCGACGTTGGGCGTCGGATAATTGTCAGATCAGGCGGCCTTGTCGAGCTCTCCCGACCAGGTGCCGAGCGCTGCCAGCGAGTTCATGTGGGCGCGATGGGTGAAGGCGGCCTGCGCGGCTGGGAAGTTCTCGCGACGACCAGCCCAGGTGCGTAGCGCTACATTTTGCAGGGCGCGGCCATAGGAGAAGGTCAGCGGCCATGGTTTGCCGGCAATCTGGTTCATGGCCGACAGATGCGCCGTGGCTTCCTCATCGGTCTGACCGCCTGACAGGAACGCAATGCCGGGAACGGCCGCAGGAACATGCTCGCGCAGCACGGAGACGGTGCGCTGGGCGACTTCCTCGACGGTTGGGCGCTCGCGCGAGTTGACGCCGGGCAGCACCATGTTTGGCTTGAGCAGCATGCCGGAAAGCTCGACGCCCGCGAGGCGGAGTTCTTTGAAGACGTTTTCCAGCACTTCGCCGGTGACGGCGGCGCAGCGTTCGAGCGAGTGATTGCCGGGTTCGCCGTCGCCGACGACCTCGGGCTCAACCACGGGGACGATGCCCGCTTCCTGGCAGAGAATGGCGTAGCGGGCCAGCGCATGGGCATTGGCGCGGATATTGTTGCGGGTGGGAGCAACGTCATTGATGGTGATGACGGCGCGCCATTTGGCAAAGCCTGCACCGAGATCTGCATAACGCGTCAGGCGCTGGCGCAGGCCATCAAGGCCCTCGGTGATCTTTTCGCCGCTGTCGCCGGGCATGGGGAACGCGCCGCGGTCGACCTTGATGCCGGGGATAACGTCGGCGTCGGCGAGAATGGCGCGGAAGGCGGTGCCGTCGGCGGCCTGCTGCTCAAGCGTCTCTTCGGTGAGGATGACGCCAGAGATGTAGTTCTGCATGGCAGTGGTCGAGCGGAACAACATTTCGCGATAGTCGCGGCGCAGGTCGAGGGTGTTGGGCAGGTTGATCTTGGCGAAGCGCTTGGCGATCGTGCCTTCGGATTCATCGGCGGCAAGAATGCCTTTGCCGGTTTCCATGAGCTTCTGGGCAATGGAATTGAGCGACTTCGCCATCTGTGTACCTCGGCCTGAATGTTAGCGTGCAGATTAGACTTTCGTTTTCGCGTCGACGATTAGACCTGCGTTTATTAGACGAAAGGTGGTCGAAAATAGGTGGAACAAAGAAAAAGGCCGGATCGTTGACCCGGCCTTCTGCATCTTACTTTTTCAGCGCTTCGACGCCGGGGAGGGGCTTGCCTTCCATCCATTCGAGGAAGGCGCCGCCAGCGGTCGAGACATAGGTGAAGGCGTCCTTGACGCCGGCATGGGCCAGTGCGCCAACGGTGTCGCCGCCCCCGGCGACCGAGATCAGCTTGCCCTCATGCGTGCGCTTGGCGACGTGCTTGGCTATGGCGACCGTGCCAGCGTCGAACGGGTTCATTTCAAACGCACCCATGGGGCCGTTCCAGACGACGGTGTGCGCGTCGTCGATGGCGCCGGTGATACGCTCGATGGAGGATGGGCCAATGTCGAGCACCATGCCATCCGGATCGATCGCGTCTACGCCATAAAGACGGGTCGGGGTGTCGGCCTTGAAGTGCCAGGCGACGACCGCGTCAATTGGCAGGATGATGGCACAACCGCTATCGACGGCCTTGTCCATGATGCGCAGCGCGGTTTCCGCGAGGTCCTTTTCGGCCAGCGACTTGCCGACGCCATGGCCCTGCGCATGCAGGAACGTATTGGCCATGCCGCCACCGATGACCAGGCCATCGACCTTGGTTACGAGGTTTTCCAGCAGATCGATCTTGGAGGAGACCTTGGCGCCGCCGACGATGGCGATCACGGGCTTCTTGGGCTTGCCGAGGCCGGATTCCAGCGCTTCGAGTTCGGCCTGCATGGCCAAACCTGCCGCCGCAGGCAACAGACGCGCCAGCGCTTCCGTCGAGGCATGGGCGCGGTGAGCTGCCGAGAAGGCGTCGTTGACATAGACGTCGCCGAGGCTGGCCATGCGCTTGGCGAGCTCAACATCGTTGGTTTCTTCACCGGGATGGAAGCGGGTGTTTTCCAGCACCAGCACGGAGCCGACGGGTGCTTCGTCGATCGCCTGCTTGGCGGCGCTGACGTCGTTCCAGTCGGTGGCGACAAAGCCGACCGGATGGCCGGTTTCATTGGCGACGGCTTCGCAGACCTGCTCGAGCGAGAACTCGGGATCGACCTTGCCCTTGGGGCGGCCGAAATGGCTAAGCAGGATCACTTTGCCATCGTGCTTGACGATTTCGCGGATGGTGGGAACCAGCCGCTCGATGCGGGTGGCGTCGGTGACCTTGCCATTGGCGACCGGAACGTTGAGATCGGCCCGCAGCAGGACGCGCTTGTTGGTCAGGTCGAGTTCGTCGAGGGTCTTGAAGCTGTCGGTCACTGGGGCCTCCGGAGGTCGGTGTTCGCCGCTGGCGTAGCAGAGCGGCGCGAACGGGGGAAGGGGGGAGCGCTGCTGCCAGCGCCTGCTTTTTCATTGCGTGGCAAGCTGCGGGGAGGCTAGGCATGGCCGATCAAATCCAACATCAGGATGGGCCATGCTGGGCTGGGGTATTGTCGGAACGAGCTTTATCTCCACCACAATGGCCGATGCCATCAAGGGCAGCCCCGGTTCGCGCATTGCGGCGGTGACCGGGCGCGACGCGGGACGGCTGGCGGCGTTCGCCAGCCAGCACGACATTGCGACCACCTATGGCAGCCTTGACGAGCTGCTCGCCGATCCGGCGGTGGATGTGGTCTACATCGGCACGCCCAATCACATGCATCATGAAGGTGTTATCGCCGCCGCCAAGGCGGGCAAGGCGATCCTCAGCGAAAAGTCGCTGACGCGAACACTGGCGCAGGCAGGAGCGCTGGCTGAGGCCGTGCGGGACCATGATGTGCTGTTTGTGGAAGGGCTGATGTATCTGGCCCACCCGATGTACAGGCACCTGCCCGAAATGCTGGCCGATGTCGGCACCATCGCCTCCATCAGCGGGTTCTATGCCGCCGATATCTGGGACGTGGTCAATCCGCAGGGCGGCGGCACGCTGTACAATATCGGATGCTATCCCGTCTCGTTGCTGCAGTTCGTGATGCAGACCGCGTTTGGCGATGCAGCCTTTGCAGACCGCGTGGTGACCGGGTCCGGAGTGCGCTCGCCCAAGGACGGCAATATCGGCCATGCGGCGATAAGTGTCCGCTTCGGCAACGGCGTTCTGGCCACGCTGCAGTCCAGCGATATGGTCGGCATGGCGCATGACTTTGTCATTGTTGGAGACAAGGGCACCTTGCGCTTCCTGACCAATCCATGGCTGCCGGGGACGAGCAATAGGCTGCAGTTCCAGGCCTATGGTGAGACAGCCGAAATCACCCTGCTTGAGGACAGCCATGATGCCTTCCACCATCAGGTTTTGCTGATGGAGCGCTGCGTGGCGCAGGGGCTAACGCAAGCCGCGCGCCCCTCGCCCCGGCTCAAGGATTCGCTGGAGATCATGGGGCTGCTTGCCGAGTGGGAAGCCGCCTGCGGCTGAGTTCTCAGGCGCGCGTGAAGAGACCGGGATAATCCACGACCAACATATCGGCGTCGACTTCGATGACGCGCTCGAAATCAGCTGACTGGAAGCGGAAATGGGTGGCGTCGAGCTGGGTGTAGAGCTGCTCGGCGCGCTGAACCGTCATGGAGTCCGTATCGATCCAGGCCATGGCAAAGCGTTGCGGCTGGCCGGTCACCCATTGGCAGCGCCAGAGCGGCAGCGAATTGGTCAGCGGGCTGGACGATATGTCGATGTCGATGCAGCCTTTGAGCTGGGAGAGCGGCTCGGCGCGGTCGTCCGACCAATTGCCGGCGCCATCGGAAAACAGCTCCAGCACGGTGCCATCGGTGCGCTCGATCTTGACCGTGCGCACATGCTCGGTGTCATCGAGTTTGATGCGGTAGAACAGCCCATGCTCGGGCGTGATGGTCGTCGAGCGAATGCGCGTATCGCGGGCGGTCGAGATGACATGGCAATGTTCGATGCTAACGGGATCAAGCCCATGCCAGCGGACGGATCGATCAAGGCTCATGAGTCGTTCGCCATAACTATCGCGCGTGCAGTTTGCGCTCTTGGTAGTTCACAATAGAGCACCGCGTCATTCCCGCGAAAGCGGGAATCTCTCTTGCTGACGGAGGGGGATTCCCGCTTTCGCGGGAATGGCGCCGAGACTGGCAAAAAAAGGGCGCCCCGAGGGAGCGCCCTTAAATTCTTGCGGTGCCGACAGCTTAGAGCGTCTTGCCCAGTGCAACGGCGGTGTCGGCCATGCGGTTGGAGAAGCCCCACTCGTTGTCGTACCAGCTCAGGACCGACACGAAATTGCCGTCCATCACCTTGGTCTGGTCGAGAGCCATGGTGGAGGAGTGCGGATCGTGGTTGAAGTCGATCGAGACGTTTGGCTGGGTGGTGTAGCCCAGAATGCCCTTGAGCTCGCCATCGGCATACTTGCGCACGGCAGCGTTGATCTCGTCGGCGGTCACATGGCGCTTGGCGATGAACTTGAAGTCGACGCAGGACACATTGGGGGTTGGAACTCGGATCGAGATACCATCCAGCTTGCCCTTGAGATCAGGCAGCACCAGGCCGATGGCCTTGGCAGCGCCGGTCGAGGTCGGGATCTGGCTCAGGGCCGCAGCGCGGCCGCGATAGAGATCCTTGTGCATGGTGTCGAGCGTTGGCTGGTCACCAGTATAGGAATGGATGGTGGTCATCATTCCCTTTTCGATGCCGAATTCCTTGTGCAGCACATAGGCCAGCGGAGCCAGGCAGTTGGTGGTGCACGAAGCGTTCGAGATGACCAGGTCGTCCTTGGTCAGATCGTGGTGGTTGATGCCATAAACGATGGTCTTGTCCGCGCCGTCGCCGGGAGCCGAGATGATCACCTTCTTTGCGCCGGCCTTGAGATGCGCGCTGGCCTTTTCCTTGGAGGTAAAGATGCCGGTGCATTCAAGCGCGATGTCGACGCCCATGGCGGCGTGTGGCAGCTCGGCCGGATCACGCACGGCGGTCACCTGGATCGGGCCGCGACCAACGTCGATGGTGTTGCCATCAACGGTCACGGTGCCGTTGAAGCGGCCGTGAACGCTGTCGAAGCGGAACAGGTGGGCATTGGTTTCGACCGGGCCGAGGTCGTTGATCGCAACGACTTCGATATCGGTACGGCCAGATTCGATAATGGCGCGCAGAACATTGCGGCCGATACGGCCAAAACCATTGATGGCGACGCGGACTGCCATATGAGGCTCCTTAAGGGGTCTAGGAGGAGAAAGAGAGCGAGGCTCTCTTACAACTGTGCGGTGGCGGCTTCAACAACGGCCTTGGCTGTGATGTTGAAGTGCTCATAGAGCTCTTCAATCGGGCCCGACGCGCCAAAGCCGTGCATGCCGACGAAGCGACCCTTGTCGCCCAGCAGCTTGTTCCAGCTCATTTCCGTGCCGGCTTCGATAGCGACGCGGGCCTTGGCATTGCCCAGCACCTCGGCGCGGTAAGCGTCGGACTGCTTGGCAAAGAGTTCCATGGATGGAACCGACACGACGCGGGCGCTGATGCCCTTCTCGGCCAGCAGCTTCATGCCGTCCAGCGCGATGGCAACTTCCGAGCCGGTCGCGAAGATGATGACCTCTGCGTCAAGTTCACCGGCAAGGGTGTAGGCGCCCTTGGCCGAGAGGTTTTCCGTGGTGTGCTGGGTGCGGACCGTTGGCAGGTTCTGGCGCGAGAGCGCGAGAATGGACGGTGCACTGTCGCTTTCGAGCGCAAGCTGCCAGCATTCGGCAGTTTCCACGGCGTCTGCAGGACGGAACACCAGAAGGTTCGGAATGGCGCGCAGGGCGGACATGTGCTCGACGGGCTGGTGGGTCGGGCCGTCTTCGCCCAGGCCAATGGAGTCGTGGGTCATCACGTAGATGACGCGCTGGTGCATCAGCGCCGACAGGCGGATGGCAGGGCGCGCATAGTCGGTGAAGCACATGAAGGTGCCGCCGTAGGGGATCAGGCCGCCATGCAGCGCAATGCCGTTCATGGCCGCAGCCATGCCTTGCTCGCGGATGCCGTACATCATGTAGCGGCCGGAATAATTGTCCGCCTGGAAGGGCAGGGTTTCCTTGGTGTTGGTCAGGTTTGAGCCGGTGAGGTCAGCCGAGCCGCCCTGGGTCTCGGGAACGATGGCGTTGATGACCTCGAGCGCCATCTGGCTGGCCTTGCGGCTTGCAACCTTCGGCAGTTCGGCGCTGAGCTTCTGCTTGTAGTCGTTGATCGCGTTGGCAAAGCCGGCTGGCAGCTCGCCTGCGGTGCGGCGCTCGAACTCGGCCTTGCTGGCCGATGCGGCCAGACGGGACTGCCATTCGCCACGCACGTTCTGCGAGCGACGGCCAGCGGCGCGCCAGGCTTCCAGCGTGTCGGCTGGAACCTCGAATGCGGGGTAGGTGATGCCGAGGGCTGCCTTGGCGCCAGCCAGTTCTTCGGCGCCGAGAGGCGAGCCGTGAACCTTGTTGGTGCCGGCCTTCTTGGGCGCGCCAAAGCCGATGGTGGTCTTGGCAGCGATCAGGGTTGGCTTGTCCGACTTCTTGGAGTCGAGCAGAGCCTTCTCGATGGCGGCCTGATCGTGGCCATCGATCTCAATGGTGTTCCAGCCCGATGCCTTGAAACGCGCGATCTGGTCGGTGCTGTCGGAATTGGACACAGCGCCATCGATGGTGATGTTGTTGTTATCCCAGATCAGGGTCAGCTTGTGCAGCTTGAGGTGTCCGGCAAGCGCGATGGCTTCCTGGGAGATGCCTTCCATGAGGCACCCGTCACCAGCCAGGCACCAGGTGTGGTGGTCGACGATGTCGGAACCGAACTCGGCAGCCAGCTTGGCTTCCGCGATTGCCATGCCGACAGCATTGCCCACACCCTGGCCGAGTGGGCCGGTGGTGGTTTCGATGCCCTGCGCATAACCGTACTCTGGGTGGCCAGCCGTCTTGGAGCCGAGCTGACGGAAATTCTTGACCTGCTCGATGGTCATGTCCTCGTAGCCCAGCAGATAGAGCGAGGAGTAGAGCAGCATCGAGCCATGGCCGGCCGACAGGACGAAGCGATCGCGGTCAGCCCACTTGCTGTCTGCGGGATCGAACTTCATCACTTTTGTGAACAGCACGGTCGCAATGTCTGCGCAGCCCATGGGCAGGCCTGGGTGACCAGAATTGGCTTTTTCCACCGCGTCCATGGACAGGGAGCGGATCGCATTGGCCAAATCATTCTGCTGGGCTGTATTTGTCATCGGGCTTGCGCTTTCATTGGGCGTGAAATCTGGGGAGAAGAGAGGCCGTAAGCCTCCTCCCAAAGGCGGGTTCGAGGCATAACAGGTTGGGATTGCCTGTCAATGACAGGGTAGGCTTCCTTGGTTGCATTGCGGCTGGGTGTGAGGCACCCTGTAGAGCGTGAACGTCGCGCGTAAAGGACCGTAACGGTAATGAGTGAGACGGAACTTGAAGATGGGATCGGCGCCGCCAATGCGCGGTTTGATCGCGCCATGGCGCGGCTGGATCAGTCGGTAAAAAATCTGGCGACGCGGATGCGGCAGCATAATCGCATCGAGGTCGATACGCAGCGCCTCGTGCATGAGCGCGCGCGGCTGGCGACGGAACTCGACAAAACCGCAGCGCGGGCCAAGCGCCTTGATGACAGCGCCCATGATGTGTCGCGCCGTTTGGTCGAGGCCATGGAAACGGTCCGCGAAGTGCTGGCAAAGACGGAGTAGCGCGGTGCCTGAAGTCAATGTCGAGATCAATGGCCGCAAATATCGCATGGCCTGCGAAGAGGGCCAGCAGAAGCATCTGATCGGCCTGGCTGATCGGTTTAACAAGCAGGTAGAAAGCCTTAAGGGCGCCGTCGGCGAGATTGGCGACAACCGGCTGACCGTGATGGCGGGCATTGCTGTGGTCGATGAGCTTGCCGAGGCCGAGCGCAAGATCAAGGCGCTCGAAAAAGAAGTTCTGATCCTGCAGCGCGCCGGGCAGGAAGTGGCTGCCGAAATCGAGGCGCTCGAAGAGCGTTTCGCCGGCAAGCTGGTCGAGGCCGCGGTGGCGCTGGACGGCATCGCCAATGTTCTCGACGAGGCCGCCCCGCTGCCGCACAGCTAGTTCAGGGGTCAGGCGGGTTTGCCCCGGCTGTCCAGAAACGCCTGTTCCAGATCCATCTGCTCCAACACGTCGCGCAGCACCGTCTCGTCCAGCACACGCTCGTCGCGCGCGGTGATCAGTCGCTTGCGGCGCGCCGCCAGCATGATGTTGCCCAGCTCAAACGCCTCGTCCTGATCGATCACACGCTCGGGTTGCTCGACCTGTGTCGTCAGCTTGTTGCGCCGGGCCATCATCTCGACCATGCGTCGCGAGGAGGGGCTGTCGTGCGTTTCGCTATATTCCTGCAGCGCCGCATTGGCTGCCTCGCGCGCCAGCTTATGAGCAAGGGCCTCCTGATCGGCGATGTATTTGTCGGCGCGCGGATCGCTGAGGTCGAGGTGTTTGATCAGCCAGGGCAGGGTGAGCCCCTGGATCACCAAAGTGGCGATGGTGACGAGGAAGGCGATGGCAAGGATCGCCTCGCGGCCGGGGAAGGGCAGTCCGCTCACCGTGACGGCGGGCACGCCGGCTGCGGCGGCAAGGGTCACCACGCCGCGCATGCCGGTCCAGGACAGAACGATGTTTTCCTTCCAGCTGAGTGGCGGTTGTGGTGCTTCGGGGCGCGGGCGACGGCGCGCGTTTGGGCCTGTGTCTTGCCGCTGCGGCCGGCGCTTGCTGGCGAACGGGTCCTCGCCGCGGGCGACAGCGGCCGTATATTCGTCCCAACGCTTTTGCCCGGCGCGATAGCGCCAACGACCGAAGATTGCGGTGCCGAACACCCAGATGAAGCGGATCGCGACCGTGGCGAGAAACACTGCGGTAGCCGCCAGCAGCAGCGCGACAAGGCCGATGCCGGCTTCTCCTGCGTCATTGATGACGAAACGCAGTTGCAGGCCGATATAGGCGAACACAAAAGTTTCGAGCAGGGTATCGGCGGTGCGCCAGAATTCGCGCTCCTGCATCCGCTCCTGATAGCTGGATTCCACTGCGTGATGGCCGATGGCGAAACCGGCAGTGACCACGGCCAGAACGCCCGAGGCATGCAGTTCCTCGGCCAGCAGATAGGCAGCGAAGGGCACGATCACCGAAATCACCGTCGACAGGGACGGATTGCCCAGCTTGCGGCGGGCGAACTGGGCGAAATTGCCGATGATCAAGCCGAGCAAAATGCCGACCACGGACGAATAGAGGAAATAGAGCGGCAGGTTGTCGATAAAGGCGTGGGTGCCAGCAACGCCTGCCACGGCAGCCGCAAAGATGGTCAGCGCGGCCGCGTCATTGATCAGGCTTTCGCCCTTGAGCACGGTCATCAAGCCGGTGGGCAGGCCGGCCTTGCGGCCAATGGTGATAGCGGTAACCGCATCGGGCGGCGCCAGCACGGCTGCCAGCACTAGGGCTGCGGGCAGGGTCAGTTCGGGCACGATGGCAGCCGCCACCACGCCAACCGCGGCGGTTGCAGCAAACACCATGAAGACGCCCAGGTTGACGATGGAGCTCAGGCGCTTGGCGAAGCTGGTGAAGGAGAAGTCGCTCGCCGCCGAAAACAGCATCGGGGGCAACACTATGCCCAGGATAATTTCGGGCTCCAGCTCCAGTCGGGGCAGGCCCGGAATGAAGGATGCCGCGAGCCCGACCATGGCGACCAGAATGGCCGGCTGGATGTTCTTGCGTTCGGCGAAGGCGGAAATGGCGATGGCGGCAATAATGACAATCAGAATGTGCGCGAACATGGGCGATCCTGCTTAAGTGGCAAGATATTGGTGAGCCGCGATGACAAGGGCAAGATAGTTGCGCATGCCGAAGCGTGGGGCAGTGCAGATTTAGGTGAAATTGGTGTGTTCGGGTCGCGCTTCCCCTTTGCACTGGCCGGCAAAGCGCCTATATCGGTTCTGCTGCCCGGTGCGTGTTGGATACCATATCCCCGGGGCCTTATCGATCCTAAGGGAGCTGTCCCTGACTGGGCTCCTGGGCTCAGACATACGGCGCCCACCTGCGTAAAGTAGGTTCCCGGGATCGCATATCCCACGGCCAGGGTGGCACCTAATTTCTGAGGCGGATTGTGGCGCTGTATGGTTGACGAGAAGATCGAAGAAGCCAAGGCGGCGCTGAGAAGTCAGGCCCATGCGATCCGTGCCGCCATTCCGCAGGCCGATCGTGTTGATGCTGCCGCTGCCGTGGCCGCTGCCTTCTTCAAGGATGTCGCCCCCGCCGCCAGTGACGTCGTTGCCGCCTATTGGCGCATTCGCGACGAGCTGGACTGCCAGCCGATTCTTGTCCGCCTGATGGACAACAACCACACCGTCATCTTGCCCGTCGTGCTGGGCGCTGAAGAACCGCTCGACCTTCGGGTCTGGGAGCAGGGCGAAGCGCTTTATGAAGCCGGGTTTGGCACGCTCGCGCCCTCCGAACAGGCGCCACGCGCCGAGCCGGATCTGGTCATCATGCCGCTGCTCGGCTTTGACAAGAACGGTACGCGCTTGGGTTATGGCGGTGGGTATTATGACCGCACGCTGGCAAATCTGAGCAAGAAGCCCAGGCTGATCGGGCTGGCCTTTGCGGCACAGGAGCTCGACGAGATCCCGCGCGAGGCCCACGACGTACCGCTTGATGCTGTCATCACTGAAAACGGCATTCGCCATTTTGGCGCAAGCGCATGAAGCTGCTGTTTCTGGGCGATGTGATGGGCCGTTCCGGCCGGGATGCGGTCAATGATCGCCTGCCGGGCATCATCGAGCGCTATGGCTTTGATTTCGTTGTGGTCAATGGCGAAAATGCCAGCCATGGCAAGGGCCTGACCGAACCGCACTTCAATGCGATCCGCAATGCCGGCGCCGATATCGTGACGCTTGGCGACCATGCCTTCGATCAGCGCGAGACCATTTCGTTCATTGAGCGCGAAAACACCCTGATCCGTCCAATCAACATGCCACCTGGCACGCCGGGACGTGGAGCCATGTTCGTCGAGGGCCGCAATGGCCATCGCGTGCTGGTGATCAATGCGCAGGGCCGTGTGTTCATGCCCCCCATCGATGATCCGTTCCGCGCCGTGGAAGCCGCTGTTGCCGCTTGTCCGCTGGGCGAGCAGGCCGACGCGATTGTCGTGGATTTCCATACCGAAGCCACCTCGGAAATTCAGGCCATGGGCCACTTCCTCGATGGCAAGGTCAGCCTTGTTGTCGGCACCCACACCCATATCCCCACGGCCGATCATCGCGTGCTGCGCGGCGGTACGGCGCTGATGGCCGATGCGGGCATGTGCGGGGATTTCGACTCCATTATCGGCACCGATACCGATGAGCCGCTGAACCGGTTTCTGACAGGTATTCCCAATGGCCGGTTCTCACCGTCCGAAGGCGAGGCGACGCTGTGCGGCGTGGCCATTCAGACCGATCCACGCACCGGCCTGGCGACCAAAGTGCTGCCGCTGCGCCTTGGCGGCACGCTGGCCCAGGCTGAGCCCATTTTCGATTGAGGCCCAGCTCGGACAGCTTTGGGCCAAGCGGTTGCCGCTCCGGACGCCCTCCCCCGGGACGCTAGATCCGTGCCTTCACGCGCGGCATTGGCGGTCAGCTTCACAAATGCGCTGCACTTGCCTATAACCCGCGACCATAAACCAGCAGCTTTTATTCGAGGGGAGTGACCTATGGCAGGCCATTCACACGCCAAAAACATCATGCACCGCAAAGGCAAGTCCGACGCGGTTCGCTCCAAGGTCTTCTCCAAGCTTGCGCGCGAAATCACCGTCGCCGCCAAGCTCGGCATGCCAGACCCAGCCTTCAATGCCCGCCTGCGCCTGGCCGTTGTCAACGCGCGCGCTCAGTCCATGCCCAAGGACAATATCGACCGCGCCATCAAGAAGGCGATCGGTTCGGACGGCGAAAACTACGACGAGATCCGCTATGAGGGCTATGGCCCCGGTGGCGTCGCGATCATCGTCGAGACCCTGACCGACAACCGTAACCGCACGGCATCGAACGTCCGCTCCTACTTCTCCAAGAGTGGCGGCGCGATGGGTGAAACCAACTCGGTTGGCTTCATGTTCGACAAGGTTGGCGAGATCACCTATCCGGTCAAGGCCGGCACCGAAGACGCCGTGATGGAAGCCGCTATCGAGGCGGGTGCCGACGACGTCGAAAGCGATGAGGAAGGCCACTACATCACCACCTCGTTCGAGGCGATGGTGGAAGTTGCTGCAACGCTCGAGAAGGTTCTCGGTGAAGCCGAGTCCGTCAAGGCGATCTGGAAGCCCCAGACCAATGCCCCGATCGATGCCGAAAAAGGCGCATCGCTGATGAAGCTGATCGCCACGCTCGAAGAAGACGATGACGTGCAGAACGTCTATACGAACTTCGAAATGAGCGACGAAGAAGCGGCCAAGCTCGACGCTTGATTGCTTGAGCAGTAAAATTCAGAAGGGCAGTGCTGCGGCGCTGCCCTTTTTCTATGCCGACTGTTGCAGTGTGAGGTCTGGATAATCTGTGGCATGCACAATGGCGACGCGATTGCGGCCGGTCTGCTTGGCGCCATAGAGCCGCTGATCGGCAATGCGGAACAATTCTGAGAAGATAGCCGGCCGGTCAAAGACTGCGCCGCCAATGCTGACCGACAGCGCACGCTGTTCCCCGTTTGGCGCGAACACGGCCAGATTGACCGAGCGGCGGATGCGTTCAGCGATAACCTCGGCCCCTGGTTGGCCGACATCAGGCAGATAAACCGCAAATTCCTCGCCACCCATGCGCCCGACCAGGTCGCCCGGTCGCAGCACCGCGCGGATTGAGCGCGCTATGATCGCCAGCGCATCGTCCCCTGCATCATGGCCGAACAGGTCGTTGATGGTCTTGAAGTTGTCCGCATCGATCATCAGTAGCGCTCCGGCAGTCGGACCGCTCTGGGCGAGAATGCTGGTCACCCGATAGGTAAAGGCACCACGATTGAGGCAGGCCGTCAGGCTGTCGGTGCGCGCCACTAGGGCGAGGCGGAAATTGGAAAGAGCGAGCCCGCGCAGGCGCATGCTCATGAAGAAGAACAGGGGGGCGCCCATCAGGGTGGGCAGTACGATGGCGCTGAGGATGGCGCGTTGGCGCATCGCCTCGTCGACCCCCTCAAAGATGATCGCATTGGCAGCGACCGACACCAGAACACAACTGAGCGTGCCCAACAGAGTCCATTTTCCCACGCTGGACCATTTCTGCATGGCGGTAACTCGTTTCGATTCCGGCATCTCGTGCTCTCGCTGTTCAAGGGTTGATGGTCCGGCGAGCCCCTGAGGGCCGCCACTAGGGTGTGTTGGTCCTATGGGTGGTCAGGTGGTCAGTAACTCTATGGTTTGGGCGGCCGACGTCATGACAACGCGGCCGGTGCTCCCGGTTGTGGATGGATGGTGGATTGGAGATGGTGCAGCAGGGTCGCGCCGCCCTGCATTGATGCAGGCAGTCTCGCTCGTGCAAACCGCTGCACGATCAGACCAAAGCACTGCCCGCCCCGGCAGTTCCTGGCATATGCCATTCATGCTGATTGCCCCTCGTTCCCCGCGCAGACGCTAGATGGCGTTTATTGAAGGCGGGGTTTGCAAAACCGTTCGGATTTTATTGATCCTGTCATTTTTACCAGGTTGTTTCGGGTTTGTTCACATTGGGCTTGGTACGGTTCGCGCCGCGCACTAAGGATGAATGCATGAACTCGGCAACGCGAATCATCGGTATCGACCCAGGGCTGCGCCGTTGCGGCTGGGGCATTATCGAAAGTCTGGGCAATCGGCTGACCTTTGTCGCCGCCGGGACGGTCACCCCGCCGGTGGATGGATCGCTGGCCGAACGGCTGGCCATCCTGTTCGCCGGGCTCGGTGAGGTGCTGGATCGGTTCGGACCCAGCGAGGCGGCGGTTGAAGAGACCTTCGTCAATGCGGGCGTGCGCTCGGCGCTGATCCTGGGGCAAGCGCGCGGGGTAGCTCTGCTCACCCCGGCAGCACGCGGCCTGCCGGTGGCGGAATATGCGGCCAATCTGGTCAAGAAATCCGTGGTCGGCACGGGCCACGCCGATAAGGGACAAATTCAATTGATGGTCAAAACGCTGATGCCTGCGGCAGATTTCAAGGGTGCTGACGCCGCCGACGCGCTGGCGATCGCCATCTGCCACGCCCATCACCGCGTCTCCAATCAGCGATTAAAGGCATTGGCATGATCGGCAAACTCAAAGGTCTCGTCGACAGTTTTGATGATGACCACGTTCTGATCGACTGCGGTGGCGTCTGCTATCAGGCGTTCTGCTCGTCGCGCACGCTCCAGAGCCTGCCCCGCGTTGGCGAGGCGGCGGTGGTGTTCATCGAGACCATCGTCCGCGAAGACATGATCCGGCTCTATGGCTTTTCGTCCGATAGTGAGAAGGCATGGTTCAATCTTTTGATGACCGTGCAGGGCGTTGGTGCGCGTGTCGCGCTGGCGATCTTGTCGGCGCTGTCGCCTTCTGAGATTTCGAGCGCCATTGCGCTCCAGGACAAAGCCATGATCGGCCGCGCCAATGGCGTGGGGCCAAAGCTCGCCGTGCGTCTGGTGACCGAACTCAAGGGCAAGGTGCCGACAACCGGCGCGGTTGATGCGGGCACGCTGGGCCTGCAATCGGCCTTGGGCGAGGGCATTGCCTCGAGCGCGATTACCGATGCGGTTTCGGCGCTGACCAATCTGGGCTATTCGAGCGCACAGGCCTCGGCTGCTCTGGCGCGCGTCGTGGCGCGCGAGGGCGATGATGTGCCGACCGAAAAGCTGATCCGGCTGGGCCTGCGGGAGTTGAGTAGTTGAGTGGTTTGACGTCCCCCGAGGCCGGTCGCGACGATAGTCTGGATGTGTCGCTACGCCCGTCGGGCTTTGCCGAGTTTGTCGGGCAGGCAGCGGCACGCGCCAATCTAGAAGTGTTCATCAAAGCGGCCAAGCAGCGCGGTGCGGCGCTTGATCACGTGCTGTTCGTGGGCCCTCCGGGGCTGGGCAAGACTACGCTGGCGCAGATCATCTCGCGGGAGCTCGGCGTTGGCTTTCGCGCCACCTCTGGTCCGGTCATCGCCAAGGCGGGCGATCTGGCGGCGCTGCTGACCAATCTCGAAGATCGCGATGTGCTTTTCATCGACGAAATCCACCGGCTTAATCCGGCGATCGAAGAAGTGCTCTATCCCGCGATGGAGGATTTCCAGCTCGATCTGATCATCGGGGAGGGGCCTGCGGCCCGCTCGGTGCGTATCGATCTGGCCAAGTTCACGCTGGTGGGAGCGACGACGCGGGCGGGTCTTTTGACCACGCCACTGCGCGACCGCTTCGGTATTCCGGTGCGGCTTAATTTCTATACGCCCGAGGAGCTGGTGCAGATCGTCCAGCGCGGGGCGCGCCTGCTTGGCATGCCGATGGCGCCCGATGGGGCCATGGAAATAGCCCGCCGTTCGCGCGGTACGCCGCGTATCGCGGGTCGCCTGCTGCGCCGCGTCACCGACTTTGCGTTGGTGGAGAATGCCGGCGAGATCACCCGCGCCATCGCCGACAAGGCGCTGCTGCGGCTTGATGTCGATGCGCGCGGGCTCGATCAGCTCGACCGCCGCTATCTCACCACCATTGCTGACTTCTACAATGGCGGCCCGGTGGGTATCGAAACCATTGCGGCTGCGCTCAGCGAGCCGCGTGACGCCATTGAAGAGATCGTCGAACCCTACCTGATCCAGCAGGGCTTCATCCAGCGCACGCCGCGCGGGCGCATGCTGACCGGCGCTGCTTTCCAGCATCTGGGCAAGATCGTGCCGCAGGGCTTTGTCGGCCTGCAGCAGAGCCTGTTCGAGGAGCCCGAGGAATGAGCGAGCGGGTGATGATCAGCTTTCCCATCGGGGATACCTGTTTCAACTACCGCGTTGCCGGTGCCGCCATTCGTGATGGTCACCTGCTGGTCTGCACCGAGGACGATGACGATTATTGCATGCTGCCCGGTGGCCGCGTCGAGCTGGGGGAACAGAGTGACCTCGCGCTTGAGCGCGAAGTCGCCGAAGAGCTGGCCATGCCGTGTACAATTGGTCGGCTGCTGTTCAGCTACGAGAGCTTTTATGGCCGTGGCGGCGAGCGCTTCCACGAGATGGGCCTGATCTATGCCATCGCGCTGCCGGACGCTGTGCGTCCCAATGGGGAGCAGCCCTTTCTCGTCCGCTTCGACGAGGGCCACGAGCTGCATTTCTCATGGATCCCCATCGAAAGCGCCGCGCTCAACACGGTGCGGCTACTGCCCGCCTGGCTGGTCGAGCGCCTGCAGACGCTTGGGGATAGCCCCGAGCATGTGATCTATCGTGAGGACGCGGCGTGACTGAGCATCGTTTCCCGGTCCGCATCTATTACGAAGACACTGACTTTTCCGGCAATGTCTATCACGCGGCCTATCTCAAGTTCTTCGAGCGCGGCCGCACCGAGTTCCTGCGCGATCTGGGCGTGCATCACGCTGAGCTGGCCAAGGATGGTGTGGCGTTTGCGGTCCGCGCCATGGATATCCAGTTCGACGGCGCGGCCCATATCGATGACCTGCTGGACGTGCTGACGACAGTTGAAGCCGTCACCGGCGCGCGCCTGAGCCTTAAGCAAACCATCCTGCGCGATGGCGTGGTTTTGACCCGCGCTAGTGTGATGGTCGTCGCCATCAATGCCCAGGGCGCGGCAACGCGTATGCCCAAGGCCATTCGCGACAAACTGGCCAGCGACGCCCCTCAAAGCAAGTCCACTGCCTCTGGCTGAGCTATTGCGCTGTTGTGCCAGCAGTGTTGGCCTGTGATGCCATCCTGCTTCACAAGTTGTTGCATTCGTTCAGCTTGGCGTCAGATGTGAGCCTTTGTTAACCACTCCTTGACCATAATTGCGGCAAAGGGACCGTGATCCCGTGCGCCGGTCCCCCAAAGCCCGGCAAACGGGGCATTTCTCTTAATTTTGACAGATTTCGACCCCATCCGCAGTGGCAGATGGGTCGGGCGGTAGAACCGGGCCGAAAAGGATCACTTCATGGAAGCCGTGGATGCTGTAGGGGCGGTCGCCCCACATGCCGATTTGTCCATCTGGGGCCTGTTCTGGGCTGCAGACTGGATCGTCAAGTCGGTCATGCTGGGATTGCTGGGCGCCTCTGTCTGGTGCTGGGCGATTATTATCGACAAGTCCATTACCTATCGCCGCACACAAGCAGAGATGAACCGCTTTGAGCGCGTGTTCTGGTCGGGCCAGTCGCTCGAAGAGCTGTATCAGCAGCAGTCCGAAAAGACCTCGGGCGGTTTGGGCGTGGTGTTTGTTGCGGCCATGAAAGAGTGGAAGCGCAGCCACGAGCAGAACGCAGCCAGCTTTGTCGGCATGCAGCAGCGCCTCGACAAAGTGCTCGACGTCGCCATTGCCCGCGAAAGCGAGACGCTGGAAAAGCGCCTGGGTTTCCTCGCCACCGTTGGCTCGGCTGGTCCGTTCATTGGTCTGTTCGGTACGGTCTGGGGCATCATGAACGCCTTTACCGCTATCGCCGCCTCGTCCAACACCAATCTGGCTGTTGTGGCTGGCCCGATCGCCGAAGCGCTGTTCGCCACGGCTATCGGCCTTGTGGCCGCTATTCCAGCCGTTATCGCCTATAACAAGCTCAGCTCTGACGCCAATAAGCTGATCGGTCGCCTTGAGGGCTTTGCCGACGAATTCTCGACCATTCTCAGCCGCCAGCTCGAAGCGCGGACCCGCTAAGATGGGGATGGGAACCACAGCCGGTGGCGGCGGAGGCGGCGGACGCCGTCGTCGCGGCCGCAAGAAAGCGGTCATGAGCGAAATCAACATCACGCCCATGGTGGACGTGATGCTGGTGCTGCTGATCATCTTCATGGTCGCAGCGCCCATGATGACGTCGGGCGTGCCGATCGATCTGCCCAAGACGGCGGCCAGCGACATGGCCAGCCAGACCCAGCCGATCACCGTCTCGGTGACGCCTGAAGGCGCGATTTTCGTGGACGAGGACCCTGTAGCCGAAGTCGATTTGATCGGCACCGTGACGGCCATGGCTGTCAACGGCACGGAAGACCGTATCTTTGTGCGCGGCGACACCACGGCCAATTACGGCTCGGTGATGCGTGTCATGGGGCTGTTGTCCGCAGCAGGCTTCACCAAGATCGGTCTCGTCACCCAGCAGCAGGACCGGTAGGCCCAGCCCATGCGCACTGGCGTCATCGTCTCGATCATTGTCCATATCGCGGTGTTGACCATCGGTCTCATCAACCTGGGGTTCCGCGAACCGTTGACGCCAACGGTAGAGTCCATTTCGGTCGATCTGGTGCCGATCGAGGAATACTCCAACATTCGCGCCGGTCAGCTGACCAGCCAGATCGTGGAAACCGATACGCCATCCATAGTTGAGTCCAACCAACCGGCCGAGCTTGCCCAGCCAACGGGCAATACTCAGGAAAACCAGGTCACGCCGTCGCCAGCGGACATTCCAACGCCCGCCCCGGTGACCAATACCGCGCCTGCGCCAGAGGCGATGCCTGAGCCTGCGCCCGAGCCAACTCCGGAGCCGGAACCGGCGCCCGCGCCGACCCCTGAACCGACGCCACCCGCGCCAACGCCAGAACCAACCCCGGCTCCTGCGCCCACGCCGGAGCCTGTTGTTGCGCCTGTGCCTGCGACGCGTCCAACACCGGCGCCAACGCCAGAACCAACGCCTGCGCCAACCCCAACCCCGGAACCCACTCCGGCTCCAACGCCTGAGCCGACGCCCACGCCGCCACCAACTCCGGCCCCGACGCCAACGCCTGCACCAGCTGCGCCGACCGTTGCCGCGCCAGTGCCTGCCTCGCGTCCGTCCAATCTCGACCAGAAGCGCCAGCAGTTTGCGGCAGCTGAAGCCGAGCGCAAAAAGCGTGAGGAAGAGGAGCGCAAGCGCAAGGCAGCGGCTGCCACGGCGACCGCCGCGGCGCAGACTGCGCCCCGTCCGCAGCCCAATGCGCAGCTCGACTCCGCGCTGGCCGATGATATTTCTGCCTTAATCAACAACGATAGAACCACCGGTGCCACCACCGGTAGCGGTGGCACGCCGACGCTGGGTGACACGACTGGTACATCGGCACGGCTCAGCCGGTCGGAAATTGACGGGCTGTCTGGCCGGGTCAAGAAGTACTGGAACCTGCTGCCGAGCGACATCAATAGCGGGATGACGGTGGTGCTGCTGCTCAATCTCAACCGCGATGGAACCCTCAACGGGATCCCGCAGGTTGTGTCGGCGGACCCCTCTCCGGCAGGTGCACAGGTTGCACGCGCGGCGCAACGCGCCGTGGTTGCTGCGAGCCAGGATGGTCCGTTCAACCTGTCTGCTGGCGCATACGATCAGTGGCGACAGCTTGAATTGGAACTGCGGCCGTGATTTTTGAATTGGCGCGTTTGCGGGGCATGATGGTTCCCAAACGGCGAGAATGGAGACTGAAATGACTCTTTTGACTCGGCGCAATGCGCTCAAGCTTGGCCTCGCAGGCAGCGCGGTGCTGGCTGGTTCTTCGATGGCGATGGCGCAATTGCGGATCGTTGTCGAGGGTGCAAACTTCCAGCCGCTCCCCATCGCCATCCCCGATTTTGCCTCGTCTGATCCGGCCTTCGGCAAGGAAATCGCCGAGATCGTGCGCAATGACCTGCGCCGTTCGGGCCTGTTCCTGCCGCTCGATCCGGCATCGCTGCCGATCAAGGTTGGCGACATCAACAACACGCCCGATTTCGCCACGTGGCGCACCGCCAACGTTGCTGCCCTGGTGATGGGTGGCGTTGAGCGCGGCGGTCAGATTTCCTCGTCCGTTCGCGTCTGGGATACCCAGCAGGCCGCGCAGGTTGTCGGCAAGAGCTACAATACCGACGCCAATTCCTCGCGCCGTGTTGCCCACATCATTGCCGACGCGATCTATGAAGCGCTGGCTGGTGGCTCGGGCTATTTCGATACCCGCGTGGTCTATGTGGCTGAGAGCGGCCCCAAGGCCAACCGTGTCAAGCGCCTCGCGATCATGGATCAGGATGGCGCCAATGTGCAGTATCTGACGCAGGGCAATACCCTGGCACTGACGCCGCGCTTCTCGCCCAATGGCGATCTCGTCACCTATATGAATTTCGACGAAGGCAACCCGCAGGTCTACGTGCTGCAGCTCTCGAGCGGTCGCCAGCAGCGTCTGGCGTCACTGGGTGCAATGACCTTTGCGCCGCGCTTCTCGCCAGATGGCGGCACGGTGGCCTTCTCGGTCGAGGCCAATGGCGCGACCAATATCTATTCGGTTGGCGTCAATGGCGGCACGCCGCAGCAGCTGACGTCGGGCGCGGCCATCGACACCGGCCCGTCCTATTCGCCAGATGGTGGCCGGATCGTCTTCGAGAGTGATCGTGGCGGCTCGCCACAGCTCTATATGATGGGGGCAGGTGGCGGAAACGCTCAGCGCGTGTCGTTCGGTCAGGGTAGCTATTCCACGCCTGTGTGGTCGCCAAAGGGTGATTTGATCGCCTTTACCCGCCAGTCGGGTGGTCAGTTCAATATCGGCATCATGAACCCAGATGGTTCGGGCGAGCGCATGCTGTATTCGAGCTTCCATGCGGAAGGCCCAACCTGGGCACCCAATGGTCGCGTCATCATGTTCTTCCAGGATCCGGGCGGCAATGACGGCCCCAAGCTGATGAGCGTTGATATCTGGGGCCGCAATCTTCTGACCATCCCAACCGAGAGCTACGCCTCCGATCCAGCCTGGTCGGGTCTGCGCCGTTAGTTCTCGGCTTTATGAGTTTGTTGAAGGCGCCAGTCCCACCGGATTGGCGCCTTTTTCCTTATCGGACACGGGCCATGGCGATGGAGTCGACATAGGCGCCGTCACGAAACGCATAGGCGATGAAAACGCCCTCGCGCTGAAAGCCAAACTTTTCATAGAGCCCGATGGCAGCGGCATTGTCGGCATAGACGTTGAGCTCCACCCGCTTGAGGTTGAGCCAGTTGTCGGCCACGTCGAGCAGCTCCCCGATCAGTGCCTTGCCGATGCCGCGTCCGACAAAATCGTCGTGGACACCGATGCCAAGGCCGGCGGCATGGGCGCGGCGGCCACCGAACCGGTTGATCCCGGCATTGCCGACAATCCGTCCATCCAGCACCGCCATCAGGTTGACGGAGTCCGCAGACTGGCCATCGAGCCACTTCTGGGTGTCGGACACTTTTGGATAGGGCGGTCGCAATGTGCCGGCACGAAAACCGGGCAGGGCCGTCAACGCAGCCAGTTCTTCGGCGTCGCTGGGGCGCGCAGCGCGTATGGACAGGCCATCGGGCCAGGATTTGGGTGGGAGCGTCATCTGCTGTTCTCTCTTTTGTAAAATGAGGAAGCAGGCGCGTTGAACCCTGCTCGCCTCGCAGGGTTCGTGTGGTGACGGGTGCTAAATCAGCGCAAGACCCATCCCGCACGCCCTGAGGAGCGTACGTTGATGAGCATGGTAATGGTGCGCAGCATGGTCATGCGCAGATGCTAACAGTCTGTGCACACTTGGCAACCCGAATGCTAACGCTTGGGTGGCGGCATTTAACCTTAATGTGATCGTCAGATGGCTTGTGGCCATTCTGCATCATCTTGAAAAAGCCAGTATTCCCGCCACATTCGCGCCGCGATAGGCAAACATTAACCAAGCTCACAAACTCGGCCTTAAGAATAAGCACGGTAAATGCCGTGGCTAAGATTGTTGCCTTTCAGGAGCCCACCGTGGTCATCACCGCACCTCTCAATACCGCGCTGCGCGCTGCCGCGATGCTGCTTTTCATCGTTGTCATCGCCGCGTGTTCGCGTACGCCTAACAACAATGTCGGCATGACCGGCGTCGGCAATACCGGCCCAGGTGGCGGTGCTCCCGGCAGCCAGCAGGAATTCCTCGTGTCCGTTGGCGATCGCGTGTTCTTCACCACCGATTCGTCCTCGCTGACCCCAGAAGCCATGGCAACCCTGGACAAGCAGGCGCAGTGGCTGAACCAGTACGCCAACTACCGCATCCTGATCGAAGGCCACGCCGACGAGCGCGGCACCCGCGAATACAACATCGCGCTGGGCGCTCGCCGTTCCTCGATCGTGGTGAACTATCTGGTGTCCCGCGGCGTCAACGCCCAGCGCATCCAGTCCAAGTCGTTCGGCAAGGAGCGCCCAGTGGCGATCTGTAACGACATTTCGTGCTGGAGCCAGAACCGCCGCGCTGTGACGGTCGTTCAATAATTTGATCCGGTTGCGCGCTGCGCAGCCGTGAAGGATCCAGTGCAAACTGGAGGCAAGAGCGTCCGGAGCCAGTTAAATGGCCCGGGCGCTTTCTTTTGACCAAGATTGGACTTTATTGCCGGGTCCTCAAAGGTCCATGCTTGCACATAGTAGAGCTGAACGGAGACTAAGAGTTTTGAAGACCATCCTTCCAACCAAGGCGAGCCTTTCGGCGATGTTCGCCGCAGCCCTGGCGCTCGGCATTGCCGTGCCCGCCCAGGCGGCCATATTCAACACGCCGCCGGCCAATGTGGGCCAGGTGCTGAGCGACGCCACGCCAGACCGTGTGCTAGTTGCACAGGCACCCGATGCCGCGCAGCTGATGGTGCGCATCCAGCAGCTTGAAGAGCAGCTTCGCTCCGTCAATGGCCAGGTCGAAGGCCTGACCTTCCAGCTGACGCAGATGCAGACGCTGATCGAGCGCATGACCGAAGATAATGAGTTCCGCTTCCAGGCGCTCGAAGGCGGTGCCAGCCCAAAAACTAATGCGGTAACCCAACCGGGCGGCGTGACGCAGCCCGAGGCGTTGCCGCATGACCCGGCCCAGACGACCACCGACGCGCCCGAAGATGCGCCAACAACGATTATCCCCGAGCAGGGCGTCAAGCCATTGCCCGGTGAGGCAGAGTTCGACCCGACTTTTGACGATGGCAGTGCCGCGCCGATGGACGACGTTGGCAATTCCGGCGATCCATTGGTCGGCACCGGTGCCACGGGCGGCGTTGACCTGACGACTGGTCAACCGTTGAACCTCAGCTATGATCCTGCCGCCGCCCCGTCGGGCAATGCAGATGCGGATGCGCAATACGCTGCTGGTCTCGATGCGATTCAGCGGGGTGATTACACCTTTGCCGAGGATCAGTTCAGCCAGTTTATCGAGCTCTATCCCGATAATCCGCAGGTGGCTGATGCAGCCAATTTTCTGGGCGATGCCCTGTTGAAGCGGGCGGCTTATGATCAGGCTGCAGAAGTGCTGCTCAATGCCTTCCAGAAGAGCCCGACCAGCCCGCGCGCGCCCGAACTGCTGCTCAAGCTGGGCATGTCCCTGTCTGGGGCAGGGGAACGTGAAACAGCCTGCCGCACCTTCGCCGAAATCGACAAGCGCTATACGGGCCTAACCCCAGCACTCGTCAGCTTGCTGGCGACGGAAAGGTCCAGGGCCGAATGCCCACCCGCCTAACGCCTGATTTTGATGACGCCAATGCGCTCGATGGCCTGTTTTCCGGTATTGCCGGAGAACGTGCCGTCGGGCTGGCGGTGTCTGGTGGCGCCGATAGCCTTGCGTTGATGGTGCTGGCGCAGCGCTGGGCGGCTGGGCGTCCCGATGCACCAAGGCTGCATGTCTATTCGGTCGACCACGGCCTCCGACCCGAGGCCGCCACAGAGGTGACGATGGTGCTGGCAGCGGCCCAGTCCCTTGGGCTGGCTGCTACGGGCCTGCAATGGCTGGGCGACAAGCCTCTGACCGGTATTTCCGAAGCCGCCCGACAGGCCCGCTATGGTCTGATGGCAGAGGCGATGGCGCGTGATGGCGCAAGCGTTCTGCTGACTGGCCATCACCGCAATGATCAGGCCGAAACGGTCCTGATGCGGCTCGCCCATGGCAGCGGCATCGAGGGGTTGCGGGGCATGGCCAGCTTTGCCGATGTCGAGGGCGTTCGTGTGCATCGCCCGTTGCTCGACATTGATCCGGCCGCGCTTCGGGCGGTGGTCGAAGGGGCAGGGCTGATGCCTGCGCTCGACCCGTCAAATGATGATGAGCACTACGAGCGCGTGCGTTGGCGCAAGGCCATGCCGCAATTGGCGGCGCTTGGGCTCGATGCCCCCGCTATCGCGCTCTTTGCCGAACGCATGGGCGAAGCCGATGCGGCAATTGCCCAAATGGCGGCGGGCTGCTTTGCTGAGATGGTCCGGCTCGATGGCTTTGGCGCGGCGCGCATCGACATGCCGACGCTACTGGGGCTCAGCCCCGCGATTTCCACCCGGCTTTTGGGGCGCGTGCTCAATATTGTCGGCGGCCGCCAGAAACCGCGGGCTTTGGGGCAGGTCGAGCGGTTGCGCGAGAGCATCGCCACCGGCGAGTTGCCAAAATCGACCACCGTTCTCGGCTGTGTCGTCCGCATCAAGGATGGTGCGCTGACCATCGCGCGAGAGCCGGGACGGGCTGTGCCGCCTGATGCCATTTTGGCGCCACATGGCGAGCTGGTGTGGGATGAGCGCTTCCGCATCGTCAACAGTTCGGGCGAAACGGGCCTGATTGCCAGCGTTGCCGACTACCTGCCGCGACATCGCCTGGAAGATTTTTTGGGCTTCAAAGTGACGGCGCCAGCCGAGGCAATTCGGACTGCACCGATTGTGCGCGATGCCGATGGGGGCGTTTTATCCCTTGGTGGCTGGTCATTTGACGACCGCATCACCGTGCAGCTGTTGATCGATTGATGGGCCAAAACAACGCTCTAAAGCGGTCCGGTGACCACCCCATATTAACCGAATGACGACATAATGACTTTACGGGGCGCCCAAAGGGCCGCAGGTCTTGCCCTTGTAACGCCCCATTGCCGGACATACATTCGGCTTACGCGCGGGCAGATTTAGCGCTCGCATCTCCGGGACAGGATTGATGAACGGAAATTTCCGCAACTTCGCCATCTGGCTGGTTATACTTTTCATGCTGATGGGCCTGTTCCAGGTCTTCCAGTCTTCTTCGCGCTCCGTTTCGGTCTCCGACAAGAGCTATAGCCAGTTTGTGACCGATGTGGATGCAGGCCGGGTACAGAGCGTGGTGATCACCAATAACGTGGTCTCCGGTGCGCTCGCCGATGGCACGCGCTTTGAAACCGTGCTGCCTGACGGCGCGGACATTGTCTCTCGCCTTGAGCAGAAGAATGTGTCGATCACGGCGCGTGCGCCCGAATCGAGCCCGTTCTGGTCGATCCTGCTCAGCTCCTGGCTCCCCTTCATCGTCATCATCGGCGTGTGGTTCTTCTTCATACGGCAGATGCAGGGCGGCGGCCGTGGCGGCGCGATGGGCTTTGGCAAATCGCGCGCAAAGCTGCTGACCGAAACCCATGGCAAGGTGACATTCGAAGACGTTGCCGGCGTGGACGAGGCCAAGCAGGACCTTGAGGAAATCGTGGAATTCCTGCGCGACCCTGGCAAGTTCCAGCGCTTGGGTGGTCGTATCCCACGCGGCGTGCTGCTCGTCGGCCCTCCCGGTACCGGTAAGACGCTGCTGGCCCGTTCGGTCGCCGGCGAAGCCAATGTGCCGTTCTTCACCATCTCGGGTTCGGACTTCGTTGAAATGTTCGTCGGTGTCGGCGCGTCCCGCGTTCGCGACATGTTCGAGCAGGCCAAGAAGAACGCGCCTTGCATTATCTTCATCGACGAAATCGACGCCGTCGGTCGCCAGCGTGGCGCCGGCATGGGCGGCGGTAACGACGAACGCGAACAGACCCTCAACCAGCTCCTCGTCGAGATGGACGGCTTTGAAGCCAATGAAGGCATCATCCTGATCGCTGCAACCAACCGTCCCGACGTTCTCGATCCAGCCCTGCTGCGTCCAGGCCGCTTCGACCGTCAGGTCGTGGTGCCAAACCCAGACGTATCGGGCCGCGAAAAGGTGCTCAAGGTTCACGTCCGCAAGGTGCCTCTGGCCCCAGATGTGGATCTGAAGGTTCTGGCTCGTGGTACGCCCGGTTTCTCCGGTGCTGACCTGATGAACCTCGTCAACGAAGCAGCCCTGATGGCGGCCCGCCGCAACAAGCGCTTCGTGACCCATGCCGAGTTCGAAGACGCCAAGGACAAGATCATGATGGGCGCCGAGCGCCGCACCATGGCCATGTCCGAGGACGAGAAGAAGCTGACCGCCTATCACGAAGCTGGCCACGCCATCATCGCGCTCAAGGTTGCCGGTATCGATCCGATCCACAAGGCGACGATCATTCCGCGCGGTCGTGCGCTGGGCATGGTCATGACCTTGCCGGAAAGCGACAGCTATTCGTTCAGCCGTGAGAAGGCTCTGGCCCGCCTCACCATGCTGTTCGGTGGTCGCGAAGCTGAGATCATCAAGTTCGGCCCTGAAAAGGTCACTTCGGGTGCCTCGGGCGATATCCAGATGGCGACCAGCCTTGCCCGGTCGATGGTGATGGAATGGGGCATGAGCGAAAAGCTCGGCCGCGTCCGCTACAAGTCGAGCGAGCAGGAAGTGTTCATCGGTCACTCGATGACCCAGTCGACCAACATGTCGGACGACACCGCAAAGCTGATCGACCAGGAAGTGCGCAAGCTCATTGAGGATGGCGAAGCTTCTGCCAAGCACATCCTGACCACCTATCATGATCAGTGGGAAGCCATCGCTCAGGCGCTGCTCGAATATGAAACGCTGACGGGTGACGAGCTGCGTGCGCTGATGGAAGGCCACCAGCCGGTTCGTCCGGACGACAATGATCACTCTGCGCCCAAGGCGACGGGTGTTCCGTCCGCCGGTAAATCGGGCAAAAAGCGCCCAGAGGCTCCACCGGAAGGTGGCCTTGAGCCCCAGCCGGGCAGTTAGAACCGGAACAACATTAAGGGTCGCCGCAAGGCGGCCCTTTTTCTTGTGCGATTTCTCCGCTATTCCGCCCTAAGTTGATTTTAGTATTGCTGGTGTTCAGTGGGACATCGCGCTGACAATTAGAGGGCACAGCATGGCCAGAAAATACTTCGGCACCGACGGCATCCGTGGCCTGGCCAATGGCGACAAGCTGACGCCGGATCTGGCGATGAAGGTCGGCATGGCCGCCGGCACCAAGTTCGTCCGCGGCGAACACCGCAATCGCGTGGTGATTGGCAAGGATACGCGGCGCTCCGGTTACATGATCGAGACCGCGCTGACCGCAGGCTTCACGGCCGTGGGCATGGACGTCTATCTGCTTGGGCCGATGCCGACCCCGGCCGTGGCGATGCTGACGCGCTCGCTCCGGGCCGATCTGGGCGTCATGATTTCGGCGTCGCACAATCCCTATGACGATAACGGCATCAAACTGTTCCGTCCCGATGGCTACAAGCTCAGCGACGAGGTTGAACTCGATATCGAGCGCCTGCTCGACAGCGACATGTCCAGCCTTTTGGCGCATGGCCGCGACATTGGTCGCGCCTATCGCGACGAAGAAGCCCGTACGCGCTACATCGAATACGCCAAGCGCACCCTCCCGCGGAACATCGATCTGGGTGGACTCCGTGTGGTGCTCGATTGTGCCAATGGCGCTGCATATAAGGTCGCGCCCGTCGCATTGTGGGAGCTTGGTGCAGAGGTTTTCACCATTGGCGCCGAGCCCGATGGCTTTAACATCAACCACAAGGTTGGCTCGACCGCGCCCGAAGCCGTTGCGGCCAAGGTCAAGGAATTCCGTGCCGATATCGGCATTGCACTCGATGGTGATGCCGACCGCGTCATCATCATCGACGAAAAGGGCAATGTAGTTGATGGCGACCAGTTCATGGCCGTCATCGCGCACAGCTGGATGGAGCGCGAGATGCTGCAGGGTGGTGGCATTGTCGCCACTATCATGTCCAATCTCGGCCTCGAGCGCTACCTGACCTCACTGGGGCTGACACTTGAGCGTACCCAGGTGGGCGACCGCTATGTACTTGAGGCCATGCGCGCCAAGGGCTTCAACGTCGGCGGTGAACAGTCGGGCCACATCATCCTGTCCGATTTCACCACGACAGGGGACGGGCTTGTCGCGGCGCTGCAATTGCTGGCTGTGCTCAAGCAGCAGAACCGCACGATCTCGGAAATCTGTGCGCGCTTCACCAAAGTCCCGCAGCTGTTGCGCAATGTGAAGTTCAAGTCCGGCAAGCCGCTGGAGAACAAGCACGTGGTGCAGGCCATCAATGACGGTCAGGCTACTCTCGGCGGCGGTGGCCGGTTGGTGGTCCGTGCATCGGGCACCGAGCCCGTGATCCGTGTGATGGGCGAGGCGGACGATGAGGCTCTGGTGGCTTCCGTTGTCGGCCAGATTGAAGCCGCGATATTAGCAGTCGTCTAGGTCGAAGTTGTTGATACGCGCTGTCCCAGTACTTGGTCGGCGCGTATTCTTGAAAGGTTACGACCTGAACTGGGGCGGTCATTAGGGTTAAGTGTTTAGGTTAAGCGCGTTTTAAGGAAATTGTCCGATATTGGGTGCAATCGACTGATGTCGTGGCAATCAAAGGACGTTTCATATGCGCAAGCTCATCGCTGCGATCTTGGTGGCTGGTGCCGCCGTCATGGGTGGCTCGGCGGTGGCCGCAGACTTCCCGCTCTATCCGCCGGTCATCGAAATTCCCGACGTCAACTATGGCGTTCAGGGCTCCTTCTACCTGCGTGGTAGCGGCGCGTGGAACACGATCTGGTCCAAGGAAGTGTCGGGCTACGACTGTACGCCTGGTTGCGGTGGGACCGTTCAGCGCTTTGATTGGCCACTGGCCCAGCTGGGTTACGGTTACAGCGTAGGTGCTGGTTTCGGCTACGAAACCGGCACTGGCCTTCGCTTCGACGCGACTCTTGACTATGTGAGCAACTCCGGTGCCACAGTTGAGAAGACTGCCGTAGTCGCCATCCCAGGCAAGTACTCGGTCAACCTGCGTTCCACTCTCGCCCTCGCCAACGTCTATTACGATTTCGCTTTCAGCGACTATGGCTATGGCGCCGCTGGCGGCGCGTTCGGTTATGTCGGCGCTGGCGCCGGTGTTGCCGTGAACCATGTTTCGGTGGATGCGCCGTTCGCTATTCCATCTGGCGGCAATACCAGTCTTGCGGCTGCAGCCATGGTTGGCGTTGGTTATGACTTTGGCGCCGTTGTTGCCGATCTCGGCTACCGTGCGGTCTACATCAACCACATCAACAATGGCGCCACCGGCGACACTAAGGTCTGGGCTGACAATGCCTGGTTGCATGAAGTGCGCGGCACGTTGCGCTACCGCTTCAACTAAGCGCCTGGCCTCCAGCATCGAACCCACTGAAATCGGCGCCCATCGGGCGCCGATTTTGTTTATGTCCCGCCTCCGCTTGTGCCTAAACTGAGCGCGCGATTTGCAGGGAGGTTGGCGTGAAGGTTCTGGTTATTGGGGCGGCGGGTATGGTTGGCCGCAAACTTGTCGCGGCGCTGCTTAAGGCAGGGCAGGTGGGTGGGCGTGCGCTTTCGGGGATCACCCTTGCCGACATTGTCGCCCCTCAAATTCCCAAATCCAGCATCACCATAGAGGCGGTCGCTGCCGACCTTTCGGTGGACGGCGTTGCAGAAGGCCTGATTGGCCTGCGTCCGGACCTGATCTTCCACCTCGCGGCCATTGTTTCGGGCGAGGCAGAGGCCGATTTTGAAAAGGGCTATCGGATCAATCTCGATGGTACCCGCCACCTGTTCGAAGCGATCCGGCTGGTTGGCTCCCCCTATAAGCCGCGTTTGGTGTTTACCTCATCGATCGCCGTTTTCGGAGAGCCTCTGCCTGCCGTCATTGGCGATAGCCAGCATCATACGCCGCTCACCAGCTATGGGACGCAGAAGGCCATCTGTGAGTTGTTGCTGGCCGACTATTCACGGCGCGGCTTCTTCGAGGGCGTTGGTATTCGCCTGCCGACTATCGCGGTGCGCCCTGGCAAACCGAACAAGGCGGCATCCGGCTTTTTCTCTGGGATCATTCGCGAGCCTCTCGCGGGTGTCGAGGCCATTCTGCCGGTCGATGACAGCGTGCGCCACTGGTTCGCCAGCCCGCGTGCGGCGGTGGGCTTCCTGCTCCACGCGGCAGCGATTGATACGGCCCTGCTCGGCAATCAGCCCAACCTGACAATGCCCGGACTCGCGGCCACTGTGGGCGAACAGATTGCCGCGCTGGAACGGGTTGCGGGACCCCAGGCGGTTCAGCTAATCCGACGCGAGCGTGATGAAACCATCGCCAAAATCGTGGCTGGATGGCCGCAGGCTTTCGAGGCCCAACGGGCTCGCGCTTTGGGCTTCCGGGGCGAGACAGAATTTGACGATATTATCCGCGTCTATCTCGAAGACGAGTTGGCGCGGGGCAACGGGACGACATGACTACACTGAGAAAATCCACCGCCGGGGATGGCGAGGCAGTTTTGGATATTTGGCGACGCGCGGTTGATGCGACGCATGACTTCCTGTCACCAGAAGACCGGCAGGCCATTGAGGCTGAGGTGGTCTCGTTTCTGCCGCATGTCGAGCTGGATCTGGCTGTGGACGACAACGATCGGCCGTGCGGTTTCATGTTCCTGACTCCGGGACGCATGGAAGCGCTCTTCATTGATCCGGACATGCGCGGCACCGGCATCGGCCGCATGCTTGTGGCTGCCGCCGTTCAGCAGTTCCCCGGTCTGGCAACCGAGGTTAACGCGCAGAACGCCCAGGCAGCGGGCTTTTATCAGCGTCTGGGCTTTGTCGAGACTGGACGCTCCCAGCTTGACGGACAGGGGCGGCCCTATCCGTTGATCCATCTGCGGCACCGCAGCGACTGAAGGCGCAGGTCAGTCGCAGGTATCGGTGAAGTCGAGCGTGTAGGTGGTCTTGCCGACGCCCTGCGGCGGTACTGGGGTCAGAAAAACCACCAGATCGCAGTCCTGGGTCCGTATCGTCCACTCACGGGCGCCATCGTCGCGCGTGCCCGTATTGGAGACGTAGCCAATGGGGGCCTGCCGCAGCGCATCTGCAACATCGCTGTCGCTGAGAATGGTCTGGATCTGCTCGGCGCTATCATAAAATCCTGACAGTGCGGCAAAAGCCGGTGTGGTTCCGACCATCAAGGCAGCAGCGATAAAAAATGCAAATTTCACGACGTGTTCCTCCAACCCTGTCTGCATGTACACCGCAGCCCGGCCACGCGCCAGCGTCGAGGGCGCTATCCCCCAAGCTTGTCCGACAGTGCTCTGGCATGGCCCAGAAGGATGTCCCGAAGGTGTTCGAGCTTGGGGATATCAAAGCGGCTGCTGGGACCTGAGATAGCGATGCCGCCGGGGACAAGCCCACCACGTTCGAAAACCGCCACTGCGACACAGCGCATGTCAGGCGCCAATTCCATGTCGTCAAACGCGTAGCGCTGGGCACGCACCAGTGCCAGTTCGCGCCGCATGGCGTCGGGGTCGGTTATGGTATTGGGGGCGATCTTGGGCAGGCCCTTGGCGATGATGGCATCGGCAAAGCGCGCATCCTGATAGGCCAATATAACCTTGCCGATCGAGGTTGAGGGCAAGGCGGAGCGATCACCGATTTGAAAGTCCACGCTGACGCGCTGAGTGCCCTTAGCGCGGAATAGCAATACGGCGCTTTCGCCTTCCAGCATGGAATAGTGGACAGTCTCGCCGGTTTCATCGGCGATCTGGCGGATGCATGACAGGATCTGCAAGGCACGGTCGTCTTCGCGGATCAGGTTGCGCGTCAAAGACAGCACTTTCAGACTCAGCGCGTAGTTTTTGGCGCTTTCGTCGCGCGTGACGTAGCCAGCCTGCACCAGAGTCATCAACATGCGGTACGCGGTTGCTCGATCGGCTCCGATGCCTGTGGCAACCTCGATGACCGATAGAGGTCGCCGTTGCTCTCCCAGAAAGTCCAATACAGACAATGCCTTGAGCGCTGTTGCGCTAATATTCGTATCTAACGTGCTCATGTCTTTCCGGCGAAGCTGATCGTTCATTATTCGTATAGTTCAGTTGATATGTATCCGCAAGATCATTTTTCGTTGACTCATTTCAACTGTTGAACTACCTCAAGACCAAGCAAGAAAAAACTATGCGGGTCTCGGGGGAGCGATCACCGATGGATATGCTGATCAACAGCATCTGGACGCAGGCGTCCGACGGCACCGTCGATCCGGTGACCAACCCGGCGACCGGAGAAACCATCGACACGGTGCCGCGCGCCACCACAGTTGACGTCGATGCTGCCGTTGCCGCAGCGCAGGCAGGTCGGCGGGCGATGGCGGAACTGCCAGCCTATCGGCGTTATGAAATTCTTGAGGCCGTGGCACGGCGTATTGAAGCCAATCAGACCGAGCTGGGTGCGCGCCTCTGCCGCGAAAACGGCAAGCGGCTGGCCGAAACCACCAGCGAAGTTGGCGTCGCGGCGCGGATTTTCCGCGGCTATGCCGAAGAAGCCAAACGCCTGTTTGGCCGTACCTTTCCGCTCGATACCATTCCGGGCCGCGAAAAGTCGCTGGCGCTGACCACGCGCGAGCCAGTAGGTGTCGTTGTGGCTATCGTGCCGTTCAACTATCCGGTCGAGCTGTGGAGCCACAAGGTCGCCGGTGGGCTAGCCGCCGGCAATGCCGTCATCACCAAGCCGCCCGAAGATTGCCCATTGGTGATGCTGGAAATCGCCCGCTACCTGGAAGAAGCCGGCCTGCCAAAGGCTGCTCATCAGGTGGTCACTGGCGGTCGCGAGGTTGGCGAAGCGCTGGTGCGCTCGCCGGGCGTGCAGATGATCACCATGACCGGCAGCACCGCCGCCGGTATCCGAATTCTCGAAGTTGCTGCCAAGACGCTCAAGAAGGTTCACGTTGAACTCGGCGGCAATGACGCGACCATTGTGTGTGAAGACGCCGATATTCCCGCTGTCGCGGCGGCGCTGGTTGCCGGTCGCTTCACCAGCGGCAACGGCCAGATTTGCTGCGCGGTGAAGCGGGTCCTGGTGCAGCGTTCCGTCTATGCGCCATTGCTGGAAGCGGTCACCACCATCACCAAGACCCTGCGCGTCGGTGACCCCACCAATGACGACATCGATATCGGGCCATTGATCAACCGTCGTGGCGCCGAGCGCGTCGAAGCCCAGATTGCCCAGGCCGTCGCTGATGGCGCAACCGTGGTCACCGGTGGCACGCGGCGCGACAATTTCATCGAGCCCACCATTCTCACCGGCGTTAAGCCCGGTACGCCTGCCTTTGCCGAAGAAACCTTCGGTCCCGTGCTGCCTATCCTTGCCTATGACGAATTCGAGGATGCCTTGGCTCTGGCCAACGACAGCCCCTATGGCCTGCAGGCGGCGATTTTCACCAATGACATGCGCCGCATCATGCGCGCCTATGAAGTGCTCGATGTGGGCACGGTGGTGGTCAATCACACGACGGCTGTGCGCGTGGAGACCCTGCCATTCGGCGGCAATCGCGGCAGCGGCAATTCCCGCGAGGGCATGCATGACACGCTGCATGACATGACCAAGCAGAAGACGCTGCTGCTCAGCGAAGTCTTCGGGGCGATCTGAGATGGCGCGGCTTGAAGTCAGCCACATCGCCAAAAGCTACGACGGCAACAAGGCGGTGCGCGACATCTCCTTTTCCGTCGATGCCGGTCAGGTGCTGGCGTTGTGCGGTGAAAATGGTGCTGGCAAATCCACCCTGATGAAAATGCTGTCCGGCGCCGTTATTCCCGACGAGGGCGATATCGTCGTTGGTGGCGTGGCGGCCAATATTGCCCGACCCGCCGACGCCATGGCGCTGGGCATTCGCACCGTCTATCAGGAACTCAGCCTGCTCCCCCACCTCAGCGTGGCAGAAAACCTGCTGCTTGGCCGTATGCCGCAGCACCTCGGCTTCGTCGTCGACTGGCCTGCGGCAAATGCCCTGGCACAGAGCGTTCTCGCGGGCTTTGGCTTTGAGGCAATCAATCCGCGGACGCTGGTCAGCGAGCTCAGCGTGGCCCAGCAGCAGATCGTTGAAATCGCCAAGGCGCTGGTCGCCGATCCGCGCATTTTGATCCTTGATGAACCGACTGCAGTTCTGTCGGCGTCGGAAACCGACAAGCTCTTTGCCAAGGTGCGGGCGCTGGCAGCGGCGGGCACGACGGTGCTCTATATTTCGCACCGCCTCGAAGAGATTTTCGAGATCGCCGACCATGTCGTGGTGCTCAAGGATGGCCAGAGCGTCATGTCCGGGCCGATTGGCGCGCTGACGCAGGACAGCCTGATCGAAGCCATGGTTGGCCGCCCGCTCGAGACGATCTTTCCGCCGCGCAATCGCACCCCGGGACACGCGGTGCTCGATGTTGCTGGCCTCACTCGCGAAGGTGACTTCGCTGATATCAACCTGACGCTGCATGCCGGCGAAATCCTCGGCATGTTTGGGCTTGTCGGCAGCGGGCGCACCGAAATCGCGAAGTCGATTTTTGGCGCACTCCCGGCCCAGAGCGGGCAGATCAGCCTCGATGGCCAGCCCGTCCGGTTCAGCTCGCCGGAAGATGCGGTGCGGCACGGTCTCGCCTTCATCACCGAAGATCGCAAAGGCGATGGCCTGGCGCTCGATGCCAGCGTGCTCGACAATGCGGGGCTGGCCTCGTTTGATCGCGTCTCCCAGTTTGGGGTGCTCAATATGCGCGAGCGGCGGCAGTTGGTGGACGAAAAGATCGCCCAGCTCTCGATCCGGCCCAAGGGCGTCGAGCGCCCCGTGCGCCAGCTGTCGGGCGGCAATCAGCAAAAGGTGGTGCTGGCCAAGTGGCTTCTGGTGCGCGGCACCAAGCTCTTCATTTTTGATGAGCCAACGCGCGGCGTTGATATCGCCACCAAGGTTGAGATCTACCAGATGATCGCCGATCTGGCCGCCGCCGGCGCTGCCGTGCTGCTCATTTCCTCGGAAATGCCCGAAGTCCTCGGCCTATCCGATCGCCTGCTGGTGCTGCGCGAAGGGAGCATCGTCGCCGAATTGGCGCCACAGGATTTCAAAATGGAAACCGTATTCATGCATGCCGCCGGGATTGATGTTCCGGCCAACACGACGGAGCGTCTGCATTGACCCTGGCCACTCAAACCCTCCCGGACAAGCCGGCCTTCTGGCAGCGCTTCAGCCGCGCCGATCTCATCTTCGTCGTGGCGATCATCGCGCTGATCATCTTCGCCTCGATTGCCTCCGAGGCTTTCCTCACCCAGCGCAATATCGTCAACGTCTCGCGCCAGATTGTCACCAATGGCTTCCTCAGCCTGGGTATGCTGATGGTGATCCGTACCGGCGGCATTGATCTGTCGGTGGGCTCAGTGCTGGCGTTTGCCGGTTTGCTGGCGACGGGCCTTCAGGCCGAAATGCATTTCTCGCTGGCGATCCTGATTGCGCTGGCGATGGGCGGGGCAGTGGGGTGGGCCAATGGCACGCTGATTTCGCGCTTCAACCTGCAGCCGTTCATCGTCACGCTTGCCACCATGGGCAGCCTGCGCGGCCTGCTCTACGTCTATGCCGATACGCCGCGCTATCCGACCGATGAACTGTTCCGTTCCCTGCTGGGTGGTGCGTTTATAGGTCCGGTGCCGGTCAATTTCATCCTGTTTGCGCTGGCTGTGCCGCTGGTGTGGTTCTATCTCGAGCGCACCGTTTCGGGGCGCGCCGCCTATGCGCTGGGCGTCAACAAAGAAGCCGTGCGCCTCGCCGGCATCAATGTCGGCAAGCATCTGACGCTGGCCTATGTGCTGTGCGGTGTGTTCGCCGCCATTGCCGGTGTGCTGCTGTCGAGCCGCCTTGGCATTGCCCAGCCCAGCGTCGGCGTTGGCTATGAACTCGACGCCATCGCGGCCGTGGTTATCGGAGGCGGTCTGCTCGGCGGTGGGGGCGGTACGGCGCTCGGTGTGCTGGGCGGGGTGCTGGCGCTCGCCGTGGTCGACAACGTGCTCAATCTCTTCAACGTCGACTCCTACTACCAGCAGCTGGTGAAGGGGATGATCATTCTTGTTGCGGTGCTGGCTCGCCGAAAAAAGGCCTGACCGCGCATCAACCGCGCGGAACCCATAAAGGGCCGCGCACCAAAGGGAGAAGAACCATGAATACCAAGACGACACGGAACCTGCTGGGGGCAGCAGTCTTCGCAACGGCCATGCTTGGATCGGGCGCCCTGCGCGCACAGGAAGAGATCAAGATTGGTGTGGTCAACCTGTCGCTGTGCTGTGCCTACTTCGTGGGCATGGATGCGGCGGTCAAGGATGAGGCCAAGACCTATTCCAACGTTCGCCTGCTCTCCACCGATGCCGATGGCGACGTCGCCAAGCTGACCTCGGACGTCGATGATCTGCTCAACCAGGGCGTCAAGGGTCTGATCGTTTCCGGTGCGTTCATCGAAGCTGCACCCGCTGCGCTCGAAGCCATTGCCGAAGCGGGCGTGCCGGTGGTCATGGTCGATCGTCTGCTCAAGGGCGGTGACTACACCAGCTGGGTTGGCCCGGATAACCGCGCCATCGGCGAAGGTATTGGCGACTACATCGTCAATCGCCTCGATGGCGCCGGCAAGGTCGTCATCATCCGCGGCGGCCCGGCCGACAACACCATCGGCTCCAACCGCTCCGACGGCGTCAGCGCCAAGCTAGCAGCCGCCAATCTGACCGCTGTGGTCGCACCCGGCTGGGGTGACTGGAGCGCCGATGGCGGCTTCCGCCAGATGGAAGACATGCTGTCCAAGGAAACCGATATCTCGGCAGTGTTCTGCGAAAACGACTCGATGTGCCTGGGCGCTCAGAAGGCCATCGCCGACGCTGGTCTTTCCGACAGCATCTTCATCGCCTCGGTTGATGGTGAAGCTGGCGCTCTGGCCGAAATCGCCCGTGAGGGCAGCAATTACGGCGCGACCGGGCTCAACAGTGCCGACCAGATCGGTCGTGCTGGCTTCAATCGTCTGATGGCCATTCTGGCTGGTGCTTCGGCGCCCAAGGATACCGCGCTGCCGTCGCCGATCATCACCAATGAGAACGTCGTTCGCTTCATCAACGCAGACAGCGTGTTCTAAGCTTCAATCACGTCTCACAAAGAGAACAGCCGGCTCGCGCCGGCTGTTTTTGTTTGGGGATCAGGCCGCCACGGTCTGGCGGTAGTGATCGAGCGCGGCCGTGCTGTTGACGCCGATGCAGATCTTTTGGGCCGGGCGTTCGGCCCAGTCCGGGTGCCCACCGACGCGGCTGGCTGGCATCTGGATGGTCTGGCCAACCGCAATGCCGTCGCAGACGACGCGGATAGGGCCGTCGCGGGTCTCAAACCATTCTGGCTTGAGCACATAGGTCACGGCCAGCAGATCGTGGCCGACCACACCCGCAATGCCCATCACGTTGTTGTAGAACTCGGCATAGTGATCCGACATCTGGCGCAGCAATTCGCCATTCTCGCCGACTTCGGCAGCCAACGCGGCCAGATAGTCGGTGTCGAGGATGATGTCGTGAGTGACGTCGAGGCCGACCACGACTACGGGCCATGCGGCAGCGAAGATCTCGTCCGCGGCCACGGGGTCGCCATGGATATTGGCTTCGGAGGCGGGGGTGATGTTGCCGCTGCGGCCCTGATAGCCGAAAGCGCCGCCCATGATCACCACCTGGCGCGCCAGCTTGGCGATTTCAGGGTCCTGACGCAGGGCCAGCGCCAGATTGGTCATGCGACCGACGGCGATGATCGTCACTTCGCCTGGATTAGCGCGCAGCGTGTCGATGATGAACTGGCTGGCCGTACCAGCCAGCAGGCCGCTTTCGTCCACGGCAGGAATGTCGATATTGCCCAGACCATTGTCGCCATGCACCGCAACGGGCTCTGGCTTGACGACGCCGTCGAGAGTTTCCCCGGCGCCACGAATGACAGGTGCGGTCAGGCCGAACTGCTGACGCAGGAACAGGGCATTGCGCGTGGTGGTTTCAATGTTGGCATTGCCCACCACGGTGGTGATGCCCAGCAGATCGATCTCTGGCAGCTTGCTCAGGTAGAGCAGGGCCATGGCGTCGTCGATGCCGGGATCGGTGTCGAAGATGACCTTCATGGTTTTTCTTTCGGTTATGGCGTTGCCGCCGTCGCGGCTGCGCGACGTGGTGGATGCCATTGGGGGGATCAGGATCGGCGCGAGACCGCCTTGGCGGAACGTGGTGCCCGCATTTGAGCGGCAAATCAACCGGGCGCCGCGCAATCCAAGGGAAATTGCGCGCTCTTGGGGGGGCCAAGGCGATGATTTCAAGGCGAAGACGACCCTCCGGCGTCAGTCGAAAGATTGAGTTGGAAACTTCCGCAATTGTCTTGCGCGGTTTTCTGGTTTTCGCTACTAGCTTGTCTCAGGACACCTCGCCCTAACGCGAGGCGCATAGACCTGGGAGGGTCGCTGAAGATGGCTGAGATGCCCCATACCGCACCGGCGGTGAAGCCGGCTAATCCAAATTTCTCGTCGGGCCCATGTGCCAAGCGTCCTGGCTGGACGGTTGAAGCGCTTGCCAATGCGCTGGTCGGTCGTTCGCACCGCTCCAAGCCCGGCAAGGCCCGCATTCAGCGCGCCATCGATCTGACCCGCGAGCTGCTTGAAGTTCCAGCAGACTACCGCATCGGCATTGTGCCTGCGTCCGATACCGGCGCAGTGGAAATGTTCCTGTGGTCGGCGCTGGGTGCCCGTGGCGTCGATATGCTCGCCTGGGAAAGCTTTGGCGAAGGCTGGGTCACCGATGTGACCAAACAGCTCAAGCTCGACGATGTCCGCATCCTCAAGGCGCCTTATGGCGAGCTGCCAGATCTGGCCCAGGTCGATTTCAACCGCGACGTGGTGTTCACCTGGAATGGCACGACCTCGGGCGTGCGCGTTCCCAATGCGGACTGGATCCCGGCTGACCGCCAGGGCCTGACCATTGCCGACGCAACCTCGGCTGCCTTTGCGCAGGACCTCGATTTTGCCAAGCTCGATGTGGTGACCTTCTCCTGGCAGAAGGCGCTGGGTGGCGAGGGCGCGCATGGCGTGCTGATCCTGTCGCCACGCGCTGTCGAACGTCTCGAGAGCTTCAAGCCTGATCGCCCATTGCCCAAGATTTTCCGCCTGACCAAGGGCGGCAAGCTGCTGCAGGAAGTGTTCGAGGCAGCGACCATCAACACGCCATCGATGCTGTGCATCGAAGACGCTGTCGACGCTATGGAATGGGGCCTGCAGCAGGGTGGTCTCAAGGCCCTGCAGGGCCGTGCCGACGCCAATTTCAAGGTGCTGGCCGATTGGGTCGCGCGCACTGATTGGGTAGACTTCCTCGCCAAGGACGCTGCGTTCCGCTCGAATACCTCGGTGTGCCTGTCCATCGTTGATCCGGCCATTGCCGCGCTCGATGCCGACAAGCAGGCCGCATTTGCCAAGGCCATCGTTGCCCGCCTCGACAAGGCTGGCGTTGCCTATGACATCGGCGCCTATAAGGACGCACCGTCGGGTCTGCGCATCTGGGCCGGTTCGACCATCGATGCAGCAAATCTCGAGGCGCTGACGCCTTGGCTGGATTTTGCGTTTGCCGAAGAAAAGGCCGCGGTTCTCGCCGCCTAAGGCGTTTTCCAACCGTCGCCGACCCATTTTGAACCGTCATTGCCCGGCTTGTCCGGGCAATCCATGGACCATCCGGACAAGCCGGGTGGTGACGAGGCGGATGGATCGGTGAGTTATCTCATTCATGTGGGCCCGCAGGCTCAGCGCCTGCTCCCGCAATCAAGATCAGGGAATTCCCATGCCTAAGGTTCTCGTTTCCGACAAGCTCAGCCCAACCGCCGTCCAGATCTTCAAGGACAATGGCGTCGAAGTGGATTACCTGCCCGATCTGGGCAAGGATAAGGACAAGCTGTTCGAAGTCATTGGCCAGTATGATGGTCTGGCGATCCGTTCGGCGTCCAAGGTCACCGAAAAGATCATTTCGGCCGCAACCAACCTTAAGGTGATTGGCCGCGCTGGCATCGGCGTCGACAATGTCGACATTCCGGCTGCCACCAAGAAGGGCATCATCGTGATGAATACGCCATTCGGCAATTCGATCACGACCGCCGAGCACGCCATTGCACTGATGATGGCGCTAGCCCGCCAGCTGCCAGAGGCCGACGCCTCCACCCGTGCCTCGAAGTGGGAAAAGAACCGCTTCATGGGTGTGGAAGTCACCAACAAGACGCTCGGTCTGATCGGCGCTGGCAATATCGGCTCGATCGTTGCTGATCGTGCATTGGGCCTGCGCATGAAAGTCATCGCGTTTGATCCATTCCTGAGCCCTGAGCGCGCCCAGACCATGGGCGTCGAAAAGGTCGAGCTGGACGAGCTGCTGGCGCGTGCCGATTTCATCACGCTGCACACGCCGCTGATCGACGCGACCCGCAATATCCTCAGCGCTGAAGCCCTCGCCAAGACCAAGAAGGGCGTTCGAATCATCAACTGCGCCCGTGGCGGTCTGATCGATGAAGCTGCGCTCTATGATGCGCTCAAGTCCGGTCAGGTTGCTGGCGCGGCGCTCGACGTGTTCCTTGAAGAGCCTGCCCAGAACAATCCACTGTTCGAGCTGCCAAACGTCATCTGCACGCCGCACCTTGGCGCCGCAACGACTGAAGCGCAGGAAAACGTGGCGCTGCAGGTGGCAGAGCAGATTTCGGCCTATCTGATGAGCGGCGAGATCACCAATGCGCTGAACTTCCCATCGATCTCGGCTGAAGAAGCGCCGCTCCTGACCCCATGGGTCAAGCTGGCCGAGACGCTGGGTTCGTTTGCCGGTCAGCTGACCGAAACGGCGATCAAGGGCATCAAGATCGAGTTCGAGGGCAATGTTGCCCAGCTCAACACCAAGCCGATGATCGCGGCCGCCATCAATGGCGTGCTCAAGCCATCGCTGGGTGACATCAACATGGTCTCGGCGCCGCAGATCGCCAAGGATCGTGGGATCACGGTCGAGACGACCAATCGCGACCGTCAGGGCGCCTACGAGGGCTATATCCGCATCACCCTGATCACCGAGCGTCAGGAGCGTGCTGTGGCCGGTACGCTGTTTGCCAATGGCAAGCCGCGCATCATCCAGGTCAAGGACATCAACATGGAAGCCGAGTTGTCGCCATCCATGCTGTACGTCACCAACGAGGACAAGCCAGGTCATATCGGCCGTCTGGGCACGCTGCTCGGCACGCTGGGCATCAACATCGCCAACTTCAACCTCGGCCGTGCCGATGTCGGCGCCGATGCTATCGCTCTGGTGTCTATCGATGGCACCCTGACCGACGCACAGCTGGGCGAGATTGCTGCGCTCGAGGGCGTCAAGCAGGCCAAGGCCCTGCGCTTCTAAGGAAGACCAAATACAAGACACGAAAGGCCGGTGGATCATCCACCGGCCTTTTTCTTTAGCGAAGCGTCTTAAGGCGTGCGGCGCCCTTGGGGGAGATCTCGTCCAGCGCCGCAATCGGCGTCCACTTGGCCGCGTGCACTTCTTCGGCCTGATGCACCAATGGTGCGCTGGGATCGGCGACGAACAGATATTGCAGGTCGTGATGGATGTGCGGTGGCTCATTGCGCGAGGGCTTGCCGGGCACGTCGTGGCTGTCGATGACGAAGGGGCGGTCCTGCCCCAGATGCCAGGGGTGCAATGTCAGTCCGGTGACGCCGGTCTCTTCCACGGCCTCGCGCGCCGCGGACTGATAGAAGTGCTCCGCCGGTTCGTAGTGTCCGCCGGGCTGCAGCCAGCGGCCGATGGTGATGTGGTCGATCAGCAGAATTTGGCTATGGTCCGGGGCGACAATGAAGGCGCTGGTGGTCAGGTGGCCCGGCAGTGTCGTGCGCTGATCGAGGGCATGTCCCTCGCCAATCTGCCAGCGGAGCAGCGACAGCATTTCGCGCGACGTCGCATCCTCGCTGAGATAGCGCGAGACGATCTGGGTCAGATCCCCAAGAAAATCGGCTGGGCTGGGCAATGCTGTGATCCTTCAAGAGGTGAGGGGGCTCGTCCCGATGCTGTTCGAGATTACTGCGCGTGCCGTCGCGCGGCCCATTCGGCCAGCACGATGCCGCCGATGATCAGCAGGGCGGCGAGGTAATGGTAGAGCTCGAGGCGTTCGCCCAAAATGAGGACGGAGCCGAGTGTACCAAATACCGGAATGAGATTGTGGCTGGGCGCTGCGCGGTTGGCGCCGAGCAGTTCAACGCCGCGCGCGTAACACACCTGGCTGACCATGGAGGGGAAGGTCATCACATATAGGAGCACACCCCACACCATCGGCGACATGCTGCCCAGCTTGGCGAATTCGCCGATGCCGCCGCCGAACAGCGCGAGCATCAGCACGCCGGTCAGGGCCGCGCCGAGAAAGGCCACGGCAAGGAAACTCATCAGATGCATTTTCGGGCGGAAGCGCAGCGCCAGCGTGTAGCCGGTATAAGCAAAGCAGGCGAGAATCACAAAGAGGTCGCCGATATTGACATCGAGCGTCAAAAGCCGCCCGAGATCGCCATGCGTGGCGGTCAAAATCACCCCGGCAATGGCGACGAGAACGCCGACAATCTGCAGCGCGCGGGCGCGGACGCGGAAAATCACAAAATTGGCGGCTAGGATCATCATCGGCAGGGCAGCCTGCTCGATCGATGAATTGGCCACCGTCGTGGTCTTCAGCCCGATATAAAGCAGCACATTGAAGAGGGCATAGCCCACCGCGCCGCAGGCCAGCAGAAGCGGTAAATTCCGCCGGATTGCGGGCCAATCGCCGCGCAAATGTGGCCAGGCGAAGGGCAAGATGAACAGCGTTGCGCCCACGCAACGCGCGGCCAGTAGCAGGAAGGGATCGATTTCTCCGATCACCAATTTGGCCGCCACGCTGTTTCCGCCCCAGAACAGGGGGGCCAGAATGAGCAGTAAGTAAGGCTGATTGAGCAGGCGGGCGTAAATGCCGCGATTTTCGGTTCGGTGCGGCTTTGTCATCGTGGCTCGGGTGATGTAAGGACAGTCGGACCTATCAGTTATTCGGCCGCCCTTAAACTGTTACAAAGGCGATCGGGGAGCAGACGTCCTAATTGGAGAAGGGTATGACGGTAGACGTCAGGGCCCTTTATGTCGCGCCTATCCTGGAGTGGAAATTCAATGGCTAATGTGGTTGTCGTCGGCTCGCAGTGGGGCGACGAGGGCAAGGGCAAGATCGTCGATTGGCTGAGCGAGCGCGCCGATGTCGTGGTGCGCTATCACGGGGGCCACAATGCCGGCCATACCCTGGTCATTGACGGTGTCAGCTACAAGCTGGCTTTGCTGCCTTCGGGTCTGGTTCAGGGCAAGCTGAGCGTGATTGGCAACGGCGTTGTCGTTGATCCACACCACTTCGTGGCCGAAATGGCCAAGCTGCGCGCCCAGGGTGTCACCATCACTCCGGAGATCCTGCGCATTGCTGACAATGCACCGTTGATCCTGTCGCTCCATCGTGAGCTGGACGCGATCCGCGAAGATTCCAATTCCGGCCTCAAGATCGGCACCACCAAGCGTGGTATCGGTCCGGCCTATGAAGACAAGGTTGGCCGTCGCGCCATCCGCCTGATCGACCTGTCCGAACCCGATACGCTGATGGTCAAGATCGAGCGTCTGCTGGGCCACCACAATGCGCTGCGTCGCGGCATGGGCCTTCCAGAAATCGAAGCACAGGTCATCTATGATGAGCTGACTTCGGTTGCTGCCGAAATCTTGCCCTTCATGGATCAGGTCTGGCAGGTGCTGGACGACAAGCGCAAGGCTGGCGCGCGCATCCTGTTCGAAGGTGCGCAGGGCGCATTGCTCGACAATGACCACGGCACTTATCCGTTCGTTACGTCGTCGAACACCGTTGCCGGCCAGGCTGCCGCTGGTTCGGGCCTTGGCCCAACCGCCATTGGCTACGTGCTGGGCATCACCAAGGCCTATACGACCCGTGTTGGCGAAGGTCCGTTCCCCTGCGAGCTCGACGACGAGATCGGCAAGCATCTTGCGGTTGTCGGTCGCGAAGTGGGCGTCAATACCGGTCGTCCGCGCCGCTGCGGCTGGTTCGATGCTGTTCTGGTGCGCCAGACGGTCAAGACGTCCGGTATTACAGGCATCGCTCTGACCAAGCTCGACGTTCTTGATGGCCTCAAGGAAATCAAAGTGTGCGTCGGCTATGAGCTTGACGGATCACGAATTGATTATTTGCCTGCCTCAATGGGGGCGCAAGCCCGCGTTAAGCCGATATACGAGACACTTGAGGGCTGGTCGGAAACCACTGCGGGCGCCCGCAGCTGGGCCGAATTGCCCGCTCAGGCCATCAAATATGTCCGGTTTATCGAAGAGCAGATTGGTGCGCCGGTTGCTATGCTATCGACCAGCCCGGAACGACTGGATACGATCCTTGTCGTTGACCCATTCCAAGACTGATAATTTTTGATACAAGACGTCGCTGCAATTGTGAGTACCAAGTAACCAATGGCGGACTACAAGGAGCTGTTGCGCCGGGCAATCTCGGCGCTTCCGGAGAATAACGGGGCCGCACGCCGTGCGGTTTATGAGAAGGCGCGTTCGGCTTTGGTCGGACAGTTGCGCGCCATCACGCCCCCGCTACCGGCGCGTGACATTACCCAGCATCGCCTTCAGCTCGAAGACTGTATTCGTCAGGTCGAACAGGAAGCCAGCGAAGCCGTGATCTCGCTTGGGCGCGAAAGTGCCCTTGCGCCACGGGTGCCAACCTCGGCAAATCCCGTACCGCCTCATATTCCCGTGCCGCGTCCGGCGCCGGTGCCCCCTGCTGCCCCAGTTGTTGCCAAGCCAGCCCCTGAGCCCGAAGTCAGAGTGGAGCCCGAACCCATTCCGGCGCCACTACCGGAACCCGTTGCTGAAGTTGAGCCAGAGCCTGAGGCCGCCGCGCCAGAGCCGAAAGATGTGACCTCGATCGAGGACATCATTTCCCAGGCTGCTGCTGCCGGCAACGTCAAGGTCACTGCGGTGGCCGATGAGCAGGCAGAGCCTCTCGCGTTCGATGCCAAGCCATTCCCTGGTCTGGTTTCGCGTGCTGAGGCGGGCAAGAGCGGGCCCAGCTCGGCGATCCCGCCGGCCATTAACCTGCATCCTGTCGAGACGCCGCTGAAGGCGCCAAGCTTTGAGCCGCGCCGCGAACCAATTCCATTTGCTGCCAATGCCAGTGTCGAGCCCACCCGCGCGTCGAGCCGGATTGAGCCATCGCTTGGCAATCAGGCAGTAGCCCGCCAGCAGGCCATCGAGCCGCTGCTGGTTGCCGATCCGACCCCGGTTGAAGCCGCGCTTTCGAGCGTGCGCGAGGTTGAGGTTGAGCCCGTCGTCGCAGAACAGCCCGACACCAGCGAAGCAGAAGGCGCGATCGAACGCGCTATCGAAACGCTGGATCGTGAGGCACGGGGCGAACCGACGGCAACTCTACCCGAGCGTCCCTATAGCGAATTCGCGCAAGCGCAGACCGACGCGTCCGACGACGATTCCGGCTTTGTCGCCGTGTCGAGCACGCCGCGCTCCGGCGCTGGGCTAACGATTTTCCTCATCGTGTTTGCAGTGCTTTTGGCTGGTGCCGGTGGCGCGGGCTTCTGGGCCTGGCGCGAAGGCTATGTCGATCTCGACCAGATGTTTGGCCAGGCGCAGACCACCACAACCGAAGTTGCCACTCAACCGGATGCGAACGCACCTGCTGCGGCATTGCCGGGGCAGGATGGTGACATTGCTGCGGGCCCCGGTAATACCGCGACCACGACTGCAACCGAGCCAACGAGTGCGCTTGAAGGTCTTGAGGGCGACGATCGCCTCGTGCCAACGCCAGTGCCGGTTGTGCCCAATGGCACCGAAGCCACGCTGCCAAGTCTTGGTGGCGATGAAGTGAAGGGGGAGGAACGCCTGCCCGGCGAAGCTGCCTCGACGGCTGCGGCCAACGATCTGGCGTCCTCGGTTGATCCGGCCGTGCTTGCCGGCAGCCAGTCGCTGCTGCTTGAGGCGTCTGCCGATGGCCGCACGGGCGCAGTGCCCTTCTCAGGGACCGTCGACTGGACCTCCGGCGTTGACGATGTCGGTCTGCCGACCCTTGTCGGCAAGGCCAGCATTCCGGCGCGTAATCTGGGCGTGACCATCACCATTCGCAAGAATTCTGATCCGAGCCTTCCGGCCAGCCATCTGATGGAAGTCGACTTCCAGGTCAGCGACACTTTCATTGGCGGGTCCATCGCCAATCTGCCCGGGGTGTTGCTCAAGGATCAGGAACTGGTTCCGGGCACGCCTCTGGTGGGTGCGTCGGCGCGCGTGGTGGGGAACTCGTTCCTCTTTGCGCTCAGTGCATCCCCTGCCGATGTCACGACCAACAAGGGCCTGCTTGAGAACCGCAAGTGGATGGATCTGGCCGTTGTCTACGGCACAGGCCGCAACGCCATCATCACCCTCGAAAAGGATGAGGCAGCGCAGGCTCTGTTCGATAAGGCCTTCGCTGCCTGGTAACAGGCGGCGATCAGCCCTCGACCAATCGCCCATCTGCCAGCCGATACCGTCGGCTGGCCAAAGCCTCGACATCATCGGCATGGTGCGTCACCAGCAGCGTGTGCCAGCCATGCTGAATGGTCAGCGTGCGCACCAGCTCGCGGATCGTGCCCCGCGTCTCGTCATCGAGTGCCGAAAACGGTTCATCCAGCAGCAAGATCGGACGATCCCGTAACAGCGTCCGCGCCAGCGCCACGCGCTGCTTCTGGCCACCCGAGAGGGTCGACGCCGTCTGATCCCCAACAGTGTGCAGGCCAACTTCCGCCAGCGCCGACGCGACGCGCTGGCTAACCTCAGGCTTCCTGGTTTCCGGCGGCAGGCCCAGAGCGACGTTGCGAGTAGCGGTCAGATGCTCAAAGAGGCTTTCGGACTGCAGCAGCAGTGACACTGGCCGCTGCTCCGGTGGCAAGGGCAGCAAGTTGGTCCCATCGAGCGTCAGGCTGCCCGCAACAGGCTTGAGAAATCCCGCGATCAAATCGAGTAGCGTGGATTTACCGGAGCCGCTGGCGCCGGAAATGGCGGTGATCTCGCCCGGCGCAGCCGTCAGCGAAAACTCGTAGCTGCCGGTCTGGCCAGGATGAGCGTAGGTCAGGCGTTCAACGGACAGCATGGGCTATTCTTTCGATAAGGCGGGGGAGGCCGACAAACACCACAATGGTGCCGATCAGCAGCAGCGCGGCGATGGCGGCAGCATCATTGGTGCGATAGGCGCCGAGCGCGCGGAACATCATCAGCGGCAGGGTCTGGAAATCCTGCGTGCCGAACAGCGCGATGACGCCGAGGTCACCCAGCGAGAAGCAGAAGGCCAGCGCCAGCATCACGCCGATATCCTTGCCGAGCAGCGGATACTCAATCAGCGAAAACTGCCGCCAGCCGGAGATCCCGAGCGAGCGGATCAGCTTGCCGCGCGTGCGGGCGATGGCTTCCAGTGGCGGACCAAGTGTCGCCATGGCAAAAGGCAGGGCGAGCAGGCTATTGGCCACCACCACCACGAACGGTGCAGCGATAGAGGTAGACACGCCCGCGTCGCGGACCAGTAGGAAGAAGCCGAGCGACAGCACCACGGCGGGCACGGCGAGATAGGCATAGGCGGGAATGCCCAACATCGTCCGGGCTACCCCATTGGCGGTGGCGCCGCGTCCCATAGCGAGCAGCAGGGCGAACACCAGCGTCAGCAAGGCAGAGGCAGAGCCGATCAACAGGCTGCTGAGAGTTGCCCACCAGAAGGCAGGTTGGCTGAGAACGCGCCCAAGACCGTTCAGCAGCCCGTCGAACAAGACGGAGGCCAGTGGCAGGACAAAGCCGATAGTGCAAAGCACCAGAACAATCCATTGGACGATGCTGGCGCCAAGGCGGTCGCTCCATTTTGGGGCGATGGATGGTCCCAGGCTGGTTGGAATGGGAGCAAGCGCAGACGCAGCCGAAATGACCAGTGCGCACACGGCGATTTGCGTCAGGGCGAGACGCACCGCGCCCACGAGATCGAAGTCCTGCCGCACCGCTGCGTAGATCGCGACTTCCAGCGTCTGATTGGCGGGGCCGCCGCCCAGCAGCAGCACGATGGGAAAGCTGGTGAAGGCGAGCAGGAAGATGATCGCCGCCAGCCCCGGCACGGTGCCGCGCAGGGCGGGCCAGTCGATGATGGAAAAGCGCTGCCAGGCGGTGAGGTCAAGCGATTGGCCGGTCTTGAGGCGAGGCTGCGGAATGGCGTCGAGCCGCGCCAGCATGATGCGGGCGGCAAAGGCGCCATCGAGAATGACGTGGGCAAACAGGATGCCCGAAAGGCCAAAGGCCGGATTGCCGATGGAGACGCCGAACAGGGCCTCGCTGGTCTGGTTGATCCAGCCGTTGCGGCCCCAGATCGAGAGCATGCCAAAGGCCACGACCATGCCTGGCGTGACGATGGCGGAGGCAAAGAGGCCGACGATAAGGTCGCGGCCCGGGAAGCGCAGGCGATTGAGCGCCCAGGCGAGCGCCATGCCCACGGCCAGCGAAATGACCGTGGTCAGCCCCGCCTGAATGGAGGTCATGCGCAGCAAATGGGGGATATCGATGCGACTGGGACGCCCGGTTGCCCCGGTCGCCGCGTCGAGAATGGCCCAGAGCACCAGTGCGATCAGCGCGGCGATGGCGATGGCCAGTCCGGTTCCCGCAGCGACGCGCAATGGCCGCTGCGGGAGGGATGTATTGAGGGGGTGTGCCACGAAAGCCTACTGCACCGCAGCCAGCATTTCGTCGATCCAGTCCTGCCCATGCGCCTTGATGTCGGCATCGGTGATGGTCAGGGTCTTGGTCGGCTGTGGCAGGCCCTCGAACGATGCGTCGAGGTCTGCGCCGAGGTCGATGACCGGCAACATCCAGTTGGTGGTCGGGATGATCTTTTGGCCAGCCGTCGAGGTGAGGTAAGCGAGGAATTGCTTGGCCAGCTCGGGGTGCTTGGAAGACTTCAGGATGCCCGCGACTTCGGTCTGGGCCAGGTGGCCTTCCTCGAACAGCGCTGCCTTGATGGTGTGATCGCCATCGGAGACGATGTGGTAGGTCGGCGACGTCGTGTAGGACAGCGCCATATCGGCCTCACCTTGCAGGAACAGGTTGTAGCTCTCGCTCCAGTCGCGGGTAATGGTCAGGATATGGGGCTTGAGGCCCTTCCAGATTTCCGGCGCGCGGTCGCCATAAGCGGCCTTCACCCACAGAACCAGGCCGAAGCCGGGCGTGGAGGAGCGTGGGTCCTGAATGGCGATCTTGAAGCTGGCTGGCTCGGCGATCAACTCCTCAAACGACTTGGGTGGTGTGGTGATCTTGTCGGTGTCGTACATGAACGCGAAGTGCGCATAGTCGAACGGCACGAACTGCTTGTCCGTCCATGGCTCGGGCAGCGTGAGATCGGTCAGCGCAAGTCCGTGATCGAGGAAAAGGCCCGTATCGCGAGCCTCGCCGGCAGTGGCCGTGTCGAGGCCGACGATGATGTCGGCAGGAGTGCTGTCGCCCTCCAGCTGCACGCGGCGCAGCGTGCCGATCGAGCTGTCGGCCGCGATCCAGTTGACGACGCAGCCGCCACATGTGGCTTCAAAGCCAGCCTTGAGGCCGGGGCCGGGACCCCATTCAGAGGCAAAACCGTCATAGGTGTAGATGGTGAGGGTTGGCGCTTCCTCGGCGAAAGCGGGTGCAGCGAACAGTCCGGTTAGGACCGCAAGTGCCATGCGAGTGAATTTGACCATAGTCATTCCCTTCAATGGTTTGCGGCCATGGATGAAGGGATCAGCGTCAATGGTCGGGGCGTCGAGATGCCCTTGCCATCTCGAACTTCCTCCGCCAGCATGACCTGGTTCAGGTTCAATGGGTAACTCTCAGCTCCGCATTTCTGCGGAACACCCCAGCGAGACACCCCAGACTTAGTGAGAGATCGGTGACAGTGCAAGAGACTTCCGGCGGCGCTCCGGATGGGCAAAAGGTCGTATGCGACGGGCCAATGGCCATTGTGGGCGGGGGTTTCGTCGATCAGGGCCTGTTGGTCGAACTGTCTGAGCGGGGCGTTGTTCTGATCGGTGCGGACGGTGGCGGCGACGCCATTGGCGCAGCGGGGCTTGTACCGGCGGCCATCATTGGTGATCTCGATTCGCTGAGCGATCGGGCTGGTTGGGAGCAGCGCACGCGCGTCATCCACATCCCCGAACAGATCACCACAGATTTCCAAAAGGCGCTGTATTCGACCCAGGCGCCAGTGACACTGGCGCTGGGTATGACCGGCAAACGGCTCGATCACACGCTGGCCGCGCTCAGCGCCGTGCTGCAATACGCGCCGACGCGCAAGCTGATGCTGGTGGACGAAGTGGATGTCGCGCTAGCCGTGGTGGGGCCGATTGCGTTTCACGCCGGTGCGCGTGAACGCGTCTCGATCCACCCACTGCTGCCGATCAGCTTCGAGCGTTCGAGCGGGCTGCTCTACCCCATGGACGGTCTGTTGCTCGAGCCCGGCGGGCTGATTGGCACCTCTAATGAGGGAACCGGCGGGCTGGTCGAGATCGTGCCGGAGGATGACACGCCCTGGCTGCTGATTTTGGGCAAGGAACGGCTGTGGGATTTGGTGGAGCAGAATACCCCCACCTAACCTCCCCCTCAAAAAGGGGGAGGAACAGATCGCGTTATGTTGCGCCAATCATCGGCCCAGTTCCTCCCCCTATCAGGGGGAGGCTAGGAGGGGGTACTCCGATCCCCCAAAACAAAAAAGGCGGGCCAAAAGCCCGCCTTTTCTAATTCTCGCAGCACAACTTATGCGGCGCTGGCAGCTTCCCGGACCGCGTCCTGTACCTTTTCAAAGGCACGAACTTCGATCTGGCGGATGCGCTCGCGGCTGACGTCATACTGCTGGGCCAGCTCTTCGAGGGTCGAAGGGTTTTCCTGCAGGCGGCGCGCCTGGAAGATGGCCTTTTCACGCTCGTTGAGCACGGTCATGGCGTTGTTCAGCAGACCCATGCGCTCGTTGTATTCTTCGCTGTCACCCAGCGTGGTTTCGGCGCTTGGGGTGTCGTCCACCAGCCAATCCTGCCACTCAGACGAGCCTTCGTCGGCGCGCATGGGCGAGTTCAGCGATGCGTCACCGGACAGGCGCGCATTCATGGAAACAACGTCGTCCTCGGTCACCTTGAGCGTGGTGGCGATCTGCTTGATCTGGTCGGGGTGCAGATTGCCGTCATCAAGAGCGGCGATCTGGCCCTTCACCTTGCGCAGGTTGAAGAACAGACGCTTCTGGGCAGCAGTGGTGCCGATCTTGACGAGGCTCCAGCTGCGCAGCACGTATTCCTGAATGGCTGCACGGATCCACCACATCGCGTAGGTTGCGAGGCGGAAACCCTTATCGGGCTCGAAGCGCTTGACGGCGTGCATCAGACCCACATTGCCTTCCGAAATGACTTCGGAGATGGGCAGGCCATAGCCGCGATAGCCCATGGCGATCTTCGCCACGAGGCGCAGATGGCTGGTGATGAGCTTCTGGGCGGCGCCGGGATCTTCGTGTTCTTTGTAGCGTTTGGCCAGCATGAACTCTTCATCCGGTTCCAGCATTGGGAACTTGCGGATTTCCTGAAGATAGCGGCTCAGCCCGCCTTCGGCTGAGAGGACTGGCAAATTGGTCTGGGCCATTTATGCACCCCTTTCGTGTTCCCCCACGCTAGGGGCGCTGGCTTGCGGCAACATTACGCTGTTCGCTCCGGCGCCCGGCAAGGGCAGATATTCTCACCGATGTCCAAATTGGACCATCGGTGGAATACGATGGATATATATGCCGCATTTTGTCGAATGTAAGGGCATCCACGCGCAAGAAATGCATATGCGATGCACTTCGTTCCGCAAGGCCCCTTCACGCTAGCGTGCGAAGGCCTTGTTGTAGTCCTCCAGCGCTTCTTCGAGGGCTTCCAGGTCAGGCGGAAGCGGCGCTTCAAAGAACATCTCTTCGAGCGTCACCGGATGTTCAAATCCAAGTTCGGCGGCGTGCAGGGCTTGACGCCCAAGCGCGTGAATGGGCCCGGCGACATCGTCCGGCAGCTTGTTGACCTTGGTGGCGTAGCCCGAGGCATAGACGGTGTCGGCAACCAGGGGGTGGCCGATATAGGCCATGTGTACGCGGATCTGGTGAGTGCGGCCGGTTTCGAGCTGGCACTGGACGCGCGTAATGTCCCAGCCGTCGCCACCGAAACGGGCTTCGACCATGTAATGGGTGATGGCTTCACGGCCATCCTTGCGCACGGCCTGCTTGAGGCGGTTGTTCTGGTCGCGCCCCAGTGGCGCCTCGACAATGCCCTTGGCCGTTTCGGTCGAGCCCCAGACAAAGGCGATATAGGCGCGGTGCAGCGGGCCGGTGCGGCCATGATCGGCGAACTGTTCGGACAGGTGCTTGTGGGCTGTCTCGGTCTTGGCAGCGACCATGACACCGGAGGTGTCGCGGTCCAGACGATGCACGATGCCGGGGCGGCGAACGCCCCCGATACCTTGCAGGCTATCGCCGCAATGGAACAGCAGCGCATTGACCAGAGTGCCATCGGGCGAACCGGGCGCCGGGTGAACCACCATGCCCACGGGCTTGTTGACGACGATCAGCTGGTCATCCTCATAGAGAATGTCGAGCGGAATATCCTGGGGCAGGGGATCTGCATCTTCAGGGGGTGGGGCAACAAGAGTGATTGTTTCGCCCGCCGTGACGCGATATTTGGGCTCACTGACGGTGTTTCCGTCGATGGCGACCACGCCGGCCAGGATCAGATCCTTCAGGCGGCTACGGCTGAGCACAGGATGTGCCTTGGCCAGGACGGCATCGAGACGGCCACCAGCCAAATCGGCGTCGACGACGATTTCGACTTCTTCGCCCTCGAACTCTAGTGCGGTATTTTCGGCCATGATCGATCCTAACGAGACTGGGCCTAATGGCCCGAATGCGGATGCCCCGCTATCCTCTGAGGCGCAGGCCGTCATCAACAAGGCGCGCCGCTCATTTGGGATATCGATTGGCATCCTGTTGCTGGGCTTTATGGCGATTGCCTTCGCGCTTGTCTATCGCGTGATGCGCGATGCCCCACCTCCAGCTGTGGCTGAAATCGTCAGCGTGCCTGCTGGCGCGCAGATTGTGTCCGCATCGGTCAATGATGGCTCGATCAACGTGACCTATCAGATCGATGGCGTGACCACGCTGTCGCTGTTTGACCAGTCGACCGGTGCGCTCAAGCGCAGCGTGGTCATCGCGACCGAATAACGGCTTAGCGGCCCTGGATTTCCTTAAGCGCGGTCAACCGGTCTGCGACCGAGCCGCGTCGTGTGCCCCGCGTTGCCTTGGGCGGCGGGGGCGCCATCAGGCTTTCCTCATCGGCAAAGCGCTGCACCCGATCGAACAGGCTTTCCTCTTGCGGTGCTGCCGGTGGCGGCTCGGTGTCAGCGGCATAGACCAGACGGCTGACGCTTGAAGCGATTTCGTGGAGGCGGGCGCGCAGTTCGCCCTCTTCGCTCTGATCCATGGTCCAGTCGGCCAGAATGATGGATTCAACACCCTCTACGCGCGCGCGTAGTTTTTCGAGTTCTTCGTCGATTGCTGGCGCCTCGTCCGGTGTCGGGCCGGCCTGGGCGAGCAGCTCGGTCAGTCGCGTTTCGGCGCTGGCAATGCGGGCTTCGGCCGCCACAAGATTTTCAGCGCTGGCATAGCGCTCGCCGGCGTCAGCCGAGATGGCCTCGCGCATTTCGGCGATGGCAGCATTAGCTTCGGCGCTTCGCCGATCCGAGTTTTCGAGGCGGCTGATCAGGCTGCGTGCCTGCTCTTCAAGATAGGCGGCGCGCTTGCGCTCGATGGCGAGGGCGGTGACCAGTCGATCAGTGTCAGCCTCGTAGTCGCCCGAGAGGGTATTACCGTCCAGGTCCGTGCCCTTGGGCAGGCCACCACGCAGTGTGTCACGCAGCTCTTCGAGTTCTTCGTCTCGGACTTCGATATCGCGATCGCGCATGCGCAGACGCTGCGCCAGATCGGTGCCTTCGCGCTCCAGCTCCTGGGTGCGGGCGCGCAATTCGGCTTCCCGGGCTTCCAGTTCGGCGACGATTTCAGCGCGCTGTTGACGCTCGGCCCGCAGGGCGCCGAGATCGCTGCGATCCTGATTGACGCTGCCCAGCTGCTCGGCCAGCCGATTGCGCAGGGTTTCGACGGTGGTTTCGAGGCGGCGGGTATTGAGTGCGAACTGGGCGCGCAGCTGATCCTTGTCAGCGCGGAACTCGGCCATGGTGATCGGCGTCGCGGCTTCGATCCGGCGTTTGGTCAGGCGCGCGGCGCGCTTCCACACGGCGGGCAACACGATCAGCGCCAACAGGCTTGCAGCGAGCAAGCCGAGCGCAAAATACATGATGTTCTCGATGCCCATTGGCAAAGCTCCGGTCCGCAACGGACGCGACCGCTGCAGGCAATTCCTGTGTGCCCAAAATGGCGGCCGCGCGCCACCACAGGGCAATCTTATTCCTAACGCCAGTCACATTGCACGGAGAGTCTTACCACGGAGTTTGCCCGTCAGGGTCAAACAAAGGTGATCGGGGCGATAGAGTGATCGACGGGGAAAGGCGGCGGCGCGAGGGGCGTTGTGTGCCGTCCAAAATCATGGGCATTGTGCTGGTCGGCAGCGCTGCCCTGGAGACGGAAAACGTAGATGATTACCTGTTTCGATATTGGCGGATCGACCATCAAGGCGGCGGTTGCGAACCCTGCGGGAGAGATCGAGCCCATTGAGCGCGTGCCGACGCCGCTGCAGGATTTTGACGCCTTCTGCGCGGCCATTGCGGCGCTGGTCGACAAGGGTGGCGCGCCAGCGGGTAGTGCCGTGGCCATTTCCATTACCGGGGTGGTCGATCCTGAAACCGGCATCGTCACCTGCGCCAATATTCCCTGCATTGACCAGCGGCGGCTTGATGCCGAGCTGGGCGCGCGGCTGGAACGCCCTGTCGTCGTGGCCAATGACGCCGATTGCTTCGTGCTCGCCGAGGCCAAGGCAGGCGCCGGGCGCGGGCATCGCGTGGTGTTTGGCGCCATTCTGGGCACAGGCGTTGGCGGTGGCATGGTTGTCGATGGCGCCATCCATCGCGGCACGGGCGGTTTAGCTGGTGAATGGGGGCATGGCCCGGCCGCTGCGGCCTTTGCTGGCACGCCACCGGTGTCCATTCCCGAATTTGCCTGCGGCTGTGGTCAGGTGCGGTGCATCGACTCTATCGGCGCGGCGCGGGGCATGGAGCGGCTGCACAAGCATCTGCACAATCGCGACCTGCCCAGCACGGCGATCATTGCGGCGTGGGAGGCGGGTGAGCCCGAGGCGGAGCGCACAATCGATTGCATGGTCGATCTGGTCGCCAGCCCCCTGGCGCTGGTGGTCAATATTGTTGGCCCCAGCATCATTCCGGTTGGCGGTGGGCTGGGCAATGTTCCGGCCCTGATCGCGCGGATCGATGTGGCGGTGCGCCAGCGTATACTGCGGCGGCTCGATAGGCCGCTGGTGGTCCCCGCGCAATTGACGGGTGAACCGGGTCTTTTGGGGGCCGCGTGGTTGGCATTGGGGAGCGCAGCATGAGCCGGGTCCTACTTGAAGTCTGCGTCGCCGACGCCGCGAGCCTTGCTGCTGCCGTGGTCGGCGGTGCGGATCGGGTGGAGCTGTGCTCGGCGCTGGAGCAGGGCGGTTTGACGGCAACGCCGGGCCTGATGGCGCTGGCGGCGGCCGCACCGGTTCCAGTGCGCGCGCTGATCCGGCCGCGCAGCGGGGATTTCGTGTTCGATGAGGCTGATGTGGCCTCGATGCTGGCCGACATTGCCTATGCGCGGGCGCTGGGTCTGTCTGGCGTGGTGCTGGGCGCATCCCGTCCGGATGGATCGCTGGACCTTGAGGTGCTTGCGCGACTGGTGCGGGCGAGCGCAGGGCTCAGCCTGAGCCTCCATCGTGCCATTGATCTGGTTCCCGATATTGCTGCGGCAACCGAGGCAGCGATTCAGTTGGGGTTTGATACGGTCCTGACGTCAGGCGGGGCGGCCACGGCGATCGAGGGTGTTGAGAACATTGCAAAGGCCCATGCCGTCGCCGCTGGCCGCGCGACCATCATGCCGGGCTCGGGTGTCTCGCCGGACAACGTTGGTGCGCTGTTGGCCCGTGTGCCGGTGGCTGCGGTGCACAGTACCTGCAGTGTTGCCGCGCATGCGCCGTCGGCACCCGCAGTTCGTCTGGGCTTCGCCAATGACACTCGCCGGGTAACTAGCGCAGCAGTGGTCTCGTCGCTCAAGGCGGCGTTGCGGTAATCGTCCACCGACGCTTTCCCACCCACGATCGCTTCCTGCGGACTTGGTCCGTGGAAAGCGGCAGTGTGCTGGAGGCAATGTGGGAGCCAGCAGGCCCTCCAAAACAAAAAAGGCCCGCCGAAGCGAGCCTTCTCAAATTTTGTGCGTCCAGCTTACTGGTTGCGGAAGCGGAGGCGGCCGATTTCGTCGTAGTCGGCCTGTTCGGCCTTGAGCTGTTCGGCGGCTTCGCGCTGGTGCTCGCGCTGGTCCAGCAGCTCGACCTTTTTCAGGTCCTCGAGGGCCTCGGCGAGGGTGTCCTGCGCGGCTTCGAGTTTGACCCGCATGTCGTTGGCGGAAGCCAACAGATTGTCCCGGCGCGAATGTGCGGCCTTGGCGAAGGTCGAATAGGCAAAGTGTGCCACGTCCGAGATACCGGTCTTGGTGTGCTCGATTTCGATCTGCTGGTCGAGTTCGCTCGCCATGCGCTCGAAGTCGTTGACCATCATCTCGATCTGCGCGACCTGACGGCGCTTCTCGTCCACTTGGAACTTCTTGAGCCGAATGAGGCTCTCGCTGCGCGATTTCAAGACCTGTACTCCTTACACATCAAGTCAGTTCCGGAGCGAAAAACACTCGCTCCATCAGCCCGTCGCTTCCGCCTCGGCAATGATCGCCTCGAGCATGGCATAGCCCTCGGCAACCGTCGTCGTTTCTTCCCGCTGCTGGCTGAGAAAGCCCTCCAGCGCCGGGTTGATGGCGATTGCGCGGTCCACTTTCGGATCTGACCCTTTCCGGTAAGCCCCCAGCCGGATCAGTTCCTCCATGTCCGAATAGATGGACATGAGCTCTCGCGCCTTTTGCAGGACGGGCCGGAAATTGACCGGCACGCACCCTGGCATGGTGCGCGAGATGGACCGGAGCACGTTCACCGCCGGGTATCGTCCCCGCTCGGCAATTCCACGCTCCATCACGATGTGCCCATCAAGAATGCCGCGTACGGTGTCCGCAATGGGCTCATTGTGATCATCACCTTCAACCAAAACGGTAAATAGTCCGGTAACAGAACCGGTCGTAGGCGTTCCTGGGCCGGCTCGTTCCAACAATCGTGGCAATTCTGTGAAAACTGTAGGCGGATAACCCTTCGCCGTGGGCGGTTCGCCGATGGCGAGGCCGATTTCGCGCTGAGCCATGGCAAAACGGGTCAAACTGTCCATCATACACAGGACACGTTTGCCCTGGTCGCGGAAATATTCCGACAGGGCCAGCGACATATACGCGGCCTGCCGACGCATCAGCGCGGCCTCGTCCGAGGTCGCCACGACAACTACGGCATGTTTGAGGCCTTCTTCGCCCAGATACTCCTGGATGAACTCGTGCACCTCACGCCCGCGCTCACCGATCAGCCCGATCACGGCGACGTCCACATTGGTATTGCGCGCCAGCATGGACATCAGCACGGATTTGCCGACGCCCGAGCCGGCGAAGATGCCCAGCCGCTGCCCCTCGCACACAGTGGTAAAGGTATTAAGGCACCGCACGCCCAAGTCGAGCGGCTCGCCGACCCGCACGCGATCATGCGCCAGCAATGGATTTTGGCGGAGCGGGTAGGGGATGGCGCCGCGTGGCAGCGGGCCCTTGCCGTCAATGGGCTCGCCATTGGCGTTGATGACGCGGCCCAGCCATCCCTCGGAGGGGAAGGCGGCGCCGTCATGGCGCTGGAACACGGCTTTGCAGCCCAGCCGCACACCGCTCAGCTGGCCAAAGGGCAGGCAGAGGGCGTGTCCATCTTTAAAGCCAATGATTTCAGCGGCCAGGGACTCGTTATTGACCGTCTCGATCTGGACGCGCCCGCCGACGCGCAGCTCGCGGACGGGACCGACGATTTCGATCAGCAGACCCTGCACGGATTTAACGCGACCAAAGACCTCGATGTCGTCAATCGCTTCGATGGCTGAAATGAGCGCCTTCATGATGCAATTATCCGTTCAGCTACGATGGGCCATGTGTCATGAACATGGTTTCCGGAGTGCTCGACTCGAGGCCGTCTCCGAATCAGATCGTAACCCAACGTTAACGCAAAAGCGCTATTCCAAGAGCTGGAGCCGTCCGTTCGCCGTTTGCCGAGGACCTGTCTCTAAACCCCTGACATAGCCGTAATTGCATGAGTCGAAAGAGTCGCTTAGATCGGCTACTTAAACCATTTTCTTAAGAAAAATTGATAGAATTAACCTATAAATTTCAATGACTTAAACTTAATTCATCTTACCGCCGTTTGCGTATTGCGGAACCGAATTAAACTTTGTTAACTATTTGAGCTTAGGGTTCAGTCATATCCAGTAGGGTTGGACATGAGGCGGCAGCCACCGCCGGGCCTCATGTGTTCCAGCAGGAACGAATGACAAGGGGAATATAATGCGGGTACTCCTTATTGAGGACGATAGCGCTACAGCGCAGAGCATCGAGTTGATGCTCAAGTCGGAAAGCTTCAACGTCTACACCACCGATCTGGGTGAGGAAGGCGTCGATCTCGGCAAACTGTATGATTACGACATCATCCTTCTCGATCTTAACCTGCCCGATATGAGCGGCTATGAGGTGCTTCGCACCCTGCGCGTCGCAAAGGTGCAGACGCCAATCCTTATTCTATCCGGTCTTGCCGGTATCGAGGATAAGGTGCGTGGTCTCGGCTTCGGTGCCGATGACTACATGACCAAGCCATTCCATAAGGACGAACTCGTGGCCCGCATCCACGCCATCGTCCGTCGTTCCAAGGGCCACGCCCAGTCGGTTATCTCGACTGGCGACCTGACGGTGAACCTGGATACCAAGACTGTCGAAGTGCAGACCCAGCGGGTGCACCTGACGGGCAAGGAATACCAGATGCTCGAGCTGCTCTCCCTCCGCAAGGGGACCACGCTCACCAAGGAAATGTTCCTCAACCACCTCTATGGTGGCATGGACGAGCCTGAGCTCAAGATCATCGACGTGTTCATCTGCAAGCTGCGCAAGAAGCTTTCGGTTGCAACCGGTGGCAAGAATTACATCGAGACCGTCTGGGGCCGTGGCTATGTGCTGCGCGAGCCAGATGAGAGCGAAAACTACAGCGAAAACGTCGCTTAAGCCTTTCTAGCTCCAACGTCACGTCACACTGCCCCGTACGACTTCTGTCGTGCGGGGTTTTTGTTTGTCCTTGCCGCGGTTTAGCGGCTGATCACGTGGATGATTGCGATGCGGTGGAAATGCTGGTTTCATCCCTGCCATGAGCAGCCAAGCTGAAACCCATCGCGCCATCACCACGGTCTGGAAAGTCGAGCAACCGCGCCTGATTGCGGGGCTGACGCGCATGGTGCGCGACATCTCGTTGGCCGAGGAACTGGCACAGGACGCCCTGGTGTCAGCGCTCAAGAGTTGGCCCGATGCGGGGGTGCCGCGCAATCCTGGCGCCTGGCTGATGCAGACCGCCAAGCGGCGCGCCATCGACATGTTCCGCCACAACAAGATGGCCGCGACCAAGCTCAACGAGGTTGGCTATGTGCTCGAGACCGACCGGCCCGATGGGGTCGAGGCGCTACACGAGGCGATGGACGACGAGGTGGGCGATGACCTGCTGCGGCTGATATTCACTTCCTGCCATCCCATTCTGCCGCCGGAATCGCGCGTTGCCCTGACCTTGCGGCTGATCGGCGGACTCAGCACCGAGGAGATCGCCCGGGCGTTTCTCGCCGCTGAGCCGACCATTGGTCAACGCATCGTGCGGGCCAAAAAGACCATTGCCGAGGCGGGGATCCCCTATGAGGTGCCGACCGGGCCAGAGCGCGCCGAGCGCCTGGCGTCCGTGCTGGGCGTGCTCTACCTGATCTTCAACGAGGGTTATTCGGCGACGGCGGGCGAGGACCTGATGCGGCCCCAATTGTGCAGCGAGGCCATCCGTCTCGGCCGCATTCTGGCGCAGCTGACACCGGACGAGGCCGAGGTGCATGCCCTGGTTGGGCTGATGGAAATCCAGTCCTCGCGTACGGCAGCGCGCACCGACAGCAAGGGGCAGCCGATCCTGCTGCTCGATCAGGATCGCTCGCGCTGGGATCAATTGCTGATCCGGCGGGGATTGGCTGCGCTGGATCGGGCCGTGCAATTGGGTGGCGCCAGCGGGCCCTATGCGCTGCAAGCGGCGATTGCGGCCTGTCATGCGCGGGCGCGCATGGCAGGGGACACTGATTGGGCTAGGATAGCTGCGCTCTATGCCGTGTTGGCCGAGGTGACGCCGTCGCCGGTGATCGAGCTCAATCGGGCGGTGGCCATCTCCATGGCCGAGGGGCCCGCCGCCGCCTTGGCGCTGATCGATACCATCAAGGACGATCCGGCACTCAAGAGTTATCACCTGCTCTATGGCGTGCGCGGGGATATGTTGAGCAAATTGGGTCGGCACACCGAGGCGATGCTGGAGTTCCGCCGCGCAGCCGAGCTCACGCGCAATGAGCGTGAGCGGAGTTACCTTCTGGGTCGGGCGGAAGCCGGTTAGGCGGCAGCCAGCGGGGTCTCGAATTTGGCTTCGAGAATAGCGCGGTCGAAGGGCTTCATCATGTAGTCGCTGGCGCCCGCGCGCAGGGCCATGGCGATGGCACCGATGTCGTTTTCGACAGTGCAATAAACCACATAAGGGGCCTCGCCGCCGATATAGGCGCGCAGCTGCTTGAGGAATTCGAGGCCGCTCATAATCGGCATCTGCCAGTCGAGCAGGATGGCGTCAGGCATGGCCTGACGGCATTTGTCGATGGCCTCCTGGCCGTCCTCGGCTTCATCAACCGAGAAGTCCATGTCTTCGAGAATACGCCGGGCAACTTTGCGCACGACGGTCGAGTCATCGACGATAAGGCAGGTTTTCATGAAGGCCGCTCCGCAGGCTGACGCGACCCCGATTATGGGGTCGCACATCCTACGGATTGGTTAGCAGACTGTGCACGTTTCAGGCTTCTTTGGCGTCAGCCTCAGGTGCAGGAGTGTCGGCTTCAGGTGCGGGTGTCTCAACCGCGTTATTGTCCGCTTCTGGCGCCTTTGGCGTCGCGGTGAAGAAGAACTGTCCGTCCTCGATGCCGATGGCGATTTCCATGTCGGTCATACGGGCGAGCAGGCCCGTGTAGAACGGCTGGATGCCACGGGCGTCGACAAAGCCCTCATCAGGCGTGCCCGACAGCAGGCCTGCAGCGCCGGATGGGATCAGCGTCTTCTGACGCTTTTCCGGATCGCTCTTGGAGGTGAATTCGAACTTCTCGTTGCCGGCATCGCCGGTGATCGCCGCCGTCACCTGGCCACCGCGTGGCACGGACATGGCTGCAATCAGCAGCATGTTCATGAACAGCTTGGCCTTGTGCTTGGGCAAAAGGATCAGCGGGGCGTTCCACTCGAGGTCAGCCTTTTCGATTTCGAACAGGATGCGCGCAACGCGTTCGCATTCGCGGGTGTCGATATCGGTGCCGGAGGTGGACGACGCACCATAGGCGAGGCGGGCGAATTCGAGCTTGGCGCGGCTTTGCTTGGCAGCACTGGCGATCAGATCGCGTGCGCCTTCGGCCATTTCGCCCTGTGCAGGGTCGGCCAGAACTTCCAGGCCGTTGCCGATGGCGCCGATCGGATTGATCAGATCGTGACAGACGCGGCTGCACAGCATCGCAGCCAGATCGGTTGCCTTGAGCTCGATGATGTCGGCCATTTGGGGAGTCTCCGTGAGGCGAAAGTTCGGCGAGGGAATCATTGGCGCCGACTTTAGAGGGTGATGGTTAACAGTGGACATCATTTTCGCGACTGCAATGGGGCGCGTCGCGGGCGGTTAGTTGGTGGAGAGCGTCTTTTCCAGGGCGGGCCAGTTCTCTGCCGCGGCGCGGGCAGCCGCATCAGGTGCCATCAAGAAGGCCTCGCGATTAGCGGACGAATAGAAAAGATACAGCCGCTGCTTGAACACGGTGTAGGCGCGTGGGTCGCTGTCCGAGAGAAAGCCGCGCGCGATGCCTGTCGTGCCATGACCGCCAAATTGTGGCGCGTAGATTTCAGGGTGACGCTTGAAGATGTCGCGATTGGCTGCGGTGGCGAAGTGCCAGGGCGCGCCCTTCCAGATAAATTCGTAATCCGGCTTGCCCTGCTGGGGCGAGGTTTCGGTGAAATAGCTCACCGGATCGAGACCGCCCAAAGCGATGCCCGTCAGCGGGTCGGTGACGATAGCCGTAACCACTGATTGCGCGTGTGCAGCCTGAAAACCCGCCGGAAACAGGGCGAATAGCGGCAAAACAAAGGCGAGCATGGTTAAGATTTGTTTAGAGGTTTGCTTCATCATGAAACCAATGATTGGCATGTTGGCGAAAGCGAGCCTGCCTCAGAAATGTTAAGATCGAAGCCCTTAACGTGAGGGTAATCTGCGCGATCCTGTTACTCGCCTTGGGAGCTCATCGATGTTCAAGCGCCTCGCCCTTCTCGTAGCTCTGCTGGCCGCTTTCGCTGCTCCTGTTCCAGCCGCATTCGCCCAGGGATCGCTCAGCGACAGCTTCTCGGGCGATGAACTGGTCGAGAGCGGCAAGAATTTCTTTGGCTCCACCTCGCAGGGTCTTGCTTCGCTGGTCGAGCGCGCAGTCAGCCAATATGGCCTGCCCAATGGCTATATTCTGGGTGAAGACGCCGGCGGTGCACTGTTTGCGGGCGCTCGCTATGGCGAAGGCCGCGTCTATACGCGTAATGCCGGGCAGTACTCGGTGTTCTGGCAGGGCCCTTCGATCGGCTTTGACATTGGCGGCGATGGCTCCAAGGTCATGATGCTTGTCTACAATCTCAACCAGATTCAGGACGTGCTGGGTCGCTATGCTGGTGTGGCCGGTTCGGCCTATGTGCTGGGCGGTTTCGGTATGACCGTGATCAAGCGCGGCGATGTGGTGATGGTGCCGATCCGTTCGGGCGTCGGTGCGCGTCTCGGTCTCAACATCGGCTACCTCAACTTCACGTCCGAGCCGACCTGGAATCCCTTCTGATCTCAGGGACTTAACCTAGCCGCGATAGCGCAGCGCCTCGACCAGCAGGGAGAATGCTGGCGAGGGTTGGCGACGGTTTGGATAGTACAGGTGATAGCCGACAAAGGTCGGGCACCATTCTTCCATCACGCGCGCCAACTGCCCACTGGCGAGAGCTGGCCCTGCCAGATCTTCAGGAATACAGGCGAGCCCATGGCCCGCTATGGCGGCGTCGAGGATCGGGCGGCTGGAGCTAAACGTCAGCTGGCCCTCTACTCGTACGTTGAGCCTGCGCCCGTCGCGCTCAAACTCCCATGCATAAAGCCCCCCATAGGTCAGTAGCCGCAAATTGATGCAGTTGTGCGCTGAGAGATCGTGCGGATTGCTGGGGGCAGGGACCTTGGCGAAATAGGTTGGTGCGCCGACGACGGCCATGCGCCAGTCGGGGCCGATGCGCACCGCGATCATATCCTTGGCCACCTGCTCGCCCAAGCGCACGCCCGCGTCGTATCCCTGCGCGATAATGTCGGTCAGGGCGTTGTCGAGATGCACTTCGAGCTTGATATCGGGATATTGGGCGAGGAAGCTGTTGAGGCGCGGCAGCAGCACGGCATTGGTGGCGTGTTCGACAGCCGAGATACGCAGATTGCCAGTCGGGCTCGTGCGCAATGCGGTCAGCGCATTGAGTTCACCTTCGATTTCATCCAGCCTTGGGCTGACAAACAGCAGTAGCCGTTCGCCCGCTTCCGTGGGCGCGACGCTGCGGGTGGTGCGGGCGAGCAGACGAATGCCCAGTCGCGCTTCGAGCCGCCGCACGGTATGGCTGAGTGAGGATTGGGAAATGCCCAGCTTGGCGGCCGCGCGCGTAAAGTTGCGCTCCTTGGCGACCATCAGGAAGGCCTGAATATCGTTGATATCGGAACGGGCCATTTATGAAACCAAACCATAAGATCATGCCAAGCTAGCATCTTATCGCACAGTGCCAAACGGCCTAGTTTACCCAGCAAGAGGAAGACAACCCCATGAAGATCACCCGCGCCGGTAGCCAGAAGTCCGGCAAGGCCTCGCCAGACTGGTTCAGCGGGCAGGTGCGGATCGACCCGCTCTTTGCCGCCGAAAGCCCCGCGCGAGCCGCTGGTATTTCCGTGACGTTCGAGCCGGGCGCGCGCACGGCGTGGCACACCCATCCCTTGGGTCAGGTGCTGATTGTAACGTCCGGCTGTGGCCGTGTGCAGCGCTGGGGCGATGCGATCGAGGATATTCGGCCCGGCGATGTGGTGCATTTCGCGCCCGGCGAAAAGCATTGGCATGGCGCGGGCCCTGACACTGCCATGACGCACATTGCCATCCACGAAGCTTTGGATGGCGTGGCGGTGGATTGGCTGGAATTCGTGACGGACGAGCAATACGGCGCCTAGCCAGTCCCGGTGCCGCGCAGGGATCAACGAGGAACGAGACATGCTGAAACGCAAACTTGGCGGACGTGGTCTTGAGGTGTCGGCGCTGGCATTGGGCTGTATGGGCTACGGACTGACGCGCGATATTCCCGATCGTGCCGAGATGATCGAGGTGATCCGGGCGGCGGTCGAGCGCGGTGTTGATCTGTTCGACACCGCCGAGATTTATGGCCCGCTGACCAATGAAGAGATGGTGGGCGAGGCGCTGGCGCCGCTACGCCGGCAGGTCAAGATTGCCACCAAGTTCGGCTGGAATATCGATCCGGTGACGGGCGAGAATTTTGGTGGGGTCAACAGCAAGCCCGCCCATATCAAGGCAGCGGTTGAGGGGAGCCTCAAGCGGCTCGGGGTCGATCATATTGATCTGCTCTATCAACACCGCGTCGATCCCGATGTGCCGATGGAAGATGTGGCGGGGACGGTCAAGGACCTGATCGCGGCCGGTAAAGTGAGCTATTTCGGGCTCTCGGAAGCGGGCGCCGACTCCATTCGGCGGGCCCATGCCGAGCAGCCCGTCAGTGCGTTGCAGAGCGAGTACTCCTTGTGGACCCGCGAGCCCGAGACCGACGTGTTTCCGGTGTTGGAAGAACTGGGCATTGGCTTTGTGCCGTTCAGCCCATTGGGTCGAGGCTTCCTGACCGGCAAGATCGATGCCGCGACGATGTTTTCAGATAATGACCTGCGCAGCAAAATCCCGCGCTTTTCGCCAGAGGCGCGCGTCACCAATCAGAAGCTGATCGATCTGCTGCGGGTTGTCGGCGAGCGGCACGAGGCGACGCCGGGGCAGGTCGCGCTGGCCTGGATCCTGGTCCAGCGGCCATGGATCGTGCCGCTGTTCGGCACGCGCAAGATCGGGCGGCTGGATGAAAACCTGGGTGCGCTACAAGTGCGCTTGAACAGCGCCGATCTCGCCGAGATCCAGACCGTCGCCGATACCATCAAGGTCGAAGGCGAGCGCTATCCCGCCGAGATGATGAAGCTGGTGGGCCTCTAACCTCCAACCGCCACCCTCAAATTGTGAGTGAGCCATGAGCCTCAACAACAACTCCGCTGCGGCGGACATCGCCTCGTCACGCCCTGCCGGTCGCGATCTGCAACGGCTGGCGATCCTCAGCACGTTGATGGCGTTTGCCGCCATTTCAACGGATCTCTACTTGCCCGCCATTCCAAGCATGAGTGCCGCGCTTCGCGCCCAGCCGGGCACGCTGGAGCTGACGATCTCGGCCTATCTCATTGGGTTCAGCGCCGGGCAATTGTTCTGGGGGCCGATTGGCGACCGCTTCGGGCGGCGCTTGCCGGTGGCCCTGGGGCTGGTCATCTTCGTCATCGGCTCGATGGGCTGCGCACTCTCGGGCGATGCCTGGCAACTGATCGGCTGGCGCGTCGTGCAAGCTTTGGGGGCCTGCGCCAGTGTGGTGTTGGCGCGCGCCATGGTGCGCGATCTTTATGGTCGCGACCGGGGCGCCAGGATGCTGTCGACGCTGATGACCGTGATGGCCATTGCCCCCTTGGTGGGGCCAAGCGTTGGCGCGCAAATCCTTGCCATTGGCACATGGCAGGCCATTTTCTGGACGCTGGCGGTCATTGGAGTGCTGACGCTGGCCGCACTGTTCACGCTGCCCGAAACGCTGGCGCCTGAGCACCGCAATACCGAGCCCCTGGGCAAGGCTTTTGCCGCTTATGGCGCCTTGCTCGGCAATCGGCGACTGCTGGGTTATGCGGGGGCGGTGGGCTTCTTCTTCAGCGGCACCTTTGCTTATATCGCCAGCTCGCCCTTCGCCTTCATCACCTTTCACGGCGTCACGCCGCAGCTTTACGCGATCCTGTTTGCGGTGGGCATTGTCGGGTTGATGGTCGCCAACCAGATCAATGCCCGTCTGGTGGGGCGTTTTGGCAGCGACAGGCTCCTGGCCATCGGCGCTACGGGCGCTGCGGTCACCGGGGTTCTGGTGGCGTTGCAGGTGCTGACCGGGCTGGGTGGTGTCTGGGGCTTTGCGATTGACACGTGGCTCTTCGTCGCCATGAACGGTTTCATCGTCGCCAATGCCATTTCGGGTGCGCTGGCAGACTTTCCGACGCGCGCAGGGGCCGTGTCGGCGCTACTGGGCGCGTTTCAATATGGGTGTGGCGTTGTCGGCTCGGGGCTGGCCAGCGTCTTTGCCGATGGCACGCCCTGGCCGATGGGCTGGGTCATGGCGCTGTCCGGCATTGGATGTCTGGCCTGCGCACTTCTGGTGCGGGCGGACCGGAGCCGGGTGGCGGGCTAGGCCGCCGCAGTGCGGACGGTTCGCTCGAACTCCTCGAGCGGCACGGGCCGGCCGAACAGATAGCCCTGGAACTCGGTGCAGCCATTGTCGCGCAGCAGGCGGAACTGTTCCTGCGTTTCGATGCCTTCGGCCAAGACCGCGATGTCCATGTCGCGGCCGAGCTGGATGATGTTGCGCGCCATGGTGGCGCTGCGTTTGCTCTCGGTGACGTCCTGCACAAAGCTGCGGTCCATCTTGAGCTGATTGATGGGCAGGCGGCGCAGATAGCTGAGCGAGGAGAAGCCGGTGCCGAAATCGTCCAGCGAGATCGACACACCAACGGCGCGCAGGATGTGCATCTTGGCGACGACAACTTCCATGTCCGCCACCATGACGCTTTCGGTCAGTTCCAGCTTGAGCCGGGTGGGGTTGATCTTGTGGACCTCAAGCGCATGCAGCACGCTCTGCTCGAAGTTGTTTTCGAGGAACTGGCTGGCGCTGACATTGACCGACAGGGTCAAATGGCTGGTTTCCGGATGGGTCTGCCACAGGGCCAGCGTCTTGCAGCCTTCGTTGAGCACCCAGGCGCCAATGCGCACCATCAACCCGGCCTGTTCGGCGACGGGCACGAATTCGGCGGGCGAGATTGGGCCGCGCTCCGGCGTTGACCAGCGCAGCAGGACTTCCGCCCCCAGCATTTCGCCACTGCGATTGACCTGGGGCTGATAGGCCAGGGTGAAGCTATCATTCCACAGCGCCACCTGCAGTGCTTGCGCCATCGTATTGGTCCGCTCGAACTCGGTCTGCATGACATAGGCGCCGCCAGCCAGCATGGCCACGGCGACCAGCGCATTGATCCAGGACCCGGAAATGCGGACTTCGTCAGACAGCGGCTGTGCGAACGAGAAGTGCATCGGGGTGCTGGCAAAGGCGACAAAGGCCACGAGACACAGGGCGATAATAACGAGCTGCGGCTTCGAGCGGTGACGCTGGAAGTTCATATAGCCCAGCATGGCCAGCACCAGCAGGTAGAGATGGCTCACCCGTGGCGCTACCTCGCTCGGCACATCGAGATAGAGGCACATGGCGACGGTGATGGCGAGAAAAGCCAGCTGCGACAGCATCAGCGCCAGGGAGAGGCGGCCAGTGTGGGTAAGCCACCAGCTCACCAGACAAACCGCCGCCATCGCGCCCTGTGTGCCCACAAGGCCCCATTGCCGCATGGAGAAGAACACAAGCCCCCAAAACAGGGCAATCGACATCACCACCAGGCAAGCCGTCTTGTAGGCAAAGACTAACCGACGCGAGCGTCGATCGTCGGTTTTACCGGACTGGCTGGCATCGGTAGATGACACTCATGCCCCCCTAGGCTTCGTCAAGCGGTGTCGAACTATAGCCGATCATAACATCGATACATAAATGACACATCCGCTTTAATAGATGGTGATTTTTTTGCTGTCGGTTGTCCATGTCTTGTTGCTGCGCGGCAGACGTGCGACGGATTCATCGTCTTACTTGCTGATGGATAAGAAATTTTCCATGTTCTCGCCGGCTCATTACTAGGGCGTGATCACCATGCGCTGGTTGTCGCCTTCGCCGGGATAGGTATCGGGATTGTATTCGGTCTGTGCTTCGAGCTGGTCCCGCGTGGTGTTGAGGAACAGATAGCGGTTGCCGCTGGTGTCGGTGGAGAAGGCAAGGTTGTCGTAGCCAACTGCAACGGGCTTGGCGCCGAGGCCGAGGAAGCCGCCCACATCGACGATCACCGCGTCGATGGTCCCATCGGAATGGTTGACCACATTGCCGATCGTGCCGATCTGCTCGTCGTTAATCCCATAGACTGGAATGCCGCTAAGCTGATCTGCGGTCAGGCCTTTCTCGTCGAGATTGGTGAAGCCAGTGCGGTCAATCGGGGTGGTGATTGCGGCGCGCTCGGGGGCATCGGTTGTCAGGGTCGGGTCGACGGGTGCGGCGTTGGGATTGCCGGGCGCAAGCTGGGCTTCCTGTTCGGCCGAGGTCAGGGCAGGGGCGCCGGTGTTCTCGACACTATCGGACCAGATGAAGGCGGGGGCAGCGCGCAGGTCTTCGGCGGTGCTTTCCAGCACCCAGCGGCGGCTGCCATCGGGGCGAGTGGCCCAATCGAGCTGGTGGAAGTCGACTGCAACATCCTTGCTGCCGACGCCCAGAAAGCCGCCGACGCTCACCACGACGGCTGAAATGCCGATGCCGGAGCTGACGACGATATCCTTGATGTTGCCGATCTCCTCGGCATTGTCCTCGACAGAGGAATAGACGGTCTGGTTGAGCAGTTTGGTCACCAGAGTGTCTTCGGCGTCATTGGCATAGCCCTGTGACAGCACGGTCGGTGGTGTCAGTCCACTCTGTTCAAGCTGTGTGCTCGCGGGGGCCGGGCTCTGCGCCAGTGTGGGCGCGGCCAGCAGCACGGCGAGGGCAGAGGCAGTGATCAGAGTGCGCAGCATGAATGTCTCCTGTGACGCGGAAGGCCGGCCCTGATGGGCCGGCCTGGTTGATCCCGGACGGGATCGCTTAGTTGGCAACTGGCGCAGGGGCGACCACATCACCAGCTGGCGCTGGGGCGACCACGACGCCTTCAGCTGGCTTGTCGTCCCTCCAGACGAATTCCGGAGCGGCCTTGAGGGCATCAGCTGTGGTTGGAACAACCCAGCGTTCAGTCTGGTCGGCAGCGATCACGAATTCCAGCGAATGGAAGTCAACCGCAACGGACTTCTCGCCAATGCCGAGGAAGCCACCGACGCCGATCACGACTGCGGTGATCTGGCCTTCGGCATCAAAGACGATGTCGGAGATGTTGCCGATGTTCTCGGCGTCATCTGCGCGCGACGAATACACAGGCTGACCAATCAGGTGCGTCCCGAGATTGTCGGTATCAACGGCGGTATAGCCCGCCGAAAGGTCCCAGGGAGCCCGGACCTGTGTCGTCACTGCTGCACCATCGACGGTGGTCGTTACGGCGGGGGCAGCGTCCTGTGCCATCACACCAGCGGTCATCAGAGCGGCGATAGTGGTAGTGGTCAAAAGAGTGCGGATCATTGTAGGCTCCATAGGTTCATCGTTGAGGTGAACAGGGCCGTGCGACACAAAACTTGCCGGTGGAGTGCCGTGCGGCCCATATGACCAGTCAACGCCTCATCATCGCGAGACGTTCCCCGCAATTTTGTCGCGGGGGCGCTGAAGCCGGTTCTTTTGGAATTGAAAAGGCCGGCTCTCAGACGAGGCCGGCCTTCTCCGCCTCCCTGGCGGATTGGTGTTCTTGGAGGACCCGCGCCGCGCATTTCGCGCACAGGGCTCCCAACATCGCAGACCTTAGCGCACCCCGTGAGGCAAGGCACCCGAAGTCGTGCGGCAGGCTTAAGAGGTTCCTAATTGGTTAATTCAGCGGTCTCGCGATCATAGGTGCGCATGGCGCGGTGCGGCATGCCGCCGTCGAAGAATTCCGGGCCGAACGCGGCATAGCCAAGCTTCTCGTAAAAACTGAGCTTGTCCGACTGGGCAGTGAGATAAAACCGATCCCGTCCCTTGGCGCGGCAATGCTCCATGGCGGCCAGCATCATGGTCTTGGCAATACCGCGACCGCGCCAGCTGAGGCGTACCGCCACGCGACCGATCTTGGCGTGTTCGGGCTTGTTGATCACGCGCAGCGTGCCCACGACTTCACCATCGGCAATGGCCACGAAATGGGTCGCGGTGAGGTCGTCGGCGTCGTGTTCTTCCTCTTCAGGAACTTTTTGTTCCCAGACAAAGACCTCGCGTCGGAGGGCGAACGCCGCATTGCAAAGCGTGGAAAAGGGTGGGGCGATGAGAACGGTGATATCAGACATGGCCGCAGAATAGCGCAGGGCATGGGCCGCTTGGAAGGGGCCGGGGCAGGACAATTCTCTCGCTGAGATTTTGTGCTATGAGCAGGCAAACAGGAGCAGGATTTTGAGTTTTCTCTTGCGCATGCGGGTCTTGGCCGAGACCGAACTGGTGACTGAGCGGCTGGTGCTGGAGCCCTTGCGGCCCGACCATGCAGTGGCACTGCTCGCGGGTCTGCAGGACGAGCAGCTCTATAGATTTATCCCTCAGGACCCACCGGCCGATCTGGCATGGCTCACGGCGCGGTTTACGCGGATTTCAACACGCGGTCCGGCTGATGGGAACGCCGTCTGGATGAACTGGGCGATCCGATGCGGCGACGTTTATTGCGGGCAGTTTGAGGCCACGGCGACCGAGAACGGCTCTGTCGATATCGCCTATTTCATCTTCACCGCGTACCAGAGGCAGGGACTGGCCAAGGAGGCGGCGCGAGCAGTGGTTGCGGCCCTGCTCAACGATCCGGACCTGCGAATGATTGGTGCCTCTCTCGATACGCGCAACGAGGCCTCGGCGGGTTTGGTTGAGGCCCTCGGCTTTGCGCGAATTGCGACCGTCAAGGATGCGGACTTCTTCAAGGGCGCGAGTTCGGACGAATATCGCTACGAGCTTACTCGTCCGTCGTGATGGTGTAGTGGCGCGGCAGGCCCTCGGTGACTTTGGCCCAGTCCGAGGCCTGGGCGCGGGTCTGATGGGCGTCAAACGCGGCCTGATCGGTGAACAGTTCCGAGACCACGAAGCGCCCTGCCTCAATATCGCTCTGCTCGACCGCGAAGGCGAGGCAACCCGGTTCGGCTCGGGTGAGGGCGACGTGGGCAGGCAAGGCCGCCACGACGGCTGCGATGCGAGCGTGCGGCACGTCCATATAGCCTTCCAGACGTACCTTGCCGGTCATTTTAGATGCTCCCCACCGTCTTGAGACGGATACGCGGATGGACTTCGTTCTGGCTCATCACCACCGTCTGCGGCCGGAAGCGCTCGATGATGGAGCGGACATGGGGGCGAATGCCGGGCGAGGTGATCAGCACGGGCAGCTCGCCCATCTGGGCAGCGCGCTCATAACCCTGCTGGATGGCGGCGATGAACTGCTGCAGGCGCGACGGGGCCATGGCGAGGTGGCGATTGTCGCCATCGCCGACCATGGCTTCGGCAAAGTCGCGTTCCCACTGGGGCGACAGGGTCATCAGCGGCAGATTGCCGTCGGGGCCGAGATTTGCGGCGCAGAGCTGGCGGGCGAGGCGGCTGCGGACGTGCTCTGCAATCATCTGGATCGAACGGCCGGGTGCCGCGATTTCGGCTACGGCTTCGAGAATGCTCGACAGGTCGCGGATCGAGATGCGCTCGTTGAGCAGCGCCTGCAGCACGCGCTGGAGGCCGGAGACCGAGATCAGGCCGGGGACGATGTCTTCCACCAGCTTCTGCTGATCCTTGGGCAGGCCAGACAGCAACGACTGCACATTAGCGTAGCTCAGGAGGTCGGCGACATTGGCTTTCAGCACTTCGGTCAGGTGCGTTGAGATGACCGTCGATGGATCGATGATCGAAAGGCCACGCAGCTCGGCTTCGTCGCGCAGTGCGGGTTCGATCCAGGTGGCAGGCAGGCCGAAGGTCGGCTCGGTGGTGTGGTGGCCCGGCAGGTCGATCTGGTTGCCATAGGGGTCCATGACCATGAGCTGGTTGGCAAAAATCTGGCCGTGGCCCGCTTCGACTTCCTTGATGCGAACCTTATAATCATTGGGCTCGAGCTGCATGTTGTCGAGGATGCGCACGGGCGGCATGACAAAACCCAGCTCGCCCGCCAGCTGACGGCGCAGCGCCTTGATCTGCTCGGTCAGACGATCGCTGCCGTTCTCGTCTTCCTTGACCAGCGACAGCAAGCCGTAGCCGAGCTCGAGCTTGAGTTCGTCGATCTTGAGACTGTCGGTGATCGGCACTTCGTTCGAGTTGGCGCCTGCAGCGCCGGGCTGGGCAGCGGCTTCGGTGGCAGCCTTGATCAGCGCATCGGCCTTTTTGTCATCCTTGGTGCGGGCGGCGCGCCAGGCCATGTAGCCAACGCCGGCTGCTAGCGCCAGGAAGGTCAGCACAGGCATGCCGGGCAGCATGGCCAGCAGCGCCATGACGGCGGCAGACATGCCCAGCGCACGCGGATAGCCGGTGAACTGGGATGACAGGGCTTTGTCGGCGGAGCCAGTGACGCCGGACTTGGAGACGAGGATACCGGCAGCAGTCGAGACGATCAGCGCCGGGATCTGGGAGACCAGGCCATCACCGATGGTGAGCAGGGTATAGACGCTGCCGGCTTCCTGGACCGACAGGCCCTCCTGCATCATGCCGATGACCATGCCAGCGGAAATGTTGATGAAGGTGATGATCAGGCCGGCAATGGCGTCGCCGCGCACGAACTTGGACGCACCGTCCATGTTACCGAAAAAGGCGCTTTCGCCCTCAAGGTCGGCGCGGCGCTGCTTTGCGGTAGCCTCGTCGATCAGCCCGGCGGACAGGTCGGCGTCGATGGCCATCTGCTTGCCGGGCATGGCGTCCAGATTGAAGCGCGCAGCCACTTCGGCGATACGGCCCGAACCCTTGGTGATGACGATGAAGTTCACGATCATCAGGATGGCGAACACCACCACACCGATGATGAAATTGCCGCGCATCACGAAATTGCCGAAGGCCTCGATGACGTGACCGGCCGCCGCGGTGCCGGTGTGTCCATCACTGAGGATCAGGCGGGTCGTGGCGATGGACAGGCCCAGCCGCAACATGGTCGCGATCAGCAACACGGTTGGGAAAGACGAGAATTCCAGCGGTTTCTGGATGAACAGGGCCGTCATCAGGATCATGACGGAGAAGACGATCGAGACGGCCAGCAGCGCGTCGATGAGCAGCGGCGGCAGCGGCACGATCAGAATAACGATCAGGCCCATCACGCCGGAGGCGAGCGCGATGTCGCCCGAACGCAGCATGTCGAACACCGAACCGGCGGTGGGAACTTTAAAGGGAGCGCGAACGCGGCCGGTTGGGGTGTCAGTCATTAAATCAGTGCACCTGTTTCAGGTCTGCCACTGCCGCTTCCTTGCGGAAGAAGCAGGGCAGGAACCGCTCTACATGTGTTCGCACGATGATCCAACTAGGCCACCGATCTGCGTTCGCCGGGGTCGGGCACATTGGTGCCTTCGTCGGCATATTGGTTGAGCTTGTTGCGCAGGGTGCGGATCGAAATGCCCAGGATGTTGGCCGCATGGGTGCGGTTGCCCAGGGTGTGATCAAGGGTGTCGAGGATCAGATCGCGTTCCACATCCGCCACCGTGCGACCAACCAGGGCGCTCGACATATTGGCGGCGGTCTGGGCCAGCTGTGCCGACAAGGAGCTTGCCGCCGCAACTTCGTTCAGACCCATGCCATCGGGTAGGACAATCGCCTCCGGACCGATCACATCGCCCGATGACAGCAGCACAGCACGGTGCAGCGTGTTTTCCAGCTCGCGCACGTTGCCGGGCCATGGGGCCTTCAGCAGGGCTGCGCGGGCATCGGGGGACAGGATGCGCGTCGGTAGGCCATTGGCCTTGGCGTATTTGGCAACGAAGTGCTCGGACAGCGCCACGATATCGCCGGGGCGATCGCGCAGGGCGGGGAGCTTGAGGTTGACCACGTTGAGACGGAACAGCAGGTCCTCGCGGAAGCTGCCTTCGCGGACGGCTTCATTGAGGTTGCGGTTGGACGTCGCCAGGATGCGGATATCGACCGGCACAGGCTTGCCACCGCCGACGCGGTCGATAAGACGCTCCTGAATGGCGCGCAGCAGTTTTGCTTGCAGGCGCACGTCCATTTCGCTGATTTCGTCGAGAAGCAGTGTACCACCAGATGCTTCTTCGAACTTGCCGATGCGGCGCGCGATGGCGCCGGTAAAGGCACCCTTTTCATGGCCGAACAGCTCGGATTCCAGCAGCGCCTCGGGGATTGCGGCGCAGTTGACCGAGATGAACGGCTTGTTGCCGCGCTTGGATCGCGCGTGCACGTATTTGGCGATGACCTCCTTGCCGGTGCCACTCTCACCGGTGATCAGAATTGAAGCGTCGGAGCCCGCGATCTGGTCAGCCATTCTGACCACGCGTTCCATTGCCGGATCGCGGAACAGGAATTCGGAGCTGTCGCGGGCGACGGCGGCGATTACTGCAGCGATCAATTCAGCGTCGGGGGGAAGGGGAATGTATTCCTTTGCCCCGGCGCGGATGGCATTGACGGCGGCTGCCGCATTGGCCTCGACGCCGCACGCCACCACGGGGATTGCGATGCGTTCGGCTTCAAGACCGGCGATCAGACCGGCAATGTCCATCACCACATCGACCAGCAGCAGATCGGCACCACGGCCCGCACGCAGTGCGGCGAGGGCGATTTCGACGGACGGGGCATGGGCCACCTTAGCCCCGCCGTTCATCGCCATCTTGGTGGCTTCGCTGAGTTGGCCTTCGAGGGCTCCGATGATGAGCAGACGCATCCTGGCCTCCCTTATTGTGGTTTGATGATTTCGGTCATGGTGACGCCGAGCCGGTTTTCCACCAGCACGATTTCACCACGGGCGACCAGACGATCATTGACGAAGATTTCGACGGCTTCGCCGACCTGACGGTCCAGTTCGATGACGGTTCCAGTGTCGAGGCGCAGCAGGTCGCTGACCGGCATCTTGGTGCGGCCAAGCACCACCGAAATGCGGACCGGCACATCGAACACGGCTTCGAGGTCAGCCGCGCTGCGCTCGATATGGGCTTCGGGGCTGTCGGCCTTGCCGGGTGCAGCCATCTCTTCGAAGGTGATACCTTCGCCGTCGTTACCGGGAGTGCTCAATGACCCGTCTCCTGTTGGTTGGATGCGCCACTGCGGGCATTGAGATAAGCTGAAATCTTGCGGTCGATGTCCTGGGATACCGAGCCGATGTCGCGCACCAGCCCGCCATCCACCCATTCCAGGCGCCCGTCACCGAGGCGCTGATCGGGATCGCCCATCACCACCAGGCGGCCGGAAAATCCGGACGTGTGCATGTGGGCGGTAGCGATGTCGCGGATGCCGTCGGCAATGTCGGGGTGGCAGCGCACAACCAGATGCGGCACGCCGGCAAGGCTCTGCATGCATTCCCCGATCAGCGCGTCCAGTTCCGTGGTGGGGAAGCGCGCCAGAAGGTGCAGCGCCAGCTTGCGGCCGATGCTGGCCGCCAGCTCAACGGCTTCCCGGCGGTTCTGCGCGGCGGCATCGTCGAACGCTGCGGCCATTTCTCCGGTCTGGGTTGCCAGCATTGCGGCAGCAGAGGCCAGCGTCTGGGCGGCATTGGCGGTCGCATTGCGCTCACCGGCGGCAAGACCTTCGATATAGGCTTCCTCGCGCGCCTGCGCGACGAGTTCGGCAACCAGGTCTTCGGGCACGCTGGGGCGCGGCACGGCAGCAAGCGTCGGGCTGTCGCCGAGGTCGAGATCGAAGGTGAAGCGGGCGGGTTTTGCCATGTCTTACGCCACCATCTGATCGTCGGATTTGGATTTGACGATGATGATATCGCCCTTGGCGGCCAAATCCTTGGCGGTCGACACCATGCGGCCCTGCGCTTCGTCGACATCCTTCAGGCGCACCGGACCCATGGCTTCCATATCGTCGCGCATCAGCTTAGCAGAGCGGCTCGACATATTGCCAAAGAAGGTTTCCTTGACGCCATCATTGGCGCCCTTGAGCGCCAGCGCCAGTTCCTTCTTGTCCATGCGGGTGAGCAGGGTCTGGATGGATGAAGGCTCGAGCTTGGCGAGATCTTCAAAGGTGAACATCAGCGACTTGATGCGCTCGGCATCTTCACGGCTGTGCTCTTCAAGCGTGGTGATGAAGCGCGCTTCGGTCTGGCGATCGAAGGAGTTGAAGATTTCGGCCATCTGCTCATGGCTGTCGCGACGCTTGGAGTGGTTGAGCGTCGACATGAATTCTGTGCGCAGGGTGCTCTCGATCTTTTCGAGAATTTCTTTCTGCACCTGATCCAGACCCAGCATGCGCTGCACCACATCCATGGCCAACTCTTCGGGCAAAACCGCGAGCACCTGCGAGGCGTGGTCGGTGGCGATCTTTGACAGCACCACGGCGATGGTCTGGGGATACTCGTTCTTGAGGTAGGCGGCGAGCACGTCGGCCTGCACGTTGGAGAGCTTCTCCCACATGTTGCGGCCTGCCGGACCACGGATTTCTTCCATGATCGAGTCGACCTTTTCCTGCGGCAGGAAGCTCAGCAGCAGGCGTTCGGTCGAGTCGGTATTGCCGGCCAGCGAGCCGTTGGAGGAGATCGTGGTGACGAAGTCGACCATCAGGTCATCCAGCATCTCCTGGGTGATCGGCCCCAGGCGCGCCATGGCGCGGCTCAGCTGCTTGATTTCCAGTTCGTCGAGTTCATCGAAGATGGGCTTGCCGTAATCGGGGCCGAGCGCCAGCATCAGCGCGGCAGCCTTCTCGTCGCCGGTCAGCGCGCGCTGGCTGGCATTGCCGCCGACCAACAGCTTGGTGCCACCATACTCGGCCATTTCTGCGGATTGAGAGATCATCGCCATGTCGATTACGCCGCACTACCCAGCCAGTCGCGCACGATCAACGCGGCCTGACGGGGGTTTTCTTCAACGAGACCGCCGACGGTCTTGAGCGTCTGCAGCTGGGTTTCACCCATCGACTTGGCATTGGCGACCCAGGCCGGCGTCTTGTCGTGCGGCTCGGCCGGGGTGTCGGCAACGACGATGCCGTTGGACGATAGCGTACCATGCGAACCCAGCTCAGCGGCGGGTGGCAGGGCCAGCGGCGCGACTTCCGGGGTCAGAACCTTCTTGAGCAACGGACGCATGACGAAGAACACCAGCGCCAGCGCGATGAGCAGGGTCACGCCCATTTCCGCGCCGTTCATGATGTCGTCGCGGGTGAAGTCGAGCAGGTTGCCGCCAGCATCGGTGCCGGGCGCGGCGAGCTGCGGACGTTCGGCGAACTGCATGTTGACGACTTCAACGCTGTCGCCACGGGCCTGCGAATAGCCGATGGCCGAGCGCACCAGCGTCAGGATCTGAGCAACTTCGTCAGCCGAGCGTGGCGCATAGGAGGCGTTGCCCGACCCATCGTCGGTGTAGACGCCATCAACCACTACGGCGACCGACAGGCGCTTGATCGAGCCGGCTTCGCTCACCGCAACCTGGGTGGTCTTGGAGATTTCGTAATTGGTGACTTCTTCGGTGGTCTTGCCCTGCTCGGTAGCACCGGCGGCGCCATTGTTCTGGCTGGCGCCAGGCAGCTCATTGGCCACGGTCACCTGACCATTGGCGCCATTGGCAAGGCTCTCGGTCTCGCGCACCTGGCTGGACCGCACGACCTGGCTATCGGGGTCAAAGCTTTCCGAAGTGGTGGTGGACCGGTTGTAGTCCATTTCAGCGCTGACCTGCACGCGGGCACGGCCGGCACCAACCACATTGGCCAGCATGTCTTCGACGCGGGTGCGCAGACGGTTCTCAAAACCAAGTGTGCGTTCCGCAGCTTCGCCCGACAGTGCGCCCTCAGCGGCGTTGCCGCCGCCCGAGGCGAGCAGGTTGCCCTGATCGTCGACGATGGAAACGCTGGCGGGGGAGAGGCCTTCAATGGCCGAAGCCACCAGGTGCTGGATAGCGCGGATTTCGCCAGCGCCGAGTTCGCCGCGCACGGACAGTACGATCGAGGCCGTTGGGTCCTTGCGGTCGCGACGGAACAATTCGCGCTCAGGCAGCACGAGGTGAACGCGGGCGGTCTTGATGCGGGCGAGCGAGGTGATGGTGCGGGCCAATTCGCCTTCCAGTGCGCGAACATTGTTGATGTTCTGCACAAAGCTGGTGGCGCCGAGCGTCGACTGCTCGTCGAAGATTTCATAGCCGACCTGGCCACGCTGGGGCAGGCCCGAGCCGGCAAGGTTCATGCGTAGGGCAGTGATCTGGTCGCGCGGGACCAGAATCGTGTCGCCTTCGCCGCGAAGTTCGAATGGAACGTTCTGCGTCTGCAGTTCGGTCACAATTGCCGAGGAATCCTCAAGGCTGAGACCCGTGTAAAGCGGAGCCAGATTCGGGGTCTGGGCGCGCATGACCAGGAAACCAAAAAAGCCGAGCATAAGCACAGCCACGGTTGCCATCGCGGCCAGGCGTGGCATGCCTATGCGATTGATCAGCTGGGTAAAATTGTCCACGCCCACACTCGATTCGAGACTGAACGACAGGCGCAAACACGCTTTGTCGGTCGATGGGCAAAAATTACCTACCAGATGGTAAATTTTGTCTTAACTATTGGTGGCACTTTGCTAAATCCGGCAAATTCTGCCGGGTGCGGTTGAAAAAGGATGAACGGAATGATGCGGGTTTTGGGGCGTGTGACCTCGATCAATGTGCGCAAGGTGCTGTGGGGGCTGGGCGAGCTAGGGCTGGCCTATGAGCGGGACGATTGGGGCCTGCCGTTGCGCGACCCCAACGTGCCGGAGTTTCTGGCCCTCAACCCCAATGGCCAGGTGCCGGTGCTGCTCGACGGCGACTTCGTGCTGTGGGAAAGCAATGCGATCCTGAACTATCTTGCCGACAAGGATGGCTCGGGCCATCTGCTGCCGGCCGATCCGCAATTGCGGGCGCGGGCGCAGCAATGGCTGGGCTGGCAGTCATCCGAGCTGGGGCCGTCATGGAGCTATGCCGTGCAGGCGATGATCCGCAAGACCCCGGGTTATGACGATCCGGCCCGGATTGGCGATGCCATGACCAAGTGGACCGGCAAGATGGAGATCCTGGAAGGCCATCTGGAGCAGGGCGAGGCGTTTGTCGCCGGTGACCAGTTCACCATCGCCGATATCGCGCTGGGCCTGTCGGTGCATCGCTGGTTCTCGATGCCGCTGGAGCGCAAGGCGTTTCCGGTGGTGGGCGACTATTATGAACGCCTCAAGCAGCGGCCCGAAGGGGCGCGCTGGATGACCACACAAACGCCATAGGCCAGATATAGCAAAGCCCGCCGGACCGAAGTCTGAGCGGGCTTTGAATTTGGGTAACCGTCCGTCCATCGGACGGTCGGCACTTACCCTTCGCGGTAGTGCTGGATCCAGGTGGTTCGCAAACCGGCAAGCCCGTGCTTGTCGATGGCGGCCTGCCAGTTGAGAAATTCATCGACGCTCAGAGTATAGCGGTCACAGGCCTCTTCGAGGCTTAGCAAACCGCCGCGCACTGCTGCGACGACTTCGGCTTTACGGCGAATGACCCACCTCCGCGTATTAGCGGGGGGAAGATCTGCGATCGTGAGCGGACTTCCGTCCGGTCCGATTACGTACTTAACGCGAGGACGCATTTGTACGGTCATTTTACTCTCTACTCAACCTGACCATATGAGCTTGAGAGTAGGCCAGTGGCCTTAAAATTCAGCTAAGGGGAAACTTACAACAGGTTAAGAATGAGCTGGAATTTCAAGGTATTGAATCGGTGTTCGCCACAGAGCGGGACACTATTGCTCATCACACGGTGACCCCGCCGACGATGCGGCGGGGTGAGACATAAAGACAGAGCCAGATTGGACTTAGGCCTGGTCTTCTTCCTTGTCCTTGTCGTCAGGCGTTGTTGCAGGGGGTGGAGTCGGGGTGGTGGGAGCCACGCGCACGTCCATCACATCCACCAGAGCGACCTTGTTCTGCCCCACGGTCAGCATCGGCACCTTGCCGCTGAAATCCACGGCGGTGACGATGCCCATGGTCGAGGTGCTGACGTTGACGCCGGTGCCCGCCGAGTTCGTTCCCTTGATATCGATGGTGTAGACACCTTCTGGCAGCGGGCTGCCATCGGAGCCAATGCCATCCCAGCGGAACGTGCCGGGGCCGGACTTCAGCGAGCCAGTCTCGGAATAGACGACATTGCCCTGAGCGTTCTTTATGGTCACCGTGGCGTTGGCGATATTGGTGGGCGCGTTATAGGCCCAGAACACCGCTTCATCCTTGGTCAGCGAGCCGGTCTTGCCCGAGGCCGTCACCTGCTTGCCAATATAAGAGACAGCGTCGGCCTTGGCCGAGTTCTGGCCGCTCAGCATCAGCGTCTCGAGAAACTCATTGGTCTTGAGCTGCTGCTCCACGCCGGTGAACTGCACCAGCTGTGCGGTGAACTGGTTGGTGTCGAGCGGATCCAGCGGGTTCTGGTTGCGCAACTGCGTGGTCAGAATGCTGAGGAAGGTGTCAAAGTTCTGCGCGATGGTGTTGCGCGAATTTTGCATCTGCGAACTGGAGCTACCGGAAACGCCATCAACGGCCATGATATCTATCCTTACGCGATGATGTTGACGCCGCTGGCCGAAAGGCTGCCGCGATAGAGGTTAATGGTGGGAGCGGGTGCCTCGTCCGCTTCGGCGTTTGCCCGGCTATTCGACAGGGCATGACGGTTCGAGCCATCCTGCCCCTGCTGCTGGCCGCCGCTAAACGGGTTCTGTTTGAGCGAGAACTCGAGATTGGTCTTGGCGCTATCCAGGCCCGCCTGCTGCAAGGCCTTTTCCAGCCCACGCTGGTCGCGCTGCATCAGATCGAGCGTTTCAGCCTTTTCCACCGTCAGGCGGGCCGTTACCTGGCCGGATTTGTCGATGTCGAGCCGCACGTCGACGCGGCCGAGTTCGGCTGGATCGAGCCGGATCTGGAAGCGCGAGGTGCCTTCGCTGACCTGACGCACCAGTTCAAAGGCGATCTGGGGCAGGTTGAGCTGCTGCTGGCTGGTCTGGTAGCCAGCGACCACAGGCCGCGCCACCACGGCCGCTTCGATGCGCGTTGGCTGTTGCTGGCCAGCGGCCACGGTCGGGTCGACAGTTTCCGTCTTGGGCGTGGCTGGGCCGGCGTCCTGCTTGGACTTGCCCGACTTGTCGTCGCCAGTGGTGTCCTTGCGGGCGCTGTCGCTGCGCGGGGCAAGGCTCGGCTTGGCCTCGAGCGGGGCAGCTGCGGGAGCCGTCTCGGCGGTTTTGCCGGCCAGCACGGGCTCGGTCAGCTTGAGCTCGGGCGTTGCCAGAGGCTGCGCCGTCGCAGCGGTTTCGATCTTGGTGGCGGGCAGGGCCAGTTTGGCCAGGGCGGCCTTGAGCGCTTCGTCTTCGCCGAGCCCGTCCAGTTCCTGGGTCTGGTTGCTGTTCACGGCCTTGAGCAGTGCCGCCAGCTTGTCGCCGACTGATTTTAGCAGGTCGGCATTGTCGCCGTCGGTGACCGCCTGACCGTTGCGCATGCCCTCGGCCAGTGGCCCCAACGCCTTGTTCAGCTGGTCGCCGAAACTGCCATCATCGGGAACGCTTGCCAGCAGGTTTTTGAGATTGTCGAGGCTGGGAACGTCAGACAGATCGATATTGAGCGCGCTCGCCAGGTTCTGCAGCGCGGCGTCGATGCGCTTGAGCAGCTCGGGATCGATCGGCTGGCCGGCATCCAGCGCGCTTTTAAGCTGAGAAAGATTGGCGACCAGATCGGCCATCTCGGCCTGCGGGTCAAACTGGTTCTGGATCGGTGCGCGGGCCTCGACGGGGGCGGCGACCGCTTCGGGGTCTTCGCGTCGCTCGCTGCCCGAGGAGTCATTGCTGACGTCGCTCTTGCGCGCCTCAGAGCTGCGCGGGCTCGGGGGCGCGGCGTTCGATGCGCTGAGCAGATTGGCAAAGTCATTGCCCCGGCGCGGATCGGCGCTGGCCTGACCATTGAGGCCCTTGCTGACAAAGCCAGCGGCAGATGAAACAGTGACAGTCAGGTGAGAGGCCAAGAACGCAGTCCTAGGAAAGACGAATCCACCACCTTCAAATGCAAGCGCCTTGCCAAGTCGGGAATTTTCAAAAAATCACCGCTGAATCAGTGGCTTGGCTTCAGAGTGCTCGGCCCGAGCGGTTTGCAGTGTCGGCCCTGCGGCAAATCCTGCCGGGCAAATCTTGCGAGCGGGGAGGGAAAGGGGTATGCACCGACCCTTATTCGTCCGCTGGCCCTTGAACCCACCCGGATACTGGAACCATGTTGAATTCGCTTGATATCGCCAAGCGTCCCGAAGACACGCGCATTGTTGTGGCGATGTCTGGGGGCGTTGACTCCTCGGTTGTTGCGGGGCTTCTCGCCCGGCAGGGCTATGATGTGGTTGGGGTCACCCTCCAGCTTTACGATCATGGCGAGGCTACCTTCCGCAAAGGCGCGTGCTGCGCCGGGCAGGACATCCACGATGCGCGCCGCGTGGCCGCAACGCTGGGCATTCCCCATTATGTGCTCGACTATGAAGAGCGCTTCAAAAAGAGCGTGATCGCCCCTTTCGCCAATGCCTATCAGCAGGGCGAAACGCCGGTGCCGTGCATTGCCTGTAACCAGTCGGTCAAGTTCGTCGACCTGATGGCGGTGGCGCAGGATCTCGGCGCCGACGCGCTGGCCACCGGCCATTATGTTCAGAGCCGCCTCGGCGAAGACGGACGGCGTCAGTTGTTCCGCCCAGTCGATAGTGAACGCGACCAGACCTACTTCCTGTTCGCCACTACGCAGGAACAGCTCGACTATCTGCGCTTCCCGTTGGGCGGCATGGGCAAGGCCGAAGTGCGTGAGCTGGCCCGTGAAATGGGGCTGGAGATTGCCGAAAAGCACGACAGCCAGGACATCTGCTTTGTGCCGCAGGGCAAGTATGCCGATATCATCCGCAAGATGCACCCTGAGGCCGTCGCCACTGGTGAGATCGTTCATCTCGATGGTCGCGTGTTGGGCACCCATGAGGGCATCGTCAACTACACCGTGGGCCAGCGCAAAGGCCTCGGCGTTGCAGCCGGAGAGCCCCTCTATGTGGTCAAGCTCGAGCACAAGACGGGCCGGGTGATCGTGGGACCGCGTGAGGCGCTCAAGACACATACGGTGCGATTGCGCGATGTGAATTGGCTGGGCGGTCGTCCGCTGGCCGAACTGAGCGCGGGCAATGGCGCGCCGGTTGAGGTCAAGGTGCGCTCGACGCGTGGACCGCAGCCCGCTGTGATCCAGATGCGCGGCGAGGATGTCTATGTGACGCTCGTCTCTGGCGAATACGGCATCTCGCCGGGCCAGGCCTGCGTCTTCTACGCTGACGACACCGGAACTTCTGAAGTCTGGGGCGGCGGCTTCATCGCCGAGGCCGTGCCAGCGGTATTTGCGGCTTAGCCCTCACAACCAATTCCCGCGGACTTGCTCCGCGGGCCTGTCCTCACTCGGCAGTAGACCTCATCCTGAGCCTGTCGAAGGACGAGGTCGTGGCAATATCGGCGCGTGCGACCTCGTGGTTCGACACGCTCACCATGAGGTCTCTTTGCCTATTGAGCGGGGGGCGCCTCAGCCGCACCCTCGGCCGTTGCTTCCCCTGATGTCGCCGCCGCATTGGCTTCGCGCAGGGACTGGTAGGCGTTGATGCCGCCCATTGAGGTCGAAATGGCGATGATGACGAGCAGCACACCGAGTGCCACCAGCATGATGCGGCCGGGTGTCGGCGTGAATGGGCCCAGCTTTTTCTCGTCCATGAGACTGCCTCTTAAAATATCTGCGGATGGACCCAAAGGAGTGGGTGCGCAGCGCCGTCTTACCACTAAGGTGTGGTGATAGGTAAGCACGAGTGCATGCACCGGTGATGGGACTGACTGCCGCAGCGCCAATCGACCCGACGGCCGCGATAACGCGGGCGCTGGTTGTGCGCGCCCAGAATGGCGATGCCGCGGCGTTCGGCGAATTGCTGGAAGATCACTACGATCTCATCCACCGCACGGCCTGGAAATGGTGCGGCAACCGCACCGATGCCGAAGATATTGCGCAGGATGTGTGTGTGAAGCTGGGAAGTGCCATTGCCGGATTTGATGGTCGCTCGGCGTTTTCCAGCTGGGTCTATCGCATCACGCTCAATGCAGTGCGCGACATGCAGCGCGCCTCCAGCCGACGCGGCAAATATGCCAGCGCCTTCGCCGAGGTGAGTCCCGAGGATCACCCGGCCGATCAGGAAGAGGCGGCGACCAACAATCAGCTCTGGGCGGCGGTGCGGCAATTGCCGGAAAAGCAGCGCGACGCGGTGCTGCTGGTCTATGCGGAGGAATTGAGCCACGCGGCGGCGGCCGACATCATGGGCATCAAGGAAGCGACCGTGTCCTTCCATGTCCATGAGGCGCGCAAGACCCTGAGGGGGCTGCTATGAGCGACGACTTCAACGACAACCCGTTCGACCAGCTGAAAGGCGCCAACGCGCCCGATCCGCGCACCGATGCGCGCAAGCGGGCGATGCTGGCTGGCATGGCGGCATTCGAGGCCGCGCAGAAAACTGAAAAAACGACAGCGCCAACCAAAGGATACGGCGCGAGTGGCCGTCTCAGCTCCATCATCTCATCCTTGAAAGGGATCAAGATCATGGACATGCGCATTCCCATCGGCACGGTCGCCATTGCCCTGCTGATCGTGCCGCTCGGCTATCAGCTCTATTCGTCGACCTCGATGACCCCGGCCGACACCTCCGAGCGCGCGCCGATCGTTGTGGCGGATGCTCCAAAGCCCCAGGACGAGCCTATTCCGGACGCCGCCGCGCGCGTTCCCTCAATGGTCTCGCCAGCACCAAGTTCCCGGCCGTCCGCGCCGACGACGAAGGCGCCAGTTTCGCCCGCTCCCGCTGAACCTGTCGCTGCCGAACCGGCGCAGGACGCATCATTGGCCAATCAGGCAAGTGCGCCTGTGGCCGACGCTGCCCAGATGGAGGCGGCGCCAACGATTGACCGTCTCGCCCCTCCAGGAGTGGACACCAAGCGCACGGTCAACTCCGGTGCCGCCGCATTTGGGGGCGCCTCGGCCCCCGCCAGACCCATTGCCCTCAATTCGACGGTGCAGACACAAACTGTTGCGCAGCCCTCCGATCAGTTCGCCAGCTTTGCCGAACAGCGGCTCAAGGTGGCCGCGACTGATCCGGTTTCGACCTTCTCGCTCGATGTGGATACGGCCAGCTATGCCTATGCGCGCCGTCTGATCGAGGGGGGCGAAGTGCCTGCGCCCGACGCGGTGCGCATCGAGGAAATGATCAATTATTTCCCCTATGACTACGCGCCTGCCGAAAGCGCCGCCGTACCGTTCCAGCCGACCGTTGCAGTCTATCCAACGCCGTGGAACGCCAAGACGCAGCTGCTGCAGATCGGCATCAAGGGCTATATCCCACCCGCTGAAGAGACCAAGCCTGCCAATCTGGTGTTCCTGATCGACACATCGGGGTCGATGGATTCACCGGACAAGCTGCCGCTGTTGCAGCGCGCCTTCGGCCTGCTGGTCGATCAGCTGGGTGCTGACGACACGGTCTCCATCGTCGCCTATGCCGGCTCGGCCGGTGTGGTGCTGGAGCCGACCAAGGCCACTGAAAAGGCCAAGATTTTGAGCGCCTTGGGCGAGCTCAAGCCCTACGGGACGACTGCGGGCTCGGAGGGCATCACGCTCGCCTATCGCCTTGCCGAACAGGCCCGGGTGGCCGGTGGCGCCAATAGGGTGATCCTGGCGACCGATGGCGATTTCAATGTCGGTATCGATGACCCCAAGGCGCTGGAAACTTTCATCAAGGCCAAGCGCGAAAGCGGCATCACCCTGTCGGTGCTCGGTTTTGGCCGGGGCATCAACGACTCGACCATGCAGGCCCTGGCGCAGACCGGCAATGGCAATGCCAGCTACATTTCAAGCTTCCGCGAAGCCCAGAAGGTGCTGGTCGATCAGGTGGGCGGCACGCTCCACACCATCGCCAAGGACGTCAAGGTTCAGGTCGAGTTCAATCCGGCCGTCATCAGCGAATATCGCCTGATCGGCTACGAAACCCGCGTGCTCAATCGCGAAGACTTCAACAATGACAAGGTCGATGCAGGCGATGTCGGGGCGGGCACTACGGTTACCGCGCTCTACGAAATTACCCCGGTCGGCTCGGGCGCCGAGCTGGTCGATCCGCTGCGCTACGGTGGAGAAGCGGCCACTGATACCAAGCCTGGCGATGAGATTGCCTTCCTCAAAATGCGCTACAAACAGCCCGACAGTGATGTCAGCCAGCTGATCGAAAAGGCCGTCACGCCTGCCGTCGTCTATGGCGACATCGCCGATGTCACCGACGATATGCGCTTCGCGGCCGCCGTGGCTGCATTCGGTCAAAAGCTCAGAGATAGTGACTATGGTGGCACGATGAGCTGGGAGCAGATCGAAGCGCTGGCGCGCTCCGGCAAGGGGGCAGACGAAGGCGGCTATCGCGCCGAGTTCATCTCGCTGGTGCGCACTGCGTCACTGCTGAAGCCCGATACGGCCACGCCTGCCAACTGACATCGCTGCCGCTCCCCGTAGGGAGCGGCTTTGCTGCGAATCGCGTTCCCCTAGTCGGCGAGGCCCGGCGGCAGGGTTCCGGTCTTAAACAACACCTTGGGTTCGTCATAGGTGTCGGCTTCCACGTCAACTTCGGCCGAATAGGCCCACACGCCAGCACGCGCGGGTGCGATGCGTTCTGCGGCCCGGATAGCGGCTTCGGGGTTTTTGGCTGCCTGTGGTTGGTCGGGCTCAAACTTTTTGCCCTTGGCCCGAAATCCCTGAGAAAAATACAGCGTAGGCATTGCGACCCCTTTGGTTGAGCTCCGGGACTTAGCACGTCCGCCCCCGCCTGTTTGCCTTTTCACTGAGCATCGCTCGGCAAGGTTGGGCACTTGCCCGCGTGGGCGCGGATTTTGGCCGGTAACCGCCGTTTTCCTCCATCCTCTACGCGAGCCGGGGCGCTTCCAGTCCAGTGTGGCTTTAGCGTAACATTTTTCTTGAATGGACAAGGACTTACGGTTGTCTGGCTGGACTTTCAGACGCGAACACGGTGTACCTCCTGCCGACTATTTGGAGGCTCTTATGAATAAAACTGCATTGGTTGTAGCGCTTGCCGCGTTTGGTTTTTCTGGCGCAGCGTCTGCGGCTGATCTCGGCGTCGTCAATACGAATGCGCCTGCGGCTTACCTCGCTCCGGCAGCGTTTGATTGGACTGGTTTTTACGCCGGTGTGAACGGTGGCTACGGCCAGGCTGACGTCTTTTTCGCTGGGAACAAGATGTTTGATGGCGAAGGTGCTTTTGGTGGCGTCCAGGTAGGCTACAACCACGACTTTGGTGGCTTCGTGTTCGGCGTTGAAGCCGATGCGCAGCTTTCAGGGATCAAGAACGAGCGGTTCGGCGGCACGTACGCGCTCGATAACTTCGGTACTGTGCGCGCTCGCGCCGGTTTCGCCGTGGACCGCTTCCTGCCATACGTCACCGGCGGTTTGTCGTGGGCTAACGTGACTGCTAGCAACGCTGCACTGTCTGTACAGGACACTTATGTCGGCTGGGCCGCTGGCGCTGGTGTCGAAGTTGCCGTCACCGACAATATCAGTGTCAAAGGCGAGTACCTTTACCTTGACTTGGGTGGTGCCAAATTTGCTGGAAACATTGCCGCCGACCTGTCCGCTCACATTGCCCGCGTCGGTCTGAACTACAAGTTCTAGTCTTACGACTGAATTCGAGACATCGCTATTGGGCCCCGGCGTTCGCGTCGGGGCTTTTTGCTGACTAGCGGGTCAGGCGAGCTGGATGTCGGTGACGATGTTGACGCCGCCGATCAGTTTGGCTTCGTACATGCAGCGGTCGGCGCGGTTGAGCAGGGTTTCTGCCGTGTCGACGCCGGCGTCGAGATGCGCAGTGCCGATGGCCGCGCCGATGCTGAGTTCGGTGCCATTGACGTCCATTGGCTTGAAGATGGTGTTCATCAGCCGCTGGAAAGCGGGGAAGGCGGCTTCGCTGTCCTGCTGCTTCATGGTGAGCACAACCACGAATTCGTCGCCACCAAGACGCGCCACGAAATCGCTTTCCCGGCAGCCGTCGCGCAATCGCTGGCCAACAATCTTGAGGACGTGGTCCCCGGTCGAGTGGCCAAACGTGTCATTGATATATTTGAAGCCATTGAGGTCGATGAACGCCAGGATCAGGCAATTGCCATTGCTGGTCGCGCTGGCCACGCTGCTGGCGATAAAGTGGTCATAACCGGCGCGGTTAGGCAGGCCGGTCAAGACGTCCGTGCGGGCGGCCGCAATCAAAGCCGCATCCATTTCGCGCTGCAGCGCGGCACGGGCTGAAATATCGAGAATGATTTCGACGTCATAGGAGCGAGCGCCCACTTCGGTGCGCTGCGCGGAAATCAGTGTTGGGATGCGGGTGCCGTCGGCATGGGTCAGCTCGACTTCCTGCAATTCATAGCCGCCCTCTTCGTCGAGCAGGCGGCGGCGCTCCAGGCGCTGTGGTGACAGAAAATCGCCCGAGGTGATCACCCGCTCACCCTTGATATCTTCCCATTTCATGCCGGTCAGCCGCAGATAGGCATCATTGACCTTCACGTAGCGCGAAGCATTGAGGCTGCTCGTGGTAATGGCCATGGCCACCGGCGCAAACTCGAACATGCGCATCAGCATGCCGGACAGGATTTCGGGGGAGATTGGGTCGTCTTCTGTCATGACGTCAGACTTTTCTGGCCAGTGTCTTTCATCGTGCGGTCAGCATCGCAGATTTTAGAGCCTCATCTTACGGTCGGGACCTCCTAATTTCTTGTGAATGAACAAATAAATGCAGCCGGAGACTTTATCCGGCCGCACACGTTGCTGTGTCTTCGAGGTCCTAGATCAGGGGCTTGAGCCCGGCCTCGATGCTGGCGCGGCGGCCCTCAAGGAAGGGTGGCAGCGCAAGGCTTTCACCCAGAGTTTCCATCGGCTCGTCGGCGGTGAAGCCGGGCGTGTCGGTGGCAATCTCGAACAGAATGCCATTGGGCTCGCGGAAGTAGAGCGAGGTGAAATAGAACCGCTCCACTTCGCCGCTCGAGCGCAGCCCGGCCTGGCTCACCCGATCGATCCACTGGCGCAGACTATCCTGATCCGGCGTGCGGAACGCCACGTGATGCACCCCGCCAGCCCCCGGACGGGCCGGGCTCAGGCTTGGATCGACCACCACATGCAGTTCGGCGCCGGGGCCACCGGGACCCATCTCGAAGACATGGGTTTCCGCCATGCCATTGCTGGCTGGGTAGGAGCGGACTTTGCGCATGTTCATCACCTGCGTCAGCACCGCTTCTGTCCGGTCGAGCCGTGGCACCGCCATCGAAATCGGGCCCAGCCCGATAATCTGGCGCTCGGCGGGCACAGGCGACTTTGCCCAGGGCACAGCCTTGTTGACGGCGTCGATCACCATGCGGAAGCGCTGGCCCTCAAAATCTTCGAAATCCAGCGACAGCTGGCCATTGCGATCCTTGATGGCCGATGTGCCGACACTGTGGGACTGCAGATGGTCTTTCCACCAGTTCAGGCTCTCTTCGCTGTCCACGCGCAGACCAGTGCGGCTGACCGTGTGATTGCCGCGCTGCTCGCGGGCTGCGTCGAAATCAAAGAAGGTCAGGTCCGCGCCGGGCGAGGCCACACCGTCACCGTAAAACAGGTGATAGGCGGTGGTGTCGTCCTGGTTGACGGTCTTCTTGATCAGCCGCATGCCCAGGGTCTTGGTGTAGAAGGCAAGGTTCTTCTTGGCCTCGGCGGTAACCGCCGTGAGGTGATGGATGCCTCCGAGTTCGAGCGTCATTTTGCATTCTCCTGAAGTGGCGCGGGTGTCGCGCTCTGTTGACCAAGATGTAGTCCAGTCGAACACGCCAACAAAGCAACCCAATCCCAACAGACTGGTGCCGATATTTGAACGATTGCGGACTCCCGCAGGCGGCTGGAGTCCAGACCGACGGATGCCCTCGATCCAGCCCCCTCTGCCCTGAGGGGAGAGGGTTGGGGTGAGGGGTTCAGACCCGCGGTCGGCAGCATACTCCAACATCCCCGAACTCCCCCCGCGCAATACCCCGATCACAAAGCGTCCCCTCAAGTCTTTTTGACATGCACCTGATCGACGATTGCGATACGAAGGATGTGAACATAAAGGGAACAAAATGGCCACGCTCACGCTCCGCCGAAAGCTGGCAGTCTTGTCCGATGCCGCAAAATACGACGCATCCTGCGCCTCGAGCGGCTCGGAAAAACGCAGTAGCGCTGGCACCAAGGGGATCGGCTCCACCGAGGGCAGCGGCATCTGCCATTCCTATGCCCCCGATGGCCGCTGCATCAGCCTGCTCAAGATCCTTTTGACCAATTTTTGCGTCTATGACTGCGTCTATTGCGTCAATCGTTCCTCGTCCAATGTCGAGCGGGCGCGCTTTTCCGTCGACGAGGTGGTGCGGCTAACCCTCGACTTCTACAAACGAAATTACATCGAAGGCCTATTCCTGTCCTCCGGCATCATCCGCTCGCCAGACTATACGATGGAGCAACTGGTTCGCGTCGCGCGCTCGCTGCGGCAGGATCATCTGTTTGCCGGTTACCTCCACCTCAAGGTTATCCCCAACGCCGCGCCGGAGCTGCTGGCCGAGGCGGGGCGTTGGGCCGACCGGCTCTCAACCAACATCGAAATGCCGACGGATGCGGGGCTCGAAACCCTCGCGCCCGAGAAAAAGCCCAGCGAAATCCGCACCGCCATGGCGCGTTTGCGCGGCAAACTGGATGAGGCGACCCCCGACAAAGCCGCCAGGGCAAAACCGGAGAAATTCGCGCCAGCAGGCCAATCCACCCAGATGATCGTCGGGGCCGATAGCGCCGATGATCATGCAATCCTCAATCGCGCGGCGGGGCTCTACACCGGCTACAAGCTGCGTCGGGTCTACTACTCGGCCTTCTCGCCAATCCCTGACGCCAGCTCGCGCCTGCCGCTGCGCCCGCCACCATTGATGCGCGAGCATCGGCTCTATCAGGCCGATTGGCTGATCCGGTTTTATGGCTTTGATGTGCCCGAAATCATGGCAGGCGGACAGGATGGCCTGCTCGATCTGGCGGTGGACCCCAAGCTGGCCTGGGCGTTGAAAAACCGTGCCCGCTTTCCGCTCGACGTTAACCGCGCCGACCGTGAAATGCTGCTGCGTGTGCCGGGGCTGGGCACCAAAAGCATCGACCGGATCGTCGCCACCCGCCGTCATCACCGCCTGCGGTTGGCCGATGTGGCGCGCATTTCCGGCTCGATCGACAAGGTGCGGCCCTTCATCGAAGCCGCCGACTGGACGCCCGGCGGGCTGACCGATGATGCGCGCCTGCGTGCTCGCCTCGCGCCGCCGCCCGAGCAGATGAGCCTGTTCTGATGCACAGCGTGGTCCTGCAGTTGCGCAACGACTTCGACGAATGGCGGGGCAGGGCGCGTGGGCTACTGCGTGCCGGCATTGCGCCCGACAACGTCAGCTGGCGCGATCCGTCGACCGAAGCGGGGCTGTTTGCCGAGGTTGAGAGCACGCCGCTGGGTGAACGCCCTGTAGGCTCGGTTCCGCCCATGTTTATCGAACTGGCAGAGACGGCGATCAACAACAGCTCAGCCGAGCGGTTTGATCTGCTCTATCGGCTGCTCTGGCGCCTTCAGGATGACCGGACGCTGATGGATGTGTCGTCCGATCCCGATGTGATCCGGTTGACCCGCATGGCCAGCGCCGTGCGCCGCGACAGCCACAAGATGAAGGCCTTCGTGCGCTTCAAGTCGATTGCTGATGACGGCGGGCAGGAGCGTTTCGCTGCTTGGTTCGAGCCCGATCATTTCACGCTCGAAATGACGGCGCCCTTCTTCGCGCGCCGCTTTGCCGGCATGGTCTGGGCCATTGTCACGCCCTATGCCTCGGCGTTCTGGGATGGGGAGGCTCTCAGTTTTGCCCCGGGCGGGCGCAAAAGCGATGTACCGCAGGATGATGCGGTCGAGGGCGACTGGAAGACCTATTTCGCTTCGATCTTCAATCCGGCGCGGCTCAAGATCGCGATGATGAAGTCAGAAATGCCGGTCAAATACTGGCGCAATCTGCCCGAAGCCGAGCTTATCACCCCGCTGATCCGGGGCGCGCGTGCTGCCGAGCGCGAGATGATCGCGCAGGCCGCGACCCAGCCGCCATCCCGCCATCTGCGCCAGCAGGCGCGCCAGGACGCACCAGTCGCCGTGTCTGAAATTGACTCGCTGGCGGCCGCGCGCCTTGCGGTGCAGGACTGTCGGCGGTGTGGCCTTTGCGAGCACGCGACGCGGGCCGTGTTTGGCGCTGGTCCCGACCGCGCCGCAGTGATGTTTGTCGGCGAGCAGCCCGGCGATCACGAAGACCTCTCCGGGCAGCCCTTTGTCGGCCCCGCGGGGCAGGTGCTCGATGCGGCCTTGGCCAAGGTCGGCGTCGACCGAAATGCCAGCTACGTCACCAATGCGGTCAAGCATTTCAAATTCGAACCACGGGGCAAGCGGCGCATCCATCAGCGCCCTGATGGCGGAGAAATTCAGGCCTGCAAATACTGGCTGAACCTTGAGATCAAACTGGTGGCGCCCACGCTCATCGTCGCGCTCGGCGCAACGGCAGCGGAAAGCCTGCTCGGAGGTAACCCAAGAATCAGCGACTTGCGCGGCAGGGGCATCGAACTAGATGATGGGGCGACGGTGTTTATCACCAACCATCCGTCCTATCTCTTGCGTATTCCCGACGCGGGGAAACGCGCGGAAGAACAGGAAAAATTCGAGGCTGATCTGGGCCAAGTGGCGGCAATCGCGAAACAACTTGTCAGAGTGTCGTGAACTGATCGCTCTAGCGGCTTGACAGGCGCGCGTGCTAAACTTAGTAAGTCGCCACGTTGGGAAAACCCACGTGCCCCTTGGGGCGGAGTAGCTCAGTTGGTTAGAGCGGCGGAATCATAATCCGTGTGTCCCCAGTTCAAATCTGGGCTTCGCTACCATTCAAACCCCCGGGAAACCGGGGGTTTTTTATTGCGGTTGATTTTCACGGAGCCTGATCCCAGGCTAGCACAGTCAAGCACAGCGACTGAGCACCCCCATTGAAATCACTGACAAATCATTCGCGCTGGTCCGGCGCGGTAGCACATTTTCAACATAGCGCAGCTACCTCCATAACGGGAGGTGCGCGCTATGAATGACATGTCCGATTTGCCCTACGCGGTGTTTTCCAAGGACGGCACCAGTAAGTTGTGGGTGCGGTTTTCGATCAAGGGCGAGGGGCAGGTGCGCAAATCACTGGGCACCAGCGATCCCGAACTGGCGCGACGTAAGGCGCATGAGGTTTGGTATGAGGCGCAGTATCGCTCGCGGAATGGGCTAAAATCACAAACGACTTCATTCACGAAGGCCGCCGACGAATTTATTGCCATGGTCGAACGCGAAGTTGAGCGCGGTGATCGGCCAGAATACCATGTACGCGATGTTCCGCCGGTGATCCGGCGCTATTTCATTGAGTTCTTCGGCAAGAAGGACATTGATGCCATCATGGAGCGCGACATCACGCGCTATATCGAATGGCGCAAAGATTACTGGATAACCGGCCCCGGCAAGGACATCATCGAAATCCGCTATATCCGCGATGGTCGCTCGATACGGCGTCCGCTTGGCGAAAAGCGGGTTCCCAGTATCAGCCGTCAGCGCGGGGAATTGGTGATCTTGCGCCAATTGTTCCGGCAGGCAGTTCGGTGGGGATATCTCAATAACGCGCAGGTCCCCGCCATTGAGGTGCCAAGGGCCAGGATACCTAACAATCGGCCCAGCTTCTCGCCAGAGGAGTTTCGGCGCCTTGAGGCGACAAGCCTCGAACGTCTGTCCGCCCTGGAAATCCACGAACATTTGCGCTGGGATCGAACGATCCTGCATGCGCAGATGATGATCGGTGCGTTCTCGGGTATGCGGCCAACGGAGATGAAGAACCTCAACTGGGGTGACGTACTTGGCTATCGCGCTGGACGAAAGAAGGCACTCAAAGACCGGGATATTCGGCTACGCGTTCGGGGCAAGGCCAAGAGCCGGGAATTTGTGGCGCATGAGGCAGCGCTGTCCTGGTTCGACATACTGTGGACCTTCTGGTTGCAGCATCAGGGCAAAGAGCCGAGTGATACCGATCCCGTGCTGGCAACTCGCGATGGCAAGCGCCTTGGATCGACCAAGAAGGGGCTAACCGAACTGCTGACCAAGTGCGACCTACTGGTCGATTATCGCGGTGTAAGACGCACGTCCTATTCGTTCCGGCATTTCTATATCAGCCAGCAACTTGCCCACGGCGTCGACATATTCGCTCTCGCGCGCAATACCGGCACCAGTTCGGACATGATCGACAAATTCTACGGGCAGGTCACAAACGCACGAATGAAAACTCATCTCCGTCCTGAATGGACAGATGATTAGAAGCTGGACCTAAGTAGCATCAGGTGTCCTGCAGACGCACAGGCTTGAGACCCCGCTTTGCCAGTTCCTGAGTTAGGATGTCCATAATCGGCGCGAACCGCATTTCACACCTTTGTACGCGTTCTTCAAATGTAGCCCTCCTACCGCGCGCGGTTTCATGCTCGCATTGCGATGCCTGAAACATGGTCAGCATTTGGACAGCCTCATCGGGCGTGTCGAACGAGAATTCAAGCTTCACTGAGATCGTCATAGCAGCTCCGAACAGGTTCCAGTTTTCTAATCTGCTGTCTTGCAACGAGGGGCCTTCCTCCTTTGTGGTCGCTCTTTTGGTCTGCGGCTGTAGTCGGGAATGGAGACTACCACCACCGGAGAACACCACATGAGCATCCTGAAGTCCCTGAAGCTGACTACTGCCCAGCCAGTTCGCAGCAGCAACGATCCCATCGAGCGCGCCCGTAACAAGGTGATTGCGGCCTTGGCAGAACAGAAGGCGATGGCAGAGGCCAAGATTGCCGGGCAACACTATGCGCCGACCCATGCGGTTTGGCGCAAGAATAATGAGGGCCAGCGTGTACAGGTCGAAGCCCCCAAACGCCTGCGGGCAGGGTGGTTCGTAGACGCAGGCGGGCAGACCTTCTTCGGCCTGCGCTATGCAGGCAAGCCCATCGAGTTCGCCAAGGACAAGAACGCCATTGCCGTGGGCGAGCTTTCGGCGCTGCCTGATATCCTCGATACCCTGAGCGAAGCCGTCCGCGCCGGTGAACTCGACACCCAGCTTGTGTCTGCTGCTGCCGAACGCGGACTTATGCTGCGCAAGGCCAGCTAATTCCGACCATCCTGAAGTACCTCCAAGTGCCGGGGATGGCTTTGATGCTGTTCCCCGCATGGCTGTCTTTGATTGGTTCTTCCCAAGCTGATGATCTTCAAGGCCAACGCGATTGCGCCAATTTGCGGATTGCTGTGCTGCAATTGGTCGGAGACTGGTCAAAGGAACTGTTCCTCGCCAGTCGCCATATGAGCCGCGATGGTTGGCTCGATGCCAACGTGGCGAACTCGGCCTTCAAGGACGTGCAGCTTGCGGTGATGTACTTCGACTATGCCTACGAAGCCCTGCCCAAAACCCGCAAAGCCTGCCGGACACTGGCCATGAAATTTGGCACGAACGTTGGCGGCTATATCGATCGGGTGAGGGCAACTGGCACACGCTCTGCGGAGGGCATAGCACGCCCATAGCTGTGGCATGCAGCATGGCTTGCGTTGATGACGACAGCCCCGCCAGCGGGCGCCGTAGGGCAACGGTGACAGGTAGCAGTCTTGCGACCACCTGAACGTATGCAGGCTATGCGCGTGAATGTGCGTCAGGGCCCCGTAGTGCTATAGCCATTGGCTATAGCACTACGGCAGTACCCAGATAGCTGGCGTCACGAATGCGTTCCTAACGTCTTGACTTTATGGATCTTTTTTCGTGAAAATCGTTGTCTTTTAGCCGATGCTCCATTTTGCCCAAGTGCGCGAACAACTCCCGGTTCTCGGCTGTGTCACGATAGCGGCGCAGCATGATGCATCGCGGACAAAGCGTGACGCGGCATTCATGGAGGTTGCCATGTTCATCGACCCTACCGCAGCTGGTCAATCGACTGGCGATATCCGAATTTGGCCCAGCGGCCAGCTTCACAGCGGCTTTGTGCTGGGCGAAACCCAGTGTCAGGCCCGGAATTTTACGCTTCTCGGCCCATGTGAAGGCCCTGTCCATTAGGGCCGCCTGGACTGCCTGCAACCCGGTGCTTGGCGCGCGAACGTAATGGCCCCAGATATTCCAGTAGGGGACAGGATTATTTGAAATTGTCATTGGTACTTCCTCAAAAGTGACCCCAGGCGCTGCAACACCTGGGGCCTAATGTGCGCGGAAGCTGGCGGCACATGAATTTCTCGGTCAGCAAAACAACATGATCCAGCTCCCGGCATCGGCCTGTTTGCAGCAGGTTGAATGTTCAGGATTATTTATCCCCGAGGGGATGACCGATCTCGTCGTTGGCAATCTCTAACCGGTGATCACCGCTGACCTACTATTTATACAGCACCTCCCAAGCAGCACATAAATACGGGACAGGAGGTGTCGATGCACATTGAGGAAATCTACCGTACCCTGAGTGAGCAAGGCCTCGTGCGCTCCCAGATGGAGTTTTCACGGCTCTGGCTCGGCAGGAGCGCCCGCTATTATTCCAGTATGCTAGCGCGGCAGCACCAGCCCAGTGTGGGAGCACTGGCCGGGTTATTGTTTCGCCTGCGGAACGTTCATGCCCATACTACCGAGGCGCGATCCCGCAAGTCGATATCCTTGTTGATCCAAGAGCTGGAGCGCCACCTAGCAGACCGCATCGTGTTTGACCGGCTCGCCCGCTTGGCACAACTCCGCAATGCATCAACCCGGTCTATCTCCGTCAGCGAGCCATCTCCTCAAGCATCTCCGGCGACAGGTCTTCCCCCGCCCACATTTTGTCATGGCCGATGAGTTTCTGAAATACCAGTATCGGCTCGTATTTGCGCCGCTGACCGTTGACCTTGCAAAAATTCCTCATGGTGGGAGTGCCCCGGTCAGTCTCTTTGCTGCCCAGCCGCGCCTCTGACATTACCATTTTTAGCGTGGGGTGTTTGGCCAGGCCGAGCCTTAAAAGAATGTTGCTTGCATCGTTTTGGAGGGGAAGCACTCGGTCCCCCACCCTAACGTCCGCGATATTGATGCAGACAAATCGGTTTTCTTTGAGCCAAGCGGCGCTGGTTTCCAAAGTCGGTTTCAGGAAGCCGTCGCGCCATGCTTCATAAGTCCTGAACTTCATATGGCTCTGGCGAGGGTCGTCACTGTAACCCTCAGCAGCAAAATAAGGTGGGCTGGTGAAAACAAAATCCACCTTGCCCCTATAGGCTTGGAACTTGGGATCATCCGCGATGTCTTCCGAACCAACCCGGAAAATCTCGCAGGTGTTCCGGTGGTGGGTCCGCACGTTTCCATGAAAGTAATTGGCGAGATATTCGTATTTCGTAATCCCTAGGTCCGGCATCCAGTGATCTGGATTGGGGTCGGTGCCTAAGTAGTGGATTTCTCGCTCATTGCCGCACGCCATAGCACCGAGAATACGCCCACCCCATCCCGCAGATGGGTCATAGACAACGACCTTTTCCGTTTGGGAAATATGCTCGGTGAAGCGCAAATACAGGTGCTTCGCCGTTGATGGACGAAAATTCGTTGCTGGCGTTCCACCCGCGATATGCCGGAACATCTTGGCGATATCCATGATCCTGGTGAGCCGATTATATCGTCTGACATGCCACGGACCAGCGCCAACAATCTGTTCTGGCAGAACAAGGCCTTCGCCAAGGAGAGCGTCCATCTCGGCGTCGGCGACGTGAAGGGCATTCTTCGGCGCCTTCTTGGTCGAAAACCAAATGCGCGTATCTTGGTCGGACGCCTCGTTCACGAGCCAGCTTCGCAGATCGACCGTTTCTGGCATGGTAATCGGATGCGAGAAGAAGCTGAAAGGATCGTTGACCAGCATATTGCGCACTTGCTCGACAAACGACCCCAGCCGACTGTCATCGGCGAACATCGAGTAGATGGAGATGCCGGTAAGGCTAACGGCGTCGATATCTTTGGTCTTGAGCATTGTGGGGAAGAACTGATTGCAGACCGACCCCACGGTTGAATTGTTTAAGATGCAGTCAGTGGTTCCCGTCAGATCGTCGAGCGCCGACATCCCGGACACGTCCAGCGTGGCCAATCGACGGAACTGGTCCACGATCTCGTCAGCGGAGCGGCCACCGGTAACTGGCACGCCAAGTTCATCCCAAGCATGAACGACGTCTTTCCTGAATGCTCCTGCCCAGGCCCAGAAGTCAGGGTCGTCCAACTGCCGAAGCTCAAATATTGTGAGGTTATGCGGGGATTTCGCGAGGTATTCGTTTCCCTCGTATGGGGAATGATCAAAGGTCAACAAGGTATGCCAACATCTCTTTTGCTTCCGGAATGGACGGGCGGGAGTTCGTTAGCCCCTCAAGAGCCGCTTCTTGCTCCGCTGCGTTTCCAGTCAGGTAGCGCCACCCCAATAAATCGACATAGGCTTGGGGGTTTAGAAATTCGACCGGAGTGTATTTGGTGACGATCTGTAGGTCGAGGCAGTAATTATAGAGCTCATCAAGCTCTAGACCGCTGTGGTCGGAATCGCCGAATTGACCCGCTACAGCGTTTTTTGTTTCCAGCTCAAAGAACGTCTTCTCGATTGCAGTAACATCGTTTCCGTCCAGTCCGTGCCTGAATTCTTGGCGTGCTTGTTTCAGCCGGCGTTCGATTCCCGCTAGCACCAGACGGCGTGTGAAGTCTTCGAGATTTTGCGGCTCAAGACGGAATTGTCCAAAAAGAGCAGCAAGTTGCGTCTCGAATGTATGAACCTGCGCCGGTTGGAGAAACGAATGGGCGACACACAGAGAGATTTCGTTGGTTCCAACGTCAGGAGCGATGTGCTGTGGCTGCTTTGAGGCTGAATTCCTGCTTTGGCTCTTCGTGGAATTCACCCTGTTGGACAAAATAGCAGCCTTGGTTTTTAGGCCGCTGATTTCCTTGCGCTCTGCATCCGGACGAATGATGCCATCGGCGATCCCCTGCTCGAATTGCTCATCGTCCAGATAGGTAAGTTCGTGGAGCGAGGTCCAATGAGGTGGCAACTTGTTGGCGTAGCGCGGATCAGTGAGCCGAGCATCAGCGGCTATCTTGATCAATTTTTCTGCCGTGCGTCTCGTGAACGGCAAGTCGTTATTGATCATGTCGAGCCAGCGCGACGCACCAAGGCGATGTTTGGCTTCTGTGAGGATGCGGCCAATCTCGATGAAGCCTTGCAGGGTCTTTTCCAGATGGCTCTGGATGAGGCCCACGTAATGGGCTGTCTCTCCGTCCAGCGCCAACAAGTTTCCGGGGTGTGTGTTCAAGGTATTCTCTCCGATTTGGTCCCATGGGACCAATTGGAGGCATCACTGCACGCGCGGTCTTAGCAATAGGTTTGCGCCGCAAAAAATGCTCGCTGCAACGTGAGAAGTATATCGAGCTTCGTCGGCGTCATTGCTAGATCGGGTCTAACAGCAAGGTTCAGAAGTGAGCCGATGCTTTCTCAAGAACCAGATCGACCTCAATTAACAACATGGTCGCATCCAGCCAAACAAGCCGGGATGAACCCCTATTGGAGAATAGAATGATAACGTACGATGATCTTCGCAACGAAACGGAATACGAGGTTGACTGCCTTTTTGCGCACGGGACGGACTTGGAGCGTAAGTATGGAGCGCGTGCAATTGCCGATCTTGTAGATGATGGCGAATTTCTGTCGGACCTCGCCCTTCTGTTACTGCGCTTATCGAATTACGGCGTTCCCGCAATGGTGGCGTCCGCGTGTATGGGCATTGAACTAACGGCCGATCCACTACGTGTACTGATTGCCTATGTTTCATCCGATCAGAAATTTACGGATGTCGTTGCAGACAAAGCCTATCAGGTAGCTAGAAAACTTGTCGAAGCGGGGCAGATCATCGACGCCTCGGAATTCGAAAAATTCGTAAACGAATTTGAAGTTGGCGGCGTCTAGCCAAGCCGTTACCCACCACTTGGTTTGGCAATGGTGGAGTTGTTATAGCAACTCCACCGCAGCGCGCATCATGTCGTCCCGCACATCGATATAGCGTTGGGTTGTGGTTAGGTTCCGGTGACCGGCTAAGGTCATGATGACTTTTGGCGAAACCCCCGAGTGCGCAAGCTGGGTGATGAACCAGCGACGACCACTATGGGAGGATGCCCCGTCGAGGCCAGCGGCGCGATAGAGCTGCCCCATGAGCTGGCATAGCGTGTTCGGAGAGAAGGGCGTGCGCTTCTGGGTCAGCAGCAGAGGTGCATCAGTGGGGCGTTCGGTAAGGCCCGGAATGGTATCGTGGTAGCGAACGATTTCCCGGCGCAGGCGCTCGCTCAGAAACACCACGCGCTCATGCCCGCCCTTGGCGATGCTGGCACGAACCCGAAGCTGTTCACGGACATCACCGTTGGCCTCCAACACGTCCCGCAGGATCAGCCCGGCGATTTCTCCGACACGGAGCCCGGCAAGGTGCGACAGTATCAGGGCCATGCGGTCACGAGCAGCATGCTTGCGCTGCGCCACCACGGCCAGAAGGCGTTTGTATTCGGGATCGGTGAGAACGCGGGCTTGGCGCATTGGAACCTCATGAAAGGCCGGGATTGGCTGCTTTCCATGATGTTTCCGATGACCCGGCTTTGCGACCGTAGACTGCAAATCGATGGAAACTCTAAGGATTGCGGGCGTTTCAGCGAAAATCGGAACCTAACAAAATACACAAAGTGTGAGGTTTTAATCTCTCACTGCTGCACGCTTGACGTAGTTTGCCGATGGGCTCGTTCTCTGTCCGAAACTCAGAGATCACATATGCATCCAAGCCTGTACGACGTATGTTCGCCCCTAACTGACCGATTCTTTGTACCTAGGTCGGGTACCGAACCAACGAAAATAGTGCGAACGATGACAAAATTTGCTGAGTGTCGAGCCGAGTTCGACACTGCATACAAAGGAGTGACACACCTTCCCAAAAGCCTCGTGCCTGTGAGGGGCGAGTACGTAGAGAATATCGCAATTAGAAACGCTGCAGGTGAGCCTCTAGAGGAGTACTATAAGTGGCAGTTTGTGTATTCGCTGCTTCATAGTGGGCTTTTCAATAAAGACTATGTTGGTGTTGAGGTATGGTTTCCCAAAGGCAGTGCCTCATCGAAAGCATTGCAGGTTGATCTTGTGATCTTCGATGACGCTCGGTGGATCGACCGGTATCGTACCTACCGGAAGAGTGGAGCAATCGAAGATCTCCAATGGCTGCGTGACCACATGATCGCTGTCTGCGAGTTCAAGCGTTCGGAAAAAGGCATCGAGAAGATCTATCAATCGCAGCTCAAGCCGGCGATGAAAGAAAAGGAGCCTACAGACAGCTTCATTTTGGGCATGTACTATGACGATGGGCGCCTCTATCTTTTTCAGCGTAAAAACGGCTACTGTATCCGGCTGGACGCTGCTAAGAATTTAAAGGGCGAAAAAAGTGCTGTTGGGGATCTGTCCCTGCACTTGCCGGACCCCTATGTTCTTTTGCCAGACATGGCACACTTGCTTTCTTTGGCAGGTCAACCGACTGCGAACGACCGTTCAAAGCGGGCAGTTTCGGATCTCGACCTAATTACCTCCATCTCACACGCACATATTCAAAGCGCCCTGAGTCACGTACTTCGGACGCTGGACAGGGTCGGGCTCGTTAACCAACGTGGCTACTCGCTGATCATTTCGGCACTCGCTCTCAAAATATTCGATGAGCACGAGACAGATCGCAATGCGTCGCGACCCCTTCAGTTTTTCGTTGGAGATGATGAGGATAGGTTTTCGAAGCTTTCGGAGCCGGGCATAAGAAATTGGATTGATCGGATAAAGACTCTCGAAGAGGGAGCGCGTCAACGGTATCCGCGAATATTCTCGTCAAGTTCAATTCAATGGACAAATGAGAGCCAAGTTCGCGCAGCTCTGGCAGTTTGCCACGCTTTCCAAGACTATTCATTTGTTAGATCTCGAACTAGCGATCTTTATCAACTAGTCTTCTATAACTTCGCAAATCAATTCAAGCGCGATGAGGCTGCGCAGTTTTTGACGCCACTACCGGTGATCAAGTTCCTTGTCTCCATCGTGAATCCGCGCGAGGGGCAGACTGTTTTTGACCCATGCTGCGGCATCGGTGACTTTCTATCCCTCTCCTATGTGAACTCCCAGATTCCAGACCCCTCGAAAAAACTTTCCGATCAGAATCTTTTTGGTGTCGATCTTGATGAGAGCATGATCACCCTGGCCACGCTTAACATGCTCCTGAACGGCGATGGCGAGGCCAGGCTGTTCCACAAGCCTGGGACTGGCTCTATCGATTGGAAAGTTGCAGCTGCCAGCGCGGGCGAGCCCGCCAAGCTTGTGCAACTCGATCCTGCTCAGCACATGCAAGGAAAATGGGACGAGTGGCATGATCAGACCGAGCTAATGAAGTTCGACGTCGTGCTGACCAATCCGCCTTTTGGGGAAGATAGGGCATTTCGGCCGCAGAATGAAACTGAGCGGGGCTTGGCAGGCCTATATGAGACGTGGGGGATGCCCGGGACAAAAGAAGGGTTGGACCTCGGTATTTTGTTCCTAGAGAACGCATATCGTGTGCTGGATGACTACGGAAGGGTTGGATTCATACTTTCAAACTCCATCGCATCCGTATCCAAATGGAGAGACGTCAGAACTTGGTTCTCGCAAAAGATGCGGCTTGTGGCGATTTTTGACCTGCCTGCAAACGTTTTCGCAGAGACTGGCGTTAATACGAGCGTGCTCGTAGCGTACAAGCCGCCAGAGGCCGAGCTGAAGCGGCTTCAAAAAGATGGGTATTCTGTATTTTGCAGAGACATCAAAAAGGTTGGCTACGAACGCCGTACTCGGCAGCGAAATGTTTTTTTCAATCCTATTTACCGTCTAAACCCAGTGAGTTTCGAGGTCGAGATCGACTTAGATGGCAATCCTGCATTGGACGAAGAATTTTCCCAGATTGTGCGTGACTTTCGCAACTGGGCTCTTGGACAGGAAGAAGCTCTCAGTCGCGTGTTTGTCCAATGAGTCAGCGAACTGAGATCGATTTTTCTGAGCTCTTCGCAAGCGGTTATTGGTCTCCATCACTTTATGGCGCTGAAAATGTACCTGAAGATCGCTCAGAACCGGTAAGTTCATTTCTTGATCACGGCGATCCGCGAACCAAGGGGTTTGAGCCAGGTAGCGAAAGCTATGTGGACGCTTCAGAGTTTTCCTTTATTCGCACTCGCGCGTTTATGCAGGAGTTTAACCTGCTATACGCACGAGGAGATTCCATCGTGTCGCTTAACCCTACTGCCTTTAAGCACCTAGGGTTAACGGCTGGAGACGTTCTGCTGGTCAAGGATTCCAATATTGGTGAGGTCGCGGTAGTTCCGGATGGAGATTGGGGTAAAGCAGCTTTCAGTAACGGCGTTGTCAGACTAAATATAGTTAAAGACCGCAGCTACCTATTTGGCTTCATGAAGTATGGTAGTTTCAGGCGTCAGGTTAACGCTATGACTCCGCGTGGTTCAACTATTCGGCACGCTGGCGACCGATGGTTAGCCGCACGAGTGCCTCTCCCGCAAAAAAACGTTGATCGCGCAGTTGAGCTGATTAGTGCAATCGTCGACGTTACGTTGAAGGCTGAGAATGAGTTAATCCAACGCAGTCGTCTCATCAAATCTACAGTCGATAACGAGATAAGGGAGCACCAACTGCCGGGTGCTTTTGTCCCGTCTGAGCCATCCTTATCGCAGTTGCTGGAATCGGGACGTTTCGACGCTGCATTTCACAGCCGTGAATGCCAGCGCGACCTGCATTTGGTGAGAAATTATGCGCATGGCCATGAGAGTGTGGAGGACGCTGGATTCACTGTAATTCCGGGGCCTTCTCTCGAAATCAAGATTATCAAACAGCGCATCGACAGCGAAGTCCGCAGGGAAGGGTACTACCAGATGTACATTCCCAAAAACATTTCAGAGTATGGAACCATGATTTCGGTGCCCTTTATGGGCACACCGGCGAACCTCCCATTGCTCCAGCGGGGAGATGTCCTGATTGGTGAGGCTGGGTTCCGTAAGGGACGCTCAGTCGTATTTGTTGATAGCCCGGTCCGCGCTAGCACCAATGCTCACGGGCTAATAGCTCGGCACAAGCACAACAGCATTGTTGACGCTATCGTTTTTCGATGTGTGTTCGATTGGTACCGTGAGCAAGGTCTGATCGATCGCCTAGCCGTCGGTGGTTCGGGGGGGCACTTTTCTCCAAGCTATTTCCCACTTTTGCTCTTGCCTAAATTTCCGCCCGTAGTCAGACAGGCGATTGTAACGGCTTATGAAAATTGCCCTGCCATTTGGCCTCCTGTTACCAAGTTGGCAGAGTATATTAGCGGCTCAGATGAATTTATGAAGCATCTAGGGATTCATCAGCTCGGGGTCCTGCTGCGACACAACCGGCTTTTGCTTGAGGGTGCATTCGAGGACATCGCATTAGGACTAGATCTTGATTTTGAAAGTATACAGCGCCGGGCTTTCTCATTTGGGTTGTCGACAGACAAGGTCGTTGACCAAAGTTGAATTACCGCTGGCGGTGAAAAATTGATGCGCCCGTCCTTCGCGCTAGTGGGCCTATTGGCGGTCATCACTCCTGCAAGTGCTGATCCACTGCCATTCAATGACGGCATGTATTCCAGCAGCTTGTCGATTTGCGATGCCATCGAGAGCGGCATGGAGGCCTGGCACGAGTATTTTCAAAGTGGCATTGTGCGGGTGATAAACGGCCCGCAGATTAGTGATGCCATTGAGACGCAGTGCGACCTTTCCAATGTTCGACGTGTTGGAGATCGGGTCCTGTTCACCGCCAATTGCGTAACGTGGGACGTGTGGGAAACGGTCGAGGGTGGCTACACCTATATATCGTCCGATGCTTTCCACTTCCGTGGTCAGACCCTCTCTCGTTGTGACGCTGCCCAGACGGTTGCACCTGAAGACGGATTTACAGCCAGCACCGAAGAAATCATCGACCTGTGGTCGGAAGCCAATTCCGGATGCCGTGGTGGTAGCGGTGATGACCCACGCACCATGGGCGCCTGTGGCGCGCGTGAGGAATACCATGCCATTTTGCAGGGCAGGGGGTGGTGTTATGGGCGACCCGAAGACGCTGAGTATCAAAAGGCTTGGCAACGCTGCAACTGATCTTCGATGGCCTCGGTCGTGCTGAGCACGGTTAGCACAGATGTAGCACAGGTCTTGCATAACCTATGTCAAAACAGTAGTTTATGAGGCGTCGTTGCCATATCATAATCCGTGTGTCCCCAGTTCAAATCTGGGCTTCGCTACCATTCAAACCCCCGGGAAACCGGGGGTTTTTTGCTTTTAAGGGCGCGACTTTGCGGACCCAGCAAGCCCCCATGTTGCAGATGTGTTGCACAGCACCGGCGGCGTCAGCCGGGGAGGCGGTGCACCTGTACGTCGGCGGCTTCGAATTGGGCCAAATGCAGGCTGGGCGTGTTGGAGTCGACGATGAGGTGGTCGATGGCGGCGACATCGGCGATTTTGAAGGGGGCGATGGTGCCGAGTTTTTCGGGCGAGGCGGCGATCAGCAGGGTATTGCTCTGCGCCAGCATGGCCCGCTTCACCTCGGCTTCGGCCGGGTCCAGGGCGGTGACGCCGATTGAGGCGTCGACGGCGCAGGTGCCAAGAATGAAGAGATCGGCATAGATCTGCTGCACCTCGTGCACGGTCTGCGGCCCGAGACAGGCGCCTTTCGACTTCTCATAAAGCCCGCCCAGCATGATGATGGTGGCACTGGGATGGTCAGCCAGCGCTGTGGCGATGGCCGGGGCGTTGGTGGCGACGGTCAGCGAGAGTGTGCGGGGCAGGGCATGCGCGATTGCCAGATTGGTCGAGCCCGCGTCGATAAAGACAATCTGGCCATCCTGCACCAGGCTCGCTGCCACTTCGGCCAGTTGCGATTTTTGCGCGGCAAAAGCCGTGCTTCTTGTGGCTAGCGTGCCCTGATCTGTTGCAGGCAGCAGGGCGCCACCGTAAACCCTGCGGCATACGCCCTGACGGGCCAGCTCGCGCAGGTCCCGTCGAATGGTATCCTCTGAGACGCCGAATTGCTGCGCCAGGTCGACGGCCAGCACCTTGCCCGTTTGGGCAAGTTGTTGCCGGATCGCGTCGTGTCTTTCGTCTGTGAGCATGTTCAAACTCTCGTTTATGCATGTTCTTGCGTATTTGTGCGTATTCTGCAATAGGTGCTGGGAGTATGTCGCGGAGATGATCCGCCCCCAATAGAGCCGGACATGCCCCCGCGTGGCCGTCCCCCATTTTAGGCACTGCATAATGACAGCATCTTCCCTGGCGGCCAGCCCGCTTACCGGGCCGCGTGAACAAGTTGCGACACGGCTGGTTTTTCTCGTGGCGGGCGTCGCCATGGCGGCCTGGGCGCCGTTGGTGCCCTTCGCCAAATTGCGGCTTGGCATTGAGGAGGGCGCGCTGGGTCTGCTGCTGCTCTGCTTGGGCTTTGGCTCGATCCTGGCCATGCCGATCACCGGCGTTCTGGCGAGCCGGTTCGGCTGCCGCGCCATCATCGTGGTCAGCTCGATCGCGGTCGCGCTGATCCTGCCTTTTCTGGCTCTGGCTGATTCCGTCGTGACACTGGGCATTGCGCTGGCGCTGTTCGGCGCCAGTGTCGGCACGGTCGACGTGGCGATGAACATCCAGGCCGTGATGGTCGAAAAAGACAGCGGTCGCAATATGATGTCGGGGTTCCACGGGCTGTTCAGCCTCGGCGGTATCGTCGGTGCTGGCGGCGTCAGCCTGTTGCTCGGCCTTGGGGTCACCCCGATCATGGCCACTGCGGCCATCAGTGGTCTACTGCTGGTGCTGCTGGTCGTCAGCTATTCGGGCCTGCTGCCTTACGGCAATCGCGAAGCGGGCAAGACGCCACTGTTTGTACTGCCCAAGGGCGTGGTGATCTTTATCGGCCTGCTGTGCTTCCTGGTGTTCCTCGGCGAGGGTGCAATTCTGGACTGGAGCGCCGTGTTCCTCATCGGTCAGCATATGGTTGATCCTGCCCATGCCGGCTTTGGCTACACCATGTTTGCTGTGGCGATGACGGCAGGACGACTGGGCGGCGACTGGATCGTCAAAACGCTCGGCGGCCTTTGGGTGATCATTGGCGGTGGCACGCTTGCCGCCGCGGGCTTCCTGCTGGCGGTGTTCGCGCCCAATTCGACACTGGCCGCCATGGGCTTCCTGCTGGTGGGCCTGGGCGCGTCCAATATCGGGCCGGTGTTCTTCACCGCTGCGGGCAATCAGACCCGCATGCCACCAAGCCTGGCAATCGCTGCCATCACCACCTTTGGCTATGCCGGTATTCTGGTGGGACCGGCGCTGATCGGCTTTGTGGCGCAGCAATGGTCGCTCAGCTTTGCCTTCGTGCTGGTTGCTGCCGGGTTCTTCCTGGTCGGGGTGCTCGGGCCCCGGGTGGCCCGCCCATAACGAAGCAAGTCAGAGAGCGGGGATCACTTCCCGCTCTTTTTGTTGGGTATGACAGGCTGTGATCAATCACGTTGTGCGGCTGGTCTGTCAAAATCGGGTGGTGCATGCTCGCAGTAGTTTGAGGGAGCGCGTGCATGCCATTTCCAGATTTTGTTCAGCCCAAGCTTGGTGCCTATGAGAGCTCGGTTGTAACCCCCGATGATTTCGCGGCCTTTTGGGACGCGACCATTGCGGAGGCGCGCGCCATTGGCGGCGAGGCCCGGTTTGACCCTGCCGATACGACGCTGACGCTGGTTGAGGCGTTCGACGTGACGTTTCCCGGCTTTGGCGGGCATCCGGTCAAGGGCTGGCTGATTGTGCCCAAGCACCGCACAGGGCGGCTGCCGCTCGTCGTGCAATATGTCGGCTATGGCGGTGGTCGCGGCTTCCCACATGAGCAACTGCACTGGGCAGCTTCTGGTTTTGCCTATTTCCGCATGGATACGCGCGGCCAGGGCAGCAGCTGGAGCACGGGTGGCACACCAGACCCGGTCGGCACCACGCCCTCTATTCCCGGTATGATGACCAAGGGCATTCTCGACAAGGCCGATTATTACTATCGCCGTGTCTTCACCGATGGCGTGCGGGCCATCGATGCTCTGATTGACCTCGATTTCGTTGATTCAGAGCGTATCGCTGTGTGTGGTGGCAGTCAGGGCGGCGGCATTTCGCTGGCGGTGGCGGGCATCGACAAGCGCGTCAAGGCGATGATGCCCGACGTGCCCTTCCTCTGTGATTTCCCACGCGCCGTGCCACAGGCAGGCCGCGACCCCTATGGCGAAATCGTGCGCTATCTTGCCCAGCATCGCGGGCAGGTCGCTCATGTGTTCGAAACGCTGCGCTATTTCGATGGCGTCTGCTTTGCCCGCCAGACGACGATCCCGGCGCTGTTTTCGGTGGCGCTGATGGATGACATCTGCCCGCCCTCGACCGTCTATGCCGCGTTCAACGCCTATGCGGGCAGCGACAAGACCATGGTGCAATACGACTTCAACAATCACGAAGGTGGCGGGCCATTCCAGGATCGTGAGCAGATGGCGTGGCTCTCGAAACAGTTCGGCACGCGCGCCTAATCCGCGCAAACTTTCGCGTTATCAGGCAACCGCCTCGCGCCATTGCCGTTGTTCCCGCAGCGTTGGAAATCGACGCTGCGGCACACGGGCAAATCAAAGCGGGCATGATGTACAAGGACGCGGCACTCGCCGAGGCGATCAGAAACACGGCCTATTTTCTGTGGGAGCAGGATGGGCGGCCAGAAGGGCAGAGCTTTCAATATTGGCTGCGGGCCAAGGAAATGCATCAGCGCCAGATTGCCTATGACAAGTGGCTGGCCGAAGGCGAGCCGCTGGGGCGGGCCGACGTCAATTGGGATGAGGCGTCGCGCGAGATCAGCGAGAAATGAAAACGGGCCCCGAAGGGCCCGTCATTTTGTGGGGTTTTTCTACCCTCAGTCCTTGGCGCGTTCCACGTAGGAATTGTCATCGGTGAGGATGACAATGCGGGTGCCGACGCCGATATGGGGTGGGACCATGACCTTGAGGCCGTTGTTCAGCACGGCTGGCTTGTAGGACGACGAGGCCGTCTGGCCCTTCACCACTGGCTCGGTCTCGACGATTTCAAACGTCAGGCGCTGTGGCAGTTCCATCGACAGGGCGGTGCCTTCGAAGGTCTTGAGGTGCACCTTCATGCCATCGACGAGGTAGGCGCGCTGGTCGCCGATCACGTCGTCAGCGACGGTGATCTGCTCGTAGCTGACAGGCTCCATGAAGTGATGGCCTTCGCCATCCGAATACAGATAGTCATATTCGCGGTCGTCAACGTCGGCCTTTTCGACCATTTCGACAGTGCGCCAGCGACCAACAACCTTCACGCCATCGGAAATGCGGCGCATATTGACGTTGGTGATGGAGTTGCCCTTGCCGGGATGGACGTTTTCCGCTGTCAGGATGACGTGCAGATTGCCATCCTGTTCGACGACGTTGCCCTTGCGGAGCGACGAGGCGATGACCTTGACCATGAATTCTTCCTTGTTCGATCGATGGGCGCGTCGTAGAGGCAGGGCCGTCTCGCGCGCGAAATAGGCTTTCGTGCGCCAACTACCCTATCTTGGCGAAAATCGCCAGCCCGGCCGTCATAAAGGTCACATGAGCAAGCAGGATATCCCAGCGTCCCCGTGGTGGACACCGTCTGTGCACGAAGACCGGCGCCCCATTCTGTTGGCGCGCAACCGGATCGAGGCGCGGTTGCGGCTATATCTGGCTGACGAAGATTTCGTGCTGGTCGATCCGCCGGGGTTGCAACGCTCGCCCGGCAACGAGACCCATCTTCACGCTTTTGGCTCGACCATGATCGGCAATGACGGGCTGGGGCAGGCGATGTATCTGCACACCTCGCCCGAGTTCACCATGAAAAAGCTGCTGGCCGCTGGCGAGCAGCGCATCGCCAGCCTTGGCCACGTCTGGCGCAATCGCGAGCGTAGCGCGCTGCACCATCCCGAGTTCACCATGCTCGAATGGTATCGCGCGGGTGAACCCTATGACGCGATCATCGCCGATTGCCTCGCCATATTGAGGCTCGCTGCTGAGACCACAGGCGCCAAAGTGCTGCGGTTTCGTGACCGGGAAGCGGACCCGTTCGCCGAGGCCGAGCGACTGAGTGTAGCCGATGCCTTTATGCGCTATGCCGGCATCGATCTCTTTGCCAGCATGGACGCCGACGGCGCCACCGATGGCGAAAAGCTGGCCGCGCTGATGGCCGCGCAGGGCCTCGATGTGCCGGAAGACCGAAGCTGGAGCTATCTCTTCAGCCGCATTCTGGTGGAAAAGGTCGAACCTAATCTGGGCACGGGTCGCGTGACCGTGCTGGATCGTTACCCAGCCGCAGAAGCCGCGTTGGCGCGCCGCGCCGCCGATGATCGCCGCGTCAGCGAGCGCTTCGAGCTTTATGCCTGCGGCGTTGAACTGGCCAATGGCTTTGGCGAGCTGACCGACCCGGAAGAACAGCGCCGTCGCTTCACCGCCGAAATGGCCGAGAAGCAGCGCATCTACGGCGAGCACTACCCGCTCGACGAAGATTTCCTCGCCGCCCTCAACCTCATGCCCGAAGCCAGCGGCGTCGCCCTCGGCTTTGACCGCCTCGTCATGCTGGCCACCGGCGCCCCCAAAATCGACGCCGTGCTCTGGGCCCCGGTGGCGGAATGACTTTTCAGCCCAAGATTTGCCAGTCGTCACCCTCGGGCTTGACCCGAGGGCGCTACACTTGCCGCGCCGAGCACCAGCACAAAACCCTCGGGTCGAGCCCGAGGGTGACGATCAGTGGGTGGGTGGCATAGTGCACATCAAGACCACAAAAGCGCTGGTTGCCGCCGGGCTGGTTGCGGATGCGGCGGGCCTCGACGCCGTTGCCGCGAAATACGCCATCGGTATCACCCCCGCGATCTCCGCACTGATCGACCGCGATGATCCCACCGATCCCATCGCCCGCCAGTTCGTGCCGACAACAGCCGAGCTCAAGACAACGGCCGACGAACGCGTCGATCCGATTGGCGATCTCGCCCATTCACCGGTCGAGGGGATCGTGCATCGTTACCCGGATCGCGTGCTGCTCAAGGCCGTGCATGTCTGCCCGGTTTATTGCCGCTTCTGCTTCCGCCGCGAAATGGTGGGGCCGCAGGGGCTGGGCACGCTCACGCCAAGCGAGCTCGACGCGGCCATTGCTTATATCGCCGCGCATAGCGAAATCTGGGAAGTGATCCTCACCGGTGGCGATCCGCTGGTGCTGTCTCCGCGCCGTCTGCGCGAGATCATGGTGCGGCTGGCCGATATCGCTCACGTCATGATCGTTCGCTTCCACACCCGCGTGCCGGTGGTGGAGCCGGACCGCGTCGACGCGGCGATGATCGAGGCGCTCAAGGCGAGCGGCAAAACGACCTATCTCGCCGTGCATGCCAATCATCCGCGCGAGTTTTCCGACAGTGCCCGCGCCGCCGTAGCGCGGCTGGTGGATGGCGGCGTGGTGCTGGTCAGTCAGTCGGTGCTGCTCAAGGGCGTCAACGACGATGTCGAGACGCTGGCCAGCTTGATGAAGACCTTCGTCGAAAACCGCATCAAGCCCTACTACCTACACCATCCCGACCTTGCGCCCGGCACCAGCCATTTCCGCATGAGCATTGCCGAGGGGCAGGCGCTGGTGCGCGCGCTGCGCGGACGGATTTCGGGGCTGGCTCAGCCGACCTATATCCTCGATATTCCCGGCGGGCACGGCAAGGCCGATATCGGGGCGAGCACCATCACGGGCGGGGACGGCTGCTTTACGGTGCGCGATTGGCAGGGGATCGAACACAGCTACGCCCCCGATTAACCAGTCGATTTCTCATTGTCGCTAAGCCTGTGCTAGAGAACGCGCTCCAGCCATAGCTCTGCGCGGCACATCATGAATACCTTTGTCGGCATATTGCTGATCCTGACCCTGATCGCGGTCAGCGTCGTTATCTCACTCTCCGAAATTGCCTTCGCCGCCGCGCGGGAAGTACGAATCCGCTCGCTGGCCGAGGCGGGCAATAGCAAGGCCAAGCGCTTCGTCGCGTTGCGGGCCGATGCGGGCAATGTGATCACCGCGCTGCAGATCGCCACCAACGCCGTCTCGATCCTCGCTGGTACGCTCGGGCAGGATACGCTGGGGCCGGTGTTTGCCTCGTGGCTGCATCTGGCGGGTGTATCGAACGATCTGGCGCTGCCGATTGGCTCGGTCTTCGCCTTCGTCCTGGTCACGGGCCTCTTCGTGCTGTTTGCCGATCTCACGCCCAAGCGCATCGCCATGATGGTGCCCGAAGATGTGGCATTGAGCGTGGTGTGGTTTCCCGAGATCGCAGTCAAACTGCTCAAACCTCTGGTGTGGTTCTTCAGCCGTCTGTCGGACGGGATCATTGGCTGGTTCAAGCTCGAACCCACCGTGCCGCCTGATGCAGTGACAGCTGAGGATTTCCGCATGATCCTGGCCGGTGGCGCGGCTTCGGGCGTGCTGATGAAGAACGAGCATCGCCTGATCGAAAACGTGCTGGCGCTGGAATTGCGCAGCGTCACCTCGGTGATGACCATTCGCGACGATATCGTCTATCTCGACATCAGCGATCCGCCGGAAGTGCAGCAGGACAAGGTGCGCAAGCGCCCTTTCTCGCATTACCCGATCTGTGATGGCGGCATCGACGCGGCCATTGGCTGCGTGCGCGCGGAGGACGTGTTGGCGACGGCGATCGATCGACATCAGGAAGTCGACTTCGCCAAGGCCCGGCGCGATGTGCTGTCAGTGCCCGATACGCTCAATGTCTGGGAGGTGCTGGCCGAGTTTCAGGCCCAGAGCACCGGCTTTGCGCTGGTGGTCAGCGAATATGCGCTGGTCGTGGGCGTCGTGACCTTCAAAGATCTGATGGGCGCGCTGATGCAGGGGCTGGCCAATCCCTTCGAGGAACAGGCCATTCTCAAGCGCGACGATCAAAGCTGGCTGGTCGATGGCATGGCGCCGTTTGTGGATGTGAGCCGTGCGCTCAATATCCGCAATCTGGCGCCGGAAGCGGCCTATGAAACCATTGGCGGCTTTATCGTGCATCGCCTACGGCGCGCCGCCCGCAAGGGCGACAAGGTCGAGGCAGCCGGTTACGTGTTCGAGGTGGTCGACGCCGACCGCATGCGGCTCAATCAGTTGCTGGTGACCAAGGTTTCGGGGAAGGTGAAGCCGGGGTAGCTTCTGCGCGGGGTGGAGTTAGGACTGGATTGGCAACAGACCTCATCCTGAGCTTGTCGAAGGACGAGGGCGTGGCACCCAGGCCTCCACTCCCTCGACCTCGTGGTTCGACAGGCTCACCATGAGGTCTTGGGGGCATCTGTGAACGCCCCCAGGCCTGGAAGATTACTTACGACGCGGCGCGGCCAGCCGGGAAAATGCCCGACATGACGACAAAGCCCGGGATGCGACGGACGCGGTCGGTCCAGCGGCGCAGCGCCGGATAATCCTGGCGCGAAATGCCGCCCTCTTCGCTCAGCATCACATAGGGGAAGCAGGCGATATCGGCTGTGGTCGGATGGTCGGGCGAGCACAGCCAGTCGCGGCCTTCGCGTTCGCCAAACCACAGATGTTCGTCCATCAGGCGGAAAATGCGGTGCGCGCCCTGCTGGGCCTTTTCCAGATCGAACTCATAGAACATGCCAAGCACCAGCCGCGCCGACGATGAGGTCGCGGTGATGTCGTCGGCAATGGCGTGCCAGCGCAGCACTTCGGCCGTGATCGCCGGATCATCGGGGAACCAGAGGCCGGTCTCGTCATACTTCTTGGCGAGATAGGCGAGAATGGCGCCGGAATCGGACAGCACCAGCTCGTCATCCTTGATCACCGGTAGCTGGCCGAACGGATTGAGCCGCAGGAACCAGTCGGCCTTGTGCTGACGCCCGGGATAGAAGTCCACCGGGATGATGTCATAGCGCAGCTTGAGAATGCTCATCAGCAGCCGCAGCTTGTAGCAATTTCCGGACAGTTCGAAGTCGTAAAGGGTAATCGTCATTTGTGTACTCGCACTGCCCATGAGACCTCATGGTGAGCTTGTCGAACCACGAGGTCGGTTAACCCGATCTCGCCACGACCTCGTCCTTCGACAGGCTCAGGATGAGGTCTACTGAATGCCTAGATATCCAAAACCAATCGCGCGGATTTCGCGCGGCTTACGCAGGTCATCATGCAGGTATTGGACTGCTTCTCGCTGTCGTTGAGATAGACGTCCTGATGGTCCACCTCGCCCTCCATGACGCCGGTGAGGCAGGTGCCGCAGGCGCCTTGCTCACACGAGCTGGGCACCGTCAGGCCCGCATCCCGCATCACTTCGAGAATGGTCTTGCCCGAGGGGACATGCAGCGTCATCGCCGAACGCGCCAGCTCGATATCGAAGGCGGTGGAGTCGTCGATGACCTTGTCGTTCTTGAAATACTCGAAGTGGATCGCCTCATCGGGCCAGCCCTGTGCGGCAGCGGTGACGCGGACGGTTTCGAGCATGGCCGAGGGGCCGCAGACATAAACGTGCTGCGCGCGGCTCCAGTCGCCAAGCGTAGTGGCAATGGACGTGGCGATCTCTGAACGCGGCACGCCCGTATGGATGAACACCTTGCCGTGTAGCGCCCCCAGCTCGTCGCGGAACGCCACCTGCTCGCCTGCGCGGGTGAAGTAGTGCAGCTCGTAGGGCAGGGCGGACTTGTCGAGGAAGCGGGCCATCGAGAGGAGCGGTGTGATGCCGATGCCGCCGGCGATCAACACGGTGCGGGTGGCGTCGCGGCGCAGCGGGAAGTTGTTGCGCGGCTCGGAAATGGCCAGCACGTCGCCTTCGCGCACGGTGTCCACCAGCACCTTGGAGCCGCCCTTGCTGGCGCTCTCCTGCTTGACGCCGATGACATAGCTCATCAGCTCGCCTGGGCCATTGGTGATGGAATATTGGCGGATCAGGCCATTGGGCAGATGCACGTCGATATGCGCGCCCGGCTGGAAGGTCGGCAGGTGGCCGTCGCGGGCTGCCAGCTCAAAGCCCACAACGCCATCGGCGGTCTGCCACTTGCGCTTGACCACGACGGGCATGGTGTTGCCGCGCGGAATGACGATATCGGGCATGGTGGAAAGCTCCACCGAGACCTTGTCAAAGGTGGGCTGCAGCGCAGCAGGCGCCGGCTTGCGAGCGGCGGCGCGCTCAAGGCGATCGCGCAGGCGGGTCAGCGTCTCGTTGTGGGCGCGCAGAGCCGCTGCCTCATTTTCGGGGCGCTTGGCCAAGAGCCCCCGGATCACCGAGCGGTTGGCGTCAACCGGCTGGACGAAATACGTTACCTCGCCAAGGCGCAGACCCATGCCGGGCAGTACATCGGCTGGCTGATCGTCGGGCGCAAGACCGGCAAGAGCGGTGAGCACGTCGGCGGGCTCGGCATTGACGGGCATGGGGCGCAGCGCGAACCAGTCGCCGGATTCAGCGCCGGGGAAGGGGGCAAAAGGCAGGTCGGAATTTGCCGCCGACCAGATCAGTCCATAGGCCTCTCGGACCGGATAAGTCTTGTTCTCGATGCGGCGCGATGGCGCGTCGGCCGGGTGGGCGGGGATATAGGTGCAGCCTGCCGAGCGGTTGGCATACCGCCAGCCGTGATACTGGCACTTCAGCTCACCGCCTTCATTGATGCCGATCGACAGGCGCACGCCGCGATGCAGGCACCGGTTTTCCCAGACGTTCACATTACCGTCGTCGGCGCGCCACACGGCCAGTTCGCGGCCCAGCAACTGGCCCTGATAGACATGGCGCAGGGGCAAGTCTTCGGCGCTGGCGATGGGATACCAGGTTGAATCGGAAAGGCTCAGGGGCATGATGGTCATCCGAGAAAAAGAAGGATCGCGCCACGATCGGATGAGGTCGTTTTAGCCATCCTGGCGTACGGGAGGGCTCGATTTGGCTCCCTCTCCCTTTGGGGGAGAGGGGCGGGGTGAGGGGGCCTTTTCTTGGCGGGGCGACCGGGAAAGGCCCCCTCACCCGGCAGCTTTGCTGCCGACCTCTCCCCCCAAGGGAGAGGTGAAGAAGTGATCGCCCTCATCGCTACGACGCCATCGGGATCACACCATAGGTGATGCCCTTCTGGCTCAGCCAGCGGCGATAGGCGATGGCCGACTTGTCGGCACGGATCGGGGTTTCCGAGCGCGGGTCGAGCGGTAGGCGCTTGGGGTACTGGTTTTCGAGGATCGGCTTGTCCTGACCAAAAATGGTCTGCTGGAACCGGCGCAGATCGGTGATGGTGGAGGTGGAGTCCACCATCGACTGCAGCAGATGGGCGCGGCAGCGCTCTTCGGTCATCGGCTGGAGGAAGATGGCGATCACGTCGCGGCGGCTATCGTCCTCGGGGCATGACTTGTAGAGCACCGAGCAGAACGGGTGCGGCACGCGATAGACGTACTCAACTTCCTGACCTTCGGTCGCCGAAAGGGCTGCGCGAGGCTGAAAGAAACGGCAACGGGTAGCCAGAACTTCGTCGCGTTCTTCGGAGACTTCGACGTCGTATTCCTTGACCTCGGTATGCGGCTCGGCACCCAGAATGTCGGTGTGGACATAGGGGAAGTGGCCCATGTCGAGGAAGTTCTCAACAGCGCGCGGGGCGGATACGTAGAGCCCAATCGAACCGCAGCTCATGTTCTTGCGGTCGGCTTCGGCATATTCAGGGATCGGGAACAGTTCCTTTGGCGGGTTGCCAAAGCTGGTCCAGATATAGCCATAGCCGGTGATAACCGGCAGGCGGTCAAAGATGGTTTCGGGATCGATCTCGTCGCCCCGCGCCTCGCTCGTACGGCGCCACACGACCGGTAGGCCGTCCTTGTCGCGGGTGATGGCGATAGGCTGGTCGAGCAGCAGCGTGGTCTCGACAACGCCGATAGCGACTTCGTCGGTGGCGGCAATGACCTGCCAAAGGTCGGCGGTGATAGGGTCGATTGGAGAAGTCATTTTGGCGCCCGGAATTTGTCTGACAACAGCATAGCCCGATAGCACCGTCTCGCCAATGAACTTGGCTTTGCGGCTTTCCACCGGGGCAATGGCTGATGACGAGGCTTAATTGGCTTTTTTGGGCGCCGTGTAAATGACGTTTGTTACCACCAGCACCTGATCGACGATTTCAAACACGATTGTCGCCTCTCCGCCACTGGCGCAGCAATTGGCGTCGCTGTCCTGCCAGAGCGGGGTCTTGGCGCTGATGCCGTGCTCCCAATCGCTGAAATTGTATTTGACGCCCTTCCAGATCCCCAGACCTGCCGGCAGCTTTTCGTCGATAGTGTTGTGCCAGGTTTCGATGTCGACCGGATGCCAACCTGGCTTGCCTTCCTCGCTGTTGAACAGCAGGTCGGCATTCAGGCTTGCCGTGCCATTGCTGTAGCCTTCGACATGCAGCAGACCGTCATAGGTGATTTCAGGAACCGAATAGCGATAGGCCTCGTGGGCCTCGGCCAGCTTGACCCAGACGCCATCGTCATAGTGGTACAGCTCGATATTGCCGATGCTGCCATCGTCCACGGTCGAACCGCCCTGGGTCTGGAAGGCAATGTCGAAGCTGCCGTCGTCCTTGTTGAGGTAGCCTGCGCTGATGACGCGGCAGTCATCGAGCACATCGCCGAGACAGGTCGCGCGGATGCCTGCCAGGAGGTCCTCTTCGGCCATCGTATCCTTGGGCAGGAACACGACAATTCCCATGGCGGCGACCAAGGCGAGTACGAGCAGCTTGGAAATTTTCATGAGCATCCTCCCAGCCTCTGACTGTGCGTCATGGCGGCGAGAAGGTCATCTGCCAAAGCTGGAAATGGTTAGCAGCGGTTCGGCCATGAAGCGCTCGCACCAACCGGCAATGACATGGTGCGAGCCTGGGTCGAAGACCTCTTAGCCCCGATAGATATCGAAGGGGCCAAAGGCCTGCGTCGTCGCCATCAGTTGCAGGCGGTTGACGTTGACATGGGCGGGCAGGGTTGTGGTCCAGAAGATGGACTCTGCGATATCCTCGGCGTTCATGGCCGTGGTCCCTTCATAGGGCTTGGCTGCCTTGCCTTCGTCGCCCTTGAAGCGAACCAGCGAGAACTCGGTTTCGGTCAGGCCGGGCTCGATATTGGTGACGCGCACATTCTTGCCCTGCACATCCGAGCGCAGGTTCAGCGCGAACTGCTTCACGAAGGCCTTGGTCGCGCCATAGACCGAGCCGCCGGGATAGGGGTAGTCGCCAGCCACCGAGCCGAGGGTGACGATGTGGCCACCACCCCGCGCGATCAGACCCGGCAACAGCGCGCGGACCGTATAGGTCAGTCCGGTGACGTTGGTGGCAATCATGGTTTCCCAGTCGGTGATGTCGGTCTCGGCGGCAGGCTGCAACCCAAGCGCCAGTCCGGCATTGGCCAGCACAATATTGATGCCGGCGAAGGGCTCGGGCAGGGCGGCGATGGCCGCATCGATTGCGGCGCGGTCGCGCACGTCGAGTTCGATGATGTGGCAGTTGTCGGCGCCGAGTTCCTGCTGGAGCTCAACCAGGCGTTCCTTGCGACGGCCCGTTGCGATCACCTTGCCGCCAGCGGCGACATAGCGGCGTGCGGCGGCGGCACCAAAGCCGGAGGTGGCTCCGGTGATGAAAACGACGAAGCGGCTGGGATCGAGCAGCTGGTACATGGCAATGTCCTGGGAGTGTCGGCGGGTGGAAAATCTAGGTTCGTCTTTTTGGGCCGATTAGGTCAACCGTGACCTTCGTTTACGCTAGCATTTCAGCTAGCCCGAACCTTTCCAAAAGGTAACGTGATTACCAAGTGCTAACGTGAACGGCGCAAAGATGCATACTAGGTTGCATCAACACTATCCTTGGGGATTGCGCCTTGAAGACTTTCGCGAAGTGGCTGGCGGTGCTGATTGTGCTGGGCGCAGCTGGCGTCGCAGGCTGGTGGTATTTCATGGCATCGCCAAAGGCTTCCACCGTGCCGACCACGGTCAAAGTCACGCGCGGCCACATCGAACAATCCGTGCTGGCCGCAGGCGCACTACAAGCCAATTCGCTGGTTAGCGTCGGCGCCGAGGTCTCCGGCCGCATCGATACTGTCAACGTCGTTCTGGGCCAGGAGGTCAAAAAGGGTGACCTGATCGCCCAGATCGACAGCGTCAATCAGGAGAACGCGGTCAAGACGGCACAGGCCGTTCTGGCGGGCAATGAAGCGCAGAAACGCAGCCAGCAGGCGGCTTTAGTTAAGGCACAGGCAGCGCTCGATCGCAATCAACGCCTCAGCGTCGGCAGCCTCGTGTCCCAAACCGACCTCGACACAACCCAAACCGCCGTCGACACCACGCTGGCGCAGATCGATCAGCTGGATGCTCAGATTGCGCAGTCGCAACTGGCCGTCGAATCTGCCGAGCTGAACCTCGAGCGCACCAAAATCGTCGCCCCCAATGACGGCACCATTGTCGCGGTGCTGGTCGAGGCCGGGCAGACGGTGACCTCCAACCAATCCATCCCCACCATCGTCAAGATCGCGGACTTGAACACCATGGTGATCAAGGCCGAAATCTCCGAAGCCGACGTGGTTCGGGTGCAGCCGGGCCAGCGGGTGTATTTCACCATTCTGGGTGAGCCTGACGTGCAGATCGACGCCAAGCTGCGCGAGATCGAACCGGCGCCAACCTCGATCGCCTCGGATACGGCGTCGACCGATACCGCCATATATTACAATGGCTTGTTCGATGTGCCCAACCCCGACCACAAGCTGCGCATCTCGATGACGGCGCAGGTCACCATCGTCATCGACGAGGTTCAAAACGCCCTGACACTGCCCTCAGCCCTAGTGACGCGCAAGGATCGCGACGGCAATGTGACAGTGATGGTTTATGATCCGGCGACCGAAAAAGCCGCACCGCACAAAATCGAAGTCGGGCTCAATAACAATGTGACCGCCGAGGTCAAATCTGGCCTCAATGAGGGCGACGAGGTGATCAGCACCGGCGCACCCGTCGGCGCACGCACAGGCCAGCAAGGTGGTGGTGGCGGCGGCGGCTTCCGTCCAGGTGGTGGCGGTGGAGCAGGCGCGCTGTTTGGCGGGCGCTAGAGATGAGCGATCCCATCATCTCCCTCCGCGGGCTCACGCGCTCGTTCCAGACCGGCGCAGAGGCCGTCACCGTGCTCAAGGATGTCGATCTCGATATCCATCAGGGCGAGATGGTGGCGATTATCGGCCAGTCCGGTTCGGGCAAGTCCACACTGATGAACATTTTGGGGTGCCTCGACCGGGCCACCTCTGGCACCTACAAGTTTGATGGAACCGAAGTCAGCCGGCTCGGCGCTGACGCGCTGGCCGAACTGCGCCGCGAGCATTTTGGCTTTATTTTTCAACGCTATCAGCTTCTTGCCGACCTCGATGCTGTTGAGAATGTCGAGATGCCGGCGATTTATGCGGGTGTCGATGGCGGTGCAAGGCGGTCACGGGCGATTGAACTGCTGACCCGGCTTGGCCTGGGAGATCGCCTGACCCATAAGCCGAACGCGCTGTCGGGCGGACAGCAGCAACGCGTCAGCGTGGCCCGGGCCCTGATGAATGGCGGCGAGGTCATTCTCGCCGACGAGCCCACTGGGGCACTGGATAGCAAGAGCGGCAAGGAGCTGATGGCGCTGCTGGTCGAGTTGCATCATGCAGGCCACACCATCATCATAGTCACCCATGATCCGGCCATTGCCGCGCAGACCGAGCGGGTGATCGAGATTTCCGACGGCGTGATCATCGCCGATCGGCTCAATGGTGCCGAGACGCGGGCCAGCCAGGTCAAGGAGACCATCCGCAAGATCGCCCGCTGGCGCGAAGGGTTTGACCGAGCCGGTGAAGCTCTGCGCATGGCGCTGCGCGCCATGGTGGCCCACAAGCTGCGCACGTTCCTGACCATGCTCGGCATCATCATCGGCATTGCCTCGGTGGTGAGTGTCGTTGCGCTGGGGCAGGGCAGCCAGCAGACGGTGCTCGAGAACATCTCGGCTATCGGCACCAACACGATCAACGTCTATCCGGGCACGGGCTTTGGCGACCGGCGGAGCAATCGTATCCAGACGCTGGTGCCTTCGGACGCCGATGCTCTTGCGGCGCAATCCTTTGCGGACAGTGTGACCCCGCAGGTGAGCTCGCAGGCGACGGTGCTGTATCGGAACACCTCGTCCAATGCCTCGATCACCGGCGTGGGGCAGGGGTTCTTTCAGGTGAATGGCCGCGTTTTTGCTGAGGGTGTGGGCTTTAACGCAACCAGCGTGACCGACCGCACGCAGGAAGCGGTCATCGATGGCACCGCACGGGATGCCTTCTTTCTCAATGGGGAAGATCCCATCGGCAAAGTCATCATGCTGGGCAAGGTTCCGGTGCGGGTGATTGGGGTGGTGCAGAATGTCACCGGCTTCGGACCCGGCGGAAATTCCGCCAATGTCTACGTGCCCTATACCACCGCTATGGATCGTATTCTGGGCCAGAACTATCTGGGCTCAATTTCGGTACGGGTCAGCGATAATTATGACATGGCCCAGGCGGAGGCCGATATCACCGAATTGCTGTCGCGCCTCCACGGCAAGCAGGATTTCTTCCTGCAGAACACGGCCACCATTCGAGACACGATCGAATCGACCTCAGCGACGCTGACGCTGCTGATCTCCACCATTGCCGTGATCTCGCTGGTGGTCGGCGGTATTGGTGTGATGAACATCATGCTGGTGAGTGTTTCCGAGCGCACCAAGGAGATTGGCATCCGCATGGCGGTGGGGGCCAGGCGCGGCGATATCCTGCGGCAGTTCCTGATCGAAGCTGTGCTGGTCTGCTTTGTCGGCGGCGCCGCTGGCGTGGCGCTCAGCTTTGGACTGGGGAGCCTGCTCACGACGCTGATGCCCGGCTCGCGCGTCAGCTATTCGCCAGAATCGATTGCGCTGGCCATTGCCTCGGCCAGCCTGATCGGGGTGGTATTTGGCTTCATGCCGGCCCGTTCGGCTGCCAGAATGGACCCGGTGGAGGCATTGGCCCGCGAATAGTCAGCCGCCAACGCCCCAAAGTCTGTGCCCGATCGGACACGATTGTGCGCACAATCTGGGACAAATCGGCCCGATACTTGTTCAGATTGCTCGGCAGCCCTAAACTCGTCACGAATTGAACGCCTGTTGGGCAGGCGTGTGGCGTCAGACGCGTTGGGGTGAGAAGGTGCTTAACGGAATCTTCTCTTCCTTGAGGGCAATCTACGCTTCTGCCTTTTTTGGTTGAAGCGTATCGGGCGGGAATTGGTCCACTGCGTAAAGCGCATTTTGTAACGAGTATTGGCGCTATTTGCGTTGCTGCGGTCGGTTTGGGCCTTGCAGCGGCACCTGTGGCTGCATTCGAATTTTTCGGCATTAAGCTCTTTGAAGATCAGAGCGAAAAAGACGCCGAAGCGGTCATCACTGACCCCCAGAAGTATTCTGTCGATTTTTCCGTTGGCGCCACCGGTGCCATCGAGAACGTAGTGCGCAACGCCTCGGCTTTGCTGGCTGACCAGGGCGAACCTGCATCCGGGGCGGCGGGGCTGCTTGCCAAGGCACGCGGCGATTATCGCCGCATCGTCGCGGCCCTTTACAACGAAGGCTATTACGGTGGCACCGTGAGCATTCGCGTTGGGGGCGCCGAAGCGGCGAATCTGGCGTCAGATGTGAAATTGCCCGATCCGGTCGCCGTGACCATTACTGTGGTCCCGGGGCCGGAGTTCCGTTTCAATCGGGTGACCGTTGTCAATCAGGCTGTCGAGGTTTCCGACCCTGCCGATTATGTCGATCCGCCATCGAAGATCGGTTTTGGCAGCGGTGAAATCGCCAAGTCGAGCGTGATCCTGCGCGCCGAGCAATTGGCCATCGAGGCGTGGCGCCAGCAGGGCTATCCCAAGGCGAGCATCGCCAGCCGCGATGTGGTTGCCGATCACGCGAGCAACACGGTGGATGCCACCATCACAGTTAGCCCAGGCCGCAAGGCCGCGTTTGGCGACGTGACAGTGAGCGGCACGGAAAATATGAACCCCGACTTCGTGCGCCAGCAGACCGGCCTCACTGTTGGCGAGGAATATGATCCGGACGAATTGGCGCTGGCGCAGAAGCGTCTGGACCGCCTCGAAGTGTTCCGCGCGGCACGGCTGGAAGCTGCCGAATCCATCGGTGCCGATGGCCTGTTGCCCTACCAGTTGATCGTACAGGAATTGCCCGGTCGCCGTTTTGGCGTCGGCGCAAACTATTCGACCATCGATGGGCTGGGGCTTGAGGCCTACCACCTGTGGCGGAACCTCTTCGGGCAGGCCGAGCGCTTGCGTCTTGATGCGCGCGTCGCCAGCATTGCCTGGCCGATTGATACCGAGCAGTTCGATTATTTCTTTGGTGGCACCTTCACCAAGCCCGGCATTTTCACGCCGGATACGGATCTCATCGCAGCTGTTTCGGCGGAGCGGACGATCTATCCGACCTATACCGAGACCTCAGCCGAGGCCAAAATTGGTCTGAGCCACGTGTTTTCCGACCAGCTGACCGGCTCAGGCGGTTTTACCTTTGAGCGGAACCGGTTTGATGACGTGTTCGGCACGCGCGACTTCACCACGGCTGGCCTATATTCTGGCCTGATTTACGATGGTCGCGACGACAAGGTGAACGCCACCGAAGGCCTCTACCTGGCGGCGACGATCGACCCGTTCTATGAATTTACCTATGGCAATGCGGGCGTGCAGGCGACGGCCGAAGCGCGCACCTATTTCGGCATGGGCGATGATGACCAGGTTGTGCTTGCGGGGCGCCTCAAGGCGGGGCTGCTGCTGGGTCCTGACCTCGCCGAAATTCCCCCTGATCGGCTGTTCTTTGCTGGCGGTGGTGGCTCGGTGCGCGGCTATGGCTTCAAATCCATCGGCGTTGACGATGGCTCTGGCAACGTCACCGGCGGTCGCTACTTGCTTGAAGGCTCGGTTGAAGCGCGCGTGAAGGTCACTCAGGACATTGGCGTCGTCGGCTTTGTCGATGGCGGTTATGTTGCCGCCGATACGTTCCCCGGCATCGATGACCTGCGCATCGGCGCGGGTCTGGGTGTTCGTTATTACACGGGGCTTGGTCCCCTCCGCGCAGACATCGCCATTCCACTCAACAAAAAAGCTGGCGATCCTGATTACGCGATCTATGTCGGTATAGGGCAGGCATTCTGATGGCTCGATTTCTGACGCTGCCACGGCGCCTTGTGGCGCTTATTCTTGTTCTGGTTGGTCTTGGCCTCGCCGTGCCGGCGGTGATCGTCGCGCAAGATGTCCTGTCCATGGACAATGAGGAACAGAAGGATTGGCTGACCAGCTTCGTGCAGGATCGCCTATCCACGCCAGAGCGCCAGATCCGACTGTCCAATATTGACGGTATTCTAGGCTCGGAAGTCTCGGTGCGGCAGATCACGATTTCCGATGCCGAGGGCGTCTGGTTGCGCGTGAACAATGCGACACTGAACTGGAACCAGGCTGCGTTGTTCCTCGGACGCCTGGAAGTTCGATCGCTCAAGGCGGAATCCATCGACTATCTGCGCAATGCCGTTCCGACGGACAGCGTTGACCTGCCTTCGCCGGAGGCCGGCGGGTTCTCGGTTCCCGAATTGCCGGTGGCAGTTATCCTCGAAGACCTTTCGGTTCCTCGGGTGACGTTTGGCGAGAATGTCTTTGGCCTTGGCTCGGAGATTTCGCTGGCGGGTAACTTCACGCTCGATGGCGGCAATCTGCAGACCAAGCTGGATATCGTGCGTCTGGACGGTCCAGGCGGCACGCTCGATCTTGGCCTCGATTACAAGAAAGCCGATAACAGCATTGATCTCGATCTGTCGCTGGTGGAGCCGGAAAACGGCGTGCTGGCGAACCTGCTGAACATCGAAAACCGCCCGGCCATGACGCTTAACGTCAAGGGTAGCGGTCCGGTCGCGGATCTGCGCACCGATCTGGAGCTGCAGGCTAACCAGCAGACGGCTCTGTCGGGCGTGACGACGATCAAGCAGCAGGCCGATGGCTTTGCAGTGGCGGCCGACTTGCGCGGTCCTTTGGCGATGTTGCTGGCCGAGTCTTATCGACCATTCTTTGGCGCGGACACCTCGCTCTCCGCCAATGCTTTGGTGCGCGCCGATGGCGGTCTGACGATTTCTGGCCTGCGCCTCAAGGGTGGGCAACTGTCGGTTGAGGCATCGGCCGAGACGACATCTGACAATTTCCTCAAGCAGCTACAGCTCAACGCGGTGATCGCCGACCCTGCGGGCGGGGCGGTGACCTTGCCGGTGGCGGGTAGCGCGACGCGTGTGCAGGCGGCGCAGGTCGCGGTCAATTTTGGCGGTTCGTCTGGCACGAACTGGTCTGCCGATGTGAAGGTCAACGGGTTCCAGCAGCCGGGCTTTGCAGCAAATTCGGTGGCGTTCAACATTGGTGGCGTGGCATCGGGGATTGATGACCCTGCCAAGCGCATGGTGACGTTCAACGGCGATGGTACCGTGTCTGGCATTTCGGCGGCGCCGGAGGTCACGGCGGCGCTGGGCGACAGCATTGGCATCGGCATTGCAGGGCTGTGGAATGCTGGCCAGCCGGTGCAGTTGGCGCAGCTGCGCGTGGCGGGTGGAAGCCTTGTCGCCGAGCTCAAGGGTATTCTTGATGGCCTTGATTTCAATGGCGATATTGCCGTCCAGACCAGCAGCATTGCCCCTTTTTCGGGCGTAGCTGGACGTGACCTCGGTGGTGCGCTGAGCCTTAAGGCGAGCGGCGATATCATGCCGCTGAGCGGCGGTTTCAACCTGACGCTGGATGGATCGGGTACGAACCTGTCCATCGATGATGAGGTTGCTGACCGTCTGCTGACTGGCGCGGTGTCGCTCTCGGGTCGGGTGGCGCGCGATGAGACGGGGCTCACGGCGGACAAGTTCCGTCTCGCCAATAACCAGCTGCAAATCCTGGCGGATGGTACTTATTCCAATGCCCTGGCCGATTTCACCTTCAATTTGGATCTCAGTGATCTGGCGCTTCTGTCGGACGATGCGAGCGGTGCGCTCAAGGTTGTCGGTACGGCTAAGGGTGCTGAAAACGTTATCGATTTGGGCCTGGATGCAAAGGTTGCGGCGGGCACTTTGTCGGGTCGGACCTTGCGGGATGCGTCGGTGCGGTTCGATGGGCAGTACAATGTCGATCAGCTGAACGGCACAATCAGCGGCGCTGCGGCGCTGGATGGTTTCCGGACCACACTGGCGGCTAATGTTGGCGTCAATCCGACGGCTCAGACACTGTCCAATGTGGATTTTCAGGCGGCGGGGACGCGACTTATGGGTGGTCTCGTGCGTCAGGTGGCCAGCGGGCTGATCGACGGTAACCTGTCTCTGGTGTCGCCCGATGTGTCGGTTGCGGCGGCTTTGGCGCTGGTTGAGGCCAAGGGTTCGGTGAATGCCGAAGTGTCACTCGCAGGCCAAAATGGTCAACAGACTGCTAGCATCCGCGGTGACGTTCGCTCGCTTGTCGTCAATGACATCAAGGTTGCCTCCGCTGACATCAACGCGACTGCATCTGACCTGTTTGGCGTGCCCGTCATAAATGGCGCCGCCAATGCGAACGGCGTAGTTGCCGCTGGGGTTGAAGTCAAAACGCTGACCGCCAAAGCCAACCAGAGCGGCACGACGACGTCGTTCGACGCACAGGCGACTTTGACCAATGGGACCAACCTCGATGTGGCTGGCTCGCTGACCCCAATCGACGGCGGCTACCGCCTGGCGATGGACCGTGCGCAGCTGCAGCAGGGCCAGTTGTCGGCAAAGCTTGCACAGCCGACGGTGCTGCAGGTTGCGGGCTCCAATGTGGCGCTCGACTCTGTGCGGTTTGATGTTGGCTCGGGCCGCATCACCGCGACGGGCTCGGCTGGCGACACGCTCAACATCAATCTCGACATCAGCGCGTTGCCGCTGTCGATTGCCAATGCCATTGCGCCCGATCTCGGTCTCGCCGGCACACTCAATGGCCGCGCTACCATCTCTGGTAGCAGCAGCGATCCGCAGGTGAGCTTTGATGCGCGGGCCGAAGGGATCAATGCAGCGGCAATCAGCGAGTTCGGCATTGCGCCGCTGTCGCTGGCAGCCAATGGCAGCTTCCGCAAGAATACGGTGACGCTGGCCTCGCTCTCGGCCAATGGCAATGGCGGGTTGACGGTCAAGGGCTCCGGCACGGTGCCGCTCAGCGGTTCGGGCCTCAATGTCAGCCTGACCGGTTCGGCGCCTCTGGCACTGGGCAATCAGTTTGTTGCTGATCGTGGTGGCCAGTTGAGCGGCGTGGCGCAGATCAATGCGCAGGTAACCGGCAGCATCGAGAATCCGCAGTTTGGTGGACGCGTGTCGACCAGTGGCTCGGGCTACACCGATCCGGAACTCAATCTGCGGCTCGAGGGCATTGCCGGTGCGGCGACGCTCAATGGCACGAACCTCGTTATCGATAGTCTCAACGCCAATCTGTCGACGGGTGGCTCGGTGGCTACGTCCGGGACGATCGGGCTGAGCGGTGGCCTGCCTGCCAACGTTAAGGTAGCGCTGAATTCTGCGCGCTACGCCGATGGCAATTTGTTTGTGGCGACGGTGTCGGGCAATCTGGCGCTGACGGGTAATCTCACCGGCAATCCCCTGTTGTCCGGTCAGGTGACGGTCGAAAAGGCCGATATCACTGTGCCCGATGGTCTGGGGGCGGCGGCGACCATGGTGGATGTGCGCCATCGCAATACACCTGCTGCAGTCACCCAGACTTTGGTGCGGGCGCAGGTCGACAAGGCGAGTGGCGCGCCCATTCCGCAGTCGCGTCCGACGGGCGTGGTGTTGGATGTGACCGTCAATGCGCCAAACCAGATCTTCATTCGCGGCCGTGGCCTCGACGTGGAAATGGGTGGCTCGGTGCGGCTGACTGGTCCGCTCAGCGATATCCAGCCGGTTGGCGGGTTCGATCTCAATCGCGGTCGTCTAGCAATTCTGGGTCAACGCGTCACGTTCGATACCGGTACAGTGACGCTGGTGGGTGATCTCGATCCGGTGCTCAACCTTGTTGCGCGCACGGAAGGCGAGGGGATCACGGTGTTTGTGACGGTGTCGGGCCGTGCATCCGATATCGCGGTGGATTTCACCTCGACCCCGGTCTTGCCGCAGGATGAAGTGTTGAGCCGGCTGATCTTTAATCGCTCGATGGGCGAGCTGTCGCCGATCCAGCTGGCCAAGCTGGCAAGCGCGGCTGCCGAACTGGTGGGTGCTGGTGGCAATGGCTCGCTGATGGACAGCTTGCGTGGTGCGGCGGGCCTTGACGACCTTGACGTGGTCACGGACGACGACGGCAACGTTGCGGTTCAGGCGGGCGCCTATCTGCAAGATAACATCTATCTGGGCGTGCAGGCCGGTGCGAACGGGCAGAGCAAGGTGACCATCAACCTCGACGTGACCAATGACCTTAAGGTCACGGGCGCCGCCGGACAGGACGGGAATTCCAGCCTCGGCGTGTTCTACGAGCGGGATTACTAAAGCTAGCTGACTGCCTTGAATGCCGAGTGCCAGAAAAGCTTAGGGGCGCATGTTGATCAACATGCGCCCCTTGTTTTTGCCTACTGGTTGGCGCCGCCGGTCTTGGCGGCCTTCTCGGCATCCCACCACCAGATGGTGGGGAATGCTGACGAATATTCCGGCAAGGTTTCGGGGCGGCTGAACCGGTCCCAGCGGGCCGTGCGCGAATTCCGCAGGGTATAGCCGGGAACCACATAGTGATGGCTGAGCAGAACACGATCCAGCGCTGCGGAGATCGCCAGCTGGGTGTCGCGATCCTTCGCCAGAACCAGCTGGTCGATCAGCGCATCGACGCCGGGGTCCTTGATGCCTGCATAGTTTTGAGATCCCTCCTCATCGGCGGCTTTGGAACCGAAGAAGAACCGTTGCTCATTGCCGGGTGAGTTCGACTGCACCCAGCTGGTGTAAATGACGTCATAGTCAAAGCTACGGATGCGGTTGATGTATTGCGGAGAGTCCACCATCCGAATGGTCGCGAGAACGCCGATCTGGTTGAGGTTGGTGACCAGGTTCTGGAACATGGGTTCGAGAGATGGTTGGTTGCTAAGGATTTCTATCGTCAGCTGCTTGCCATCGGGGCCAACGAGCTGGGTGCCGTTGAGCGTGTAGCCAGCCTCATTGAAAAGGCCAAGCGCGGTGCGGAGATTGCCGCGCAGCTTGCTGGCGTCGCCGCTCACAGGATTGGCGTAGGGCTCGGTGAACACTGATGCGGGCACCAGATCCTTGACCGATTGCAGGACCTCGAGCTCCTTGCCTTCCGGCAGGCCCTTCGACTGGAAAGGCAGGCCGTAAAAGTAGCTGTTGACGCGCTCATATTGTCCGAAGAACAGCGTCTGATTGAGCGCCTCGAAGTCAAAAGCATAGTTGAGGGCTTCGCGGACACGTTGGTCCTGAAACTTGGCCTCGCGTAGGTTGGGGATGAAACCAACCATCTGGCCATTGCCGTTATAGTCCTCTGGGAACAGCTCAAGGACCACGCGCTTCTGCTGCACAGCCGGGAAGTCGAACGCAGTGGCCCAGCGGCGAGCGCTGTACTCGCTCCACCAATCAAACTGGTCGCCCTTGAAGGCTTCGAAGCGCACGGTTTCGTCGAGGAACGATTCAACGCGATACTGGTCGAAATTGTCCGTGCCGACCTGGGTGGGCTGCTGTGCGCCCCAGTAGTCCTTGACGCGGGTGTAAGTGATGGAGCGACCGGCGTCGAAGCTTGAGAGTTCATAAGGACCCGAGCCCAAAGGCGGCTCAAGAGTCGATTTGGTCACGTCGCGCACATTGCCCTTGGCGTCTGTGCCTTCCCACCAATGCTGAGGCAGAACGATCAACTGGCCGAGGATCAACGGGAGTTCGCGATTGCCGGTCTGATCGAAGGTGAAGGTGACTTCGCCCGGAGCGGTCACTTCAGCCTTGGCGATGTTGGAGTAATACTGCGCGCGGTCGGGATTGACCTCGATGAGCTTGTTGAAAGTCCAGACCACGTCCTCGGCGGTCACCGGTTCGCCGTCGTTCCAGTGGGCCTTGGGGTCGATGCGGAAGGTGACCGCGCCATAATCGGGGGCCACCTTAAGGCTTTCTGCCAGCAAGCCGTAATAGGTGCCCTGCTCGTCAAGCGATGGCGTCATCAGTGTTTCGTACAATAGGCCGATGCCGCTTGCTGGCTGTCCCTTTGGAAGAATGGGATTGAACGTATCAAATCCACCCATGGAGCTCATACGCACCGTGCCACCCTTGGGGGCATCGACATTGACGTAGTCAAAGTGGGTGAAGCCCTCTGGGTATTTCGGTTCGCCCTCCATGTTGAAGGCATGGGTCCAGACGCCAGGCTTGGTCTGGGCGAGAGCGGGGCTGGCGGCACCGAGCAGGACAAGTCCGGCAGCGAGGAGGGGCATGAACTTCATCGGACGGCTCCGAGATTGAGGGGCTATGACAAGACTAGGCTGAAACTTCAGCCGGTGATAGGGGCGGGTGGATCGGCGTGGGCGACGGCGACATCGAAGGCCGCAGCCATCAGCGCCCTGGTGTAATCGGTCTGTGGGGCCGCAAAGATTTCGGCGGCGCCACCCTGTTCGACGATCTGGCCATTGCGCATGACGATGAGCTGATTGGCGAGGGCGCGGACAACTTTGAGATCGTGGCTGATGAACAAGTAGGTGAGGCCGCGTCGTTGCTGAATGTCGCGCAGCAGATCGACAACCTGTGCCTGAATGGAGACGTCGAGCGCCGAGGTCGGCTCGTCGAGCACGACCAGCTTGGGCTCAAGCACCATGGCGCGGGCAATGGCAATGCGCTGGCGCTGGCCGCCGGAAAACTCGTGCGGGTAGCGGAAGCGGGTTTCGGGCGCGAGGCCAACTTCTTCCAGTGCCTTGACCACTTTGGCGTCGCGCTCGGCAGCGGTGAGACGTGGCGCATGGACCGAGAGGCCCTCGCCGATGATCTGATCGACAGAGAGACGCGGGCTGAGGGAGCCGAAAGGGTCCTGGAAGACGATTTGTAAATCGGCGCGGAGCGGGCGCATGGCCCTCCACGAGCGCGATTGCAGCTCATTGCCAAGCACGACAATGCGCCCCTTGGACGGGATGAGCCGGAGGAGGGCATAGCCGAGGGTGGATTTGCCCGAGCCGCTTTCTCCGACCACGCCCAGCGTCTCGCCCTGGCGGATGGAGAGGCTGACGCCATCGACGGCGCGGATGTAACCCGTCGTGCGGCGCATCAGGCCGCGCTTGATGGGGAACCAGACCTTGAGGTCGGCGACGTCGACAATGGTGGGCGCGGTGGGATCGGTCGTGGGAGGGGTGCCGCGCGGTTCGGCGGCGAGCAGGTGCTTGGTGTAGGCGTGTTGCGGGTTGGCAAAGAGCGGTGCGACTGGGCCGGTTTCGACGATCTCGCCATTGGTCATGACGCAGACGCGATCGGCGATCCGTTTGACGATGCCCAAGTCGTGAGTAATGAACAGCATGGCCATGCCGAGGCGTTGTTGCAGGTCCTTGAGCAGGGCGAGGATTTGCGCCTGAACGGTGACGTCGAGGGCGGTGGTGGGTTCGTCCGCAATCAGCAGGTCGGGCTCATTGGCGAGGGCCATGGCGATCATGACGCGCTGGCGCTGGCCGCCCGAGAGCTGATGGGGGAAGGAGGCGAGGCGGCTGGCCGGATCGGGGATGCCGACGGCGTCGAGCAGTTCCAGCGTGCGCTTGCGCGCGGCGTTGGTACGCAGGCCCTGATGAACGGCAAGGACCTCGCCGATCTGCCGCTCGACGGTGTGGACTGGATTGAGCGAGCTCATCGGCTCCTGAAAGATCATCGAAATGTCATTGCCGCGCACGGCACGCAGCTCGGCAGGGCCGGCGCTGACGAGGTCTTGGCCCTTGAACAGGATTTGGCCAGAGAGCTTGGCGCTGGCGGGCAGGAGCTTCAGGACGGACAGGGCGGTGACCGACTTGCCGGAGCCGCTTTCGCCGACAAGGGCGACAGTTTCGCCGGGGGCGATATCGAAAGATATCTGGCGCGTAGCCTGATGCGCACCGAAGGCGATCGTGAGATCGCGGACCGAAAGCAGGGGCGCGGTCATGCCAGGGTCTTTCGGGGATCAAAGGCATCGCGCACGGCTTCGCCGACAAAGACCAGCAGGGTCATCATGATGGCGATGGTGAAAAAGCCGGTGAGTCCGAGCCAGGGCGCCTGAAGGTTGTTCTTGCCCTGCGCCAGCAGTTCGCCAAGCGAGGGCGAGCCGGGTGGCAGACCGAAGCCGAGCAGATCGAGCGAGGTCAGGGTGACGACCGAGCCGGAGAGGATGAAGGGCACGAAGGTGAGCGTTGCCACCATGGCGTTGGGCAGCAGGTGCCGCCACATGATCTTGGCGTTGGAGACGCCCAGCGCGCGGGCGGCGGCGATATATTCGAAGTTGCGGCCGCGCAGGAATTCGGCGCGCACAATGCCGACCAATGAAACCCAGGAGAAGAGTAGCAGGATGCCCAATAGCACCCAGAAGCTGGGCGCGATGACGCTGGAAATGATGAGCAGCAGATAGAGCGCCGGGATCGAGGTCCAGATTTCGATGAAGCGTTGGGCGATGAGGTCGACCCAGCCGCCGAAATAGCCCTGCGTGGCGCCAGCGGCGACGCCGATGATGGACGACAGGATGGTTAGCGTCAGGCCGAACAGCACCGAGATGCGGAAGCCATAGGCGAGGCGGGCGATGACGTCGCGGCCGCGATCATCGGTGCCCAGCCAATGGAAGTTGCCCCAATGGCAGTTGGGGTCGGCCGACTGCAGCGGATAGCGGGCGCAGTTCTCATCGCGCGTCATGGTCCAGCTGGGGGCGACGGCGCCGGAATGGGGCAGGAAGCCATCGACGGTCTGATAGTTAAACCGGATCGGCGGCCAGATGGCCCAGCCGTTGGCGTCGATTTCTTCGGCGATGAAGTCATCGCGATAATTGGTGATGGCGAGGAAGCCGCCGAACTTGGACTCCGGGTAATCGATCAGCGCGGGAACCAGCAGCTCGCCCTTGTAGGAGACAAGGATGGGGCGGTCATTGGCGATGAACTCGGAGCCAAGCGTCAGGATGAAGACCGCCAGGAAAATCCACAGGGACCAGTAGCCACGCCGGTTGTTGCGGAAATTGGCGAGGCGACGCCGGTTGAGCGGGGAGAGGAAGCGGTTGCGCGGGGCCTCGATGGCTGCGGCTTGAGCCGCGATTTCACTCATACTTCGCGGCTCTCAAAATCGATGCGCGGATCCACCCACATATAGGCCAGGTCGGACACCAGCGCGATGATGAGGCCGAGCAGGCTAAAGATGTAGAGCGTGGCAAAGACCACCGGGTAGTCGCGATTGGCGACGGACTGGAAGCCGAGCAGGCCCAGGCCATCGAGCGAGAAGATGGTTTCGATGAGCAGCGAGCCTCCGAAGAAGGCGCCGATGAAGGCGCCAGGGAAGCTGGCGATGATCAGCATCATGGCATTGCGGAAGACGTGGCCATAGAGCACCTGATGCTCGGTCAGGCCCTTGGCGCGGGCGGTGGTGACGTATTGCTTACCGATTTCGTCCATGAACGAGTTCTTGGTCAGCAGCGTCGTGGTGGCGAAGGCACCGAGGCCCATGGCGATAATGGGCAGCACCAGATGCCAGAAATAATCGATGATCTGCCGCCACCACGGGAAGGTTTCAAAGCCCGGTGAGGTGAGCCCCCGCAGCGGAAAGATCGACATGAAGCTGCCGCCGGCAAACAGGATGATCAGCATGATGGCGATGAGGAAGCCGGGAATGGCATAGCCAACGATGATGACGGTGGAGGTCCACACATCAAACCGGCTGCCGTCCGAAATCGCCTTGCGAATGCCGAGCGGGATGGAGACGCCATAGGCGATCAGCGTCATCCACAGGCCCAGCGAGATCGAAACCGGCATCTTCTCCTTGATCAGATCGATCACCGAGATGTCGCGGTAGTAGCTGTCGCCGAAATCAAAGCGCAGATAATTCCACAGCATCATGCCGAAACGTTCGAGCGGCGGCTTGTCGAAGCCGAACTGCTTTTCGATGCGGGAGACGAGTTCGGGCGGCAGGCCCTGGGAGCCGCGATATCCTGTGGTGTTGCCGGCTTGATTGGGCTGGCCAATCAGATCGCCGCCGCCACCGCCGGTAATGCGCTCGGCCATGTCGACATTCTGGCCGGAAATATTGGCAAGGGCCTGCTCGACAGGACCGCCGGGAGCGAACTGGGTGATGAGGAAAGAAATGGCCATGATGCCGAACACCGTCGGGATCATCAGCAGCAGGCGGCGAATGATATAGGCGCCCATTCCATCCTCAGGCAGGTCGTTGCTCAACGAAGCTAAGCGCGCAGTGGCACTGACCGGCAAATCACCAAGCGGTGAAACGGCTTAGGTGAGTGCAACACTTTGATGAAGGCTTGGCAAGCCGGGAAGGGCGGTGGACCGGCTTCATCGTGAAAAGCCATTCTACGAAGGTCTGCCGGAGTAGAAACGAGGCCCTATTGCGGGGTTGGCGCCCGAGTGCCGCGACCTCGTGGTTCGACAGGCTCACCATGAGGTCTCTGGGGGGAGGCGCTTGTTGAGGTCGGGTCAGTGAAGAGCCTCGGGTCAGGCCCGAGGGTGACGCTTTGTGGGTGGGAGAGGCGAGCGCGACGAGAGCGGAGCGGTCGTTGACGGGATTTTTTCTTGCGTCGCGGCGTGCGGCTGTAGAGGATTGTGCCAACAAAGGAGTGAGCAATGGGCTATCAGATCATCGCGCAGGTTGAGAATCCGTCCATCGCGCGTGTGCTGGTTGTCGCGCTTAAGGCACACGGATTTCACCCGCTCGAGGGTGGGGATGGTGGCCTGCCCGGCGTGCCAAATCTGTTCGGGCCCAAGGGTGTTCCAGTGCAGGTGCCACAAGAAGAAGCTGAAGATGCAACTCTGTTGGCGCGAGAGTTGTTAAGTGAAATGGAAGGCTCTTGAAGTGTCGGCCCGTATTATGGCCACATTGATTCCTGCTTGCTGACTCTGCGGGAGCGGCTGTTGTGTGCAGTGCAGGCTTTGGCTATAAGCCAGCCAAACTGTTAATGTGTATTAAGCCTTAGGGCAGGAGCGAACCAATGATGGCTTGGAAGCGCGGATCGCTTTCCGTTGCTGGACTTACGGGGCTGGCTTTGCTGGTATCAGCATGTCAGTCGACCGGTTCAAATACGGCAAATCTCAACACTATCGGCGCACCTGCGCAGTTGCAGCCCGTGCAGTCCTCGACCGTTCAGCAGGGTACCCTGCCAGCGATCGGCGCGACGGGCACCCCGGCGCCAGGCCTTTCCGGCCAGCCCGTGCTGGGTGGCATTCAGGCACAGCCTGTCTACACCCCCGGCGCCACGCAGATCGCCAGCGCCAATCCAGGCGGCTCCATTGTCTCGCTCGATCCACTGGCCCAGCCTGCGGCTGGCGGTGGCATGAGCTCGGGTCCTGAGGGTGTCTGGAACGTGGCAGCGGGCGCGGCGACGTGCCGTCTCAACCTGCCCATGACCACCAAGACCGGTACTACCTATTACCGCGCATCGGCTCCGGGCTGTGCTGTTCCATCGCTGGCTTCGGTCACCGGCTGGCAGCAGGTCGGCAGCCAGCTGCAGCTTTATGATGATAACGGCAATATCGCGGCTTTCCTTGCGCCAAGCGCAGGCCGCTATATCGGCACCATGGGTGGCGGTCAGGCCATCTCGATGTCGCGCTAAGTTTTCGGTGAAGCCGGTCTGCAAAGGCCGGCTTTCTCGCTTATTTGGACACGTCCATTCGTCAGTAGCCCTCATGGTGAGCCTGTCGAACCACGCGGGCGTGCCACACCGACCTGCCACGACCTCGTCCTTCGACACGCTCAGGATGAGGTCTACTGAGAAGATGTGCGTCCGTTGAACTCCCTGTTTTCTGCCAGCTCCGTCACCTCTGGTCCTGTTTCCTCGGCCTATGCCGCTCTGGTCGCGCGTGGAGCGCTGACAGCAGATCCAGCGCAGCGGGATGCGGCTAGGCTGCTCGATGATGTGCTGGTGGGGCTCGAGGCGGAGAAGCCCAAGGGGTTGCTGGGCAAGCTTTTCGAAAAGCCGCAGGCGGTCAAAGGGCTGTACCTTCATGGCGAGGTTGGTCGGGGCAAGACCATGCTGATGGACCTGTTCTTTGCGGCGGTGCCGTTCAAGGAAAAGCGGCGTGTCCACTTCCATGAGTTCATGGACGAAATTCATGCGGGGATGGCGGCGTTTCGCAAGACCGCCAAGGGCAAGGATGCCGACCCCGTGGAGGCCGTGGTCAAGCCAATGCTGCGCTCGGGGCTGCGGCTGCTGTGCCTTGATGAATTCCATGTGCACGACATCACCAATGCCATGCTGCTCTATCGGCTGTTCGACAAGCTGTTTGCGCGTGGGGTGACGCTGGTGGCGACGTCTAACGTGGTGCCCGATGATCTCTACAAGGATGGGTTGAACCGGCAATTGTTCCTGCCGTTCATCGACCTGCTGAAAAGCCAGGTGACGGTGGCGTCGCTGATGGCGCAGCAGGACTATCGCCGCATGAAGTTCTCTGGTCAGCAGGTCTATGCCTTTGGCAGTGGTCCCGAGGTGCGAGCTGAGATGGATAGGTTGTGGCTGCGGATTACCGGCGGCGAGGCCGGCGTGCCCGGTGTCGTGGAGAGCATCGGTCGCTCCATCCCGGTGCCGCTGCAGGCGATGGGCGCCGCGCGTTTTGGCTTTGGTGATCTCTGCGAGAAACCACTGGGTTCACGCGATTTTGTTCGCATCGCGCACCACTTCGACTCCGTCGTGATCGACGGCGTGCCGCAGATGGATCGCAGCAAATCTGATGCCGCCAAGCGCTTCATCCTGCTGATCGACAATCTCTATGATCGGGGCGTCAAACTGGCCGCGAGTTTCGCCGTCCCGCTGGAACAATTGGGGTTGGACGACAAGACCGCGTTCGAGTTCCAGCGGACAGTGTCGCGGTTGATCGAAATGCAGTCGGAAGAATACCTCGCCAAGGGGCTGCGCGACGCGCATATTGAGACAGTTGCGTAATATCTTCCTTGCCCATCCGGCACTCCCCCTTCGCCCATGAGCAAGGGCCAAAACAGGGTTTAGACGAACGGTTCACTTGCCCCTCCGGACCGACAGGGTTAAGAGGTGCGCCAATTCAACGCAGTCGGGGAAGACAGCTTATGGCGCGCAAGAAGATTGCTCTTATTGGGTCGGGACAGATCGGGGGCACTCTGGCCCATCTGGCGGCGCTGAAGGACCTGGGCGACATCGTCCTGTTCGATATCGTCGATGGCGTGCCACAGGGCAAGGCTCTGGACATTTCCCAGTCGGCTCCGGTCGAAGGCTATGACGCCAAGATCACTGGCACCTCCAAGTACGAAGACCTCAAGGATGCCGACGTGGTGATCGTCACCGCTGGCGTGCCACGCAAGCCCGGCATGAGCCGCGACGACCTGCTCGAAATCAACCTCAAGGTGATGGAGCAGGTTGGCGCAGGTATCGCCAAGTACGCGCCAAAGGCCTTCGTCATCTGCATCACCAACCCGCTCGACGCGATGGTGTGGGCGCTGCAGAAGTTCTCCGGCCTGCCAACCAATCAGGTTATCGGTATGGCTGGCGTGCTCGACAGCTCGCGCTTTGTTCACTTCATCGCTGACGAACTCAACGTTTCGGTCGAAGACATCAATGCCTTCGTGCTGGGCGGCCATGGCGACACTATGGTGCCACTGGCTCGCTACTCGACCGTTGCCGGCATTCCGCTGACCGACATCGTCAAGATGGGTTGGATGAGCAAGGAACGCCTGGAAGAGATCATCCAGCGCACCCGTGATGGCGGCGCCGAGATCGTTGGCCTGCTCAAGACCGGTTCGGCCTTCTACGCCCCAGCTACCTCGGCAATCGCGATGGCCGAAAGCTATCTCAAGGACAAGAAGCGCGTGCTGCCAGCCGCGGCATACCTTGATGGCCAATATGGCGTTAAGGGCACCTATGTTGGCGTGCCTGTGGTGATTGGTGCCGGTGGTGCCGAAAAAGTCATCGAGATTTCATTGAACTCTGCTGAACAGAAGGCGTTCGACAAATCTGTCGGCGCCGTCGAGGGGCTGATCGAGGCGTGCAAGAAGATCGCGCCAAAGCTTGCCTAACCAACGCAGTGCCATCCCCGCGAAAGCGGGGATCGCCCTATCTGGGGCACTGTAGTGAGATTTCCGCTGCGGCGGGAATGATGCGGTGGGAGCAGGGCTCCGTGACTGCGCGAGATTTTACCCATCCAAGGGGACTAAAATGAACATCCATGAACACCAGGCAAAAGAGCTGCTGAAGTCCTACGGCGCACCGGTTGCTGCCGGCGTCGCGATCTTCTCGGCTGACGAGGCTGAAGCCGCTGCAAAGTCGCTGCCAGGCCCACTCTATGTGGTCAAGAGCCAGATCCACGCCGGTGGGCGCGGCAAGGGCAAGTTCAAGGAACTCGGTCCTGATGCCAAGGGCGGCGTGCGCCTGGCCAAGACCATTGATGACGTTGTTGCCTTCTCCAAGGAGATGCTGGGCAACACGCTGGTGACCAAGCAGACCGGCGACGCCGGCAAGCAGGTCAACCGCCTCTATATCGAAGACGGCGCAGACATCGCGCGCGAGCTCTACACCTCGCTGCTGGTCGATCGTGGCACCGGCCGCGTTTCCTTCGTGGTTTCCACCGAAGGCGGCATGGACATTGAAGCCGTTGCCGAGCACACCCCGGAAAAGATCATCACCGTCGATATCGATCCGACCGCTGGCGTGACCGATGCTGACGTCGCCAAGATCGTTTCAGCGCTGGAACTCGACGGCGACGCCAAGGTCGACGCCGCCAAGCTGTTCCCGATCCTCTACAAGGCCTTCACCGACACCGACATGAGCCTGTTGGAAGTGAACCCGCTGATCGTCATGACCGATGGTCACCTGCGCGTTCTCGACGCCAAGGTCTCCTTCGACAACAACGCGGCGTTCCGTCACGAAGAGCTCAAGGCCCTGCGCGACCTCTCCGAAGAAGACGCCAAGGAAATCGAAGCCTCCAAGTTCGACCTCGCCTACGTTGCCCTCGACGGCAATATCGGCTGCATGGTCAACGGCGCGGGCCTGGCCATGTCCACCATGGACATCATCAAGCTCTATGGCGCTGAGCCAGCAAACTTCCTCGACGTTGGTGGCGGTGCCTCCAAGGAGAAGGTGACGGCTGCGTTCAAGATCATCACCGCCGATCCGGCTGTGAAGGGCATTCTGGTCAACATCTTTGGCGGCATCATGCGGTGCGACGTCATCGCCGAAGGCGTGATCGCTGCGGTGAAGGAAGTTGGCCTGGAAGTGCCACTGGTGGTTCGCCTCGAAGGCACCAATGTCAAGGAAGGCAAGGCGATCCTGGATCAGTCCGGCCTCAACGTCATCTCCGCTGACGACCTCGACGATGCTGCCCAGAAGATCGTCGCCGCCGTCAAGTCCGCTGCCTAACGCCCGCTAAGAGAGACCAAACCAATGTCGATTCTCGTCAATAAAGACACCAAGGTTCTCGTCCAGGGCCTGACCGGCAAGACCGGTACGTTCCACACCGAACAGGCGCTGGCCTATTACGGCACCAAGATGGTGGGCGGCGTGAACCCCAAGAAGGCCGGTGAGACCTGGTCTTCGGGCGTGGATGGCACCCAGCTGCCCGTGTTCGCTTCGGTTGCCGAAGGCAAGGAGCGCACCGGCGCCAATGCGTCGGTGATCTATGTGCCACCTCCAGGCGCAGCTGCCGCCATCGAAGAAGCCATCGATGCAGAAATCCCGCTGATCGTGTGCATCACCGAAGGCGTTCCCGTGCTCGACATGGTGCGCGTCAAGGCAAAGCTGGCTGGCTCCAAGTCGCGCCTGATCGGGCCAAACTGCCCGGGCGTGCTGACCCCAGAAGAATGCAAGATCGGCATCATGCCCGGTTCTATCTTCTCGAAGGGCTCCGTCGGCATTGTTTCGCGCTCCGGCACGCTTACCTATGAGGCAGTGTTCCAGACGACCAATGAAGGCCTCGGCCAGACGACCGCCGTCGGTATCGGTGGTGATCCGGTCAAGGGCACCGAGTTCATCGATATGCTCGAGATGTTCCTGGCTGACGAAGCGACCAAGTCGATCATCATGATCGGCGAAATCGGCGGTTCGGCTGAAGAAGATGCGGCCCAATTCCTGATCGACGAAGCCAAGCGCGGCCGCAAGAAGCCAATGGCTGGCTTCATCGCTGGCCTGACTGCGCCTGCTGGTCGCACCATGGGTCATGCTGGTGCCGTAATTTCGGGCGGTAAGGGTGGCGCTGAAGACAAGATCGCCGCGATGGAAGCCGCTGGCATCCGCGTGTCGAAGTCGCCGGCCCGTATCGGTCGTACGCTTGCTGAAGTCCTCAAGGGCTAAAGTGCAGAATTTCTGATCGCCCGGCCATCGGTACATCTGGTGGCCGGGCGATCAACAAGACGATTTCCATCCCGTGACTGACCTGGGGTGGAATGGAGGATGAAAACATCTGGTCGGTAACAGAACTGTTCGTCACGACGCTGCTCAGGGGTCGTTCATTTAACAGGATACTAAGGATAAGCGGTCAGTATCCGATCGAAAATTAAGGACCGCGTTGGGCCGGCTTGCCGGTTCGTTGAGAAGGATGGCGGGGCGCGGGCCTCGCGACAAAAAGCGATGACACGACAGGAAAAGAACGACACGTTCTTGCTGACCTCGTTCCTCTATGGTGGGAACGCCGACTACATCGAACAACTCTATTCTCGCTTCAAGAGCGATCCGAATAGCGTCGACGGCACGTGGGCTAGCTTCTTTAGCAAGCTGGACGACGCCGACGGCGTGGCGCAGAAGAGCGCCGACGGCCCGAGCTGGAGCCGTAAGGACTGGCCACAGTCCGCAACCAGCGAATTGGTGAGCGCGCTCGACGGAAACTGGGGCGAAGTCGCTGCCAAGACCGAAAAGGCCGTCGCCAAGAAGGCCGAGGCCATGGGCGTGGCGCAGACCAGCGTTGCTGACGTGCTGCAGGCCACCCGAGACTCCATCCGCGCCATCATGATGATCCGTGCATACCGTATGCGTGGGCATCTGCATGCCGATCTCGATCCGCTCAAAATGATGGCCGAAGAGCCAGCGCCAGAGCTGGATCCGGCGAGCTACGGCTTCACCGAAGCCGATTACGGCCGCAAGATTTTCATCGACAACTATCTGGGTCTTGAATACGCGACCCTGCCAGAAATGCTGGCGATCCTGCAGCGCACTTATTGCGGCACTGTCGGCATCGAGTTCATGCACATCTCTGATCCTGAAGCCAAGCAGTGGATTCAGGAACGCATCGAAGGCCCAGACAAGGAAATCACCTTCACTGCCGAAGGCAAGAAGGCGATCCTCTCCAAGCTGATCGAGGCCGAAGGCTTCGAGAAGTTCATCGATGTGAAGTACACCGGCACCAAGCGCTTCGGCCTTGATGGCGGCGAAGCGACGATCCCGGCGCTTGAACAGATCATCAAGCGCGGCGGTGCCCTTGGCATCAAGGATATCGTGCTGGGTATGGCCCACCGCGGTCGCCTCAACGTGCTGACGCAGGTGATGCAGAAGCCACATCGCGCCCTGTTCCATGAGTTCAAGGGCGGAGCTTTTTATCCTGACGACGTCGAAGGTTCGGGCGACGTGAAGTACCATCTGGGTGCTTCTTCGGACCGCGAATTTGACGGCAAGAAGGTCCACCTGTCGCTGACGGCAAACCCATCGCACCTCGAGATCGTCGATCCGGTGGTGCTTGGAAAGTCACGCGCCAAGCAGGATCAGCACATTTCGCCAGACGGCAAGTTGGTCAATATCGAGGTTGAGGGTAAGCCCGACCGTTCCATGGTGCTGCCGCTGTTGATCCATGGCGATGCTGCGTTTGCTGGCCAGGGCGTGATCGCTGAGTGCCTGGGTCTTTCTGGCCTTAAGGGGCACCGCACAGGCGGTTCGATCCACTTCGTGATCAACAACCAGATCGGCTTCACCACGAGTCCGATGTATTCGCGTTCGTCGCCCTATCCGACTGACGTCGCCAAGATGATCGAAGCCCCGGTGTTCCATGTGAACGGTGACGATCCTGAAGCTGTCGTCTTCGTCGCGAAGGTGGCTGTCGAGTATCGCCAGAAGTTTGGCAAACCTGTCGTCATCGACATGTTCTGCTATCGCCGCTTCGGTCACAACGAAGGCGACGAGCCAAGCTTCACCCAGCCGCTGATGTATTCCAAGATCCGCGCGCACAAATCGACGCTCGAGATCTACTCGGACAAGCTGGTGGCCGAAGGGCTGCTGACGAGTGCCGAAGTCGATCAGATGAAGGCCGATTGGCGCGCCAAGCTCGAAAAGGAATTCGAGGCAGGCCAAGATTATCGTCCGAACAAGGCCGACTGGCTTGACGGCGCGTGGAAGGACTTCCGCCCAGCCGATCAGGAAGGTCCACGTCGTGGCGATACCGGCGTCGATATGGCGCGTCTCGCCAAGATCGGCACCGATCTGACGCGCATTCCTGAAGGCTTCAACGTCCACAAGACGGTCAAGCGCTTCATGGATAACCGTCTGTCTGCGATCGAGGCTGGCGAAGGCATTGACTGGGCGACAGCCGAAGCACTGGCGTTTGGGACGCTGGTGACGGACGGTCATCCCGTGCGCCTGAGCGGTCAGGATTGCGAACGCGGCACGTTCAGCCAGCGCCATTCGGTGCTGAATGATCAGCTCGTGGACAACAAGAGCTATACCCCACTCAACAATCTCGACCCTGATCAGAGCCGCTACGAAGTCATCAACTCGATGCTTTCGGAAGAGGCTGTGCTGGGCTTTGAATACGGCTACTCACTGGCAGAGCCAAAGGCGCTGACCATATGGGAAGCCCAGTTCGGTGACTTCGTGAACGGTGCGCAGGTCGTCATCGACCAGTTCATCTCTTCGGGTGAGCGCAAGTGGTTCCGCATGTCGGGTCTGGTGATGCTGCTGCCGCATGGCTATGAAGGGCAGGGCCCGGAGCACTCCTCCGCACGTCCAGAGCGCTTCCTGCAGCTGTGCGCGGAAGACAATATGCAGGTTGCCAACTGCACGACCCCGGCCAACTACTTCCACATCCTGCGCCGTCAGGTGAACCGCGACTTCCGCAAGCCGCTGATCCTGATGACGCCCAAGAGCCTGCTGCGTCACAAGCGTGCAGTCTCCGGGTTGGTGGAGCTGGGGCCAGACAGCGTCTTCCATCGCCTCCTGTGGGACGATGCCGAGGCGCCCGGACTGCCAAAGACCACCATTAACCTGGTGCCTGACGAGCGGATCCGTCGCGTCGTGCTGTGCACGGGCAAGGTCTACTATGATCTGCTGGAAGATCGCGAGAAGAAGGGCATCGACGATGTCTATCTGCTCCGTATCGAGCAGCTCTATCCGTTCCCAGCCAAGGCGCTGCTGGACGAATTGAGCCGCTTCCAGAATGCCGAGATCATCTGGTGTCAGGAAGAACCCAAGAATATGGGTGCCTGGGCCTTCATTCAGCCATATGTTGAATGGGTATTCGACCAGATGGGCCGCACCGGTCAGCGCGTGCGCTACACCGGTCGTCCGGCTTCTGCTTCCACTGCTACGGGTCTGATGCGGACCCATCTCGCCCAACTGCAGGCCTTCCTCGACGAAGCCCTCGGTAGCTAAAAGGACAAAACAATGTCGACTGAAATCCGCGTCCCCACTCTTGGCGAAAGCGTGACCGAGGCCACTATTGGCCAGTGGTTCAAGAAGGTTGGCGACAGCGTCGCTGCCGACGAGCCTATCGTGGAGCTGGAAACCGACAAGGTGACCATCGAAGTGCCAGCGCCTGCTGCTGGCGTGCTTGAAGCCATTGCTGCCCAGCCGGGTGAGACGGTGGACGTCGGCGCGCTGCTGGGTGCTATCGGTGGGGCAGGGGCGGTTGTTACGCCCAAGCCTGCCGAAGCGCCTAAGCCAGCCGCTGCACCAGCCGCCCCTGCGGCTGCCGCTGCGCCAGCACCGGTCGCGACGGATCGTGCTCCTGCGCCATCCGCGCAGAAGATCATTGCCGAGAACGGTTTGGCTGCTGCTGACATTGCCGGTTCGGGCAAGGCTGGCCAGGTGCTCAAGGAAGACGTGATCGCTGCGATCAACAAGTCGGCTGCTGCACCAGCGCCTGCTGTTGCCGCCGCGCCGGCTCCAAAGGCACCTGCTGCACCGCGTGCGCCAACCAGCGCCGACGATGCTGGTCGCGAAGAGCGGGTCAAGATGACCCGTCTGCGCCAGACCATCGCCCGCCGCCTCAAGGACGCACAGAATACCGCTGCCATGCTGACCACCTTTAACGAGGTGGACATGAAGCCAGTGATGGACCTGCGCGCGTCTTACAAGGACCTGTTCGAGAAGAAGCACGGCGTCAAGCTTGGCTTCATGGGCTTTTTCACCAAGGCCGTGGTTCACGCGCTCAAGGAAATCCCATCGATCAATGCCGAAATCGACGGCGATGAGCTGATCTACAAGCAGTATGCCCACATTGGCGTGGCTGTTGGTACCGACAAGGGCCTTGTGGTTCCTGTGGTGCGCGACGCCGATCAGATGAGCATTGCCGAGATCGAAAAGTCGATCAATGGCCTCGGTAAGAAGGCCCGTGACGGTCAGCTGTCGATGGCCGACATGCAGGGCGGCACCTTCACCATTTCCAATGGTGGTGTTTATGGCTCGCTGATGTCGACGCCGATCCTGAATGCACCGCAGTCGGGCATTCTGGGCATGCACAAGATCCAGGAGCGTCCAGTCGCCATCGGCGGTCAGGTCGTCATCCGTCCGATGATGTATCTGGCCCTGAGCTATGACCATCGCATCGTTGACGGCAAGGAAGCCGTGACCTTCCTCGTGCGCATTAAGGAAAGCCTCGAAGCGCCAGAACGTCTGGTGCTCGATCTCTAAGCCTGTCCACTCTGTGGATAGCGAGGAAAGGCCCGCTTCGGCGGGCCTTTTTGTTGTCACGAATCCGTGGCTGGGACAGCTGCTAAGGATTTGGTAACGGGTCGAGCCCCTTTAAGTGACGTGCGATGGCCACGGGCAAGGCCAGGAATTTGGAGCTACTTGTTGAAGTACAAGATCGTCGCTGTTTTGCTGTGTCTTGGGCTGGCCCCTGCGGCCGCGCAGGAAGAATCCAATCCCAAGCTGGTCAGTGAATTGATGGCCTTTCATGGCTCCAAGGCCATCGTGTCGGCGATGACGACCCATTGCTACGAGAACACCGGGCTCGACCCCGCCTACAAGACCGCCAACGACAACTGGTACCTGCGCAATATCGGCTTTCTTGACCTTGCTGACCGAGTGATCCTGCGGCTGGGCGGCGGTGCCGAGGGCGAGAAACAGGCCGCCGAAACCTATGGCGGTACGCAGATCATGAGCGCCTATAACCAGGCCAGTGACAAGGGCGCCTTCTGCCGCTCGTTCCTTGAGCAGATCGACAATGGTGCGCTCGATATCGACAAGCAATTGCCCTCGGTGTTGAGCCAGGCGCAGGCTATCGCGGCGCAGTAAGCCCGCGCGCCTCTCCAGGGTGTGCCGAAGTGCAGTGGCGTTGCGTTCTAGCCGTGGGGCCAAGAGTTCGGTAAAGAGAATCTCGCGCTTGAGCATCATGCTTTTTGCGTGCTTTGCGCTGGTCCCGGTTTTCTGTACGAAACCCAGCGTGAGACAAGGAATTTTCCAGCTCGGGCGGTGGCTTAATCGCGCCACTGTCACTACATTCACCCTACTGGCTGCACGCGACGCGATCGGGCAGCAACACTGAACAAATTCGGGGCTTCCATCATGGCAGACGTGTTCGATCTCACCATTATCGGCTCGGGTCCGGGCGGCTATGTCGCGGCGATCCGCGCATCCCAGCTCGGCCTCAAGGTGGCCGTGGTCGAGAAGTGGCCCACGTTCGGCGGCACATGCCTCAATATCGGCTGCATCCCCTCCAAGGCACTGCTGCATGCTTCTGAAATGTTCGAGGAAGCCGGTCATCAGTTCAAGCAGCTGGGTATCGACATTCCAACGCCCGTGCTGAACCTGCCGCAGATGATGAACCACAAGACCGATACGGTCGCGGCCAATGTTGGCGGCGTGGATTATCTGTTCAAGAAGAACAAGATCACCTCGTTCCGTGGCATCGGCACCATCGCTGCCCCTGGCAAGGTGCGCGTGACGCCGCAGAGCGGCCCGACCGTCGAGATCGAGACCAAGAACATCGTCATCGCGACCGGTTCGGTTTCGGCCAATCTGCCGGGCATCGAGATCGACGAGAAGACCATCGTCACTTCGACCGGCGCGCTGTCGCTGGACAAGGTTCCCAACAAGCTGGTGGTGATCGGTGCTGGCGTGATCGGGCTCGAGCTCGGTTCAGTCTGGGCGCGTCTTGGCGCGCAGGTCACCGTGGTTGAGTATCTCGACCGCATCCTGCCCGGCATGGATAGCGAAGTTGCCCGCCAGTTCCAGCGCATGCTGCAAAAGCAGGGCATCGAGTTCAAGCTGGCCAGCAAGGTTGCGGGCATCGACAAGCAGGAAAACGGTGCGCTCAAGGTGCGCGTTGAAGCTGCACAGGGCGGCGCGGGCGAAGTGCTGGACGCGGACGTGGCGCTGGTCGCCATCGGCCGCAAGCCCTTCACCGAAGGGCTGGGCCTCGACATTGTCGGCGTGGCACTGGACGAGCGCGGCCGCGTGCGTGTCGATGGTCAGTACAAGACCTCGGTTGATGGCGTCTATGCCATCGGCGACGTGATCGCTGGCCCAATGCTCGCCCACAAGGCTGAGGACGAGGGCATTGCCGTCGCCGAAATCCTGGGCGGTCAGGCTGGCCATGTGAACTACGCCGCGATCCCTGCCGTGGTTTACACCAATCCCGAAATTGCATCGGTCGGCAAGACCGAGGACGAGCTCAAGGCCGAAGGCATCGAGTACAAGATCGGCAAGTTCCCCTTCACCGCCAATGGCCGCGCCAAGGCGATGCTGGCGACCCAGGGCTTTGTGAAGATCCTGGCCGACGTTAATACCGACCGCGTGCTGGGTGCGCATATCGTTGGCAAGAATGCCGGCGAGATGATCCATGAGCTGGTCGTGCTGATGGAATTCTCCGGCGCCGCCGAAGACCTGGCGCGCTCGACACACGCCCACCCGACGCTGTCGGAAGCCGTGCGCGAAGCAGCGCTGTCGCTGGGCGATGGTGCGATCCACATCTAAGCTCGATTGCATCGGACACATTGAAGCGCCGCCGGCTCACGCTGGCGGTGTTTTTATTTGCGGCAATCGCGAGACCTTGGTCTCGATTGGGTAGTGGAATGGTGAAACCAAGGCCTCGCCATCGCGTCGGGTTTTTTCGTACCCGCATCGAGCGGTCACCCTTTCAGGCTGGGTGTAACCCCGGACCGGTGGTCAGCAGCCGTACGCGAGCCTGGGCGACCCCGTGCTCCCCGACATTCCCCAAACTCATCACTCGTCATGACCGCGCATGGTGAGGGGATGGGTGGAGTATGCGGGATGGTGCGGTGGGGGAGGATAAGGGGGATAGGCTGGTCGCAGTCGTCTCCCTCCCCCTTGTGGGGAGGGAGACGACTGCGACCAGCCTATCCCCCTTATCCTCCCCCACCGCACCATCCCGCAT
>NZ_LANJ01000039.1 GCF_000971295.1 Devosia epidermidihirudinis | reverse complement strand
GTGCTGCCGCTCCGCAGCACTGAAGAGCCCACACCCAGGCGCACGGCCTGGGCCGTGAGATAGGGCCCGCTGGTGACGTCGCGTGACGCCTTCATCATCACCTGATGCTTGCCGTGTTCAATCGCGGTCAGGCAGTAGTCGGCGGCCAGGCCGGGCTTGCCGGTGGCGTCGATGACGACGTCGATGTTGGGTGTGGTGACCAGCGTCTCGGCCGAGGTGATGGCAATCTTGCCCGCTTCGATCGCCGCCGTGGCCTAGGCCACGGCGGCGATCGAAGCGGGCAAGATTGCCATCACCTCGGCCGAGACGCTGGTCACCACACCCAACATCGACGTCGTCATCGACGCCACCGGCAAGCCCGGCCTGGCCGCCGACTACTGCCTGACCGCGATTGAACACGGCAAGCATCAGGTGATGATGAAGGCGTCACGCGACGTCACCAGCGGGCCCTATCTCACGGCCCAGGCCGTGCGCCTGGGTGTGGGCTCTTCAGTGCTGCGGAGCGGCAGCAC
>NZ_LANJ01000038.1 GCF_000971295.1 Devosia epidermidihirudinis | reverse complement strand
GAGGAACTGCGCGCGCAGCTCGTCCGAGCCGAAGCGCGCGAGCGCCGGTGTCGCCATGTCGGTCTGCACGCCAATCGCCATCGGCACACCACCGCAGTGGATATGGCCGAGCGTCTCCGCCATCGCCATCGCATACGAATAGTCGAGGCCCAGGCCGCCGTACTCGGTCGGCTTGGCGATGCCGAGGAAGCCCAGCGCGCCCATCTTCTTGAACAGTTCCTTGGCCGGGAACATCTCCGCTGCTTCCCATTCGTCGATGTGCGGGTTGATGTCGCTGTCGATGAAGCGCTTGAGGTTGCGCTGCAGTTCCTGATGCTCGTGGGTGAATTGCATGGTGTCTCGCTCCGGTGGTCCTGGGGTTCTGTGGTGTTCGTCGATGCGGATGGGCGGCGCTACGGTCGGGCGACGCCGAACTGGACGGGATGCAGCGTGCGGCGGCGCGCCTCGCCGCACACGGCCAGCACGCAGGCCAGCACTTTGCGCGTGTCGCGCGGGTCGATCACGCCGTCGTCCAG
>NZ_LANJ01000037.1 GCF_000971295.1 Devosia epidermidihirudinis | reverse complement strand
GGGCCGTTTGATCCTCGGGCTCGCGCTGAAGCTGTCGTCCTTCTTTGTACTTTTTCTCTTCTTTTCTTTTTCCTTTCTGTTCTTCCACCCCTCCTTCTCTTCCTTCCTCCTTTTCCCCCTTCTCTCTTTTTTCTTTCTTTTCTCTCTTCTTCCCTCCTTTCTTTCTCTTTCTCCTCTTTCTTTCCTTTCCTTTTTTCTTTTTCTCCTCCTCTTCCTCTTTTTCCTCTTCCTTTTCTTTCCCTCTTTTCTTTTCTTTCTTCTTCTCTCTCTCCTTTTCCTTTCTTTTCCTTTTCTTTCCTCTTTTTTCTTCCATCTTCTTCTCTATCCCGTTTCTTTTACTCTTCTCTCTTTCTCTTCCTCCTTTTTTTCTTTCTCTCCCTTCTTTCTTCTCCCTCTTTCTCCTCCCCCTTCCTCTCCTTTCTTGCCGTTCTTCCGCCTCCCCTCTTCCGCCTCCTGCTTTCTCTTTTCGCCGAATTCTCCCCCTCCTTCCCCTATTCTTCCCCCTTCTTCCTTCCCCCCTCT
>NZ_LANJ01000036.1 GCF_000971295.1 Devosia epidermidihirudinis | reverse complement strand
GACGGGAAGGCACGGGGGATCCCGGGGACAACTAGTCTTCGCGGCGACACGCTCTCATGCATATCCGGGCCGCGCGCGCCGCTGTATCGGCGAGTAGCCAGTCACTGTGGCCTGCACGGAAGTTAAGGCGACTAGGCGATCTCCGTCGATCCTCCGGGCTCGATGTTCCAGCGCATCAGCATGCGGGGCGGGGCCCAGGGCAGAGCGCGCGATGGTGCGCATCAGCCGAATAGAGGTCGCTGCAAAGCGGGTGTCGGCGCTGCATGAGGCGACGACCGGTACGGTTCTGGCGAGTGGGGAAAGAACCCTTGGAGCACGATGTGTCTTGGCAGTTGTCAGCAGCATGACGGGTGATTGGATCTAGGGCTGGGTAAACCGCAACTCGACCAAGGACCCGTAGCCCGAGATCGGCAGCGCGGATGTGGTGGTTGCTGATTCGTGCGTGTTCCCGGGCCCCGAGGATTGCAGCAAGGGCCGCATCTATTCGTGCCCTCCCGACTAGGGCTACGAGGTGTCCGCTACAGAAC
>NZ_LANJ01000035.1 GCF_000971295.1 Devosia epidermidihirudinis | reverse complement strand
AAGAGAAGAGGAAGGGGAAGGAAGGAGAGAGAAAGAAAAGGAGAGGTAAGAAGGGAAAGAGAGGAGGAGAAGAAAAAAAGGAAAAGAAAGAGAGAGAGAAGGGAAAGAAGGAAGGAAAGGGAAAGGGAGAAAGAAAGAAAGAGAAGAGAGAGGGGAAGCAGGAAGAAGGGAAGGAACAGAAACGAAGGCAAGGAAGAGGAAGAAAGAAAGGAGAAAGGGAGGGAGCAAGAGGAGAGAGGGGAGGAGAGAAGGGGAAGGAAGGAGAGAAGGAGGAGAGGAGGAGGGAGGGAAACGGAACGGAGGAGGAGGAAGTGGGAGAGGTTGAAGGACAGGGGGACGAGAAGAGGGAGCAGAGGGGGGAGAAGACGTGGGTGGAGGTCGTTGGTGACGTAGAGGAGGGAAGGAGAGAACTAGGATAGAATGAAGAGGAAGGAGAGCAGGAAGAGGGGGGGAAGGAAAGAGAGGAAGAGAGGAAGAGAAAAAAAAAGAGAAGGAAGAGAGGTGAGAAGGGTGATGAGGATAGAGAAAGAG
>NZ_LANJ01000034.1 GCF_000971295.1 Devosia epidermidihirudinis | reverse complement strand
ATCATGTGGACCAAGGGGCGGGTGCGGAGGAAGGACGGCAGGATGGCGCTGGAGGTGCGCGACGATGGCTGGGACTTGCTCGGCTCGCTGGCGACGACGGTAAAACAGCGGTACGCCAACAACTCGGCCTATCTGGGTCAGTTGATGGACGTGCGTGGGATCATTGAGACTGAGGTGGTGACGCGGCGCAGCTCTGAGGATCTGCCGATCGCCCCGGAGGTCGGGATGGCCGTGGCCGAAATGCGGGCAGCGGCCGATGCGGGCGATATCGCCCGCATCGGCCGCTGCCCGCATTTCGGCCACGGCCATCCCGACCTCCGGGGCGATCGGCAGATCCTCAGAGCTGCGCCGCGTCACCACCTCAGTCTCAATGATCCCACGCACGTCCATCAACTGACCCAGATAGGCCGAGTTGTTGGCGTACCGCTGTTTTACCGTCGTCGCCAGCGAGCCGAGCAAGTCCCAGCCATCGTCGCGCACCTCCAGCGCCATCCTGCCGTCCTTCCTCCGCACCCGCCCCTTGGTCCACATGAT
>NZ_LANJ01000033.1 GCF_000971295.1 Devosia epidermidihirudinis | reverse complement strand
CCGTGGAAGGGGCGGTAGGATGTCTTCCGCTCACCCCGCCCGTCGCTGCTGGGCGTTCTCCGCAACTGGGCGCCGACGCTGAGGCGCCAGATCCTGACAGGCCCATTATGCTCGGCCTGCAGTTTCGGCGCCCGCCGCGTTCTCGTCTGCACGTCTCACTCTGACGGGCAGCACGCAACGCTCCCGTCCCGCGTGGGAAGCAGGGATCATAGATCAACGGGACGCACGTTCTGACCCCCCCCCCCCCCACCCCCCCCCCCCCCCCCCCCCCCCCCCCCCCCCCCCACCCCCCCCCCACCCCCCCCCCCCCCCCCCCCACCCCCCCCCCCCCCCCCCCGCCCCTCCCCCCCCCCCCCCCCCCCACTCCCCCCCCCCCCCCCCCCCCCACCCCCCCCACACCCTCCCCCCCCACCACCCCCCCGCCCCCCCCCCCCCCCCCCTCCTCCCCCCCGCCCCCCCCCCCCCCCCCCCCCCGCCCCCCCCCGCGCCGCACGCCCCCCCCCCTCCCTCCTCCCCCCCCCCCCACCCCCTCCCC
>NZ_LANJ01000032.1 GCF_000971295.1 Devosia epidermidihirudinis | reverse complement strand
GCCATCAGCATCGACAGGAAGGCCGGGAACGGCAGCCACAGCGCCAGTGCGACGATGAGCTTCACGTCGCCGCCGCCCATCATCCCGAAGTGGAAGGCGACCAGGAATACCGCGAACACCGCCAGCGCGCCGCAGATCTGCAACGCCATGTCGGGCCAGATGTCGAGGCCGTGGGCATACCACCAGACGGGGGCCAGCAACGCGACCGCGGCGTTCTTCCAGTTCGCAATCTCGCGCGTCCGGGCATCCTCGATTCCCGCGGACACGAGCAACCCGCCGAGCACGAAAATCAAAATTGGCAGAGCAATATTCCATCCCATCGGCTAGGCCCTAACGAAGATGGCTTTCGAAAAAGTAACCGTCCCGAGCGAATTCCTCGACAATTCCGCGTGCTATGCGGGGAGTGAGGCTGCCGCTGCGGTTCGGCGGACGATTCCGGCGGGTGCTCGCATCGGCTATTGGGTGGCCTCCGATGGCTGGAAGCTGCGCCGCTTCGACTGGCCCGCGGCGAACCCGCGCGGCCGATTGCTGTTCCAGAC
>NZ_LANJ01000031.1 GCF_000971295.1 Devosia epidermidihirudinis | reverse complement strand
ATTCTGCCTCCGGGGGTGAGGGGAGAAACGTCGATAGGCCGTTTTTCTCGCTGGTCTCATTGAACTTGGCGTCGACATACGTCCCCCGCTCTTTCTCTTATACACCTCTGACGCTGCCGACTCACAGGTTACTTTTTCTCTCTTTTCTCCCCTTTTTCTTTTCTTCTTTCCTTCCTTCTCTTTCTTTCCTCTCCTCCTTCCTTTCTCTTTTTTCTTTCCCTTCTCCTCCTTTCCTCCCCCCTTTTCTTCTTCTCTCTTCCTCTCTTCTTCTCCTCTTTCTCTTTTTTTTTTTCTCTCCTTCTCTTCCTCCCCTTTTTCCCTCTTTCTCCTCTCTTTTTTTTCTCTCTCTTCTCCCCATCCCTTTCTCCTTCTCCCTCTTTTCCTTTCCTCTTCCCCTCCATCTCCCCCTCTTCCTCCTCTTTTACCTTTTCTTCCCCCCCCTTCTCTGTCTTTCTCAACGCCTCCCTCTCCTCTCTCTTCTCCTCCCCTACTCTTTTTCTCCTCCTTTTCTTTCTTTGTCTCTCCCTCTTCTCTCTCCCT
>NZ_LANJ01000030.1 GCF_000971295.1 Devosia epidermidihirudinis | reverse complement strand
CCTCTCTTCCTTTCTCTTCTTCCTGTCCCTTATACACATCCGACTCTCCTCTTCCTTTTCTCTCCTCTCCTCCCTTTCCCTTCTTCCCCTTCCCTCCTCCTTCTGTTCTTACTTTTTCTCCACTGCCCTCTTCCCCATTTCTTCTTCCTCTTTCCTTCGCCCATTGCCGCCCATGTTCCTGAGCTCTCCCTGATCTTCCCCTCCCCCTCGTGCTCCCTCTCCCCCTCTCCTGTCTTCGTCCTTGTTATCATTTCCCCCTTCACCCTTCTCGCGCTTGCCCCTCTCCACTCTCTTCCCTCCTCACTCCCTCCCCCCTCCCTCTCTCCTCCTCTTCCCTTCTTCCTCTTCCTATCTCTCCTTCCCCTCTCTTCTCTCCTCCTCCGCCTTCTTTTCCACCTCCCCCCCTACACTCTTTTACCCCCTCCCTGTTGCCCCCTCCTCTCTCTCTTCTGCCCTCCCTCCTCCCCCCCCTCTCCCTCCCCCCCCCCCCTCTTCCTTCCCCCCCCTCCCCCTGCTTCTCTCTCTCCTTTCCCTCTCCCTTT
>NZ_LANJ01000003.1 GCF_000971295.1 Devosia epidermidihirudinis | reverse complement strand
GGAAGAGCGTCGGTGCGATAGTAAGAGGGAGTGGAAAATGAAAAGAACGAGAAATGGATTGAAAAGACGAATTGGAGGGTAGAGAGAATAAATAGGCAAGATGCAAAGGAAGAAAAGGAGAGAAAAGAAGGGAAAAGAGATAAGGACGAGAACAGAGAAGAACCAGAAAAAGAAATTAGGCGACGGAAAGAAAGCAGGAGGGTAAAGGAAGAGGGAAGGAAGAACGAACGAGAACGAGAAGAAGAAAAGAGGAGTCAGCGACCGAAGGAACAGCCAAAAGAAAGGAGAAGGGTACAAGAAAGAGAAGAAGGAGGGCAAGCGAAACGCCGAGAATAGCGTTGGCGCCGAGACGGCACTTGTTGAGGGAGAAGGGAGAAAAACAAAAAGAAAGGAAGGAAAGAAGGAAACGGAACGAAGGAGAGGAAAAAAAAGATGAGGAAGGGAGAAACGGATAGGAGAAAGGCCAAACAAGGAAAAAGGGAAGGACGGATGAAGGAAAAAAAAAAAATGTAGGCGACGAAGGAGGG
>NZ_LANJ01000029.1 GCF_000971295.1 Devosia epidermidihirudinis | reverse complement strand
AAAAAGAAAGAGAGGAGGGAAGGGAAAGAGGAGAAAAAGAGAAAGGGAGGAGGAAAAGAGGAAAGAGAAAACAGTGTAGGCGGGGGAGGAAGAGAGGAAAAAGCGAAAGAAAAGAGCAAGAAGGTAAAGCGGAGAGGAGGAACAGACGGGGAAAAAAGCAAAGAGGAGAAGAAGGAAGAGAAATAAAGAGATGGGAAGAGGAATGATAAAGAGGGAATAGAGAGAAGAAGAGGAAGAGAGGAAGAGAGGGTAGAGAAAGAGGAGAATAAAAGAATAAAGAGTAAAGGAAAGAGAAGGAAGAAAGAAAAGACACGACGAGAGGAGAAACAGAAAGAAGAGGAGAGAGAGGAGACAGAGGAGGGAAGAGGAAAAGGAAAGGAAGAGGAGAAAGGGGAAGAAAGGAGAGGGGGGAAGAAGAGGGGAGAGGAAGGAGGGAGGGAGGAAAAAGGGGAAAGAGGAGGAGGAAAAAGAGGAAGGGGAAGGAAAGGGGGAGAGAAAGGGAGGAAGAGAGAGGAGAATGGAAAGAGAAGAAAGAGGGGAGGGGGAGGAGGCAGGGGAGAGAAACGAGAAAGAAGAGGGAAGGATGAGGGAGGGAGAAGAAGAAAGGGGGGGGGGGGGGAAGGGGGAAGAAGAGGAGAGAGAAGAACAGGAG
>NZ_LANJ01000028.1 GCF_000971295.1 Devosia epidermidihirudinis | reverse complement strand
CCCTTTTTTCTTTCTTCTTTTTTTCTTTCTCCTTCCTCCTCTCCCCCTTCTTCTTCGGCCTCTTCCTCCTTCTTCCTCTTCCTCTCCCTCTCCTCTCTCTTCTTCTTTCCCCCTCTTCTCCTCCTCTCCCTACCCCCCTTCCCTACCCTCTCTCCTCTACCCTCCCCCTCTCTCTCTCTCTCCCCATCTTCTCCCCTTTCTCCCTCCCCACCTCCCCTCTTCCCCTCCTCCCCCCTGCCCCTTCCCCCACCCCTTCTCCCCTTCCGCCTCTCCCTCCCCTCTCCCCCCTTCCTCCCCCCCCTCCTCCCTTCCCCTTCTTCTCTTTCTTCTCCTTTCTCTCCCTTCTCTTTCTCTCCTCCCCTCTCTTCTCTCCTTTCCTCCCCTCCCCTCTCTCCCCCTTTCTTCCCCCTCCTTCCCTCCCCCCTCCTTTCTTTTTCTCTTTCCTTCTTCTTTCCCTTTTCTCCTTCTCTCACCGTGACTTCTTCTCCCTTCCATGTGTTTCCCTTCTTTTTCTCCCATTCCTCTTTCCACCCACATTCTTCCCTCTTTCCCCAGTCCTCCCCCATCGCTCCGTCGGCTGATCTGTCTTCATTCTCGTCTTCCCACTCGTTGTTTTCATCTTTTCTTTGCTTCTTCATCTTCTTTCCTATATCGTCGCCTTGTCGACGCCTCTTG
>NZ_LANJ01000027.1 GCF_000971295.1 Devosia epidermidihirudinis | reverse complement strand
AGAGAGAGAGAGAGGAAAAGAAAGGGAGGAGAGGGGGAAGAAAGAGAAGGGATGGGGAGGGAGGAGGGAAGGAAGAGATAGAAGGGGGAGGAGAAAGGGGGGGAAAAGAAGAAGAGGAAGAGGGAAGAGGGAGGGAAAAGTAAGAGAAGGGAAAGAGGGGAGGAGAGAAAAAGGGAAAAGAAGGCAAAAAGAAGGAAGGAAGGAAAAAGGACAGGGGGGGATGGGGGGGGGAAGGTAATGGGGAGAGGCGATAAGAAGAAGGGAAAGGGAGGGGGGGAGAAGGAGGGAAGGAGAAGGGAGAGAACGACAGGGGGGGGGAAAGCGGAAGGGAACGGGAGAAGTGGAAGCAAGGGGAAGGGGAAGAGAGCGGAAATGAGTGGGGAGTGGAGAAGAAGGGGAGAGGAATGAAAGAAAGAAAAGAGAAAAGGATAAAAGGGAAATGGAGATAGGGGAGGGAAAAGAAAAAAAGAAGAGAAAAGAATGGACGAGAGGAGGAAAAAGGGGGAGAGAAGGAGGGAGAAGGGAGAGAAGAGGAAGAAAAGGGAAGAGAAGAGGGAAAGAAGGGGAGAAGAGGGAGGGAGGGAGGAAGAAAAGGAAGAAAGGGAGGAAAAGGAAGTTGGTGGAAACGGGAAATGGATGGAAAAAAGGTGATTTATCGGAAAATGAAGGCAAAACATAACAGAGAGGAAGGATAGGTGATGGGAACGAGAGCGGGAAATGGATGGTGATGATTGCAGGGATGGCGATGGACGGGAAAGCAGAATGATAAACGTCGAGCATGAAGCTGGCGCCCGCCAGCGCCACCACGCCCTATAAGGG
>NZ_LANJ01000026.1 GCF_000971295.1 Devosia epidermidihirudinis | reverse complement strand
CTGCACGAGGGCTGAGTGACGAGCCGAGAAGTCTGCGCCCTTTTCTCTTTTTCCCCCTTTTGCCTCTTCTTCCTCTTCCCGCCCTTTCCCGCCCTTTCCCGTTCTCCCCTAAACTTCCTTCTCTGTCTCTTCCCGCTCTGCTTTCTATCTCTTCTCCTTCGTTGTCTTTCTTCCTCTCTCCTGCTCTTTTGCCCCTTCGATCTTTTCGTTGCCTTCCCTCTTCAACTCCCCCCCTGCTGCAACCTCCTCCTTTCCCCCCCTTTCTTCTCTCTCCTCCTCTCCTTCCCCCTCCTCTCTCTTCTCTTTCTTTTCTCTTTCCTCCTCTTTTTTTCTCCTTCCCCCCCTCTCTCCTTTTTCTTCCCTCCTTCTCCCCTCCTCCTCTTTTTTCTTTCTCTCTCCCTCTTTTCCCCGCCTCCGTCTCCCGTCTCCTTCCTCTTTTTTCTCGCCCCTGTCTCTCTCTGTATTTCCTTTCATTCTCCCTCCTTTCTTCGCTTCATTCTTCTCCTTTTCCTCTTCTTCCCCTCACTCCCTCTTCCCTCTCCCGTTTCCTGATTTCTTTTTCCTTCCTCCCCTCCCTTTTGCCCTTCCCCCCCCCATCCCTTCCCTCCTTTCCCCTCCCCTCCCTCTCTTTTTCCTCCTCTTTCCTCCCTCCTTTCCTCTCTCTGTCCTTTCTTTCCCTTCCCCCTCCCTCCCCCTCTCTCTTCCCCCCATCTTCTTTTTTTCCCTCCCCCTCCTCCCCCTCCCCCCGCCACCCCCCCCACCCCCACTAGCCTCCCCCGCCTACCCCCCACCCCCCAGCCCGCTCTCGCCCCCCCCGCCCCCCCCTACCCCGCCACCACCCCCCAACTCGCCCCCGCCCAGCCCCCCGCCCCCGCCCACGCCGCCAACCCCCCCCATCCCCCGCACGCCCACCCCCCCACCTCCCACCCCCTCACCCCCCCCCTCCCCCTCCCCCCCCACCCCCCCCACCCCCCC
>NZ_LANJ01000025.1 GCF_000971295.1 Devosia epidermidihirudinis | reverse complement strand
GGGGGAGGAAAAAGAGGAGAGGAGGGAAGAGAAGAAAGGCGGGCAGAAGAGGGAAAAAAACGAAAGAGAAACGAAAAAAGGACAAGGGGGAGGAGGAAGGAGGAGAGAGGAAGGGAAAAGGAGAGAGGGAGGAAGGAAGGGAAACAAAAAGAGAGAGAAGCCAGAAAGCAGGGGGGGGGGAGATGGGGGGGAAGAAAAAAAGGAGGAAAAGGTGGAAGAAGAGAACAAACGAAAGAAAGAGGAAAAGAAAAACAAGAGAGAGAGAGGAGAGGACAGAAGAAGAGAGACAAAGAGGAGGAAAAAGAGGTAAGAGAAGAAGAAGAAAGAGGAGAAGGAGAAGATGATGGAGAGGAATGAAGAAACAAGCAAAAAGAAGAGGGAGGGAAAGAAAGAAGGGTTGGGATGGAAAAAGAAAGAAGTGGAAGAGGGAAAGGAACAAAGACATACGAGACGAGAAAAAAGAAGAAAGAAGGTCTGTGGAGAGAAAGACCAGAAGAACAGGAGTAGCGAAAGGAGAAGAAAAAGAAAACACGATGGTAAGAGAGAAGAGCGAAAAGGAATGGGAGGGAAAGGAAAAGAAAGAAAAAGAGAGAGGGAAGAAGGATGTGGGGAGGAGAGAATAGACAAGGAGAAGAAAAGGGGGAAGAGAGGGAGAAAAGGTGGGGGAGGAAAGGAGACAGGAGAAAAAAACGGAGGGAGGAAAGAGAAGGGAAGGAACAGGAGGAGGAGGAGAGGGAAAAGAACGCAGGAAGGGGCGAAAAGAAAGGGGAAGGAAAAGTAGAAGGGAGCAAGAAAGGAGAAGGGGGGAGGGGAGGGGGAAAAAGGAGGGAGAGGGGGGGGAGGAGGGAGGAAAGCGGGGGAGGGGGAGGAGGAGGAGGAAAGAAGTGGGGAGGGAGGGATAAAGGAAGGGGGAGAGGACGAGGAGGGGAGGTAGGGGAGGAAAGACGAGAAAAAAATGGAGGAAGAAGGAGAGGAAGAGGGAGAGGGGGAAGAGGAAAGAGGGGGGAGGAGAGGGGGAAAAGGAGGGGGAAAAAAGGGAGAAAAAAAGGCAAAATTAGGGAGAGGAGGGGAGTGCAAACAGAAAGAAAAGCGGATCGGAGTCAAGCACAGCCAGGCTGATCGCTGCATCGAATTCGAAAGGGAACGAAAACAGCAACACATAGGCATCAAACAAAGAATGACAAAAGAAGAGAGGAGGGAGGGAAGGAGGGAGAAGGAAGTGAGGAAGGACAAGGAGGGGAAGGGATGGGGGAAAAGGGGGGGGGGGGGGAAGGGGGCGGAGGTGGAGAAAAGGGAAAACGAGAGGAA
>NZ_LANJ01000024.1 GCF_000971295.1 Devosia epidermidihirudinis | reverse complement strand
GGGTTAGAAAGCGCGGATTTGCTTAACTTGGGGCGGTGGCTGGTAATCCGCGTGTGGACATCCAGCCCGCCCCAAGTTAAGCAAATCCGCGCTTTCTAACCCTTGGTATTGTTATGCCCGAACTGCTGCTCGAACTCTTTTCCGAGGAAATCCCGGCCCGCCTTCAGCGGCGCGCGGCTGATGATCTGAAAAAGGCCGTGACCAATGCGCTGGTCGACGCCGGGCTGGTCTATGAGGGTGCCAAAGCATTCGTGACGCCCCGCCGTCTGGCGCTAACCGTGACCGGTCTGCCGGCGCGCTCGCCCGACACTCGCGAAGAAAAAAAGGGCCCTAAGGTTGGCGCTCCGCAGCCAGCGATTGACGGCTTTCTGCGCGCAGCGGGCCTGAGCTCGATTGACCAGGCCAAGATCGAAAGCGATCCGAAAAAGGGTGATTTCTACATCGCTCAGATCAACAAGCCCGGCGCCGATGCCGTGGACCTGCTGTCCGCTATTTTGCCCAAGATCCTGACCGACTTTCCCTGGGCGAAGTCGATGCATTGGGGCACTGGCACGTTCAACTGGGTGCGCCCACTGCGCGCCATCACCGCGACGTTTGGCACGGAAAACGACGAGCCCGTCGTGATCCCGTTTGCGTCGAACGAATTGACCTCGGGCCAGACCACCTATGGTCACCGCTTCCTCGCGCCAGAGGCGATCAAGGTTCGCCGCTTTGACGACTATCTGGTGGCGCTGGAGCGCGCCAAGGTCGTGCTCGATATCGACCGCCGCAAGGATATCATCCGCACCGATGCCGAGAACCTCGCCTTTGCGCAGGGCCTGACGGTGATTGCGGACGAAGGCCTGCTCGAAGAAGTCGCCGGTCTGGTCGAATGGCCAGTGGTGATGATGGGCTCGTTTGATCCCGAATTCCTCAAGCTGCCCGAGGAAGTCATCATCGCCACCATCCGCGCCAATCAGAAGTGCTTTTGCCTGCGCGACGCCGAAGGCAAGCTGGCGCCCAACTTCATCATCACCGCCAATACCGTTGCCACCGATGGCGGCGCGGTGATCACGGCTGGCAATGAGCGCGTCATCCGCGCACGCCTGAGCGATGCTGTGTTCTTCTATGAGGGCGACCTGGCGCTGCCGCTGGAGCATGGCCTGCCCAAGCTCGAAGAGACCGTGTTCCACGCCAAGCTGGGCAGCCAGTTTGCCCGCGTCGAACGGCTGGTGAAGCTTGCCGGCGAGATCGCCCCGCAGGTGGGCGCGGATCCCGAACGCGCCAAGCGCGCGGCAATGCTGGCCAAGGCCGATCTGACCACAGGCATGGTTGGTGAATTCCCCGAGTTACAGGGTCTGATGGGCCGCTATTATGCAGCGGCACAGGGCGAGCCCGCCGACATCGCGACCGCCGTCGAGATGCACTACAAGCCGCTGGGCCCGACCGACAAGGTGCCGACCGAGCCGACCTCGATCGCCGTGGCATTGGCCGACAAGCTCGATCTGTTGACCGGCTTCTGGGCCATCGACGAAAAGCCAACGGGCTCGCGCGATCCATTCGCCCTGCGCCGCGCAGCGCTGGGCGTGATCCGTATCATCTCGGAGAATGGGCTTCGGGTGAATTTGAACGCATTGTTTGCGAAACATCGTGAAGCTCTGTTGGGCGATACGGTTGTTTCGGTTCAGGAAGACAACGTTGTTATCGCGTCTGGTCAGGCACGGGATATCCTCGCTGAATGGCAAGAGAAGATGTTCGAATATGCGAAAGAAGGACGTCGCATAACCCTGCATCAGTCCCGGTTTGACGACGCCGATCAGTTAGATTTGCTGAGTTTTATCCATGATCGTCTCAAGGTGTCGCTGCGTGACGCCGGTGCGCGTCATGATCTGGTTGATGCCGTGATTTCCGCCGACAGCGATGACATCCTGCAAATCACCCAGCGGGCAGAAGCGCTGTCGGCGCTGCTATCGTCGGCTGACGGGCAGAACCTGCTGGCGGGCTACAAGCGTGCGGCCAACATTCTGGCCGCTGAGGAAAAGAAGGACGGCAAGACCTATGCGGGTATTGTCGAACAGGATGCTCTCAAGCTGCCCGAAGAAACAGCGCTGGCCTTCGCCGTGGATGCCGTTCATGCATCCGTGAGCAATCACGTGGGCAAGGACGACTACAAGGGCGCCATGGGCGAGCTGGCGACGCTGCGCGGCCCGGTCGATGCGTTCTTCACGGCGGTTCTGGTCAACGACGCCGACCCCGCCGTTCGCGTCAATCGCCTCAACCTGCTGGCACGTCTCCGCGATACCATGCATCTGGTGGCGGATTTCTCGAAGGTCGCTGGGTAAGGAGCGGGTTGCCCGACTGGATTGGGCACCGTGTTTTTCCACCAACTGTGCTGCCCTCGGATTTGATCCGGGGGCCACTCTGCCTGCGTGCCGCGCTGATAGTGACCCGCGGATCAAGTCCGCGGGCAGCGGCGGTGGGTGGGGGAGGGGG
>NZ_LANJ01000023.1 GCF_000971295.1 Devosia epidermidihirudinis | reverse complement strand
GCCCAAGGCGCTGCTGAAGTCGTTCTTTGCGGGGTTGCGGGGGTAGGGGCGGAACACGGTGTCATTCCCGCGAAAGCGGGAATCTCCCTTGCGGTGCGAAGGGGGATCCCCGCTTTCGCGGGGATGACGTGGTGGGTTGCCCTCTGTCCACAATTCCACCAGTAACGCCCGGCAGAAGGGCTCCCGGCGCTGCTGTTCAACAAACGCCCCTAGCGGGAAACGTTTTGGGCGGTTATTGCCAATGTCAGAGATTATCGGAGAGACCCCATGATTATTGAGCCCAAGATTCGCGGCTTCATTTGCACGACGGCCCATCCGGTCGGTTGCGCCACCAATGTTCAGCGGCAGATCGACCACGTCGTGGTCAAGGGCCCGATCCCATCCGAGCGCCGTCGCGTGCTGGTGCTGGGTTGCTCGACAGGCTACGGCCTGGCCTCGCGCATCGTCACCACCTTTGGCAGCGATGCCGATACCATCGGCGTCTCGTTCGAAAAGCCACCGGCAGAAAACAAGACCGCCTCGGCTGGCTGGTACAATAACCGCGCCTTTGAGCAGCGCGCCAAGGCAGCCGGTCGCGTTGCGATCACAGTTGAAGGCGACGCATTCTCGGACGCCATCAAGGCCGAAGCCATCGAAGCCATCCGTGGCAGCGTCGGCCAGATCGATCTGATCGTTTATTCCGTGGCCTCTCCGGTTCGCACCGACCCCAAGGACGGCGTGACCTATCGCTCGGCGATCAAGCCTTATGGCGCGGCGGTTACCTCCAAGACCCTCAATACCGGCACCGGCGAAGTCTCCGAAATCTCCGTCGAGCCTGCCTCCGAGGAAGAAATGGCCTCCACCGTCAAGGTGATGGGCGGCGAAGACTGGGAGCTCTGGATTAAGGCACTGTCGGAGGCCGGTGTGCTTGCCGATGGCTTCCAGTCGCTCAACTACACCTATCTCGGTAGCGAGCTGACCTGGCCAATCTACCACAAGGGCACGCTGGGCATGGCCAAGGCTGACCTCGACCGCGCCGCCGCTGCCATTCGCGCCGCCCATGGCGAGCATGCAGCGCACGTCGTTGCCCTCAAGGCCGTGGTCACTCAGGCCAGCTCGGCCATTCCAGTGGTGCCGCTCTATGGCACGCTGCTGATTAAGGTCGAAGACGAGATGGGCCTCGGCGAAGGCCCGATCCAGCAGATCGACCGCCTGTTCCGCGCCAAGCTGCAGGGCGATATCGCGCTCGACGACGCAGCCCGCATCCGCGTTGACGACTGGGAGCTGTCCGAGACGATGCAGGCCGAGCTCAAGAAGCGCTGGGCTGAACTCAACACCGAAAACCTGTCGCTGCTGGCCGATCTGCCCAAGTATCGCCAGGAGTTCCTCAAGCTGTTCGGCTTTGGGATCGGCGGCGTGGACTACAGCGCGGATGTTGATCCCCGCGAGGTCTGAGCGCCGTTTGATTGAATAAGAAAATCCCCGCGAAAGCGGGGATTTTTGTTTGGGGGAAGACCTCATGGTGAGCCCGTCGAACCACGAGGTCGAGCGAGTGGAGCCTTAGGTGCCACGACCTCGTCCTTCGACAAGCTCAGGATGAGGTCTGATGGGTGTTTCCAGTGGCGCTATGCCCGCCCGAACGCCTGCGCCACATAGGGCCCGATCACCGCTGCGTCGATATCGTCCGGCGTCGTGAAGCGCAGGTGGCGGCGGTGTTTGCCTTCGCCGCGCAGGAGACCGGCGGGATCATCGAGTTCGACGCCGCGGGTGAATTCGAGACTGATGTGCTCGGCATAGGTGAAGATGCCGCCGAAGGGGCGGGTGGTGGCGTAGTAGAGGCCACCGTATTTCACCGCCTCGTCGGCGCCGGGCGCATTGGCGTGGACGATGGCTTGCAGCGCCAGCACCATGGCGTGGTGCGTGGGGCTGGTCTCGCCAATGCGGTCGAGCAGTTCGGCGACGGTCATCAGCCGACCGGCGTGCAGAGTTCGACCAGCACGCCATTGGGGCAGCGCAGGTAGGAGACAACCTGGCCCCAGGGCTTGGTCTTGGGAGCGCTGAGCTCTGTGGCGCCAGCGGCGATGGCCTTGGCATGGGCGGCGGGAACATCATCGGTGACGAAGCCAAGCTCGATGCCCAGCGGCTTTGCAGCCTTGTCGACGGCCTCATAGCCACCGGCGAAATTGGTTTCGGCCAGCGCGTGAGTGGCAAAGGCCAGCGTTGTGCCGCCGGTGTCGAGCTCGCCATAGTCGGCCTCGGGCGAGATGAAACGCAGAGGAAAGCCGAACGCCGCGCTGAAAAAATCCAGCGAGGCAGCGACGTCTTCGACATAGGCGATTGTGTAGCCGAACTTCATGGGAACCTCATTTTTGTTCCTTCTATGTTCCGGGCATGCGCCTGTCGAGGGCTAGTTGCTGTCGATCACAGGGACTTTGCCCTGAATGTAGGCCTCGATCTTTTCGGCCAGCATGCGCTTGAAGCGCTCTTTTTCCGGCTCGGCATGGGCTACGATTTCGCGCACACGCCAGAACTCCAGTGCGCCGAAGTTGGAGATATGCGGACGGATGTAAATGTCAGGCGGATAGGCCGCCATCATGTGGGCGGTCAGCGAGTGCATCATGATCTGCGCTGAGCCAAACCAGATGTCGAGCGGCTTGTGATCGGTCTTGGCAATGCCCTGCGAGGGATCGCCGTTGACGTCGATGCCGATGAGAAAATCAGTGCCGATATCGGCCTGATCGAGCGGCAGCGGATTGACCACGCCGCCATCGACCAGAATGTGATTGGCATAGCTCACCGGCTTGAACAGCGATGGAATGGCGATGGAGCCGGCAATGGCTGGGCGGAGCAGGCCGGAATTGAACACAACCTGATGCCAGGACTGGAAATCGGTCGCCACGACATAGAGCGGGATCTTGAGATCCTTGAACTCGAGCGGGAAATTGGCCGGTGTGAACGCATCGACCATACTCATGGCATCGAGCTGCATCGAGATGCCGTTTTTGAGAATGCCGCCAATGCCACGCACCTGGAAGGCCCAGAGCTTGGTGGCGATGGCACGCATGGTGCCCAGCACTTCAAAGGAGTGCTCGCGCAGCTCCTTGCCGGTCATGCCTGCTGCCCAGCCTGACCCGATCAGCGCGCCAATGGACGTGCCGGAGATGACCGCGGGGCGCAGGCCCAGCTCGTCCATGGCCTCGATATAGGGAATATGGGTCAGGCCGCGCGCCGAGCCGCCACCCAGCGCTACCCCGATCCGTGGACCTCCGCTCGCGCTCAACTGACCGCGCTCCTTGCCCTGTGCGCGCATCCGCTGCACCACGGCCCTGCCGCGAAGCTGCAGCGGGGTCAGCGGCAGATGGGACGGCGCCTTGCCAAAGACTGACTTAGGGGAGGGTAGGCCCGCAAGGTTTAGGAATGGTTCAGGCGCGCGGGGCTGTGCGGGCAAGCTCACGCCATCCGATGTCCCGGCGGCAAAAGCCTTCTGGCCAAACAATCTGGTCCACGCCTGCGTAAGCACGCTCTTGCGCCTCTCGAATATCTTTGCCGAGCGCTGTTACGTTCAGGACACGGCCCCCTGCTGCAAGTAAACGCTTGCCGTCGCGGCGCGTTCCCGCATGAAAGACATGAATCGTGTCGGAATCGATGCCTTCGGCGCCCTTGATCTCCGAGCCCTTGCCATAGGCGCCAGGGTAGCCCTCGGTCGCCATGATAACGGTGAGCGCAAACTGGTCTTTCCAGCGCACGTCATGGTCCGCCAGCGTACCTGTGGCGACGGCGTGCAGTAGTGGCAGCAGGTCGCTTTCCATCCGCATCATCATCACCTGCGTCTCGGGATCGCCGAAGCGGGCATTATATTCGACGAGTTTTGGCCCCTGATCGGTCAACATCAGCCCGGCATAGAGCACGCCCTGATAGGGGGTGCCACGCGCGGCGAGGCCCCGCACTGTTGGCCAGATAACGCGCTCGAGGGTTTCCTCATAAATCCCCAGGGTCATCACCGGGGCGGGGGAATAGGCGCCCATGCCGCCCGTATTGGGACCGGTATCGCCCTCAAAGGCGCGCTTGTGGTCCTGCGCGGTGGTGAGGGGCAGAATGTTGGTGCCATCGCAGAGCACGAAGAGGCTGACTTCCTCGCCCTCCATGAATTCCTCGATGACGACTTCGGCGCCAGAGGCGCCAAAGGCCCCGGCAAAGCAATCGATAATGGCTTCTTCGGCATCCTCGACATTCATGGCGACGGTGACGCCCTTGCCGGCGGCCAGGCCATCGGCCTTGATCACGATGGGCGCGCCACGCGTGTAGAGATAGGCCAGAGCGTCGGCCTCGTTGTCGAAGCGGCCATACCCAGCGGTGGGAATATTCATCTCGTCGCAAAGGGCTTTGGTAAAACCCTTGGAGCCTTCGAGCTGGCCAGCGGCCTTGGACGGACAGAAGCAGGTGATCCCAGCCGCTCTGACGTCATCACCCAGCCCGGCCACCACCTGCGCATCGGGACCGACGACGACGAAGTCGATGGCCATGAGCTTGCAGAAATTGACGACGGCCTGATGGTCGGTGATGTCGATGACGACATTTTCGGCGACCGCACCGGTGCCGCCATTGCCGGGCGCAATGAACAACTTGGTGAGCAGCGGCGACTGCGCGATTTTCCACGCCAAGGCATGTTCACGCCCGCCCGAACCGATCACCAGAACCCGCATGCCGTCCTCCGTCGCTGTTGGCCGCGTGATGCACGAGATAGCGGGGGGAGGCAAGTTTCTTTCTTGTCTGCGCTATGGGGGGAGGAGACAGCAAGGGCGCGGTGAGAGGCTTAAAGCAAAGGGCCAAGGCTCAGCTCATATGCCGAGGCGGTCAAGACCTTCCTCGGTCCATGGCCGGTGTCGACCCCATTTCGGACATAGCCGGTGGAGATCGATGGTCCCAACAGCAGACATGAGGGGCCGCAACCGGTCAACTGGTCAGGTGATCTTGACCTGCGGCGAAGGCTGTTCGATAAGACCACTGTGACAAGAGTTTTCTTCTGACTGATCGCTGACAGTGAGGCCACCGCGTTGCGGGGTGTGCACAGTCGTATCCATATCGTCAGAAGAGTTTTCAAATGACATCAATTGCTATTTCCGGCGCTAGCGGAAAGCTGGGCCGCATGGTGCTCCAGTCGCTGCGCTCAATCACCAAACAGCCGCTCGTGTTGCTTAGTCGGACGCCCGACGCACTTGCAGGCATTTCCAGTAGTCTGGAGCCGCGGTTCGCGGATTTCGATCAGGTCGAGAGCCTTCAACAGGCAATGGCTGGGGTGGACCGGCTTGTCCTCATCAGCACCAACGCTATGGGTCCTGACGGCATACGTGTCCGTCAGCATCGCGCAGCAATAGATACAGCAATTGCTGCAGGCGTCAGTCACATCGTCTATACGTCGTTCTTAAAGGCAGACAGCAGCCCGCTTTCGCTGATGACTGCCGATCACGCAACGACCGAGGCAATTCTCAAAGAGAGCAGCATTGGCTACTCGATATTGCGGAACGCCTTCTATGACGATCTGGCACGGCAATTTCTTGAACGTGCTGACCATGATGGTCGCTTCGTCCATGCGGCGGGCGCAGGCGGTGTAGCCTATGTGACGCGTCAACAATGTGCAGACGCAGCAGCATTCGCCGTTTCCGATGGATTTTCGGGTAGGCGTACTCTCGACATCACTGGACGCAAAGCCATCACTATGCCGGAGTTGGCGGAGTTGGCCCGCACTAGTCGGGGCCGCTCATACTCCCCCGTTGAAGTCTCAAAAGAAGCACTTGTGGAGCGCATGGTAGCTGCATCGGTTCCGCCAGAAAGTGCCGCAATGCTTGCCTGGATAGACGACGGTTTAGCGAGAGGCGCAGGTGGACCGGCGTCTCAGGATTTTGAGAGACTTACTGGCCGCGAACCACCAGTTCTAGCGCTTTGAGCATTTGGGCCGGCCTTCATCAGGCTGGCCCTTTTTGATGATAGCGCACCGCGCCAACCAGCTTATTCGCGACACTCAAAAGGCTGCTATTTGCTTGCAGCTACCCGAAACCTGCCAGTCCGCTAGCCACCCCTAAGTTGCCGGAACGCAGGACCCTATTTCGGCCGTAAGCTGACTGAAGAAGCATTCTGAAAGGCAGACGTCGCTCTCTTTGACTTTAGGGTTCGCTTGTCCAAATTCTTGCCAGGGAACGACCTGGCTGTTAAAAAGGCGTCATGATGATGTTTAAGTCCACATTCTTTCCGCTGATCTGACGACCAACGTCGTTGCGGCACCGAGGTGCCTTTTGAGATCATAACGGCCCGTCCCGCGTGGGGGCCGTGCGGAGCATTATGGATGTCGGAAGCTTCTCATTCCGGTCTGAGCCAGGCTCAGATCGCGCAGTTCATCGACTACGGATATATCAAACTCGACGGTGCCTTCGATGGCGGGCTTGCCTCACAAGGGCGGGACCTCCTTTGGAGCGCCATGGGGCTCTCCCTTGACGCGCCACAGACGTGGATTCGGCCTGTTGTCCGCTTAGGTTTTATGACGGGCAAGCCGTTTTCGGACGCGGCCAACACGCCGCTCTTGCACGCAGCCTATGATGCCATCGTCGGCGAAGGCCGATGGTTGAAGCCTAATGGTTTGGGGACTTTCCCAGTACGTTTTCCCTCGCCAAACGAGCCGGGTGATGCCGGATGGCACGTAGACGCCAGCTTCGGCACCGACAATCCCGACTTCATGCAATGGCGGGTCAACGTGAAAAGCAGCGGCCGCGCCCTGCTGATGCTGTTCTTGTTCTCTGATGTCGGGGAATTGGACGCGCCGACAATGATCAGGAAAGGCTCGCACGGCGCTATCGCCAAGCAGTTGCTGCCAGCAGGAGTGGATGGTCTCACCCTAAGCGAACTGGCCGCTGACGGTTTTGCATCGACTGCCGACTGCGAAGAAGTGCTGGCTACTGGGGAAGCCGGGACGGTGTACCTCTGCCACCCATTCCTGGTTCACTCGGCGCAACCGCATCGCGGGAGTAAGCCTCGTTTCATGGCCCAACCTCCGCTTCTGCCGAAGGGCGAATTTGACCCGTCGCTACCCCCCTCGGCCGTACAAGTCGCAATCCGTAGAGCCATTGGGATGTAGCTCTAAGAGACAAAGGCCCGGGACGTAACCGTTCCGGGCTTCGCCTGCCTGAGAGGGTCCGCTCCAGTAGGGCCATTCGCCGAAAGCCGGCCAATAGCTTTCCACCCCCATGGCCGACAAAAAGCCCGAGGCGAGAGAGGATCTCGGCTCGGGCTTGTTGGTGGCAATCGGTGAGGCTGCTTCCCAAGGTGGGAAGAGGCGGCGGCTATGCCCCCAGCCTACATCTCGGCTTCTTTGAAGATCTTGGTCAGATCGCCGTTCCATTCGCCGTGGAATTTGTCCAGCCAGCGCTGGGCTGGGGATTTGGCGAGGCGGATGGTTTCTTCGAGCGGGGCGAGGTGGATGGTTTCGTCCTTGCCGGCCGCATTGAGGCGGTTGCGGCGGACGAGACCGGCTTCGGCAATGCCGACGGCCTGGGCGGCAATGTCATAGACATTGGAGCGATCATGCGGCGTCTCGAGACCGAGGCGCGGCACTTCGCGACGCATGTGCTCGCGCTCGTCCTGGCTCCACGGCTTGATCATCTCATAGGCTGCCTCGAGCGAAATCTCGTCATAGAGCAGGCCGGTCCAGAAGGCCGACAGCGCCGTGACCGATTTTTCGTCGCCCATATCGGCGCCGCGCATTTCAAGGAACTGCTTGAGGCGCACTTCGGGGAAAATGGTCGAGAGGTGGTCTTCCCAATCTTTGACGGTGGGCTTTTCGCCCGGCAGCTGAGGCAGCTCGCCCTTGAGGAAGGCCCGGAAGCTTTCGCCCGCGACGTTGACATAGGCGCCGTCACGGATGACGAAATACATCGGCACATCAAGCGCATAGTCGGCATATTGCTCGAACCCGAAGCCTTCATCGAAGGCGAAGGGGAGCATGCCGGTGCGGGCATTGTCGGTGTTCAGCCAGATATGGCTGCGGAAGCTCTGATAGCCGGAATCGCGGCCCTCGGAGAATGGCGAATTGGCAAACAGGGCCGTCGCAATCGGCTGCAGCGCCACCGAGACACGCAGCTTTTTGACCATGTCGGCTTCGCTGGAGAAGTCGAGATTGGTCTGCACCGTGCAGGAGCGGAACATCATGGAGGTGCCGAGCGTGCCGACCTTTTCCATGTAAGGCTTCATTATGCCATAGCGCGACTTTGGCATGGCGGGGATTTCATCGACCGACCACAGCGGGGTGACGCCAAGACCAAGGAAGTGGATATCGAGGGGCGCAGCGACCTTTTTGGTGATGCGCATATGCTCGGCCAGCTCGGCCGCGCTGGCGTGAAGATCGATTTGTGGTGCGCCGGAGAGCTCGAACTGCCCGCCTGGTTCAAGCGAAATGCCGCCAGCGACTGCATCATTGCGCAGGCCGATGGGGTTTTCGCCATCGTAGAAGGGGTGCCAGCCGGTTTCTGCGGCGATGCCATCGAGCAGCGCATGAATCCCGTTTGGACCTTCATAGGTGACCGGGCGCAGCGGATTGGTGTGGAACACGTGCTTTTCGTGCTCAGTGCCAATGCGCCATTCGCTCTCGGGCTTAGCCCCGCGCGCCATGGCGTCAATAAGGTCGGCCCGCGATTCGATCAGGGGCGAATAGTTGTCGGCACCGGCCATCAAGTCCTCGTAGCTGAGGGGTCAATCGTGGGGCGCGAACATAACGACCGCAAGCCGGAAAGCAATCGGCTTTTATCGCCAATCACCGATGATAGCCTGAATGACTGCCAGCGCGGCAACCGCGGCCGTATCTGCGCGCAGAATACGTGGACCCAAACTCACTGGTACCACAAAGGGTTGCGCCCGCAGTTTTGCCCGCTCTTGATCGGAAAATCCACCCTCGGGGCCGATCAAAATACCCACAGGTGTTCCGCGCAGGGCAGCAATGGCTTCAACGGGGGAGCTGACGTTCTCACCCTCATCGGCCAGAATGAGTTTGCGATTGCCCTGCTCGGTCGTCCAGCTGTCGAGCAGGCGATCAAGACTGATTTCCGTTGGAACGGCGGGAACATTGAGCACTTCGCACTGCTCGGCCGCTTCAATGGCGTTGGCCACAAGGCGCTCATGCTTGAGTCGGGCGACCTGGGTGTAGCGGGTGATCACCGGCTGGATGGTGCTGACACCCATCTCGGTGGCCTTCTGGATCACATAGTCGAGGCGCTCGGTCTTGAGCGGGGCAAAGCCATACCAAAGATCGGACGAAGGCGATTGCGGAGCGATCTGTTCGACCAGCTCCAGCCCAACCGATTTTTTGGAATCGCTGGTAATGCGCGCGCGCCACGCGCCGTCGCGACCGTTGAACAGCACCACCTCGTCGTCGACGTTCTTGCGCAGCACGGCGGCAAGATAAAGCGATTGCTCCTTGCCAAGCGTCAGCTGGGCATTGGCGGCAAGATCGGGTTCGACATGAAGACGGGGCAGGGCAGCGTGGGTTCGGGGCATGGCAAAGTGGCAGATGCCACGACCTCGTGGTTCGACAAGCTCACCATGAGGTCTACTCTAAACGCGGCGAACGCAGTAGACCCGTAACAAAGTTAGCAACAGACCTCATCCTGAGCGTGTCGAAGGGCGAGGTCGTGGCACAGTGTCGAGAGCTGCAATGAGCAATCCTGAGCAAAATCATCCCACACCCGGCACCGTCGCGGACGCCCAATCGGGCAATTGGGTGGATCGTTATGCGCCCGATTGGCTGAAACCTTATGCGCGGCTGGCGCGCTGGGACCGGCCCATCGGCATCTGGCTGCTGTTTTGGCCGTGCACCTGGGGACTGGGGCTGGCCGCTGTGGCCAATCCGCTGCTCGGTTTTGACTGGATCGCCGCCATTCTTATGTTTTTCGGGGCGCTGCTGATGCGTGGCGCCGGCTGCACCTTTAACGACATTGTGGACCGCGACATCGACATGAAAGTCGCGCGCACCCGCTCGCGGCCAATTCCATCGGGGCAGGTGACCTCGCGCGATGCCTTGGCGTTTCTGGTGGCGCAGGCGCTGCTGGGATCGGTGATTTTGTTCCAGTTCAATCGCTTCACCGTCTGGGCGGGCGTCGCCTCGCTGGTGCTGGTGGCGATCTATCCCTTCATGAAGCGCGTGACCTGGTGGCCGCAGGCCTTCCTGGGGCTGGCCTTTTCCTATGGCGCGCTGGTGGGCTGGAGCAGCCAGACCGGTGGCATCGCCATGCCCGCGCTGCTGGCCTATCTCGGCACGATCCTCTGGGTGATCGGCTATGACACCATTTATGCGCTGCAGGACATCGAGGACGACGCGCTGATCGGCGTGAAATCCACGGCGCGCCTGTTTGGCGACCATGCGCGGGTGATCGTTTCGGGCTTTTATGCCGGGGCCTATGTGCTGTGGCTGGCAGCGGGGACGGTGGCAGGCGGCGGGATTATCTTCGCGCTGTTCTCGCTAGTGGCGGCGGGCATTCTGGCCTGGCAGGTTTGGACGCTCGATGTCGACAAGCCGGGCAATGCCCTGCTGCGGTTCAAGGCCAACCACTATGTCGGGATAGCGCTGGTGCTGGCGCTGCTGGCGGAGTGGGTCTGGTAGGTTTCTTTAGGGGATACCCCCACCTAGCCTCCCCCTGATAGGGGGAGGAATCCGCCGCCACCCTTGGGCGGGATTGTGCCTATGCACGGGACTGCTCCTCCCCCTGTTCAGGGGGAGGTTGGGAGGGGGTCTTCTTCCAACCGATCACAACCACCGCGCTGTCACCCTCGGGCTTGACCCGAGTGCTTTACACTTGCTGCAAGAATCCTCGGGTCATCAGGCCCGAGGGTGACGATGGAGGGAGCGGGGAGGCAACGCCCCCCAAAACGTCAAAAGGGCCGACCGCACCACTGGTCAACCCTATCAACGTGCTTTGGAGGCAAGCAAAAACTTTTAGATCGCCTCGGGCTGGCCCGGCTGGCGGCGATTGAGGAAGCGGGGGCGGCGCGAGGCTTCGGCGACCAGCTTGCGGCGCGATGCGGTGTTGCCGACCATGACGCCATCAACGTGCTGGCTATAGGGCATGTAGGCGCCATCGCCGGCCTTGATGAACAGCGGGAGACGGAGCTTCTTGCCCCAGTTCTGCCATTCGGCGACGACGTTGTGATTGCCCTCTTCTTCGAAGACGCGATAATTCAGTTCGTAATCGGAATGTACCAGCTCGATGCTGCTGGTCAGCAGGCCGTCTTCCGAGATCGAAGTAGCCACGGCCACACCGATAAATTCTGTCACCGGGACCTTGATCTTGATGGCCACGCCGCTCTGATCGAGCTGGCGGCGCACCGTGACGGTCTTAACCGGGTCCTTGGGACCATTGTCGTTCGCAGCCACGAAACGGCGCTCCGCCAATGCGGGCTTGCCGAACGCCAAAACGACTGATGAGCCTTCCATCGCGACGCCATGAACCATTGTGATCTGCCTTCCTGTCAACTTCGAGAGCTTGTTTTTTTGCTCTGCTTATGAGGCCAACATAGCGCGTCGGATTACCTGGCTCCTTAATCGGTTCGGTTAAGTTTATCTTGTTTTCGGAGAGGGTTAGCAGGGTCTTGCATAGGGTAGGAACCGATTAACCGCGCCCGCTGGGAGGGCGTTAACCAGCGCCTTTGGACAAAACCCTTGTGCCTCAGGAGGTAACGCAAAATGGCGCTGCGGAACGCTGGCCCGGGGGCAGAGAACGTCGGTCGCCGACAGGGCGCTTCTGGTGTCGAAAGAAAATTCGTCCCTCGCGAAATTGGCATAATTTGTCTTAGCGCCCCGCCTTGTCCTAAAGGCCCGGCGCGCCTACAAGCCGGGTCCATGATAGCTGTGCCGACCACTTATTCCGACGATCTCGAACTGCTCCGCTCTTCGGCGGTGGCAGCGGGGATCATCGCCAGCGGGTTTTTCCGTCGCGAGGTGAAAACCTGGAATAAGGAAAACGCGTCGCCTGTTACCGAAGCCGACATTCTTGTCGATCGCTATCTTGCCTCATCGCTGCTCGCCGCGCGGCCCGACTATGGCTGGCTGAGCGAGGAGACCGCAGACAATCCATCTCGGCTCGATTGCGAGCGTGTGTTTGTGGTCGACCCGATCGACGGCACGCGCGGGTTTCTCCGCGGCGAGGATAGCTGGAGCGTCTCTATAGCGGTGGTGGAAAACGGCGTGCCGGTGGCAGGCGTGGTTTATGCGCCGATCCGCGACGAGCTTTATGATGCGGTCAAAGGCGAGGGCGCACGGCTTAACGGCAAGGCGCTGGTGCGCCACCGTCGGGCGGGCGCGCCGCCACTGATCCCGGCGCCGGGCGCTGTGCATCAGGAAATGCAGGCGGCCGGTCTTCATTATACTCGCGGGCCCGCCTATCCCTCGCTGGCCTATCGGCTGGTGCAGGTGGCGACGGGCAAGCTCGATGCAGCGGTGGCGCGGCGCGGTAGCCAGGACTGGGATATTGCAGCGGCGGCGCTGATTTTGGACGAGGCGGGTATCGCCTTTTCCGACGTGTGCTCGGGGTTCCCTCGTTTTAACAGACGAGATGTGCGCCACGGGGCGCTTGCGGCCTTGAGCGACATGAGCCTAAAACCGCTCGTCCATGCGGCATTGATCAAAGTCTATGGCTGTCCGGCTGATGACGAGATCGCTGCCGACCAGGCTTCTCCCGATGAACGGATATGACCCGATGAGCGCAAAAGAAGACCCAAGCAAGCAACTCCTTCACCTGGTGATCGGCGGCGAGTTGTCCAGCCTTGAGGGCGTCACCTTCAACGATCTCGACAAGGTCGACATCGTCGGCCTCTATCCCAACTATGCCAGCGCCTACACGGTGTGGAAGCAAAAGGCCCAGATGACCGTGGACAGCGCGCAGACGCGCTATTTCATCGTCCATCTGCACCGCCTGCTGAACCCCGAGCAGGATACGAAGTAACTCGGGTCCAGCCGTTTCGGCTGTTTGACCAAACATCGTGCTGCCCTCGGACTTGATCCGAGGGCCGTTTTCCATATGTGCCGCGCTGATAGTGACCCTCGGATCGAGTCCGAGGGCAGCGCCGGTGGGTGGGGTGGTTTAGGGGCAGAGCGATAGTTTAGTCCCCATGGCGAATACCCCACTTGGCGTCATTCCCGCGAAAGCGGGAATCCCTCTGGGGATGTAAGGGAGACCCCGGCTCAAGGCCGGGGTGACGCGGTGGGGGTGGCAAACTCCGCGCTACCTCGTCTTTCGACAAGTCCGGTGCCCCTAGTTCTCCAGAGCGTCCAAAATCGCCTGCATGGCGCCGGGGCCGCCGATGCGTTGGCGGCCGATATTGGCGAGGCGGCGGCGGTCTTCTTCATCACTGAGCAGGTGCTTGAGCGCCGTGCTGATCGCCGGGACTTCGGCGGGAACGACGGTGCGGGCTTCGCCGAACAGCATTTGCTCGTCGGTGAAGCGCGAGCGGCGGTCGCGGGGATTGATGAAGGTGATGACCGGCTTGCCGAGGCCGAGCGCCTGAACCGTGGCCGTGCCCGCCTGTGACATCACCACGTCGGATACGTCGAGCAGATTGCCCATGGCACTGCCGCGCGCCATATGAATAGTCAGATCACCATCTGACAGCTCGCCCAGATCTGCAGGCTCGGCGCTGAGCATGGTGGTGCGGCGCAAGCCTGTCTGGCGGGCCAGCTCTTCCACATTGATGCTGCCGGCAACGGCCAGGAACACGTCCGGGCGCTGATCCTTCGTCAGGCTGCGCAGGGCCGAGACCTGAAGGCCGAAACTTTCGGCGGTCAGGGCGCGGCTGCCGGGCAGGAGCGTGACGGCCAGAGGCCGGGTGCGGCGGGCGCGGGCGTCGTATTCGCCGCGCGGAATGGTATCCATCATCACATTGCCAGCCGAGCGGGCATCGACACCGATATGTTCGAGCGTGCGGGCAAGGCTGTCACTGCGACAGAACACGGTCTGGCAGGTCTTTTTGATGGCCCAGCGTTCGGGGCTGGAATAGAGCCGGGCGGCGCCGGTTTTGTAGACGTCGAGGTAGAAAATGCCGCGATGGCCGGTGGCGAGGCAGGCAAAGACCCCGACCATATCGCCAACCACGACAATGCGATCATACTGGCCGAGCATCTTGCGCAGGAATTGCAGCGCAGGTGGCACGGTGGCAAGGCCGCCACTGGTGAGGTCGCGGCGCAGCGATCCCTTGACGTTGCGCCAGCCTTCGGAGGCCAACGTGGCGCGGGGGCCAACAATGGGGCAGACCCCGGCATAGGCATTGCCGGCGCCGATCATGGGATAGGCGTCGACCTCGATGGACTTGGGCAGCTGCGCAGCGATTGCTGCCGCTATCCAGTCTTCACCGTGACCGTTGGAAATAAAGAGAAAACGACGGCGGACTGACGCTTCCGCCACCATCAGGCTCCGAGGCCGAAGCGCTCGAAGGCAGTATTGGCCGTCACCGCATCGAGGTAGGCCTCCTGCCGATCGACGTTCCAATAGAACAGCTCATCGAGCGGAATGGGCTTGCCGGTAATCGCGCAGCGCACAAAACTGCCGGGCTTGAGCACGACGTAATCGCCGTCCATGTAGCGGATCACCGCCTCAGTGGGGGAGAACCCCTTATCGAAGATGTTCATCACGACCGTCCTTCAATCTGGCCACTGATATAGCCTTCATTCACGTACCTCAAAAGAGGCTTTCCTGTGTGCCCCCACCAGAAGGCGGACGTGGTTTTTTCTTGATAACCGGGCTGCCGGCAACGGTTGCGCCGACTTCGCCATCGGCGAACTCGATAACAATGCCGTCACCGGGCGACAGCGCCGCGCGTTCATGCACCAGATTGCCCGCATCGTCCTTGATGACGGCATAGCCGCGCGCCAGCACACTCTTGTAGCTGAGCGAGGCCAGCAGCTTGCCAGACTGGTTGAGCGCGGAGCGACGATCAGTGAGGTTTTGTGCAATGCCAGCCATCAGACGCGCTGCCAGCGGGGCCAGGCGGATTTGGGCATGGACCAGATCGGTTTGTAGCGCTGTGGCAGACAGCTTGGGTGCAATGGTCTCGAACAGCGAGCGCTTCCGCTCAACCAGGCGTTGTGCAGCTGCAGCCAGGCGCTCGGCGCGCGGATCGTAAGTCAGGCGCGTGCGATCGACCGATTTGCGCAGCCCTGCTTCGGCGCGCAGCGACAGGTTCTTGAGGCGTTCGGCCACTTCCTGGCGCTGACTGAGCAGAACGCGCGGACTGAGTTTGGACTCGATGCGCGAAAAGGCAACGCGGCGGTCCTGCACGGAATGGCGGAGGCCAGTGAAGAGATTGCTGGCGGCATGATCGAGCCGCTGGCGTTGGGTGGCGACCAGATCGTTCGGACGCGGCAGGCCGGCGGCGGCGGCGCGCAGGCGATCACGGGCCGTGCTGGACATCCGGCGTGCAGCCTGACGCTGGCGGCTGCCAAGATCGTCGACATAGCCGACAAGCTCGGCGCGGACGGGCACGGCGGCCTCGGCGGCGGCGGTTGGCGTTGGCGCACGCATGTCCGAGACATAGTCGATCAGCGTCGTATCGGTTTCGTGGCCGACGGCGGAGATGATCGGAATGCCGCTGGCAGCGACGGCACGGACGACGGATTCCTCGTTAAAGCCCCAAAGGTCTTCAATCGAGCCACCGCCGCGCGCGACGATCAACAGGTCCGGACGCGGGATCTTGCCGTCGGGCAGGAGGGCGTTGAAGCCCTCAATGGCGTTGACGACTTCGGGCGCGCAGGTGTCGCCCTGCACGCGGACCGGCCAGACCAGCACATGGCTGGGGAAGCGATCGGCGAGGCGATGAAGAATATCGCGAATGACCGCGCCGGTGGGCGAGGTGATGACGCCGATGACGCGCGGCAGATAGGGCAGGGCTTGCTTGCGGTCCCGCTCGAACAGGCCTTCGGCCATCAGCTTGCGGCGTCGCTCCTCAAGCAGCGCCATCAAGGCGCCGGCGCCTGCCGGTTCGATATTGTCGATGACGATCTGATACTTGCTCGACCGCGGGAAGGTGGTGAGCCGCCCGGTGGCAATGACTTCGAGGCCTTCTTCAGGCTTGAAGGTCAGCCGCGCCCAATTGCCCTTCCACACGACGGCGTCGATGGAGGCGTTTTCGTCCTTGAGGGTGAAATAGGCGTGACCCGAGGAATGCTGGCCCCGAAAGCCCGAAATTTCCCCGCGCACCCGCACATGGCCGAACTCATCTTCCACAGTGCGTTTGACCGCCTGGGCGATCTCGCTGACGGTAAATTCTGCGGCGTTGGTCATGGCGTCGGACATGACACTCTGGTGGGGGATTTGGCGGGGGAGGTCAAGGGGTGGAG
>NZ_LANJ01000022.1 GCF_000971295.1 Devosia epidermidihirudinis | reverse complement strand
TTTTCAGATCATTCAAACCAAAGCTCAAACAACCCGGAAACCGAAACCACTAAACTCAAAATTTCTTTTGTTTTCAGTGACTTGCTTCGTTGCCCGCCGCCGTCTGGCGCCGCGCTCTGAAGCGATGGCCGGGTTATAGGGCGAGTTTTCCGGGCCGTGAAGCCCTAAAACGACAAAGCTGTCATTTTGTCGTTTTAGCCGTTGACCCAATGTGGAAAACTCGACTGAATCACGAGGGATTACGGGGCTCTGCCAGCGGGACCACTAATCTGGGTTTTTTCGATGCTTTTTCAAGGGCACCGACGCCTGCCCCGCAGCCCTCCCGTTTTGGTACAGATTTGGCCAGAAATGCTGGCTTTTTCATACTTTGTTAAGAGGCTCCGCGCTGCCTCGGCGCACAATGACGCCTCTGCCTTACGCAGTTTCGCCGCATTTTTTGTCGATGAGAGCGGACTGATGATGTAGACTCTGCGCTTACGCATATGCGCCAAGGCGCTCACAGGCTCTTTAATAGACGCCGAAGCACGACCGGGAACGGGGATGGCTACCTTGCTATATATAAGGATGGGGCGTTGAACCCAACGCAACGCAACCGACACGCCGCTCTGCTCAAGTCGACCGGCTATGAAGACAGTCCTGCGCTGACCGTGCAGTCGACCGATGGCGAAATCCCGCATGGGCGCGAGCTGAGTTTTGCCTGGTTGACCGGCACGGTGATGACGGGCCTGACCAGCGTGCTGCTCATGGGCGCCGCTCTTTATGTGTCCTTCCAGGGACAGGACACTTTCTCGACCGCCTATGAAGCGCTGCAACTGGCGCGCCCCAAGGCAGACAATATCACCCCGACTGATATGTCGGCCAAATCGGCCCGCATTCGTCCCGTCGCCGCGACCCGCTCTGATCTGGAGATCATTGAAGCGTCGATCCGCGAAACGGTTGATGGCCGCGACATGATCCGCAACCAGCCGTTCATGCGCATTCGCGCCACGCTGGCCACTGCGGCGACCTCTTTGTCGGAAGGCGTGCCGGACTATGATCCTGTAGCCATCCTCAATGCGACCCAGCCGATCGAGGTCAATGACGCCACGGCGATCAATACCGATGTCTATGGCGCAGAAGTTGAGGGCGAGGTCGCCGTGCGACTGGCCGCCATGCCATCGACCTTCGTGCCGCCCCGTGCCATCTCCGACCAACTCGCTGCCGAATATGTGCGCGGCGTTGTTGAATCCACCTTCTATGATGACGCCGCCTCCCCGACCCTGGCCTATGCGGCGCTGGGTCCGACGGTGCGTGACCTTGGGATTTCAACCGATGGCACCACTCTGGGCGGTATCGCCGAGAACGTGACGGCCGTGCCCAAGACGACGCGCGCCGCCGATGCTGGCCTGGGCCGCTCCGAGCGTATTCTCACCATCAAGGAACAGACCCCGCTCGACGAGATCCTGCGCAAAAACGGTTTTACCGATGCCATGGTATCAGCCATCAGCGGCACGCTGCAGAACGTGTTCCCCTCGACCAATCTGCCAGCCGGAGCGCGCCTGCGCATTCTGTTCGGGCCATCGCGCACTTCCAATACGCTCATTCCCTATCGCATGAGCATCTATCAGCATGATGATGCCACCAAGAGCGATATCCATAAGGCGACCGTGGCACTGACCGACAAGGGTCAATATGTGCTGGGCCTCGCTCCGGCCGAGATCGTCTTCCCAGAGGAAGACACCGAAGAGATCAACGTGGCCAACCTGCCCAGCGTTTATCGCTCGATCTGGGAAACCGGCCGCAAGCACGATCTGGACGACGCCACCATTCAGCGCATCATCGGCATGTTCGCCTATGATGTGGACATGACCAAGAAGATCACCGCCGGTGACGCCATCGAGATCCTCGAGACGGCGCCCGACGCAGATGGCCGGGCCGAACTTCTCTATGTGTCCCTGACACTGGGCAGCACGACGCGGCGGCTTTATCGCTTTGGTACCGATGACGGCGTGGTGGATTTCTTCGATCCCGACGGCGAGACCGGCAAGCGCTTCCTCACCCGTCGTCCGCTGGAAGGCGGCGGCACGCTGCGCTCGCGCTTCGGCTATCGCATCCATCCTATTTTCAAGACGCGCAAGCTCCATACCGGTGTCGACCTGGCCGCGCGCTCGGGCACTCCGATCTATGCCTCGGGCGACGGCGTCATTGAACTGGCCGGCTGGCAGTCGGGCTATGGCAACAAGGTCGAGATCAAGCACGTCAACGGCTATGAGACCGCCTATGGCCACATGTCCCGCTTTGCCGATGGTATGAAGCCGGGTGTGCGTGTCCGTCAGGGGCAGGTGATCGGCTATGTCGGTTCAACCGGTCAATCGACCGGCCCGCACCTGCACTTTGAAATCCTGATCAACGGCAATCTCGTCGATCCACTCAGCGTCAAGCTGCCCAAGGAAAACTCCCTGGCGCAGCGCTATGAGGGCAAGTTCCACGAGACCATTGCCCAGATCAACGACCTGATGACCCGCAAGCCCGCTCCCGTGGCAGTCGCCCAGGCGAACTAAGCAGCTCGCCTGGCGCCGACCTTTTTCTCAAGGGTTAGCCAGGCGATCACCGCCGACACTAGGCTCAGCCCCGCCGTGATGTAAGCAATGCTCGCAAACGCAGCGTCGGTTGCGTGAAGGCGCAATGCGTCTTCGGCTGGCGTCAGGCCCGTGGCCGGCAGGCCGAAGAACACCGCCAATTCGGCCGCCTCGCCGAGGGATTGTTCGAATACTGACGCCACGACAATGCCCAGAAACGCCACTGCGACCAATCCGGCCACGCGGGCCACGGCATTATTGACCCCCGAGGCGACGCCGGTATCGCCATCCTCAACGCTGGTCATGACCGCTGTCGACAGGGGCGAAACCACCAGCCCCATACCCAATCCAAGCAGCACGACCGCCGGCAGCACGCCAAGCCAGGCGTCGTGCAATGGCGTCAGCAATCCCATCAGCACAAACGCTGCCGCGACGATCAACGACCCCAAGGCGATCAACGGGCCGGGGCCGAACTGATCGGACCATTTTCCACTGAACGAGGAGAGGATGGTCATCAATACGCCCATCGGCAGCAACGAGAGCGACACTACGGCGGGCGACAGGCCCCAGCCGCCGATCATCGTCATGGGCAGGAAGAACATGGTGCCGCCCAGCGCAAAATAGAGCGAGAAGGTCAGCCCGTTGGCACCAGAGAAGCCGAGATTGGAAAACAGGCGCAGCGGCAGCATGGGGGAGGCCACCCGGCTTTCCCAGACCACAAACGCCACGCCGACAAGCAGACCCACGCCACTCCACAAAACCGTATGCGACAGTGGTGGCGCACTTTCCCCGCCATTGCCGGTCAGGCCATAGGCAATCAGCATCAGTGCCAGCGTCGCCAAAATCGCGCCACCCAGATCCAGGCGACGATTGGCATCGGGACGATCGGGCGCAACCTTGAGCCAGAGCAGCGCCAGCGCGATGGCGCCGAGTGGTAGATTGATGGCGAACACCAGCCGCCAGCTCCAGTCGCCCAGAGCCGTCAACACGAAGCCGCCGATGATCGGCCCGGCAATCGAGGTCAGCGACGAAGCCGCCGCCCAGATCCCGATGGCCCTGCCCCGCTCTTCGCGCGGATAGGCCTTGGCGATAATGGCAAGACTGCCCGGCACCATGAAGGCCGCACCCGCCCCCTGCACCACGCGAAACACAATCAGGATCAGCGGATTGGGCGCAATGGCACAGACCAGCGAAGCAGCAACGAACACGACAATACCCAGGCCAAACATATTGCGCAGGCCGAACCGATCACCGGCCGCACCACCGAGCAGGATCAGTGAGGACAGCAGCAGCAGATAGCCACTATTGATCCATTGCGCGTCGGCCAGCGTGGCCCCGAGGTTGGCCCGGATGGCGGGAACCGCGATGGACATCACCGAGCCATCGATAAAACCCATGCTCGAAGCCAGAATGGCCGCCACCAGAACGAAGTGGCGGCTTTGCGGCGCTGCAATATCCTGAGTCATGTCTTGATCCGGCTTTGTGGTTTGCCGAGCCTATCTGGCGACCACCTGCGCCGCCATCGCAATCCCCATGCAAAAAGGCCGGTCTTGAGACCGGCCTTTTAAGTGTTTGATCAGGCGACTTCTGTCGCAGCTGCATCGGCAGGATGCAGGACAATCCCTGCATCATTGGCATCGACCACAACGCGGCTGCCATCGCTGACGCGCCCCGCGAGGATCTCCTCGGCCAGACCATCCTGCACCCAGCGCTGGATGACGCGCTTGAGGGGGCGTGCACCATAGGCAGGGTCATAGCCTTCATTGGCCAGCCAATCGCGCGCGCGATCGGTGAGCTCAAGACCGATATCGCGATCCCGCAGCAGCTTCTGCAACCGGGAGAACTGAATATCGACAATCGAGCCCATATGTTCGCGGCCCAGCCGGTGGAACAGCAGGATTTCGTCGATGCGGTTGAGGAATTCGGGGCGGAACGCGGTTTTCACCATGTCCAGCACCCTGCCCCGCACCAGCTCGACCGATTCACCATCCTTGAGGTCGACGAGATATTCGGCGCCCAGATTGGAGGTGAGGATGATCACCGTATTGCGGAAATCGACCGTGCGGCCCTGCCCGTCGGTGAGCCGGCCATCATCGAGCACCTGCAACAGGATGTTGAAGACATCGGGATGCGCCTTCTCGATCTCATCGAACAGCACGACCTGGTAGGGCCGACGCCGCACGGCCTCGGTCAGCACGCCACCTTCGTCATAGCCGACATAGCCGGGAGGCGCCCCGATCAGGCGGGCCACCGAGTGCTTTTCCATGAACTCGCTCATGTCGAGCCGCACCATGGCAGTCTCGTCATCGAACAGGAACTGGGCCAGCGACTTGGTCAGCTCGGTCTTGCCGACGCCGGTTGGTCCGAGGAACATGAACGAGCCAATCGGCCGGTTGGGATCCTGCAGGCCCGCCCGCGACCGACGCACGGCTTTGGCCACCGCCGCCACCGCTTCGGCCTGCCCGATGACGCGCGCACCGATAGTCTCTTCCATCTTGAGCAGCTTGTCGCGCTCGCCTTCGAGCATCCGGTCAACCGGAATACCGGTCCAGCGGCTGACAACCTGGGCGATATCGCTCGGGGTCACGACTTCGGCCGCCATCAGTGGATCAGGCTTGCCGTCGCCATTGGGGTCTTCGGCGGTCTTGATCTTCTTTTCCAGCTCGGGAATGACGCCATAGGCAAGCTCGCCTGCCTTGGCCAGGTCACCCTGGCGCTGCGCGATTTCGAGCTGGCTGCGCGCGGTGTCCAAAGCCTCCTTGAGCTTTTGACTGCCTTGCAGGCGTTCCTTTTCCGACAGCCACTTGGACGACATGACCTGGGCCTGCTCTTCGAGCGTGGCCAGCTCATTCTCCAACCGGTCGAGCCGGGTCTTGGAGCCGTCGTCATCTTCCTTGCGCAGCGCTTCACGCTCGATCTTGAGCTGCATGATACGGCGATCAAGTTCGTCGAGGGCCTCAGGCTTGCTGTCGACGGCCATGCGCAGACGCGCTGCCGCTTCGTCCATCAGATCGATGGCCTTGTCGGGCAGGAAACGATCCGTGATGTAGCGGTTGGACAAGGTTGCCGCGCTCACCAAGGCGGAGTCCGAAATCCGGATACCGTGATGCAGCTCGTATTTTTCCTTGAGCCCGCGCAGGATCGAGATGGTGTCCTCAACCGTCGGCTCGTCCACGAACACCGGCTGGAAGCGACGGGCCAGCGCCGGGTCCTTTTCGACATGCTTGCGATATTCATCAAGCGTGGTCGCGCCAACGCAATGCAGTTCACCCCGCGCCAGAGCAGGCTTGAGCAGATTGGACGCATCCATCGCGCCATCGGCCTTGCCGGCCCCGACCAGGGTATGCATTTCGTCGATGAACAAAATGATCTGCCCATCCGACGACGTCACTTCGCTCAAAACGGATTTGAGGCGTTCCTCAAACTCGCCGCGATATTTCGCGCCAGCAATCAGTGCACCCATGTCGAGCGACAGCAGTGACTTGTTTTTCAGCGACTCCGGCACGTCGCCATTGACGATGCGGATGGCGAGGCCCTCGGCGATGGCGGTCTTGCCCACACCGGGTTCGCCGATCAGCACGGGATTGTTCTTGGTGCGCCGGCTCAGCACCTGGATGGTGCGGCGAATTTCCTCGTCACGGCCAATCACCGGATCAAGCTTGCCCTCGCGCACGTCGGCGGTCAGGTCGCGCGCATATTTCTTGAGCGCGTCATAGGCGTTCTCGGCCGTGGCGGAGTCGGCATTGCGCCCCTTGCGGATGGCTTCGATAGCCGCATTCAGACCCTGCGGCGTCACGCCTGCAGAGCTCAAAATCTTGCCCGCGTCAGTGTCCTTTTCGACAACCAGCGCCAGCAGCAGCCGCTCAACGGTGACATAGCTGTCGCCAGCCTTTTGCGCAGCGCTTTCGGCAGTGTCGAAGACACGCGCCAATTCGCGGCTCAGATAAAGCTGGCCGGCGTCGCCCGATACCGATGGGAGTTTGGCCAACGCGGCTTCAACGCCCGCCCGCGCAGCCTTGGGATCGCCCCCGGCGCGCTCGATCAGCCCATTGGCCATGCCCTGATCGTCATCCAGCAACACCTTGAGCAGGTGCAGTGGGGCAAACTGCTGATGCCCCTTACCCAGCGCGGCCGTCTGCGCGCTCTGGATAAACCCACGGGCCCGCTCGGTGTATTTTTCAATATTCATTCAACTCTCCTGATCTCGCCCGTCGCCCGGCCCAAAAGGCACCAGACACACGGCGGAAGCGTCGCCTGACGAAACGCCTGCTCAGCAGCGCTGCTCCATCACAAGGAGGTATATGGGAAGTCTTTCGCGCACGAAAAGAGGTGCGCTGCGCATCGCTATCGTTTTGCCGGGCAAGCAAAAGCGCAGCCTGCGATGCGGTTTGGGGGACGAGAGAACGCGCACCGGCAAAATACCGGCAAACGAAAAGGCCGGGCATTGTGGCCCGGCCTTTTGAATTGTGTCGCCCAGATTATTCTGCGGCGGTTGCGGCCTTGCCGCCAGTCAGGAAGGCAGGCAGTTCGCCGACATCGGGCTGCTCGGCAGTTGCCGGATCAGCGCCTTCACCAGCGACGGGACGACGACGGCGCGGACGGCGCTCGCGTGGCTTGCGGGCTTCACCATCAGCATCCACGGCGGCTGGCTCGGCGGTAGCAGTTTCTGCGACGGCCTCGACAACGTCAGGCTGGGCCTGGGGCTGTGGGTTTGGCTCGATCGGCGTGGACTGCTGCACTTCGCCTTCCGGACGGAAGCGGCTGCGCTGCTGGCGCTCACGGCGTTCACCACGATCAGGACGCTGTGCGCGGTCCTGCTGGGGCTGTTCGCCATCCTGCTGCTGACCATTCTGCTGGGGCTGACCGCCCTGCTGGTCTTCGCCCTCGCCCTGCACAAACTGCTGCTGCGCCTGAGGCTGCGGCGATGCAAAGCGCGAATTCATATCGGGCATATCGTCATCATAGTCATCGTCCGAACCTTCGGGACGCTGACCGCTCTGCGCCTGCTGGGCGCTGGAGACGATGCGGAAATAATGCTCGGCATGCTGCAGATAGTTCTCTGCCATCACGGAGTCGCCGGACGACTGGGCATCGCGCGCGAGCTGCATGTACTTTTCCGCGATATGGGCCGCGTTGCCGCGCACCTTCACATCGGGACCATTGCTCTCGAAGTTACGCGACAATGGATTGACGTGCTTGCGGCCGCCGTTCCGACTGCGCTGCCGGTTTTTGTTATTCTGATTATTGGGTCTCATCTGGTCGCTTTATCTAACTCTAGAAAAATAAGCGTCACACTTGCTGGCGGACCGGCATCACGCCTGGTCGGGCCATCCCCCGCGAAGACCACGTCTTCCTGCTCGGGGCACTAACTGGCTTCATGAAGACCTAAAACTGTCGAGCGGCCGCACCACTGAAGTCCGATCCATCTGCGTCGCTCCAGCTCTTGCTGGAACCGCACTGCAACTTGCAGCTGAGAGGATGATCGGGTGGTTGTCGCCGTGGCACTCATGATGCGCCTGTTGACAGCACGGTCAAACTAGCTGGTTTGGGGCTGCTTTGCCAGCATTAATTGCGCAAAGCCCCAATCCACGTGTGTTTGCTCACAGTATTTGGTGCGCGGATACCACACGATCAAGACCATTGAGGTCCTGCCGCACAGTGACGTCACCAAATCCGGCCGCGGCGAACAGCGCGCGCACCACCTCGCCCTGATCGTAGCCGATCTCGACCATCACCCTGCCGCCCGGCTTGAGCCAATGCGCAGCCTCCGCCGCAATGATGCGGTAGGGCGCCAAGCCATCAGGCCCACCATCGAGCGCCAGCCGCGGATCGAAATCCTTGACCTCAGGCTCCAGCGTCTCAACCACGGCCGAGGTAATATAGGGCGGGTTGGAGACGATGAGATCGAAGCCATTTGCAACGCCCCACCTCTCCCCTGAGGGGAGAGGTCGCCCCGAAGGGGCGGGTGAGGGGTTCAGACCCTCAGCATGAACACCGGCGCTGAACCCCTCACCCCAACCCTCTCCCCTCAGGGGAGAGGGAGCCAGAGCATCGAACCATGAGCCTGCAAGGAACGACAGACGATCCAGAACCCCATGCCGCCGCGCATTTTCCCGTGCCGCCGCCAGCGCCTCAACGCTCAGATCAACGGCCACGCCATGCGCATCCGCCCGGTTGGCCAATATCGAAATCGGAATGCACCCCGTCCCGGTGCCGAGATCGAGCAGGCGACCACCTTGCGGCAGACGCTCAATCGCCAGATCCACCAGCATTTCGGTTTCCGGACGCGGCTCGAGCGTGGCTGCATTGAGGCCAAAGGCCAGCCCGTAAAACTCGCGTTCGCCGATAATGCGGGCGACGGATTCCCCGCTCATGCGGCGCTGCAGCACAGCAGCGACGGCAGTGACCTGGACATCCGTCACCGGGTCGGTTTCGCGCAGCGCCATGTCGAGCGTGGATAGTCCCAGCGCGTGGCCGGTCAGCAGCTTGGCATCGCGGGCAGCGCTGTCAAAGCCGAGACGGGCCAGCACATCGCGCCAGCCGCGCCACAAGCCACCCAGATTTGGGGCGTCGCTCAGTTGCCGTTTTCCATCGCCGATAGCTGCTCGGCCTGGCTCTCGGTGATCAGCGCCTCGATCAGCTCATCCAGCGCTTCGCCGGTGATAACCTTGTCGAGCTTATAGAGCGTCAGATTGATGCGGTGATCGGTGACGCGGCCCTGCGGGAAGTTATAGGTGCGGATGCGCTCGGAGCGATCGCCCGACCCCACCTGCCCCTTGCGCTCGGCCGAGCGGGCGCTGTCGCGCTCTTCACGCTGCATTTCATAAAGCCGCGAGCGCAGCACCAGCATGGCCTGGGCCCGGTTCTGGTGCTGGCTCTTCATCGCCGACGTCACCACCAGACCCGATGGGATATGGGTGATGCGCACCGCCGAGTCCGTCGTGTTGACGTGCTGACCACCGGCGCCCGAGGCGCGCATGGTGTCGATGCGGATATCTTCGTTGCGGATTTCAATGTCGATGTCTTCGACTTCGGGCAGCACCGCCACGGTCGCCGCCGACGTATGAATGCGGCCTGAGCCTTCAGTGGCCGGCACGCGCTGCACACGATGCACGCCGCTCTCGAACTTCATGCGCGCATAAACGCCCTTGCCCGAAACGTTGGCGATGATTTCCTTGAAACCACCCATTTCGCCGGGGCTTTCTTCCATCACAGTGACTTTCCAGCCGTGATTGGCGGCATAGCGCTCATACATGCGGAACAGATCGCCCGCGAACAAAGCCGCTTCATCGCCGCCGGTGCCGCCACGGATTTCCAGAATGATCGACTTTTCGTCGGCCTCATCCTTGGGCAGCAGCAGAATGCGGATGGCCTGGAACAGGCTTTCGAGCTTTTCGTCGAGCTCCTCGATTTCCGCCTGGGCCATTTCGGCCAGGTCCTTGTCGCCGCTTTTCAGCAGCGCCTCGGCGTCCACCCGGTCGCGCTGGGCTTTGCTGTAGGCGCGAATTTCGCCAACGATCGGCGCCAGCTCGGCATGTTCCTTGGAAAACTTGACGAACTCATCCGGCCCGGCGCCCCCCGAAAGGGCCGCCTCGACATACTGAAACCGCGTCTCGAGCGCGTCGAGTTTGTCCTGGGGAAGAGTTGCCATGGGTCGGGTCTTTCAAGTCTGGAAGAGGCACGCTTTAGGGGCAACGCGGGCAGACCGCAAGGGTTTGGCCCCTCTTCGCCTCTCCCTTCGGGGGAGAGGTCGGCGGCGTAGCCGACGGGTGAGGGGGCCTTTTCTTGGCCCAGCGCCCTTGGAAGGCCCCCTCACCCGCCTGAAGGGGCGACCTCTCCCCCAAGGGAGAGGTGAAGGCAGAGATCAAACCGGCAAGTTCTGCTTCTTGATCCATTCCTCAAGCAGATGGCGCACCGTGGTGCCGCTGGCGCCGTCGCTCAGCGCCGCGCCGACGGCGTCCTTGATGGGCTGGAGATCGACATTGAGCACCAGTTCCTTGATCGGGCCAATCGAGGCCGGGCCCATCGACAGCCGGGTCATGCCTACGGCCATCAGCGCCAAAGCTTCGAGCGGCTTTCCGGCCAGCTCGCCACACATGGTGATCGGCACATTGTAGCGGCGCGCCGCATCGACAACCATGCGAATGGCGCGAAGGCGCGGCATGCCGATGGGATCATAATTTTTAGCGACGCGCGGATTGGCGCGATCGGACGCCGTCAAAAACTGCACCAGATCGTTCGAGCCGATGGAGACAAAATCGGCCTCGGGCATCAACTGGTCGAGCTCGAACAGCAGCGATGGCACTTCCACCATCACGCCCAGCTCCAGCCGGCTCGGCACAGGCTTGCCGGCACGCCGCAGCCGCTCGACTTCCTTGTGGACCACCATGCGGGTCTGGATGAACTCGAACGTCTCGGTGACCATGGGCACCAAAATCTTGAGCGGGCGCCCATTGGCCGCCATCAGCAGCGCGCGGATCTGCGTGCGCAACAGGCCGGGCCGTTCCAGCCCCAGCCGGATCGAACGAAAGCCCATGGCCGGGTTTTCCTCGGCCGTCGCGCGCAGATAGGGCAGCACTTTGTCGCCACCAATGTCGAGCAGGCGGAACACCACCGGGCGCTCCCCGGCAATCGCCATGGCTTCGGCATAGAGCTCCATCTGCTCGCGCAGGCGCGGCAGCTTGCTGGCGATCATGAACTGCAATTCGGTGCGGAACAGTCCGACCCCGCTGGCCCCCGTGTCGTCGAGCATGGGCAAGTCAGCCACCAGCCCCGAATTGTGCAGCAGCGTGATGGCCACGCCATCCTTGGTGACGCTCGGCTTGTCCTTGAGCGCCGCATAATGGGCGCGGCGCTTGGCCGTGACGCGCACCTTGTCGACATAGGTCTGCTCGATATCGGGCGTTGGCCGCAGGTGCACCAGCCCGGCCGAGCCATCGATGATGATGTTATCGCCGGTTTCGCACATCGACACGATCGACTGCGCCTGCCCCACGGCCACCATGCCGAGCGAGCGCGCCACGATGGCGACGTGCGCCGTGGCCCCGCCCTCTTCGAGCACGATGCCGCGCAGCTTGGTGCGGTCATATTCGAGTAGTTCGGCCGGGCCCATATTGCGCGCCACCAGAATGGCGTTATCGGGCAATTCCTTGCGGCCCAGCCCCTGACCGTCCCCGGTCAACACCCGCAGCAGCCGGTTAGCCAGATCGTCCAGATCATGCAGGCGGTCGCGAATATAGGGATCGGTCTGGCGCATCATGCGCGCCCGGGTATCGTTCTGCACTCGCTCGACGGCCGCTTCGGCGCTGAGGCCATTGTCGATGGCCTCGGTCAGCCGATGCACCCAGCCGCGATCATTGGCGAACATACGATAGGTTTCGAGAATTTCGCGGTGATCCGAGCTCGACTGCATGTCGCCATGGTCGAGCATGGCGTCGATCGAGACGCGCATTTTCTCCAGCCCCGATTCGAGCCGCAGCTTTTCGGCGTCGGTATCCTCGGCGATGAAATTGGTCACCACGACGCGCGGGTCGTGCAGAACCACGGTGCCCAGCGCAATGCCATCGGTAAAACTGACGCCGGTGTACATGCGAGGCCGCCTAAGATCGATATCAGACCCCGGCTTGATCAGATTGTCGAAGTCGGAGGTGGCGATCATCTCGGCCAGGATTGTGGCCGTAGTCAGCATCGCCTCGGTTTCATCCTCGCCATAATGGCGGCGTTCGGCATTCTGCACGACCAGTACGCCGAGCGTCTGCCCGGCCCGCAACACCGGCACGCCGAGGAAGGCATTATAGCGCTCTTCGCCAGTTTCCGGGCGATAGGCAAAGCTGGGATGGCTGGGGGCGTCGTCCAGCGACAGCGGCTCGGCTTCGGCCGCGATCAACCCGACCAGGCCTTCGCCCAGCCGCAGGGTGGTCATGTGAACCGATTCGGCGGCAAGGCCCTTGGTCGCAAACAGCTCCAGGGCGCCGTCGTCGCGCAGAACGTAGAACGAGCAGACGTCAGCCCGCATATTGTCGGCGATCAAGCCAACAATCTTGTCGAGCCGTGCTTGCGAAGCCAGCGGCTCCGCCATTGTCTCGCGCAACTGCCGCAGCAGGACACGTGGGCCGCCTATGGTCGTGACCATTACCCCATCAGGCGGCCAGAAAGCCGCCCCCTCTATTCGGACGCGGCTTCCTCCCCCCTAAGGCGAAGCTTATGCGTCCTTCTTATCCAACCCGTAATAAGTATGCAGCGCGCGAACCGCAAGCTCAGCATACTGCTCATCAATCAGCACCGAGGTCTTGATTTCCGAGGTAGTGATCAGCTGGATATTGATGCCCTTGTCTGCAAGGGCCTTGAACATGGAAGATGCAACGCCCGCGTGGCTACGCATGCCTACCCCCACGACCGAGACCTTTGCGCCACCCTTGGAGCCGGAAATGCGCGCATATTCGATGCGATCGCCAGCGTCCTTGAGCGTCTTGATGGCCTTGTCATACTCGCTGTCGGGCACGGTGAAGGTGATGTCGGTGGTCGCGCCATCATCGGCAATGTTCTGCACGATCATGTCGACGATAATGCCCTGATCGGCCAGCGTGCCGAAAATATTGGCCGCAACGCCCGGATTGTCCTTCACGTCGCGCAGGGTGATCTTGGCTTCCGCCTTGGCGAGCGTCACGCCCGAAACGATCTGCTTTTCCACGATCTCTTCCTCATCGCAAACCAGTGTACCCGGCACGCCGGGGGTCCCGTCAGGCGCCACCTGTGGCGCATCGGGGTCAGCAAAACTTGACCGCACGGTCAGGCGCACCTTGTGGGCCATCGCCATTTCGACCGAACGGATCATCAGCACCTTGGCGCCGAGCGAAGCCATTTCCAGCATTTCCTCAAAGGAAATCTTGGTCAGCCGCTGCGCCTTGGGCACGATGCGCGGGTCGGTCGTGTAAACGCCGTCCACATCTGTATAGATATCGCAACGGTCGGCCTTCACCGCCGCCGCCACCGCCACTGCCGACGTGTCCGAGCCACCGCGACCAAGCGTCGTGATCCGACCATTGGGCGAGATACCTTGGAAGCCGGTGATGACCGGAACCCAGCCATCTTTCATCCGCTTGTCGAGTTCGGTCGGGTCGATATCGACAATGCGCGCCGCGCCATGGGAATCGTCGGTATGGATCGGCACCTGCCAGCCCGCGAACGAGCGCGACTGGATGCCCATTTCCGACAGAACGATGGCCATCAGGCCGGCAGTCACCTGCTCGCCCGACGCAACGACGGCGTCATATTCGCGCGCGTCATGCAGCGCGCTGGCCTCATTGACCCAGCCGACCAGCTCATTGGTTTTGCCCGACATGGCCGAAACCACGACGGCAACCTCATTGCCAGCCTCGACCTCGCGCTTCACATGCCGCGCGGCCTGGCGAATACGTTCGACAGTAGCAACCGAAGTGCCACCGAATTTGACGACTATACGGGCCAATTCTTTCCCCGAAACTCCACCGAACCCGGCGGTACGCTTTTTCAGGCGACGACATACGACAGATGTCGGGCACAATCAACGGAGTTGGTGGGAGGGGGAGCGTGCGCCTATCAGGCGCCTAAACTGCCAAGGCCGCCCTCTGAATCAAAGCATGAAGACAGAGTCCTAGTAGAAACCAGATTAAACCCGGCAAGCCCCCAAAAGCACCTCCAACCCGATTGAGTTTTTGTAAGCTTCGTGATGTAAAGGCTTTGCGCAGGTTAGGAGTAGCTTCTGCAGCATGCAATTCTTACGCGAACAGCAGATCTTCTGCTTGGTCGGGCGCTTCGCCGGACCTCAACTCACTGTTAGCTCTTTTGTTGCGCGGAAGGTTTCGACGCCTTGTCGTCTTACGACCGCTTCCGCTCGACAAGACGTCGAAACCTTCCACGTCTCCAGAGGTAAGTGCTAAAGAACAGCTCCATACCTGAGCTTGTTGAGCGAGTGGACATGTCAACGGTACGTGTCCACTCGCCAACACCGCTTTTGTTTCTGTGCGGCGGTCCAATAGATGCCGCGGCGGTCAAGCCGCCGTCTTTGCGTGAAGCTTTTACTCGAGTCCTTCATGAGAAGCCGTACAAGCGTTATACGATGATGCTCGCGGAGCAGTTGAACGCGTTTTTCCCAAAAGGGAATTATAAGGACATTCTGACATTCGAAGCGCATATCGCGCAGATATCGGAGCTTATTGTCCTCTTTTCGGAGAGCTTTGGCAGCGCCGCAGAATTAGGTGCTTTTGCAATGGTTCCGGACATCGCACATCGCTTATTGGTCGTCATCGACGATGAGCATTTTAATGCGAATTCGTTTATATCATTGGGACCAATCAGAGCACTCGAAAACGAGTTTGGACCCACGTCCATCTGCGTTCTAAATCGCAATGAAATAGGCATCCCGAATATCCGCAATGTCGGCGACGTAAAGGGAAATATCTTATCCGAAAACCTAACAATTGCCTTCGCTGCGCGGGAGAAGACATCGAGGGAACATACAACGTTTGACCCTAATCGACCAGGACACGTTATTAAGTTTGTGGTCGGGCTAATTCAGTATTACGGCGCACTGACAATTGAAGAAATCAATTTCTATCTAGAACTTATTGGACTTAACACCTCGACGGAAATTCTGACGAACTATCTTCTTTGCGCGGAATTCGCGGAGTGGATTGCGAAGGATAGGCGAGGTATTGAAACATACTATGCAGCTCTAGATCGAAATAAGGCTCTTCAATTTGAGTCCAATAAGGATGACGAAAAGCTAGACAAAATTCGGTGGCAGGCTGCCGTCATGGAGCACTGGAAGACAACGGATAGCGCCCGCTTCATGAGCATCCAATCCGCAATGGCAAGGGGATGATATGGTTACTTTGCTAAGGGCAATGGCAATTGAAACGGGTCTCTCGGAAGTCATTGTCCATCGGATAATGCAGACCGCTCCTCATCGCTATAAGCAGTACACGATTAGCAAGCGCAGCGGCGGAAAGCGCCTAATCTCGCAGCCTGCGACTGAGGTCAAGCTTTTGCAGCGGGCGTTTGTTGACCTGTATCTGAGCAAGCTTCCTGTCCATCCAGCGGCGATGGCCTATAGGACAAGCTTGTCAATTTCTGACAATGCAAAAGCTCACGCGGGTTCCGGCTCCATCTTGAAGATGGATTTTCGAGATTTCTTTCCATCGATCCGCAAGGCGAGTTGGATGACTTATTGCGCAGAGTTCTCCATCTTGGACAACTCCTTCGAGCGCGAGCTTTCGGCATCTCTTTTGTTTCAACGCCCCACCGGCTCCCACGGCATGCAGCTGGCAATCGGCGCACCGTCCTCACCGGCGCTTTCCAACCTACTATTGTTCCAATTCGATGAGATCATAAGCGCTGAGGCGGCAAAGGATAAGGTCAAATACACCAGATACGCTGATGACCTCACCTTTTCCGCAGATAGGTCTTGGAACCTAGTGGACATTGAGAGGACAGTGAAGCGAGTTTTGCGGGAGATCGCTTATCCAAGGCTTAGGCTTAACCCCGACAAGACCATCCATGTTACCAAGAAGTTTTGTCGAAACGTCACAGGCCTGATCCTTGCGAACGACGGAAGGGTAACCATCGGGAAAAAGCGAAAACGTACAATTCACGCAGCAACCCACGCGGCATCGCAGGGGCGTCTCGACGATCGGCAACTTCAAAAGCTGGGCGGTATGCTTGCATTTGTGAAGTCGGTCGAGCCCGCTTTTCTAGATGTGCTTAGACGCAGATACGGGTTCGAAACAATCATGAAGCTGCAGACTATTGGCGCAAAAGACCGAAGAAACTTGCGCCCCCAGATTGATGCTGTTGAAATTAGTGGCGGGTGATATGTTTTCCACTGGCCGAGAGACCTAACAAAACCCGACAAGAGATGATTTAATTCTAAGAGTATTGCTGTGCTAATTATGTCGTTCTTTCGATAGTATGCCCCGGCATCGGTGATGCCGAGATGCCAGGCGATTTCGGCAGTCGACCCGCACGCCGCACATGGGTTCGTAAGTTCCCAATACCTGTCGCAACGGCGCAAATTCTTGCTAGAATAACCGCATATTGCTGGACGACCCTTTTGACGTTCGCCAAGGGTACGTCAAAAGGCTTGATTAGGCCCGAAAGCGCCCATCGCAAAAAGCTTATCCCCGCCCCCAACCTCCCATTATCCTCGTCCCATTCCCGCTATTCACGCGGTGCCGACGAAGCATCGGGCGGGAGGCTGGCTGCATGGAGTCGCCAGGCCGATGCGTGTCATTCCAACTTGGTGCGCAGTCCGAGTTGCTCTCTCAATGCCACCATTTCCTCGTGATGGTCATTGAGGCTATAGGTGTCGAACCAAAAGCCAACATTCAACGCGCTCGCGAGCTGCTGGTGGTCCAAGCACAACTCCCAACTAAAATTCTGAAAATAGTATCCCACACAAACAATCTGCAGCTTCGCAATTGACGATGCCTTTAAGAGCCCATCACGGCGCGGACGGAGCTGTCGCAGCAGGCTGCCGACATGCGTATCAAGCGCCTCAGTATCGTCTAGGCCGCTGCTAAGCTTCCAACTCGACGAACGACGCTTCAAGGCGTGTCCGTTCGGAGTGGCAAAATCCTCTCCAACTGACCAAGATTCACTAGGGTCGAGGCCAAGTAATCTGGTTACGTCATCGGGAGAGAACGCGCCTGTCGCTCTAAAATAGGCGTACTCTCGATCCGTTACTGGCGGAGACGTCATGCGCCCTCCCGTAATGTGCATTTTCTCGCAAGATCATCACATTATGTTGCGTCCAATTCTGTGTAACAACGGCTCTTGCGGAAGTCTTCGTCGATTGTCTATTCCGGATTTCGCCCCTGCTGCCCCAATGACCTCAACGGGCTCGAAAGCGTCCTTGGCAAAAAACTTATTCCCGGCCCTCTGGCGCCCATTATCCTTGGCCCATTCCCGCCGTTCACGCGGTGCCGACGAAGCATCGGGCGGGGAGGCTGGCTGCATGGGGTCGCCCAGGCCGATGCGTGGATGCTGACCACCGGCCGGACGCGGGCCAAGGGGAGAGAGGGGCAGGGCGCCCCGCCCCAAGCCTGCAGGTCCAGCCCGAAAGGGCGGCCGCTCGATGCGTGCGCAGGAATACCAGCGCGTGTGAAGCGGCTTTCGCCTCTTCAACACTTAGACAGGCGGCGCAAGCCGTCGGGGCGAAAGCCGCTTCACGCCGTGAAACCGCGACGCCGCAAGGCCGGGCGGCGCATTCCGCTGTCCGGCGTCCCGCGCAATGGCCTTGGCACCGCTCCCCTCACCAACCATTGGCTTGCAAGCACCCCCTCCCCCGGCTCATATGCGGCAAACGGAGCTTGCTATGACCGCCACCACCATCAACGACGCTGAAATCGCCAAATTCACCGCGATGGCCGAGGAGTGGTGGGACCCCAAGGGCAAGTTCAAGCCGCTGCACAAGTTCAATCCGGTGCGCCTCGGCTATATCCGCGAGCATCTGCTGAGCCATTTTGGCCGCGACGGCAGCGATATGCGCCCGCTCGAGGGGCTGGAAATCCTCGACGTCGGCTGCGGCGGGGGCCTGCTCTGTGAGCCACTGGCGCGCCTTGGCGCCACCGTGACCGGCATCGACGCCGCCGAGCGCAATATCGCCATTGCGCGCCTGCACGCCGAAAAGACCGGGCTGGACATCGCCTATTCCGCCACCACCAGCGAGGCCCTCGCCGCCACCGGCAAACAGTTCGACATGGTGCTCAATATGGAAGTGGTGGAACACGTCGATAACGTGCCGCTCTATATGAAAAGCTGCGCGGACCTCGTCAAACCCGGCGGGCTGACGCTCACCGCCACGCTCAACCGGACCCTGCGCGCCAAGATGTTCGCCGTTATGGCCGCCGAACACGTCCTGCGCTGGCTGCCCGTGGGCACCCATGACTGGAACAAGTTCCTCACCCCCGACGAGATCAAGACCCTCCTCACCCGCAATGGCCTTGTGGTCACCGGGGAGACCGGCGTCGTCTTCCACCCCCTGGCCGACGAATGGCGTCCCTCGCGCGACATGGGCATCAATTACATGATCATGGCCAAGCGCCCCGGGGCCTGAGCTCTGGCGCTTTCACCCTGCGCGCGATAGCGTCGCGCTGATCCTGAGCCCCGGAGCCGCCATGCGTCGCGCCATTCCCGCCGCCATCCTCACCTGCCTTCTCGGCCTAGCCCTACCCGCCCTGGCGCAGGAAGAGGCCATCATGAACCAGATCGAACAGGTGCAGGGCGATGCCGAGGGGTTCGGCGAGGCCTTTGCCAAACTGCAGGACGGCTTTCTGTTCGACACCGCCCCCGAGGCCGTGGCCGAACTGACCGCCTACCCGCTCGACGTCATGGTCGATGGCAACGTGATCACGGTCAGCGACGCGGACGCGCTGATCGACAATTTCGACAAGCTGCTCACCCCCGACACCCAGGCCGCCATCGCGGGCCAGGATTTCGCCGACCTCATCATCACCAGCGAAGGCGTCGGCTTCGGCAATGGCGTGCTCTGGATGGCCAATCTCTGCACCGACGACGCCTGCGACGAAACCTACTGGGCCATCACCCGCATCAACAATTAGGGGCACCCCCCCCCCCACCACGGCCATCACGCGCGTCATACGCGATGGTGTACCGTACGGTACGGTACGCATTTCCATTGATCCTCTTCTAGAATGGGTCTAATAAAGCTCAACAGCGCCCGTCCAAGTCGGCGCATCGACGTCTGAGGAACATATCATGCCTGCATATCGCTCAAGGACCACAACCCATGGTCGCAACATGGCCGGCGCACGCGGTCTTTGGCGCGCCACAGGCATGAAGGACGGCGATTTCGGCAAGCCCATTATCGCGGTCGTCAACTCGTTCACCCAGTTCGTGCCCGGCCACGTCCATTTGAAGGATCTCGGCCAGCTCGTGGCCCGCGAGATCGAGGCTGCAGGCGGCGTCGCCAAGGAATTCAACACCATCGCGGTCGATGACGGCATCGCCATGGGCCACGACGGCATGCTCTATTCCCTGCCCAGCCGCGACCTGATCGCCGACTCGGTGGAGTACATGGTCAATGCGCACTGCGCCGACGCCATGGTCTGCATTTCCAACTGCGACAAAATCACCCCCGGCATGCTCAACGCCGCCATGCGCATCAACATCCCCGTGGTGTTCGTGTCGGGTGGCCCGATGGAAGCCGGCAAGGCCATGCTCAAGGGCAAGCTGCAGGCGCTCGATCTGGTTGACGCCATGGTGATGGCCGCTGACGACAGCTATAGCGACGAGGAAGTGCAGGCTGTTGAAGAAGCCGCCTGCCCCACCTGCGGCTCGTGCTCGGGCATGTTCACTGCCAATTCGATGAACTGCCTCACCGAAGCCCTGGGCCTTTCCCTGCCCGGCAATGGCTCGACCCTGGCCACCCACTCCGACCGCAAGCGCCTGTTCCAGGAAGCTGGCCACCTGATCGTTGATCTTGCCAAGCGCTGGTACGAGCAGGACGACGCCTCGGTGCTGCCGCGCTCCATCGCCACCAAGGCCGCCTTCGAAAACGCCATGGCCCTCGATATCTCCATGGGCGGCTCGACCAATACCGTGCTGCACATCCTGGCCGCTGCCCATGAAGGCGGCGTCGACTTCACCATGGACGACATCAACCGGCTGAGCCTGAAGGTTCCGGTGTTGTCTAAAGTGGCCCCTGCCAAGAACGACGTGCACATGGAAGACGTGCACCGCGCCGGCGGCATCTTCGCCATCCTCGGCCAGCTCGACCGCGCCGGTCTGATCAACCGCAGCGAACCCACGGTTCACGCGGCCACCATGGGCGACGCCATCGACAAGTGGGACATCTCCCGCACCAATTCAGAAAGCGTGCGCAATTTTTACATGGCGGCCCCCGGCGGCGTGCGCACCACACAGGCCTTTTCGCAGTCCAACCGCTGGGCCGAACTCGATCTCGACCGCCAGAACGGCGTCATCCGCTCCGCCGAAAACCCATTCTCCAAGGATGGCGGCCTCGCCGTACTCAAGGGCAATATCGCCATCGATGGCTGCATCGTGAAGACAGCTGGCGTTGATGACTCGATCCTCAAATTCACCGGCCCGGCCCGCGTGTTCGAGAGCCAGGACGATACCGTCAAGGCGATCCTGTCCAACCAAATCAAGGAAGGCGACGTGCTCGTCATCCGCTACGAAGGCCCCCGCGGCGGCCCCGGCATGCAGGAAATGCTCTATCCAACGAGCTACCTCAAGTCCAAGGGCCTCGGCAAAGCCTGTGCTCTCTTGACGGACGGCCGCTTCTCGGGCGGCACCTCGGGCCTGTCCATCGGCCACGTTTCTCCCGAAGCTGCCGAAGGCGGCACCATCGGCCTCGTCCGCGAAGGCGACACCATCGAGATCGACATCCCCAACCGCACCATCACCCTGCTGGTGACCGATGACGAACTCGTGCAGCGCCGCCACGACCAGGACGCCCTCGGTTGGAAACCCGCGCACCCGCGCAAGCGCAACGTCACCACCTCGCTCAAGGCCTACGCCGCCTTCGCCACCTCCGCCGCCCGCGGCGCTGTGCGCGATACCCAGGCAATCGACAAGCTCTGGAATTAATTGGCTGTTTCCCCTCCCGTCCCCTGAAAACGAGGGCGCGGGAGGGGAGGTCTTCTATATACCGGCAAACCATCGCCAACTTGCGACAAACGCGTGACAACCCCGTTGAGGGGTGCTAGACGGCCATCAGCTACCTGATGGTCTGCCAAGATTGTCTTGTGGTTAGGTTCGATAGCGGGGATTCCACCCTCCCTATCGAACCGACCTAAATCCCCACATTGATGGCACGAAAAAACCGACCACACTTGCGCGTGGCCGGCTGAAAATCGTTGTCTGACCCGATTAGCGCGCTTGGGTAGCAACTTTGTCGAGCGTGGCGAATTCGGCGTCACTCAGCTGGATCGCAGCGGCGGCGACATTGTCTTCGAGATGCTTGACCTTGCCGGTGCCGGGAATGGGCAACATGACCGGGCTGCGCTTCAGCATCCAGGCCAGCGCAATCTGGCTGGCCGAAGCCTCATGCTTGTCCATGATCGCCTTGAACTCGGCGCTGGTCAGTTCCAGGTTACCGCCGTCGATCGGGCGCCATGGAATGAAGCCGATACCATTGGCTTCGCAATAGTTCAGCACATCCTCGGCCTTGCGGCTGACCAGATTGTACATGTTCTGCACCGTGGTCACCTTGAAGTACTTGTTGGCTTCCTTGATGTCCTCGACGCTGACCTCACTGAGCCCGACATGGCGGATCAGCCCGTCCTGCTGCATCTGGGCGATGGCACCAAACTGATCGGCGCGTGGCGTCTTGGTTTCGATGCGATGGAGCTGCCAGAGATCGATCACCTCGAGCTTGAGGCGGCGCAGGCTCTGGATGGCGCCCTGACGCAGAAACTCGGGGCGGGCCAGCTGATGCCACTCATCGGGCCCGGTGCGGGTCAGCCCGCTCTTGGTGGCGATGATCGTGCCCTTGGAATAGGGCGCTAGCTCTTCCCCGATCAGCTCTTCGCTGACATAGGGGCCATAGCTTTCGGCCGTATCGATGAAATTGATCCCCAGCTCGGGAATGCGGCGCAGCGTGCGACGGGCCTCTGCCTCGTCTTCCGGCGGGCCCCAGATGCCCTTACCGGTGATGCGCATGGCACCAAACCCCAGTCGATTGACCGTCAAGTCGCCACCAATGGCAAACGTGCCCGAAAGGGCTGCGTCCAAAGTCGTCATGGGAAATTCTCCGCTCAATTGCGCCGAAACTGGCGCTCGGAATTAATTGTCGTCTGAAATGTCGGGCAGGGGCATGAACTCGACGCCCTCGTCCGCCAGCGCGAGCACTTCTTCGCGTGTCGCCTCGCCATAGATGCCGCGCGCCTCCACCTCTTCGAAGTGGATCTTGCGAGCTTCTTCGGCAAACTTGTCGCCGACATAATCGGCTTCGCTCGTCACCTTCTGCCGATAGGCCCGCAGCATTTCGCGGAACTTGATAGCGTCCGGGCTAATCGAGCTCACACTCTTGCGGGCGTGATCGGTGCGGGCCACAGCCGGCGCCATGGGCGCCTTTTCCACGTGGGCGTCCCCACACAGCGCACAGGTCACGATGCCGCGCGCCTGCTGTTCGTCAAACGCCGCAGCGTTCTTGAACCAGGCGTCGAACTGGTGGCCTCTAGCGCAATGGAGGGAGTATTGGATCACGGAAAAGTCTCAGGGGCCGTACAGCCAAAATATAGGGCCAAAGCCTCGCACTACAATGGCTGAGGCGGAGCAAAGTTTCGCGCATTGGCCAGCGCCGGGATACGTCCGCGCACCTCTTCGACCAGTCCGGCGGAAATATCGGCCAGCAGCACGCCCGGCTCGTCATGAGCCAGCTGCGCCACAATGCGTCCCCAGGGGTCGATGATGACCGAGTGGCCATAGGTCGCCCGCCCATTGGCGTGCGTGCCGCCCTGCGCCGCCGCAATGACATATGAACCGGTTTCAATCGCCCGCGCGCGCAACAGCACGTCCCAATGCGCCTGCCCTGTCGGCACGGTAAAGGCTGCCGGCACCGCGATCAGCGTTGCCCCAGAGCTGGCGAGGCTATTGAACAGCTTGGGAAAGCGCATGTCGTAGCAAATGGCAAAGCCCAACGTGAACTCGCCCAGCGGCGCTGTCACCGCGACATCGCCACCGCGATAGGTCGCGCTTTCCTTATAGGCATTGAGCCCGGCAATATCAGCGTCGAACAGGTGAATCTTGTCATAGGTGGCACAGATCGCCCCGTCGGGCCCGAACAGCACGCTGCGATTGGCAAAACGACCATCCTCGAGCGGCACGGCCAGCGAGCCGATATGGATGAAGATGCCGTATTGCCTCGCCAATTCGCCGATGCGGCGCAGCTGGGGATGGTCTTCGAACGGCGCGGCAACGCTGGCCAGCTGGTCCCGATTTTCCGGAAAGATCATGGTGACTTCAGGCGTCAGCACATAGCGGGCGCCCGCTGCGGCCGCTTCGGCGAGCATCGGCTCAAGCGCGGCAAGATTGGCCTCAGGATCGAGTCCGGAGCGCATCTGGATGGCAGCAATCTTCATGATCTCAGTCACCTAAAGCCATTTCGTCATTCCCGCACCAAACGTGAATGACGTGGCACAATTCATTGTGCGAGCAGCGGATCGAGCCCGCCCGCACGGTCGAGAGCGGCCATATCGTCATAGCCACCCACATGGGTCTCGCCGATAAAAATCTGCGGCACCGTGCGACGGCCCTGAGCGCGCTCAGTCATTGCGGCGCGCAGATCGGGATCCAGCACGGTGATCTCAGTGTAGTCAGCGCCCTTCTCATCGAGCAACGCCTTGGCAGCGTGGCAATAGGGGCAGCTTGGGGTCGTATAGATTTCGATCCTGGCCATCGGGCTTTTCTTCCAGACAAAAAGGGGAGCACTTCCAATTATATGGGTAAGTCGGCGCCAATGACAACGCGGGCAAAGCTAATCACGTCCACCGCCTCCACGCCGCCCTTGAGCAGAGCCCGCGTCACCGCCTTGGTCGTGGCGCCGGTGGTGTAGACATCGTCGACCAGCACAATCCGCCGCCCCCTGGCGCGTACCAGGAGATCAGGATGCGCTGCAAACGCCCCCGCCACATTGCGCTGTCGACCGTCGCCCGACAGCCCGACCTGCTGCCGCGTCTTGCGGGTGCGCCGCACGAGGGCAGGATCGACCTCAAGCCCAGTCAATCGCCCCAGGGCCGTCGCCAACTCCGCCGATTGATTGTAACGCCGCTCCCGCAGGCGCGCCGGATGTAGCGGCACCGGCACCAGCAGGGGACGATCCGCCCACAACTCATGGCCAGCCCCCGCCATCAGTCGCGCACAGAAATGGGCCAGTTCAGGCCGGTCACCATATTTGAGGCGCGACACCACTGAGCGGGCCATATCAGTATAGATCACCGCCGCCCGCGCCCGTGCAAAAGGCGGCGGATCGGCCAGCGCCTCGGCCGAAAGCGCGTCAGCCCCCAGATCCACCTCGAAGGGGAGGCCCATGACCGGACAAAGCGGCGCCGTGATCGGCCGCATCGCGGCAAAGCAGGTTGCACACAGCGTATCGGCAACCGAAGTCGGCGCGTCACAATGCAGGCATGTCGGCGGATAGAGCATATCCAGCACCGCGCCGCCAAGCACACGCGCACCAGCCAGCAGCCGGCGCGGCAAAGCCTGTGTTTTGACAGAAGCCTCTGCGCTCTTCATAAGGCAGCCATAGTGCCACGTCCCAAAACGGCCGCAAGACCATCATGAGCCAGCCCGCACCGATTTTCGACCGCGCCCTGATCGCGGCACATCTTGCCCGTCGTAGCGGCGAAACCGATTTTGTTATCGATCTCGTCTTGGCCGATCTTGAAGACCGCCTGATCACGCTGATCCGTGCCTTTCCCAAGGCCCTCATCATCGGGCCAGATCCCGAACGGCTCCCCGCCTTCGGCCTCACCGCACAAGGTCAGTTCGCCTTCGAACGCCTGCCCGCCTTTTCGCCCGATGACGAGCTGCCAGAGATTGCTGGGAGTGACTACAACCTGATCGTTTCGGTGCTGCACCTGCAGGCGGTCAATGACGTTCCCGGCTATCTGGCGCGCCTGCGCGCCCGCCTTGCCCCCGATGGCTTGCTGATGGTCGCGGCCCTCGGCGGCGACACGCTGACCGAACTGCGCGAGGCTTTCCTTGCCGCCGACGCCCTGGTACTGGGCGGCGCCTCCGCCCGCGTCGCCCCAATGATCCAGGTGCGCGACGCCGGAGCCCTGCTGCAGCGCGCCGGCCTTGCCCTGCCCGTCGCCGATGTCGAAACCCACATCGTGCGCTACAGCTCCCCCTTTGCACTCATGGCCGAACTCAAGGCCTTGGGCGCCGCCAATCCGTTGGTCGACCGCGCCAAGCGCTTTGCCACGCCCGCGCTGCTGTCTGCGGCCGCCAGCGCCTATATCGAGCGCGATGGCGACCCCGATGGCCGTGTCCGAGCCACACTGGAAATCATCTGGCTCTCCGGCTGGGCACCGCATGAAAGCCAGCAGCAACCTTTAAAACCCGGCAGCGCCAAGGTGCGGCTGGGCGATGTTCTCGGCAAGAGCTGATGCGGGCGCCCGCTGATCTGCCAGCCGACTTGCTCGACACCCTGGCCGAGGTTGCACGCCTCACCGCCGAGGCAAATGGTTCGTGGTGGATCTTCGGCGGCGCCGCCATGCGCCTATACGGCGCGAGAGACATCGTGCCCGCAGATGTCGATGTGCTGCTGGCGCCCGATGACGCCAAGACGATTCTGATCGCGGAAGGTATCGACCAGACCAGCGACGGCGGATCAGATCGCTTCCGCTCCCAGGTCTATGGCACCATTACCAAAGCGCCCCTGCCCATCGACATCCTCGGCGGCTTTCAAGTCTATCACGGGGCCGACTGGCGTCCTGTTCTGCTGAAGAGTATTGAGCGCATCATACTCCCCTTCGGCACCATTCAGGTGCCAACGCTCCCCGAACTTATCGCCACAACGCGCCAACTGGGCCGCCAGAAAGACTTTGATCGGGCACAGCAGCTGGAAGCCCTTCTTCCCCTCGCCTAAACTATCAGTCGTCACCCTCGGGCTGGACCCGAGGGCTCTCCACTTTGTGAGCCGCCCCGAAGTGCAGGCCCTCGGATCAAGCCCGAGGGTGACGATCTGTGGTTGTGGCGCTCCAGCTAGTGCAACACCACCGCGTCATTCCCGCGGAAGCGGGAATCCCCCTTCCCCGCGGCCACTCGCGCACGCTACCTTTTCCCAATTGGCCAGTTTGGAGGAGCAAGCCATGCACAAGGGATCATGCCTCTGCGGCGCCATCCATTTCACCGTCGAGGGAGACCTGCCTAAGGCCTCGGCCTGCCACTGTACCAAGTGCCGCAAACATACCGGCCACTACGAGGCCGGCATCGATGTGCCGAAGGCTGCCGTCGCCATTTCGGGCGAAGACAGGATCACCTGGTTTCAGTCTTCGGAAAAGGTCCGCCGTGGCTTCTGTTCGGTCTGCGGCTCGTCGCTATTCTTTGATCCCATCCATCTCGACTGGATCGGGCTGATGCTCGGTTCGTTCGATGGCCCGACCAACACCAGGATCGCGCTGCATATCTTTGTCGCGGACAAGGGCGACTATTACGATCTCAACGATGGCGTGCCGCAGAACCTGCAATAGCGGCGGCCAACTTCGCAGTAGACCTCATCCTGAGCCTGTCGAAGGACGAGGACGTGCCGCCCAGGCGCCCCCGCGCTCAACCTCTTGGTTCGACAAGCTCACCATGAGGTTTCCGAAGCGCGGCAAACAAAAAGGCCGGTGTCTCCACCGGCCTTCTCAAGTCTAACTGGCAAGCCCGCTTTAGGCGGCAGCTTCCTCGTCGCTTTCAGCGGCATCAGCCTTGCTGCGCTTTGGCGACTTGGCCAGGTTCTTTTCGATCAGCTGCACGGCTTCGGTCAGCGTCAGCTTGTTGACGGCACCGATTTCGCGGCTCATGCGATCCATGGCCTGTTCAAACAGCTGGCGTTCCGAATAGGACTGCTCAGGCTGCTCTTCGGAGCGATACAGGTCGCGCACGACTTCGGAGATGGCGATCAGGTCGCCCGAATTGATCTTGGCTTCATATTCCTGGGCGCGACGCGACCACATGGTGCGCTTGACGCGCGCACGGCCGGTAACAGTCGTCAGGGCCTGAGTGACCAGATCGTCTTCGGCGAGCTTGCGCATGCCAACCGACTTGATCTTTGCCACTGGGACGCGCAGAGTCAGTTTGTCCTGTTCGAAGCTGATGACGAACAACTCAAGGGTCAGGCCAGCGACTTCTTGTTCCTCGATCGAAACGATGACGCCGACGCCATGCGCCGGATAGACAACGTATTCGCCGGTCTTGAACCCCAGCCGCTGCTGTGACTTCTTGGCTACCATAGTCTTGGAACTCCTTGTTGACGCCCCAAATGGACAGTTCCCGGCGGGAAGGACCGTCCACTCCTACTCAATACTCGCCTGGTCAGAGGCGCTGTTTGCAGTGCGAAAACTCTCGGGCACCCGGGTCCGCTTTTCTCGGAATGCCTTGCCAACTAGCGATGGTGTCAAAAAAAATGTGCCTTACGGCACGGGCTGGGTGACGAGCTCTACTGCATATGGACAGACCATAGCACAAATATTCAGCAAAATCAAAAACTACGAATCAAACCCGCCTCAGCACGCCGTTGCGCGCGATTCAATGTGACGAGGATGTGGCTCGCAGTGCAAAATCCACTATCCACACGCTGTCCCCAGGCTTGTTCCAGGTCAGCGATTCGCCTTGCTGCTGCCGCAAAAAAGCAAACCCCGCCGACGCGGTCAGCGGGGTCGCAAAAACTCTTTGATGGGCTGGCGTCAGTCGCCTTCGCCGGCAGCTTCCGAAAAATACTTCTCCAGCTTGCCTTCTTCGCCGTCCAGCGCCTTGGCATCTGGCAGCGGATCGCGACGCTCGGTCAGGTTCGGCCAGATCGACGCATATTTGGTGTTCAGCTCCAGCCACTTGTCGAGACCGCTCTCGGTGTCGGGCTTGATAGCCTCGGCCGGGCATTCGGGCTCGCACACGCCACAGTCGATGCACTCGTCCGGATGAATCACCAGCATGTTCTCGCCTTCATAGAAGCAGTCGACGGGACACACTTCCACGCAATCGGTGTACTTACAGGCAATGCAATTGTCGGTGACGATATAGGTCATCTGTGCGGTAGTCCGGCGGAGGTCTCAACGGGACCGGTGCTAAACCGTTTTCTTGCCTGCTGCAAGGTTCGTCCAGGGTAGGTTTTATTCGGGGTTACCGGCAATTCCGGATCGCTTTTCCTGCAAACCTCAATGGCAGTTGAGGTTTTATCCCCGCTCAATCGTCGTCGCTGTCCCGTAAACGATCCGTGAGGCGGCGTTCTTTCTTGTTGGGGCGACCGGCCCCCTCCCCACGTGGCGCCACGGCAGCGTCATAGGGCGATTGTTCTGCTTTGGGCAAAACCGGGGGTGACAGATCCTGGTAGAGCATTGCCGCTTCGCTGGCGGGACCGCGCCGCACGCCGCAATCGAGAATGCGCCAGACCACCACCCGATTGTGCAGCATCATGGTGAGCACATCGCCCGCGCCGACCTTGAAGTCGGTCTTGTCCGTGCGGTCCGAATTCACCCGGACCGCACCCGTTTCGATAAACTTCTGTGCCAGCGTGCGCGACTTCAGCGCACGCGAAAAGAACAGGAACTTGTCGAGCCTTTCCTTGCGGACCGGGCCGGCGACAGGCTCTGCCAAGGCTTACTCGGCGCTCTTGGCGCGCAGGGCGGCAAGCTTGGCGAAGGGGCTGTCCGGATCGAACGCCTTTTCCTTGCGCTCCTCGCGTGGACGCTCGAATTTCGGGCGGTCATCGCGTGGCTTGTCGAACTTGCGGTTATCGTTGCGGCCGCGCTCTGGACGCGCCTGTGGGTTGAGGTGCTGGGCCTTGCTGAGGTCCTGCACTTCGCCCTCGGGGCGACGGTTGGCTGGCTTGGCGCGCTGGCGTTCGGGACGCTGACGGGCTTCCCCAGCTTCGCCTTCCGGACGACGGCGGTTTTCATGCCGCCTGTTGCCTTCACGCTTGCCGGCCGGCGACCAGATTTCGTCGAACTCTGGCTCGGCTGGAACAGCTGCGGCGGCAGCAGGCGCGGCCTCGACAATCGTCGTCGCCGGAATGTCGGCCTCAACGGCAGGTGCTGCGTCTTCGGCAACAGCCTCAACCGGCGTTTCCGCCGCAGCGTCAACGCTGGCCGGATTTTCTGCCAGAACTTCTTCCAACGCCGGTGCCTCGGCGCTCGCTTCAGCCACTGGCGCAGGCGCCGCAACCTTGGCCACGCGCTTGACGCGATAACCCAGCGAATTGAGGATCGAGGCGAAGTCTTCGCCCGAGCATCCCAGCAGCGAGGTCATTTCCACGGTGACGCGGAAACCATTGCCCTCGGCGGCACCGGCAGGCAGTTCGCCCTGGTGACGAGTTGGGTCCAGCGCGATCAGCGGACGGATGATGTCAGCCAGACGCTCAAGGATATCGATGCGCACGGCGCGCTTGCCGGCCACCTTGAAGCCCGCGATCTCATAAAGGCGCGTATCGACTTCCGGATCGACCAGGAACGAGGTGCGGCCGCTCAGAACGATATGCGGGATATCGGTCACGCCCGGCTGGCGGATGCCACCATGCTTGAGCGCAAACAGAATCAGCGCCAGTTCACGTGGAGCAGGCTTGAGGCTCAGCGGCAGGTAAAGGTGATAAGCGCCGAACTTGATGCCTAGCTTGCGCATCTTGCCGCGCACGTCCTGATCAAGGTTTTTCACCTCGTCAGCAACCTGCGCCCGTGGGATCAGACCCAAATGCTCGAACAGCTGATAGCCGATACCGCGCGCCGCGCCGTCTAGATCAGCCGGCGCCTCAAGCGCCATGATAGGCTCAAGCACGGTGTTGATGTGGTGGCGCAGCCAGAGGCTCAACCGATCCTGAACGCGTTCGAGATCGGTGCCGGTCAGCGTTTCGTCGGCCAAAAGCAGAATGCGCGGACGATACAGCGCATCGCCCTCGATCAGTTCGGCGACGATATCGCCCTTCCAGCGCAGGCGACCGTCGGTCGCCAGCACGAATTCTTCATTGGGCGCGCCAGCGAGGCGATCCGCCCGATTGTGAATTTCCGGCGCCACCACATGATCGGCTGCCGCGCGCAACCCCTTGGCGTCCATGTCGCCATCGGTGCGTGCAAGAGTGAAACGGAAGCCTTCAAGCGTGCCGATGAGATGGCCTTCCAGCCTTACTTCGCCACGCTCATTGATCTCGGGAGATGCCATTCGTTTGTCTTTCAGGTGGCGAAGCAACACGCTCGTGCGCCGGTCAACGAAGCGCTGGGTGAGCCTCTCGTGGAGCGCATCACTCAGCCGGTCTTCAATGTCTCGGGTCTTTTCGCGCCAATGTGAAGGGTCTGCAAGCCAGTTTTTGCGGTTAGCGACAAAGGTCCAAGTCCGGATCTGCTTGATCCGGTTGCTCAAAGTGTCAATGTCGCCGCTCGTATTGTCGCAAAAGCGTACCTGCTCGGCAATCCAATCGGCGTTAACAGCGCCATATCGTTTCAAATCTGAATAAATTCTGGTTACGATTTCGCCGTGGTTTGCAGGAGAAATTCCCTGATAATCAGGGATTTGGCAGCATTCCCAGAGCAGTCGCGCCCCATCCAGACCCCGCGCCAAAGCCCCTGCCTCATTGCGTGCGACGAACTCCAGGGCCCGCTGGTCGGTGGCAATCGGCACCCGTGTGAGGTTGCGCGTGTCGGGCGTCATCTCAAGGCTATTGAGCAAAGCCGGGATAGACGAGAAATCCAACCGATTGTTGCGCCATTGCAGCACTTTTATCGGTTCGAAGTCGTGCGTTTCGAGCGCGACGACCATTTCCTCGTCAAATCCTTCCGTCCCGCCGGTCACGCCGAAGGTGCCATTTCGGGCATGACGACCGGCACGACCGGCAATCTGACCGAGCTCGGCAGGTGTCAAAGGACGGCTGGTGTGACCATCGAACTTGCTGTCATCGGCAAAGGCCACGTGATGGATATCAAGGTTCAGCCCCATGCCGATGGCATCTGTGGCGACGAGAAAGTCCACATCGCCATTTTGATACAGCTCGACCTGCGCATTGCGCGTGCGTGGCGATAGCGCCCCCATCACCACGGCCGCGCCACCACGCTCGCGGCGGATCAGTTCGGCAATCGCGTAAACCTGTCGCGCCGAAAACGCGACGATGGCCGAGCGGCTCGGCTGGCGCGAGATTTTCTTGGACCCCGAATAGGTCAGCTGGGAAAACCGTGGCCGATCGACAATATCGGCATTGGGCAGCAGCTTGCGGATCAGCGGCGCCATGGTCGCCGCGCCGAGCAGCAGCGTTTCCTGCGTGCCCCGCGCATGCAGGATGCGATCGGTGAACACATGACCCCGGTCGAAGTCGGTCGCCACCTGGATTTCATCGATGGCGACGCAATCGACATGGATATCGGTGGGCATGGCCTCGACCGTGCACACCCAGTAGCGCGGCTTTGCCGGAACGATGCGCTCTTCGCCCGTCACCAGCGCCACGGCCTGTTCGCCGACACGCTCGACAATACGGGTATAGACCTCGCGCGCCAGCAAACGCAGCGGCAGGCCGATCATCCCGGAAGGATGGGCCAGCATACGCTCGATGGCAAAATACGTCTTGCCGGTATTGGTGGGGCCAAGGATCGCCTTGACCGACTGGTAGGGTGCAAACGCCATTGCGGGCATATGTAATGCGCCAATCTGACACTTGGTAGGGGGACCAGGCATTGTCCCGAAAAAGGACAGAACCAGCGACCCTTTTGCCACCCGATTAAGGCAGAGAACAAACCGGGCGCAAACCCGGCCCGAATCGGCGCGAATCGCCAAATCCGCCTTCGTTCTCTACCAGCGCTGGTGCGGTTTGGACGTCCATAACACTAGCGGACCGCCGGAATAGCCTTAGCACCCGCAATCCCCCGCAATTGTCTTCAGCTTCGTTACCGAAACGTGAATTTCGCCCCGATTCAAGCAGGTATGAAGCCTTAGTAAACCTCCGATGCACCACAATTATTTTCGCGTTGACGCCGAAGAGCCCGGAACCCGGCCCTCTCCCGCCAGAAATTGACAATAAACCGCGTTGACCGTCCCATTGCGGGACAAAGGTGGTGGGGATAAGGCGCTACCCCCAACACAACGTCATTCCCGCGCAAGCGGGAATCTCCCTTCCAAACGCAGGCACTCCCCCACCCACCAGCCGTCACCCTCGGGCTTGACCCGAGGGCCCTGCACTTGCTGAGCGTGCAGAAAGAACCCTCGGGTCAAGCCCGAGGGTGACGAGCGGTGTTTGGGGCACCACCACCCACAAAACCATCAGTCGACTTTCTCTCCCCCTTGTGGGCTTCGAGCCGTCCCAAAGGGCAAATCGCTCCGGTGGAGCGATTTGAGGGGAGAAGGCCATGAGAGCTACGCTCGAATGGCCGGGAAACGAGATAGGACTTAGCCCAGCTAAGTCCGTCCATCGAGCAGGGTGGGGGTATGCCGCCGCATACGAGATGGCGGTGTTGCTGGGCTGACCTCCATGGAAGGCGCGCCTGAGGATGACGCCGACGCCGCGCGCGCTCAGCTTGCGGAGATCAAGATCGGCCCGCTCGATTGCATGATCGCGCTCACCGCCAGCG
>NZ_LANJ01000021.1 GCF_000971295.1 Devosia epidermidihirudinis | reverse complement strand
GTGCTGGGGCTGGCTTTGCCCGCTCGTCACCCTCGGGCCTGACCCGAGGGCTCTTCACTTGCCCAAACACCCTCGGGTCAAGCCCGAGGGTGACGACCGAGCAAAGCCAGCCCCAGCACCCATCCCCCGCCTCCCAAACAAAAAAGGCCCGCATCACTGCGGGCCCCTTCACATTCAAACCAAAACTCAGACTTTGTGTTCAGTCCGGTCCCGTTCGGTGACCGTCGCCAGGTCCAGCACTTTCTGGATATTGGTCGCGTGCCGGAAGCTTGGCTCAAGGTTCTTGCCGGCGCGGAACGCCTCGACGAAGCGCATGTAGTTCGTCGGCACCGGATCAACATCAACCTCAGTCCAGGTGCCCGTTTCGATGTCATCGCCAAGGCAGGTGAGCAGCTTGCTCCAGTCATGGCGGTGTTGCACTTCGATGGCGCCCTTGTCGCCATAAACGCGCAGGCGCAGCTCGTTGAAATGGCCCGTTGCCCAGCGCGTCGCATGCACCACGCCCAGAGCACCGCTTTCCAGCTGCGCCGTCATGGCAAAGCTATCATTGGCGTCGAGGTCATACTCGCCGATCTTGTTGTTCTCGGCCTTCTCGAAGGTTTCGAGACGGCAGAACACGTTGGAAAAATCACTGCCCGCGCCATAGGTCGCAAAGTCGAGGATATGCACGCCAATATCGCCGAGCACGCCGTTGGAGCCGTGCTTTTTCGACAGACGCCACAGCCACTGCGACTCTGTCCGCCAATCGCCCCAGGCCTTGCTGACCAGCCAGCTCTGCAGATAGCTCGCCTCGAAATGCTTGACCTTGCCGACCTGGCCGGACTGCACGATTTCGCGCGCCTTTTGCAGCTGCGCGACATTGCGATAGGTCAGGTTGACCATGTTGATCAGCCCGAGCCGCTCGGCGGTCTCGGTCATTTCCATGGCCTTGGTGTGGTCCGTTGCCAAAGGCTTTTCGCAGAACACGTGCTTGCCGGCCTTCAGCGCCGTCATTGTGGTTGGGTAGTGGATCGAGTCCGGGGTGACATTGGCCACCGCGTCGAACTCACCCCATGCCAAGGCCGCATCGAGCGAGCCGAAACCGCGCTCGATATTGTGCGCCGCATTAAACGCCTCGACGCGCGCGGGATCCACGTCCACGCCACCCACCAGGGTGACGCCCTCGATCGCTGCAAAATGCTTGGCATGTTGGTTGGCCATGCCGCCGGTTCCCAGAATGAGGATCCGCATCGTGTAAAATCCCTAAGCGGCACCTCGGCCGCAATATTGCCTAAAGCGCGATGTCATGCCGGCGAAGGCCGGCATCCAGGCTGAAGACGCACCGCGCGCCTACGCTCTCAGCATGGACCCCGGCCTACGCCGGGGTGACCCTGTGATTGGGCAGATGCCCGTGTGGTTACTTCAGGCCTTCTTCGCCCGCCTGATGCAGCTTGGGACCGCGTTCGACCAGTGGCTCAATGGCCTGATCGACCGGCGTGTTCGGTGCTTCGAGCAGCTGTGGGAACTGGTTCTCGTTGTAGGCCCAGTTGACTGCATTGCGCAGCACCAGCCCAACCGTATCGTCGTGATAGGTTGGATAGGTTTCGTGGCCGGGGCGGAAGTAAAAGATATTGCCCGCGCCGCGGCGATAGGTGAGACCGCTGCGGAACACTTCGCCGCCCTGGAACCAGCTGACGAACACCGTCTCCAGTGGCTCTGGAACGCTGAAGGGCTCGCCATACATCTCTTCCATTTCCAGCTCGAAATAGGCTGGCAGGCCCTTGGCGATCGGGTGACCCGGATTGGTGACCCAGAGGCGTTCGCGCTCGCCCGCTTCACGCCAATGCAATGCGCAGGGCGAGCCCATCAGGCGCTTGAAGATCTTCGAGAAATGGCCCGAATGCAGCACGATCAGGCCCATGCCTTCCCAGACGCGCTTGGCGATACGCTCGACGATTTCGTCAGCAACCTCGCCATGGGCGGCATGACCCCACCACACCAGCACATCGGTATTGGCCAACGCCTCGACCGTGCAGCCGTGTTCCGGCTCCTGCAGGGTCGCGGTCTTGGTGACGATATTGCTGTCCTGGCTCAGGAGCGAGGCAATCTGGTTGTGCATGCCGGTTGGGTAATTGTCGGCGACGATCTTGTTCTTTTGCTCATGAACGTTTTCGCCCCACACCAGGGTACGGATCGGCATTCTTAGTCTCCTAATATAAGGGCCAGTCGGGAGGTACTGGCCGGTCTGCTGTTCGCTGCACCATTCCCGCAAGGCTGAAACGTCCCCCGGTATTGGGGAGCGTCCGTGGGGCGGGAAAAGAGGCATTGTCTGATCTTGGTGGCGGCCCCAAGGCCACCACCGCAATGTGATCGCCTAGTTCACGGGCTTTCCGGCCGCGTCGAAGCGGTGGATTTTGTCTGCCATGGGCGAGATATGGACGGTGTCGCCGCTCTTGTAGCTATTGGCCTCGTCGAGCCGCACTACCACAGGCTCCTCGGTGCCCATTTCGAGATAGACATAGGAGTCAGCGCCCAGGTTTTCGGTATGGATAACCGTACCGCTCCAGGTGCCTTCGTTCGGCGTGATCGTCAGGTGCTCGCCGCGAATACCGACCGTTTTGGCGCCGAACTTCTCGGCACGTTCACCGCCGATGAAGTTCATCTTGGGGGAGCCGATAAAGCCGGCGACAAAGGTGGAGTTCGGCTTTTCGTACAGCTCCATGGGCGTGCCGACCTGCTCGATATGGCCATCACGCAGCACACAGATGCGGTCGGCCAGCGTCATGGCCTCCACCTGATCATGCGTCACATAGATCATGGTGACGTTGTGCATATTCTCATGCAGCTTGGCGATTTCGATGCGGGTCGCCACGCGCAAAGCCGCGTCGAGGTTCGACAGCGGTTCGTCGAACAGGAACACCTTTGGATCGCGGGTGATGGCGCGGCCGATGGCCACGCGCTGGCGCTGGCCACCCGAGAGCTGCTTGGGCAACCGGTCGAGATACTGCCGGATCTGCAGCATGTCGGCGGCCTTTTCCACGCGCTGGCGGATTTCCGCCTTGTCGTGCCCCTTCTCCAGCGTCAGCCCGAACGCCATGTTGTCGTAGACCGTCATATGCGGATAGAGCGCATAGGACTGGAACACCATGGCAATGCCGCGCTTGGACGGAGCCAGCGCATTGACCACCTTGCCGTCAAACAGCATGTCGCCCGAGGTGATGTCTTCCAGCCCCGAGATCAGGCGCAGCAGGGTGGACTTGCCGCAGCCCGATGGCCCAACGAACACCATGAACTCGCCGGAGCGCACCTCAAGGTCCACGCCCTTGATCACCTCCACAGCGCCAAAGGACTTGCGAATATTGCGAAGCTCAATGCTTGCCATTGTTTTTCTCCCTAACCCTTGACGCCGCCAGCGGTCAGCCCGCTGACAATCTTGCGCTGGAATATCAGCACCAGCACCACCAGAGGCACGGTCACGATCACCGACGCGGCCATGATGTTGCCCCAAGGAATTTCGTACTGCGTATTGCCCGACAGCAGCGCGATGGCCACCGGCACGGTGCGCGTGTCATTGTTTGATGTGAAGGTCAGCGCGAACAGGAATTCGTTCCAGGCGCCAATGAATGCCAACAGCCCTGTGGTCACCAGCGCCGGCCACATCAGCGGCAGGAACACGCGGGTGATGATGACCCAGGGCGTCGCCCCGTCCACGATGGCCGCCTCTTCGATTTCCACCGGCAGTTCACGCATGAAGGTGGTCAGCACCCACACGGTGAACGGCAGCGTGAAGATGGTGTAGGAGAAGATCAGCGCCCACGGGGTGTTGTAGATGCCCAGGAAACGGATCAGCTCGAACAGGCCAGCCAGCACGGCCATCTGCGGGAACATCGACACGCCCAGAATGGTCAGCAGCAGCAGACCACGCCCACGGAACCGCACGCGGCTGAGCGCGAACGAGGCTGTGACCGCCAGGAACAGCGCCAACAGCACCGTCACCGCCGACACAAAGACCGAGTTCAGCAGGTTGCGCGGGAAACTGCCCGAGTTCAGCACGTTGTAATAGTTGTTGAGCGAGAACGAGTCCGGCCAGTAGTTGATGCGGAACAGGTCCGTACCCGACTTAAAGCTGGTCAGGATCGCGTAGTAGAACGGGAACACCGACACCACGACGATGACCGCTACCAGCAGGTAGAACAGCGTCCACTTGGTCAGTTTCCAGAGGTCGAAGGTCGCACCCATTAGCGGTCTCCCCCGTCAAATCGAACCTGGCCCAGCCAGATATAGAGAATGGTCAGCAGCGCGATGATCAGGAACAGCATGGTCGACATGGCCGAGCCGTAGGAGAACTTGTCGAAATCAAACAGGTTCTCGCGCGCCATCACGCTCATGGTCTTGGTTGCCGAGCTATTGGGCGTCAGCACATAGATCAGATCGAAAATACGCAGCGCATCGAGCAGGCGGAAAATGATCGCCACCATCAGTGCGGGACGCACCAGCGGCAGGGTGATCTTCCAGAACTGCTTGATCGGATGCACGCCATCGATCTCGGCGGCTTCGTAGATGTCTTTAGGGATCATCTGCAGGCCAGCCAGGATCAGCAGTGCCATGAACGGCGTGGTTTTCCAGATATCCACGACCAACACGGCCGTCATGGCGGTGTCAGCAGTAGCGGTCCACGCCACCTTCTGGCTCAGCAGGCCCAGGCGCATGCCCAAGTCGTTGAGAATGCCGAACTGGTCGTTCAGCATCCAGCTCCACATACGGGCCGACACGATGGTCGGGATAGCCCATGGGATCAGGATGGCGGCACGAACCAGGCCGCGACCGCGGAATTCGGCGTTCAGCACCAGGGCCACGATCATGCCGAGCACGGCCTCGAACGACACCGAAATGAAAGCAAAACGCACCGTGTTCCACACGGCGTTCCACCAGGCCGGATCGGCGAGCAGACCGCGATAGCGCACCGCGCCGCTGTCCAGCGTGGTCCAGCGCAGATAATTGCCGAAGCCAATCCACTGCGCCCCATCGAGGTTGCTCAGCGAGGCATCGGTGAAGGAGAAATAGATCGAGCGGATCAGGGGCCATCCGGCCACCACTGCCAGCGCGATCAACATGGGCACCAGGAAAATCCGAGCTGCGCGCGCGCGCTGCTGCATCAGCTCCGATTTGATTTTGGGTGCCGTAACTGCGGCAGAGGGCGCCAGGGTATCAGTCGCCATGAATATCTCCTCCCGACTAAGCTCTTGATTACGCAGGGCGGGCAGCAGGAAATTCTCTGCCGCCCGCCCCGCACTTCACGTGGGAGAAATTACCAGCTGTCGCCGCCCTTGAGGTCGGTCAGATCAGCTTCCAGGCCTTCCAGGTTTTCAGCGGCAGTGCCATTGCCCGACAGGGTGCTGTGCACGGCGCTCCAGAACAGCGAAGAGACTTCGTTGTACTTGGCCTTGGTTGGTGCGGAAGGACGCGGCACGGCGTTCTGGAAGATGGTCTTCCAGGCCGGGATGATCGGCTGCGTCTTGGCGATGTCAGCGTCGTCGTAGAGCGCTTCGATCGTGGGCAGGTTGGACTGGTTGAGTGCGCGTTCCTTCTGAACAGCTTCCGAGCTCAGGAACAGGGCAAGCTTGATCGCCTCGTCTGGAGCCTTGGAGTACTTGGAAACGGCAATGTTCCAGCCACCCAGCGTTGCGGCCGAGCGTGCGTCTGGGCCGTCGCCGGCTGGCAGTGGTGCTACGTCGAACTTGCCGGCAATCGGGGAGTCTGCGCCGTTGCCCAGCGAGTAGGCATATGGCCAGTTGCGGTGGAACACCGAGTTGCCCAGCTGCCAGACGCCACGGCTTTCTTCTTCGCCATAGGCCAGGTTGCCTTCTGGCGAGATGGAGCCGATCCAGCTTGCAGCCAGATCGATTGCCTTGGCGGCCTGTGGGTTGTTGATCGAGATGGAGCCATCGGCCTCAACGATCTGGCCACCGCCGAACGACTTCACCCATTCAAGGGCGTCGCAGGTCAGGCCTTCATAGGCGTTGCCCTGGAACACGAAGCCCCACATTTCGGCATTGCCGGCAGCGCGTTCACCGTCCTGGATTTCCTTGGCTGTGTCGGTCAGTTCCTGCCAGGTTTTTGGCACTGGCTTGTTGTACTTTTCCAGCAGGTCCTTGCGATAGTAGAGCGCAGGAGCGTCGGTGAATGCTGGCAGAGCAACAAGCTTGCCGTTCACGGTCTGCGACTCGATGATCGATGGGAAGTGCTGACCCACGACATCCTTGGCGGCGTCGGAGAGGTCGAGGAACTGATCTGCCAGCTGTGGAGCCCAGATCACGTCAGTCTGGTACACGTCGATATCGGTGTTACCCGCAGCAAGCCAAAGCTTGTACTGCCCGAACTGGTCGCTGGTGGACGACGGCATTGGCACGACCGTCACCTTGTTGCCGGTGTCAGCTTCGAACTTGTCGAGCTGGCCGCGCAGGAATGCCAGGCCGGTGCCGGTATCACCCGACACGATGGACAGGTCAGCGGCCTGTGCCCCACCCACAACCAGCGTGACGCTGGTCAGCAGACCGATGAGCAGCTTGTTGATTTTCATTAGTTATCCTCCCGAATGAAACAACGCTACGGAAGGCGCGACAATCCAGCCTGCGCCCCGCGCCGACCAAACTCGCTCCCCTCCCATAAAAGCTCCCTGGACCAGCGGATTTGCCCGTCGTTTCCAAAGCGCTTTGAACCAAAAAGAACCAGAGCGCCCGATCACTGTCAAGCGGCTCCGCATTTCAATTTTAACGATTTTGAACAACGTCGAATAATTACTATGGAAAATCATAGTGTTGGGACGAAGTAACCATTGTATTCGTAAATTTCACGAGACCCAAGCTGATGTACGCACCTCATTTTTGGGCACCGCATTTCCGGCCTTGCATCGAAATTTGAAATCGCTTTGAATGATCTTTGGAGGAGGACGCAGGAACCGCTTTTCAAGGCGGCCTGCCTGCCCTAAGGCAAAGCCTGACCGGGCGCTGCACCCCTGATTGGGGTTGGCGTCGCACGCGCTGGTCATGCTGAACCATCGGGCCAGTTGCACCAATGAGACTGAAAGATCTGGCCGAGCATCTCGGCCTGTCGCAGACCACTGTTAGCCGCGCCCTCAATGGCTATCCCGAAGTCAATGAGGCAACGCGTCTGCGCGTCGCGGAAACCGCCGCGCGGCTGGGCTACCGGCCCAATGCCAGCGCCCTGCGCTTGGCCACCGGCCGCTCCGGCGCGGTGGGTGTCGTGCTGCGCGGTGCTGAAGAGCTTGGCCCGCATATGAGCGAGTTCCTGGCGGGCCTTGGCGCGCGCATGGCCGCCGAGGAAATGGATATCCTCTTCACCACCGTCGACAGCCCGCAGGATGAGCTTGCCGCCTATCGACGTATCGCCGCCAGCCAGAAGGTCGACGCCGTTATCCTGCACTCGCCCAAGCTGATGGATGAGCGCGTCAAACTATTGATGGAACTCAAAATTCCATTCGTTCTGCATGGCCGCACCAACATGACCGAGCCCATGGCCTGGCTCGATATCGACAATACCGGCGCCATGGAGCGCGCCACCGCGCACCTGCTCGATCTGGGCCATCGTCGCATCGCCCTCTTCAACGGCATCAAGGGCCGCACCTTCACCGAACATCGCGAAATCGGCTATCTCGCCGCCCTGTCGGCGCGCGGCGTGCCCTATGACCCTGCCCTGATGGCCAACCTGCCTTTCACCGATGAAGCCGGTTTCCGCGTCGCCCAGGCCATGCTCGAACAGCGTCCGCGCCCCACGGCATTTCTCGCCGGCTCCATGATGACGGCGCTGGGCATTTTCCGCGCCATCCGACAGGCAGGCCTCGTCCTCGGCAAAGACGTTTCGATGATCGCGCACGACGACGTCTTTCCCTATCTCAACGCCGACAACATGTACCCGTCCATGTCCACCACACGCTCTTCGATCCGTCAGGCGGGGACACGTATTGGCGAGCTGATCATGCAAATTCTCGCCGGGAAGCCTGCCGAGGATGTCCACGAGCTGTGGCCGGTGGAGCTGGTGTTGCGTGAGAGTTCGGGCCCGGTTTCGCGCTAACCAAACACCTTTCAATTCGTCCAAAGTGCGCAAGGCATGGAAAGCATTGAGAGATTCCCGACTCGCGTAGTTTTGCCACCGACGTTCACTTTAGATTCCTTCTAAAGTATTGAATTTGAATTGCTTTTAGAAGGTGACAGGCGTAGTCCGGTTTCAAATCAACCCTGGAGGATCAGACATGATCTCGTTTGGCCAGCGCACAATGCGCAGCCTTGCCATTGCCCTGACGCTTTCCGTCCCCACCGTTGCAGCTTTTGCCCAGGCCCCCGCCGAAGCCGAAATCCTGAACAACTATGCAGACCTGGCGCTGGCTGGTTATGAAGATTCGCTGAGCACCGCCAAGGCTTTGGACGCAGCCATCGACGCGCTCATCGCCACGCCAAGCGAGGCCACGCTCAATGCTGCCCGCGACGCCTGGAAGGCCGCTCGCGTGCCCTATCAGCAGACGGAAGCCTTCCGTTTTGGCAACCCAATCGTGGACGAATGGGAAGGCCGCGTGAACGCCTGGCCGCTCGATGAAGGCCTGATCGACTATGTCGATGCCTCCTATGGCAGCGAAAGCGACAGCAACCCTCTCTATGTGGCCAATGTCATCGCCAACCCCAAGATCATCATTGATGGTGTTGAACTCGACGCGACCAATATCACGCCCCAGCTGCTGCAGGATCACCTGCAGGAAGCCGCTGGCATCGAGTCCAACGTGGCCACTGGCTACCACGCCATTGAGTTCCTGCTGTGGGGCCAGGACCTCAACGGCACCGGCACCGGCCCCGGTGCTGGCGAACGCCCATACACCGATTACTCGACCGCCGATAATGCCGATCGCCGCGCCGCCTATCTCAAATCTGCATCCGAGCTGCTGATTTCCGATCTCGAGGAAATGGTCGGCAACTGGACCGCCGACGGCGAAGCACGCGCGGCCCTGCCCGATCTGGGCGTTTCGGTTATCCTCACCGGCATGGGCTCGCTGTCCTTTGGCGAACTGGCTGGCGAACGCATGAAGCTTGGCCTTTTGCTGCATGATCCAGAAGAAGAGCATGACTGCTTCTCGGACAACACGCACAATTCCCACTTCTATGACGCTGTGGGCATCCGCAACGTCTATCACGGCTCCTATACCCGCGTGGACGGCACTGTGGTTAGCGGGCCATCCATGTCCCAGCTCGTAGCTGCCAAGGATGCTGCGCTCGACAAGGAACTCTCCGGCCTGCTCGACGAAACCATCGCCAAGATGACCGTCATGGTTGACCGCGCAGAAGCTGGCGAGGCCTACGACCAGCAGATCGGCGAAGGCAATGTCGAAGGCAATGCCGTTGTTCAGGACGCCATCGACGCTCTCATCGCCCAGACCCGTGGCATTGAGCGCGCCGTTGCCCTGCTTGGCCTTGAAGATGCCGTGACCATCGAAGACAGCGACAGCCTGTCCAACCCAGACGCCGTCTTCGAATAACCCACCCATTTCGGTGTCGCCTCTGCTCACGCGGAGGTGACACCGAGCCCATTTGAAAGTCTGAGCCGGAACGGCTAGGCCATCGCCTCATGAAAACTCGTCTGACCGTCGCCCTTGTTGCCCTTCTCGCGGGCGGTCTCGCCTTTGCGCAGGATAAATCCGTGCGCAGCGACCTGCCACCCGAAGACCTTGCGCGCGTCATCGCGGTCACCGCCCCCACCACAGATTTCAGCAAGCCCGAGCCCTTCGAAAACCGGCCCGCAGGCAAGGGCACGACGACCAAAAAGCCCAATGCGGATTCCTTTTCGCACTTCCTGAAAAACCTCACTTTCGAGCAGGAAGAGCAGTTCAAGCTGGGCAATGCCCTATTCCGCAAAATTTGGGTCAGCTCCCCCAGCTCCACCCAGGCGTCCGATGGTCTTGGCCCGCTGTTCAATGCGCGCGGCTGCCAGAGCTGTCACATCAAGGACGGTCGTGGCCATCCACCCTTTGAGGGCCAGGCCGAGAACGTCTCGATGTTCCTGCGCCTGTCCGTGCCCCCCGGCGAAAACGACACCCGCCACTCCATCGACGGCATCTTTGCCGAGGAGCCGGGTGACCCCACCTATGGCACCCAGCTGCAGGACTTTGCCGTGCCCGGCCTCAAGGCCGAAGGCCGCATGGTCATCGACTACAAGGACGCGCCGGTAACCCTGGGCGATGGCACGGTCATCACGCTGCGCCACCCCACCTATTCCATTGCCGACCTCAATTACGGCCCGCTCGCCGAAAACGTCATGATCTCCCCGCGCATCGCTAATCCGATGATCGGCTTGGGGCTGATCGAGCAGATCCCCGCCGAGGATATTCTGGCGCTGGCCGATCCCGACGATCTCAGCGGCGACGGCATTTCCGGCAAGGCCAACTACGCCATCGACCCGGTCACCAACACCGTCAAGCTGGGCCGCTTTGGCTGGAAGGCGGGAGAGGCGACCATCAAGGCCCAGTCCGCTGCAGCCTTTGCCGGCGACATCGGCATTTCAACGCCGCTGGTCAACAAGCCCTATGGCGATTGCACGGTCAATCAGCCCGAATGCTTCGCCATGCCCAATGGCGAACAGGAGCGCCTCGGCGCGTCCGAAGCGCCCGATCCGGTGCTCGATCTCGTCACCTTCTACTCCCAGACCGTGGGCGTTCCCGAGCGGCGCAATGTCGATGATCCCGCCGTGTTGCGCGGCAAGCAGGCGTTCTACGAGGCCGGCTGCACCAGCTGCCACACACCCAAATTCGTCACTAGCCGCGATGCGGAAAACCCCGCTCATCGCTTCCAGCTGATCTGGCCCTATTCCGATTTCCTGCTCCATGACATGGGCGAAGGCCTTGCCGATCATCGCCCTGAAGGTCTCGCCAATGGCTTTGAGTGGCGCACGCCGCCGCTCTGGGGCATCGGGCTGACAAAGACGGTGTCAGGCCATACCTTTTTCCTGCATGATGGCCGCGCTCGCGACCTCACCGAAGCCATCCTCTGGCATGGTGGAGAGGCTCAGGCCGCGCGTGACCGCTTCGCCAATATGTCCAAAGCCACCCGCGATGACCTCATCGCATTTCTGGAATCGCTGTAATGCGCTCATTGACCGCTGCCTTGCTGATGCTCTGCGCTGGCCCCGCCATGGCGCAAACGATTGCTGCTCCACAGGTCCTCGACACTGCGGTCAACGCGGTGATCCGCCCTGCCATGATCAGCTTCAAGGCCCGCGCCAGCGATCTTGAGGCGGCGATGGATGAGCTCTGCACCAGCCCATCGGCCACCGCCCTGACCACCGCGACCGAAAGGTTCGGCGCCGCCGCCACGGCCTATGGGCAGGTTGAGTTCCTGCGCATCGGCCCGCTGATGGAAGACAATCGCTCGGACCGTCTGCTGTTCTGGCCCGACCGCAAGGGCATCGCACTGCGTCAGGTTCAGGCCATTCTGGCCGATGACGATGTGGCTGCTACGGACCTCACGACCCTGCGCGGCAAGAGCGTCGCCGTACAGGGCTTCGGCGCCCTCGAATTCGTCCTCTACGGCACCGATTCCGAAACCCTCGTCACCGCCGACGGGGCCTTCCGCTGCAGTTTCGGCCAGGCCATCGCCGCCAATATCAACCAGATCGCTGGCGAGCTCGAAGCCGGCTGGCTCAAAGATGACGGCATTGCCAGCCATCTGATCGATCCGCAGCCCAGCTACGCCGATTACCGCACCGATATCGAAGCGCTCGAAGCCCTGGTGGGCCTCGTCTCGCACGGCATCGAAGCTACCCGCGACAGCCGCATCAATCCCTTCGTCGCCAAGGGCACCACCGCTGCAAAACCCAAACAGGCCCTGTTCTGGCGCTCCGATCTCACCCTGCCGATGATCCGCGCCAATATCGAAGGCATGCGCCTGCTGATCGAGCAGTCCGGCGTCGCCCGCGACGTCACCGAAAAGGACAAGTCGCTGGATGGCTCGATTGCCTTTGAGTTCAGCAACGCCCTGCGTGCCATCGATCTTGTCACCCTGCCCGTCGAGCAGGCCGTTACCGACGAAAAGCAGGCTCATGCCCTGAGCTATCTCGTCCTCGTCACCAGCTCGCTGCAATCTTTGGTCGGAGATCAGTTGTCTGCCGCACTGGGCCTCAGCGTCGGCTTTTCCTCGCTGGACGGAGACTGACCATGTGGCAACGTCGCGCCTTCCTTAAGGCCGCTGGCGCCGGATTTGCCGCGAGCCTGCTGCCGCGCCAGGCCATGGCGCTGGAACGCTCAGAAGTGGTCTTTGCCAGTTCGGTCCAGACCAGCGTCGGCAAATATGGCGCAGTCCTGCTCACCGAGCGTGGCGACCTCATTGCCTCCATCGCCCTGCCCGACCGTGGCCACGACATCACCATCAGCAATGAGGCTGGTCGCGGCGTGGTCTTTGCCCGCCAACCCGGCACCTTTGCCGTGGTCTTCGACCCCGCCGGTAAGGTCGCCCCGATCACCCTCACCAGCCCCGAAGATCGGCACTTCTTCGGCCACGGCGTGTTCTCGCCCGATGGCACCCTGCTCTACGCCACCGAGAGCGACTTCGAAGCCGCGCAAGGCGTCATCGGCATCTACGATGCGCGCGACGGCTATAAGCGCATCGGCGAATTCCCCACCTATGGCACCGGCCCGCACGAGCTGCTGCTGATGCCCGATGGTGTCACCCTCGTCATCGCCAATGGCGGCATTGAAACCCATCCCGATTTCGGTCGCGCTGAGCTGAACCTCAATACTATGGACCCATCCGTAGTGTTCGTGGATCGCCGCGACGGAAGCCTTGTCGGTCAGTTGCGCCTCGACGCGGGTCTTCATCAGCTTTCCATCCGCCACATGGCCATCGACGCACAAAGCCGCGTCTGGTTCGGCTGCCAGTATCGCGGCACGCCCACCGACAGCCCCCAGCTGGTCGGCTACGCCACCATGGATGGCAAGATCGAGCTGGTCGAACTGCCCATCGATACGCTGCGCGATCTGCGCAATTACGTTGGCTCCGTCGCCGCCTCTGCCGATGGCACCACCGTCGCCATTTCCTCGCCAGAAGGTGACATGCTTGTCGCCATCGACACCGAGGGCACCCGTCCCGTGTTGGTGCAGACCCTACGCAGCGGCTGCGGTCTCGCCGCCGACGACAAGGGCTTTGTCGCCACCAGTGGACTTGGCGAAATGATCGGCATTGCCGGCGCAGAACGATCGACGAAAAAGTTCGACTTCGCCTTCGACAATCACATGCTGCGCGTCATCTAAACTGATCGCATTAAGACTAGTCTGAAGTGTCCTCGGTCTAAAATTTTTGACCATCTGGACGAAACTGTCACAAACATGCACTGTCACAATTGCAACTGGGAGGGTGCATGGGAGACTTCGAAGACAGCACAAGCTGAGGATCGCTGCCGGTTTGGGCCATCCTGTGGCTATTCACAATCCTGCTTATCCACTGTCATTGCACTGTCATATCGCCTCTCTACTCCACCGCTCAGTTCGCCAAGGCCCCGCCAATCGGGCGCTTGCGAACGAATATTTCAGGGAGACTGAATATGACCTTCAAGAAGTCGCTGGCCGCATCGGTGTCGATGCTGACCGTGCTCGCCGTATCTGCCCCCGCATTTGCTCAGACCGACCTCACCGCGCTTTACGAAGCCGCCAAGGCTGAAGGCCAGCTGACCACCATCGCCCTGCCACACGACTGGTGCGGTTATGGCGCCGTCATCGAAGGCTTCAAGGCCAAGTATCCAGGCATCACCGTCAACGAGCTGAACCCAGACGCCGGCTCGGCCGACGAAATCGAAGCCATCAAGGCAAACAAGGGCAACACCGGCCCACAGGCTCCAGACGTGATCGACGTCGGTCTGTCGTTTGGCCCACAGGCCAAGGCCGATGGCCTGATCCAGCCATACAAAGTCTCGACCTGGGATTCGATTCCAGACGATGCCAAGGACGCTGACGGCTACTGGTACGGCGACTATTACGGCGTGATGGCGTTCCTGGTGAACAAGGACCTCGTGTCCAAGATCCCAACCGACTGGTCCGACCTCACCGCTGACGAATATTCCAACGCTGTCGCTCTCGCTGGCGACCCACGCGCTTCGGCTCAGGCCATCCAGTCCGTTTACGCCGCTGGCCTTGCTGCCGGTGCTGACGCTGCTGGTGCAGCCGATGCCGGCCTCAAGTTCTTCTCCGAAGTCAATGCCAAGGGCAACTTCGTTCCAGTCATCGGCAAGTCCGCTTCGCTCGCTCAGGGCACCACCCCGATCGTGATCGCATGGGACTACAACCTGCTCGCATGGCGCGATAGCTTCCAGGGCAATCCTGATGCAGAGATCGTCGTTCCAGCGACCGGCGTTGTCGCCGGCGTCTACATCCAGGCCATCTCGGCCTACGCACCCCATCCAAACGCTGCCAAGCTCTGGATGGAATACCTCTATTCGGACGAAGGTCAGCTCGGCTGGCTGAAGGGCTACTGCCACCCGATCCGCTTCAACGACCTGGCTGCAAACGGCAAGATCCCACAGGATCTCCTCGACGCCCTGCCACCAGCTGCCGCCTATGAAAAGGCCGTGTTCCCAACCATCGACCAGCAGAATGCCGCCAAGGCAACCATCACTGGCCAGTGGGACGCAGTCGTCGGCGCCAACGTCGAGTAAGCCTCACAGTGGGAGCGCCGCCTAGGCTCTCCCACTCCCGCCGCCCGTGCGGCAGGATCAACAAATTGTCCTCGGGTTCTGCCCGGGGACAAGCCCGGTGCTTGAGGTGGCATGCAGCCCCAACGCACCGGCATCAGTTTCCGGCACGGTTGTGCCATCCCGCAGCGCAAACGAAGGCTTGGAATGTCGGCCACGAACCTGTCTGTCGCATCACCACCTTCCCGACGCCGCCTGTCGTTTGAATGGCTGGGCGTCACGCCCTTCATCATCTTCGCGGTGATGTTCCTCATCCTGCCCACGCTTTATCTCGTCGGCGCAGCCTTCGTTGGCCGCGACGGGCAGTTCACTTTCGAGAACATCGCCGGCCTCTTCACCGACCAGATCATCGCCGCCTACTGGATTTCCATCCGCATCTCCGGCGCTTCAGCCATCATTGGCGCGCTGGTCGGCCTTGCCGTTGCTCTGGCGATCATTCGCGGCCGCCTGCCTGCAGGCCTGCGCTCTGCGGTCATGACCTTTTCGGGCGTTGCCTCAAACTTTGCCGGTGTGCCGCTGGCCTTCGCGTTTATCTCCACGCTCGGTCGCCTCGGCCTCGTCACCATCATTCTCAAGACGGTGTTCGACATCGACCTCTACAAGGCTGGGTTTAACCTGCTCAGCTTCTGGGGCCTGACGCTCACCTATCTCTATTTCCAGATCCCGCTGATGATCCTGATCATCGCGCCCGCCATTGATGGCCTCAAAAAGGAATGGAGCGAAGCCGCTTCCACCCTTGGCGCCACCCCGTGGCAGTTCTGGCGCTACATTGGCCTGCCCATCCTGTGGCCCAGCTTCCTGGGCACTCTGTCGCTGCTGTTCGCCAATGCCTTCGGCGCCATCGCCACGGCCTACGCACTCACAGGTTCCTCGCTCAACATCGTGCCTATCCTGCTCTACGCCCAGATCCGAGGTGATGCCCTGCAAAATCCAGGCCTTGGCGCCGCGCTGGCGCTCGGCATGATCCTGATCACCGCCGTGGCCAACATCATCTATCTTGTCATCTCTGCACGCGCCGAGAGGTGGATGAAATGAAGGGCAACCGTTTCTGGGCCTGGCTGGTCTTTGGTATTGGCGCGGCGTACTTCCTCGTCCCGCTTATTGCGACCTTCGAATTCTCGCTGCGCATGCGCCGCGGTTATTACAGCTTTGACAGCTACGCCTCTGTCTTCTCCGATCCGCGCTTTCAGGCCACCTTCGGCTATTCGGTCGTGATCGGCATTCTCGCCATTATCGTCGGCATTCTGGTCGTCGTTCCGGCGGTCTATTTCGTGCGCCTGCGCATGCCCTGGCTGCGCCCCTTCGTCGAATTCCTGACCCTGATGCCGCTGATCATCCCGGCCATTATTCTGGTCTATGGCTATATCCGGCTCTACAATTCGAGCTCGATCATTCCCTTCACCGGCTCGGCGCTGGGCACCGACATCCTGCTCACCTGCGCCTATGTCACGCTCGCCCTGCCCTACATGTACCGCGCCGTCGACACCGGCATGCGCACCATCGATGTGCAGACCCTCACCGAAGCCGCGCAGATCGCCGGGGCCAAAACGCCCCAGATCATCGGCCGCATCATCCTGCCCAACATCCTTGTGGCAGTGCTGTCCGGCGCGTTTCTCACCTTCGCCATCGTCATTGGCGAGTTCACCATTGCCAGCCTGCTCAATCGTCCGGCCTTCGGTCCGTACCTGCAGAACATCGGCGCCAACCGCGCCTATGAACCTGCCGCGCTGGCCATCATTTCCTTCATTATCACCTGGGGCGCCATGGGCATGATCAACGTGCTCGGCCGCTTCGCCCCCCGCACCTCCGCCAGGACCGACTGACCATGGCATCCGAATTTCTACGCGTCGACAATCTCACCAAATCCTTCGGCACCAATACGGTGGTCAAGGGCGTCAGCTTTGCTTTCGAAAAGGGTGAGTTCATTTCCCTGCTCGGCCCCTCCGGCTGCGGCAAGACCACCATCCTGCGCATGATCGCGGGCTTCGAGAATCCCACCTCGGGCAGCATCACCGTCGATGGCAATGACATCACCCACCTCAAGCCAAACCAGCGCCAGCTCGGCATGGTGTTCCAGGCCTATGCCCTGTTCCCCAACCTCAACGTTGGCGACAATATCGGCTTCGGGCTCAAGATCGCCGGCATGCCCACCGAGGAGCGCCGCGCCCGCGTCGCCGACATGCTCAAGCTGATCGGCCTGCCCGGCTTCGAAAAGCGCTACCCCTACGAGATGTCTGGCGGCCAGCAGCAGCGCGTCGCCCTCGCCCGCGCCATTGCCCCACGCCCGCGCATGCTTCTGCTCGACGAGCCACTCTCTGCCCTCGACGCCAAAATCCGTGTTAGCCTGCGTGAAGAAATCCGCGCTATCCAGCTCGATCTCGGCATCACCACCGTCTTCGTGACGCACGATCAGGAAGAAGCCCTCTCGATCTCCGATCGCATCGTGGTGATGAATGCCGGCAATATCGAACAACTCGGCGCGCCGCACGAGATTTACAACAAGCCCGCGACCCGCTTCGTCGCCACTTTTGTGGGTCAGCTCAATACGATAGAGGCCGTGGTCAGCGATGTAGCGGCCAAAAAGGTCACCATCGATGGCCAGACGGTTTCCCTTCACACTTTGCCCGATAATGCGAAGGCAGGTGCTGGCATATCGCTCACTCTTAGGCCCGAGGTGCTAACCGTCGGCGCCCGCGCGGATAACGACATTTCCCTCACCGGCACGATCTCCGACGTGACGTTCCTGGGCTCGGTCATCCGCCTCCGCGTGGCGCTGGGCACCAACATCGTCAGCCTCGACACCTTCAACGACCAACGCACCGCTCCCCCGGTGCGCGGCGAGCCAGTCACCATCAGCCTCGCCAGCAAAGACCTTCTAGTCCTGGCTGCGTAACCTACGGGGCAGCAACAAACCCCTCAACCCCATCGCCCCTCAAGGGGAGAGGGCCGGGGTGAGGGGTGAATGCCCCTCAGCGACCCACGACGTCGCAACACCCACCGCGCCCTTACCCCCGGAACGCCCACAGGAAATCCGTCTCAAACGCCCGGAAAACCCGCGCCTGACCGGCCTCGCTCATATGGTCGTCATCGCTGAACAACAGCACTTGCCCATCATAGGGTCGGCACGTGGTCGCGTCACAAAACACATCCAGCGGGTCAATGAAGCGGACCTCCGGAAACACCTCCAGCGCCTCCTTTATCCACGCCACCACATCGGCGCGCCGCTCTTCAACCTCAGCCCGTGGCAAGCCGCAATTTGTCGCCCGATCCACCCGCATGGCGTCGGCCCGCGCGATGCATTCGGGCGCCCGTCGCAGCCATTCCGGCACCGGTCCCTGCACCAGAATGCGCTTCACGCCCGCCCCTTCAAGCGCCGTTATGCTCTCGCGCAAGCCCTTGATATAGAGCGCCTTTGGTTGGTCGCTGGGCAGGACTTGGCCCGGCTCGGCCAGCAGCCATCCCTGCTCTCCGCCCGCCGTCGGGTCAGGCGATTTGGCATAAGCAGCCCACCGCGCAGCCAGAATGGCGAACTGCGCGGGATAGTGACCGCTGCTGATCGCCGCGATGCCGTCCAGCTTGTTCTCGTCACAGGCTTCGGTCGCGTCATTGAGGATATCCACGCCCAGCAGCGGCGCACAGCGATTGCTGCCGATGCTGGCAACCTGCGCCCCAAATGTATGCGCGATGGTGTTGAACAGCGGGCGCTCGATCAGCGCGTGGGAGTCGCCAAAGACAAGCCCCAGCTCTGCCTTGCGCTCAATGGCACACTCGTCGTTCGGATCACTCAGATTGAGCCGACACTTATCCCCAGTCCGCAGAATCGGGTCTACATTCTGATATTCGCCAAGCTCGGGCGGAACGGCGAAATTGGCATAGCCAAAGCCGCTGACTGCCACAGCCGCGCAAGCCGCGCCGCCCACCAACACCGGCCGCCAATCCATGCGCACCCGCGTCCGCTGCCGCCACTCGCGGATCGGCCGCTCGATCCACAGATGGGTGCCAATGGCGAGCACAAACGACAGCGCGCCCATCGCCACATCCCACAGCAAAACCTTCTCGCCAAAGTTATGCACCCGCATGAACGCCAGCAGCGGCCAGTGCCAGAGATACCAGGCGTAGGAAATCAACCCGATCCACATCATCGGGCGCCAGGTCAGCCCGCGCGCCACTAGCCCTGCCGGATGCGCCACGCCCCCGGCAATCAGCAGTGCCGCGCCCAGCGCCGGGATCGCCGCCCAGAAGGACGGAAACGGCGTCACGGCAGTAAACAGCGCCACCGATCCCAGGATCATCGCCAGGCCAATCGCTGTCAGCCCAGACGTCACTGGCTTGGGCAGCCTGGCGAGATAAGGTACGACAAAGCCCACCGCCCCACCGGCGATGAACTCCCAGGCCCGCAACGGCATCACGTAGAACGCATAATTGGTGCCGTCCCCGCCACCGGTCCAATAGATGCACAGCGCCAGCGACAGCACGAACAACAGCGCCGAAACGCCCACCCGCAACGCCTGCCCACCCATGTGGCGCGACAGCCACCACAGCCCGCCGATCAACAGCGGCGCGACAACGTAGAACTGCTCCTCGACTGCGAGGGACCACAGATGCTGCAAGGGCTTGAGATCAGCCGAGGCTTCGAAATATCCGCCCTGCCCTAGAAACAGATGGTTCACCACCATCCCCGCCGACCAGATCACCTGCTCGCTAAAGTCCTTGAACTCTCCCGGCATCACCAGAACGAAGGGCGCGATAGCCAGACTGACAAGGATCACCAGCAGATAGGGTGGCAAAATGCGCAGCGCCCGCCGCGCCCAGAACCCCGCCATCGAAAAGCTGCCGCGCTCAACGCCAGCAACGATCTGGCTGATGATCAGGTAGCCCGAGATGACGAAGAACACATCGACGCCGACAAAGCCCCCCGGCACGCCGGGCAGGCCAACATGGTACAAAACCACGGCTAGGATCGAAATGGCACGCAGCCCATCGACAAAGGGTTGATAGGCAAGCGTCTCGCTCTTGCCGCTTTTCGCGGCCTTGGCCTTATCCAAATTCATCTGTCGGTCCCTGCAAGCCCACGCGTGTTATCGGCTTCTCAGGCGCCCCACAATCGCGCGCCAGCCACAGGAGCCATGCGCCAAAGCATGGAACTTGTTTCGGCCACCTTGCGGGGGCCACATGGGGTTTGACCCCGTCTGCCGCGCGCGCCATTGTGCCCCTGCGCCAACGGGCGCATTTCTGGAGCGTTGAATTGGATAACCCCTTCGTAACGACTGACTGGCTCGCCGCTCACCTGAGCGATCCCAACCTCGTTGTTGTGGATGCCAGCTGGCACATGCCAAACGCCGCGCGCAACGCGCAGGCCGAGTTTCTCGCCGGGCACATCCCCGGCGCGGTGTTCTTCGACATCGACGGTGTCGCCGATACATCCTCAGACCTGCCCCACATGCTACCAGCGCCCAATGACTTCGCTCATATGGTCGGCGCCCTGGGCGTTTCCGAGACCATGACCATCGTCGTCTATGACGAGCTCGGCCTGTTCTCCGCCCCCCGCGTCTGGTGGACGTTCAAGACAATGGGCGCCAAGGATGTGCGCATCCTCTCCGGCGGCGGCCCCAAGTGGCGCACCGAGCGTCGCGCCATCGAAACCGGCCTCGTTACCCGCCCGGCAGTGGCCTTCCACGCCAAGCTCGATGCAGACCGCGTTGCCGATTTCGACAAGGTTCGCGCCCGTAGCCAGGATCGCGCCGCCCAGATCGCCGACGCCCGTCCGGCCCCGCGCTTCCATGCCGAAGTGCCAGAGCCACGCGCTGGCCTGCGCAGCGGTCACATTCCCAACAGCCTCAACGTCCCGGTCGGCCTTCTCACTGACAATGGCCAGATGAAGCCCGTCGCCGAGCTCACCCAGCTCTTCGCTGATCGCGGCCTCGACCTCGCCAAGCCCATCGTCACCTCCTGCGGCTCCGGCATCACCGCCTCGACCCTCGCTCTTGCCCTAGAGCTCGCCGGCGCCAAACAGATCGCTGTCTACGATGGCTCCTGGACCGAATGGGGCGCCCGCCCCGACGCCGAAGTCGAGACCTGAGGCCAGCCTCGCTTACCACCCACAGCGTCGCCCTCGGGCTTACCCGAGGGCGCTTCCCCCATCGGAAGCGGGAACCTAATTCCCCAGCAGACCTCATGGTGAGCCCGTCGAACCACGAGGTCGTGGCAACACACCACATCCCGCAAAAACAAAAAGGCCGCCGGGTTTCCCCGGCGGCCTCAGCATTTGAAACCAGACCGATCAGGCCTTGTTCTTGTTGTAAACGTCGAACACCACGGCGCCGAGCAGCACGAGGCCCTTGATGACCTGCTGCCAGTCGATGTTCACACCCATGATCGACATACCATTGTTCATCACACCCATGATGAACGCACCGATCACAGCACCAGCCACCTGGCCCACGCCACCCATGGCCGATGCGCCACCGATGAACACGGCCGCGATCACGTCGAGCTCGAAGCCCTGACCAGCCTTGGGGGTCGCGGTGTTGAGACGCGCCGCAAAGATCAGGCCCGCGAGAGCCGACAGCATGCCCATGATGATGAAGATATAGAACGTCAGGCGTTCGGTCTTGATGCCCGAAAGCTGCGCAGCCTTGGAGTTGCCACCCAGTGCATAGATACGGCGGCCCAGCGTCATCTTCTTGGTCAGGAACACAAAGCCGGCGATCAGGATCGACATCACGATCAGCACGTTCGGCAGGCCTTTGTAGGACGCGAGCAGATACGTGAAGAACAGGATGAGCGCGGCGATCAGCGCAGTCTTGACCACGAAGAAGCCAAATGGCTCGGCTTCATAGCCATGGCCCTGACGACGGCGACGCGTCCGCAGGCTCGAGAACACCTGACCCAGAACGATCAGGATACCGATGACCATGGTGGTCGAGTGCAGCACGACTGGCGCGCCTTCACCCATTGGAATGGTGATCGGGCCGATGACGTCAGGGATGAAACCGGCGCTCAGCAGCTGGAATTCGGTGGGGAATGGACCAACCGATGCGCCGCCGAGAACGGCAAGGCTCAGGCCCTTGAACACCAACATACCCGCCAGCGTCACGATAAAGCTCGGGATCTTGAGATAGGCGATCCAATAGCCCTGCGATGCGCCGATAACGCCACCGATGAGAAGGCAAAGGATGGCCGCCGGAATGGGCGCAATCCCGTATTTCACCATCATCAGCGCGGCAAGCGCACCGATAAAGCCCGAGACCGAACCCACCGACAGATCGATGTGACCAGCCACGATGACCAGCAGCATGCCCAGCGCCATGATGATGATGTAGGAGTTCTGCAGGATCAGGTTGGTGAGGTTCACCGGCTTGAACAGCACGCCATTGGTGGTGAACTGGAAGAACACCATGATGGCGAGCAGGGCCACGACGAGGCCATAGTCGCGCAGCGTGGTCTTGAGGAGCGACCCAGCCGACGACGTCGGCGCGGGAGTTGCGGTTTCGGTAGTCATGCGGTCTTTCCTTCTGCACGCACGATAGCGCGCATGATGTTTTCCTGGCTTGCGTCGCTGCCTGCGAGCTCGCCAACAATGCGGCCTTCGTTCATTACGTAGATACGGTCACAAATTCCCAGCAGCTCAGGCATTTCCGAGGAAATGACGAGAATGCCTTTGCCCTCGTCGGCCAGCTTGTTGATGATCGTGTAGATTTCATACTTCGCGCCAACGTCGATACCGCGCGTCGGCTCGTCCAGGATCAGCAGCTCGGGGTTCGAGAACAGCCACTTGCTGAGCACGACCTTCTGCTGGTTGCCGCCCGACAGGTTGCCCACAGTCTGCAACACGCTCGATGATCGGATATTGGTCTTCTTGCGATAGTCATTGGCGACGTTCATCTCAACGATATCGTCGATAACGCCCATCCGCGACACGCCGGGAAGATTGGCGATCGTGGTATTGTTCTTGATGTGGTCGATCAGGTTCAGACCATATTGCTTGCGGTCTTCGGTGGCATAAGCCAGCCCGGCATCAACCGCGCGGCGCACGCTCGAGGTATCGACCGGCTTGCCATGCATGAACACCTGGCCCGAGATGTTGCGGCCATAGGTCTTGCCGAACACGCTCATGGCGAACTCGGTGCGGCCCGCGCCCATCAGCCCGGCAATGCCCACCACTTCGCCCTTGCGAACCTGGATTTCGACGTTTCTGATCACCTGACGATCGGAATGGATGGGGTGGAACACCGACCAGTTCTTCACCTCGAACAGCACTTCCCCGATATGGGGTTCGCGCTTGGGGTAACGATCTTCCAGAGACCGGCCCACCATCGAGGCGATGATGCGGTCTTCGGTGACATCGGCCTTCTCCATCGTTTCGATGGTCCGCCCGTCACGGATAACGGTCACGCGGTCGGCGACCTTCTTGATCTCGTTGAGCTTGTGGGAAATCAGGATCGAGGTGATGCCCTGCTTCTTGAATTCAAGCAGCAGATCGAGCAGCGCCGCGCTGTCCTTTTCCGAAAGGCTGGCGGTCGGCTCATCGAGGATGAGCAGCTGGACTTCCTTGCTCAGCGCCTTGGCGATTTCCACCAGCTGCTGCTTACCGACGCCAATATGGGTGATCAGCGTGTCGGGATCTTCGTTGAGGCCAACCATGGCCAAAAGCTTGCGCGCGCCATCACGCGTCTCATCCCAGTCGATCACGCCAGATTTGGCCTGTTCGTTACCGAGGAAAATGTTCTCCGCGATGGACAACAGGGGAACCAGCGCCAACTCCTGATGGATGATGACGATGCCCTCATGCTCGCTGTCGCGGATGGTCTTGAAATTGACTTCCTTGCCCCGGTAGATGATCTGGCCATCATAGCTGCCGGACGGATAAACCCCGCTCAGCACCTTCATCAGGGTGGATTTGCCGGCGCCATTTTCGCCAACAATGGCATGGATCTCGGCCTTGCGCACATCCAGGTTCACGTCCTGCAGCGCTTTCACGCCGGGGAACGTTTTGGTGATGCTGCGCATCTCTAGAATGGTTTCGGTCATCATCGTTTCTCGGCTGCCCGAAAAGGGCGGCGCTTAGCGTGAATTGAACGGCCCAGACAAGTCATTCCGTCATGGGTATGGGCCCCGCATCGCTGCGGAGCCCAAGAGTGTTTTCGGCAGATTACTTGATGTCGTCGGCCTTGATGTAGCCGGAGTCGATCAGCAGCTTCTGGTAGTTGCTCAGGTCGACTTCGTATGGGGTCAGCAGGATCGATGGAACGACCTTGACGCCATTGTCGTAGGTGGTGGTGTCGAGGCCTTCTGGCGTGCCACCGGACAGCACGGTGTCGACCAGGTCAGCAGTGACCTTGGCGAGTTCGCGGGTGTCCTTGTAGACGGTCGAGTACTGCTCGCCGGCCACGATTGCCTTGACCGATGGAGCTTCCGCGTCCTGGCCGGAGATGATTGGCCATGGCAGATCAGCGGAGCCGTAGCCAACGCCGCGGAGCGACGAGATGATGCCACGTGCAAGGCCGTCGTTTGGAGCCAGAACGGCGTCAACGCGCGAACCGTCCGAGTAGTTAGCCGACAGCAGGTTGTCCATGCGGGCCTGCGCAGTTGCGCCGTCCCAACGGAGCGTACCAACGGTCTGGATGCCCTGCTGGCCGGACTTCAGGACGAGGTCACCCTTGTCGATCAGTGGCTGCAGAACGCTCAGCGCGCCGTCATAGAAGAAGAACGCGTTGTTATCGTCTGGCGAACCGCCGAAGAGCTCGATGTTGAACGGGCCCTTCTTTTCTGGGTAGCCGAGACCCTTCAGGATCGAGTTTGCCTGCAGCACGCCAACCTGGAAGTTGTCGAACGTGGTGTAGTAGTCGACATTTGGGGTTTCGCGGATCAGACGGTCATAAGCGAAAACCTTGACGCCAGCAGTGTGAGCCTGCTCGAGAACAGCCGACAGCGTGGTGCCGTCGAGTGCTGCAATCACCAGCGCGTCAACGCCCTTGGTGACCATGTTTTCCAGCTGTGCGAGCTGGTTCGGGATGTCGTCGCCTGCGTACTGCAGGTCAACGGCGTAGCCCTTGGCTTCCAGAGCCGACTTCAGCTCAGCACCGTCCGAGATCCAGCGCAGGGTAACCTGCTCAGGCATCGAAATGCCAACCGAACCCTTGTCCTGCGCCATGACGGCGGTGGACGCCGTCAGCGCGAGGGCGCTGGCAGCCAGAATGCTTGCAAACTTAGTGATCAACGTAACTCTCCCAAGAAATCTAGATTGGACCGCCTGTTTCAGTCGGCGGGTTGTTCCGGAGTGAGGCGCCGCGCTTGCGCGATGCCTCCGAGCGCAGGGCCAGAGCTTACTGGAGCTCTTCGGCCTTGATGTAACCCGAGCCCACGACGAGCTGTTCGTAGTTCGACTTGTCGACCGAGTATGGGGTCAGCAGCAGCGACGGGATCACCTTGACGCCATTGTCATAGGTGGTCGTGTCGAGGCCTTCTGGGGTGCCGCCGGACAGCACGGTATCGACCAGGTCAGCAGTGACCTTGGCGAGTTCGCGGGTGTCCTTGAAGACGGTGGAGTACTGCTCGCCGGCGATGATCGCCTTGACCGATGGCACTTCAGCGTCCTGGCCCGAAATAATCGGCCAAGGCTGATCGGCAGTGCCATAACCAACGCCGCGGAGCGACGAGATGATGCCACGGCTCAGGCCGTCATATGGCGACAGAACGGCGTCAACGCGCGAGCCGTCCGAGTAGTAAGCGGACAGCAGGTTGTCCATGCGGGCCTGCGCAACAGCGCCGTCCCAACGGAGCGTACCAACGGTGTCCATGCCGGTCTGGCCGGACTTCACGACCAGGTCACCCTTGTCGATCAGTGGCTGCAGAACGCTCATCGCGCCGTTGTAGAAGAAGAAAGCGTTGTTATCGTCTGGCGAGCCGCCAAACAGTTCAATGTTGAACGGGCCTGCCTTGGCTGGATAGTCGAGGCCGGTCAGCAGCGAGCTGGCCTGCAGAACGCCCACCTGGAAGTTGTCGAAGGTGGTGTAGTAATCAACATTGGCGCTGTCGCGGATCAGGCGGTCATACGCGATGACCTTGATGCCGGCGTCAGCTGCCTGCTGCAGCACTGCAGACAGGGTGGTGCCGTCGATCGAGCCGATCACGAGGGCCTTGACGCCCTTGGTGACCATGTTTTCGATCTGGGCAAGCTGGTTCGGGATGTCGTCTTCTGCGAACTGCAGGTCGACGGAATAGCCCTTGGCGGTCAGCGCAGCGACAAGCGCATCGCCGTCCGAGATCCAACGCAGCGACGACTTGGTCGGCATTGCAATACCGATAGCGCCCTTGTCCTGGGCGAAAGCGCCTGAAGTGGCGGTCAGCGCCATTGCGCCAACGGCCATCACGGTCGCGAGTGATTTCAGAAACTTCACGTCTCGACTCCCTTTTGTATTCGAATTCAGAAGCTTGAATGGTCGTCTGGGGAGAGGATCAACGAGGCATACGCGCACCCCTCAAAACCGGGACTACACAGAAGTCCACCGATCCCGAGAGCAGTGCTTTCAACCGTGCGAACGCCCTATGCGCATCGCCGGTTCGTCGTGCATGAAATCCTCCTGCAGGACGACCGCTGCCGCCGCGAGCCCTCCCAAGCCCACGGGCCGGAAACTAGGATAATCAGATACCGCTGTAAAGCAGCATTCAAATTCTCCAGCATTTTTTTCGACAGTCGAATATTAATGATAACGCATGTTTTGCGGCAGTTGCAGCCGAAGGCCTGTCTCGCTATCCTGGAGCAACCAGTAGACATTTCTGTCAATCATGACCGCAAAGCGGCGACGGCAGATGCAAAGATATCAGATACCTTGGAGGGGATTTGAGCACATCAGGCGAACCCTCGCGACCCGATCAGGCGACAGCGTCCAGCGCTGTTGCGGACGATCTCGCACAGATGATTTTGGGGGAGATGGCTCCCGGCACCAGCCTGCCCAGCGAGGCAGAATTGGCCGAACGCTACGACGTCAGTCGCCTCACCATTCGCGAGGCGGTCAAGCTGTTGGAGGGACGCGGACTGCTCGTTCTGGCGCGTGGTCGCAAAGCGGTGGTGCGGGAACCTGACAGCGGCGCCTTCACCGATTTTTTGACCTCGGTTATCCGATACGACCCGAAGGGTGTTTTTGACCTCGTCGAGGTGCGTTTATCGCTCGAAGTGCAGTCCGCAACCCTCGCCGCCAAGCGTGCAACGCGAGCCGGAATCGCGGCCATCGAGAGCGCCTTGCAGGGCATGCGCGACGTCGCCGGCGATCCCGAACGGATGGAATCGGAGGCAGGCGAACTTGCCTTTCACACCCATGACGTGACCTTCCACGAATCCATCGCCCTCGCCAGCGGCAACCGCGTGCTGGGCTATCTCTTTGAGGCCATGTCCCAGCCGCTCCGTGAGGGTTTCTATATCAGCCGACGGGGCCACGAGCAGCGCGGCCACACCATCAATGACACGATTGAGGCGCATCAGCGCATTCTCGACAACATCAAGGATGGCAACGGTCGCGGCGCTGCCGATGCCATGCGCTTCCACCTCAAGGATACGGAGCGCGATATCCGCACCGCGCTGAACCAGTTGGGCCGCCGCCCTGCGGCAAAGGGACGAATCTGACAAAACGCCTTGCGGCGCGCGTCCGCTTGGCCGAATAATCGCCCCGCAAAACGGCAGGGTGGCCCATGGCGCAGAGAGTAGACAGTTCCAGCAATCGGCTCGATGACGCTGCCCGCGCCGGCTGGCTGTACTATGTCGCCGGCAACAATCAGGAAGAGATCGCTGCCAAGCTCGGGATTTCCCGCCAATCGGCGCAGCGCCTCGTCTCGCTCTCGGTCAGCGAGGGCCTGATCAAGGTCCGCCTCGATCATCCCATTGGCCGCTGCATGGATCTCGCGTCGCGCCTCAAGACGCGCTTTCATCTCGAACTGGCCGAGGTTGTACCATCTGATCCCTCAAGCGAGTCGAGCACTCAGGGCGTTGCCCAGGCGGGTGCCGCCGAAATCGAGCGTTGGCTGAAGCGCCCCGACCCCATCGTCCTGGCGATCGGCACGGGCCGTACCCTCAAGGCCGCCGTCGAGCAGATCATGCCGATGGATTGCCCCCACCACAAAGTGGTGTCGCTCACCGGCAATATCGCCCCCGACGGCTCGGCCGCCTATTACAACGTGATTTTCAACATGGCCGACACGGTCAAGGTGCGCAGCTTTCCCATGCCCCTGCCCGTGATCGCATCGTCCGCACGCGAGCGCGAATTGCTGCATGCCCAGCCCATGGTGCGCGAAACCCTTGCCCTCTCGGCCAAGGCCAACGTGACCTTTGTCGGCATTGGCGATCTGGGCCCCGATGCCCCGCTCTTTGTTGATGGCTTCATCAATGCCGATGAGCTCAAGTCCCTGCAGAAATCCGGCGCGGTGGGCGAGATCTGCGGCTGGTGCTTTGATGCCGATGGCAACCTCATTGAGGGCCAGACCAATGAGCGCGTTGCCAGCGCGCCCATTCCCCCGCGCGACCAGTCTCTGGTTGTGCTCATGGCCATGGGCCGCAAGAAGCTGCCGGGCATCAGTGCTGCCCTCGGTCGCCATTTGGTGAACGGCATCATCACGGACGAGCGAACCGCCGAAGGCCTGCTCAATACTCCGTAAGCACTTGATTCAACAAGTATAGCTCCCGAAACCGATCCAGGTTTTCTACATGCACACCCTCGGTGAGCGCATAGCACACTTGACTGTCGCGCATAAATGGTGAGTATTTGCTCACGACTGGAGTAAATGCCCAATCCGGTCTATGGGAGGAATACGATGAAACTGACACCGATTTTCGTGACGGCAATCACGCTCGCGCTGGCCACCTCGGCTTCTGCGCAGACGCTGACTATCGCAACGGTCAACAATGGCGACATGGTGCGCATGCAGGCGCTGTCGCCCGAATTCACCAAAGCGACCGGCATTGAACTCAATTGGGTCGTGCTCGAAGAAAACACCTTGCGCCAGAACGTCACCACCGACATCGCCACCAATGGCGGCCAGTACGACGTGATGACCATCGGCACCTACGAAGCCCCGATCTGGGCCAAGCAGGGCTGGCTGGTGCCGCTCGATGGCCTCAGCGCCGATGCCGGCTATGACGTCAACGACATCCTGCCGCCAATCCGCGCTGGCCTGTCCTATGAGGACAAGCTCTATGCAGCCCCCTTCTACGGCGAAAGCTCGTTCATCATGTACCGCAAGGACCTGATGGAAAAGGCCGGCTTGACCATGCCAGATGCCCCGACCTGGGAATTCATCGGCCAGGCCGCTCGCGCCATGACCGACCGCGCCAATGACATCAACGGCATCTGCCTGCGCGGCAAGGCCGGCTGGGGCGAGAACATGGCGTTCCTGACCGCCATGTCGAACTCCTTCGGCGCCAGCTGGTTTGACGAAAACTGGAAGCCCCAGTTCGATCAGCCAGAGTGGAAGAACACCCTCGACACCTATCTGTCGCTGATGGCTGACGCTGGCCCGGCCGGCGCTTCGTCCAACGGCTTCAACGAAAACCTGACCCTGTTCCAACAGGGCAAGTGCGGCATGTGGATCGACGCGACCGTCGCGGCGTCCTTCGTGACCAACCCCAAGGACTCCACCGTTGCTGACAAGGTCGGCTTCACGCTGGCGCCCGACAATGGCTTGGGCAAGCGCGGCAACTGGCTCTGGGCATGGTCGCTGGCCATCCCAAAGAGCAGCCAGAATGCCGAAGCCGCTGAGAAGTTCATCAACTGGGCGACCAACAAGGACTACCTGGCAACCGTCGCTGCGGCTGACGGCTGGGCCAACGTGCCTCCCGGCACGCGGTCCTCGCTCTATGCCAATGCCGACTATCAGGCAGCAGCGCCCTTCGCCAAGATGACGCTGGACTCCATCAACTCGGCCGACCCGGCTCACCCAACCGTCAAGCCAGTGCCTTACACCGGCGTGCAGTTCGTCGCGATCCCGGAATTTGCGGGCATCGCAACCAATGTTGGCCAGCTGTTCTCGGCAGCGCTGGCTGGCCAGATGACCGGTGACGCCGCCCTGGCCCAGGCCCAGGAAGCAACCACCCGCGACATGACCCGCGCTGGTTATATCAAGTAAGTCTCCTCCCGAGACTGAACCTGCCCGGCCAAAGGTCCCCTCTGATGGCCGGGCAGATCTCGAATCCACCTCGCGAACCAGGCCTGATCACCCTCCCCTGACGGGAGAGGTCGGCACAGCGCCGGGTGAGGAGACGACGGCCCCAAGCTCGGTTTCAAAACGGATCATCACATGGCCACCGCCCAGACTAGAAACCTCTCTCGCCTCATGATGGCGCCGGCTGTCATCGTCCTGCTCATCTGGATGATCGTTCCGCTGGTCATGACCCTGTGGTTCTCGTTCCAGAACTACAGCCTGATCAATCCGATGATGACCGGCTTTGCTGGCTGGGCGAACTATATCTACGTCATCGGCGATCCCAGCTTCACCCAGTCGCTGGTCAACACGCTGATCCTGGTGGGCGGTGTGCTGCTGATCACCGTTATCGGTGGCATTTTCCTCGCGCTGCTGCTCGATCAACCCCTCTGGGGCCAGGGCATCCTGCGCATCATCGTCATCTCGCCCTTCTTCGTCATGCCGCCCGTCGCGGCGCTGATCTGGAAGAACGGCTTCATGCATCCCGGCTATGGTATGCTTGGCCATCTGTGGAAGGCGTTCGGTTTGCAGCCGGTTGACTGGTTCAACCAGTTCCCGCTGTTCTCCGTGATCGTGATCGTCGCCTGGCAGTGGCTGCCTTTCGCCACTCTGATTTTCCTCACCGCATTGCAGTCGCTCTCCGAAGAGCAGCGCGAGGCGGCCGAGATGGACGGCGCCAACGCCATCAACCGCTTCTATTACATCATCCTGCCGCACATGGCCCGGTCGGTGACCATCGTCATCCTGATCCAGACCATCTTCCTGCTCGGCATCTTCGCAGAAATCCGCGTCACCACAGGCGGCGGCCCGGGCTATGCCTCGACCAATATCGCCTTCCTGGTCTTCCGCACCGGCATTCTCTCCAATGATATCGGCGCCGGTTCAGCCGGTGGCGTCGTCGCCGTCATCATCGCCAACATCGTCGCATTCTTCCTGATGCGCGCAGTGGGGAAGAACCTCGATGCTTAACACCACAACCAGCCAGCCATCAGGCGCCAAGTCCACCCCTCTTTCGTCACCACCGGGCTTGTCCCGGTGGTCCAGACGATGCCTCAGCAGATGGATTGCCGGGACGAGCCCGGCAATGACGATGGTCTGGAAATCTATTCACGCAGGGAGAGCTTAGCCATGGCACGCAGCGTCTCCGTTCAAGCCAAAGCCGGCTACACCATCGCCGCCTGGGTTATCGCCCTCGTGCTGTTCTCACCCATCCTCTGGGTGCTGCTGACAGCGTTCAAAACCGAGGCCGAGGCCATCGCCTCGCGCCCGACCTTCCTCCCCGAAACCTTCACGCTGGAAAACTTCGCCGCCGTGCAGGAGCGCTCGGATTACTTCAAACACGCCATCAATTCGATCGTCGTGTCGGTCGGCTCGACCCTGCTGGGCCTCGTCCTCGGCATTCCCGCCGCATGGGCCATGGCCTTCGCGCCAACCAAGCGCACCAAGGACGTCCTGATGTGGATGCTCTCCACCAAGATGATGCCGGCCGTCGGCGTGTTGATCCCGATCTATCTGATTTTTCGCGATCTGCGCCTGCTCGACACCGTGCATGGCCTGACCATCATCATGACACTGATCAACCTGCCGATCATCATCTGGATGCTCTACACCTACTTCAAGGAAATCCCGGTCGATATCCTGGAAGCCGCCCGCATGGACGGGGCCGAGCTCTGGAACGAAATCGTCCACGTTCTGGTCCCCATGGCCGTCCCCGGCATTGCCTCGACTCTTCTGCTCAACGTGATCCTGGCCTGGAACGAAGCCTTCTGGACCATCACGCTGACCTCGGGCCGCGCCGGAACGTTGACCGCCTTCATCTCCTCGTTCTCCAGCCCACAGGGCCTGTTCCTCGCCAAACTCTCGGCGGCGTCATTGCTGGCGATCGCCCCCATCCTGCTCCTCGGCTGGTTCAGCCAGAAACAACTCGTCCGCGGCCTGACCTTCGGAGCGGTGAAATGATGGTCGCACTCCGTCCAATCGAGCCTGCGCCCCCTCGCCCCTCAGGGGAGAGGGTAGCGACGCCGGGAGCGAAGCGACCTGGCAAAGCTGGGGTGAGGGGTGAAGACCTCTCGGCAAGAACACCGACACTGAACCCCTCACCCGCCGCTTCGCGTCGACCTCTCCCCTCGAGGGGAGAGGTGAATACCTCCACCGGTGCCATCACCAAAGCCAAGGACCACTGAAAATGGGCTCCATCTCCCTGCAACACGTCAAGAAGTCCTTCGGTGAAGTCCAGATCATTCCGGACATCAGCCTCGACATCAAAGACGGCGAATTCGTCGTCTTTGTGGGCCCCTCGGGCTGTGGCAAGTCCACGCTTCTGCGCCTGATCGCGGGCCTTGAAGACACCACGGGCGGCACGATCCTGCTCGATGGCGAGGACATGACCAAGGCGCCGCCCGCCCGGCGTGGTCTGGCCATGGTGTTCCAGTCCTATGCGCTCTATCCGCATATGACAGTGCGCGACAACATCGCCTTCCCGCTCAAAATGGCCAAGATGAGCAAGGAAGAGATCGACAGGAAGGTCGAGTACGCCGCGCGCACGCTCAACCTCACCTCCTATCTCGACCGTCGCCCGCGCGCCCTGTCCGGCGGCCAGCGCCAGCGCGTTGCCATTGGCCGCGCCATCGTGCGTGAACCAAAGGCGTTCCTGTTCGACGAGCCCTTGTCCAACCTCGACGCCGCCCTGCGCGTCAACATGCGTCTCGAAATCACCGAGCTGCACCAGCAGCTCAAGACCACCATGATCTATGTGACGCACGACCAGGTCGAAGCCATGACTATGGCTGACCGCATCGTGGTGCTCAATGCCGGCAATGTGGAGCAGTTCGGCTCTCCGCTCGACCTCTACAAAAAGCCCGCCAACCGCTTCGTTGCCGGTTTCATCGGTTCGCCCAAGATGAACTTCGTCGATGGCCCCGAAGCCAGCAAGCACAATGCCCACTCCATCGGCGTGCGCCCCGAGCACTTTGTGCTCAGCCGCGATCCCGCCGCTGGCAGCTGGAAGGGCAAGGTCGCCGTCGCCGAACAGCTCGGTTCCGACACCTTCCTGCACGTCAATGTCGACGGCTTAGGCCTGATGACCGTCCGCACCGATGGCGAGCGCACCTTCAACCACGGTGACGATGTCTATCTCACGCCCGACCAGAGCCGCATCTACCGCTTCGACGCGGCGGGGCTGTCGCTCTAAAAATGCGGGAGCGGCCATTGCACCCTCCGCAACGTCATCACCGGGCCTGTCCCGGTGATCCACGCCCCCATCCCCAGTCAGTTGGGGGTGGATTGCCCGGGCGAGCCGGGCAATGACGACCGACGAATAGCTTTGTAGCGCGGGCCCCAGCCGCATCAAGGACGAACACCATGACCACCAAACTCTCGGCACAGGCACTCGGCTCTATCACCACGGCCTCCACCCCCGCCTATGACCGGAGCAACCTTAAAGCCGGTATCGTGCATTTCGGCGTCGGCAATTTCCACCGCGCCCATCAGGCGGTCTATCTCGATGACCTGTTTGCCACTGGCTCCGATCATGACTGGGCGCTGGTTGGCGCTGGCGTGCGCGAGGCCGACGAGGCCATGCGACAAAAGCTGAAGTCCCAGGACCTGCTGACCACCGTTGTCGAGCAGGAAGCCGATACCAGCAGCGCGCGCATCACCGCCTCCATGATCGACTATCTCAAGCCCGGCGACGCACCAGCGATCATCGACCGCCTTGCCGATCCCGCCATCCGCATTGTCTCGCTGACCATCACCGAGGGCGGCTATTACATCGACCCGGCCAGCCAGAAGTTCGACCCCACCCACCTCGACATCGCCTATGACGCAGCCCATATCGCCGCGCCAAAGACCACGTTCGGGCTAATCCTTGCCGGTCTGATCCGTCGCCGCGCCGACAATGTCATCCCCTTCACGGTCATGAGCTGCGACAACATTCCGGGCAATGGCCACGTCACTGAAAACGCCATTGTCGGCCTGGCCGAGCTGATCGATCCGGCGCTGGCGCAATGGGTCAAGGCCAATGTCGCCTTCCCCAACGGCATGGTCGACCGCATCACCCCCGCGACCTCGGATCGCGAAAAGCAGCTCCTCGCCGACAATTTCGGCATCGACGACGCCTGGCCGGTCTTCTGCGAAAACTTCAAGCAATGGGTGCTGGAAGATAACTTCCCCGCAGGACGCCCTGCCCTCGAAAAGGTCGGCGTCCAGTTCGTTCCCGATGTCGCCCCCTACGAACACATGAAGATCCGCATCCTCAATGGCGGCCACGCTACCATCGCCTATCCGGCGGGTCTGATGGATATTCACTTCGTCCATGAGGCGATGGAAGACCCGCTGATCTCGGCCTTCCTCACCAAGGTCGAAAACGACGAAATTATCCCCGTGGTGCCTCCAGTGCCCGATACTGACCTTGGCGACTATTACTCGCTCTGCCAGCGTCGTTTCGCCAATCCCAAAATCGGCGATACCATCAGGCGGCTGGCGCTTGACGGCTCCAACAGGCAGCCCAAATTCATCATTCCATCGGCTCTTGATCGCGTCAAAGGTCAACAGTCTGTTAACGGATTGGCCCTCGTGAGTGCCCTGTGGTGTCGCTATTGCTACGGCACAACCGACTCCGGTGCCGTCATCGAACCCAACGATCCGAACTGGGATCGGCTCACCGCTCAGGCCAAGCTCGCCAAGGCCGATCCCAAGGCCTGGCTTGCCATGACCGATATCTATGGCGAGCTGGCAAGCGAGCCCAGCTTCATCGCCGCCTTCACCCACGCCCTGACCACGCTCTGGTCGGTTGGCACCAAGGCGACGCTTGAGCGCTATGTGGCCGGGCAGCTGTGATCCGCCCTTTTTCTGACCATCAGACACCGGTGGGTCTCCATCGGTGTCGGTAGACCTCATCATTTTCGACTGCGACGGCGTCCTCGTTGACAGCGAGCCCCTATCCATCCGCGTCCTGGTCAACACCTTGGCGGCGCAGGGTATTTTCGTCACGCCCGACGAAGCCTTCCGCGATTATCTGGGCCGCTCGCTCGCAACCGTCTCCGCCAGTATCAAGGATAGCCACGGCGTTCCGCTCGGCCCCACGGCGCTCGAAGCCATGCGGCACGATCTGTTCGCGCTCTTTCAAGCCGAACTCAAACCGTGCCCCGGCGTCGCCGACATGCTCACCCAGCTCGATATCCCGTTCTGCGTTGCCTCGTCCTCCATGCCCGAGCGCATCCGCTACAGCCTTGAAATCACGGGCCTATTGCCGCTGTTCGAGGGCAGGATCTTTTCGGCAAGCATGGTCGCCAATGGCAAACCGGCCCCCGATCTTTTCCTCCACACCGCACAGGCCATGGGCGTTGCGCCACAAAACTGCCTCGTCATCGAAGACAGCCCACCCGGCATTCAGGCCGCACAAAATGCCGGAATGCCAGTCTTCGCCTATCTCGGCGGCAGCCACATCGCCCCTGCCGCACTGCGCCCCATCATCGATGCCCTCAAGCCCGTTCAGAGTTTCGACGATATGCAGACCTTGCCCGATCGGATAAGGTCTCTGCAAACGGAAGAAAAGGCATCGTAGCGTTGACTAAAAGTCTCCTGGTGGCAGTGGATGTGGGGACGGGAAGTGCGCGCGCAGGCGTTTTGACGCCACAAGGTCTGCTCCTCGGCAGAGCCGAACATCCCATTGCCATGCAGCGGTCAGACGCGAACTATGCCGAGCACGACAGCGAACAGATCTGGGCTGCGGTCTGCCAGGCTATCAGCGGGGCAATGGCCCTTGCCGGAGCACGCCCTGAGGACGTTGTCGGCCTGAGTTTTGACGCAACCTGCTCGCTCGTCGTCCGCGACGCGCAGGGAGTTCCCGTCACCGTCTCCACTGCCGGGCAGGACCGCTGGGACACCATTGTCTGGCTGGATCACCGCGCCCTCGCCGAAGCCGATGAATGCACCCGCACCGGGCACCTTGTGCTCGATTATGCAGGCGGCGTCATGTCGCCGGAAATGGAAGTGCCCAAGCTGATGTGGCTCAAGCGCAACCTGCCCCAAAGCTGGTCCCGCGCCGCCATGATGTTCGATCTGGCCGATTTCCTCTCATGGAAAGCCACCGGTTCGCTCGCGCGCAGCCAATCGACACTCACCTGCAAGTGGACCTATCTCGGCCACCTGCAATCGGGCTGGCAGGCTGACTTTCTGTCCCGTGTCGGCCTTGACGATCTCATTGAAAAGGCCGCCCTGCCCGAACAGGCCAGCCCCATTGGCACCGACCTTGGCCCGCTGACCGAACAGGCCGCTGCCGAACTCGGCCTCACCACCGCCTGTCGCGTCGGCGCAGGTCTGATCGACGCCCATGCCGGTGCCCTCGGCGTCCTCGGCGCCTTCGCCAGCGACGTAGACACCATCGACCGCCATCTGGCGCTCATCGCCGGCACCTCCAGCTGCGTTATGGCTCTGTCCGCCGAAGCCCGCCCCACCACAGGCGTTTGGGGGCCGTACTTCGGCGCCGTGCTGCCGGGTGTCTGGCTGAACGAAGGCGGACAATCGGCAACCGGAGCCCTGCTCGATCATATCATTCGCTGGCACGGCGCCGGCGGCGAACCTAATGCGCAGACCCATGCAGCCATCATCGAGCGCATCATGGTGCTGCGGGAACGCGATGGCCTGGCCCTTGCCGGTCGCCTGCATGTGCTCCCCGATTTCCATGGCAATCGCTCGCCGCTAGGCGATCCCTTCGCCCGTGGCGTCATTTCCGGACTGACACTCGACAGTGACTTCGACAGCCTCTGCGCCCTCTATTGGCGCACCTGCGTATCCATTGCCCTGGGCGTGCGCCACGTGCTCGAAACGCTCAATACGCGCGGCTATGCCATCGACACGCTGCATGTCACCGGCGGGCATCTCAAGAACCCGTTGCTGATGGAGCTCTACGCCGACGCAACCGGCTGCACGGTGGTCGAAACCTCGGCCAAGGACGCAACCCTGCTGGGCATGGCCATGGTGGCCGCCACTGCCGCAGGACTTTATCCAAGTCTCGACGCAGCCTGTGCTGCCATGCATCAGCCGGTGACATCCAAGCCCTGCAACAGTGCAGCGCAGCCGCAGTTCGACAAGGATTACAAAATCTTCCTCGAAATGATCCGCCAGCGTCAGGCCATCGACGCGATGATCGGCTGATCGGCAAAGATCAAGCCAGCGGGCACGTTCCCGCGATATTCTCAAATCCACTCGATCAAATTTTGTCGAATTGGCGACGGAACCAAAGTTGAACCGCGCCCGTTGTTTGGGCAAGCGCAACACTGCGCATGAGGATCAACAACAGGCGCCGCGCAAGAACTTGCGCCGTCAGTGGTGGAGGAAACCATGACGCACCAGGAACTCAAGGCAATCGAGAACGGCGCGCGTTCCGCAATGTGGGCCGAAGGCTATGACGGCCAGACCCATTATGTCGACGTCCTCAAGGCTCTCGCACCAGCCATGCTCATCCTGGCCACGGCCGTTGTGCTGATGGTGGTCATCCTTTGAGCGGCTGGCGAGCCGCCACCCTCCATTATTAGGAGAATACAGTGACTTTAGGCACCATTCTCATCATCATTCTGATTTTACTGCTGATCGGCGCATTGCCCAATTGGGGTTACTCGCGCGGCTTCGGCTATTTTCCCTCCGGCATTCTTGGTGTCGTTCTGGTTGTGATCCTCATCCTCGTACTGATGGGACGCATCTAGTCACCAGAGTAAAAAATGGGCGCAGCCAGCATTGCTGGAGCCAAGAATTTGGATAGCGCCCTGCGGGTAAGGATCGCCCCCTCTTTGCCCGCCCCATCACCTCGGTACGCCGCCCCGCGTACCGAGGTGACCTTTCCCTCCGGGGGCTTTGTGATTTCTAGTCAAGGAGCGTCAAATGGCTACCACCCCAGATCTTGCCCCAACACGTCAGAAGGCTGCTTCCGGCGCATCGCGCGCTCGTTCGCGCGCCAAGGAACAGCAGCTTGAAGATCAGATCTCCCAGCTGCAGGCCGACCTCAAGGGCATTGCATCCACGCTGGCCAAGCTGAGCAGCGCCAAGGTCGATGAAGTCAAGAACGTCGCCAAGAGCGAGGCAGCAAACCTGCAGCGCCAGGGCCAGAACGTCATCGAAGAAGTTCAGGACCAGGCCGGCGAGCTGGAAAAGCAGCTCAAGGACAAGATCCGCGAAAAGCCATTGACCGCCGTCGCCAGCGCGATCGGCATCGGCTTCATCCTCGCTCTGCTGTCGCGGCGCTAAGCGCCATGAATTTGCTTTCGTCCGTCGCAGCCCTTTTGGGCATCGAAGTCGAGGCAGTGACCGATCGGCTGAAGCGCACGATTATCGTCAACGCAATCGTGGCGGTCTTCGCGGCGATTGGCGTGGCCTTTCTATTGGCGGCGGGCTTTTTTGCCCTGACAACCGTCGTTGGTCCGATCTATTCGGCGCTGATTTTTGGTGGCGGTTTTGTGGTGCTGGCGCTTGCCGTGTTTCTGGGTTCCAAAATCGGGGAAGGCGAACGCCATCGCAAAGCCGTTGCCAAGCGTCGGTCCAGTGAGACCGGGGCCTTTGTCACGACAGCCGCGCTGACGGCCTTGCCGGTCCTGCTCAAGTCACCATTAGTGCGTCGCCTGGGTCTTCCGGCCGCTGCCGTGGCAGCGTTTCTCCTGGTCCGCAACTCTGACGCCAAAGACGACTGACCTGTCGCGAGCGGAGCCTAGTGTTCCGCTTGCGGCAAAGGCAACCAGACGTCCGCTTCCACACCATCTGGCAGAAAGTTGAGCTCGACCCGGCTGTCGAGCACCTTGGCCAGACTGCGCTCGATGAGCTTTGCGCCCAATCCATATTCCTGCGGATGCTCGACGGCGGGGCCGCCATGCTCACGCCACTTCAGTTTCAGGCCACGCACCGGCTTGGCGGCAACATCCCATTCGATGCTCACCACACCCGTCGCGTCCGACCAGGCACCATGGCGATGCGCATTAGTGGTCAGCTCATGCAGGATCAGCCCCAGCCCCAGTGCATGATCGGCGGGCAGCATCATGTCATCGCCCCGCACCTCGACGCGGTCAGGATTGACCATGAAATTGGGGCCCAGCTGCGACGCAACCACGTCATGCAGCGGCACGCCCGACCAGTCGCGATCGGCTAGGAGAACATGCGCCTCAGAAATTGTGCGCAGCCGGCCCGAGAAAGCCTCGATGAAGTCGTTTGGGTCTGGGTTTTGCCGGATCGTCTGGCGCGCCACGGACTGGATCATCGCCAGTGTATTCTTCACCCGGTGATTGAGCTCACGCAGCAGCAGGCGCGTATGTTCGGCGCTTTGCTTGCTTTCGGACACATCGATGCACACGCCCATCATCACCAGCGCGCGCCCGTCTGTATCGCGTTGATAGACGCGGCCCCGGATGGTGAGCCAGCGGCCCGAGGCAGCAACCCGCGCCTCGGAATTGAAATCCACGCCTTCGACAATGCTGGCGCGCAGGCCCGAATGCACCGCCTGCGCGTCACTCGGGTGGGTCGCGGCCAGAATATGTTCGGTGGTGATCGTGCCGACGTCTGGCAGGGAGCACATGGCGCGCAGCGTGTCATTGCACACCACCTCGCCCGACTGGATATCCCAGACCCAGCTGCCCACCTTCCCGGCTTCCAGCGTAAGCGCATGCCGCCACTCTTCGCGCACCAGCGCCGCCGCCGTGCGCGCCCGAACGCGGGCTTCGTCCTTGAGCGAAAACATGGTGGAGGCGACCCCAGCCAGATCCTCAAGCTGCAACAGGTCGTCAGGGTCCACACGATCCCGGGGCGTCAGCCCCATCACGCAGACCGAACCAACCTTCTGCCCGGCCACAATGATAGGCGATCCTGCGTAAAACCGGATACCGGGCGCGCCGGCAACAAGCGGATTATCCTTGAAGCGGTCATCTGCCAGCGCATCGAGCACAACCATGCTGTTGCTGTCCTCAGCCAACGCATAGGCGCAAAAAGAGGTATCGGTGCGCGACTCCATCAGCGCTCCCACACCCATGCAGGCGCTGAACCACTGGCGCTCCTGGTCGACGAGGCTGATGAGCGCGATATCGGCGCGGAAAATGCGCGCTACCGTGCGGCACAGCCGCTCAAAATCGCCATCAGGCTCGCTGTCCATCACGCCAAGCGCAGAAAGCGCGTCGAGACGCGCTGGATCATCCACGACCTTACGGACATACTCCGGAAGGGGACGCTTGTTTTCTTTCACTTTTCGACCTGACGCTACTATCGCAGAACCGGCGATGGCTTTCACCAAAGGGTCCAAACGGGGCAGCGGATAATTAGTTCCAAAGAAAATTGAGAAAAATCACATTTCTTCGGAAACCGCTGATTTAGGCAACAAAACCCGCAGCGCGCCTGGGTGCACCTTAAGCGTCACGCTGCGTTGAAGGCGGATCAGCTCCCCATCCACCACCGCCCGAGCGCCTCTTTTGGCCTTGGGGAAACTCAGGGTGACATTGGCCACCTCGTTTTCCGACACCATCGGGCTCTCGCGCCAACTCCCGCGCAAAACGCTGAACGCCAGCCGTAGCAGTTCGGGCGTCGTCACCGGGGCCGCGACGTAAACACCAAGCAAGCCACGGTCGAGACTATCAGCATGTGGAATATGCCCGTCCCCCAGCGGATTGTTCGACACCGCAATCCCGGACACCCGGCGGCGCTCAACCCCGGACTTGGTGTGCAGCTCCGCGTCAAACTCAGGTGGCCGCAAGGCTGCGGCTGCAATAGATTTCAGGCTCGCCAGCATTTTCCCGATGCGACTGCGATAGGTCATGCTCTCGCGAATACGCACCAGCCGCGCATGAATGCCGACGCCGAACTGGTGCACAAACGGGCGGTCATTGGCCGTGGCAATATCCACCGCACCAACGTCGCCAGCCGCAATGGCTTGCAGCGCCTCATTGAGTCCTAGCGGGATTTTAAGAGCCCTGGCGAACAGGTTCATCGTCCCGGCAGGCAACACGCCAAGCGGCATGCCTGAGGCGAAGGCGATCCCGGCAGCTGTCGAAATCGTGCCGTCGCCACCGCCTGCCAATATGGCATCCACGCCAGCGGTTTCCGTCGCCGCGCGCAGTGTGGCTTCAACCTTCTTGCCGCTGACCACCCGGCACTCCAACTCATGGCCATGGCTGGCAAAAATCGCCTTTGCCTCCTCACAGAAGGCGTCGAGGTCCATGGTTCGCAACGTGCCGCCATCTCGGTTCAGAACGGCAATTATGCGCATAGAAGAGCTCCGTTCTGCCCGTTGATCAGATGCTATGGGAATGGCTGGCGCCGTCAATGCCGGGCAAGGGAACGGTGACCACCAGCCCTCCTTCGGCGCGCCCGGAATAGTGAGGCACGCCGCCAAACTGTGTAGCCAGTTGCTTGACGATCACCGTGCCGAGCCCGCTCTCGCCCGGCGACGCATGATCGGCCATGCCGATCCCATCGTCGGCTACGATCAGCGTCGGCACCCCGTCCTTGTTCAGGAAACTGACAGTGATGACGCCCTTCCGGTCATTGGGAAAGCCATGCTTGAGCGCATTGGTGACCAGTTCGCCCACCAGAATGCCGATTGTCGTCGCATCGCGCGCGCCAATCACAATGGGCTCGATCTCGCCCACAACCGTCACCGCGCGCTCGCCTTTTGCCGACAGGCCAATGTCGTCCAGCACAGCGCCCAAGAACTCGTCCGCACTGGCCGTTTCAAGATCATCGCCCAGGCGCAGGCGGCGATGGGCCGAGGCAATGGCGTGCACCCGGGCGCGCGCCGCATCGAGCGCATCCCGAACCTCGTCGGATTTGCTGCGCAGCAACTGCAAGCCCAGCAAGGACGATACGGTGGCCAGCGAATTGCCGATCCGGTGATTGGTATCCTGCAACAGCGCTTCCACGCGCCGCCGCTCTCGCTCTGCATGCGCCCGCGCCTCCTCCAGCGCCACAGTGCGGCTGCGGACATGCTCTTCGAGGATTTCATTGGCACTGCGCAGCTGATCCTGACTTTCCCAGAGCGACGTCAGCCGCCTTTGGGTGCGGATGAGCAGCACATAAGCCAGCACCACCGCACCAGCCAGGGCCAGGATGATCATTCCCACCAGCAGACGCCGATAGGTGTCGATCCCCGCATTGCGCTCCAGCAGCTTCTGGTCTTCGTCGGCAATGAACATGCCCAGCGTCTGCCGTACGCTGTCCATCAGCCGCGCCCCCATCCCGGTCTGCACTAGGTTCTGCGCTTCCTGATCGCGTTCCGACGCGACAAGCTCAACCGTCCGCGCCATTTCGGCGACCTTGGTGTTGATCTCGCCAACAATGCTGTGCACCCGCTCGGCCTGCACCCCGTCATCTTCCGTTGCGGCGATCAGAGCCTGCGTCCGCGCACCGATAGTATCGGCGGCTGCGCGATAGGGTTCGAGATAGCTCGGGTCGCGCGTCAGCATGTAGCCGCGCTGGCTGCTTTCGGCCTCGGTCAGGGCGATGGTCAGTTCACGCGCCTTGTTGCGCACATCATAGGTGTGCAACACATCGTCCACCTGCTTGTCGATGCTGCGCACCAGCACCAAAGCGGCCCCGGCGGCGAAGACCACAAGCAATAGCGACACCAGAACGGCGAGGCGTCTTCGGATCAGTCGGATCGGCGCAACCTCTAGTTTTTCGCTCGTCATCTGGCGCGCAATATCCGTGGCTTCTTACAACGAGCAGCCAGTATGTTGCTCCCCGCGATCAATCTAATGTCCGGCCATGGCCGATTTGAGACTGCCACAACGGCAGCCGCCCTGCTAACGGCTGGCGCGCGAACATGTTCCGGCAGATGCGCTAAAAGACGCCGCGCGAATGCAAAAAACAGCCGCCAACAAAAACGGCGACTGCCCATTCAGGCAGCCGCCGCTCATTCAGAAATTGTTTCATGGATCAGAACGAGTGGTTGCTCGTCGTCACCTGGGTCGAGACAGCGTCCGGACCATAATCGGCTTCGCCGGAAATCTTGAGGATATCCTGCAGGCGGGTGCGTGCGCGGCTCACACGGCTCTTCATAGTGCCCACTGCGCAATCGCAGATCTCTGCGGCTTCCTCGTAGGAGAAGCCCGAGGCACCAATCAGGATCACAGCTTCGCGCTGATCGTCGGGCAGCTGCCCAAGGGCCTTCTTGAAGTCCTGCATGTCCATCGCGCCATATTGCGAGGGATGCACAGACAGGCGCTCGGTAAAGGTGCCATCGCTATCCTGCACCTCCCGGCCACGCTTGCGCATCTGGCTGTAAAATTCGTTGCGCAGAATGGTGAACAGCCAGGCCTTGATATTGGTGCCCATTTCGAAGCTGGACTGCTTGGCCCAGGCCTTCATCACAGTGTCCTGCACCAGATCGTCGGCCTTGTCGTGCTTGCCTGTCAGCGAGACCGCGAAAGCGCGCAGGCTCGGCAAAGTGGACAGCATTTCACGCTTGAAGGTAGTCGGTTCAGCCGACATCCGTTTATTCCTCCCCGCGAGAGGAGTTGCTCTGCCGGGCCGACTGCGCCTCCTCGGCGCTATCGAGTTTCTCAAGCAGATCAAGCAATTGCGCTGGAACCCCCTCGTCCTGAACAGCACCATAGAGAGCACGCAGACGCGCGCCGATGTCCGTATTTGGACCCAGCCCGTCATCTGCCGGCCCCGTTTGCGTACGCACACGTTGCTGGGTCACCAGTTTTTCCTTCATCATGCCTGTAGAACCGTCACGGAATCCGTCGTCATTGATTTATGAAATGCAGGAACTTAAAAAAAGTTCCGCAACTTTTGGAACTTTTGCACTTTGATGCCGTTGAGTGATTTCGTGATATCACGAGATAAAAAGCGTCACTGGGAGTTGTTGTATGACCTTGTCCACGCGGATCGCTCCGCACCTGCCGTATCTGCGGCGGTTTTCGCGCGCCGTTACCGGCTCCCAGACGTCCGGTGATGCCTACGTTGCTGCCACGCTTGAAGCGCTCATAGCCGACATCTCCTTGTTCCCCGAGGCAACCAGTGACCGCATTGCGGTCTACAAGCTGTTTTCGGCGCTGTTTTCGACATCGGCCGTCAATATTCCGACGCCTAGCTCCACCTATGCCTGGGAAAAGCGGGCGGCGACCAATCTCGCCAACCTGGCCCCGCGTGCGCGCCAGGCCTTCCTGCTTGTTGCCGTCGAAGGCTTTACCCACGCGCAGGCTGCGGAAATCCTCTCCGTCCCCGACACCGAGTTCGCCGCTTACCTCGATGAGGCTTCGGTCGAGATCTCCCGCCAGGTGGCGACAGAAATCATGATCATCGAAGATGAGCCTCTCATCGCCATGGATATCGAGCAGCTCGTCGAGAGCCTCGGCCATAAGGTGGTCAGCGTCGCCCGCACCCACAAGGAAGCGGTGGCGCTGTTCAATCAGACAAAGCCGCGCATGATCCTTGCCGATATCCAGCTGGCCGATGGCAGCTCGGGCATCGATGCGGTCAATGACATCCTCAACACCCACTCGGTGCCGGTGATCTTCATCACGGCCTTCCCAGAGCGCCTGCTGACCGGCGAGCGTCCTGAGCCGACCTTCCTGGTGACCAAGCCGTTCAACCCAGACATGGTCAAGGCCCTCATCAGCCAGGCCCTGTTCTTCGACGACGGCTCCCGCGCCGCTGCCTAAAACTGTTCACCATTCAATTACATAGGCCGGGCTCTGCCCGGCCTTTTTATTTGCGCGCAGGAACCGCCGCCGCCTCGGATCGTTGTGTCTTCAATATCGGCAGAGGAGATTCAGATGCTTTACTATGCACTCGTTTTTCTAGTCATCGCCCTTATCGCGGGCGTACTCGGATTTAGCGGGCTCGCCGGCGCCTCCGCCGGGATCGCACAGATCCTGTTCTTTCTGTTCCTGGCTTTCCTGGTCATCTCGATCATCGTTGGGCTCATCCGCCGCGTTTAGTCGAGGCCACATACCACTGCGGCCGCTTCGCCCCTTAGGCGGCCGCTGTTTGTCTATCTCGTGGCAATGCCGGGGCAGGCAGCGCGCAAAGAAAAGTCGGTATACATGGCGACGTTGCACTTGGATCGCCAGACGCACACGATGGTCCGAACCCTTTCCCAGGGTCTAAGCTCCCTGTCTATTGCCGTCCTGCACCAGGATGCTGACGGCGTATTTGACTTTAGCGAAAATCTGCCAAGCTTCTGGCCGGGCGGCCCGGCAATGGGCCAGACGCCAGCCGGTGCGTTGCCCCCCCATCTCGCCGTTCAATTTGTAGACGCTCGCACAAAATGCCTGGCTTCCGGAGAAGAACAGAGCTTCGAGTTTGAACTACTCAACGGCACCCAACAGCACCAGTTTTCGGCGCGGACAAGCCTCGATGAGGGCAGTGTCATCTTTGTGATGAGCGACATCACCGACACCGTCGCCCGCAATGCGGCCTTCGCGTCACTGCTGCGCGAGGTCAGCCACCGTTCCAAGAACTTGCTGGCGATCGTGCAGTCGATGTCGATGCAGACTGCCAATCACAGCGAAAGCATCGCCGATTTCCTCGCCAAGTTTCGCGGCCGGCTGCACGCCTTGGCGAGCACGCAGGATCTGGTCACCGAAAGCAACTGGCGCGGCACCCATTTCCGGTCTCTGGTCAATTCGCAGATCAGGCGCCTGGGCGTCGATACGACCCAAAAACTGCGCATCATCGGCGATAACCCGGTCCTCAATCCCAATGCCTCTCTGCATGTCGGGCTCGCCATTCACGAACTCGCCGCCAACGCACGGCTTTATGGAGCATTGGCCGATGACGGCGACAGTCCCGGACAGATCGAGATCGAGGCCAGCATCGTCCCCGACAGCGCCGACGGATCCAACCTGGTCATTGAGTGGGACGAGACCGGTATTCATCACAACGCGCGGCATCATGTTCCCCGCTTCGGTACGCTCGTGTTGGAAAGAATCGCGCCACTTTCGGTTGGCGGGACAGCGCGGCTCAATATCTCGCGGAGCGGAGTGACCTATCGCCTGATTGTCCCGCCAGACCAGTTTGAAGCCTGACTTATCCAGCGCTCGCGCACCTGAAACGTTATTTCCCCTTGCTATCTCGCGCGCTTTTGCTTTTCTACCTTTTGGTCAAGATTGCCCGCCTCATAAAAAGGCAATCGCCGGTCAGGAAGGCGCCTGCGGTGCGCAGGTTCAGGTGAGTATGGCGCAGACTGCTGGTGCGATTGTCGAAAAACTGCCTGTGGTGGCGATCCGCGATCTGCATAAATCCTTCGGCGCGCTTGAAGTCCTCAAGGGCATTTCCTTCACCGCGCGCGAAGGCGAAGTCATTTCGCTGATCGGCTCGTCCGGCTCCGGCAAGTCGACCCTGCTGCGCTGCATCAATATGCTTGAAGTGCCCGACAAGGGCGTCGTCGCTATTGACGGCGAAGAAATCAAGCTGCGCGGCGAAGCGCCCCGTCGCCATATTGGTGATGAAAACCAGATCCGCCGCATCCGCTCCGAACTGGGCATGGTGTTTCAGTCGTTCAATCTCTGGGCGCACCTGACGATCCTCGAAAACGTCATGGAAGCGCCGCTGATCGTGCAAAAGCGCGCCCGTCCCGAGGTTGAGGCGGAAGCTCGCGCCATGTTGACCAAGGTTGGCATTGGCGAGAAGGCCGACAGCTATCCCTCTCAGCTTTCCGGTGGCCAGCAGCAGCGCGCCGCGATTGCCCGCGCACTGTGCATCAATCCCCGCGTCATGCTGTTTGACGAGCCCACGTCCGCGCTCGACCCAGAGCTTGAAGTCGAAGTTCTGCGCGTCATCAAGATTCTGGCCGATGAAGGCCGCACCATGGTGCTGGTTACCCACGATATGGAATTTGCCCGCTCGGTCAGTGACCGCGTCATCTTCCTCCATCAAGGGCTGATCGAAGAAGAAGGCACCCCCGAAGAGGTCTTCGGCGCCACCAAATCTGCCCGCCTTAAGCAATTCCTCAACGCCGCGAACCACGAGTAGCAGCGCTGGGCAACGCCCTCACAGAAGGGCACTTAGACAGACCAATGGAGAAACCGATGAAGAAGACCCTTTTTGCGGCCGCCGCCATTCTGGCTCTCACCTCTGCCGCCAATGCGCAGGAAGTCGTTCGTATCGGCACCGAAGGTGCCTATGCCCCATGGAACTTCATGGACGACGCTGGCAAGCCAGCAGGCTTTGAAATCGACCTCGGCAATGCCATCTGCGCCGAAGCCAAGCTGACCTGCGAATTCGTGGTCAATGACTGGGATTCCATCATCCCGAACCTGCTCGCTGGCAACTACGACGTCATCATGGCCGGCATGTCGATCACCGACGAGCGCCGCGAGACCATCGATTTCAGCGACAACTACTTCCCCGCTGACCCATCCCGCTTTGCCGCTGAAGCTGGCGAAACGCTCGACCTGAACGCACTTGAAGGCAAGCGCATCGGCGTGCAGGGCGGCACCATCCAGGCCGCTTACGCGCAAGAACACTTCGGCGCCAACAACACCGTCGTTTCCTTCACCACCGCTGATCAGGCCATGGCCGATCTGGCCGCTGGCAACCTCGACACTATCCTGGCTGACGGCGCTTACCTTGAGCCCGTGATCACTGCGTCGAACGGCGCCTTCGAGTTCGTTGGCGAAGACATCCTGATCGGCGACGGCTATGCCGCTGGCCTGCGCAAGGATGAGCCAGAGCTCAAGGGCAAGATCAACGCCGCGCTTGAGACCCTCAAGAAGAACGGCACCCTCGACAAGCTGATCGCTCAGTGGTTCGACGGCCGCGGCCCATTCTTCGCCAGCTAATTGGCTCTACCGGGGTGGGCTTGCTCACCCCGGACCTTTGAAAGCCCGAAAATGCCTGCTTCCTTGCCAATCTGGACGTTCAGCTCATGAGCGAAGATATCGCCTTCTGGCTGAGCTACCTCACCAATGGCAAGCACCTGACCTGGTATGCGAGCTTTCAGTTCACAATCTTTGCTGCTGTCGCCGGTGGCATTCTGGCCGTTGTGTTCGGCCTGATCGGCGCTACCCTCAAGAATTCACGCTACCTGCCGCTGCGCCTTATCGGCACGTTCTATTCGTCCATCGTGCGCGGCGTGCCCGATGTGCTGTTCTTCCTGTTCTTCCCGTTGGCCTTCGAGCAGGCGGTGGAATGGATCTGGGCCTCGCAGGTTTGCACGCCAGAGATGATCGCCGCCCAGTCCGCTGCCTGGCCGCCCTGCAAGGCCGCCAACTGGATCCTGACCACCCCCGAATACCTGATCCTGGCTTCGGTCTCGCTCGGCCTCGTCTACGGCGCCTTTGCCACCAATGTCATTCACGGCGCCATGCGCTCGGTGCCCCATGGGCAGCTCGAAGCCGCCCGCGCCTATGGCATGAGCACCGGCCAGGTGCTGTGGCGCGTCCAGATCCGCCAGATGTGGGTCTATGCCCTGCCCGGCCTGTCCAATGTTTGGATGCTGATCATCAAGGCCACCTCGCTGCTGTCCCTGCTGCAGATCGCCGATATCGTGCTGTGGGCCGATCGCCTCGGCGCACCCAATTTCCTGCCCGCAGTCGGCCTCGTCCATGACGACTGGCGCTGGCGCTACTATCTCGTGCTGTTCGTGTTCTACATCCTGGTGACGCTGATCTCGGAAAAGGGCTTCAACGCCCTGATGCGCCGTGCAGGACGCGGCATGCTGAACGAGGGGCACCACTGATGGATCACTTTTTCGCCGAAGTCGTCTACTTCGCCCCCGCAGCCCTGTTCAACATCTACTTCGCCGCCGCATCGATCCCGCTTGGCTTCGTCTTCGCGGTGTTTCTGGCACTGGGCAAGGACTCCAGGAACCCGCTGCTGTCGCGCCTGTCGCGCGGCTATATCTATGCCTTCCGCGGCTCGCCACTCTTCATCCAGTTCTTCATGTTCTACTCCCTGGCGCTGTCGCTCAATATCAGCGTCTGGAAGCCGATGGGCATTTCCTGGTTTGTGCTGCACCCCCTGTTCATCGGCCCGCTGGTGCTGATCCTCAACACCTCGGCCTATACCGCCGAAATCTTCCACGGCGCCCTCCGCGCCGTGCCACGCGGCGAGATCGAGGCTGCGCGCGCCTATGGCATGAGCTGGCCACAGCAGTTCCGTCAGGTGATCTGGCCAAACCTCATTCGCCTCGCCTGGCCTGCCTACACCAATGAGGTCGTCTTCCTGTTCCACGCCACCGCCATCGTCTATTTCGCGCTGCCGGTTATCGGCCAGCAGAAGGATCTGATGATCACAGCCAAGGAGCTGGTCGAACGCGACTACAATGCGTTCATGCACTTCTCCATTGCGGCGCTCTACTTCCTCGCCGTCTCGCTGGTGGTGTTCTTCCTGTTCGGGCTGGTCTACCAGCGTCTGATGCGGCACATGCCATCGCGGCCACGCATGCGCTTCGCCCCCAAATGGCTGCGCTAGGACCGTCATGAAAGTCATCGCTGATCTGTGCATCGTCCCGATGGGCGTCGGCCCCTCGGTCTCGCGCTATATCCGTGAAGTCCGCACCATCATAGACGGCTCCGGCCTCACCTATGACATGCACGCCAACGGCACCAATATCGAAGGTGAGATGGCAGAGGTCACGGCGGTTGTAGAAGCCTGCTGCGCCAAGCTGCACGAGATGGGTGTCGAGCGCATTTTCTGCACCATGGCGTTTTCGACCCGGAACGACAAAGTCCAGACCATGGTCGACAAGCTCACCGCCCTCAACTCAGACGCTTAGTTTGCCCGGATCGCCAGCTTGGCCTCGGCCTCAGCGCGGATGGCCGCTGCACGCGTCGGCACGTTGGTCAGCAGATAGAGCGACAGATCCACATTGTTGAGCGGGCGAGAGAAGAAGAAACCTTGCAACTGATGGCAGGCAATCTCCGCCAGGAAGTCAGCCTGCTCTTCCGTCTCGACACCCTCAGCCGTGATCTTGAGCTTGAGCGTTTTGCCCAGCGACGCAATCGCCTTAAGAATGTCGCGCGCCACTTCCCCATTGCTCGACGCGTCAACGAACGAGCGGTCGATCTTGATCTTGTCGAATGGGAAGGTCAGCAGATAATTCAGGCTTGAGTATCCCGTGCCGAAGTCGTCCATGGCAATGGTGACGCCCATGGCGCGGATCTCACCGAGCTTTTCAACAACCTCGTCCGGGTTCTCCAGCAACAGGCCTTCGGTAATCTCGATCTCGAGCCGCTGCGGGGCAATGCCGGAAATGGCGAGCGCCCGCCGCACCACAGACGCAATGTCCGAACGCCGGAAGTGCTTCGCAGACAGGTTCACCGCCACCGTCAGATGCTCGGGCCACTCCGATGCCGTGCGGCAGGCCTGCTCAATCGTCCAGTCACCGATCGCAACGATAAGGCTGGACTGCTCGGCAATCGGAATGAACTCGGCCGGCGGCACCAGTCCACGGATTGGATGGTTCCAGCGGATCAGGGCCTCAAAACCGGTCGGCACACGGGTCTGTGCGTCCACCAGGGGCTGGTAGTACAGCACCAGCTCATTGTTCTCCACGGCGTCGCGCAGTTCCACCTCAAGCAGCCGACGCTCGCGGGCCTCGGAATCCATCTGGCTTTCAAAGAAGCGGAAAACCGAACGCCCATCCGCCTTGGCGCGATACAGCGCCAGGTCGGCATTGCGCAGGATTTGGTCGGGCCGAGTGCCATTGATCGGCGCAATGGCAATGCCAATGCTGACCCCGATGTTCACCTGATCGCCATCGAGAACAAAGGGGCGCTTGATCTCTTCGATCAGCCTTTGCGCCAGCGCCCTGACACGCTCTCCGTCGCCATCATTTGGCAGGATGATGGCAAACTCGTCACCACCCAGGCGCGCGGCCATATCGACCTCGCGCACCATGCCCTGAATGCGCTTGGCGACCTGGATCAGCAATTTGTCGCCTGCCATATGCCCGCGACTGTCATTGACCGACTTGAACTGGTCGAGATCGAGGAACATCAGGGTGAATGGCGTGCCATAGCGCTCGAGCCGTGCCACGCAGCTATTGAGCTGGTCGGTGAATTTGGTGCGGTTGAGCAGGCCCGTCATCGGATCATGATGGGCCAAAAGGGTAATCCGCCGCTCGGCGAGCTTGCGGTCAGTGATGTCCGATGTGGTGCCGATATAGCCGAGATACTCACCCTCATCGTCCAATGCAGGCTTGCCAGTGATGCTCCACCAACATTCGCGCCCCGCCGCCGTCACACACAGCTCGATTTCCTGGAAGGTCTCGCGGGCTGTTACCGCCCGTTCAAGCTCGGCAAAAAGCGGATCATTGGGCACGGTGACGCAGCGCAGGAAATGCACAAAGTCGGCACCCAACAGCCCATCTTCGCCAACACCCGTCGCGGTCGTAAAACCACTGGTCACGCGATTGGTGCGGCCGGACTCGTCAAAACCCCAGATCCAATCCGACGTCGTCTGCTCGAATTCACGCAGCAAGAGGCCGATGATCTCGCTCTTTTCCTTGAGCAGGGATTCCGATGCCCGGTGGGCCACAAAGGCAGAGGCGTGATTGAACGTTGCCACCACCATCATCGCGCTGAATGCCAGGATCAATACGCTCTGCAGCCAGATGTCGCTGCCGCTGGAGAGGCTGATGACGCTGCCCAGAACGCCCAGTGTCAGCGGGATGGCAAAGGCGGCCAGCGCCTGCGGATAGTTCACCAGCGCCATCATCGAGATGCAGAGCAGCCCCCCCACCCCGATGGTCGCAGCACCCCGAATAGTGTCGCCTTGATCGAGCGGGAGGATGTTGAAGACGATACTCCATAGGATGCCTGAGACCAGCGCATAGGTATTCACGCGGATCACGGCACTATGGGTTGGCGCATTCGTCCCGGACCGACGTGCTGTCAGCACCGTGGCGTTAATCAGCATGGCGTTGATGATGGCCATCAGCGCCGCCGTAATGAGAAAACGGTCGGTGCCCCAGGTCAGAATCGCAAAGATAACCGACACGATAGCCGACGAGGCCAACATGGTCGGCACCATGCGGCTGACCGCGGCCAATTGCTGGCGCAGCAGTTTTTCGCGCACATGCTCAGCCAGATCGCCCGCCCCAATGGCACGGTCGACATAGCGATCAATGACTGAAAACAGGCCTGCACCTGGACGGACGCTCATGCGGGCAACATGACCTTCAGCGATTAATTTTGCGTTTGTTAGCAGCAAGTGTCGCAGCAAAATCCCCCGAAGTTACAATGCATTAAGCTCAAATTGTAACAATCCCGGGATAAGCAAAATAAACGGGGAACTTTAAGCTGTTTTTCAAGCTGCCCCAATAATTTGGCCTCCAATTGGCCTGGGCGGCCCCGACTGGAGAGGGTTTATGACGACGAATACACAAGCGGTCCCAGAGGCAGCTCTCACTGGCAGCCTGCGAGACTACCGCGCACCGGCGGGGCCAAACCTCATCAGTCGCGTGGCCAGCTTCTACGATTGGCAGAACCTGCGCCGCGAGCACGACTTGTGGCCCTATGCCCGCTCCACCTCCACCGCCCCACAGGCGCGTTGCGAAGCCAAGAGCGATACCGGGGCTTCCTTCTCCGGCATCAACTTCGCCAGCCAGGATTACCTGAGCCTGTCGTCCCACCCTGCCATCAAGCAGACCGCCATCGACGCCATCAACCAGTATGGCGTGCATAGCGCAGGCTCGGCCGCGCTGCTTGGCAACACCGCCAATTCACTGCTGCTGGAACAGGGCCTGTCGAGCTTTCTCGGCGACCGCGAGATCGTGCTGTACCCAACCGGCTGGGCCGCTGGCTACGGCTCGGTTCAGGGTTTCGTGCGTGCGAATGACCACGTCGTTATGGACATTCTGGCTCACTCGTGCCTCCAGGAAGGCGCCAAGGCTGCCACGCAGAATATCCATTACCACGGCCATTTGAATCTTGATGCTCTGACGCGCAAGCTTGAGCGCATCCGGAACAATGACAAGGAAAACGGTATTCTGGTCGTGACCGAGAGCCTATTCTCGATGCACTCCGACACGCCGGATCTCGGCGCCATGCGCGCCCTCTGCGACCGCTACAACGCGACCCTTCTCGTCGATTGCGCTCACGACCTTGGCTCCATCGGCGACGATGGCCTTGGCCATATGGGCCTTCAGAATATGGTCGATGCCGCCGACATCATCATCGGCAGCTTCTCCAAGACCTTTGCCTCCAATGGCGGCTTCATCGCCGTGCGCGACAAGGCGACCGCTGAATATCTCAAATACTACAGCGCCACGCACACCTTCTCCAACGCGCTCTCCCCCGTTCAGGCGGCAACCGTGCTGACTGCGCTCAACATCGTGCGCTCCGAAGAAGGTCGCGTCCTGCGCCGCAAGCTCATGGACAACATCCTCTATCTGCGCGCCGAAATGACCAAGGCAGGCCTTGAGACCCTGGGCGATCCATCGCCGATCGTGCCCGTGCGGCTCGGTCTTGAGGGCGTCGGCCGCTTTGCCTCCCGCCACCTGATGGCGCTTGGTGGCATTGCCAATCTGGTCGAATATCCCGCAGTCCCGCAAGGCGGCGCACGCTTCCGCTTTCAGGTGATGGCTTCGCATACCAAGGAAGACATCGATCAGGTCGTCGCCGTGCTGGCCAAGGCCATGCATGACGCCGACATCGAGTATCGCCTCGGTCATGAAGGCAATCCGTCGACCGGACGCTCCCCAAGTTCACCGTCTGCAGAAGTAGCATAGACAGGCACCCCACATGCGTCCCCCAAGGCTTCTCGCCGTTGATGACGATCCACCTTCCGCCGAGCTGATCGCGCGGATCGCCGAACGCTGCGGGTTTGAGTCCTATGCGACTTCGGACTCCCGCGGCGTCATTCATCTGGTCGCTGCACTCCAACCCGACGTGGTGGCGGTCGATATCGCCATGCCCCATGTCGACGCGGTCGAACTCTTTCGGCAATTGGTGCAGCAACGCTATCCCGGCGAGATCATCATCGTCAGCGGCCAGGACGAACAGATGCTGGCGACGGTGAAGCATGTGGCGCAGGCTATGGGTCTGCTCTGCAACCACGCCCATCAGAAGCCCGTCAATTACGGGCGCATGCGCGAAGCCCTCGACGTCACCCGCTTCCAGGGCAACGTCGCTTAAATCAAAAAGCCCCCGGCGTGTGCCGGGGGCTTTGCATTTACGGGGCTGTGACAGTCTAACCGAAGGTCATCGCCGCTGCCGGGGTTTTGGGGCCCAGCACGTCCTGTATTTTGCCCAACAGGCGCTGCAGGTCGACCGGCTTGGTGTCAAAATCCACGCAACCGGCGGCAAGTGCCCTCACCCGGTCGGATTCAAATGCGCTCGCTGTCAGCGCGATAATCGGGATATGGGCCGTCTCGGGGTCCGCCAGGATGCGCTGCGTCGCCTCGCAACCATCCATCTCGCCCAAACCCATATCCATCAGGATCACATCCGGCTTCAACACTTTTGCAGCCGTAATGCCGCTCGGTCCATCCTCAGCAAAGCGAATGGAAAATCCACGCCGCTCCAGCCGTCTCCCGAGAACGTCTCGGTTGATGGGGTTGTCTTCCACGATAAGTACCAAAGCCATATGATGCGTTTCTTCTATCCCTTTGCGACCTTGGACCGCGCCAAACCACGCGTGGCCTTAAGCGCGGTCAGTGCCGCCTTCACTTTCGATGCGTCGAGCGGCTTCATGATGATACCATTAGCCCCTGCCGCCAGCGCCTTGCTGCGTTCGGACAGGATCGAAATCATGAACACCGGGATGTCTGCGGTGAGTGGGTCAGCGCGGAGCGCCGCCAGCACATCCCACCCGTCAAAGCCCGGCATGAGAATATCGAGGAAGATTGCGGAAGGTTTGACCGTCCGTGCAATCTGCAGCGCCGATTGCGGCGCGTCGGTGCAGATCGGCGCGTAGTCCTCCCGCAGGAACAGGCGCTCCGCCAGCTCGAGGAAGTTCCGATCGTCATCGATGATCAGCAAACGCTCACGCGAGTCATGGTTGGCCGCGTGCCCGCTCAACCCCGCATAGCCATCGCTGCGTTCATAGCGCTGCGCTACGGGTCTGTCTGGCACCACGGCTGCTGGTGTGCGCTCCGGGCGGGGCGACACCACCCCCTCAAGCCCGTCATTGAGCATGATCGCGCCTTCCGCCGGAATGCGGATGGTAAAGCACGAGCCCTGGCCAACCTGGCTTTCAAACTCGATCCGCCCGCCCATCAGCTGGCACAGGTTCTGGCTCAGCGACAGGCCAAGCCCGGTGCCGCCATAGACTGCAGCGATCTTGGAATTGGCCTGGCTGAAGTTGGAAAACAGCGCTGATTGCTGCTCGCGCGAGATACCGATCCCCGTATCGCGCACGGCGATCTCAACCCAGTCGCCACTGGCCTCGCTCTTGCGCTGCACATCCAGCGTGATCTGCCCGTTCTGGGTGAATTTGGAAGCGTTGGACAGCAGGTTGAACGTCGCCTGCCGCAGCTTGGTCGCGTCGGTCAGGATATTGCCCAGCTCCGCGCCGCGCGTCACCGTCAGGCTATTGGTGTTCTTGGCCGCCATCGGCCGCGCCGTCGCCTCGATTTCGTCGATCAGCTTGTTGAGATCGATGGTGTCGAGATGCAGCACCATCTTGCCGGCCTCGATCTTGGAGATATCGAGGATGTCGTTGACCATGGACAGCAGATGCTTGCCGGCCGCGCTGATTTTCTGCAGGTCCGCAATCTGCTCGCCGCGCCCATCAAGCTCGGCGTCTTCCAGCAGAATTTCCGAATAGCCCAGCACGGCATTGAGCGGCGTGCGCAACTCGTGGCTCATCTTGGCCAGGAATTCGGACTTCGCCCCGTTGGCGCGCTCGGCCTCATCCTTGGCCAGCGTCAGCGCCTTCAGTGTCTCCTGATGCCGATCGATTTCCTTGATCAGCTCGGACTGGCTATCCACCACGCTCGAGTAATACGCCGCCATCATGAAGACGTAGATATTGGCGCCCAGCGCCGAAAGCAGGCCCGCCACAACCATGTTTTCGACGGGAATATGCTCGGGAAAACTGGCCACGAGATAGAGCGCGTAGAGGCCCGCAGTGCCACCCAGAATGGCCCCCAGCACGAAGACGCGCGGCAGCCACCCTGCCCCCAGATACATGAAGGCCAGCAATGGCACGAGCACCAGCCACACCAGGAACGGCGAACTGGCGCCGCCATAATTGTAAGTGCCCCAGAAGATTGCAAAGGTCAGGTTCACCACCGAAGCCATGGCCAGCGGCGTATAGGCACGTGGGAACAGCTTAACCAGCGCCAGAAATGGCCAGAACGCATAGATCGACGCTGCCAGAATCAGCACATGCGGCATGGGGTTCGGATCGGCCAGCCACAACACCACCGGAATCGGTGTTGCGATAAAAGGCCCGAACAGGTGGCTGATAATGAACATCTGCACGCGTTTGCGCGTGTGCAGGTCCTGGCTCATGTGCTGGGGAATGAACCAGTTCACAAGCCGCTGGAAAAAGGTCGACGCGGTCACAATAGGGCCTCGCGTGAAATAACCACGCGAGCTTGGCTGTAACTCTTTGAAAAGTCGTAAACTTTTATTCCGGAAGTAGATCGATTATAGCAGGCCAAGCTCGCTATGTTCGAATGCTGCCATCACACCGCGCAGTTCCGCAAGCCCTTTCATGCGACCGATCGTGGGATAACCCGGCTGCGAGCGTCGTCCCAGATCGTCCAGAATGTCCTGCCCATGGTCTGGGCGCATTGGAATGACGTGGTCTTTACGACCCGCCGCCTTGCGCTTTTTTTCCTCGCGCACGATCGCCGCAATCAGCGCAACCATGTCGGTATCCCCACCCAGATGCTCGGCTTCGTAGAACGAGCCCACCACATCGTCGGTGTCGCGCTTCACATTGCGCAGGTGCAGGAAATGCACCCGGTCGCCCAGCCGCTCCATCATGCCGGGCAGGTCATTGTCCGGCCGCGCGCCGAGCGAACCCGAGCACAGCGTCATGCCATTGGCCGGACTGTCCACGGCGTCGAGGATATATTTGTAGTCCGCCTCGGTGGACATCACGCGGGGCAGGCCCAGCAGCGAAAACGGTGGATCATCGGGATGGCAGCACAGTCGCAGTCCGAGATCCTCGGCAACAGGCACCACCTCATCGAGGAAATCGACGAAATTAGCCCGCAGCCGGTCGTGGCTGATGCGGTCATATTCGGCCAGGTGGGCGCGGACATCATCCAGCGTCATGCCTTCTGTCGAGCCCGGCAGCCCCATGGTGATGTTGCGCGAGAGCTGCTTTTTGGCCTCGTCGCCCATCTCGGCGAACCGGCGTCCGGCTTCGTCGACGATGGCATTGGTGTAGTCGGCCCCTGCCCCATCGCGCGCTAGAATGTGGATATCAAATGCCGCGAAGTCATTGATATCAAAGCGCATGCACGAGGCGCCATTGGCCACCGTCCAGCGCACATCAGTTCGCGTCCAGTCCAGCACTGGCATGAAATTATAGCAGATCACCTCAAGCCCGCTCTCAGCGAGGTGCTTCATCGAAATCTTGTAATTGGCGATATGCTCGCGCCAGTCGTTTTTCTGCTTCTTGATATCTTCGCTGATGGGCAGGCTTTCCACCACGTCCCAGGTCAGTCCGGATGGCGTGCCATCCTTGCGTGTCGCGATCTCGCGATGGCGCTGGGCGATGTCCTCGGGGCTCCACACCGCGCCATTGGGTACATGGTGCAGCGCGCTGACGATGCCGACAGCGCCGACCTGCGTCACGTCATCGATGCTGGTCAGATCCTTGGGTCCAAACCATCGCCATGTCTGTCGCAAATCCGGCACTCCCGCTTCTTGTATGGAAGATTAGTGCCACATGCTCAGGCGCGCGAAAAGCCCTATTTCTGACCCCAGCAGGTTTACCCGAAGGCGATCAGCGCAGGTCTTTGTCATAGACGAATTTCGGCATTTCCCACTTTTTGATCAGCGCCACCACGCGCAGCGGGAAGCCCACGGCCAGAGCAAGAATGACCACCAGGTTGGCATCCAGCCCTGCCAGCAATCCGAAGTAATAGACAGCCCCGGTCACGATCGAGACCGTTGCATAAAGCTCGCTGCTGAACACCAGCGGCACGTCATTGCACAGGACGTCACGCAGAATGCCGCCAAAAATCCCGGTCACCATGCCCGCGACCAGCACGATCAGCGGATGCGTACCCATTTCGATGGCGATATTGCAGCCAATGATCGTGAAGACGACCAGCCCAAGCGCGTCGAGCAGCAGGAAGGTCCAGCGCAACCGATCAACAACCTGCGCCAGGGCAATCGTCGCGAGGGCCGCACCACACACCAGCAGCAGGATATAGGGGTTCTTGACCCAATAGAGCGGGTAATGCCCCAGAAACAGGTCCCGGATCGTCCCGCCGCCAAGGGCCGTGACGCAGGCCAGCAGACATACACCAAACCAGTCCATCTTGCGCCGCCCTGCCGCCAGTGCCGCCGTCATCGCCTCAGCCGCGATGGCGATGTAGAAAAGGATGGTGAGCATCACGCGTGTTCCTGTTGCGCGGTCGAAACCGGGTTGTCCTGCTTAGGGTATCGCAACACAGTGCGGCGTCCAGTGATGTGGAGCCACGCCATGCGCCAACCCAAAAGCGTCAGAGCCCTAGAGGATTTTGGTCGCGTCCGCCTCTCGGAAAGCTTCTTCATGCGCGATTTTCTGTATTCCGAGATTGCCGCCATCAATGGCTTCGCCAATATCCCCGGCGATCCCGACCTCGCCATCATCGCTGGCAAGGCCCTCTGCGAACATCTGTTGGAACCATTGCAGGCCCGTTTTGGCCGTATCTCGGTGCGATCAGCCTATCGCTCGCCGGAGGTCAACGGTTTCGGCAACGTCCACAAGCTCAATTGCGCCCGCAACGAAGCCAACTACGCCGGCCATATCTGGGACCAGCGCGACGAAGCCGGCCGATACGGCGCCACCGCCTGCATCATCGTCAACCGCTTCATCCCCCACTACGACCGTACTGGTGATTGGGAAGCCCTGGCCTGGTGGGTCCACGACCACCTCCCCTATCACGATATCGAGTTCTTCCCCCGCTTCGCCGCCTTCAACCTACAATGGCGCCAAGCCCCCGAACGCCGCATCTACAGCTACATCCCACCCCGCCGCGGCTGGCTGACCCAACCCGGCATGGACAACTGGACCGGCAACCACGAAAGCGCCTACGCGGCAATGCTGGACGAGCTCGGTTAGGCCGCACCGTCAATCCCTCAGTCGACATCCCTCCCCCTTGTGGGGAGGGAAGCGAGATAGGACTTAGCGCCAGCTAAGTCCGTCCATCGAGCAGGGTGGGGGTATGCCGCCGCACACGCGATGACGAAAGCCCCCCACCCTAGACC
>NZ_LANJ01000020.1 GCF_000971295.1 Devosia epidermidihirudinis | reverse complement strand
GGGGGAGGGAGACGACTGCGACCCCTATCCCCCTTATCCTCCCCCATCCCACCATCCCGCATACTCCACCCATCCCCTCACCATGCGCGGTCATGACGAGTGATGAGTGTGGGGAATGTCGGGGAGCACGGGGTCGCCCAGGCTTGCGTACGGCTGCTGACCACCGGTCCGGGGTTACCCCCAGCCTGAAAGGGTGACCGCTCGATGCGGGTACGGAAAATCCCGACACAGTGGCGAGGCCTTGGTTTCACCATTCCACTACCCATTCGAGACCCGGGTCTCGCCATTGTCGCATGTTCATCCCCGCCTTCGCCGGACGGCGCCTTCGCACGCCTCTTGCATCGACTCATAAGTCTGTGCTTATGTGTGTGCATGAGCGAAGTCGATATTTTCAAGGTGCTGGCCGATCCGACCCGTCGCGCGGTGCTTGAGCGGCTGGCAGGAGCCGAGATGACGGCCACCGATCTGCGCGAAGGCTTTGCCATCTCGCAGCCTGCCATGTCGCAGCATCTTGCGGTGCTTCGGGGGGCAGGGCTGATCAGCGAACGCCGCGAGGGGCGCTTTGCCCATTATCGGGTTGATCCAGAGGGCATGGCGCCGCTGCATGACTGGCTGACGCGCTACCGGGCGTTCTGGCCCGATCGGATCGGCGCGCTCAAGGATCTGCTCAAGGAGATGGACCAATGATGTCGGATACCGAAGCTCTGGTCTTTGAATGTGCGCTCGACGCGCCGCCGGAGAAAGTCTGGCGCGCGCTGACCATTCCGGAATATCTCGAGCGCTGGCTCAAGCCCGCCAAGAGCGATGAGCTGGCGGTGGTGACGGCGGAAGAAAATCGCTCGCTGACCTATCGCTGGCGCGAGTCCGGGCAGGGCGCCATCGTCGGGCTGGAGGATAGCCTCGTGACGTTCGACCTGACGCCCACGGCCGATGGCGGCACCTGGTTCAGGCTGACCCACGCCCCGGTGGCCATCCCCGCCGCCGCCAACAACAACGCGCCAACCATGCGGCTGGCGGCCTAAGACCCACACCTCATTTTTGAACGGAGATCGCCGATGCGCGACATGATGGCACTCGTCCCTATGGTCGTCGAACAATCCAGTCGGGGGGAGCGATCCTTCGATATCTATTCTCGCCTGCTGCGCGAGCGGATCATTTTCGTCAACGGTGAGATCGAGGACAACATGGCCGCGCTCGTCTGTGCGCAGCTGCTGTTCCTTGAGTCGGAGAATCCGAAAAAGGAGATAAGCCTTTATATCAACTCGCCCGGTGGCGTCGTGACGGCGGCCTTGGCCATGTATGACACGATGCAGTTCATCGCCGCGCCCGTCGGCACATTGTGCATGGGCATGGCCATGTCGGCGGGGTCATTCCTGCTGATGGCGGGCGAAAAGGGCAGCCGCGTCTGCCTGCCCAATGCATCGATCATGCTGCATCAGCCGAGCGGCGGCTATCAGGGCAAGGTCACCGATATCATGCTGCATGCCGAGGAAAGCATGCGCCTCAAGCGGCGCATGAACACCATCTATGCCCAGCATTGCGGGCGGACATATGAGGAAGTGGAAGCGGCGTTGGAGCGGGACAACTTCATGACGCCAGAGCAGGCCCGTGACTGGGGCGTGGTCGATCATGTCTATCATGACCGGGCAGAAATCGGGGCGGTTGCCCGCCCCGAAAGCTGACTAGTGCATGGCGTCGGCGCTGGGTTGGGCGCTGGCATATTCCGGGCTGACGCCAAACAGCTTGCCCTTTTCGGCGACGAGAATGCAGATCAGTGCCAGCACGCCCATGGCGAAATAGCCGGTAGCGGCGGGAATGGTGGTGCCGTTGAACATCTGGCCGACGAAGCCACCGATCAGCGCGCCACCCACGGTCTGGATGAAGCCGAACACGGACGAGGCGGTTCCGGCGACGGCGCCGAGCGGCTCCATGGACAGCGAGTTCATGTTCGATGCGGCCCAGCCGAAGCAGAACATGATGATGCAAAGCAGCGACAGCAGCAGCCATAGCGGCAGGAAACCGGCAATCGCCAGCACCAGCCAGATGCCGGAGAACAGCGTGAACACCAGCATGGCGCCATGCGACAGGCGGCGCATGCCAAAGCGGCTCACAATGCGCGAGTTGGTGAACGAGGACACCGCCATCAATGCCGCCACGCCGGCAAAGGCGAGGGGGAAATAGACGCCGAGCTCATAGATATCGACATAGATCTGCTGGGCTGAGCTGATGAAGCCAAACAGCGCACCGAACAGGAATGTGCCGGCGAGGCCATAGGAGAAGGCCGCGCGGTTGGTGCACACGGTGACGAAGCCGTCGATGATGGAGCGGAACGTCAGTGGGCGACGCTTGTCGAGGGGCAGCGTTTCGGGCAAGCGGAAATACGTCCAGGCCCAGAAGGCCGCAGCGAGCGCGCCCATGAACAGGAAGATCGTCTGCCATGGGCCGGTCAGCAGCAAGATCTGGCCGATGCCAGGTGCGATGACGGGAATGGCCATGAACACCATGAAGGTCAGCGACATGACTTCAGCCATTTCGCGGCCCGAATAGCGGTCACGCACGACCGAGGTGGCGATGACGCGCACGCTGGCGGCGCCCATGCCCTGCACAAAGCGCAGCGCGAGTAGAATGCCAAAGCTTGGCGCGAAGGCTGCAACAATGGCGGCGATGACATAAATGCCCATGCCTATCAGCAACGGCGCGCGGCGACCGAAACGATCAGTGAGCGGCCCGAAAGCCAGCTGCGCCGTGCCCATGCCAATCATGTAGGCGGAAATCACGAACTGGCGTTCGTTCTCGCTGCTGATGCCCAGCGCCTCGCCCATATAGGGCAGGGCGGGCAGCATAACGTCGATGGCCAGCGCGTTGAGCGCCATGAGCGCAGCGATCAGGGCAATGAATTCAGGACGCGAGAGAACCCGCGTGAAGTGATCGGACATACAAAGACTCGGAATTGTGCGACCAGGCACGGCCGACGCTAACACGGGCGGACCATGGACCCGGAATATGACTTTGGCAAGAATTGATCGGCCAAACACGATGGTTCGGCCGATTGATTGGTTCAGGCAGCTTTGAGAGAAAAATTAGGCACGCTGCGCTCGTTGATTGGCAGATGGATTGCCGCCGAAGCAAGGCCGAGCATGATGCCGAGGTACCAGACGAGGTCGTAGTGGCCCGTCAGATCGAACACCACGCCGCCGAGCCAGACGCCCATGAACGAGCCGAGCTGGTGGCTGAAAAACGCGATGCCATAGAGCATGCCCATATAGCGGGCGCCGAAGAACAGGCTGACGAGGCCAGCCGTCAGCGGCACCGTCGACAGCCACATCAGGCCCATTGCCGCAGCAAAGACGAGGGCGCTGACTTCGGTTACGGGGAACAGCATGAACAGTGCAATGGCCACGGCGCGCAGGAAATAGATCGAGGCCAGCATCAGTTGTTTGGGCAGGCGGCCACCGAGATAACCGGCCAACAGCGAGCCGACGATGTTGAACAGGCCAATGACGGCAATGGCCCAGCTGCCAACCTCAGGCGTCAGGCCGCACTGCACGAGATAGGCGGGCATGTGGACGTTGATGAAGGCGAGATGGAAGCCACAGACGAAGAACCCGATGACCAGCAGGCGATAGGACCCATGGCCCCAGGCCTTGGCGATGGCTTCCATAAAGGGCAGGTCGGCCTGGCCCTCCTGCGTCTCGGCTCGGCCGCGCAGGGCAAAGGACAGGGGGATGATCAGCAGCAGCAATGCACCCAGCCAGATCAGCGCGCTCTGCCAACCAAAGGAGTTGATGAAGCCCTGGCTGATCGGAGCGAAGATGAACTGGCCAAAGGACGATGCAGCCGTGGCGACGCCGAAAATCAGCGAGCGCTTCTCGGCGGGCACCGAGCGGCCAAATGCAGCCATCACCACGCTGAACGAGCAGATGGCAATGCCGAGGCCAGTGATGATGCCGGCGGTGACGATGAGAACGCTCGCATCGGGCGAGAACGCCATCAGCAACACGCCGAGCGCATAGACGGCGCCGCCGAGGGCGATGGTGCGACCGGTGCCGACGCGATCGGCAAAGGCGCCGGCGAATGGCTGCGCGATCCCCCATGCCAGGTTCTGGATGGCCATGGCCATGCCCCAGCCCTCGCGGGTCAGGCCCAGATCTGCCGACATTGGCAGCGTGAACAGACCAAAGCTGGTACGAACACCATTGCCCAGCGCCGCAATGGCGCAGCCGGCGATGATCAGCACCATCAACGGCACTGCGGGGCGAAGGGCAGAAGGGGACATGGGACGCTTCCGAAAGAGAGACGACCTGTCTACGCCTGCGACATCATCACGCAAAGCAATATTGGTGAATGGGCTCCATCAATATCAGTGATGACTTGACCCCCGGGCCAATCGCGCTGAAAAAGCGGCCATCAAAGGAGCCTAGCCTTGATCCGCCATATCGTATTTTTCACCGCCAAGACCGAAGACAACCTCGACGCCATCTGTGATGGCCTCAATTTGCTCGGCACCATTCCGCACTCGACTCACTTCGAGGTGACGCGGAATACCAAGGTGGACCAGATTTCAAATGAGGTGGACGTGGTGGTCTATGCCGAGTTCGCCGACGAGGCGGCTCTGGCAGCGTACAAGGCCCATCCTACTTATGACGAGGCCACGCGGCGCGTGCGGCCCTTGCGGGAAATCAGGCTTTCAGCCGACGTCATCGCTAAATGAAGAACGCCGGGCGCTAGCCCGGCGTTTCGTTTTGATCAGGCGGTTGCCTTGACCGCGATGCCTGCACCCTCAAGGTGGGTCTGCAGTTCGCCGGACTGGAACATCTCGCGCACGATATCGGCGCCGCCAACGAATTCGCCCTTCACGTAGAGCTGGGGAATGGTTGGCCAGTTGGTGTAGGCCTTGATGCCGTCGCGCAGTTCGGCGCTTTCGAGCACGTTGGCGCTGCCATATTCAACGCCGAGATAACTCAGGATCTGGACGACCTGACCGGAGAAACCGCACTGCGGAAAATCTGGCGAGCCCTTCATGAACAGGAAGATGTCGTTGTTCTTCACCTTGTCATCGATGAAAGCATTGATGTCGGTCATAGCGCGATGCCTTTCGTGGGTCCGGGGCGAGCCGGAAAATTCGTTGGCCATAAATAGGAGCTTGGCCGGGCTCTGTCGAGGGCTGCCATCGGCATTTGCCGATCAATCCTTCGCCACTGGCTTGGCAGATGAGAGGCGCTCGGCAACCCATGCGTGGTTGGTGAAGTCTTCGACGGTGTTGAACACCGTACCCTCCCAGCCCGCGGCATTTGCCGTGGCGATCACCTTGGGCGTGTCATCGAAGAACAGTGGCGGTTCCGCCTGTGGGCCGATGCGCTGGTCCACGTAATCGAAGTATTTGCCGCTGGCCTTGGTCACGCCGATGCGTGCCGAATAAAAGATATCCTCGAACAGAGAATTGAGCCCAAGATGGGCCCAGAGCCAGTGGGCGCGCATGTGTTCCTGGTTGGTGGCGATGAACAGGCGGACATCTTCCTTGGCCTTGAGTGCCCGGATGGCGTCGAGCAGGTCTGTGTTGAGAACGCTGTCCTTCTCCAGCCAGTAGTTGAGAAACACCATGGGTGATCCTTTGTAGCCAAGGCTGGGTAGGCGCTTTTCCAATGCGGAGATGACCGAGACTTCGCCGATGATCACCCGCTTGATGAAGATATCGAAGATGAACTCTTCGGTGAATCGCTTGGGATCAACGCCCATGTCGGCGAGCATGTCGGTGTTCCAGGCGCGAACATGGGCGGGGTTGGTATGCATGCCATGGATCAGTACGCCATCGACGTCGAAAATCAGTGCTCTGGTCATGCGTTACTCGGCCAATCGGGAGTGCGGAAAATGCGGCGAATGCCGACGCCTTCATTGGGTTCGCCCTTGAAGCGCGGCGTGATGTGCAGGTGGGCGTGGAACACATGCTGCCCGGCGACAGCGCCGACATTCCAGCCCAGCGTGAAGCCGTCTGGCGCACGATCAGCGAAGTATTGCTTGGCTGCGACCAGAATTTTTCCGAACGCGGCCCATTCATCGGGCGTGAACTCGAATGGGGTCTCGCTGTGACGACGCGGCACAATCATACCAGCGACTGGCACCATGGGATCGATACTGCCTAGCATGTAGAACTTGTCGTGTTCGATGAGTGGCGTATCGACGAGCAGGGCGTTTTCGAGACAGAAACGGCAGCCCGGCTTCACATCACTCATGGGGTCGGTTTTGCCGAAGCGCCAAGTCCGACAAGGACTTCAGTAGGGATGTTGAGTTCTTGAATCACGTCGGCATGCTTGCGGAAGCCGATCAACTCACGCTGGACGAAATAGGCCCAGACGTGTTGGCGGGCGTCATGAAGGCGGCTGGGGCGGTCGTCAGTGGCAGCTTTCAGAGCTGCAATAGAAGCGATGACGCGCTGTTCTGCAGCGCCGAGCGAGGATGCCCGCTCGGCGAGAATTTCGTGGTCGAGTGCCGCCGTGCCCGCCTCGGGGCGGACCATGGCGATCAACTCGAGCGAGTCGCGGAGCGACAAGTGCTTACTCCGGAACGCTGGTCTGGAGGGCGAGGGCGTGGAGTGCACCACCCATGTCGCCCTGCAGGGCTGCATAGACGAGCTGGTGCTGCTGCACGCGGGATTTGCCACGGAACTGCTCGGAAATCACCGTTGCAGCATAGTGGTCGCCGTCACCGGCGAGGTCGCGGATATCAATGTCCGCGTCGGGGAGAGCTGCCTTGATCCGGCGCTCGATTTCGCTGGCATCCATGGCCATGGCTTGTCTCCTCAATCACATCGGCAACAGGCCGAACACCCCATTGATATGGCATGGGGTGTCCCGAGCTTCAATATCAGCGGTCAAGACAGCTGTTACTGCGGGGCGATTGTGGGGTCGGTGCTTGACGGGGCGACCTCCGCGCCGATGCAGCATTCGGCATCGGCACGGGTCGAGAAATTAGCGATGATGAAGTTAACCAACGGACGCGCATCAGCGGCCACGTCGGTCGCATACATGCAGTCGAGCGTATAGCCGCGGCCGGAATCGACAGTTTCGGTGTGCACGATGGTCAGCGGCTGGTCCATCGGCGAGTCGGTGCTGGTGCCGTCATAGACCAGCGCGGTGCCGCCCTGGTATGGCGTGGTCGACTTGGTGCCGAGCTTGAAGCCGGAGAAGTTGGTCGACCAGCTTGAATTCACCTCGTCGTCGTTGAGCGAGGCGAGGGCGCCTTCGGGCGTCCAGTCCGTGTCCTCGACCGGCACGATCGTCAGGGTGCATTGTAGCGGCGCATTGGGGTGATTGATCGTCACGGGGGCGCCCACGCCGCCGGTCGCGACCATCACCTCAGGATAGATCAGCGTATAGGGCTGATCGGGCAGGATGGAGCGGGTGACGTTGACGCTTTGGGCAAACACGACGGCTGGCATCAAGCCAAAAGACAGGGCCGCAAGGCAGCTAGTTGCCAGACGTAGGTTCATCGAAATCTCCAGAAAATGAAAATCGCCGCCCTTCGGAGTCAAAACACCCCAAAGAGCGGCGATCATAAGGCGAATAGGTGCTTTAGCTTGTCTGGCCGTCCATATAGCTGGGGAACCAGCCTTCATGAGCGGCCTTGAGATCGGCCACTGGAACCGCCCGGGCAGCGCCTAGAACGAGGTCGGTGCCACCAGTGCTGCCGATCCAGGGAGCGAAAATGCCGAGGTCCTTGGCTTCGTTCCACAGCGCTGCCAGTTCATCGCCCTGCGGGTCGAGATTGACAGTGATGAGGTAACGGCCCTGATCCTCGCCGAAATACTGCAGGATCGGATCGTGGTCGTTGAGATCAACGACCGTCGCGCCAATGCCCGAAGCTATGGCCATTTCAGCCAGCCCAACGGCCAGGCCGCCGTCGGACAGGTCGTGTGCGGCGGTGACGACGCCCGAGCGGATCAGCTTGCGCACGAAATCGCCGGTGCGGCGTTCGTGAGCAAGATCAACATGAGGTGCGGAGCCATCGCGGCGACCGAACAGGTCGCGCAGATAAATTGACTGGCCGAGATGGGTGCCGCGATTGCTCGGTGCGCCAACCAGCAGGATTGCCTGGTTCTCGGCGGCAAAGCCGATACGGGCCATCTGGCTCCAGTCAGGCAGCAGGCCAACGCCGCCAATGGTCGGGGTCGGCAGGATGCCGCGGCCATTGGTTTCGTTGTAGAGCGACACGTTGCCCGAGACGATCGGGAAGTCGAGTGCAGTGCAGGCTTCGCCGATCCCCTTGATGGCATGAACCAGCTGGCTCATGATTTCGGGGCGTTCGGGATTGCCGAAGTTGAGGTTATCGGTCGCGGCCAGCGGCTCGGCGCCGGTCACGGTCAGGTTACGCCAGGCTTCGGCCACAGCCTGCTTGCCACCCTCATAGGGGTCGGCTTCGCAATAGCGTGGGGTCACGTCCGAGGTGAATGCGAGGCCCTTGGTGCCGTGGCCCTCGACGCGGATCACGCCGGCATCGCCACCCGGGCGCTGCAGGGAATTGCCCTGAATGAGCGTGTCATACTGCTCGTAGACCCAACGGCGCGATGCCGTCTGGTGGCCGCCAACCAGCTTGAGCAGGGCGTCGGCCACGTCCATCTGCGGAACGTCGCCTGCGGCGAGGGCAGGGGCTGGGGCAGCTGGGGTCCAGGGACGATCATATTCGGGGGCTTCGTCGCCGAGTTCTTTGATCGGCAGATTGGCGACTTCCTCGCCCTGCCACATCACGCGGAAGCGCAGGTCGTCGGTGGTCTTGCCAACCGTGGCGAAGTCCAGCTCCCACTTGACGAAAACGGCGCGGGCTTCGGCTTCCTTTTCCGGATGCAGCACCATGAGCATGCGCTCTTGGCTTTCGCTCAGCATCATCTCATAGGGCGTCATGTGTGTTTCGCGGACCGGCACCATGTCGAGGTTCAGCTCGATGCCGAGATCGCCCTTGGCGCCCATTTCGACAGCAGAGCAGGTCAGGCCCGCTGCGCCCATGTCCTGAATGGCGATGACGGCGCCCGTGGCCATCAGCTCAAGGCAGGCTTCGAGCAGGCGCTTTTCGGTGAAGGGGTCGCCGACTTGAACGGTCGGGCGCTTCTCTTCGATATCGTCGCCGAACTCGGCCGACGCCATGGTCGCGCCGCCAACGCCGTCGCGACCGGTCTTGGCGCCGAGATAAACGACGGGCAAGCCAACGCCTTCGGCCTTGGAGTAGAATATCTTGTCGGTATCAGCCAGGCCAGCCGCAAAGGCGTTGACCAGGATGTTGCCGTTATAGCGCTCGTCGAATTCGACCTCACCACCAACAGTGGGAACACCAAACGCATTGCCGTAGCCACCGATGCCGGCAACGACCCCGGAGACGAGGTGCTTGGTCTTTTCATGCTCAGGGGCACCAAAGCGCAGGGCGTTCATTGCCGCGACGGGGCGGGCCCCCATGGTGAAGACGTCGCGCAGAATGCCGCCCATGCCGGTCCCCGCGCCCTGATAGGGCTCGATGAAGGACGGATGGTTGTGCGATTCCATCTTGAAGACGATGGCCTGGCCGTCGCCGATATCGACCACGCCTGCGTTTTCGCCGGGGCCCTGAATAACGCGGGGACCCGTGGTCGGCAGGGTCTTGAGCCATTTCTTGGACGATTTGTACGAGCAGTGCTCGTTCCACATCGCCGAGAAAATCCCCAGCTCTGTATAGGTCGGCTGGCGGCCGATCAGGGCGACGATCTTTTCAAACTCGTCTGGCTTGAGGCCGTGGTCGGCGACGAGCTTGGGCGTGATTTCGATGTTGTTCTGATAGGTCATCCGGCGGTTCCGTATGGAGGCTCTGGGAAATATTCCATGAAGGTCTGGGTGGAGCGGGCGACATCTTCGCCAAACAGGTGGCCGACAAGCCAAAGCGCCATGTCGATACCAGCCGAAACACCTGCGCCGGTCAGCACATTGCCGTCGCGAACGTAGCGCAGGGTTTCTTCTAGGATGGCGTTTGGCGCAGCGGTGCGGAAGAATTCGTGTGCCGAGCGGTTAGTCGTGGCGTGCTTGCCATCGAGAAAGCCGGCTTTGCCAAGCAAGGCGGCGCCGGTGCAGACAGAGGTCTGCCAAGTGGCAGTGGCAAGGTAGGGCTGAATGGCGGCGATAAACTCGGCGTTCTGGGCTAGCGGGCGCGTGCCCTTGCCGCCGGGGATCAGCACGACATCAGCATGCGGCGCCTTGGGGAAGGCATGGTCGGCGACGACATAGAGGCCCTTGGCACAGCGAATGGCGGTTTCGGGCCACCCCACAGTAAACACCTCAAGCGGCGCTCCGATCTGCTTGGCCATGGTGAAGACTTCCCATGGACCGACGAAATCGAGTTCTTCGACGCCGTCAAAGATCAGGATGCCCACGCTAATGGATTGGGCGATCTCAGCCACGGACCGCCACCTTGGGCTTTGCCAGCCACTGATCGAGGTAGATGACGATGCCGGTCAGCACTGCCAGAGCGACTGTCATGCCTGCCGCGTTGATCAGCACTTGCGGGTACCCCAGCTTGATCGCGTTGAGGTTAGGGTAGGGATATTCCTGCACCCAGGCCCCGCGCGCCACGACGTAGACGAAATAGACGAAGGTGGGCACCAGCATCACTGGCAGATTGGGCCAGCGCAGGTGGCCGTGTGGCTGCGCCGAGAGCCACCACAGCATGTAGAAGATCGGGCAAAGATAATGCAGCAGCTTGTCAGCGAGCTCGAACAGGCCATCCAGCTCGGACAGATGCCGCAACACGAAGTACACGTAGAGGCTGACCAGCGCGATATTGGCCGCCATCAAGCCACGCACGATGGGCTGGCGGAACAGGTCGAGCCGCGCCGTGGGCAGGATGGTGGAGAGATAGATCAACACCAGCACGATGTTGGTGAGGATGGTGTAATAGGAAAAGAACGCGCCCAGTGCGCCGAAGACGTCGCGTCCGCTGGCCAGATAGGCCTGCATGGAAATGAAGAACTGCAGCCCAAGGCCGCCCGCGCCAAACAGCAGACCCAACCACGTGAGAAGATTGCGCGGGTTGACTGGCGCGCGGCGGAACATCAGGCCGCTTGCCCCAGCAATCCTGAGAACAGTGCACGACCGTCGCTGCCACCATGAGCTGCTTCGATCAGGTTTTCCGGATGCGGCATCAGCCCCAGCACGTTCTTCTTTTCGTTGAAGATGCCGGCGATGTCGTTGATCGAGCCGTTCGGATTGGTGCCTTCGGCATAGCGGAAAGCCACGCGGCCATCGCCTTCGAGGCGTGCCAGCGTTTCGCTGTCAGCGAAGTAGTTGCCGTCGTGGTGAGCGACAGGGCAGCGGATGATCTGGCCCTGCGTATAACCACGGGTGAAGTCGGTCGCAGCATTGGCGACTTCGAGCTTGACCTCGCGGCAGACGAATTTGAGGCTCATATTGCGCATCAGCGCGCCGGGCAGCAGGCCTGCCTCGATGAGGATCTGGAAGCCGTTGCAGACGCCCAATACCTTGACGCCATTGGCGGCGCGGTCGCGGACTTTGTCCATGATGGGGGAGCGGGCAGCGATGGCGCCACAGCGCAGATAGTCGCCGTAGGAGAAGCCGCCGGGAATGACCACGAGGTCAACGTCGGGCAGGTCGGCATCCTGATGCCAGACCAGCGCAGGTGCTGTTCCGGAAATCTTGGTCAGCGCCGCGATCATATCGCGGTCACGATTAAGGCCGGGAAAGACGATGACTGCGGATTTCATCGGCTGATCCTCGCTAATGTCGGGGTTGCGAGGTCCTTGTGGTGAGTCTTGGCCAAAAAGGCAAGGGGCGAGATTGCATATCCCGCCCCCAGAGCTTCAACACTGCGTATTCCGGCTATTCCGCGGGCGTGGCCGCCGGGTTGGGGCGCGCGCCGCGGGTGCTGGGAATATGAGCCCAGGCGGGACGCTCGAACAGGAACTTGCCGAACCCGGTGCGCTGCACCAGCCAGTAGAGCACCAGCGGTGAGATGATCGCGATGGTCATGACCAGCAACGTCAGCACTGTGGGCTCCAGCACGTTGAGTTTGATCAGGACGGTCCGGGCAATGCCCATCGGCAGTACGAATGCCACGTAGATAATCAGCGACTTGCTGCCCATCCAGCGCAGCCAATCCATCCAGGGCAGCCGGGTCAGTAGGGCGGCGACGACGCAAAGGGCCGAGGTGCCGATGAGCGCCAGCACGAGATGCACGCCGGGCAGGCCGGCAAAGCCCATCACCGGATGAACCGGATGCATAGCGAAGCCGGGCGAAAACACCAGCGCGGCATTGGCGACGGCCCATAGCGCTAATCCACCAAGTGCCAGCCCGACATTGCGGATAGCCCAATCTGCAAGGCGGAAGAGGGCGGGGGCCAGCACATAGCCTGCATAGAAGAACACGAAGTAGGCGCAGAACTGGTCGAACAGATAGCTACCGGTCTGGATCGGTGCCATTTCGAGGATCGCAGCGACGCCAAAGACTGCCCAGGTCGGCACCTTGAACTGGTGGGCGAGCTTGGCGGCGGCGCTGACCGCGGCCAAAAGGTAGATGAACCAGAGCACGCCATAAGGCTCGACAACGGCCCAGGCGATCTGCACGGCGGCGGCGCCGGGCGCGGCAGAGAGCAGGCCGACCTTGAAGACGATGTGGATGACCGCCCAGAGCGCATAGAAATAGAGGTAATGCACCACGCGCCTGTCGGCGAAGTCGCGCCAGGGCCGCTCGATGACCTGCGACAGGAACAGGCCGGAGATCAGGAAAAACTCGGGCATGCGGAACGGCGTGGCGAAGGCGATGGCCCAATGGACCGCGCCAACGCCGCCAGTGTCTTCGCCAACACTGGTCGCTGCATACATCATGACGACGAGAAAAATGGAGAGGCCCTTGGCCATGTCCACCCAGTCGAGCCGCTGTCCTGAGACTGCCATGGCCGCACTCCGTTCGAATTTTGGAGGCATGATATCGCCAAGTCGCTGCCAAAAGGGCAACGTCCTGCGGACAGGCTTAAGGGAAGTGCTTAACTGGTAAGGATTTTCCTAAACCCTCACCAAGGGCCGTCGAACCTAGACTGGAACCGAGGCGTAGGCCGCGAAAAGCAGGCCGAGGGTCGCGATAAACATCACGGAGAGAGAAAGCGTTTTGAGCATGACAATGTGGTCCTGCGCCAATGTGCGGCGCGGCAAAAGCTATAGCGCCCAGGCGTTAATTTGAGATTTCTATCGCGAAGTTTTCGATGACCGTATTGGCCAACAGCTTCTCGCACATGCTGGTCAACTGGGAACGGGCTGCTTCCACATCCGTTCCCTCGAGTACCAGATCAAACACCTTGCCCTGTCGCACAGATGCGACGCCTGGGAAGCCGAGGCCCTTGAGGGAGCCTTCGATGGCCTGGCCCTGTGGGTCCAGAACGCCGGCCTTGAGGGTGACGGTGACGCGCGCTTTCATCGAGATACCTTAAGCCGGATTACTGAACGAGACGCGGACCGGTGGTCAGCGCATTGTCGGTTTCAACCAGAATGCCAAGGCGCTGAGCGACTTCGCGGTAGCTTTCCACCAGACCGCCAAGGTTTTCGCGGAAGCGATCCTTGTCCATCTTGTTGCGGGTCTTGATGTCCCACAGGCGGCAATTGTCTGGCGAAATCTCATCGGCCAGAACGACGCGCATCATGTCGCCTTCATAGAGGCGACCGCACTCGATCTTGAAGTCGACGAGCTGGATGCCGACGCCCATGAACAGACCCGACAGGAAGTCGTTGACGCGGATCGCAAGGCTCATGATGTCATCGAGCTCGGCAGGGGTGGCCCAACCAAACGCGGTAATGTGTTCTTCGGAAACCATGGGGTCGCCGAGAGCATCGTCCTTGTAGCAGAACTCGATGATCGAGCGGGGCAGCTGGGTGCCGGGCTCGAGACCGAGTCGCTTCACCAGTGAGCCAGCGGCGACGTTGCGCACGATGATCTCAAGCGGGATGATCTCGACTTCCTTGATCAGCTGCTCGCGCATGTTGATGCGCTTGAGGAAGTGAGTCGGGATCCCCAGGCCGTTCAGCTTGGTGAAGATGAACTCGGAAATGCGGTTGTTCAGGACGCCCTTGCCATCGATGACTTCGTGGCGTGCGCCGTTGCCGGCGGTAGCGTCGTCCTTGAAATACTGGACCAGAGTGCCCGGCTCAGGACCCTCAAACAGGATCTTGGCCTTGCCTTCATAGATCTTGCGCCGACGGTTCATAGTATGTCCGTATCAATGAAGGGATGGGATGATTTTGGCCGCTTCATGCGCCAGATCAGGGCAAATATGCAAGCCCTTTCGCATATGGACATAGAACACGCGACCAAAGTGTTGCACGATCAAGCATATGGTCGCAGCGGACCAGCTCCGGTTGAATCGACCAGATCGACTACCTATGTGCCTTTAAGATGCCTCACGGCGGAAATTGTAAAGCTAGACGGGAGAGTTGCATGAGCCAGTTCGACGACCGCAAGAAGGGCCAGGAAGCCAAATTCGCGTTTGACGCCGAAAAGAAATTCAAGGCCGAAGCCCGCCGCAACAAGCTGCTTGGCCTGTGGGCTGCAGAGCTGCTCGGTCACACTGGCGATGCTGCCAACGAATATGCCGCTGAAGTCGTCGCTGCCGATTTCGAGTCGCCAGGCGAGGAGGATGTATTCCGCAAGGTATCGAGCGATCTGGCCGCCAAGGGCGTCAGCGTCGACGAGGCAGCGATTCGGGCGAAGATGGCCCAGCTCGCGATCACCGCCAACGAGCAGGTCGCTGCTGAGGGCTAATCAAGCTCTAGCCAAATGAGATTTGGGGAGCTGACCAATGGTCGGCTCCCTTTTTATTTGCCGATGACGAAGGCCATGCCGATGGAGGCGGGGGCGGTCGGGTTGAAGCCGAACTTGGCGTAGAGGTGCTGTGCGTCGCCGTCGGCGATCAGGCTGACATAGGCGCCCTTGGGGGCGGTCTGCTGCAGGTGGTCCACCAGCCGGCTGACGATGGCCTTGCCAATGCCCTGTCCCTGGAATTCTGGCTCGACGGCAATGTCGGTGATTTGAAACGCGGTGCCGCCGTCGCCGATGATGCGACCCATGCCGATGGCGCGGCCGTCCACATGGGCCACCACGGCAAAGTAGGTGTTGGGCAGGCCGCGCGATGCAGCTTCCTCGGATTTCGGGCTAAGGCCCGCGGTGACCCGCAGGCGGCAAAAGTCTGCGACCGATGGTGTCTCGGCCCGGTAGGTGACTGTAGTGCCGGACATGATCAGGCCTTGAGGCGCTGCATTAGTCGGGTGAACATCAGCAGACCCTCAGGCCATGGGCCGTGGCCGGATTCCAGATTGATGTGACCTGCCTCCCCGGCCTGATGGAAGTCCGACCCCCAACAGGTCGCGAATTCGACAGCCCGGTCGATGGTGCAATAGGGGTCGTTGTTGGAAGCAACCAACAGCGATGGGAAGGGCAATGGGTCCCGCAGGATCGGGCGGAACTCCAAGGTCTCTTCAGGTACGTCGGGGTTCAACTCAATGTCGGGTGGCGCCACGAGGAACGCGCCGCGCACATTGACCAGTCGCGGCGCGACATGCACCACAGCATGCACTGCCAGCGAGTGGGCTACCAGCACGACGGGGCGTGTGGCGAGCAACACGGCTTGTTCGATGGTTGACACCCAATCGTCGAGGTCGGGCTCAATCCAATCGGCCTGCTCGACGATCGCTGCGCTGGACATGCGTTCAGCCCAGCGCAATTGCCAATGGCCAAGGCCGGAGCCCCCAAGGCCGGGCAGGATCAGGATGTCGGCTTCGGAGATTTTCATGTGCGATCGGTCCTATCGCGATAGAAACAGGCATTGGTCTGGGTCAGTCCGATTTTTTGGTAGAATCCTTCGGCGCCAGGCAGCGCCAGCAGAATGATGCTGACGCGAGGACCGAGGATATTGGCGGCTGTATCCATGAGCGTTGAGCCGACGCGGTTTCCTTGGCTGGATTCGGCCACGGCCAAGTCAGCACAATAGCAAACCCAGGCCCAATCGGTCATGCCGCGGAAAATTCCCACCAGAGCGCCGGTGTCGTCGCGTGCCGTCACAATCAAGTCGGACCCGTCCAGCATGGCCTGAAGCCGCTCGGGATTGCCGAGCGGCCGGGTCGGGCCGAGCTTGGATGCGCCGACGCACGCGATGTAGTCGGCGGCAGATACCTCAGTTTCCTGGGCGTAGACGAGCGGCATCAGACCTCGCCGAACACGCGCTTGAAGATCGTGTCGACGTGCTTGAGGTGGTACGCGTCATCGAACATGTCGTCGATTTGTGCATCGCTCAGAGTCACTTCGGGGTCGGCTTTGAGATTCTGGGCAAACAGCCCTGCACGGTCACCGCGATGCTCCCAAACCTTCATGGCGTTGCGTTGGACGGCGGCGTAGCTGTCCTCGCGGCTGTAGCCAGCCTGGGTCAGCGCAAGCAGGACGCGCTGGGAATTGTGCAAGCCACCGAGCAGGTCGAGATTCCTACGCATGTTCTCAGGGTAGACGACTAGCTTGTCGATGACACTGGTTAGGCGGGCGAGCGCGAAGTCGAGGGTGACTGTCGCGTCGGGGCCAATCATGCGCTCAACCGAGGAGTGCGAGATATCGCGCTCATGCCACAAGGCGACGTTTTCCAGCGCGGGGGTCACCATGCCGCGCACGAGGCGAGCAAGGCCGGTGAGATTTTCGGTCAGCACAGGGTTACGTTTGTGTGGCATGGCCGAAGACCCCTTCTGACCAGGGGAGAAGAACTCCTCGGCTTCGAGCACTTCGGTACGCTGCAGATGGCGGATTTCGACGGCCACGCGCTCGATGGAGCTGGCAACAACGCCGAGGGTGGCGAAGAACATGGCGTGACGATCGCGCGGGATCACCTGTGTGGAGACGGGCTCGATGGCGAGGCCGAGCTTTTCAGCGACGTATTCTTCGACCTGTGGGTCGATATTGGCGAAGCTGCCGATAGCGCCAGAAATGGCGGCGGTGGCGATTTCAGCGCGGGCAGCGACGAGGCGAGCACGGTTGCGGGTGAATTCCGCATAGGCCTCGGCCAGCTTCACGCCAAAGGTCGTTGGTTCGGCATGGATGCCGTGGCTGCGGCCGATGGTGATAGTGTTTTTGTGCTCGAGGGCACGGCGCTTGATGGCGGCGAGCAGGGCATCGACATCGGCGATCAGCAGGTCAGCCGCACGGGCCATCTGCACAGACAGCGTGGTGTCCAGAATATCCGAGGAGGTCATGCCCTGGTGCACGAAGCGGGCGTCGGGGCCGACGATCTCGCTCAGGTGCGTGAGGAACGCGATGACGTCGTGCTTGGTGGTGCGCTCGATTTCGTCGATGCGGGCAACGTCGAAGCCATAGTCACCCTTCTCGGCCTTGCGGGCGTTCATCACGTCCCAGATGTTCTGCGCGGACTCCTTGGGCACCACACCCAGCTCGGCGAGCTTGGTGGTGGCGTGCGCCTCGATTTCAAACCAGATGGCGAAGCGGGTTTCGGCGGACCAGATGTCGACCATTTCAGGGCGGGAATAGCGCGGAATCATCGGCTTAGGCTTTCTGGTTCAGAGATTGAGTCAGGCGCGGATGGTGGTGGCAGCGTCGCGAATGGCGGCGATACGGGAGGCATAGGTGCTGGTGTCATTGCCACCGAGAATGGCCGTGCCGGCCACGAAGACATTGATGCCTGCCTGGGCAAGTTCGCCAGCATTGGCAGCGGAAACGCCTCCGTCGACTTCCAGCTCGATTGGGCGATTGCCGATCAGGGCGTTGGCTAGGCGGATCTTTTCCATCGCATGGGGGATGAAAGTCTGTCCGCCGAAACCGGGGTTGATGCTCATCACCAACAACAGGTCGATATCGTCGAGAATGTGCTCGACGGCAGACAGGGGGGTCGCCGGATTAATGGCGACACCTGTGCGCTTGCCCTCGGCGCGGATGGCCTGAAGCGTGCGATGCAGATGTGGGCCCGCCTCGGCGTGAACCGTGATGCTGTCTGCACCAGCCTTGGCGAAGGCGCTGACATACGGGTCCACCGGCGCGATCATCAGATGCACGTCAAACGGCTTCTTGGTCAGCTTGCGGATCGACTGCATGACGCCCGGACCAAAGCTGATATTGGGGACGAAATGGCCGTCCATGATGTCGACGTGGAAGTAATCAGCGCCCGCATTGTCGAGGGCGACAACCTCCTCACCAAGGCGACTGAAGTCCGCCGACAGGATGGAGGGAGCGATGCGAATGGGTCGATTGGTCATGGAGCCTGCCTTGCCATGAAAGGATGCGCCTTTGCCTTATCGCTCCAGGGTGGCGCGGGCAAGGGCAGGGCGGCAATTCGCTGGGTGAGAGGCTGCGTGCCCCAAACAAAAAAAGGCCCCCGGACAGGTCCGGGGGCAGTGCGGAGGGGAGGCGCTCCGCTGGCTGGGCGCTGACGCCTAGCCGTTATCGAGCCAGCTGACCTGTTCGGGCGTCAGCTTGATGTCGAATGCCAGCAGGCTATCGTCCAGCTCGCCGAGGGTACGCGGCCCGATCAGCGGGATGGACGGGAAGGGCTGGGCCAGAACGAAGGCGAGCGCGACATGGATCGGGCTTTTGCCCAGCTTGGCGGCCAGCTCGATGGCGCGGTCGCGGCGGGCAAAGTTCTTGTCATTGTACCAGCAGCGGATCAGCTCTTCGTTGTCGAGCTTGTCGCGACCGGCACGGTCGGTGAAGAAGCCGCGACCCTGGCTCGACCAGGAGAAATTTGTGACCTGGCGTTCCTTGAGCCATGCCTTCCAATCGTCGGTGGACGCGGTGACGCAGCCATCCCAGATCGGGACCAGCATTTCGGACAGCGCGAAGTTGTTCGACAGCGCCATGGGCTTGGTCTTGCCGGTGCGTTCGGCGTAAGCAGTGGCTTCGTCGAAGCGTTCCTTGGTCCAGTTCGAGCCGCCGAACGGTCCGCGAATGCGGCCCTTCTTTACTTCGGCGTCCATGGCGTCGACGAATTCGCCAACTGGAACATCGAGATTGTCGCGGTGCATGAAGTAGACGTCGACATAGTCGGTCTGCAGGCGATCCAGCGACTGAGTCAGCTGCTTAGCGATGACGTCAGGGTAGCAGAGGGGGCTGTGCGCGCCCTTGCCGATCAGCACGGCGCCTTCGCGGGTGCCGCGGTTCTTCTGCCATTCGCCGAATAGGGTTTCGGTGTAGCCGCCACCATAAATGAAGGCCGTGTCGAAGATATTGCCGCCCTTTTCCCAGAAGGCGTCGAGCAGGATCGAGCCGGAGGCAAAGCTGCGGAAATCTTCGAAACCCAGCGCGACAGCCGAAGCCTGCTTGCCGAGGCCTGGGATCGAGCGCTTTGGAATGACGCCGGTGTTTGGACCCAGCTTGCGGTTGGACAGCGTGTTGACGCGCTTATCTGACTTTTCGATCGAGAACTCGATCCCCGCGTCCTTGCGCCATGCGTCGAGCACGCGGGCATTGCCCAGGCTGTCGGCCCAGCTCATGCCGGGAGCAGCGAGTTCCTGACGCTTGGCGAAGATGGCTTCGGCGGCGGCGTCGGCCTCGAACGAATAGACATGGCGCTCTTCGCCCACGCTGATCGTTTCGGTCTTGCCGTTCTTGATGATGTCGATCTTGCCGACGCCCTTTGTGCGGTCACCACCAGCGAACCAGAAGTCTGGCACTTCGATGCGGCCTTCCGAGCCGTGGATGCGCAGCACGTTGTCGAGATTCACCATCACGGCGCACGAGACCTGAGCCACAATGCCGTTCTCGAAGGTAAGGATGGCGGCTGCCCAATCGTCAGTGCCTTCGGCATTGAGCTTGGCCGTACCCGATACCTTGACCGGGTCAGCGAAAGGCTTGCCGAGAGCAGCGCCAGCGATGAAGCGAGCCATGGAAACGGGGTAGCCGCCAACGTCGAGGATACCGCCACCGGCGAGGTCTGAAGCGAACAGACGGTGCTGGGGCTGGAATGTGCCCATGGAGAAGCCGAAGCTCGACTGGATCATGCGCACATCGCCTATGACGCCCGATGCGATCAGGTCGCGCAGTTTGGCGGCCTGCGGATGCAGGCGATACATGAAGGCTTCGCCAGCAAAAGTGCCTGCCTTGCGGTGAGCATGGAACACGGCGTCCATCTCGAACGCCGAGAGGGCGAATGGCTTTTCAACGAGAACGTGCTTGCCCGCTTCAGCAGCCTTGATGGCCCATTCTGCGTGGCCGGTGTGGGGTACGGCAATATAGACGGCATCGATTTCAGGATCGGCCAGCAAGGCGTCATAGCCGTGTATGATACGCGCGCCCGGAAAATCGGTCGCGAGGCCGGGTTTGTTCGGGTCGCGCGTGGCGATGGCCGCGAGCACGCCGTGTTTCGAACCGGCGACGCCGCCTTGGAACGCCTTGGCGATGCTGCCTGGCCCGATAATGCCCCAGCGGATTTTTTGGTCAGTCATAGTCTTGATCCTTGCTCAAGTCATGGACCCTCAGGGTCCAATTTTGGTCAGCGTGCCCCCCGGTGGATGCCGTTCGCTGCGCGCGAAACGTCATCCTTCGGATCGCCGTGAAGGTGTCGCGGTCAGCGCAAACGCTGACCGGCGGAATCGAAGAGGTAGGCCTTGTCGGCTGAGATCGAGACGGTGATGCGGTCATTGCCGTTGGTGTGGCGCGACTCTTCGTGTTCGATCACCACCAGCTCACCGCCGGAGTTGGCGTAAACATAGCTGGTGGAGCCCAGGTGTTCGGCGGCGTCGACATGCAGCGTCACGTCGACACTGCCTTTGCCGGGCAGCCCGAAATGCTCGGCGCGAACGCCCAGAGTCACCTTTTCGCCCACCGCGCCCCCGGTGACCGGCAGGGTCAGCCGTGTGCCAGGATGCTTGACCAGTTCGATGGTGACACTGGCGCCGATTTTTTCGACGATCTCTGCGGACAGGAAGTTCATCTTGGGCGAGCCAATGAACCCGGCAACGAACTGATTGGCTGGGTTGTCGTAAAGCTCAAGAGGCCTCCCTACCTGTTCGATCCGGCCATCGCGCAGCACCACAATGGTATCGGCGAGGGTCATAGCCTCCACCTGATCGTGGGTCACATAGATCATCGTCGCTTGGAGCTCACGATGCAGACGGGCAATTTCGATGCGCATGTGCACGCGCAGCTCAGCGTCAAGGTTTGAGAGTGGTTCGTCGAACAGGAATACGTCGGGGTGCCGCACGATGGCGCGACCGATGGCGACGCGCTGGCGCTGGCCACCGGAAAGCTCCTTGGGCAGGCGGTCCAGCAGAGGCTCAAGCGCCAGAATGCGGGCGGCTTCATTGACCTGCTTGGCGATCTGGTCCTTGGCCACACCAGCAAATCGCAGGGCAAAGCCCATGTTTTCGCGTACCGTCATATGCGGGTAAAGCGCATAGGTTTGGAACACCATGGCGATCCCGCGTCGGGACGGATCGACATCGTTCATCCGCTTGCCGCCGATGTTCAGGTCCCCACCGGTAATCGGCTCGAGGCCTGCGATCATGCGGAGCAGTGTAGACTTGCCGCATCCGGATGGGCCGACGAACACGACGAATTCCTTGGCTTTGATATCAAGGTCTACGCCCTTGATAACGTCCAACGAACCATAGGATTTACGAATTCCTTTGAGGCTGAGGCTGCTCATTTCATGTCCCTCATTTGACGGCCCCCAGCATGCCCTGAACGAACTGGCGTTGCAGGACGAAGAAGATGATGAGGGTTGGAAGAGTTGCGAGCACAGTCGCCAGCAGGATGACGCCGTAGTCGGGCGTGTATGCGGCGGTGAGTGCAGAGATCACCAGTGTGATGGTTTTGTTCTCAGGGGTTTGCAGCACGATGAGCGGCCAGAGATAATTGTTCCAGGCGCCCATGAAGACGATGATAGTCGCTGCCGCGTAGGTGGAACGCATGGTCGGCAGGTAGACAAAAAGGAAGATCTGCCATTCCTTCAGGCCATCCACACGCGCTGCGTCGCGAAGATCTCCTGGAAACGCCTTCGTTGCTTGGCGGAAGTAGAAGATGATGAAGATCGAGGCGATGGTGGGCAGGATCACCGCAATAAAGGTGTTGTTCAGCTGTGCCCGGGAAATCAGGACGAACAGCGGCACCATCAATGCGGCAAACGGGATCGACAGGAATAGCAATAGAAGCTGGAACACGCGTTCGCGAACGCGCGAACGGAAGATTTCGAAGCCGTAGCCGGCCAGCGATGAGACGGCGAGCGTCAGAAGTGTCGATATGATGGCGATCAGGAACGAGTTGCCAAAAACGCGCACCAGGTCAACTTGCGCCAGCAGGTTTTGGAAATTGACCAACAGATTGCTGCCCAGCGAGAGTCTGCCAGTGACGATATCGTTAGATTTGTTGGTGGCGCCGAGCGCCATCCAGATGAACGGAAAAACCGAAATGAAGGCAGCCAGCGACAGAAGAACATAAGTCGCGGAGCGCCGCAGCAAGGCCATGTTCATGATGCTCTCCTGCGATCGCGGGCGATGACGAACTGGACGATGCTGAGTACAGCCACAATGGCCACGATGACCCAGGACACCAGGGCCGAATAACCAAAGCTCGGCATCATGCGGAAGGTCAGGTTGTAGATATAAAGCGACAGCGTCATCGTGCCGTTTCCGGGACCACCCTGGGTGATGTTGTTCACCTCGTCGAACAGCTGCAGCGTGCCGATGGTCGAGAGGATTGTGGTGAACAGGATCACCGGCTTGAGCATTGGCACCGTGAGGTTCCAGAACCTGGCCCAGGCTGGAACACCATCGATGCGTGCGGCCTCATAGATCGACTTGTCGATGTTTTGCAGCGCGGCCAGGTAGAAGATCATATTATAGCCGGTCCAGCGCCAGGTGATGGCGGTGATGATGACCATCTTGGCCCAGAACGGATCGGTCAGCCATGGAATGGGCGCACCGATCAAATGTAGAGATACCAATGTCTGGTTGATGATGCCGTCATTGGAAAACATCGACTTGAACAGGCTGGAATAGGCGATCAGCGATGTCACGCAGGGCAAAAACAGCAAGGTCCGGAACACGCCACGAAAACGCAGCGTTGCATCGTTGAGCGCCACCGCGAACAGCAGCGCCAGGACGATCATGATCGGCACCTGGATGATGAAAAAGATGATGGTATTCGACAGCGCGTGCACCAGCAGTGCATCGTTGGCCAGTCGCTGGATATTGGCCAGGCCGCCGAAAGAGAAATTGTTGCCCCGCCCGACTTGGAAGCTCATCCAGAGCGACCAAAGGATGGGGTAAATCATGAATATCCCGAGTAGTACCAATGCCGGCATAACGAATGCCCAGCCGTTGATCTGCTCGTTCCTGTGCAAACGAGTCGTCGCCATGCCCACTCCGATCATGTGTGTTGGAGTTCCACGATAAGGGGCGGGCTGAGCCCGCCCCCCATTGGCGGGAGTTTATTGCATCTGCTGGCGCAACTGGGCGTCGATCGCCTTCAGTGCGTCATCGATGCTGCCCCCATTGGCAATATTGGGAAGTTGGGCGCGAACAGCGAGACGGGCTTCGGGTGTAAAGGTGCCGTAATCGACAGCGGGAACCTGGGCCAGCCAGTCGGAGAAGTTCTGCCACACTGGCTCGTCGTTAAAGAATGGGTCACTGGCCTTGTAGGCTGCGCCTTCACGAGCCGCGAGCAACGAACCGACAGCCCCCTGATTGACCAGGATGCCCTGGTAGAAGTCGACGTCTTCCGCCCAGATGGTCTTGAGGAAGTCTACGGCTTCTTCCTGGTTCTTGGACGAAGACAGGACGTACCAGCTGGAGCCGCCATTGTTGGAATAGTGCGTTGCACCTTCAACATCGTTGAGCTTGGGAAGCGGAGCCACGCGCCACTTGCCGGATTGATCAGTTGCGGACTTGATGGTGCCGGTAATCCAGACACCCTGCGGGACCATGGCGACCTCGCCCGAGGTGAAGCCGCCGGTGTAGCCCGTCCAGTCCGATACCGGCTTGATGAGGCCGCCCTGTGCCATCTTCTGGAAAACCTCAAGGGATTCCTTGAGGGCAGCATTATCGATAATGTTCGGCTCGTTGCCTGGCTTGAGATACCACTGGCCAGTGGACTGCATCATCATGATGATCTGGCCGTCATCATTATAGTCCATGTCGATCAGCTGGTGACCGGTCTTGGCCAGCACGTCTTTGCCAATTTCGATGAGACGGTCCCAGGTAATGTCCTGGACGTCTGCAGGCTTGTAGCCAGCTGCTTCGAGATAGTCGGAACGATAAAAGAGCCCGGTCACGCCGGAGTCGAAGGGCAGGGAGTACGACTTGCCCTCGTAGGTTGCCGCCGCAACCTTGTAGGCGGCAAACTTGGTCATATCGACCGAGTCCGAGAGTGGCACGAAGGCACCTGGGAACGACTGCAGGAAGCGCTGGATGTTGTCGTCCTGGATCAGCACGATATCGGGCAGGCCGTCGGAAACACCGGCAAGCAGTTGGGTCTGCAGCTTCTGGTTGATTTCGTCCTGAGTGACGTTGTTGACGGCAAAAGTGGTGTCGGGATGGGAGGCGGTGTAGCGCGCGGTGGCGTCGGTCATTGCCGCAATATTAAAGTTGGGGTCCCAGCACCAGACTGTCAGTTCACCAGCCGAAGCAGCGGCTACGCTCAAAAAACTCACGCTGGCCAGTGCAACACCAAGCATCAGGCTGCGCCGCGAAGCAATGCGGTTCATTGTAATCCTCCCTTTTCAATTGCTCTTATGTTGAGCGCTTTCTAAGCTATCGTCATTGCGCATGGCGTCCCTCACAACGGGCATGCAGAATGGGCGGAAAGTAAGATGGCACAAAGGGCGTATTACGAACCCGGCACGAACGGGGTTGAACGACTTCCAACCTCTCTGACGATGTTTCACGCATCACCGCTTTTGATGCGTACCGCCCACTGGCACGCCCAGGTTGAAGTCAACTATGTGGTTCAGGGCTGGGCCCATTACACGATGGGCAATCACTCGATCCGTTTTCACAAGGGTGATCTCGCCCTGTTCTGGGGCGGACGGCCGCATTTGCTCAACGACGCCTCAGAGGATCTGGTCTATGCGGGCGGTCACCTGCCGCTGGTGCATTTTTTCCGACTCCGCTTACCGACCGATGTTCAGTCCAAGCTGATGCAGGGCGCGATCCTTTTGACCAGCGCAACAGACGTTTCGGATGCCTTGAACTTCGAGCGCTGGAACAAATATGCGCGATCGGGCGACCCGATGAAGGCGGGGATGGCGGTGGACGAACTGCTACTGCGCATCGAGCGCATCCGGTTTGATCCGTACACGTTATTGCCTGACACCCAGTCGATGCAGGAGTGGGGCGGGATGGATCATCATGCCTCGCCCATCGTGGTGCGCATCTGCGATTACATCGCTGATAATTTCCGCGAGGAGATCGACTCCGCAGACATCGCTGCGGCTGCGGCGATCCATCCGAAATATGCAATGAGCGTGTTCAAGAAATCGACCGGCATGACGCTGAACGATTATGTGAACCTGATGCGGCTGAGCTATGCGCAGGCGCTGCTGATGCAGGACGACGCCAATGTGCTGCAGGTGGCGATGGATAGCGGCTTTGGCTCGCTCAGTGCGTTCAACAAGTCATTCCGCAAGATAGCGGGCATGTCCCCCAGCGACTTCCGGCGCGATGTACGCGCACGGCCAAGTGCACCGATCGATAAGTGCCTGGTTCTCGACGAGCGGCTGAACTAGGAGTGGCCCTCGGATCAGGTCCGAGGGCAGCGTGTGAGCCTAGGGGAAAGTACCTACTAGTGGCTGCCGGCCAGTCGCTTTTCCCCGGCTTCGATGCGGATAGGCAGCACGTTTTCTGGCGGTGGCAATGGACAGACGGCGTGCTCCGTGAAGGCGCAGGGCGGGTTGATCGCCTTGTTGAAGTCCAGAACGATGGTCTTGTCCGTAACGTCTTCGCCGAAAACGAAGCGCGACGCAGGATAGGTCGTGTCTCGCGAGGTCAGGTCGCGGATGACGAACTGTGGCGAGGTCGCTGTCCCATGGGTCGCGTAAAGCTCAAACTGCTGACCATCGTGGGTGAAGACAGCCTTATGGGTCGCCTGCACGTCCGTCGGGATGGACTTGCTGGTGTCGACCGTCATGCCCTTGGGTGTTTCGAGGGAAACCCACTCTGCCACAATCCGCCAGTCGGGGCGGGTGGGGAAATACTCGATGGGTGCCAACTCGTCCGGCGCTGTTGAGGCTGTGTCGCGGATACGCAGTGCGTTCTGGCCATTGAGCGTGGTGACTTCGAGCAGCAGAGAGCCCACGGTGAAGCGGGGTGGGTGCGCCTTGTTGAGCTTGAGCACCTGTGCCGGTCCACCATCGGCTGGCGTGAAGGTCACGCCGCCGTTTTCGTCCTGCGTCAGCGAACCGACATGGTCTGGGCCTGCGGAGAGAACCAGATCATTGTCAGCGGCGGTGCCGACCGTGGTGGTGCCATTCTCGAGCCAGAAGCGGCCGATGATGTTTAGCCAGCCTTCCGGGCCCTTGAGATTGGCGAGGCGCTTGACCTTCCAGGCTTCAAGATCGGTGAGATAGTCGGACATGGTACGTTCCTTCAGGCTGGCATACGCGGCACGCTGGCAAGCAGCCGCTGAGTATATGGGTGTTGTGGGTTGGCGAGGATAGAGGCCGTCGGACCGGCTTCTACAATGCGGCCCTTTTCCAGAATGACGATGCGTTCGCAGAGCGCGGCGACGACGCCGAGATCGTGTGAAACGAACACCAGAGTCATGGTCTGGCTGAGGCTTTTGAGCAGTTCCACGATGCGGATACGGGTGGACAGGTCGAGCGCGCTGACGGCTTCGTCGGCCAGCAAAAGGCTGGGGCCGGAGACGATGGCGCGGGCGATGGCGATGCGCTGGCGCTGGCCGCCGGAGAACTCGTGCGGAAAACGGTCGAGCACATTGGCGTCGAGGCCTACCGACACCAGTGCATCGGTGACCATCTGGCGGTGGTCGCCGGCGATGCGCAGCGAGCGCAGGGGCTCGGCGACAATAGCAAAGACCTTCTGGCGTGGGTCGAGTGAGGAATATGGGTCCTGAAAGACCACCTGAACCTGCCGACGATATTCGCGCATGAAGGCTGCATTTGCCGGGTCCAGCTGTGCGCCCTTAAAGGTAATGTTGCCTGAGGACGGGCGGATGAGGCCCAGCAGCAGGCGCAGCAGCGTGGTCTTGCCCGAGCCGGATTCTCCGACGAGGCCGATGCTGTCGCCGGGGGAAATGTCCAGCGAAGCGCCATCGAGAACGAGGCGGGTTTTGGAGTAACCAAAGCTGGCTTTTTCGACAGTGAGAAGGCTCATGGTGTGCCCCCGAGAGCGGCGTCAAAGGCGTGCGCGGCGGAGACCAGTGACTTGGTGTAATCGTGCTGCGGCGCGCCAAAAACACTGGCGATTGGGCCTGCTTCAACGATCTCGCCATGACGCAGAACGACGACGCGGTCCACGATGGTGGCAACCACAGGCAGATCGTGGCTGATGAACAAAAGGGCCATGTTTCGCTCGCGCACCAGGCGGTCCAGCAGGGCGAGGATTTCGGCCTGTGTGGTAACGTCGAGGGCGGTGGTGGGTTCGTCGGCGATCAGCAGCTGCGGCTCGCAGGCGAGGGCCATGGCGATGGCGATACGCTGCCGCTGACCGCCGGAGATTTCGTGGGGATAAGCCCGGGCAATACGTTCGGGATCGGGAAGGGCAACGTCGTGCATCAGTTTGAGCACTGCCGCATGCACCGCGTCGCGGGAGAGGCGATGGGGCGCGTGGCGTTGGATGGGTTCGGCGATCTGGCGGTCAACGCGCATGAGCGGATCGAGCGCAGTCAGCGGCTCTTGAAACACGAAGGCGGCGACGCGACCGCGCAGGGTGTTGAGCTTGCGCTCAGATGCGCCGATGACCTGCGTGTCGCCCAGAATGACCGAGCCCTTGGCGGTGATGCCGGGGGCGAGAAGGCCGGTTGCGGCCATGGCTGTGAGCGACTTACCAGAGCCGGATTCCCCGATCAGGCCGACGCGTTCGCCGGGGGCGATGGTCAGATTGACGCCGGAGACGAGCGTCGTCTGAGACGTGGCGATGGATAGGTTCTCGATGGTGAGCAGGCTCATCGTGCGCGCCTCGTCGGGTCGATGCTGTCGCGCAAGCCGTCAGCCAGAAGGTTGATGCCGATGACCAGAGACACCAGTGCAATGCCGGGGGCGATGGCGCCGATGGGGGCGGTGTAGACCGTGCCTTGGGCTTCCTGCAGCAGGCGACCCCAGGAGGCGTTGGGCGGTGGTGCGCCAAGGCCCAGGTACGACAGGGACGCTTCGGCAATGGCGGCGAGGCCGAATTGCAGGGCGAAACTGACCGATAGTGTCGGCCAGATATTGGGCAGAACGTGGCTGAAGACAATGCCAAGCCATGAGGTGCCGGAGGTGCGGGCGGCGGTGATGTAGTCCATCAGCAGCACGCGTTTGGCGAGGATGCGCGTCAGGCGCGCGACAATGGCCGAAAGCGCAATGCCAAGGGCGAGAATAGCCGAGCCGAGAGTGGCGGTTTCGCTGGCGGCCACCACCAGCATGGCGATCAGCAGCGTCGGGAAGGCGATGAGAATATCGAGAGCCGCGGCCAGTGCGTCATCGAGGAACTTACTGGCGAAGGCGGCCAGAAGGCCAAGTGTTACGCCGATGGCTGCGCCGATGGCGACGGCGCCAATACCCACGGTGAGGGCGATGCGCGAGCCGATCATGATTTGGGTGAGGAAGTCGCGACCCAGGCGATCCGTACCGACCCAATGCAGCCAAGACGGCGCTTCGAGGCGTCCGCCAGCCATGGCGCTTGGGTCATAAGGCGTCCAGACGAGCGTCAGCAGGCCGACGATAACGTGTAGCGATACAAGGATAATTCCGGCCCAGAGGGTGACGGATTGCCAGCTGCGGCGTCGGGCCGGGGTGGTGATCTGGTCGATGGCGGTCATGGTGTGCCGGCTCCACGATCGCGCAGGCGCGGATCAACGATGCGCTGGGTCAGGTCAGCGGCAAAGCCGATGAGCAGGACGAGCAGGGTGGAGATAAACAGCACGCCCTGCACGTTTGGATAATCGCGCTGCTGGATGGCCAGCAGGAGCATGGACCCCAGGCCGGGGAGGCTGAAAACGCGCTCAATGACGACGGCGCCGAGGAAGGTGCTGGCGAGCTCGATGCCGAGGATGGAGATCACCGGAACCGCGCCATTGCGCAGGCCGTGGCGGATCAGTGCTTCAGGGAAAGATGAGCCGAGGGCGCGGGCGGTGCGCAGGTAGTCGCTGCCCAAAACCTCAAGCGTTGCGGCCCTGACATAGCGCAGCATCGAGGCCGACATGACCAGCGAAATCGTGAGCACTGGCAAGATCATAGCCGTGCTGGCTTCACCCAGATTGGCCCAGCCCTTGAGCGGAAAACCGCCCGAGGGGAGCAGGCGCAGATTTATGGCGAAGAGGGAGACCAGAAGGATGCCCACCCAGAAAACGGGGATAGCGATGCCAAGCTGGGAGATGACGGAAATGGCCGCGCCATACCACTTGGTGGAGCGGACGGCGGCGATGATGCCCAATGGGACGGCGATGATGAGGGCCGCGACGAAGCCGAGAATGGTCAGGGGCAGGGTTACGGAGAGGCGGTTGCCGATTTCCTCGACAACCGAAGCTCGGCTGACGAACGAGGTGCCGAGATCGAAGCGCGCCAAGTTGCTGATAAAGCTGATGAATTGAACATAGAGCGGCTGGTCTGAGCCGACTTGCGCACGGGCGGATGCGATCTGCGCCTCGGTGGCGCCGACGCCGAGCAGCGCATTGGCCGGATCGCCGGGCAATAGGCGGAGGAGGATAAACAGCACAACGGCTGCTACCAGCAGGGAAAATAAGAGGATGACCAAACGGCGCAGGGTGTAGGCGAGAATGGGTCTGGTCTTTCGATTTTGAGGGCCGGAAACGATCCTAGCCCATTGGTAAGGGCCGGACAAATGGCTGTCTCGCCACCGTGTCCGGCCCCTTTAATTCGTTAGCAGACTGCTAACATGTCGACGATGCCTGCGTGAGCGCTTTTCAAGTCACTCCTCTGCGATTTGACGCAGAAGAGTGAGTCTTTTGAACCGCTTACTTGGCCTTCTGGATGCCGTAGGCGAAGAACTGCGAATTCAGGCCATTGACTGGGTAACCAGTGACGTTCGAGGCCGACACGACGATCTGCGGGTAGAGGTAGAGCCAGTTGCTGGCGGCATCCTCAGCGATGATCTTGTTGGCTTCGGTGAGCTTGGCAGTCTGCTCGTCAACCGAACCAGCGGACTCGGCGCCAGCGATCAGCTTGACGACTTCTGGGTTGTTGTAGCCCCAGTAGAAGTCTGGATTGCCGTAGAACACGATGTCGCGGTGGTTGACGTGTTCCTGCAGCGTCGCCTGGAAGTTCTTCTCCTGGTAGACCTTGGTGTACCATTCGTTGGCGGTGATGATGTTGATGTTCGCCTTCACGCCGACCTTGGCAAACTCGCTCTGCAGGAACTGGGCGACCAGTGGATGCGGATCGTAGTCAGGGGTGTCGATGGTGAACTCAAAGCCATCGGGATAGCCGGCTTCGGTCAGCAGTTCTTTGGCGCTGTCAGGATTGTAGGCGTCAACGCCGGTCAGATCGACATACCATGGGTCGGTTGGCGGAACGAACGAACCGATCAGCGTGCCGTAATCACCCCAGATGGAGTTCAGCAGCTTGGCCTTGTCGACGGCGCGGGCCAGGGCCTTGCGAACTTTGACGTTGTCGAAGGGTGCGACGCGGTCGTTATAGGCCAGGATTTCCTTGGTGGTCGAAGCGCCTTCGGTGACGGTGTAAGCGCTGTTGCCGGTGAACTGAGCCAGCGAATCCGGGCTCTGAACTGAGGTGATAACATCAACGGCGTTGGTCAGCAGCGCGTTGTTGAGTGCGGTCGCATCGGTGAAGTACTGGTAGACCACTTCGCCATTGGTTGGCTTGTCGCCCCAATAGCCATCAAAGCGGGCGAGGGACAGGGCCGAACCGCGACGCCATTCTTCGAGCTTGTATGGGCCGGTGCCGTCTTCGGTTGCGGTGATATCAGCCGCCTTGTCGTTGACGATCCAGACGTAGCTGAGATTGTAAGGCAGCGAGATGGAGCGGGCAGAGAGGGTGATGACGACGGTCTTGTCGTCTGGCGTTTCGATCGAGGTGATGGTCGAGAGGCTCTTCTTGCGCGAGCTCTTGGAGGTCTCTGCAGTAACGCGCTCGATGGAGTATTTCACATCGGCTGCGGTCAGAGGCTCACCGGAGTGGAAGGTGACGCCGTCCTTAAGGGTGAAGGTATAGGTGAGGCCATCTTCGCTGACCTTATAGTCGGCGGACAGCTTTGGCTCGACGGTGCCGGCATCTGTCAGCTGGAAGAGTGCCTCATACACGTTGCCGTTGAAGGCTTCGTTGATGCCCTGGCCAGCGCCAGCGGTGTTGTCGAGGTTCTGTGGCTCATAGAGCGAGCCGATACGGATGGTGGCGTCGGCGTCGTAATCCTGAGCGAAGGCGAGCGGGCTGAAGGCCGCGCTAGCGAGCAGGGTAGCGACCAGCAGGTTGCGGCGCGAAATGAGGGACATCGGAAAATCCTGTCTGTGTTTTGGCGCTGGGCTTGGACCATCGCCGGCTGGCAACAGAAATATCGCGAGCCGCCGATAAACTCTATCAGATCGGTAGTCTATTAGTCCGAATGGCCAGCGAGGCCGGAAATGGCTTTTCGGCGCGGGTGTGAATCTCGCAAAGACATTTCAAACCTGCCTCAAAGGCGCCGCGGACGAGGGTGCATCTTCTATCAAGGGGATGGTGGAGGGAAGGATTTTTCCGTGCTGCGGACGACTTCGATACCCACGCGCTACGCATAATTCTAGGGATTTAGTAGACTTAAGCTCTGGCGGCTCGTGGGAGCCCGCGACCACGGAGCAGTTCGATGGCACGGCTTTTTGAATTCTTCCTCGCCCGCACGCGCAATACCGAAACCGACCGCAGCTATTTCCAGGGCGTGCCCGACGCTGCGTTTGGGGCGGTGCCTTTGTCGAGGGCCGAGCAGGACGCAGCGTATCTGTCGGGCGCTTGGCCTGAGCCAGCGCGGGACGATGAGTTCGAGCGGCCCGGGAAGCGGTTTGTGCGGTTTATCCTGCCGGCGGGTTGAGGGGGGTATTTCGGGCATTGGTTTGGGTGGGGGCTCAGCCACATCCATGCCCGGTGCTGGGAGGAAGGTGGATCACCCGGACGAGCCGGGTGATGACGGTTGGGGAGGGGTGTGAGGGGCGCTGAGGGTTTTGCGGGCTTTGTTCTGGGTAGAAGGCACCCTCAGCGCTTACCTTGGTCGTCATTGCCCGGCTTGTCCGGGCAATCCACCACCCCACCAGGTGAAGTAAGGTGGATCACCCGGACTAGCCGGGTGATGACGATTGGAGAGGGGTGCGAGGGTGGCTGAGAGGTTTGCCGTGTGCTGATGGTGCCCGCGGAGTGATCTGCGGGTTTTGTTTTGGGTGGGGCACGCTGAGCACCAACCTCGGTCGTCATTGCCCGGCTAGTCCGGGCAATCCATTCCGCTTGTGGTGGGAGAAGGTGGATCACCCGGACGAGCCGGGTGATGACGAAGGGGGGAGATTGGGGGCGGAAGTGTTGGCCCTGCACCCTTAGTGGATTTTTGGGAAGCCGTGGCGTTCGGCTAGGAGGGCCAGGATGCGGGGGGTGTCCTGGATGAAGGCGGTGTCGCCGTGGTGCTTGGCGTCTTCGGGCGGGTTGCCGGCTAGGATGAGGACAGGCAGGCCCTGGTTTTCTTCGCCGACGGCGGCGATGACGGCGGCGCGGGGGCGGACGAAGGCGACGCGTTCGACATCGATTTTGGCGGCGAGGTCAGGGAAGCTGGCGAGCAGGCCTTCGACCTGATTGGAGAGCGGGCACACAAAGGGACCGTCGTCGCGATTGGGATTGGTGAAGCCGGGGGTGAGCAGGAAGAGTTTGTCTTTAGCCATGAGAATTATCCTTTCAAAAGAAAAGGTTGGCGCCGAAGCGCCGACTAAGTGGCCGCAGGAGAACGCGGGAAGAGGTATCGTCGCTCAGGCAGTGGCGGCGAGTGCTTGTGTGCCCTGGTGTGACGGCGACCAGCCCAGTGCGGGCGCAATGCGCTCGATGGTGTCGGTGAGGATCTGCTCGTATTCGGGCAGGGTGAATTCGTAGGGGAGCTCCAGACGCAGTTCGTCGACCAGCGGGAGAACGGGATCGTTGAGCAGCCATTCGACGATTTGATCGGCGGTGCCGACGAGATCGCGCGGGAACAGCGTGCGGCGCTCGCCCTGTGGCTTGAGCGTGCGCTCGAAGCGCCCGGCGCCGAAAGCCTGGTAGCGGGCGATGCGGGCAGGAGGAGCGCTATCGAGCGGAACGATGACGCGGCCAACGGCGACACGACCCGGCCAGCCATCGGAGGCTTCGCGATAGGCCTTGATGAGGTTGACCTGCGCGGTGTGGAAGTCGTCGGTATTTTCGCCCGAGATGACGTTGCCGGTCAGGAAATTGAAACCGTGCTCGCCCGCCCAGCGGGCCGATTTCAGCGAGCCGCCACCATACCAGAGGCGGTCGGCAAGACCTTTGGCATGCGGCTGTAGTCGGGGGCGCTGCGGACCGAACGGGGTGTTGATGGTGGTGTCATCATCGCCCAGATAGTCGCCGCGCAGATTGGCGGCAAAGCGTTCGATGCGGGCATGGCCGAGGTCGTGGTTCTGCCAGTCGCCATCATGGACCAGATGGCCGATGAGCGTGGCGTGCGGTGGGACCCCCGCGCTGAGGCCGACATTGAGCCGTCCACGCGAGAGCACGTCGACCATGGAAAGATCTTCGGCGAGGCGGAACGGGCTTTCATAGCCGATCTGGATGACGGCAGAGCCGAGCTGGATTGTGCTGGTGCGCTGGCTGGCCGCCGAGAGAAACACTGCGGCGGTGCCGATGCCGGGCTCGAGGTGTCGCTGACGAACCCAGGCGCTATCAAAGCCGAGCTTTTCACCAAAGCTGATCAGTTGCAGCGTGGCCTCAATGCCCGGTGCCGGATCGGTATTGGCGAAGTTACCGGGGACCAGAAAGCCCAGATGCTTGATGGAAACGGCCTGCGACATGGAATGCTCTTTCAGAGAAGAAAAGGCACCGCACGCGAGGAGACGTGCGGTGCCACGGAGGAGTGGAGGGATCAGGACTTTGGCAGGCCGGGTGGGTTGGTGCGCGACTCTGGCAGAGCTTCGGCTTCAAGGCCCCAACGCTTGAGGGTGTCGAGGTACTTGCCATCGGCGATGAGGCCGTTGATCGCTGCGGTGACAGCATCGGCCAGACCGCTGCCCTTGCGGGTGGTCACGGCGATTTCGGCCGTCAGTGGCCAACCGCCGTTCACGATGCCCACCAGCTTGGTGTTGCCATTGAGGGCTGCACGGTAGGCGAGACCGGCATTGGGGTTGAACTCAACATCGGCGCGGCCAGACTGCAGTGCCAACTGGCTGGCAGCGGAGTCGTCGTAATACTGGGCTTCAACTGGTGCCAGACCAGCGGCGACGTTTTCCTTGTCCCATTCCAGAATGATCTTTTCCTGGTTGGTGCCGGCGCCGACGATAACCTTGAGACCGGCGATATCCTTGGGTTCCTTGATCTGGGTGATCGGGCTGTCGGCCTTGACGTAGAAGCCGAGCACGTCGAGGCGATAGGTCGAGAAGTCGAACTTTTCCTTGCGCTGTTCGGTAACCGTCACGTTGCTGATGACGGCATCAAACTTGCCGGAGTCCAGGCCCAGCGGCCAGTCAGCCCATGCGACAGGCACCAGGTCGAGCTTGAGGCCAAGCGCGTCGGCGATGATCTGGGCGGTATCTTCTTCAGCGCCGACCGGAGTTTTGGAGTCGGTCGCGTAGGTGCTGAGTGGAGGATCACCAACGGTGAGCGCAACGGTGAAGGAACCGTCGGTCACAAACTTGAAGTCCTTGGAGATCAGCGCGGCCGCTGCGTCATTCTTGTCGGCGCGGACCCGGTTGGCCTGCTCGGGTGTCAGGTCGAAGGTGATGGTGCCCTGGGCCAGCACGGGGACGGCGCTCAGAACGGTTGCGGCCAACAGGCCGGCGGCAAAGAAGGAATTTATCAGACGCATGACGTAGCCTTTTGTGGAAATTTTGCGCGAAGAGATTTCACCATCATCCGGGAGGGACGACAGACGGACCGGCGCTTCGCGCGTTCGCCGGAATTCTTGTGGGAGTGGTTAGAGAACCTTGGCCAGAAACTCGCGGGTGCGGGCATGGCTGGCATCGCTGAACAAGCGGGCTGGCCCGCCGACTTCGAGGATGCGACCGTCTTCCATGAACACGACCTTGTCGGCGACTTCGCGGGCAAAGCCGATTTCGTGGGTCACGATGACCAGGGTCGTGCCGGAGGTGGCCAGCTCCTTGATCACGTCGAGCACTTCGCCAACGAGTTCTGGATCGAGCGCAGAGGTGGGCTCATCGAACAGTAGAACCTTTGGCTTGAGCGCCAGAGCCCGGGCAATCGCCACGCGCTGCTGCTGGCCGCCGGAGAGGTGGCGCGGATAGGCTTCGGCCTTGTCGGACAGACCAACGCGGGCCAGTAGTTCGAGTGCCTGCGCGACAGCTTCCAGGCGCGGCACGCCCTGCACGGCAATCGGCGCTTCGATGATGTTTTCGACGACGGTGAGGTGTGGGAACAGGTTGAAGTTCTGGAACACCATGCCGACACCGGCGCGGCGCTTGCGAATGGCACGGTCTTTGAGCTCATAGAGCAGGTTGCCGCGACGTTCGTAGCCGATGAGCTCTTCATCGATGGCGACATAGCCCTGATCAGCGCGTTCAAGGTGATTGATGGTGCGCAGCAGGGTGGATTTGCCGGCGCCAGAGGGCCCGATGATCGCCACCACTTCGCCCGGCTCAACCGTGAGGCTGACATTGTCGAGGGCGTGGAAGGCGTCGAAGTGCTTGGCGACATGGCGGATTTCGATGCGGCCACCTTCACGGGCAGGCCCTGCTTCGCGGGTGCGTTCGACCGGATTGGTGCGGACGGCATTGATAGCGCGGCCGGTAGCGTCGCCGGTGACGAACTTGAGCACATTGTCGAGCGCCGAGGTACGGCCATCGCGGGTTGCGCCCTTGGCGAAATAGCGCTCAATGCCAACCTGCACCAGCGACAGCACGCTCATGATGATCAGGTACCAGACGGTGGCAACCATCAGCAGCGGGATGACTTCGAGGTTGCGCTTGTAGATGACCTGTACGGTGTAGAACAATTCGGGGAGGGCCAGCACGTAGACGATGGACGTTGCCTTGGCCAAGCCGATGATTTCGTTGAAGCCGGATGGGATAATCGCGCGCATCGCCTGGGGCAGGATGATGTTGAGAGCCTGACGGCGCCACGAGAGACCCAGCGCCGCTGCGGCTTCCTGCTGGCCCTGATCAATGGCGAGAATGCCGCCACGAATGATCTCGGCCGAGAATGCTGCCTGGTTGAGGCTGAGCCCGATCACCGCCACCGCGAAAACGCTGAGCACCGAGGTCATCGAATACTGCGCGAACAGAATGTCGGTGAACGGCACGCCGATATTGAGGGTGGGGTAGAGGTAGCCCAGATTGTTGAGCACCAGCAGCAGCACGATCAGCGGGATCGAGCGCAGCAGCCAGATATAGGCCCAGGCCAGGCTTGAGAGCAGAGTGGACTTCGACACCCGCGCAAACGCCAGCAGGCCGCCGATGAAAAAGCCGATGACGCTGGCGAGCAGGGTCAGCCACAGCGTGCGGCTCAGACCGACGAGGACGGGTTCGGAGAAGAAGTATTCGGCGAAGACGGCCCAGCCCCATTTCGGGTTGGTCAGGATTGAGTGGATCGTGATGCCAATTATGGCGGCTGCGACGACAGTTCCGACTATTCGCCAGGGATGCTTCGCGGGAACAATTTTGTAGATCCCTGGGGAACTTTGTTCGACGGAACCGACGTAACCAGTCTCGATATCTGCGCTAGCCATTCACTCACTCCACATGAGTATTTAATGTCTATGGATTTTGTAGACTTAATGATTTGCCGTCAATGAGAGGCTTTTTCGAAGTTACTGCCCGCGAGAGTTGTTTTGCCTACGGGGTGGCAGAACGGCGCTAAGCCTGCTTGGCGAGCTGGGCCGCGCGGGCCTGCTTCCACCCGCCCTCTGGCGGCGTCACCAGCACAGGGACGTAGCCGGGCGGCGGGCCAGCGAGGTATTTTTCGAAGGGCAGGGAGCCGTAGATCTCGGGATCGGCAGCGACGTCGAACAGGGCAGCGTAGCCATTGGCGAGATAAAGGTCGCGGGCTTCTGGCTGGCGGAAGCCGGTGGTGAGGTAAAGCCGGGTGTAACCCTGCCTTTCGGCCTGAGCTTCCAGCTCGGCAAGGATCCGTCGCGCCAGACCCTGGCGACGGTGGTTCTTGTCAGTCCAGACGCGCTTCACCTCGGCTGTGTTTTCGTCATAGCGCATGAAAGCGCCACCAGCGATCGGCACGCCGTCGCGCAACAGCAGCACGAATGCGCCATCCGGACCAGCAAAGCGCTCGGGCGGATAGCGGTTCATTTCGGCGCTGGAGTCTTCGCCGAAATAGGTGCCGTAGCGGTTCTGATATTCCTCGGTCAGTTGTTCGACCAGCGGACGGGAAATCTCGGCGGTGGGCGTGGTGTAGAGGAAACTGTCAGTCATCTCTCATGCTCCGAAAAGTCAGGCGGCGGCGGTGTTGATCGCCAGGTAGTCCTCGACGAGCCGGACCCAATAGCGCGCAGCTTCGGGCAGGATTGCGTCGTTGAAGTCGTAATGCGGGTTATGCAGGTCGGCGCTGTCGCCATTGCCCAGGAACAGATAGCTGCCGGGGCGCTTTTCCAGCATGAAGGCAAAATCCTCACTGGCCGTGATCGGCTTGAGCGAGGTGTCTATGCGCTCGGTGCCGAAATGGCGACGGGCCGTCTGGCGGGCAAACTCGGTTTCTTCTGGGTGATTGACCAGCACGGGATAGCCGCGCGGGTAAAACACTTCGGCGGTAGCGCCGAAACTGGCGGCCTGATTTTCCGCAATGGCGGTGAGGCGATGGCGGATCTGCTCGCGAATGTCGGCATTGAAGGTGCGGACGGTCAGCTGCAACTCGACCGAGTCGGGAATGACGTTTGGCGCGACGCCGCCATGGATGGAGCCGACGGTGACGACAGCCATTTCCAGCGGATCCACACTGCGCGAGACGATGGTCTGCAACGCGGTGATGATGGCGGCACTGGCGACGACGGGGTCAATTGTCTGGTGTGGCTTGGCGCCGTGGCCGCCGCGACCCTGAACCTTGATGATGACGAGATCTACCGAGGCCATGGCCGGACCATCGAGGAAGGCAAACTGGCCGGTTGGAATGCCGGGCCAATTGTGCAGGCCGAACACCGCATCGACCGGGAAGCGCTCAAAGAGCCCATCCTGAATCATGGTGCGGGCGCCGCTGTTGTTTTCCTCGGCGGGCTGGAAAATCAGCCGCAGGGTGCCGGAAAACTGGCGGGTTTCGGCCAGCTGGCGGGCGGCGGACAGCAGAATGGTGGTGTGACCATCATGGCCGCAGGCGTGCATCTTGCCCGGATGCTTGCTGGCATAGGGGAGGCCGGTGGCCTCCTCTATGGGGAGGGCATCCATGTCGGCGCGGACGGCGACCGAACGCTCGCCCGGGCCGTTGCGCAACGTGCCAACGACGCCGGTTTTGCCGACGCCAGTGACAACATCATAGCCCCATTCGCGCAGGTACTCGGCCACGAGGGCACTGGTCTGGTGCTCCTCGTAGGCCAGTTCAGGCGCGGCATGCAGCCGGCGGCGGAGGGCGACGAAGTCTTCGTCCGTCACCGGCGCAGAAGTGCTCATCAACCAACAGCCTTTTCGTCGTCGAGCGCATAGCGGCTCTCGCGGAACGGGAGTTCCAGATGATCGCGCAGGGTATCGCCGATCTGCTCGCGGGTGTGGCGACCACGCTTTTCAAGGATGGGCAGGACCTGCTTGTCGAAATCATCGAGACCGGCAGCGGACACCTGGAAGCCAAGCACGAAGCCGTCGGCGGCACCGCCATCGACCCAGGCTTCGATCTTGTCGGCGACCTGTTCTGGTGTGCCGATGAACTCGCTGCGCGAGGTTGCCGAATCCAATGCCACTTCGCGCAGGGTCTGGTTCTTTTCCTTGGCGACACGCTTGATGCGATCGGTGCCGGAGCGGAAGTTATTGGAGCCGAGATCGCCCAGCTCGGGGAAGGGCGCATCGACATCATACTGGCTGAAATCGTGGTGATCGAAGAAGCGGCCCAGATAGTTGAGCGCTTCCTTGATGTTCACGAGGCCACGAATGTCCTGATACTTGCGCTCGGCTTCTTCGGTGGTGGAACCAACGATTGGCGAAATGCCGGGCAGGATTTTGATGGCGTCGGCGCCACGGCCATGGGCGATGGCGCTCTGCTTGAGCTTTTGGGTCAGCTCGCGGTTTTCGGCCAGCGAAGTGGAATTGGCGAAGACCGCGTCGGCGTGGCGACCGGCCAGCTCGATGCCATCGGCAGAGCCGCCAGCCTGGAACAGCACGGTCTGGCCCTGTGGCGAGCGCTGAATGTTGAGCGGGCCTTCGGCCGAGTGGAACTTACCCTTGAAATTGAGGCGGTGGAGCTTGTCGAAATCGACGAATTGACCGGTGGCGCGGTCACGCACAAAGGCGTCGTCGTCCCAGCTGTCCCAGAGGCCCTTGACGATCTCGATATGCTCGGCGGCGATCTCATAGCGCAGAGCGTGTTCCGGATGCTTCTCACGACCGTAATTGCGGGCCGAGCCTTCGAGCGGCGAGGTCACGGCGTTCCAGCCAGCGCGGCCATTGCTCAGCAGATCAATGGAGGAGAACTGGCGGGCGACGGTGAATGGGTCGCTGTAGGAGGTCGAGAGGGTGCCGACGAGGCCGATCTTGCTGGTGACCGAGGACAGGGCGGCGAGCAGGGCGATGGGCTCGAAGCGGTTGAGGAAATGGGGGATGGACTGCTCGTTGATGTAGAGACCATCGGCAACGAAGGCGAAAGAAATGCCTGCAGCTTCGGCGCGCAGGGTCTGTTCGAGCAGGAACTTGAAATTGACGCTGGCGTCGGCCGGACCGCTTTCATGCTTCCAGGCATTCATGTGGCCACCGGGACCATGCAGCATGAGACCGAATGGGATGCGTTTTTGGCTCATAGGAAGCTCCTGTGCAATCAAGCTGAAAGGGCGGTGGGACGGTCGGCCTGGCGCGCGGCGGCGACCAGTTCGACGGCTTCAAGGCGGCTGTCGCCGGAATTGGCGAAGTCGAGAATGAATTCGGTGACGCCGTAGCGACCGGCGAGGTCATCAAGCGCGGCAACAATGTCGTGGCCATTGCCTGCCAACGCATTGGAGGCGCGGCGCTCTACGGTGAAATCGGTCACGCCGGCCTGACGGGCATATTCGGCGGCCTGCGCCTCGCTGCCCACGGTAACGCTCTGGCCATTTGGAATGCTGACGCGGAACGGGGTGAACTGATCGGCCTGGGCCTTGGCATCGGCCGCATTGCGGGCGACGACGGCAGCAAGGGCGACAATCGGGGTTTTGCCGGTGGCATCGCGATAGGTGGAGATGGCGGCGGACAGGGTCGCATCATCGCCATTGAGATGGCGGGCGAAAACGAAATTCCAGCCAAGCTCGGCGGCAAGGGCCGCGCTTTCGATGCTGGCGCCGAGGAGAAACTTTTCGGCCAGCGTGGTTGGGCGTGGTGTGGCGTCGAGCCCTTCAGGTCGCGCGGCGGCATCGGTAACGAGGAAGCTGTTCAACTCGCGCAGCTGGGTCGGGAAATCAGGACGGCTCGCCAGATCGCGACTGCCTTGCAGGGCCTTGGTGGAGAGGGGCAGGCCGCCGGGAGCCTTGCCGACACCGAGATCGACGCGGCCGGGAGCAAGGGATTCCAGCAGGTTGAAATTCTCGGCAACCTTATAGGCGCTGTAGTGCTGCAGCATGACGCCGCCTGAGCCGATGCGGATGGTGCGCGTGTGGGCGGCGAGGAAGGCCAGCAGCACTTCGGGCGATGAGCTGGCGAGGTCTGGCGTGTTGTGATGTTCAGCCACCCAGAAGCGGCTGTAGCCGAGCGCTTCGGCGCGACGGGCGAGGGCGACAGTGCGGTTCAGGGCGTCAGTCGGGCTCTCGCCACGGACGACGGGGCTCTTGTCCAACACGCTTAGTGCATAGGTCATGAATGCTCGCTTCCAGTATGCCAAAGGATCACGCTTTAATTCTACTAATTTTATAGATAAACACGTTGCCGCTGGTTAGAGGCGCGGAGAGCAGGCTTTTTCGTTCCTGCGCGATAGCCAGCAAGACGGCACTAAAGGGGCGCGACTTGGCGACGGTTTTGTTCGCGACGCGCCAAATGGGAGATGCGACGTGAAGGTTTCGATCGTTGGTGCGGGGATTGCCGGACTGTCTCTGGCGTGGGCGCTGCGCAAGCGCGGAGTGGATGTGGCGCTGTTCGAGGCGGGGGCGATTCCGAACCCCATTTCGTCGTCATTCGACGAGCACAGGATCACGCGACACAGCTATGGCTCCATGCCCGGATATGGCGCTTTGATGCCCTCTGCGTTCGCGACCTATGACCAGTTATGGGCAGATCTGGGGGCGACGCACTATCTACCGACGGGCATGGTCTATGTCTCGCGCACCGACGATGAATGGTACGCCCGGGGTGCCGTGGAGCTCGACCGGCTGGGCGTGTCACACCGGCAGCTGGGGCGTGACGAGATTGCCAGCCGCCTGCCGATGCTGCGCGGGGATGGGATCATCGGCGCGTTCGAAGCGGGCGGTTCGGGGATGCTGTTTGCGCAAAGGATCGTGACCGATCTGGCGCGCTGGGTGGGTGAAAATGGCGTGGAGTTGCATCCGCATACGCGGGTGAGCGAAGTTGATCCCGAGGCGGGCACGCTGGTTGCGGATGGCGTGCGCCACGATGCCGATGTGGTGGTGGTGGCGGCGGGGGCGTGGTTGCCGTCGCTGTTGCCGGAGACAGCGGATCGCTTGGTGCCGTCGCGGCAATTGTTGCTCTATCTGGAGCCGCCTGCGGCGCTGGCCAAGGCCTGGTCGGAAGCGCCGATTATCGTGGATCAGGGGGCCGGGCACGGCGCCTATGTGCTGCCGCCACGCGGCGGGACACGGCTCAAGATCGGTGACCATGTGTTTACGCGTCGTGGGCATGGCGATGATGATCGGATCGGGACAGATGAAGACGTCGCAGCCGTGCTGGGCGCTGCCAACGCGATCTTCGCCGGGTTTGGGGACTACACAATCCTCGAGCGCAAGGTCTGCTACTACACGGTCAGCGCGGACGAGAGCTTTGCGGTGGAGCCGATTGGCGGGGCCGGGTGGTTGCTGAGCGCGTGTTCGGGGCACGGTTTCAAGCTGGGGCCGCTGATCGCATCGGGGCTGGCGGACGCGATTGTGGGGGCGCGGGATGCTGCCGGGGTCCCGGACTGGGCAGCCGGGCGGTAAGGGCTCGGTGAGTGGGGAGGGACCCCCACCCTTGATCCCTCCCCGCAAGGGGGAGGGAGTTGACTGATGGGGTGGTGCAGAGACCTCATGGTGCGCCTGTCGAACCACGAGGTCGCGCGCGTCGAGGCTTGGGTGCCCCGACCTCGTCCTTCGACGAGCTCAGGATGAGGTCTACTGGAGTGGGCTTGCTTCAAACCTCTGTGGTGCGCCGTAGAGCAGGTTGGACTGGCGGACGAGGTCCAGTTCTAGGCCATCCTGCGCGACCGTGGCCTGCAACACGCCGAAGATGCCGGAGACGGCGGCGGAGAGTGCTTCCGAGGTGGATTGGCCTTTGAGCGTGGCGGAGACGAAGAGCGCGGTGAGCAGGTCGCCGGTGCCAGAGGCACGGGTGGTGAGTTTGGGCGTGGTGACGCTCCAGGCACCGGATTGCTCGATGGCGGCGGTTTGGACATGGGTGTTGTCGGCGACGCTGCCGGTGACGATGATGGTCCGCTTGCCCAGCTTGCGGGCGGCGGTGACGAGATCAGCATCGGTCCCCGCGAGGAAATCGAACTCGAAACGGTTTGGTGTGATGATGTCGGCCAGGGGCACCAATTGCGTGGTGATGGCGTCGCGCACTTCCGGCTTGACGTAAAAACCGGGTTTGAAATCGCCCATGACGGGATCACAGACATAGAGCAGGTTCGGATTTTTCGCCTTGGCGCGGGCGACGAAGTCGACGACGACCGCAGCGATCTCAGGGGAGCCGATATAGCCGGTCATCAACACGCGGGCGGTTTCGAGTAGGCCGCGATCTTCAAGACCCGCCAAGAGGTCGCGCACGAGGTCGGCATTCATGACGCTGCCCTTGACGCTGGGATAGGCAGGGTGATTGCTGAGCAGAACGGTGGGCACGGCGGCCACTTCAAAACCGGCAAGCTGCAGCGGGAAAACCGCCGCACTATTGCCGACATGGCCATGGATCACTTGGGACTGAATGGAAATGATGCTCATCGGACGCCGTTCATGTTGTGCGAATGTATGCCTAGAGCATCGCGCGCTTTGCGCCTAGCAATAGGGCAGGCAGAATTTTCTAGGCTAAGCGTCGGACGCTAGAAAGTCATCTCTGGCTTAACTCGACCGATGGCCTAGACTAATCGATAAATGTCGAAGGCTCACAAGGGCATAAGGATTGCAAATGTCGAAGTTCCTGATTTCCCGTCGGACCCTGCTTGGGGCAAGCGCCGCGCTGCTGGCGTCCACCGCACTGCCACGTAGCGCATTTGCGCAGGAGGCGAAAAAGGGCGGGCGACTGATCGTTGCCGCAGATTCCGAGCCACGCAATCTGAACCCCGCTATCGTCGCCTCCAACGGCGTATTCTTTATTGCCAGCAAGGTGATCGAGCCGCTGGCCGAAGCCTCGTTTGATGGCGAGAACGGCCTTGCGCCACGCCTCGCCACGAAGTGGGAGGGTTCGGAAGACGGGCTATCGGCAACTTTCACGTTGCGCGAAGGCGTAACCTGGCATGACGGCAAGCCGTTTACCTCGGACGACGTGGCGTTCTCGGCGCTCAATGTGTGGAAGCCGCTGCAGAACCTGGGTCGCCTTGTGTTCGCGAACCTTGAAAGCGTCGATACGCCCGATCCGCTAACGGCGATTTTCCGCTTCTCCAAGCCAACGCCGTTCCAGCTGATCCGCAACGCGCTGCCCGCCACGACGAGCGTTTTGCCCAAGCACCTTTATGACGGCACGGACATTGCCGAGAACCCGGCTAATGCGCAGCTGGTGGGCACTGGGCCGTTCAAATTCGCAGAGTACAAGCCCGGCGAATACTATCTGCTCAAGCGCAACGAGGCCTATTGGGGCGAGGGCGAGCCGAACCTCGACGAAATCCTCTATCGCGTGCTGCCCGACCGGGCGGCGGCGGCGAGTGCGCTGGAAGCTGAGGAAATTCATCTGGCGGCGTTCTCGGCCGTACCGCTGGCCGATCTCAAGCGCATTGGCGCAGAAGATGGCATCGAGGTTATTTCCAAGGGCTATGAAGGGCTGACCTATCAGCTGGTGGTGGAAATCAACCACCGCACCGAGCAACTGGCGAACCTCAAGGTACGTCAGGCGATTGCTCACGCCATCGACAAGAAGTTCGTGGTCGACACGATCTTCCTTGGTTACGCGACCGCATCGACCGGCATCGTGCCGCAGAATGCGCCCGAGTTCTACGACGCCGAAACCGAGCAGTATGACTTTGACGTGGCCAAGGCCAATGCCCTGCTCGACGAGGCAGGCTATACCCGTGGCGCCGATGGCAATCGCTTTACGCTGCGGCTGCTGCCTGCGCCTTACTTCAACGAAACCCGCCAGTTCGGTGATTATCTTCGTCAGGCACTGGCCGAGGTCGGCATCGACGCGCAGATCGCCAACAATGATAGTGCGGCGCATCAGAAGGCGGTTTACACCGACCACGCGTTCGATCTTGCGGTGGCGCCACCAGTGTTCCGCGGCGACCCAGCGATTTCGACCACCATTCTGGTGCGGACCGCGACTGCCGAAGGCGTGCCGTTCTCCAATCAGGGCGGCTACAGCAATCCAGCGCTCGATACGTTGATCGACGACGCGCTGGTGGCGGTGGACGAGGAAGAACGTACCGCGCTTTACAACGAAGTGCAGGAGCTGGTGGCCAAGGACTTGCCGCTGATCAACGTCGCCGAATGGGGCTTCATCACGGTGGCGCGGACGAGCGTCCACAATGTGTCGAATAATCCACGTTGGGCGGTGTCGAATTGGGCAGATACGTGGATTGACGGGTAGGGGGAGGCCTCTCACCTCTCCCTTGGGGGGAGAGGTCGGCGCACAGCGCCGGGTGAGGGGGCCTTTACTGGGTGCGGTGCATGGGGAAGGCCCCCTCACCCGCCCCAAGAGGGTCGACCTCTCCCCCAAAGGGAGAGGTGAAGGGGCGTGAGCTATTAGCGCTTCTACTGAAGGGCCTTCACCCCTCACCCCAACCCTCTCCCCTGAGGGGAGAGGGAGCGCATCGGTGCTCTCGAAGGTTCGTGCGTAAACTGGTGGCTGGTGGGGCTGGTTCTGGCTACTCTTCCCTTCTCCCCTGAGGGGAGAAGGTGGCCCGAAAGGGGCGGATGAGGGGTTCAGCGTCGCGTTTTACTGAGGGGCTTCACCCTTCACTCCGGCCCTCTCGAAGGGGCGATAGCGCGGATGGTTTGGGCATTTAGGCCGGGATAGATTTTTGCAGCGTGCCGGCAGACTGATTGTGAGGCGATTGATCGGCAGCATTCCGGTGCTGCTGATTGTGCTTGTGGGTACGTTTTTTCTGCTCGAGCTGGCCTCGGGCGATGCGGTGGACGCGTACCTTGTGTCGACCGGCGGGGGCGATGCGGCGCTGGTGGAGGCGCTGCGGACCAATTGGGGGCTGGACCAGTCGCCGATTACTCGGCTGGGGCTCTATCTCTGGAATGTCATCCATCTCAATTTTGGCTATTCGGTGCTGCTGAACCGACCGATCCTGGCCGTGGTGCTGGAGCGCCTGCCCAATACGCTGCTGCTGATGGGGAGCGCGGTGGCGTTGTCGTTTGGCATTGGCTCGCTGTTGGGCATTGTCGCCGGGAGCAAGCCGGGCAGTGCGCGCGACAAGCTGCTGTCGGTTGGCTCGTTGGCGCTTTATGCGGTGCCGAGCTTCTGGCTGGGGCTGGTGTTGGTCGTCGTTTTCTCGGTGCAACTGCGCTGGTTGCCGCTGGCGGGGATTGAAACGCTGGCATCGGGCAAGGTGGGCTTGGATCGCGCAGGCGACATCCTGCGGCATCTGGTGCTGCCGGTCGGCGCGTTGGCGCTGCTCTATCTGGCGCTGTATCTGCGGCTGATGCGGGCGGGCATGGTCGAGGTGTGGCGGCAGGATTTTGTGCTGGCAGCACGGGCCAAGGGGCTGTCTAGGCGGCGGATCGTGTGGCGACATGTAGCGCGCAATGCGCTGTTGCCGCTGATCACCATGCTGGGTCTGCAATCGGCGACGATGCTGGGCGGGAGCGTGGTGATCGAGAGCGTGTTTTCTATTCCGGGGCTCGGGCGGCTCGCGCAGGAGGCGGTGAGCGGGCGGGATACGCCGCTGCTGATGGGTATTATCGTGATCAGCGCGGTGCTGGTTATCCTGACCAATCTGATTGTCGATCTGGCCTATGCGGCGCTCGATCCGCGCGTGGGCGCGACGGAGGCGCAGGCATGAATTTTGTCGCGCGGTTCATGCGCTCGCCCGAAGGGGTGATCGGGGCGGTGGTGCTGATCGGGCTGGTGCTGGTGGCGCTGGCGGCGCCGTTGCTGTTTCCGCGCGATCCGCTGGCGATTGTCGGCCAGCCGATGTTGGAGCCCTTTGCCGACTGGGCGCTGCCGCTGGGGACGGACCGGCTGGGCCGCAATGTGTTGGCCGAACTGGTGCATGGGGCGCGGGCGTCGCTGCTGGTGGGGATCGCGGCGGCGCTGGCGGCGATGGCGATTGGCGCCAGCGTGGGCACGATTGCCGGGTTTGCCGGCGGTTTTGTCGATGAGGCGCTGATGCGCGTGGTCGATGCGTTTCAGACTGTGCCGGGCTTTTTGCTGGCGCTGGCCTTTGTCAGCGTGATTGGCGCGTCGATGCCCATTGTGGTGCTGGCGATTGCGCTGGGAGCGTGGACGGGGCCGGCGCGGCTGGCGCGGGCGGAGGTGCTGTCGATCCGCGAACGCGACTATGTAGACTGGGCGCGAGTGATCGGCATGCATCCGCTTGAGATCGCGTTTCGCGAGATATTGCCCAATGCGCTACCGCCGGTTTTGGCGCTGAGCGCCGTGATTGTGGCGGGCGCGATTTTGACCGAGGCGGCGCTGTCGTTTCTGGGGCTGGGCGATCCCAATATCGTCACCTGGGGCTCGATGATTGCCGAGGGGCGGGCTGTGTTGCGGTCGGCGCCGTTCCTGTCGATCGTGCCGGGCATTGCGCTCGTGGTGACAGTGCTGGGTGTGTACCTGTTTGGCGAGGGCCTGGCGGAGGCGCTGAGCCGCCGCAGGGTTCGCTCATGAGCGCCCTGGTCAATATCAGCAACCTTGGAGTTACATTTCGCGATGGTCCGCGACGCGTTGCTGCGCTGAGCGACGTCAATCTAACCATTGAGGCCGGAGAGCGGCTGGGGATTATCGGCGAGAGCGGATCGGGCAAGAGCACACTGGCGCTGGCGCTGACTGGGCTGCTGCCCGCATCGGCAGAGGTGAGCGGTCGGATCGACTGGGCCGATGGGCAACCCATCTTGGGGCGCGATATCGGCATGGTGTTTCAGGACCCGTCATCGAGCCTTGATCCAGTGATGAGCATTGGCGAACAGGTGGCCGAAGGCGCGGTGGCCCATCTCGGGCTGAGCTGGGGGGCGGCAAAGGAGCGGGCGCGGGACCTGTTGGCGCAAGTGAAGCTGCCGGACCCGGACGGGTTGCTGCGGGCGTTTCCCCATCAATTGTCGGGTGGGCAGCGACAGCGCGTGGCGATTGCGGCGGCGATGGCAGCTGGACCACGCGTGCTAATTGCCGATGAGGCGACGAGCGCGCTGGATACGATTGTGCAGGCCGAGGTCGTGAGCCTGCTCGATGGGCTGGTGAAGCAGCAGGGGATCACGCTGATCTTCATCACGCATGATATTGCGCTGGCGTCGCAACTGGCCGACCGGATTGCGGTATTTCGTCATGCGCAATTGGTGGAGGTGGGCACGGCGCGGCAGGTGGTGACACAGCCGCGCGAGGCTTATACGGCGGCGCTACTGGGGGCGCATCTTGACCTTGGTACGCCGCCGCTGATTGGGGTGGCGCCATGAGCGATGTGGTGCTGAAGGTCGACGGGCTGGGCAAGGCGTTTGCGCGCAATGGCAAGCGTGTTGCGGCGGTATCGGATGCCAGTTTTAGCGTGGGCGCGGGCGAAACGCTGGGGATTGTCGGGCCATCGGGGAGCGGCAAGAGCACGCTGTCGCGGCTGGTGCTGCGGCTGATCGAGCCGGATGCGGGCAGTGTCAGGTTCGACGGCGGTGACCTGCTGACGCTGAGGGGTGCCGCTTTGCGCTCTGTGCGGCAGCGCATTCAGATGGTGTTTCAGGATCCGCTGGCGGCGTTTAATCCGCGCGCCGAAGTGGCCGAGGTGATCAGCGATCCCTTGCGCATTCACCGGCTGGTGGCGCGGGTGGATCGGCCTGCGGCGGTTGCGCATCTGCTGGACCGGGTGGGGCTGCCAGGCGTGCTGGCTGAGCGGGCCATTCACGAGATTTCGGGCGGGCAGCGGCAGCGCGTGGCGATTGCACGAGCACTGGCGAGCCAGCCGAAGCTGATCGTGCTGGATGAGGCAGTGTCGGCACTCGATGTTTCTGTGCGCGCCCATATCCTGCGGTTGTTGGTTGATTTGCAGGCGGAGACCGGCGTGAGCTACATGTTCGTGTCGCACGATATTGCAGTGGTCAAAGCCATTGCGCATCGCGTGGCGATCATGGATCAGGGGCGGATCGTGGAGACGGGGCCGACCGGCCAGGTGATTGCAGCGCCGCAATCGCCCACCGGGAAGGCGCTTGTCGCCGCCGTTCCGCGTCTGCTGCAAGCACAGGACTGAGATTTATGCCTTTTACCGCCCCGTCATCGCTGCTCGATCTGCCGCCATTTCCGGCTGATGGTTATGCCGATATTGCGGACCGCATGGGCGCGCTGCTGGGCACGCGCAATGATGTGCTGCTGGTGCAGGGCGAGGCGATCATTGCGCTGGAGGCCGTGGCGAGCAGCCTGGCACAGCCGGGGCTGGGCGCGATCAATATCATCACCAGTCCCTATGGCGGACTGTTCGGCGGCTGGCTCCGGCGCGGCGGGGCCTATGTCACCGATGTGGTTGCCGAGGCGGGGTTGCCGGTGACGGTGGAGGCGGTGAAGTCGGCGCTGGATGCGCGTCCTGAAGCGAAGCTGTTGGCGATCGTTCATGCGGAATCGGCGAGCGGGATTATCAACCCGCTCGAAGAGATCGTGGCCCTGACGAAAGCGCGAGGCGTGGTGACGGTTGTCGACGCGGTGGCGTCGTTTGGCGGGCACGCGCTGGATGTGGACGGGCTCGGCGTCGACTTGGTGGTGACTGGACCGCAGAAGTCGCTGGCTGGCTCGGCGGGGCTTTCGGTGATCGGCATTAGCCCCAAAGCGTGGGCGCTGGGGTCGCATGAGGCGGCGCCGGTGAACTCGGTGCTGTCGTTGCTCGATCACAAGCGGTTGTGGCTGGAGACCGGGCGGGGCGTATTGCCGGGCATGCCATCGGCGCTGGAATTTTGGGCGCTGCGGGCTGCCCTGGAGCGGTTTGAGGCTGAGGGATTGGATGCGGCAATTGCGCGACACCATCTGGCGGCGGAAGCGACGCGCGCCGGTGTGAGGGCGCTGGGGCTGACACCTTGGGTGGATGCGGCGCAGGCGTCCGATCTGGTGACGACAGTGCGTTTGCCCGACGGGCTGACGGTGGGGCAGGTGTTGCAGGCGGCGGATGCGGCTGGGCTGTCCGGCGGGGTTGGGCCGGTGGCTGAGCATTTGGTGCGGCTCAATCATACGGGACAGAATGCGCAGCGTGATGTGGTGCGCGCCAATATTGCGGCGCTGGGCCGCGCGGTTGCCGGCGATATCGAGGCGGGGTTGGTGGCGGTCGATGGCGTCTATGGGATTGCCGCATGAGCCTGCCTGCTGCGGTTTTATTTGATCTCGATGACACGCTGATTTCGGCCTATCGCAATCCGGGCGCGGCATGGCGCGGGATAGCGGCGGAGTTTGCCGACGAGTTGAAGCCGCATGGCGTGGAGACGGTGGCTGCGGCCATTATCGCGCATGCGCGGGCGCGGTTTGCGGACGCGGCTTATCGGCGGCTTTGGCGGCTGGATCCGGTGCCAACACGGCGCGGTGTGGTGATTGATGCGCTGCAGGCGGCCAATGTGCCGCTCAGTGGCGCGCTCGCGCATCGGATAGCCGACCGGTACGAGAGCTATCGGCATGAGCGGATGGCGCTCCTGCCGGGGGCGGTTGATACGCTGACGGCGCTGCGGGAGCGCGACGTACCCATGGCACTGGTGACCAATGGCAGTGCGCGGGTGCAGCGCGACAAGATCGAGCGGTTTGGACTAGCCGAGTGGTTTGGGCATATCCAGATCGAGGGTGAGGCCGGATATGGCAAGCCCGATACGCGGGCCTATCTCGTGGCGCTGGAGTCCCTGGGGGTGGGCACTATCGGCAGCTGGATGGTGGGGGACGACTACGATTATGACGTGGTCGCGCCGAAAGAGCTGGGGCTGTCGACCATCTGGGTGGCGGATGAGGATGATGCGGTGGTCGACGGGGTGACGGTGGTGGCCTCGGTGGTTGAGGCGCTGCCGGTGTTGCTCGGCTAGGTGGTTTATCCGGGAGCGTCACCCTCGGGTCAAGCCCAAGGGTGACGAAAGGGATGAGGTGCCACATGCCTCTCCCCACCGTCATTGCCCGGCTTGTCCGGGCAATCCATTCTTGTGCTGGAGGAAGGTGGATCACCCGGACAAGCCGGGTGATGACGATGGTGGGGCGTCAACGGGGCTGGGGCTGTTCGAGGGGGAACTGGCCACAACGTTTCCCCTTCGACAAACAAAAGCACCCTCGGGTCAGGCCCGAGGGTGACGATCGGTGGGTGGGGTACGGCTGGTGGGCTTGACCTCATGGTGAGCTTGTCGAACCACGAGGTCGCTGAGTTGAGGCATTGAGTGCCCGACCTCGTCCTTCGACAGGCTCAGGATGAGGTCTCCAGCAAATTCTGCTTCTACTTCTTCTTGCGCATGGCTTCGTTGAGCATGTCGCCTAGCGAGCCTGTGCTGCGCGGGGCTTCCTGGGGTGGGCGTTGGTTGGTGCGGACTGGTGGATCGCGCGGACGGTCGCGTGGGGCCGAGGTGTCGATTTCCTTGCGCATGGTCAGGCCAATGCGCTTGCGGGCCACGTCGACTTCGGTGACGCGGACTTTGACCACATCGCCAGCCTTGACCACCTCATGCGGGTCCTTGACGAACTTGTCGGCCAGCTGGGAGACGTGGACCAGGCCATCCTGATGCACGCCGATATCGACGAAGGCACCGAAGGCGGCGACGTTGGTGACGGTGCCTTCGAGCATCATGCCGGGCTTGAGGTGTTTGATATCGTCCACGCCATCGGCAAAGGTCGCCGTCTTAAAGGCGGGGCGGGGGTCGCGGCCGGGCTTTTCGAGTTCGGCGAGAATGTCGCGCACAGTGGGCAGGCCGAAGCGCTCATCGACAAAGCTTTTGGGATCGAGGCCGGACAGGGCTGACTTGTCGCCCATGATGGAGCGGAGGTCGCGGCCGCAGGCGGCAACGATCTTACGGGCGACGCCATAGGCTTCGGGGTGAACCGAAGAAGCGTCAAGCGGCTCGGTGCCGTCGGTGATGCGGAGGAACCCGGCGGCCTGCTCGAAGGTGCGCTGGCCGAGCCGAGGCACATCCATCAGTGCCTTGCGGCTGCGGAACGGGCCATTGGCATCGCGGTGGGTGACGATGGCTTCGGCGACCGATGGCCCCAGACCAGAAATGCGGGCGAGGAGGGGCGCAGAGGCGGTGTTGAGATCAACGCCCACGGCGTTCACGGCGTCTTCGACCACAGCATCGAGTGAGCGGCTGAGGCGATACTGATCGACGTCATGCTGATACTGGCCGACGCCGATGGCCTTGGGCTCGATCTTGACCAGCTCAGCCAAAGGATCCTGCAGGCGGCGGGCGATGGAGACGGCGCCGCGCAGCGAGACGTCGAGATTGGGAAATTCCAGCGCGGCGAGTTCGGACGCGGAATAGACCGATGCTCCGGCTTCGGAGACGATAACCTTGGTGGGCTTGGGCGCGGGCAGGCGCTCCATCAGGTCCATCACCAGTTTTTCGGTTTCGCGGCTTCCCGTGCCATTGCCGATGGCGATGAGCTGGACGCCATGTTTTTTGATCAGCGCCTGAATGGCTGCCTGCGAGCCCATCACGTCATTGCGCGGCGGGAAGGGGTAGATGGTCTCGGTGTCGAGCACCTTGCCGGTGGGGTCGATGACCGCGATCTTGCAGCCGGTGCGAATGCCCGGGTCGATGCCCATGGTGGCGCGGGCGCCTGCGGGGGCTGCCAGCAGCAGGTCCTTGAGGTTGCGGGCGAAGACGTTGATGGCCTCGACTTCGGCGCGTTCGCGCAGTTCGACCATGAGATCGATGGAGAGCGAAACGCGCAGGCGGGTGCGCCATGCCCATCCGGCTACTTCGCGCAGCCATTTGTCGCCAGCGCTATTGCCCTGGGCATTGAGCGCGCCAATAACGAGACGCTCGACAGGCCTGACGGGATCGGTGCTGTCGGCATCGACCTCGAGTTCGAGGCTGAGAAATTCTTCGTCGCGGCCGCGCATCATGGCCAGGGCGCGGTGGCCGGCGACCTTCTTCCAGAGTTCGGAATGGGCGAAATAGTCGGAGAACTTGGCCCCTGCTTCTTCCTTGCCCTTTTGCACCTTGGCGCTGAGCATGGCCTTGTCGCGCATATAGGTGCGAAGCTGGCCGAGCAGGGCGGCGTTTTCCGAGAGACCTTCGATGACGATGTCGCGGGCGCCTTCAAGGGCTTCCTTGGTGCCGGGAACCTCTTCGGTGATATAGGCCTCGGCTAGGAGGAGCGGCTCGGCATTGCGGTCGGTGAGGATCGCTTCGGCCAGCGGGCCAAGGCCACGCTCGCGGGCGATTTCGGCCTTGGTGCGGCGCTTGGGCTTATAGGGCAGGTAGAGGTCTTCCAGCTCGGCCTTGGTGCCCGCCCCCATGACAGAGGCGGTGAGCTCAGGCGTTAGTTTGCCCTGCTCATCGATGGATTTGAGAATTGCAGCGCGGCGGGATTCCAGCTCGCGCAGATAGGTCAGCCGCTCGGCCAGAAGGCGTAGCTGTGTGTCGTCGAGCCCGCCCGTGATTTCCTTGCGGTAGCGCGCGATGAAGGGCACCGTTGCACCGCCATCGAGCAACTCTACCGCGGCGCGCACCTGTTCAGGGCGAGCGGTGACTTCGGTGGCGATCTGGGCGGCAATGCGAGTATCGAGTGCGGACATGAATCTACTTCTTGGTTCGGCTGGCGCGACCATAGTCGGCTCGGACAGAGCGGGACACCCGGCGCGGGATGATATCCTCAATTGTGAAGGCTGGCGGCTGCCAGCGCCGACTGGCCGTTGCCCGGTAATGGAACTTCGGCGGTGGGGGTGGAGTTGAGGTGTTGGTTGGCGAGAGTCATTCCTGCTCGACAGGCTTCATTGCCACTTTTCGAGCATCGACAATCATTATGATCGGAGTAGGGTCGCCGAGTTTGAGTCGGCATAACCGCTCGCACTGACTGATATATGGAGTAATAAATTGATTAGAGCTGTTCTTTTTCTTGCAGCATTTGTCGCCCTTGCCGGCTGCGCATCGACGGGTACCAGCGTGCCTCGTTCGAGCGGCGATGTCCCAGAGACGATCAGCACCACCGACGACAACGCTGCGCCTGCTGCCGTCGTCTAAGTTGCGTAGTCTTTTTTGACGCAAATGGGCGCGACCCTCAGGCCGCGCCTTTCTGTTTTCAGTCTCTATGCGTTAGTTTTTGACGCGATTGAACGACAGAGTCTGGCACAGGATCATCAGGCGGCAACCCTGGATGTTGACCTGATCGGCTGAGACTTGGGTGATGGTGCTGTCGGCCTTGGCGCCGTCGAAGGTCACGGTGCCCTTCCACTTATTGGCGCCAGCAGCCTTGGCCTGCATGATCTGTTTGTTGACGAATGCGAGATTGCTTGGTGTGCGGGACTTGCCCTGGACCTCGAGCAGGGTGGCGCAAAGCTGTGTGCCATCGCCGCACATCGAGAACTTCATCGTGGTCCCGAAAGAGTCGCGCCACGTGCCTGCAGGGCCCGTCTCCTGAGCCATGCTGACAGTGGAGAGGAAGGCCAGGGCCGTTAGAGCAAGCATAGAACGCATTATTCACCTGTATATTTGACGCTGAAGTCGACCAGCCGAGTGCTGGCTTCCCCAACCGCGATTGGGGGGATTGCAGTGGGCAACGACCGAAGTCCAGATCAGTTGCATTTTGGATCGGCCATTCTTTGCGCCATCGGAAGCGCCGGGCCAATCCCGTGCATGCACTTTCCGTGCTGGATTCTGCTTGTGCGAGCGTGAGTTGGATCAAGTTACCGCCTTACGGCTGATGGCCGTTGGCCCTCAGCTCAAGCCGACGTTGCCTGGTCGGTAAGATTATAGTGCGGTCGGGTCCGATAGAAATACTGTGCGTGACGTCCGCCCCTGCCGACCAAATCGTAGGACACGCTATACCTGCACGCGTGGCCGGGGGCGAGCTCTACCACCCGGATATTGCGGACCGGGACGTCTAGCGCGGCGAGCTCTGCGCTGACGGACCTGATCACGTCCGACAGAGGTCTATCCTGGATCGATCGCTGAAAGTCTTTGCTCCGCAGGGCGTTACCAATTGCCCTTTTCACTCCATCAATGGGATGCAGCATGAGTGCCTCGGTTGCAGGACCAGATGACATCTTAAAGTATCAGGAGGACTGCGTAGCGCATCATCCATATGGATGGTCTTTGGGCAGTTGTGTTTCGCGAGGCAGTGCCCTCGGCACACGGCCCCGCCGAAGCGGGGCCCATTTGTCATTGCTCGGAGGGCGCCGGAATAACGTTGCCGGCGTGGGCGTATTCTCGGAGCTTGTTTCGCATCGTCCTGATGGAAATGCCGAGGACGTTGGCGGCGTGCGTGCGGTTGCCGTCTGTCTGCCTTAGCGTAGCGAGGATCAAATCCCGCTCCACGTCTGCCACGCGTAGGCCAACCAGGGCCTCTGTTGCGTCAGTATCTGGCTCAAACTCATACATCGTCGTCGCTTTCTGAGCCCCCAAAACCAGTGTCTCAGAACCATGTCAGTGTTGTCCCGCATGGTTAACGATGGGTAAATTTACGTACATTGGCGGGAAATGTGAACACGCATGCGCTCGGTGGGCGCGCTTGCGTGTCAGCCCAAACGAAAACGGCCACCCAAGGGTGACCGACATGTGGGGCATTCAGATAATTTGGAAGTTAATGGTCGGAGCGGCCGGATTTGAACCGACGACCCTTTGTCCCCCAGACAAATGCGCTACCAGGCTGCGCTACGCCCCGACTGAGCGGAGACATACGGAAACAGGGGTTTAGAGGCAAGCCCAAAAAACACCTCCTGATGACAAAGCGCATCTGGCTCGTGGAAAAGCCTTGGATGGGTCATGCTTTAGCATCCGTTTTGCAATGTGGGACGCTGCTGGACCGGCCAGATTTCGGTCAAGGCGGACTTTGGCACGGCCAACTACGTAGACAACATCTTTCCAGTGTGACTTGTTGTGCGGGCCAGCGTCAGTGTTGTGCGGCTAGGCGTGAACTACAAGTTCTAGGGAGCCCTGTGTTCAAGGTCTCTCTGGTAATTCAGCCTCAGCATTCGTGCTGTGGCTTTTGTTTATTGCTGACGGCATTTGCCCAGTGCTCGGTGTTTGCTGGACGCCGGATAAAATCGACTCGACGTGATTAACCTCGACCTCATCGAATGATGCGAACCATGCTCTCAAATGTGGTTGGGACCACATGATGAGGTGTGTGCGTGCGTAGATTGTTTCGGTGGCCGTCTCGGTTTGTCCTGAAAAGGACCGCAACGGTGACGCTGATCGCGGCCGCGATGTCGATTTCCATCTCTACGGGCATTCGGGTCGTGTTGGGCATCGAGGCGGATACCGTGACCGTCGCCGTGCGCATTGTGCTGCCGTTCCTCATTGCCATCCCACTCGCTTTGATCTGGTTCACTCACCTGGAACGGTTGGAGAAGTCTTATCGCGATCTGCTCAAGCACACGGCGGAGCTGACCCGCCGCGCCAGCGCTGATCCACTGACGGGCGTGCTCAATCGGCGCAGCTTCGTGGAGCATTTCGATCTGGCGCAAGAGCGCGGTGCTGCGGGATTTCTATTGATTGCCGATGTGGACTATCTCAAGTCCATCAATGACCGGTTCGGCCATCCGGCGGGCGATGCCGCGATCATGGCCACTGCCGCTGCATTGCGAGAAACGCTTGGGCCGCAATCTTTGATCGCCCGGATCGGAGGAGACGAGTTCTGCGCTTTCCTGCCGACTGAGACGGCACACGACGTGGCGGCGCTCAATCTGCGCATGAACGACATTGCCACGCGCGAATTCCAAACCCGGACCGGACTGGACGAAGAAATGAGCCTGACGCTGGGGTATCAGTCCTGTCATCGCGGGCTGACCTTTGAGGCTGCGATCGCCCGGGCCGACAAGATGCTCTATGGCTCCAAGCGCGAGCGTGGGCTCAAACTGGTGAGTGCTCTCTAAAGCACATCGCACGGCGTTGCATGGCGGCGCCTGGTGCCGTATTGCCCCTAACGCGGTGGGGCAGGGCGTGGGTCTTGGCTAGCCGCCGACCTTGCCCGGGAGTTGCTCATGCCGTTGACAGCCAGCGAAATTCAGCAGGCGCTGCCGCTTTGGGGCGCGGTTGATGGTGGCTCGGCACAGCTGATCAATGTTTCGGAAAATCAGACATTCCTGATCGAAGCCGTGAATGGGGCGCAGTTCATTCTGCGCGTCCACCGCGTCGGCTACCAGACACGCGCGGCGATCGAGAGTGAGCTGGCGTGGATCGCGGCGCTGGGCGCCCAGACTGATCTGCCAATCTCTGAAGCTGTCGCCGGTCGGGACGGGCAGGAGTTGCAGAGCTTTGTGGCGAGCGATGGCCTGCCGCGCCTTGCGGCGCTGTTTCACTACATTGCGGGCCGTGAGCCGAGCATCGGTGATGATCTAACGGGTGTGTTCCGAAAGCTGGGTGTCTACGCCGCGACCATGCACGCACATAGCCTTGCCTGGCCACGTTCTGCCGGGTTCGAGCGGCCCGTGCTCAATGCCGCTGCGATCCTTGATGCCGACGGGTCCTGGGGGGACTGGCGTGTGGCTCCCGGTGTAGATGCCGGGGCGCATGTTGTGCTGTCGCGGCTGGACGTGGCCTTGCGCGAAAGGCTGGCCTTGTATGGCACGGCGCCCGAGCGGTTCGGGCTCATCCATGGCGATATGCGGTTGGGCAATCTGCTGGTTGATGGCGAGCGGCTGGCGCTGATCGATTTCGACGACAGCGGGATCGGTTGGTTCGCCTATGACTTTGCGGCGTCGATATCTTTCCATGAAACCAGCCCGGTCGTGCCGGCTCTTCGCGCCGCGTGGCTGGAGGGCTATCGGACGGCCCGCGACTTTGGCGAAGAGGATGTTGCGGCGATTGACGCCATGGTCATGTTGCGGCGGATGGCCTTGCTAGCGTGGATGGGGTCACACCATGAGACCAAGCTGGCGCAGACCCATGTCGATGGCTATGCGGCTGGAACCGTTGCTCTCGCCGAGCGCTTCCTGAATGGAGCGCTCTGGCCCTAGATGAGCATGCGGTCGCGCGCGATGGTGCCGCGTGGATCGTTCTTGATAGCGCTGGCGACGCCCCAGATCAGGCCGATGATGAGGAAGTAGTGGCGCCAGTGATCACTGTCGATGATGGCAGATTCGCCCACCACCATTACATAGGTGCCCATAAGAGGGATCATGATCAGGCGGTAAGGTGAGCGACGCGAGAGCGCGACGGTCCCGCGCCACAGGGTGAGAATGACCAGAAGGTAATACATGGCGCCGCCTCCCCAGCCATAGGCGTGCAGCACGTTCACATATACGTTGTGCGGCGCTTCGGTGACGCGCAAGTAGCCGAACTGCTGCGGTCCGATACCCAGTGGGTTTTCTAGCGCGAGGTCGAACGCATATCCCTGCCGTCCGAAGCGTCCGGTTTCGCCGGTATCGTAGTTCTGGCTGACCGTGCGGTTGGCAAAGAGCGTGGACACAGCGGGGATGCTCAGCAGGCCACCAAGGGCGATGAGCAGCATGGCGCCACCCAGCAGCGACATGATCATGATGCGGACCTTGTCGCGGGCAGGGGCCTCGAGCAGAAACAGCAGGACCAGGACCATGGCGGAGGACATGGCGAAGTGTCCCCAGGCGGCGCGCGAGAAGCTGACAAAGACCCCGACGAAGAGGATCATGTAGACGGCTGCGGCCCAGAAGGCGGTTTTGCCTCGGCCCAGCAGAGCGCGCTGAAGCGCGAACATGGCGGGCAGCACCAGGAAGGGGCCGTAGACGTTGGGGTCCTTGAACAGGGCCTTGGCGCGGCCATAGCGCACGAACAGATCGGCAGCCGGGAACAGCCGAAGATAGGACAGGGTGCCGATGATGGCGCAAAGCACGGCAGCAATCGTGAACGCGCGCATGATCAAACGCATGCGCTTTTCGGTGTCCTCGGCCACGTAGTTCGCGGCGAAGTAGCTGGTGACCATCAGGAATATAGTGACGAGCGTAAACACGATCGCGTCGGTGACCGAGTTGTAGCGGACCTGAAACGCGGCGATCAGTGCAAAGGGCGTGAAGCCGATGATGATCGCCAGCAGCCCGAACGTCGAGCGATAGAGATTCACCCCGGCCAGCACGGCAAGAGGTAGCACCAGCAGAAAGATCAGCTCGTATGGCGAGGGTTCGATGAGAACCAGGCAGCCAGAAAAGATCCACAGCGCCACGACCGGATGAAGCAGTCGCATGGCGTGAGATCGCAGAACCGCGAGGCTGAACCCTTTGGATCCAGCCTGCGTGCCTGTTCCGTCAAGGGTGCCCGTTGCGCTCAATAGGCATTCTCGTTTTTTGAAACCAGCGACACAGGCGTCATCACCACGATGTAGAGGTCGAGCAGCAGGGACCAATGCTCGATATAGTAGAGGTCGTGGTTCACGCGCTGCATGATCTTGTCGATGGTGTCGGTCTCGCCGCGCCAGCCATTGATCTGGGCCCAGCCAGTCATGCCGGGCTTGACGCGATGGCGCGCGAAATAGCCTTCCACGGCATCATAATAGAGCTGGTTGTCGGCCTTGGCCTGCAGGGCGTGGGGGCGGGGGCCGACGATGGACAGCTCGCCCTTGAGCACGTTGAAAAGCTGCGGCAGCTCGTCGATCGAGGTTTTGCGAATGAACTTGCCGACCTTGGTGACGCGCGGGTCATCCTTGGTCACGAGTTTGGCGGCGCCAGCGTCGAGCATATCTGTCCGCATGGAGCGGAACTTGTAGATCTTGATCAGCTCGTTGTTGAAGCCATGCCGACTCTGGCGGAAGAAAACCGGGCCTTTGCTCTCGAGCTTGATCGCAATAGCCGTGGCAACCATGATCGGCGACAGCAGGATCAGCGCGGTGATGGCCACGAGCTTGTCGAACAGCCATTTGAAGACAAGGTTCCAGTCCGAAATCGGACGGTCGGCCATGTCGAACACGGCCAGGTCGCCAACATAGGAATAGGCCTTGTTGGTGAACTTGAGTTTGCTCATATGGGCCGAGAGCCGGATGTCGACGGGCAAGACCCACAGCTGCGTCAGCATATCGAGCACGCGCTTTTCGGCGGACAGCGGCATGGAAACGATCACCAGATCGACAGGCGTGCGGCGAGCAAACTCGATGAGGTCGGCAACCTTGCCGAGTTTGGGATAACCGAGGACGTCATCAGGAGAACGCGCATCAACGCGGTCGTCGAACAGTCCGAGTAGCTTGATGTCGTTGGTGGCAGAGGAGCGGATTTGCTCAATCAGCTCTTCGGCATCCTTGCCGCCACCCACGATGACGGTGCGACGCAGCAGGCGGCCCTGCTTGGTCCAATGCCAGATCAGAGCGCGCAAAGCCAGGCGATAGGCGACGAGCGCGACCGCGCCCGAGACGAACCAGGTCAACAGCCAGAGGCGCGAGAAAAGGTCGGAGGCCTTGAAGAAGAAAATCCCGATGGTGAGCAGGACCATGACCAGCGTCCAGCCCGCGAGGACGCGGCTGATCTGGCTGAATAGCGTGCGATAGGCTGGGATACGGTGTGTGCGGCCTGCATTGAACAGGACGTTGGCGAGCAGACAGGAGCCTAGGATGACCGGGATGTAGAAAGTCAGCTGGCCGATTTCGACGAAATACTCGTAGATGGCGTATCCGAGCAGGGCGAGCATGACTGCTTCAAGCAGTTGCGCGATACCGGAAATGACCACGCCGGATACGCTGCGTTCCGCCGGTTCGGCAATGATCGCCTCGGCCCTGGGAGACAGAGTGCGGCCGGACTCGCCAGCTGCGCCTTGCTTTGAGACATGCTCAAGCATTGCCTTTTTTGGGTCGACACGAAACATATGAAAACTACCGGGTATAAAAGTCTGGGCGCATTGTCGGCCCCAAGGCGTTTATACTCGATGAAATTACCGCGCTAAGCGGGCGCAATTGCCTGATGGTAAAGGGTTTCGATATCCCCTGACATTCGCGCCAGCGAGAAGTGTTCCTCGATGTGGGCGAGGCGCAGTTTCATTTGGTTGTCAGCTGTCTCCGGATCGTCCAGCGCGGCTTGCATCGCGGTCCGTAAAGCATTGGAATCGCTTGCGGGAACGAGGCTCGCTGCGGTGGTGCCGAAGATTTCGGGAATGCCGCCAACCCTGGTGGCAATGACCGGAAGGCGAGCCGCTGCGGCTTCCAGCACGACATAGGGCAGGGACTCGGCGAGCGATGGCACGACCGCGATGTGCCCACGCGCAAAGGTTGGGCGGGCTGGTTGGGCGCCAAGAAGCTTTACGCGCGCTGTCAGGCCCAGATTGGTGATCTGGGACTCCAATTCCTGCCGCGCCGGGCCGTCACCAGCCATTACCAGCGTCGCTGGCGAACCGTCGGGCCGCTGCACCCCGGCAAGTGCGTCTATCAGGACATGAATGCCCTTGAGGTCGCGCAATTCACCGACAAAGACGAAATTTGCCGCGCCAGCGTTTGGCGGTACGGGCTCAAACTCGGCGGGCGCCAGGCCGTTGTGAATGATGTGGGTGGGGCACGTCGGCTTGGCGATCAGGCTGGAATAGGTCGCCTGAGCATAAGCGCTTTCAAAGATGATGGCGCTGGTTCGCGACAGCAGGGCCCGCTCCAGCGCGTGGAAAACGCGGCCGGACGTCGATGAGCGCGAAAAGTGCAGTACGCCGCCATGGGGCGTATAGAGCGTAGCAGCCTTGCCGCCAAAGTTGGCGAGGCGGGCATAGAAACCGCCCTTGGCGCCGTGGCCATGTAGCACGTCAATCTTGAGGGTGCGGGCCAGTTTGCGGACGGCGAAGGGCGTTGTCAGATCGCCGTGACCCAGTACGCGGGGCATCGCAAAGCGATGAATGCCAAGGCTGGCGTGGGGGAGGAGGGCCGCGAGCTTGCTTTCAGTCTGCGCGTCATTGGCGAGGCTATCGACGACGAGGCCGACCTCGTGCCCCATCTCCGAGAGTGCCCGGGTGAGGTCCGCGACGTGACGGAATAGCCCGCCAACCGGCGCGCGCATGACTTGCAGGATGCGTAGCTTTGGCTCAGCCATGCCGGCCTAGAACCAGCGTTCGAGGATGACGATGGTGTCGCCCGGTGCAATGGGGAAGTCGAGATCGACCGTGCCCTTGACCATCTGGTCGCCCTTTCGGCGATAGACGACGGCGCGATTGCGGTCTGCCGTGTCGGAGAAGCCGCCAGCCGTGCTGATCGCTGCCCTGATGGTCATGCCATAGACATAAGGAAACTGGCCGGAACTACCGACTTCGCCCTGGATGAAGAAAGGCCGGTATTCGGCCATCTCGACGACGACGTTGGGATTGCGCATGTAGCCGTTGGCCAAGGCTGCGGCGATGCGAGACCCGGCAACGGTGGTGGTTTGACCACGAACTTGAACCGGCCCGACCAGCGGGAAGGCAATCGCGCCGGCGTCATTGACCCGGTACGTGCTGTTCAGCTCGCTGTCACCGTAGACGGTGATGCGCACGGCGTCGCCAGTGTCCAGCTGGTACGGACCCTTGGTGTCGACCAAGTAGGTTGCTGGGCCCGTGGTTGTGCTGCATCCGGCGAGCGGGAGCGTCAGGGCGATCAAAATTGGCAGCCAGCGCATCAGAATCCCGCGCGTTAATCAGGTGGCGTCAGTCTTGGACGTCTATGGTTAACATTTCCCTTCTGCGCGGGTCTGATAACTGCGGTCTGCGAGGGATTTAACGAATTCCTTACCACGATGGCGCCATAAATCATGCGATCACACGAGGGTGCACGATGGTTTACGAGTCGCAGGCAGTGCGGGATGCGCGCATTGACGTGGGGGCTGTGCTCGGCGCAGTCGTCAAGCGCCTGCCGCGGATCATCCTTGTTACGCTCCTGTTGCTTGCCGCGACGTTTGTCGTGCTGATGTTCCAGCCGCGCCTGTATGAATCGTCTGCCTCGATCCTGGTTGAGCCGCGGAGTAGCGTCTTTACGCGTGCATCCGGCGAGCAGCCACCGTCTTTGACGGGCGGTGAGGCTGGCGTTGTGTCCAGCCAGATCGAGCTGCTCAAGTCGCGCGACACCTTGCTGCGGGTGATTGATCAACTCGATCTGCGCTCCGTTCCTGAGTTCAACGGCTCTGCGGGTGGTGGCGGTTTTTCTCCACTCGGCATGGTCAGCCAGATGCTTGGGCGCAAATCGGCCCCGGTCAGCGTCGATGAGATTGCGTTGAACACGCTCTATGACCGCATGACGGTTATTCAGGAGCGTGACTCGCGCATTATTTCCGTTCTGGTGCGCTCGACCGATCCTGCGCTCGCTGCGCGGATTGCCAATGCCGTTGCGGCCGCTCACGTGACGCGTCGCGCCCAGCTGTCGCTCTCTGATACCGCCGAGGCCTCCGGCTGGATGCGTGAAGAGATCAACAAGCTGCGCGTCAGCGTCACTGAAGCTGAAACCGCCGTAGCCAATTTCAAGGTGGCCAACGATCTGTTTGTGGGCGCCAACAATACCAGCCTGCTCGATCAGTCGCTGAGCACCATCGGCGGTCAGATCAGCGCGGCTCAGGAGCGCAAGAGCGCCGCTTTGTCGCGAGCCGCTCTCATTCGCGGCATGATTGATCGCGGCCAGCCCATTGAGAGCATGAACGACGTTCGCGGTTCGACTGTGATCCAGCAGCTCAGCCAGGAAAAGGCGCGTCTGCAGGGAGAGAAGGCGCAGCGATCCGCAACGTTGCTGGACAATCATCCGACCATCCGCGCTCTGACGGCGCAGATCAATGAGCTCGACAATCAGATCCGCCTTGAAGGGCGCCGCGTCGCCGATGCGCTTGAGGCCGAGGCACAGATCGAAGCCAGTCTTGAAGCTTCGCTTCAGGCCGATCTCGTGCGCGCCAAAAGCTCGGCATCGACGGCAACTACGGATACGGTGACGCTGGATGGGCTTGAGCGCGAGGCGAAGGCCCAGCGCGATCTGCTCGAAGGCTATCTTCAGCGCTATAGTGAAGCCGTGTCGCGCGTCGATTCCAATTCGGCACTGCCGGACGTGCGCGTGGTGAGCGATGCGGCTCCCTCCGTATCGCCCGCATCCCCCAAGACCCAGCTCGTGCTGATGGCTGTTGGCATCGTGGCGCTGACTCTGCAGGTGGGCCTCATTGTCTTTACCGAGCTGATGTCGGGTCGGGCGATCATTCCGGGCCGTGCGCCAGAGCGCCCGCAAGATGAGCTGGATGCAGTTCCGTTCACTGAAGATGAGCTGGAGCCAGATCAGCGTTGGGAAGAGCCTGACCCCGTCGAGGCTGTGGCAGACGCTCCGGTGGACGATCCTGTGTCGGCGCGGGCCCCGGTTGAAGTCGCTCCTGCCCCAGAAGTGCCGGCTGCCTCGCTGTCTGCCCACTTTAGCGCAGCCCATGAGCCTGCCGCAGCGAACTTGGTGGCGGAGGCAGTGCGCGAGATCGTCGGCTCTGGCGATCGCGTCGATCTGGATCTCGATCTGGGCGTGGAAGACTTTGTCGATGACGAGGACGTTGTGGATGAGGCTGAGCCGCTTGCCATGACCACGCCGCGTCAGGGGATGACTGGTGTGCTCAATATCAAGAGCCTGGCGTCGGACCTTGTGCTGGGGCGCACCCATTTGGTGATCCTTGCTGCGCACCGTTCCAACGAGGCTTGTGAAGTGCTGGCCGAAGAGCTGGTGAGCGATGCTCTGGCGCGTGGGCTGAGCGTTGCACTGGTGGATGCGGGCAGTGCGCGTGCGGGCGACGAGCCGGGCATGACCGATCTCAGCACTGAAAATGTCAGCTTTGGCGATGTGGTGCAGAAGTCGGCTGACAACAGCTTCGCCGAAGTGGCGTGGGGGCAGGGGCGTTCTATCGACCGCTATTCGACCCGCCCGCTCACGCTGGTTGAAGCGCTCGGTGATATCTACGAGGTCGTGGTGCTGATGACTGGTCGGGTTGGTATGGCCTCCACCCTGCCGATGTTCGACAGCCTGCCGGGTCGACTGGTTCTGGTGGCTGACGAGAAGGATGATCTCGAAGACGTGGCCGAAACACGCGAGCACATGATCGACGCCGGATTTGACCGGGTGGAAATCGCAGCGGCGCCAGCGCGCGTCGCCGCCTGACGGGGGCGGCGATGTCGCTGAAATACACCGCCATTCGGGCCATGTTCGAGGCGCTGTGGCTATCGCGCCTGCCGGGTCTGTTGCGCCAGCTGTCGGCGTCGCGCGGCGTGATCTTCACCATGCATCGCGTCTTGCCCGAGGCGCCGGCGGCGTTCTCCCCGAACGCGATTCTGCAGGTGCGGCCGGACTTCCTTGAATATGTGATCGAGCGGTTGGGTGAGATTGGCGTTGATATCGTCAGTCTCGACGAGGCCATCGAACGGTTGGCGGCGCCAGAAAAAGGGCGGCCGTTTGCCGTACTGACCTTTGACGACGCCTATAAAGACAATCTGCATTATGCGCTGCCGATCCTGCGCAGCCTCGGCGCGCCGTTCACCCTCTATGTGCCGACCGCGCTGGTCGATGGGGTGGGCGAGGTCTGGTGGCAGGCGATCGAGGATATCATCGCTCGTCAGGACGCCATTGCGCTGAACCCGGGCGGCGAAACCGACTATGTCGATACGCGAACCGTGGCCCAGAAGCAGGCGGCCTACGACACCGTCTATTGGCAGATGCGCAAAATGCCTGAGGCCGAGCGGGTGGCGCTGATGCGCAGCTTTGCCAGTGCCTATGGCTATAGCCTTGAAGCGCAGTGCCGTGGGTTGGTCATGGATTGGCAGGAGCTGAAAGCTTTTGCTGATGAGCCGTTGTGCACCATCGGCGCTCATACCGTACACCACTATGAACTGGCGAAGCTGCCGGTGGATCAGGCGCGCAGCGAAATGGCGCAATCGGCGGACGTGCTGTTTGCACAGTTCGGCAAGCGGCCCGTCCATATTTCCTATCCCATAGGTGGGGCGGCTTCGGCGGGCGAGCGTGAGTTCGTGTTGGCGCGAGAGCTGGGGTTCAAGTCTGGGGTGACGACGCGTCCGGGCGGGTTGTATCCGCACCATGTGCAGTCGCTTCATGCTCTGCCGCGCGTGTCGCTGAACGGGTATTTCCAGTCGCGTCGTTATGTCGACGTGTTTGCCACCGGGGCAGTTTTCTCGGTGATGGGAAAGCTGACAGGGTAGCGCCTAGGCGTCGGGCTTGGCCATCCAACGGATAATGACCATGGCTGGGTAGAGCCAGCCCATGCCGGCCACCATGAAATAGGGCATGAGAATCCAGATCGGCAGGTCGGGCGGGAAGGCCAGATAGACCGAGGTGAAGATCGACAGCCATGCCACGATCGAGCCGAGGATCAGCAAAATGCCGGTAAATTTGCGGTTACGCTGAGTCATGTGCGGCATCGCGCCTATTGCGAGGTGAGTTGTTGGGGCATACCACATCCCCGATATCGACCGACACCGGGAAACTGCCGTGACTTCGATCCAAAATGCCGCATTGAGCTCCACCAGTTATGTCGCTGATCGACTGCGTCCGGTCAGGATTTGGCTCTATGTGATGGCGGCACTGGTGCTGGCCATGGTTATGGTCGGCGGCATGACGCGCCTAACGGGTTCGGGGCTGTCGATCACCACATGGCGGCCGATTGCGGGCATTATTCCGCCACTGAAGGAAAGCGACTGGCTGGCTGAGTTCGCGGGCTATAAACTGATCCCGCAATATGAAGTCTATAATCACTGGATGACCCTTGAGGACTTCAAGGGCATTTTCTGGTGGGAGTGGGGCCATCGGTTCCTTGGCCGCGTGATCGGCTTTGTGTTTGCGATTCCCTTCCTCGTCTTCCTGTTTCAGCGCCGCCTGACGCGCGACATGATCCTGCCCCTGACGGGCCTGTTCTTTCTCGGCGGTTTCCAGGGCTTTTTGGGCTGGTGGATGGTGTCGTCGGGGCTGACTGAACTGACTTCGGTTTCCCAGTATCGACTGGCCACTCACCTGACGGCAGCGCTGCTCCTGCTGCTTGCGTTGGTCTGGGTTGCGCGCCGCATGCGGCCGGAGCCCACCGAGGGCGCCATCACGCGCGGCAATGTCTGGTGGACGGCGATTCTCCAGGTCCTGCTGGTGATTCAGGTTGCGGCGGGTGGTTTCGTCGCCGGCATTCAGGCGGGCATGGGCTACAACACCTGGCCGCTGATGGAGGGCAAGCTGATCCCCGATGGGCTGGGCGGCCATCCGGAGCCAACCTGGCGCAGTATTTTCGAGCATGGCCTGACTGTGCAGTTCAATCACCGCATGCTGGCCTATCTGATCACCATCATGACCTTTGCCATGCTGGTCGTGCAGATTCGCCGGGCAGGGCTGGGCGGCGTACATCGCTGGCTGGGGCTGATTGCCTTCCTCGTGCTGGCGCAAGTTGCGCTGGGAATCGCGACGCTCTTGTCGATGATCAACATCGATCTGGCCGTCAGCCACCAGGCTTTGGCGTTCATTCTGGCGGCGACCATCTGCGCATATCTGGCGGATATGACCAAAACCAAGGCTCTTGGAGTGCGGTAATATAATACCGTATTTGTAAGCCTTTGTTTTTACTTATGAATTTATAGGCGCTTGACGAAGTGCCAATCCGCATCTAAACGAGCCACCGAACACGCTGCTTTCCTCTTCGGATGATGGCCGCGAGCCTAAGACATCTAGGGAATTTCAGCATGAGCACTTACTCGGCAAAACCGAGCGAGATCGAAAAGAAGTGGATCCTCATCGACGCCGAAGGGCTGGTCGTGGGTCGTCTTGCTTCGATCATTGCTTCGCGTCTGCGCGGCAAGCACAAGCCAACCTTCACCCCGCACATGGACATGGGCGACAACATCGTTGTCGTTAATGCCGGCAAGGTGAAGCTCACCGGTCGCAAGCTCGACCAGCACAAGTTCTACTGGCACACCGGTTTCCCCGGCGGCATCAAGGACCGTTCGGCTCGCGAGATCCTCGAGGGTCGTTTCCCAGAGCGCGTTCTCGAGAACGCCGTTCGCCGCATGATGCCTGGTGGCCCGCTGACGCGCGCCCAGCTCAAGAACCTCCGCGTTTACGCCGGTGCTGAGCATCCACACGAAGCGCAGAGCCCGGCTACGCTGGACGTTGCTGCTATGAACTCCAAGAATGCGCGGGTGAAGTAACATGGCTGAAACCATCAACTCTCTCGAAGACCTCGGCACCTCCACCGTCGCTCCAGTGAACACTGCACCAGTGCACGTTCAGAAGCTCGACGCTCAGGGCCGTGCTTACGCAACCGGCAAGCGCAAGAACGCCGTTGCTCGCGTCTGGATCAAGCCAGGCAAGGGCAAGGTCGTGATCAACGGTCGCGAATTCGCAACCTACTTCGCTCGTCCCGTTCTGCAGCTTATCGTTAAGCAGCCGATCGTTGCGACCGAGCGCGTCGACCAGTACGACGTCGTCGTCACCGTTGCTGGTGGCGGTCTGTCGGGCCAGGCCGGTGCCGTTCGTCACGGTATCTCCAAGGCACTGAACTTCTTCGAGCCAGGCCTGCGCCCAGTGCTCAAGAAGGGTGGCTTCCTGACCCGCGACAGCCGTGTTGTCGAGCGTAAGAAGTACGGTAAGGCAAAGGCCCGCCGTTCGTTCCAGTTCTCGAAGCGCTAAGTTTCGATACCAATTTTGCGAAGGGCCGGGAAACCGGCCCTTTTCTTTTGCGCGTATGCTCCCATGTAGGTGGAGCGTATGTGATGGTGGTGGAAGCCGGTCGTCTTGCGCTTCACCGCCGCCGTCTCCTTTGGTTAAGTGCAGCAGCCATGAAAAGCCTCGTTACCCGTTTCCACCTGCTGCTGCTCAGCGTGACCCTCGCGATCACAGGGGTTGGGTTCTTCCGTATTCCAGCAGACTTCGCCTTTCCCGCTCATTGGACGGGCAGCACGGCTGATTGGCAGTGGCCGCGCGATATGGCGCTGCCGGTGGCGCCGATTATGATCATTGTGCTGATGGCTGTGTTCTTCGCCATCGGCCGGGCGCTGACGGCCAATCACTATGCCAAGGTTCAGCACATTCTCGACCCGGCGCTGACGCTGGCGCTGCTGGTGATCGCGTCGACGCAGCTGGGGCTATTGTTCACCGGGATCGGATCTGACCTCGATTTCGTGCGGGGCACCGGCTTTTGGCTGGGTGCGGTGATGGTGGTGCTGGGCATCGTGCTGTTTGAGGCCGAGCGGCACACTTATGCCGGGTTGCGCCTGCCATGGCCGATCGCCTCGGATGGAGCATGGCGGCTGGCGCATCGGGCGGCAGGGTTGGTCAGCGGGCTGGCCGGGCTCGGCCTTTTGGCGGCTGCATGGTTCGATGTGGGGACGGGAATACTGGTGATGGGATTCGCCGGAGCGCTGTTGGCCCCACCATTGGTGGCGGGCATCGCGACACTCGCTGGGCGCCAGTTGTATCGGTCGCGCGCATAATCTTTGCCGCAACGACGTCCGTATCAGCACAAAAATCCGCCCTGGCTCGCGCAAAGGAAAATCAATGCGCAGCACTTCCCGAGAGGGGGGCGTAATGTCCGCGTTTTCCGAGGCGGATCGTTCAATCCTTGAGCGATATCCTCGTGTCTTGCGGATAATCCAATGTCTCCTACCACTGTTTCGGCGGCGCGCCCGGCAAAGGCGCCAAAGCCGTTCTATCGATCTTTTGGCTTCCAGGTGCTGGCGGCCATGGTTGTTGGCCTCGTGCTTGGTTACATCGCCCGCCAGCTTGGTCCTGATGCTGCTGGAAATGCCAACTGGCTGACCCAGACACTGGCCACCATCGGCTCGATCTTCGTGTCGCTGTTGCGCGCGCTGGTTCCGGTTCTTGTTTTCACCGCCATCGTGGCGTCGATCGCCAATCTGCGTGAGCTCAACAATGCCGCCAAGCTGGTGTGGCAGACCCTGCTGTGGTTTGCGATCACTGCGCTCATCGCAGTGGCCATCGGTATCGCACTTGGCCTGATCATTCAGCCGGGCATCAACACCGCCGTCTCCGAAGCTGCTGCCAAGGCGCCAGCGTCGAGCGGTTCGTGGCTCGATTTCCTCAAGGGTCTTGTCCCTGCCAACATTCTGGGATTGCAGGCATCGACCCGCGTGGCAGAGAGCGGCGCAACGACGAGCCTGAACTTCAACGTGCTGCAGATCCTCGTGGTCTCCATTGCCGTTGGCGTTGCTGCACTGCGCGTCGGCCCAGCGGCTGATCCCTTCCTTGCGTTCAATCGCTCGTTCCTCAAGATCGTCCACAAGATCCTGTGGTGGGTGATCCGCCTGACGCCAATCGGCACCATCGGCCTGCTCGGCAATGCCGTGGCGGTCTATGGCTGGGACGCGCTGGCACAGCTGGGCTGGTACTCGGCAGCGATCTATATCGGCCTCGCGCTAGTGCTGTTCGTTGTCTACCCGGTGCTGCTGCAGGCGCATGGCCTCAACCCCATCCGCTACTTCCAGAGCGCATGGCCTGCGATCCAGCTGGCTTTCGTGTCCCGCTCCTCGATCGGCACGCTGCCGGTGACCGAGCGCATCACGGAGAAGAGCCTGGGTGTTCCGCGTGAATACGCTGCGTTCGCAGTGCCACTCGGCGCGACCACCAAGATGGACGGCTGCGCGGCGATCTATCCAGCGATCTCGGCGATCTTCGTTGCCCAGTTCTTCGGTATTCAGCTTGGCCTCCAGGAATACCTGCTGATCGTCTTCGTGTCTGTCATTGGTTCAGCAGCGACGGCTGGCCTCACAGGTGCCACCGTGATGTTGACGCTGACCCTGTCCACCCTGGGTCTCCCACTGGAAGGCGTCGGCCTGCTGCTGGCAGTCGATCCGATCCTCGATATGGGCCGCACCGCGGTCAACGTCGCCGGTCAGGCGCTGGTGCCAACCATCGTTTCCAAGCGTCAGGGCATCCTCAATCAGGAAGTCTACGATCGCGGCGAGAGCATTGATGCACTCGAAAACGACAGCGATGTTGTGCCTGCTTAATAGCTCCTGACAGCTATTGTCATCAGTCAAACCTAAGGGGAGGGTAGCGGATAAATCCGCTGCCCTCTTTGTATTTGGAGACGTTCATGATCGACCATGTTGGCCTGCACACGCAGCAATTCGACACCATGCTGGCATTCTATCAGGCTGCGCTTGCGCCGCTTGGTTACACGGTGATGATGCAGTTCGAAGGCAATGCCGGCCTTGGTCGGGAAACGCCCGATCTGTGGATCAGCGCCGCCGAGGGTACGCCATCACGCGTCCATTTGGCGCTGGGCGCGGATAAGCATGAGGCAGTTGACGCGTTTCATGCGGCTGCACTGGCTGCCGGCGGCAAGGACAATGGCGGCCCGGGCTTGCGCCCGCACTATACGCCGACATACTACGCGGCGTTTGTGATTGATCCCGATGGGAACAATGTCGAGGTCGTCTGCCACAACGGGTAACGTTTGGCGCGCGTCTCCCCGCGTGTTGTGCGCGGGGAGGCATGGATTGCCCGGACAAGCCGGGCAATGACGATGGTGGAGAGATTGGGGCGAAAAGGTCAAGGGCTCGGCTGATGACGCCACCCGGTCGAATGGGCCTAGCCCCACACTCACCCCGCCCGTCATTACCCGGCTTGTCTGGGTAATCCATCTGTCAGCGCGTGCGGAGGCGTGGATTGCCCGGACAAGCCGGGTAATGACGGTGGTGGTGGGAGCCGTCGAAACGTCAGGCGCTCAACCAACCGCCTTTAGCGATGGTTTGATCTTCTTCAGCTTTTTGGCCCTGGTCACGCGGGGGACGTAGTTTTCCATGACGCGTTCGATGACCTTGATGGCTTTTTCGGTGCCATCTTCGGCATGCAGCTTTTCGGCGAGATCGCCTGCGTTGCGGCGATAGTCCTCGTTGCTGGTAAGGTCCGCCAAGGCACCGGCCAGGATTTCCGAAGTCAGCTTACGCAGGCGGACGGGCTTGGGGCCACAGCCGAGTTCATAGACGCGACGGCCCCAATAGGGCTGGTCGACGGTCTGCGGCACCACAAAGGTCGGGCGACCAAGATGGAGGCCTGCTGAAGTCGTGCCTGCGCCGCCGTGATGGACGACAGCCGAGACATACTTGAACAGCTTGTCGTGCGGGGCCTTCTCTATCGCAAAGATGGTGCTGGGCAGGTCGTGCGGATTGATGCCGCCCCAACCGCGCGCCACAACGGCACGGCCGCCCCACATGGCGACTGCTTCCTTGAGAATCTTGGTATTGCGTTCCGCGCCGAAAGGCATGGAGCCAAAGCCGATATAGACCGGTGCATCGCCCTCGGAGAGGAACTTCTGGAATTCTTCGGACGGTTGCCAGTCACTGCGATCCTTGAGGTTCCAGTAGCCGGTGACGATGGCGCTCTTTGGCCAATCGCGCGGGCGAGGGGAGACCACAGGGGAATAGGGATAAAGGGTCGTCAGCGCCGTTCCGTCGGTATTGCGGAAGAAGCCGCCCTTTTTGCGCGCGTCCAGCCCCATCAACTCACGGCGCAGCTTGTTACGCGGCAGGTTGTAATAGATCTGCTGCACGGTCATGGCCGTGTAGCTGAGCTTGTTGAACGCCGGGCCGAAATCGGCGCCGTAATCGTAATAGATGCAGAGCGGGAATTCGCTGGTGGAATTGAGCGGCTGCAGCCCGACCATGATGGCGGGAATATGCAGCGCTTCAGCGATGTCGATGCCAAAGCTCGTGTTCATGTTGAGAATCAACATGTCGGCGCCCTGGCACATATTCCAGGCGTGGCGGGCAGCAGTATCGACGATCTGCTGGCCCTGACGCAGGAGCGAAGGGCCGTTGATGAGCATGGACTGGCTCATCGCGTTCTCGAATCGCTGCTGCTGCAGGAAGGATTGAATGGATGGACCGAGTGTGTGGAACTCGATCCCGTAGCCTTCGACCATGCCCTGGAACTCTTCAGAAGCTCCAAGAATGACCGAATAGCCCTTCTCCTTCAGCGCGATGGCCAAAGCTAGATAGGGCTGCACATCGCCTTGCGTGCCGATCGTGACGAGGGCAATACGCTTCAAAGTCAAACCTCACATACGCCGCTTGAGCCGAAGGTTGGCGTCCTCCGGGCCATTTACAATACCCTGCTCAGGATTTATGTACGGGCTCATCGATAGCTGTTTTCATTACAAAAGTCGCATCTGAAGGGCAAGAGACATGCCGTCTCCGTACACTGTTGCATTGGTTGGAGCCTCGCTCGCCGGTTGTGCAGTGCCGTTTGCCGCCTTGGCGGGCGCCGCCGCGAACGCCCGCTAGCTCTTCCCAATGGCCTGACTGGGGCCGGGAAGAGCCGAACATAACGAAAGCGCCCTCACAAGGGGCCGTTTAACCCGTTCACAACCATAATTCCGCGATAATCACGTCATCTGTTTGAGATGCGTTGCGCCTGAGGCGCGTCGCGGCCCAGATCAAAGCCCCCACGCGGGCCGCCGAGGAAATCATGAGCGACGACTTCCACAAAATCCGCCGTCTTCCCCCCTATGTCTTTGCCCATATTGACCCGCTGAAGGCCAAGGCCCGCGCCGATGGCGTCGACGTCATCGACCTTGGCATGGGCAATCCAGACATGCCGACGCCGCAGCATATCGTTGAAAAGCTGCAGGAGACGGTCAAGGACGGCCGCACCCACCGCTATTCGTCCTCGCGCGGCATTCCCGGCCTCCGCAAGGCACAGGCAAGCTATTATGGCCGCCGCTTTGGCGTGAAGCTGAACCCCGACACGCAGGTCGTGGCAACGCTCGGGTCCAAGGAAGGCTTTGCCAACATGGCTTCGGCCATCACTGCACCCGGCGACGTGGTGCTGGTGCCAAACCCGACCTATCCGATCCATTCGTTCGGTTTCATCATGTCGGGCGGCGTCGTGCGCTCCATGCCGGCTGATCCGAATGAGGATTTCATGCGCTCGCTGGATCGTGCCGTTCGGCACTCGATCCCCAAGCCGATTGCGCTGGTGCTGAACTACCCGGCCAACCCGACCGCCTATACGGCTGACCTCGATTTTTACACCGAGGTCGTCAAGTATTGTAAGGCTCACGACATCTTCATTCTCAGCGATCTCGCTTACTCCGAGATCTACTTTGATGAGAACGAGCCGCCACCATCTGTGCTGCAGGTGCCGGGCGCGATCGACATCACGGCGGAATTCACCTCGATGTCCAAGACGTACTCGATGCCCGGCTGGCGCGTCGGTTTTGCCGTCGGCAACGAACGTCTGATCGCTGCTCTGGCCCGCGTAAAGTCCTACCTCGACTATGGTGCCTTCACGCCGATCCAGGTTGCGGCGACCGCAGCCCTCAACGGTTCGGACGACGTGATCGAAGAAGTTCGCAAGATCTACAAGGCGCGCCGCGACGTGCTGGTGGAGAGCTTTGGCCGTTCGGGGTGGGACATTCCTGTGCCAAAGGCGACCATGTTCGCCTGGGCACCGATCCCGGCGCAGTTTGCCCATCTGGGCTCGCTGGAATTTGCCAAGCTGCTGATCAAGGAAACCGGTGTGGGCGTGGCTCCTGGCGTGGGCTTTGGCGAGTATGGCGACCAGTATATCCGTCTGGCCTTCGTCGAGAATGAGCAACGCATCCGTCAGGCTGCTCGCAACGTCAAAAAGCTGCTGGGCTCCAAGCCCGGTCAGGGCAATGTGGTGCCGCTGGTCGGCTAAGCGATTGCTCACAGAATATGAAAAGGGCCCGGATCACTCCGGGCCCTTTTGCATTAGTTCTTGAGGACTTCTGCGAGGTCGTTGACCAGAATGGCGAGCGACCACCTAATGGCGGATGGTGAGGGCGCGACGACGGCCATAACGAGGCTTGGGTCGGCGAAGCCGACGTAATGCCCTTCGGCAACCGCGCGGTAGCGGGAGAACACGGAGTCCGTCTTTACGAAGTCGATGTCCTCGGGCTCGTTGTGCCAGGAGACCAGCACGTCGGTGTCGATTTCGCCGAGTCTCTCAGTGCTGACATCGGTGTCGTCGGGGAAGGCTGCAACAGCTGGCGGCAGGCTGAATCCCAGATCGACCAGCATCTGCACGCGCGATGCGTCGGGCGAATAGACATGCATGATGCCCGAGCCGGGCACGATGTAGGCGAAGATGGCCGATTTTCCAGCAAACTCGGGATGTGCGTCCCGTTCGGCGGCGACGGCAGCATTGGTGTCCGCAATCAGCTGCTCGGCTTCAGCGGATTTGCCCAGCGCCTTGCCGATGGTCATGGTCACGTCCTGCCAGCGACCATCCCAGGCGGATTTGTCATAGGCAACCGTGGGAGCAATGGATGACAGGCGGGCATAGTCGTTCTCGTCAATGCCACTCATTGGGGCGAGGATGACGTCTGGGTCAAGCGCCAGAATATCCTCGAAGGGAATGCCATCATCAATGCTCAGCAGGGCCGGGCGCTCTGGGCCGATAGCCTTGATGGTGTCTGCAAACCACGGCAGCAGGCCGGTGCCATCATCGCCCCAAGTGACCTTTGGCGTGCCGACGGGGATGATGCCGAGATCGGCCACGATGTCTTGCGTCATCCAGCCGAGCGTCACGACGCGGACGGGTGCCTTCTCGATGACGGTATCGCCATGCACATGGGTGATGGTGACCGGGAACTGATCCGCAGCCTGCGCGCCAAAGGGCAGGGCCAGCGTGGCGGCGGCGGCGAACGCTGCCTGCCTGATGAATCTCGTGTTCATTTCTATCTCCTTGCGGGCACCATGTGCCTTGGTGGAGGGGCTATCTCGTTTTTATGACTGTATCAATCATATTATCGCGGCGGCGCCGCTTGAGCGTTGTCCCATCACAAACCAGCGATGCGGCGGCTGGCCTCATTGCTTTGTGCGGGTGAGCGGGTAGACAAGGCTCTGCAATAGGAGCGTCACCCTCTTGGAATTCTCTCTGCCTTTGGTTTTAGGTGCGGGCGTGCTGAGCTTTCTTAGCCCATGCGTGCTGCCACTTGTGCCGCCTTATCTCACCTATATGAGCGGGGCGAGTTTTGATCAGCTCCGTGACGAGGGCACCACTGCGGGCGCTTTGCAGCGACGCGTGGCGTTCACCTCGCTGTTCTTCATCCTCGGTTTTTCGGTGGTGTTCGTTACGCTGGGCGCTACCGCGACCGCGTTTGGACAGGCGTTTCGCCAGTTGTTGCCCTACATTACGCCGCTGGCTGGCGTGATGATCATTGCGATGGGCCTGCATTTCATCGGGGTCTATCGAATTGGCATTCTCGATAGGCAGTTGCGCCATAATGGTCCCGGCGTTGCCAGTGGGCCGGTTGGCGGGTTCCTGCTTGGCCTCGCCTTTGCGATCGGTTGGACGCCGTGCATCGGCCCCGTGCTGGCGGCGGTACTGTCGGTTGCGGCGAGCCGTGGAACGGCATGGGAAGGTGCGGGGCTGCTGGCGCTGTACTCGCTGGGGCTGGGCGTTCCGTTCTTCCTGGCGGGTATCGCCATCGGGCCGTTCCTCGCCTTCTTCAACGGCTTCAAGCGCCACCTGCATACGGTTGAGCGCGTCATGGGCGTGCTGCTGGTGATCACCGGCCTCCTGTTCATCACCGGCGATTTCACCCGCATTTCTTACTGGTTCCTTGAGACCTTCCCTTTCCTCGCCAACTTTGGCTGAGATAGGAATGCCTTAACCCTAGTAAGCATTTCCGCGTACGCAGCGGCCTTCGTCGCAGGAATTCAAGCGTGGTTTAACCTCGGAGCGTACACAGTACTGGCTCTGGGGGATGCTGCCATGCTGGCAATCGACGGGAACAAGGCGGGGGAGGTTGGCGACGGCATCGACCTGATGCCGGCTGCTGCACGCGTCCTCGGCGAAATCACGGCTATGGTGACGTCGGACATCGAGCATATCGAGGCGATCTGGCGCAGCCTGCAGGCTGGAAACATCGAATCCCCCGGACAGAATTTCGACTTCATCCGTCTCTGGATCGAAGATCGCGGCATTAAGCGCGATGATCAGCGATACCTCGTCGGCTGCGTCGATGGCGCGCCTGTGGCCCTGATGGCGTTGCATCGCAAGCGCGTTTATGGCGTGCCCGTGTTCACCTGGTTCCCCGGCGCTAATGTCGGCTGCTATGCGCCCTTGGCCAAATATGACGTGCTGGCAGACCTTGGCCCGGTTGGGCGGAGTCTGTTGTGGCAGGTGATGCTGGCGCGGCTCGAGGGCGCGGACGTGGTCTATCTGCGGTCCATGCCAACCGAGCTTGGCGGCCATCCCGGGCTGCTCGACGAGCTTGGTCAGACGCTGACCGTCGAGACGCTCTATCGCTCGGAGTATTCAAGCTGGGAAGAGTGCGATCAACTGCAGCGCAGCAAGTCGCGCCGCAAGCACGATCGGCAGCAGGGGGATCGGCTCAACGCCATGGGCGAGGTGACCTTTGAGGTCATCAATAATGGCGGCGACACCGATTGCGCCATCGAAATCATGTTCAAGCAGCGTTCTGCGCGCTTCAAGGCTATGGGCATTCGCGACGCCTTCCTCCGCCAGCGGCTGGTTGGCTTCTATCACGCGATGGCAAAGCCGGATTCAGGGGTTGATATCCGGCTGCATGTGCTGCGGCTGAACGGCGACATAGTCGCCGTGCGCTACAACGTGGTGCATGGCAATCGGCTGTTCTGCTTGATTTCATCAATGAGTGACGATGCCGAAATCCAGCATGGCTCACCGGGAAAACAGTGCCTGTTGCGGGTGATGCAGACGGTGTTCGATGAGGGGTACCGCACCTTCGACATGGGTAGCGGGTTCACCGATGAGAAGCGGCACTGGTGCAATGTGCAGACGCCGTTGCGCCAGCATTATGTGGGCCTGACCCCGCGCGGCACCTTGATCGTGTCGGCGCATCAGGCCTTCCAGAAGACGCGGGCGCGGATCAAGGCGAACCGGCAGCTGAAAACTGTGGTGCGGGGCGTTCAGCAGGCCATGGACAAAGTGCTGGGGAACAAGGCCGGGCACGAACACTAGGCGCGCGCTATAGAAGCTTCAGGCCTCTTAGCGACGCATGCCCGGATTTTCCGACGATGATGTGATCGTGCAGCGTGATGCCCAGGGGCTTTGCGATATCGGCGATTTCCTTGGTCATGCGGACGTCCGCAGAGGACGGGGCAGGGTCGCCCGAGGGGTGGTTGTGAACCAGGATCAGAGCGGTGGCTGACAGCTCCAGCGAGCGCTTGATGACTTCGCGGGGATAGACCGGTGTGTGATCCACCGTGCCGGTCTGCTGCACCTCATCGGCGATCAGGCGGTTCTTTTTGTCGAGGAAGAGGATGCGGAACTGCTCGACGGACTCGAAGGCCATCTGGCTGCGGCAATAGTCGATCAGCTGGCTCCAGGACGACAGGATCGGCTTTTCTGAATCTATCCGGTCGCGACCAAAGCGGGCAGCGACCGACTGGATCACCTTGATATGGGCGACCGATGTGGCACCGAGGCCATCAACCTTTTCGAGCCGCGCCTGACTGGCGTTGAACACGCCTGAAAACGAGCCGAACTCGCGCAGCAGGGTTTTGGCGAGCGCCTTGGTATCGCGGCGGGGGACGACGAGCTGGAGAACCAGCTCGAGCAATTCGTAATCTTCCAGCGCCTCGCCGCCCACCTTGAGGAAGCGTTCGCGGACGCGCTGGCGGTGACCGGCATGGTCGTCGGGCTTATCAAGCGGCCCTGGGAAACTGGCCTCGGCAAAAGCGTCGGGCCGGTCACACATTATGCAGACCGCGCTGCCAGCGGGTTAAACAGGCCACCAGGGGAGAGTGTGAAAATCTCGTGCCCGGTTTCGGTGATGCCGATGGAGTGTTCACACTGCGCCGACAGGGTCCGGTCGCGGGTAACCGCCGTCCAGCCGTCAGACAGGATTTTGACATGCGGGCGACCGAGGTTGATCATCGGCTCGATGGTGAAGATCATGCCGGGCTTGAGCGGAACGCCAGTGCCGGGCGTGCCGAAGTGCATGATGTTGGGCTCATCATGGAACAGGCGGCCAAGGCCATGGCCGACAAAGTCGCGGACCACGCTCATGCGCTCGGCTTCGGCGACGGCCTGAATGGCGGCGCCGATGTCGCCGGTAGTCTTGCCGGGCTTGGCCATTTCGAGGCCCGCCTCAAGGCTGGCATAGGTGATCTCGATCAGGCGCTCGGCCTTCCGCGAGATTTCGCCCACGGGATACATGCGGCTCGAGTCGCCGTGCCAGCCATCAACAACCAGGGTCAGGTCGATGTTGACGATGTCGCCGTCGCGCAGAGGGCGCTCGTCTGGAATGCCGTGGCAGACGACATGGTTGAGCGAGGTGCAAAGGGAGTGGCGATAGCCGCGATAAAAGATCGTCGCCGGAACCGCGCCATTGTCGCGCGCAAACTCATAGGCCACGCGGTCGATGGTGGCTGTGGGGACGCCGGCTTCGACATATTCGGTGATGATGTCGAGCGCCTTGGCGGTTAGCGCGCCGGCCTTGCGCATGCCCTCGAAGCCTTCCTCGCCATGCAGCGGGATGACGCCGGAAGCGCGGCGGGCTTTGGTGGATGCGTCGACATAGGTAATCATCAAGGACTCCGGAGAATTGGCCTTAAATTAGTCGTTTGAAACCCCGAAGGGAAGGCCAACACGCTTGCTTGACGCCGATATCGCGCAGGGGCATTGCTGAAGTACAGATTGCCGCAGGGAATTGACCAATGACCACTCCAGATAGCGTCACCGCCGGACTTCTCGTCATCGGCGACGAAATCCTTTCGGGCCGCACCAAGGACGTCAATATTGGCGCCACCGCCGACTTCTGCACCGATCTGGGGATCGACCTCAAGGAAGTGCGGGTGGTGAGCGACGAGACGGACGACATCGTCGACGCGATCAATGCCCTGCGCGCACGCTACACCTATGTGTTCACCACGGGCGGCATCGGGCCGACCCATGACGACATCACCGCTGACGCCGTGGCCAGGGCTTTCGGCGTGGCTCTGCCAATCAATGCGCAGGCCCGTGCTATGCTGGAAGCGCGTTGGAAAGAAACCAGCACAGTGGTCAACGAAGCGCGTCTCCGCATGGCGCGCATTCCCGAAGGCGCGGACCTGATCGTCAATTCGGTCAGCGCAGCGCCGGGCTTCCGCATCGGCAATGTGCATGTAATGGCGGGCGTGCCGATCATCATGCGGGCGATGCTGGAAGCGCTGGCGCCCACGCTCAAGGGTGGCAAGAAGGTTTTGTCTGTTACCATCAAGACGGCGGTGGGTGAGGGGACTGTCGGCGGGCCGCTGGGCCTGCTGCAGCAAGAGTTCCCGGATGTCAAAATGGGCAGCTATCCGCAGATGGGCAATGCCCTAGGGCGGCCAACGACCGAGCTGGTTCTGCGCTCGTCCGATCCGGTTCGGCTGGAAGAGGCGGCGGTCAAGGTGCGGGCCATGGTCGACGAGGCCCATCGCAATGCCGGTGTGACTGCGCCTGAGCAATGAGCGTCCGCTTTAACGACGCCTGAGCATAACTGCCGTGGACGGTTGGCGTGACGGTCCGTGTTTGATAAGCACAACGCCTGATTTTTTCGCGGCACGGTACGGCGCGCGTGCAGGAGATATGATTTGAGCAATCCAAACCAGAAGTCGTTCCCGGTCACCTGGGACCAGTTCCACCGCGACAGCCGCGCCCTCGCGTGGCGTCTGGCGGGGCTCGGCACGTTTGATGCCGTGGTGGCGATTGCCCGTGGTGGCCTCGTGCCAGCGGCTATCGTGGCGCGCGAGCTGAACATCCGCACGGTCGAGACCGTCGCGGTGAAAAGCTATGACCACCAGAACCAGAGCGGCATCAAAGTGCTCAAGGAGATCAGCCAGTCTGTTCTCGATCTGGCCAAGAACGGCGCCAAGGTGCTGATCGTGGACGATCTGGTGGATACCGGCTCGACTGCTCGCCTGGTGCGTGAAATGCTGCCCGGCGCACACTTCGCCACCGTTTACGCCAAGCCAAAGGGCCGCGAAATGGTCGACACCTTCATCACCGAAGTGAGCCAAGACACCTGGATTTTCTTCCCGTGGGATCTGGATGTCGCCTATGTCGCGCCAATCTCGGGCGGCACCGACTAAGCGCTGTTTCGGCGTAGAAGCGAACAATTTGCGGCGAGGCACTCCGGTGTCTCGCCGTTTTGCTGGACGCCTTCAGACAGGCGTTACGCGCTTTTCGAAGAAATAGTCGGGGTAGGGATCGTCGTTGAAACGCTCGATCTCGGTCCAGCCGGACTTTTGATAGAGCGCGAGCGCTTCAGGGAGCGCGCGATTGGTGTCGAGGCGCAGGAGTGCCACGCCGGTTTCGGCGGCGATGCGTTCCAGCTCGGTCATGAGGCGGCGGGACACGCCGAGCCCGCGCGCGGCGGGGGAGACCCAGAGGCGTTTGACTTCGGAATAGCCTTTGTCGGTGCCCTTGAGGCCGACACAACCCAGCGGCAGGCCATCGGATAGGGCAAGGATGAAGCTGCCGCGTGGTGGGCGCATATCCGCCGCGTCGGGATCTGCCGAAAGCGTCACGTCAAAGCCGTGTTCAAGCCGGGCGGCTAACTCGGCGTAATAGGCCTGTAGGCAGCTGATTGCACGCTCGTCACGCGGGTCGACCTGCTCATAGGTTATGCGGTCCCGGCCCATGGCAGACGCAACAAGGTCCATCGCCGCCAGCAACCGGTCGGGTGCCTGATGCTTGTTCAGCATGGCCTGGGCCTGAGTGTTGGAAAGGGTTTCGTAGGCCGTATATTCGACTTCGCCGGCAGCGGTCAGCTTGACGTTGCGGCGACGGCTATCCTCGGCGCCAGCTTCGATCTCGATGAGGCCTTCAGCCTCAAGTCCGCGCAGGAGGCGGCTCATCAGCCCGGAATCGAGCTGCAGATATGAGCGCAGTTCGCTGACTTCGCTCCGGCCGCCGCCAATGGCATTCAGCAATCGGGCAGGGCCGAGCGGGCGACCGCGGCCAAGGAAGGATTCGTCCAGCACTCCGATTTCGCTGGTGACGGCACGCTGGAAGCGCCGAATGCGAGAGATTGCGTCGGTTGTCATGATTGATCTCGAAAGTATCTGACTAAAGTCAGGTAATACGTGTCGAAAATCAAGTCCCGATTTTTACGAGATTGAAAAAGGGCAGGTGGGTGCCCCGACCTGCCCATTGATCGCGGCTAGTAGGCGGCCTGAACGTCCAGCACCCAAGTGATGCCGAACTTGTCTTTCACCATGCCGTAGAGCGGCGCCCAGCCGGATGGCGCGAGCGGCTGGACGATGGTCGCGCCGTCGATCAGCTTTTCCCAATAGCGGGTGATCTCGGCCGCATCAGCGCCGCGCACTGAGACGAAGACCGGGATCGTGCCGGGATTCCAGTCCATGCTTGATGGCACGTCATAGGCCATGATGCGGAAGCCATCGGGCGAGGCGACTTGGCCAAAGGTGACCTGATCAGCTTCGGCCTCGTTCTTGATATTGCCGGTGTCGCGATAGGTGAACACCATTACGTCGCCGCCGAACACGGTCTGGTAGAACGACAGGGCAGCGCGGGCATCGCCACGGAAATTGAGGTGTGTGGTGGTCTGGATGGTCATTTTCACATGCTCGTTGGTGTGCGGTAATGAGCCTGTTATACGGGGTGCTAACTGACAATTTCCGGCAGTTGGATAATGGCGCGTCCCGACCGACTTTTTCGACTTCTCCAGGCGATGCGCGTCATGCCCGCGCCGATTACGGCTGCGCGGCTGGCCGAGGAAATGGACGTGTCGCTGCGTTCGCTCTACCGCGATATCGACAGTCTGCGGGCGGCTGGTGCGCGGATCGAGGGCGAGCGTGGCTACGGCTACCGGCTCATCGAGGACTATTCCCTGCCGCCGCAAACCTTTGATCGCGCTGAGATTGAAGCGCTTGCGCTGGGACTGGCCGAAGTGCAGCGCATGGGCGATCCGGCTTTGGCCAAGGCGGCTGTTTCGGTGTTGGCCAAGGTGGCCGCGACTTTGCCGGATGATCGGGAGAGTTACCTCTTCCACGCGATATCGCAGGTTTATCGGCCTGATGTTCGCTACGCCGCGACGCGCAATATGGAGATCATCCGCGAAGCCTGCTGGCAGGAGGAGGCGCTCCATATCGGCTATACGGACAAGGCGGGCGACGTCAGCGAGCGGACCATTCTGCCTTTGGCCGTGATGTACACCGACAGGACGCTGACCGTTTTGGCGTGGTGTTGCTTGCGCGAGGCGTTTCGCATGTTCAATACCGATCGCATCGTCAAGCCGACGCTGGTTGGCCAGAGCTTCCGCCCGCGCCGGGCGTCACTGCTGCGCGAATATCTAGCAGAGTTGAACCAGCGTCAGGTTGTGGGCGGTCCTCAGGCGGGGCGATAGACTTGCGCCATTGCGCCGCCCGGAAAGGCCTTTGAGCTGACGACCTTCAGATTGAGGGGCGCGGGCAGGTCTGAGAACAAGGGCTTGCCCCGGCCCAGCGCAATCGGGTGAACGCCGAGGATGAACTCGTCCACCAGACCCTGAGCAACCAGAGCCCGCGCAAAGGTGGCGCCGCCATGGGCGAGGATCGGTTTACCGTCTTGCGCCTTGAGCCTGGCGATTTCCGTCGCGAGATCTCCGCTAAGTACCTGAGCCGCCTTCCAGCTCTCACCGCCGGTCTGTAGCGGGCCTTCTGGCAGGGAAAACGAAGACAGGATGGCTGGTCCCGGTCGCGAGAAGACGGCCTTGGGGATCTGGTTCATCGGCGGCGCAAACGCCATGGTTGAGGTTGGCCAGAACGGCGCCATGCCCAAGAACGACGTGCTGCCCATGATGTGCAGGCTCGCATTCCACGTCGCCGCCACCGACCAGTCCTTGGCCTCTTGATCAGCCCCGAACATCCACGCATTGGTGCCGTCCATGTCGCTGACAAACCCGTCGAGCGACATGGACATTTTCAGGATCAGCTCTCGCATTTTCGTGCCTCGCATCTGTCGGTCGGATGACCCGATACTGCAACGACGAGCGACACTGTCCGGCTTGCACACGGTGCTGCGATTTATTGGAGAGAGGCCTTGGGACTGTGCAAGTGCCGCCCGACCTTCGCAATCAGGATCTCGATCAATTCAGGCTGCATGAATGTGTAATTGTCTCTGATTTCGAGGCAGATGACTTGTTTGCCCTTGAGTTGTCTCTGGAACCGTTTGGCCAGCAGGGCACGATGGCGACCTTCCATGACAAAGATGGTGTCTGCCCAGTCAATATGGTCAGCTGAAACCTCGATATCGGCATCGGCACTCGTGCCCGCGGAATCGGTTTCTACATTCTCCCAAGACGCAAATACCGCTTGTGCGGTTGGACTTCTCAGTCGATTGCGGCTGCAGATGAAAAGGGCGTTCATGGCCAAAATCTACCGGCAATGCATTCCGATATCCAGCCGGTGGTGCGGGCGGCGGAGCTCGAACCCGCACGGCTATCGCCGAGGGATTTTAAGTCCAGAGTCTATTTTTAGAGTTCTCGGTCACAATTTTTGAATTTTGTGACCGAAAATCATGTTTTGTTCATGGCGTTTATTGTGAAAATCAGGCAGCTTGCGTCTTGGATTTCGTAAGTAAAATCAAGGGTTTGGTGCGGGCGGCGGGGCTCGAACCCGCACGGCTATCGCCGAGGGATTTTAAGTCCCTTGTGTCTACCATTTCACCACGCCCGCTTGGCCCGGTCGCCTGTGTTTGTCACAAGGTGGACGACAAGACAATTGCAGTAACCGATTCTGCCTGGAGGCCACATGATTGAACGGATCGAAACCGGGATTGCCCCATCTTCTGCGCCAATCAGCGATGCGGTGCGGGCCGGTAAGCATGTGTGGCTGGTGGCAATCGCCGAAGACCCGGAGACGGGCGCAATCGTCGAAGGCGGCATCGAGGCGCAGGCGCGCCGCTGCATCGAGAACCTCAAGATTGGGGTGACGGCCGCTGGTGGCACGCTGGCCAATCTGGTGATGGTGCAGATTTTTCTCACCGATAGCGTCGATGCGGCGGGCATGAACGCGGTCTATCGCGAGTATTTCACCCAGCAGCCGTTCCCCGTGCGGGCGACGGTGGTCGTCAAGGAGCTGCTGGCCAAGGGCCTGCGTATTGAAATCACGGCACAGGCGGTGTTGGACTAATGCTGCTCAAGCGCGAACTGCTCGAAGAGATAAAGGCTGGCAAGGTCGACCTGATTTTCCGCCGCTGGAGCAAGCCGACGGTCAAGGCGGGTGGTACGCTCAAGACCAAGGTGGGCCTGCTGTCCATCAAGGCGATCACCGATATGTCGCCCGATGACGTGACCGAGGCCGAGGCGCAGCGCGCTGGCTTCAAGGACGTGGCCGACTTTCGCAAGTGGCTCGACACAATGAAGCCGGGACATTTGTTCCAGCGGATTGAGGTTGGGTATATCGGGGAAGTGTAGGGGCTTTTCGCTTCCCTGCGCGCTTCTATCCACACACACCACGCTGCCCTCGGACTTGTTCCGAGGGCCTTTAGCCGCTTGCGCCGTGAGGTGAGTGGCCCTCGGGTCAAGCCCGAGGGCAGCACGGTGCTAGCTGCTGCATAGTGCCACCCAAATCCCCTTGACGAACCCATACCCATTTGGCTATGAATTAACCCATAGCTGAATGGGTATGTATCTATGTCCAGCGTGCAGGATGTTCTGTTCAAGACATTATCCGATCCGACGCGGCGGGCGATCTTTGAGCGCCTGTGCCGCGATGGGGAGACGACCGTTGTTGCACTGACGGCACAGGCGGGCGTTTCGCAGCCCGTGGTGTCCAAGCATCTTGGCGTGCTTAAGCAAGCCGGGCTTGTGCAAGGGCGGCAGGACGGTCGGCAGACCCACTACAGCGCGCAACTCGACGCATTGGCGCCGCTGACCGACTGGACACGAGAAATGACCGGGTTCTGGCAGAGCCGTTTCAACAGCCTCGAAGACCTGCTCAAGAGGATGGATCAATGACACAGACGCCTGTCGTGCTGCTCTCGGGTGGCAATCCGCAGATTGCCAAGGGGTATGGCGATGAGCCTGTGCAGGCCTATATCGCCGCGATGCCGGGCTGGAAACAGGCGGTGGGCAAGCGGCTCGATGCGTTGATCGAGCAAGCCATTCCCGGCGTCAGCAAAGCCGTCAAATGGAACACGCCGTTTTATGGGCTTGAGGGGCAGGGGTGGTTCCTGGGTTTTCACTGCCTCACCAAATACGTGAAGGTGTCCTTCACGCAGGGCGCGTCGCTATCGCCGATGCCGCCCGGCACATCCAAGCAGAAGGATGTGCGCTACCTCGACATTTACGAGAACGATGAGATCGACGCGGCGCAGTTCATCGACTGGGTGAAGCAGGCAAGCCTGCTGCCCGGCGACGAAATCTGAGCCCCAACACAGCCAAAGGATGAGTGCCATGAGCCAGACAGCAACCGAATTGCGCTCCGTCGTGATCGAGCGCGAAATGTCCTATCCACCCGAAAAGATCTGGCGCGCGCTGACCCAGCCGCACCTGATCGCAGAGTGGCTGATGCAGAGCGATTTCAAGCCGGAGGTCGGCCACGGCTTCAAGTTCACCGCTGACTGGGGCGCGGTGGATTGCCAGGTCAAGGCGGTCGAGCCGAACAGGACGCTGTCCTATAGCTGGGACGCCTATGGACTGGAGAGCGTGGTTACCTGGACGCTGACGCCAACCGATGCGGGTACGCATCTGCGCATGATGCAATCGGGCTTCCGCCCCGATCAGGACCAGGCCTACTTTGGGGCGCAGGCGGGCTGGAAGGCCTTCCTTGGCAAGCTGGAGACCGTCCTCGAACGCGATATCTGAAGCATGACGCCAAAAGAGCAGATCGATGCACTGATTGCCGGGCTGACCGATTGGCGCGGCAAGACGCTCGCCGATATCCGCCAGGCCATCCTTGAGGCTGATCCTGAGATCACCGAGGACTGGAAATATATGGGCAGCCCGGTGTGGTCACGCGATGGCGCGATTGCTGTCGGCAATGCCCACAAGGACAAGGTCAAGCTGACCTTTTCCCAAGGTGCGAGCCTCGCCGATCCGGCGGGGCTGTTCAACAACGGCTTCAACGGCAATGTCTGGCGGGCGATTGATATTGCGGAGGGCGAGGCGGTTGATCTCGACGCGCTGATGGATCTGGTGCGGGCCGCGATCGCGTTCAATCAGGAAAAGCTGCGCGGGCGGGCGGGGGCCAAGCGGGCGAAGAAATAGGGCGCTTGGTGCGTTGGAGCGGCTTTGCCTGTTGGTTTCCATGCTCCCCAACCCACAGTGTTGTCCGAGGGCGGCGCCGGCGAAGATTGAGGATGAAGGTGTTCGGAGTGTGTGGCGAGATGGATTGCCCGGACGAGCCGGGCAATGACGGTGGTGGTGGGATCGAGCGACTAACGACTGCTGCCGCGAGTGACCCCAATCCCTCCCACTCGTCATCACCCGGCTTGTCCGGGTGATCCACCTCCGCGAAATCCTAGAAAGGCGTCGGTGCCACAAAGGTCATGAACTCATCCGTTGTCGGATGGGTGAAGCCCAGTTCCGCCGCGTGGAGTTGCAGGCGATCGGCGGCGGCGAGGGTTTCGGTGTCGCCATAAAACACATCACCCAGAATCACATGGCCGATTGCCTTCATGTGGACCCGCAGCTGGTGGGTGCGGCCGGTGAGGGGGTGGAGACGGACGCGGGTGGCGTTGGCTTCGCGTTCAAGCACGGTCCATTCGGTTTGCGATGGGCGGCCGTTTTCGTAGTCGACGCGCTGGCGCGGTTTGTTTTCCCAGTCGGTAGCGAGCGGCAGATCGACGAGGCCGCTATCCTCTTCGATGATCCCGGCAACGCGGGCGATGTAGGATTTGGTGGTCTTGCGGTGCTCGAACTGGCTGCCAATGCGGCCATGGGCGCGCTTGTTCAGCGCCATCACCAGAACGCCTGAGGTATCCTTGTCCAGCCGATGGCACATACCGGCGGTGGGCCAGGTTTGGCGAGCGCGATACTCCAGGCAGTCCCACAGCGATGGGTCTTTGCCGGGTACGCTCAAGAGGCCACTCTGCTTGTCCAGCACGAGAATGTCGTCATCGACATGCAGGACATTCAGATAGGGATCGAGCGGGGGAAAGTAGTCTTTGAGGGTGGGCATGGGACCGGGCATGGGCGCGGTTTAGCAGAGCGCGCGCCGTTGACCAACACTCGTGTGCGGCTCACAAACCGGCGATGTGATCGAGAATAATCGGAACTGACCCCGGGGTGGCACGTTGTTCTGGCAGCGAAACACGAAGGAGGTTCTCATGAACAAAGATCAGGTTGATGGCGCTGGCAAGCAGGTCAAGGGTGCCGTGAAGGATGCTGTTGGTGGTCTCACCGGCAACACCAAACTTCAGGCCGAAGGCAAGATGGACAAGGCTACTGGCAAGGTCCAGCAGAAGGTCGGCGACGCCAAGGAATCTGTTCGTGATGCGCTGAAGAAATAGTCTCCCCCGAGACACGGAAAGCCGCCCAAAGGGCGGCTTTTTTGTTTTCAGGTGAAACTGTATTGCAGCCGCGCGCAGGCGGGTCCGAGCATTTTCGCGGATTTCAGTTTCGGCGACGCGCGCAGCCCGGTGGGCGGGAACAGTGGAATGCCGCCGCCGATGATTTCAGACATGACATAGACTTCGATTTCATCGAGCGCGCCACGCTCCATGAAGGTCATCTGCAGCTTGCCGCCGCCCAGCATCCACACATTGCCATCCTCTAGCGCGCGCAACTCAGCGATGAGGGCGCCGATGTCCGATCGCGTTTCGAGTGGACCCTTGGGGTTTTCGATGGGGCGCGATGTGACGACGATGACGCGTTTGCCCGCATATTCCCAATCGCCGGGGAATTTGGCGACCCAATCATAGGTCGCACGCCCCATGACCACGGTCTGAATGGTTTCGATGAAGTGGTGATAGTCGTGCTCGCCTAAATCGAGACCGGGCTGATTGGTAAGCCAATCGAGGTTTTCATCGGCCGTGGCGATAAAACCATCGAGGCTGGTAGCGATATATCCAACGATTCTGGCCATCTGGACTCTCCTGTTGTAGGGTCATAGATTATATAAATGAACGTTCGTTTACAAATGGAATTTGCATGGCACGACCGCGCACGGTGACCGATGAGGCGATCCTGGAAGCTGCGATGGACATGATGTATCGGGCCGGTCCGGATGCGCTGACCTTTGCATCGGTGGGAAAAGCGGTGGGGCTTTCGGCGGCGACATTGGTGCAGCGCTATGGCACCAAGGATGGCTTTGTGCAGGCGGCAATGCTGCGCGGCTGGGATGCGCTCGATGCCCAGACAGCCGAGTTGGACCAGACCATGCCCCTCACTCCCGAGGGGGCAGTGGCTATGCTGGTGGCCATGATCCCGGCGGGGATGAGCGAAGCAGAAAACGCCATGGGGCTGGCTATTTTGCGTGAGGATATGCGCGATCCCGTGTTACGGGCGCGCGGTGTTCTTTGGCGCAAGGCTCTGGCGCGGGCCCTGGGACGGCGGCTGAGTGAGGATGCCCGCCAGCAGGAACAGCTCGGTCTGATGTTGGCCAGCCAGTGGCAAGGTGCGCAGGTATGGTGGGGTTTCGCCCAAAAAGGCGCACTCGGCGAGGTCATTGGCCAGGAATTGCGGGACTGGTGCGCACTGGTGCTGAAGCGGTAAGATAGCCGCATGGAAACGGTGACTTTTGATACTGCGCTGGGCGTCTTCGGGCTTGGCTGGACTGAGCTGGGCATTGCACGCCTGCAATTGCCGGGGCTTGAGGCCGATGCACTGGCCGAGCGTATCAATCGCTATGATGCCAAACCGGGTGCGCCGACCCGCGCTATCGAGGCTCTGATCACTCAGATCGAGGATTATGCCGAGGGGGCCGAGATAGATTTCAGCAACGTGCCGCTGGATCTGCAGGGCGTGTCCGCCTTCCACAAACGAGCCTACGACCTGTTGCTGACCATCGGATGGGGCCAGACCATCACCTATGGCGAGATGGCGCGGCAACTGGGCGATGTCACCTTGTCGCGCGCTGTGGGCGGCGCGATGGGTGCCAATCCCATCCCTCTGATCATTCCCTGCCATCGCGTGTTGGCCAGTGACGGCAAGCCGGGCGGTTTTTCAGCGCCAGGGGGTGCCTTGTCCAAGGTGCGCATGCTGGCGCTAGAGGGTGTTTCGGTGGGCACGCCAGCGGGGCAAATGACTTTCGGTTTTTGAGGTGCGATGATGAGCTTTCAGTTCACTCAGCGTAGCGGCATCGAAAAGCAGGTTCGCTCCATTGCCCGCGGGCAAATCTCAAGAGCGCTGGAAGCGTCCTATGAGCCGCGGGGAAACCTCGACGATCTCGTACATCAGTTGCGGCGCCGCTGTAAAAAACTGCGCGGATTGGTGCGGCTGATCGAGCCCCGATTCAAAAACGCTAAACGTGAAAATAGGGCCTTCAGGGACGCGGCGGCAGGTTTGGCCGGCAGGCGAGACGCTGCCGTCATGGTCGAGACCTTCTCCCAGATCCTCGAAATCGACCTTAATCGCAAGGGGCGCCCGCAGATATCGGCCACGCAGGCAAAGGACATCCTTCATTCCTTGCAGCAGGCGGTGGGCGGTCCTCCCGATGCGGTAGAGGCGACATTGTTGCTACGGAGCTTTATCGAGATCTTCGAAGCGGCCAAATCGCGCGCTGGCACGTGGGAGATATCGGGGAAGGGGTTTGATCAGATCGGCGATGGCCTGGAGGCCACCTATCGCCGCATGCAGACGGGATTGGCGGTGGTGGAACGCGACGCAAGCGCCGAGGCGATCCACGCATGGCGCAAGGACACAAAGTATCACTGGCACCATGTTAGCCTTTTTGTAGCCGCGGCGCCCGATACGCTCACGGCTCGCCGGCACAATCTAGATCGCCTCGGCGAGTGGCTGGGAGATCATCACAATCTGGCTGTACTGGACGCCACGTTGGCGGATTACCCCGATATCGAGGCGGTGCGACGCGTCATCGCCGAGCGTCAGGCTACGTTGGCCGCCGATGCGATTGGCCTAGGTCGGCAATTGCTGGCCGAAAAACCGAACATGTTGCGTGAGCGTTTTGAGCGCTATTGGACGTTGTTACCGAAGAAGGACTGAATATGGCGCAAGAGATCGAGCGGAAATTCCTGGTGAGTGGCGATGGCTGGCGCGCATTGGAAACGAGCAGCGCGCTGTTGCGTCAGGGATATCTGTCGAGCAATGCCAAGGCGACTGTGCGGGTGCGCAGCAAGAATGATGACCGGGCCGTCATCACCCTTAAGGGCGCAGCGCAGGGCATTACCCGGTCTGAGTTTGAGTACGACATTCCCATTGAGGATGCGCGGGAAATGCTGGCGATGGCCGAGCCGCATGTGCTGGAAAAGCGTCGTCACATCGTGCCGTTCGGCGGCCTGACCTGGGAAATCGACGTGTTCGAGGGCCGTCATACCGGTCTGGTGCTGGCCGAGGTCGAGCTGGAGAGCGAAGACCAGGTGGTGGAGCTCCCCGACTGGATCGGCGAAGAAGTCACCCACGATGACCGCTATTACAACGCCAGCCTGTCACGCAGCGACACGCTGCCGGAATAACGCAGGGCGGCGTAAATTGGCCTGAACACACTGTTCAGGCGCCCGTTTGATCCATGTCATTGCTCGGCTCTTGCTGCGGTCCCATGTGTGGAGGACAACACAGGAGCAGAACATGTCCAAGGATTTTGACGGCAAGGTTGCATTTGTGACAGGTGGTGCATCTGGCATTGGCGAGGCTGTTGCCCGGCAATTGGCCGCCCGTGGCGCCAAGGTGGTGGTGGCTGATCTCAAGCTTGAGACCGGCCAGAAGGTTGTCGACGCGATCACGGCAGCTGGTGGCACTGCGGTCGCAATCGCAGTCGATGTGGGCCAGCCTGATCAGCTTGAAAAGGCCATCCAGTTCACCGTCGACACCTATGGCGCTCTGCATCTAGCGGTTAACAATGCCGGTATCGCTGGCGCCGGCAAGCCAACGGCGGACTACACGCTCGAGGAATGGCGCAAGGTCGTCGACATCGATCTGAACAGCGTGTTCTACTCCACCAAATACGAAATTCCGGCCATGCTCAAAAGTGGCGGTGGGGCCATCGTCAACATGGCGTCGATCCTTGGCACCAATGGCTTTGCCAACGCTCCGGCCTATGTCTCGTCCAAGCATGGCGTGGTTGGGCTCACCAAAGCGACGGCCATCGATTATGCCAAGCAGGGCATTCGCGTGAACGCGGTCGGGCCGGGCTTCATCGAAACGCCGCTGCTGGGGAGTAACACCGAGAGCGAGATGTTTGCGACCCTGCGTTCCCTCCACCCCATGGGCCGGTTGGGGACGTCCGATGAGGTGGCGGCGCTGACGCTGTTCCTGTTGTCGGATGCAGCCTCGTTCATCACCGGTAGCTACCATCTGGTGGATGGCGGATACGCGGCGCAGTAGGTGCATTAAGGGCGGCCTTTTGGGCCGCCTTTTTCTTTGTCAGGCGGCCCGCGCATAGTTAGAGATCGGGCATGACCATTTCCACCTCATCGTCCCGCAAGGCGAGCCCGGCCACGGCGCTGTGGCTGGCGACCTTTGGCCTCGTCACCATGACTGCCATGTCGGCGATTATTCATGAGGCTGCAAAGGTCGCTCCGGTAGGGCAGTTGGTGTTCTGGCGCAGTTTCATCGCGCTCGGGCCCATCGTGATCTACCTGCTGGTGCGGGGCGAGCTGGCGACCGCTGTGCGCACCAAATATCCGCGGAAGCATCTCGTGCGGGGCCTTTTGGGTTGCGCCGTGATGATGTTCAACTTCGTGGCGCTGGCCTATCTCTCGGTCGGGCTGGCGACGGCCATCAGCTATCTCGCGCCGATCCTTTCCATCTGTGCCGCGATGGTTTTCCTGCGCGAGCGGCCCAATGCCCTAGTCATTGTAGGCGTCGTGCTTGGGCTGGCGGGTATTGTGCTGATGTTGTTTCCGGCGCTGCTCGGGGCCGAGTTGCGGGATGGTACGTTGATCGGCGTTGCTGCAGGTTTGGCGATGGCGGCGACCAATGCGCTGTCGCGGGTGCAGGTGAAGGATTTGACCCGCACCGACCCACCGGCCAGTATCGCACTGTCCTTTGCCGTCATCTGCAGCATCGTGGGGCTCGCCACTGCGGCCTTTGGCTGGGCCGAGCTCGATGGCATCACCCTCGCGCTGCTGATCAGCGCGGGCCTGCTCGGCGGTATGGGCCACGTGCTGATGACCGAGGCCGTAGCCCGCGCGCCGGTCGCGTTGTTGGCTGGTTACGAATACACCGGCATCATCTGGGCCTTCCTGTTCGACTTTGCCCTTCTGGGTATTGCGCTGGATGGCTGGGCCATTTCTGGCGCAGTGGTCGTGGTGGGTGCAGCCGTGCTGGTGGCATACGGGCAGGGCAGGCTGACGGCTAAGCCAGCTTGAATGTGCCGTGGCCCGGCTAGAAGTGCCGCTTCAATATGGGGCTTGGCGCCTATTGCCAGCGCTTGAAGCTCTTGATGTGGTCGACACTCTTGACCGTTGACATGGTGAGCTTTTCCACGCTGTCGGTCACCGGCAGAACCAGTACGTTTTCGGTCTCGGGATCAGGTATTTCCAGCGTTTCGAATTGGCTGTCGAGTAGACTGGTGGGCATAAATTCGTGGCTGCGCTTTGCCATGCGGGCAGCGATGACGTCCTTGTCGCCGTGCAGATAGACGAACAGGATCGGCTCCCCCGCCTTTTCGACCATGTAGTCGCGATATGAGCGCTTGAGTGCCGAGCAGGCGCCAACCGCAGCACCCTTGCGGTCGGCGGCTTCGTGCAGTGACTGCGCCAGCCGCTCAAGCCACGGCCAGCGGTCATCGTCGGTCAGCGGCGTGCCCTCGCGCATTTTCTCGACATTGGCGTCGGGGTGGTAGTCATCGCCATCTAGGAACGGCACGTGGAGCCGCCGCGCTACCGACTTGCCGATGGTGGACTTTCCCGATGAGCTGACGCCCATGACGATGATGATGCGGGCGGCTTGCAGAGGCATGGGCATTCCAGACAACAGGGTCAGACGGTGGCGGTGAAGGCACCATCAACATAGAGGATGTGGCCGTTGACGAAGCGCGCGGCTTCTGAGGCGAGAAAAACCGCTGCGCCGCCAAGTTCATGGGGCTGGCCCCAGCGGCCCATCGGTGTGCGGCTCTCGACCCAGCTATTGAACTTGTCGTCCCTGGTCAGAGCATCGTTCATTTCGGTGGCGAAATAGCCCGGCGCTATGCCATTGACGTTCAGACCATGGCGGGCCCAATCCACGGCCATGCCGCGGGTGAAATTGGCAACGGCGGCCTTGGTCGCAGCATAGGGCGCGATCGTTGGACGAGAGACTTCGGCGAGCATCGAACAGATGTTGATGATCTTGCCGGCACCGCGCGAAATCATCTGGCGGGCAACTGGCTGGCTGACGTTGAACACCGAGGTCAGATTGGTGGCGATGACCTGATCAAAGCGCTCGGGCGGGAAGGCCTCGAGACTGGAGCGGAACTGCATTCCGGCATTGTTGATCAGGATATCGATGGGGCCGATATCGTCCTCGATATAGTTGATCGCCGCGTTGATGCTCTCGCGGTTGGTGACGTCGAAGGCCGCGGCATTCACCGTCGCGCCGGTCTCGGCGAGATCCTGCGCCGCAGCGCCAAGGGCGACGCTATCGCGCGCATTGAGAACGATGGATGCGCCCGCTTCGGCGAGCGCTTTTGCCATGGCGTAACCCAGGCCACGGCTCGAACCCGTGATGAGAGCCCGCTTGCCGGTCAGATCAAATGGCGATGCAGCGGACACATAGGTTCTCCAAATTTGCGCGGACTCTAAGGGTGCGGGATTGTGCTAGCAAGGCAATCTGCCATACATGACCGGGAAATTGCCGATTTTTTCCCCGAATACGACTTCCGTCTAGGGGCAGTTTGTGGTCATGTCCCGGCGCGTGGTATGCGCTACGCGCATGGATTGACGGATTAAAGACCTCGGAAGGACGCTTGCATGTCGACTGCGGATATCGGCCTGATTGGCCTGGCGGTTATGGGCTCGAACCTGGCCCTCAATATCGCTGAAAAAGGCTACACAATCGCTGTCCACAATCGGTCTGCCGGGCGCATCGACGAGTTCGTCGCCGAGGCCAAGGAACAGGGCCTGGATGGCAAGACCATTGCCAAGTACGACCTGGCCGATTTCGTCCAGACCGTGAAGGCGCCGCGCTCCATCATCATCATGGTCAAGGCGGGACAGCCCGTTGACGACATGATCGAGCAGCTTCTGCCGCACCTGGAAAAGGGCGACGCGATCATCGAGTGCGGTAACTCGCTCTTCACCGACACGCAGCGCCGCTTCGACTATCTCAAGCCAAAGGGCATCGGCTATCTCGGCGTCGGCGTTTCCGGCGGTGAAGAAGGCGCGCGCCATGGTCCGTCCATCATGGTCGGCGGCTCCAAGGAACAGTGGCACAATGCCGAAGCCGTGCTGACGGCCATCGCTGCCAAGTTCGACGGCGAAAGCTGCTGCGCTTATCTGGGCGAGGGCGGCGCTGGCCACTTCGTCAAGACCATCCACAACGGCATCGAATATGGCGACATGCAGATGATCGCCGAAGTCTATGGCGTGATGCGCGATGGCCTGGGCATGGATGCCAAGGCTTGCGCCGCAGTCTTCAAAGAGTGGAACAAGGGTCCGCTCAACTCCTACCTCATCGAAATCACCGGCCACGTGCTGGACGCTGTCGATGGCGAAACCAACAAGCCGCTGGTCGATCTGATCCTCGACAAGGCCGGCCAGAAGGGCACCGGCGTCTGGTCCGCAATTGTTGCCCAGCAGATGGGCGTGCCGGCAACGGCAATCGAAGGCGCAGTTGCTGCTCGCTCGATTTCGTCGCGCAAGGATGAGCGCGTTGCCGCCGAAGCCATCTATGGCAAGCCAAACCGCGCCAAGACCGACGTGACACTGGCCGATCTCGAAAAGGCACTGCTCGCTGGCAAGATCGTTTCCTACGCTCAGGGCTTCGCCGTGATCGCCAAGGCTTCGGAAGAAAACGGCTGGGCACTGCCGCTCGCCACCATCGCCAAGATCTGGCGCGCAGGCTGCATCATCCGCTCGCGCTTCCTCGATCAGATGAGCTCAGCCTATGCCAAGGGCGGCAATACAAACCTTCTGGTTGTGCCCGACTTCGTGACCATCATGAAGGACGCGCATCCAAGCCTGCGCAAGGTCGTGGCGGCTGCTGCCGTTGGCGAATTCCCGATGATCTGCCTGTCGGCTGCACTGAGCTATTTCGACAGCTATCGTCAGGCGCAGGGCACTGCCAACCTGATCCAGGGCCAGCGCGACTTCTTCGGCGCCCACGGGTTTGAGATCGTCGGTCGCGGCACCGACTTGCACGGCACCTGGCCATCTACGCTGGGCAAGTAAGCTCCAGCGACCTGCAGAATCAGAAAGGGCCCCACGATTGCGGGGCCCTTTTGTTTGCCTAACTGGCCAGTTTGACGTCGGCCCGGTCTCGTTCGGCACAGGGCAGACGGCGCGTCGTGCCGCTGGTAATTTCGGCGAAGGTCTCGATTTCTGCAGGACGGCTGAGCAGGAAGCCTTGGGCTTCGGCGCAGGTTTCGTCGCGCAGGAAATTGAGCTCCTCAATGCGCTCGATGCCCTCGGCAACCACGGGCAGATTGAGACCTGCTCCCAGCCCCAGCACGGCGCGCACGATGGCGGCTGATTGCTCATTGCTGTCCACCGACTTGATGAACGAGCCGTCGATCTTGATCTTGTCGAAGGAGAAGGCGCGCAGGTTGGCCAGTGAGGAATAGCCGGTGCCGAAATCGTCCATCGCCACGCGCACGCCCAGGGCCTTGATCTGGCGCAGGGTGTGGAGCGCGCGGTTCATGTCGCGGATCAGCGCTGTTTCGGTGATCTCGATTTCGAGGCGGGCAGGGGACAGGCCAGTCTGCGACAGGGTCTGCATGATCATCATGGAGAGGCCCGCGTTCTGCATCTGCACAGCCGAGACGTTGACAGCAATCGAGAGCGGGTTGGCCCAGGTGGCGGCGTCGGCGCAAGCCTGACGCATCACCCATTCGCCGATCTGCAGGATCAGCCCGCTTTCTTCGGCAATCGGGATGAAATCGCTTGGCGGAATGGCACCCTTCTCGGGGTGTTCCCAACGCACCAGAGCCTCAAAGCCGCTGACGTCACCGCTCTTGATGTCGATCTGTGGCTGATAGACCAGACGCAGCTGATTGCGGGAGATGGCATGACGCAGGTCATTTTCCAGCAGGCGGCGCTCGCGCACCTTGGCGCCCATCTCGGCTTCGAAATAGCGATAGATGCCACGGCCATCATGCTTGGCGCGATAAAGCGCGGTATCGGCGTGGGTCATCAGGTGCTGCGCATCAACGGCATTGTCCGGGAAGATCGCGATGCCGATGCTGGCGGCGATCGCCGCGCTTTCCGGGCTTTCATTGTTGGCGGCCCGGAAGCCATCGAGGATGTCTTCTGCGATCCGGCCGGCGCGTTCCGGGGCCCCGATATTGGGGATGATCACGGCAAACTCATCACCGCCCAGGCGGGCCGCGACGCAGTCATCGTTCAGCGCTTTCTGCAGGGCGCGTGATACGCGCTGCAGCAGCAGGTCGCCCACAGGGTGGCCAAACAGGTCGTTGACCTCTTTGAAACGGTCCAGATCGAGGCAGAGCACTGCAAAGGTCTGGTCGTGGCGGGTCGCATGGGCGATCTCGCTGTCGAGGTCGCGGTTGAAGCTGGCGCGGTTGGGCAGGCCCGTCAGGGCGTCGTGATGCGCAAGGAAGCGAATGTGCTGCTCGGCGATACGGCGCGCGCTGAGGTCGCGTACGGCAATGGCATTGTGCTCGCGGCCACCGAAGTCGACGCGGCGCATGATGACTTCGACCGGAATGGTCTTGCCGCCGTCGATGGTCATATCGGCTTCAACAGAAACGCCGGGGCGCGCGGTGATGGCGACGCAGGTGGCGAGGTTGAAAAAGCGCGATAGCGACTGGCCTGCGAGGTCATCGCCTTTGCGGCCGACGAGGTCGAGGAAGCTGGAATTGACGGTGACGATTGTCTGGGCGTCGCAGACCACAAGCCCTTCCACGGCAGCATCGGCGAGGCCGCGCATGCGGTTGCCTTCCAGCGCGGTGCGGCGCTGTTCGCGGATGTCGAGGAAGACGGCGCCAAGGGCGGCGACGAGGATGAGAATGCTGGAGACGGCCACGCCAATGGACAGGTTTTCCGGTGTCGCATCGCTGGCGGTGACCACTGGATAGCAATTCTCCAGCCCGGCAGCGCCCATGCCCGTGAAGTGCATGGAGCAGATGGCCAGGGTCATGATACCCGCGCCAGCCAGACGCCAACGGACGGAGGTGCCATAAAGGCCCACATAGAGCGCTAGTGCGCCGAGAGAAATACCGAGAATGAGCGACGCCGATACCAGCGAGCCGCTCCAGTCGATTTCGCCACCGATCCGCAGGGCCGACATGCCCACATAGTGCATCGCCGCAATGCCAATGCCAGCGATGGCGCCACCAAGGGCAGCATCGGCGCGACGGGTCCCAATGGCAGCCCACAGAAACCCGCTACCGACCAGAGAGATCGCGATGAGCAGAGAGCCGACGGTGGTCACTAGCTCGTAGCCGGTGGGCATACCGACGGAGAAGGCCAGCATTGCCACGAAGTGGGTCGACCAGATACCGAAGCCAACTGACACGGCCGCCACGGCCAGCCACGCAGTCCTGATCGAGCCAGAGGCCCGGCGCGCGTGGTTGAGCAGGCTCATGCCTGCAAAGGACGAAAGCGCACAAATCAGCGCCGCAAGCGCGACAAGCTGGAGGTTATGCTTGAAAAAAAGCGTCTCTAGAACGGTTTGCATCGGGAAAACTCTGGCGTAGCAACACCCTGTTCTCCGGCCAGCATCGTAAAAGCGGCTTTAATTTTGAGGTCCGCGCACTCGTACGAACGCTTTTGCTGCCAATGAGGTTAAGCAATTACATCCGTATAAATCACGATAGAGCGCGGAACATCACGTAGCTGTCCACATAGCCGTTCACCGGGTGGTTGAAGGCCAGCGGCAGGGTGCCGACGATATCAAAGCCCAGCTTCTGCCACAGGGCGACGGCGCGCCCGTTTGTCGAAACGACATGATTGAACTGCATCGCCCTGAATCCGCGCTCTTTGGCGCGGATCAGCGAGTGTTCGCACATGGCGCGGGCAATGCCTTTGCCCTGTGCGGCCGGTGCAGTCATATATCCGCAATTGGCGACGTGAGCGCCGCCGCCCTGCTGGTTGGCCATCAGGTAGTAGGTGCCCAGGATAACGCCATCGTCTTCTGCGACGAAGACTTCATGGGTCGGGCCAAACCAATAATCCAGCGTCTCCGCATCGCTGAAGTCGCGTCGCATGGCGTAGGTCTCGCCCGCCTTGAGGGTGGGCGCGACAATGGCCAGAACGGCAGCGTGATCGGCTTCAGTAGCGGGTCGGATTTGCATTGGGTTCGTCGTCGTCCTCGTCTATGGGCGGCACGCGGATCTGGCCGGGAGGCGCCATGTCGGGCACCACAGGCTTGTTGGCAATGCTCGGGCGATGGCTCAGCTCGAACCGCCATGCTGCAACCGAGAAGATCACCAGCGCCAGGGTGACGCAGATGGCCGCTGCAAGGAAGGGCGCACCGGGGAAATAGCCGGGGGAGGCCGGAGCCGAGGTGAAGTAGGAGAAGATCTGGGTGGCCACCAGGGGGCCAATAATGGTCGCCAGCGAGTTGGCGGCGTTCACCGCACCCTGCAACTCGCCTTGGGCATTGTCGGGTACCTGACGCGACAGCACGCCATTGATGGCGGGAGCCGCAAGGCCGCTGACCGCGCCGACCATGATGAAGACGTAGAGGTAGAAAACCTCCGAAGTGAACGCGACGCCGACAAAGGCCACGATGGCCGCCAACAGGCCCAGAATGGCCACAGGCGGCTCGCCGACGCGCTTGACCATTGGCCCAACGAGAAAGGCCTGACAGATGGCAAAGCCGATGCCGAAGGCTCCCAATGCGCGACCGATATTGGACGAGGTGAACTGGAAGACTTCCACGGTGAAGTAGCTGAACACTGTCGGCAGCGCCTGCGCGGCCAGCGAGAAGCAGAGCAGCACGGCGAGCAGCCACAGGACCACGGGATACTGACGCAGCGCGATCACGGCGCCAAAGGGATTGGCGCGGCGAATGTCGAACTTGCGGCGCGAATGCTTGGGCAGGCTTTCGGGCAGCACAAAGAGGCCGAAGAGGAAGTTGGCGAAGGCCAGGCCGGCTGCGGCATAGAAAGGCACGCGGGGGCCATGTTCACCAAGCTCGCCGCCGATGACGGGGCCGATGATGAAGCCGAGGCCGAAAGCGGCGCCGATCAGGCCGAAGCGCTGGGTGCGCTTATGGGGTGGCGTGATGTCGGCCATGTAGGCGGTTGCGGTCGCCACAGCGGCGCCAGCCACGCCCGCAATGATGCGGCCGATGAACAGATACCAGACCACCGGAGCGATCGACATCATCAGGTAATCGAAGGTCAAGCCGAGCAGCGAACACAGCAAAACCGGGCGGCGGCCGAAGCGATCCGACAGGTTGCCAAGGACCGGCGAGAACACGAACTGCATGAAAGCATAGGTGAAAACCAGATAGCCGCCGATGACGGCTGCATCGGCCACACTGCCACCGGTCAGCTCTTCGAGCAGCTCGGGCAGCACAGGCACGATGATGCCCACGCCGATCATATCGAGCAGGATCGTCACCAGGATACAGGTCAGTGTCAGGCGGGAACGGGCCGCAGCTTGCATACTTGGGCGCTAACCTTTTGAATCTGGACGGGCCGTAGGCTCGTCTCGCAGTTGACACAGGCCAGTCGGCCAAAGCAAGGCCGAACGGGTAGGGTGCGGCAAGCTGAAACGCCTCAGCTCGGGAAAAAGTTCGCCGGTTGAATCACTTGGCGTGACTGCTTCATATCCCGATTCATGTCTCGGTGTTGCCGGCATCGTGTCCATACAGCCATGCAAGGCGCTTGAGGTGGCCCTGTTTGCCCTGCGCGCGGATGCCCAGATTGCGGGCAATGCTCAGCGGCCAGCGCATATGAAAGATGGCGCCATTCGATAGCGAGGTCTTGGCGACACGCGCGACGCGGGGACGGCGGATGGCTTCGTACCGGGCAAAAGCGGCTTCGGCGGTTTTCTCGTTGACCAGCAGCGGCGCGAGCACAGCCGCATCCTCAATGCCCATAGCCGCGCCCTGGGCCTGGAATGGGACCATGGCATGGGCGGCGTCGCCAATGATGCCGATATTGCCGTTGCGCCAACTAGGCGCGTCCACCGTATAGAGCGGCCAGGGCGTCCAGCTATCGCCAGCAGCGGCGAGGATGACGTCGATCCGCGGGCTGCGCTTTCCGGTTGTCGGTAGATTGGGCCGCGTACCGGTTTCTGCGCCGGCCGATGGGGCCTTTGCGAACAGGGCAATGTTGACTTGGCGACGATGTGGCAGCGGGTAGCAGACCATGTGATAGCCCGGTCCGAACAGCACCGAGACGCGGTCGAGCTCGATCTGTCCGGCCAGCGAGGCATAGGGCAGCAGCGTGCGCCATGCGGCGCGGTGGCGATATTGCGCGGGCGGGCCGCTCAGCAGGTTGGTGCGGGTTAGGGAGTGTACGCCATCCGCACCGATCAGCGCCGAGGCGCGGGCTTTGCGGGTCTGACCCTGGCTGTCCTCAATAGTCAGCGACACGCCACGGCTATTGGAAGTCGCGTCCCACGCCCGTACGCCGAACTGGATGTCGATATTGGCGAAGCGGCGGGTAGCTTTATAGAGCGCGTCGGCAAGATCGGCGCGGTGCATGACGCTATAGGCGGCGCCGAAGCGGTCGCTCATTACAGCGCCCAGCTCCATGGTCACCAGCGGATGTGTGCTGCCGAAGGGGTAGATATCGATGCCAACGGGCTCAAGGCCGGTCGCAGTAAGGGCTTCATCGAGCCCCAGCCTATCAAGAATGCAGCGGGCATTGGGGCCAACCTGCAGGCCGGCACCAAACTCGGAGAGAACCGGGCTCCGTTCCAGCACCATGACGGAGGCGCCAAAACGCGCCAGCGCCAATGCCAGTGTCAGGCCTGAGATGCCCGCGCCAACGATATAGAATGTGCGGCCCGAACCGGGCATGGATCAGTCTCAGGCAGCGTCGGCGTGATAAATGGCCGAAAGCGGATTGGAGGTGCCAGCCGCAAGGTCGCCGTTGAACACATAATGCGTCGAACAATAGGGGCAGACCACGTCATTGTCCTTGCCCATGTCGATATAGACATGCGGGTGGTCAAACGGCGGCAGCGCACCAACGCACTGGAATTCCTTGGACCCGACCTCGATCTGACGAAGGCCTTCGGTATTGTGGAAGTGGGGCGTGGTGCCGTGTGCCATGAGACAAAAACCTGTTTGATTTGGCCGGACCATAATAGATGGCGGAACTCAATGGAAGGCGGCAGGGACATGCAATCGCCTATTGATTTACGCTGCCATTCCCGCAAAAGCGGGTTTGATAGTCCGATGCTCGCGCAAAACGGTGAGACAGATGCCCACTTTTCAATCCGATGGTTTGACGCTGGCCTATGATGTGTTCGGCGAGGGCCCGCCCGTGCTATGCATCCACGGCTTTGCCTCGAGCGGCAAGGTCAATTGGATCGACACTGGTTGGGTCGAAACGCTGACCGGGGCAGGGTACCAGGCCATTGTTCTGGATAATCGCGGCCATGGCGCTTCTGACAAGCCCTACGATCCCGATCAATACTATCCCACCGACATGGCACGCGATGCGGTGGCGCTGCTTGATCACCTCGGCATCGAGAAGGCTGCGCTTCTGGGCTATTCCATGGGCGCGAGGATCGCGGCCTTCATGGCCTTCGAGCATGAGGAGCGCGTCGTCTGCGCCATTTTCGGCGGCATGGGGCTGAACCTCATCAACGGCCTCAGCGATGGCAATGATATCATCTCGGGACTTCGTGCGCCTTCTCTGGATGGCCTGACCCATCCCACGGCGCGCCAATTCCGCATCTTTGCCGAGCACACCGGAGCCGACCGAGAGGCGCTGGCTGCCTGCATGGAGACGTCGCGCCAGCCGATGGCACGCGCCGATGTGCGGCGCATCAATGTGCCCGTGCTGGTTGCGGTGGGGGAGGCCGACGTGATGGCGGGGGCGCCCGAGCCCCTGGCCGAGTTGCTTCCTGATGCCGAGGCTTTCGTTATTCCCAAGCGCGATCACATGCGCGCGACGGGCGATGCCAAGTTCAAGGCGGCAACCCTTGCGTTTCTGGGCAGGACATTGCCCACCAACAGCTGATCGTGAAGCAAATCGTGCGCCGGGGCTTTGTCTTGGAGCATGAGATGGCTTATATCGGTGTTTCTCGATGAAGCGGAGCCTGCCATGACCACAAGCGCCAAGATGGCATCGGATATCAAATCGGTGGACCCAGTCTGGGAAGCCGTGCGGGCCGGTGCGCGTCAGATTGTGGCGAGCGAGCCATCGCTGTCGAACATGGTTGTCTCCGCGATTTTGAATCACGACTCGTTCGAGCAGTCGCTGGCCCATCGCCTTGCTGCGCGCCTCAATCACGACGATGTGTCAGCGGACCTTATCCGTCAGGCTTTTGCCGAAACTCTGATTGATAGCCCCGATGTGGGTATCAGCGCGCGCGTCGACCTTGCCGCGACCATGGAGCGCGATCCGGCGTGCCATCGCGCAGTCGAACCGCTGCTCTATTTCAAGGGGTATCAGGCGATCCAGACGCATCGCTTTGCCCACGCCATGTACAAGGCCGGGCGCCGCGATTTCGCGCTCTATCTGCAGAGCCGTGCCAGCCAGGTCTTCCAGGTGGATATCAATCCCGCTGTCGCAATGGGCAAGGGCATCATGCTCGATCATGGCACCGGTCTCGTCATCGGCGAGACGGCCATTGTCGGCGACAATGTCTCCATGCTGCAGAATGTGACCCTCGGCGGCACCGGCAAGTCCGACCAGGACCGTCACCCAAAGATCGGCGATGGCGTGCTGATTGGCGCAGGTGCGACCGTGTTGGGCAATATCAAGATCGGCGATTGCTCGCGCATCGGCGCCGGGTCTGTCGTGCTCAAGGAAGTGCCGCCGCGCGTGACCGTGGCTGGTGTTCCGGCCAAGGTAATCGGGGAGGCCGGGTGCGCCCAGCCGGCTCTGGTGATGGATCAGGTCGTGATGGTCTACGACATTGCCAGCAACGACAAGTCAACAGCGTAGAGCGGGAATTGCACCTTCTCGGGACTTGTCTGGCTTAGTCGAAACACTAGATTGCGCCCAACGCTAACCAGCAGGATATGAGACAGTGAACCATCCCGAGATCATCAAGCTGCAGAAATTCCTGCAGATGAAGTTCGGCAATCCGAATATCGACGTGCGCCCACGCGTCAAACTCAACGATTCCGTTGAAGTTTTCATCGGCGATGAATCGATCGGTCTGATCCACGCTGACGACGAAGACGGCGACAAGTCCTACATCTTCAACATGTCGATCCTCGACATCGATCTGGATGACGTCGGCTAAAGCTGGCTACCAGGCGCCGATCTTTGTGAGCCATTGCTCCATTTCGGTATCGAACAGACGCCACGATTGCAGAACCGTGGCGTCGAACGCATAGACTGCGGCAATGCCGCTGGGCAGGTAGACGGTCCGCAGGCATTGCGCAGACCGGTCGGCCGACACTGCATCAATACATTTTGCCACAAACGGATTGGGTGACAGTGCGTCATACCAGACGCTTTCGCCCCCAAAGCCGTTGGTGGCCTGCATCGGTTTGCCGACCAATCCGGGATAGCCGTTCAAGGTCACATCACTAAACTGGTGCAGATAGACGCCATCGAGCAGGCTCGCGCTGGTGCGGGCGCGGCTGCGCGGCACCAGCGTCACATCGACGGGCAGGGCGGCAGCTTCGCCCTCAGGCTTGAACATCACCCGCAGGTCGATCTGGTTGGTGAAGCCGTCCTTGATCTGCTCGCCATAGCGAAACCAGCTGGTTGGAATGGTCAGTTCACGCCCAGACAGGGTCTGGGTGATGGGGCTGCCGTCGTCTATGGCGGGAACTGGAGCCCGGCTGGACTTGCCCAGTTCATCGACAAGATAGGCAATAGCAACCGCTGCCAGCAGCACGATGACGGCAATTGTGGCCAGGTTGTACGCAATTGAAGGATGGGATTTGGACCCGGTTTTCCGGGCCGTTTGTGACGTCATGGCCAGCGTTAACCAGAATCATTGCGGGGGAGTGACAGATGATTGGACTGTCAATATGATTAACAAGTCGTTAATTTTACACTGACTTGCTGGGGGGCAAGTTTGCGGGGAAGAGCAGATGTCGATGGAATTGATACTGCCGATCATGTTGGTCTCTGCCGGGATTTGCGTCGCGGGTGCCGGGACGCACCTGTATCAGTGGATCACCAGCAAGCAGGCGGAGCTGCGCTATGACGGCCAGACTTTCCTGCAGGTCGCCGGCAATCTTCTGATGAGTTTTTTCTGCGGGCCCTACATCATGCTGCAGCTCGGCTGGCGGCATGAGGCTGATGGCTCCATCTCCATGCCAGCAGCGCTGGTTTCGGCCGTTGTGGCGTTTGGCTGGGCGTTTCTGTCCGGCTTGATGTTCTTTGGTACTTACGTCGCTTTTCTCTAGTGCTGGGCAAAACAGCACTGAAAGCAATGAGGCCAGCTTGGGTTACCAAGCTGGCCTCATTCATCAGATCCCTATCAGGGTAGGTTTGGGCGGGATCCGGAAAGCCTGAGTGTTACTTGACAGCTGCCACGTAGATCTGGCGGTCGTCGATCATCTGAACCCACTTGCTGGTATCAGCCTGAGACTGGCGCTTGAGGAACTGGTAGGGCGTGTTGCTCCACAGGTCGACAGTGCCAACCTGGTTGTCGAGCACCAGGTCGCCGCGGTCGGTGCGGACCATCAGCACAGCATGGCCATTGCCATTGGCTTCGCGGACCACGGTCATCAGCAGGGTGCTGACAGGCCAGCCGGCATTGATCAGCTGGCGGCGCTTTTCGAGCGCGATGTCTTCGCAATCGCCATAGCCGTTCGGGTAGGTCCAGAATTCTTCGACGCCATAGAGTTCCATGTCGGTCACAGCGACGATGGACTCGTTGACGGTGGAGTTCACATTGAGCAGCTGCTTCCAGAGCGCTTCATCCAGGCCCACTGCATCAACGACGGTGTCGTTAGAGCGGCATTCGATCGGACGGGCCTTGCAGAACTCGGCGTGGCCAACCGGAATGCTGGTGGTGCCAGCAACGGTCTGCACGAAAGCGACATTGGTCAAATCCAGCGCCAGAGCGGGGGCGGCGAGCGATGCGAGGGCCATAACGGCTCCCAGCAGTGCAGTCCGTAGTCCCTTTGTGGTGGCAAGCATGGTGTGATCTCCCTGATGGAGACCACGTTAGAGAGGGCCGATTTCACCGGTCCGAAAGCTCGTGCGCAGTTTTTACGCAAATTGTATCGATCGGATTTACGATGAATTAACCATGCAAGTCAGGCGCTTAGCAGGGGTAGTTCAGTTCTGGATTCCGGCGAGCACGCGCGCATAGAGGGCATCGTCCTGCCCCGCACCCTTGCGGCACTGCTTGGAGCCAATGTGCACGCTGGCCGCCTTGGCCAGTTCAGGGGAAGCGTAGGTGAAGCTTTTGCTGATCACTTGGCCGGCATCGATATGCCAATTCTGGTGATGCGCCAGCAGGTTAAGACCTGCCGCGTCGAGCACCAAAGCGGTGACGCAGACATAGTCGTCGTCATGGCTGTCGTTATTGGTCAGGCGCTGGGATAGCTGCAATGTGCCGGTGCGCAGGTCCATCGCAATTTCAATGTCGACCCACTGGTTGCGCTTCCAATCCCACTTCTGATGATAGAGCGGGCAGGTGACGACGCCAGCTGCAGCCGTGCAGGTCTCGATCTCAACCGCTTTCCATGCGTAGTCGTGCCAGTCAGCGCGGCCGTCTGCCAACGCCGGATGTGCTGCGCAAAGAGCAAGAAGGATGATGGCAACGATGGCGGGTGGGCCTTTCACGGCCATCCTGCCGCTTGTGCTATTCGACACGCAAGTTCTGCTGCACCACGGCGAGCATTTCCTGGGACGAGGCGAACTCGACGGCGACGCCGTTCTGGAAATGGCGTGCAACGCGGGCGCGCATACGGCCCAGTGTAATCGGCGTGCCCATGGCTGGGCGGACATCAAGCTCGATCGCCGCGCCCGAGAGCGAGATGTCGATGATCTTGCAATTGTAGCGGCGGCCATCGTCCAGCACGACGGTGGAGTGGCGAATGTCGGGCACCACGCGCTCGTGGCGGCGGTCCTCGGGTAGGTTGAGGATATCCTTGTTGGCCAGCCAGGTCAGCTGGGCCGCCATCTTGTCGCGCTTGCGCGGGGAGGCGGCGATGTCCATGACGAAGCCGCCATCCATCTGGTTGACCAGCGTGCCTTCGATGCGGCCGATCTGATCGATATAGGCAACCACGCGCTCGCCGACGATCCCGGCCACTGGCGCGATGATCATGGCGTCGCCGGGCGACATTTCGATAACCTGGCAGGGGAACTCGCGACGGTCGGCTAGCATGTAGCGGCCGAGAACGGACACTTTCACGCGCTGGAACTTGGTATCTTCAGCCCGCGTGCGCTGTGGAGCGATGAACTGACTGGATAGGATGTCGTCGCTGAGCATGAGGTGACCGCAAAAGCGTGGTGTTTCCACAACATGCTAGTCGGTCTTGGTTAACGTATTGTTGTGTTGGGTCGCTGTCCGAACAGAAGTGTCGCGACAAAATGCAAGTATTTCAGACAGCTATTGGTTACTGGCGGCCGCCGTCGATTACTGCCAGGTGTGCATAACGGCGGGCAGAGCGGCCGTACACCACTGCGGGCATGCTGGCTGGTGTCGTTGCATTGTGGAATTGCACCTCGTTGACCACTTTTGTGGCTACTTCGCGGGCAGTGTCCTCAAAGGCGACGTCGTCTGGCCAGATCAGGCGCAGGCCGGTGATGCGCTGCTCCAGAATAGGCTGTACGCCCAGCCAATATGGGTCTTCGAGCGCAGTCATGGCGCCGAGCAGGCGGGTGTGGGTCGAACCATTGTGCCGAAGCGGCATCAGAATGGTTTCAAAGCTCACCTTGGTCTGCAGGGCAGTGCTGCCCTGGAAGGTAATGAGCGCCACAGCATGATCCTCGGTGACGGCGCGGATCAGCGTTTCCATGGCGTCGCCATCGCGCTCGTGCCAAAGGGCGGAGAATGAACGCCCCTTCAGCTCGCGGCAATAGCTGGTGCACAGATGCGAGCCAGCCAGACGGAACGAGAACTTCTCGCTTTCGTCGAGTTCGAGAATGAACGTGTTGGCCAGAGCTTCGCGAATACGTGTCGGGTCAATGTCCTTCCGGTCGGGAGCGCTGCGCGCACCACGAATGGAATTCCAGTAGTCATAGAGCGTTCTTGTGCTCGTCTTTTGCATATCTATATGACCCGCCATAACCGGCGCCTGAGGATCCCGTAGGGAATCCCCGTCGCTGTGGGCCGACTTTGTCAAAAGGTCGCGAGAAAAGCGCCCTTAAAGAATAGTTAAGGTTAACGCCGCTGGCCCAATGTGGAAAAGAAGAGTGGAACGGGCGCTACGCCTGCGAGTCGGAGTGATGCGATGAGTGAAGAAGACCGGGGCCTAGAAAATCCGGCCCCTGCCGCGCGTGAGCCGGTGTTCCTGCTGCCCGGCGCAGTGACGGCGCTGGCGGCTGTGATGGTCGCCGTTCACCTTGCATCAACCTACATCTTTAACCAGGAGACCATGTTGCATGTGCTCTTCTGGTTTGCCTTCCAACCGCTTCGGATCATCGCGGCGGAGTCGGATTTGTCGCTGGCGATTCCGCTGATCTGGACGCCATTTACCCACGCCTTCCTGCATGGTGGTTGGGAACACCTGATTTTCAACGTCGCTTGGCTGGCCATTTTCGCCACCCCGGTCACCCGTCGCTATGGGGCAGGGCCGATGCTGGCGATTTTCTTCGTCTCGGCAGCGGCAGGTGCGGCGCTGTTCGCTGCCACCACGCTCTATTCCGGCGCTTACCTGATTGGTGCCTCGGGCGGGGTGTCGGGTCTCACCGGCGCGGCAGTTCGGTTTATGTTCCAGCCCGTCATCGTGGGTCGTCACCCCGAAACGGGTGAGCAGATCGTCCTGGGTCGTCGCCTGGCCGGCTTCCGCGATATTCTGCGGGACACCCGTGCCCGCACCTTCATCGCCATCTGGGTGGTGCTTAATGCCGCCGTGCCGCTGCTCCCGCTGCTGGCCGGGTACGACGTTCAGATCGCCTGGCAGGCCCACCTTGGCGGGTTCTTTGCCGGTCTGTTGATGGTCGGTCTGTTCGAGCGCAAGCAGTAGGGGTGGATGCAGGAGTAGACCTCATCCTGAACTCGTCGAAGGACGAGGCCGTTGCACCAACGCCTCCACTCCCGCGACCTCGTGGTTCGACAGGCTCACTATGAGGTCTTTGGGACAGTCCTCGCCTCAAAACACGGGCTGTCCTCGGACTTGATCCGAGGACCACTATCCGCACATGCCGCGTTGGCAGAGGCCCTCGGATCAAGTCCGAGGGAAGCGCCGGTGGGTGGGATTGGACTGCGGACGAACGCTAGTAAACGTCCTTGGGATCAAACAGCTTCGGCAGGCCGGTATCTTCCAGCGTTACAGCGCCGTCGACGAGGCTCACCCGACGATAGAAGCAGCTCTTGCGCCCGGTGTGGCAGGCAGCGCCGCGACCAGTCTGCTTGACGGTAATGACGATGGCGTCCTGATCGCAATCGGTGCGCAGCTCAACCACTTCCTGCAGTTCGCCCGAGGTTTCGCCCTTTTTCCAGAGCTTGCCGCGAGAGCGGGACCAGTAGTGCGCAATGCCGGTGTCGATGGTCAGTGCCAGCGCTTCGGCATTCATATGCGCCAGCATCAGCACTTCATTGCTGCCCGCCTCGATGGTCACAACCGTGACGAGGCCAGCCGCGTCAAAGCGCGGGGCGAAATCGGTGCCTTCTTCCAGCTGATCGTGGGTGAGGGCGCTCGGGTCGGCAAAGGAAATGGTCATGGCGCTTTCTAACGCGATGAAGGATGCCAAATCCAGCCACGATCGAATCGTGGCTGGGGCAGGGCTTAGCGCTTGCCGATCAGACCGAAAAAGCGATCCTGCTCGACGCGGTCTTCGGCAAAGACGCCGGTGAAGCGGTGGGTGATGGTTGCGGCGCCGTGGGCGCGCACACCGCGCATCGACATGCACATATGCTCGGCTTCCAGCATCACGGCCGCGCCGCGCGGGCCAAGATGCTCGTTGATTGCGTCGATGATCTGCGCGGTGAGATTTTCCTGCGTCTGCAGGCGGCGCGCGAACACTTCCACGAGGCGCGCGAGCTTTGACAGCCCTACCACGCCATCATGGGGCAGGTAGGCGATGTGCGCCTTGCCCACAAACGGCACCATGTGATGCTCGCAATGGGAATTGAACGGAATGTCGCGCACCAGCACGATGTCATCGTAGCCGCCGACTTCCTTGAAGGTCTTGGACAGCACGACGCCAGCGTCCTGCTCATAGCCCGAGTAGAACTCCCCATAGGCTTTCGCGACGCGCGCTGGCGTTTCAAGCAGGCCCTCGCGGGTCGGATCATCGCCTGCCCAGGCGATCAATGTGCGTACTGCGGCTTCTGCCTCTTCGCGCGTGGGGCGGGGCAATGCAGTAGCGGTTACCGGCGTTGCGCCGATTGGCTTGGTGCGGGCATCCATGAGGTCAGCTCCTTTACGCTCGGCTCCCAATACGCACCGAACGCGATTTTGGACCAGTCTGGCAGCATGCAGCCCTGACAGCCAGCGTGCGACGACCTATATAAGGTCCGAGGCGAGAGCCGACAAGAAACAGAATTGTGCGTTTTATGGAACTGAGCGATCTCTATTCCCAAAAGATACTCGATCTTGCGGGCAATGCTGTCCAGCCGGGGCGACTGGCCCATGCAGACGCCAGCGCGCGCAAGGTGAGCCGGGTTTGCGGGTCGGTGATCGAGGTTGATGTGGTCGTGCGCGACGGCATGATCGCCGAGTATGGGCATGAGATTTCAGCCTGCGCACTGGGGCAGACGTCTGCGGCCGTCGTCGCGAGAGAGGTCATCGGCACGCCGATTGGCGAGTTCCGCAGCCTGCGCGATTCGATGCACGCCATGCTCAAGGATAATGGCGCGCCGCCCACCGGCAAGTGGAGCGATCTGGCCTACCTCGAGCCCGTTCGAGAGTATCGCGCGCGGCACATGTCGACGCTGCTGGTGTTTGACGCGGTAGTTGAGGCCCTGGAAAAGATTGAGTCTCTGGAGTCGGTTACGGTGAAGTCCTGATGGAGAGAGTCATCAGTCTGTTCTGGCGGGTGATCGATCTGCCGTTCAAGTTTGCATCAGTCTTTCTCATCACCATCTATCGCTACACGCTATCGGCCTTCGCGGGCCGCACCTGCCGTCACCTGCCGACCTGTTCGGAATATACCAGCACCGCCATTTGGAAATTCGGCTTCTGGCCGGGCGGCTGGATGGGGCTGGCACGGTTTGTCCGGTGCCGTCCGGGCGGAACCCACGGCTACGACCCAGTCCCCGAGGCGATCCCGCTTGGGGGGCGCTGGTACACGCCGTGGACCTATGGGCGGTGGAAGTAGGCTGCAGCTGATACCGCCACTGCGCGTCACCCTCGGCCTTGCCACAGGGTGACATTCCCCGCACGCAGTATAATCGTATCTAACCCGCCACCGCCGGGTCGGCGGATGGCCGCCCAACTTTCCGCAGCAAAAACAGCGCGTAGATGAAGGTCGGGATCTGCACAGCGATTGGTACAATCAGCAATTTCGGATCGATGGCGGTTGGTTCGCCCGCGGGGACGATGTTCACGATGCTCAAAAGGTTGGAGAAGTCCCATAGCGCGTGGATGAACATGGCCGGAAGGATCGAGCCGGTGCGCACCACAATGGCAATGAACAGCAATCCGCTCATGGCGGCGGTGATGGACTGGGCGATAGCGCCGGGCAGGTCGCCGGTGGTCAGGGCGTTGAGCGAATGAACTGAGCCGAACAGCACGGTCGTAATGATGATCGCCGGCCAGATCGGGATTCGTGACAGGAGGCCCCGGAACAGCACGCCGCGGAAGGCCATCTCCTCGGAGAAACCGACGAGGATCGTGTTGATCGCCAGGTAGCCGATCACCTGCGGCGAAGGCAGGCCAGTGATCAGCGTGAAGCTGAAGAACGCCAGGATGTAGAGCAGCGGAAACCAGAGCAGCCGAATTTCCTTGGGGCGCTCGGGCCATTTGAAGGCCACGTCCCACCACCGGAAAACGATCACGCAGATGGCCAGAAACAGCGAGGCATACAGCAGGTTGGGCGAAATGCCGTTGGTAACCCCCACAGCGATGGAATGGTGCACATCGCCCGTGTGGGGAATCCAAACGCCCCAGAACACGGTGATCCCCACCCAGATCAGCACAACGGCAACAGCAATTGGTAGACGCAGATTGTCAGCACGCATGCGGAGGCCCCCTTGCCGCAGAGTCTGTGAGGCCTAACTATTACATTGGCGCCTGTAAGTGTCGATTGGGACACGCGCAACGGGCTGGCATAGGCGCGAAACCGTGCTAGACAGGCCGCCTTGTTGCGATTTCCGCAGCATCAATCCTATTTCTGGAGACCTACAATGACGATCAAGGTGACGTTCCCCGACGGTGCAGCTCGCGACTATCCGCGTGGCACCACCGGGACCACCGTGGTCGAAGGCATCTCCAAGAGCCTGGCTAAGAAGACGGTGGCCATGCGCTGGAACGGCGTACTCAGCGATCTCAGCGATCCGCTGGAGGCCGACGGCCGCATTGAATTCGTGACGCGCGACAGCGGCTCCAAGGATGCGCTGGAGCTGATCCGTCACGACGCGGCCCACGTTCTGGCTGAAGCGGTGCAGGAACTCTGGCCCACGACGCAGGTGACCATCGGTCCGGTGATCGAGAATGGCTTCTATTACGACTTCAAGCGTGATGAGCCATTTTCGGAAGAAGATTTCCCCGCCATCGAAAAGAAGATGGCCGAAATCATTGATCGCGGCGCTGCCTTCACCAAGGAAGTCTGGACCCGCGATCAGGCCAAGGCGTTCTTTGATGCCCGCGGCGAAAACTTCAAGGTCGAGCTGGTCGACGCCATTCCGGCTGACCAATCGCTCAAGATGTACAAGCAGGGTCAGTGGATCGACCTTTGCCGTGGCCCGCACATGCGTACCGTCAAGGACGTAGGTCATGCCTTCAAGCTGACCAAGGTGGCCGGTGCCTATTGGCGTGGTGACAGCAACAATCCCGTGCTGAGCCGCATTTACGGCACTGCCTTTGCGACCAAGGAAGAGCTGGACGCCTATCTCCACATGGTGGAAGAGGCGGAAAAGCGCGATCACCGCAAGATCGGCCAGGAAATGGATCTCTATCACTTCCAGCCGGAAGCGCAGGGATCGGTATTCTGGCATCCAAAGGGCTACGTGCTCTACAATCAGATGGAGGCATACATCCGCCGCCGTCTGAACGAGTCCGGCTATGTGGAAGTCAAAACCCCACAGCTGATGAGCTCGAAGTTCTGGGAGCAGTCCGGCCACTGGGGCAAGTATCGCGAAAACATGTTCGTGGTGCCGGACGAAGTGCCGGGCACGGAAGACGAAGGTCCGGTTCTGTCGGGCAAGGGCGACCTGATGGCGCTCAAGCCGATGAACTGCCCGGCGCACGTGCAGATTTTCAATCAGGGCATCAAGTCCTATCGTGATCTGCCGCTGCGCATGGCCGAATTCGGCTGCTGCCACCGCAACGAGGCCCATGGCGCGCTCCATGGCCTGATGCGTGTGCGCCAGATGACCCAGGACGACGCGCACATTTTCTGCCGCGAAGACCAGATCCAGTCCGAAACCGAGCATTTCGTGCATCTGCTCTATTCGGTCTATGGCCACATGGGCTTCGACAATGTCGTCATCAAGCTTGCCACGCGCCCCGAAAAATTCGGTGGCACCATCGAGCGTTGGGACGCGGCCGAGAAGGCGCTGGGCGATGCTCTGCGCGCGACCGGATATGACTTCGAGATCGCGGAAGGCGAGGGCGCATTCTATGCACCCAAGCTGGAATTCCACCTCAAGGACGCCATTGGCCGTTCCTGGCAGGTTGGTACGCTGCAGCTCGACTATGTGCTGCCCGAGCGTCTTGGTGCGACCTATGTCGCCGAAGACGGTTCGCGCCAGTATGCTGTCATGCTGCACCGCGCGATCCTGGGCTCGCTCGAGCGCTTCATCGGCATGTTGATCGAAAACTACGCCGGCAAGATGCCGATGTGGCTCGCTCCGACCCAGGTCGTGGTTGCCACCATCGTGTCGGAAGCCGACGGCTATGCCGAGCAGCTGGTGCGCCAGCTCAAGGCGGCCGGCATTCGTGCCGAGATCGACGTGCGCAACGAGAAGATCAACTACAAGGTGCGCGAGCACTCTGTGGGCAAGGTTCCGCTGATGTTCGTCGTGGGCAAGCGCGAGGCCGAAGAAGGCACCGTGTCGGTCCGTCGTCTGGGCACCGAGGGGCAGAAGGTTGAGCCATTCATGGACGCTCTGGTGTCCCTGATGGGTGAAGCCGCCGCGCCTGATCTCAAGGCAAAGGCTGCTGCCTAATGCCACAACGTCCGTCCAACCGCGAGATCAAGGCACTTACTCACTTAGGTGAAGAAAACGCGCTTGGACCCGGCGATTTCAAGGATATCGGCGAAAAGGTTTTCGCCGGTATGCTCAAAAAGGGCTGGGTGATTGAAGCACCCGGCCTGCCGGGCAAGTATCGTGCGACCATCAAGGGCCTGACTATCCACGAAGGTGAGATCATCTTCGCGGGTCGGTATCGGAACTAAGGCTACCCCTACCTAACCTCCCCCTGAAGAAAGGGGGAGGAATTCGTCCGGTGGGTGGGCGATATCGCGTCGCAGACTGGATCTGTTCCGCCCCCTGTCAGGGGGAGGCTAGGAGGGGTATCCCGTACAAAGATGCCAGACCTGATCCCCATCACCCGCTCCATCTCCATCGATCCTGCCGAATTCGAAGAGACCTTCGTACGCTCGTCCGGCCCGGGCGGGCAGAATGTCAACAAGGTGTCGAGCGCGGTGCAGCTGCGCTTCAATCTTGAGGCGTCTCCCAACATTCCCGAGGCGATGAAGCGCCGCGTCGCAATTTTGGCGGGCAAGCGCCTCACCAAGGATGGCGTGATCGTCATCACGGCCAACAGCCATCGCGATCAGCCAATGAACCGTACCGAGGCCGTTGAACGGCTGGTGGCGCTGCTGATTGAAGGCTCCCATGTGCCCAAGGCCCGCGTCGCCACACGCCCGACACTGGCCTCCAAGCGCCGTCGCCTCGATGGCAAATCTGTCCGTTCCGGCATCAAGAAGCTCCGGGCTGGCAATATAGACGCAGAGTAGACCCATGACCGAGACGAGCCTGAAGTTTGGAACCTCCGGCCTGCGTGGCCTTGCTTTGGAGCTGCAGGGCCAGGCCGCACGGCGCTACACGGCGGCATTCCTCCGTCATGTCGGCGCGGCCAATGGCGGCAAGGTCTATCTGGGCCGGGATTTCCGCGCCTCGAGCGCAGCCATTCAGGCAGATTGTGCGGTGGCGATCGTTCAGGCGGGCCTTGAACCAATAGATTGCGGCCATATCCCGACGCCCGCGCTGGCGCTCCATGCCATGGCAGCGGGATGTGCGGCGATTATGATCACCGGCAGCCATATTCCATCTGACCGCAACGGTCTCAAATTCTACCTGCCCAGTGGCGAGATCAGCAAAGCTGATGAGGCCGGTATTCTGGCCGCACTGCGCGATGAGTTGGTGCCGGATACGGACACTTCCCAGCGTGACGAGGCCGATGCTGCAGCCGAGCGCTACTTCGAGCGCTTTGCTACGCTATTACCCGAGGCCGCGCTCGGTGGCCTCACCATCGGTGTGTTCGAGCATTCCACCGTGGCGCGCGACCTGCTGGTGCGCATCCTCGAGCGGGCTGGCGCCAAGGTCGTCCGTCTCGCACGGCGCGATGATTTCGTCGCCGTCGACACCGAGGCGTTTGGAGACGCAGTGTTCGCGCCGCTCTCTGGCTGGATCGCCGAACACAAGCTCGACGCTATCGTCTCTGCTGATGGCGACGGTGATCGACCTTTACTGATGGATCGCAATGGCGCCTTCGTGCGGGGCGACGTGCTGGGCCTGCTGGCCGCGCAATATCTGGGGGCAGGGACGGTGGTGACCCCCGTCACCTCCAATTCCGCCATCGAGCGCACCGGCTATTTCCAGACCGTGCTTCGCACCAAAGTCGGCTCGCCCTATGTGGTTGCGGCGATGGAAAGCGCGCGTGGTGCAGTGGTGGGCTTTGAGGCCAATGGCGGCACGTTTGTGGGCCACGGTGTCAGCGTTCGGGGCGAGCCTCTGTCAGCGCTGCCCACGCGCGACGCAGTCCTGCCCGTGCTCTGCGCGCTGGGCCTTGCCGCCGCGCAGGGCAAAACGCTGGACCAGATTGTTGCTGCTCTGCCATTGCAACACGCGCTGGCAGATCGCCTGCAGGATGTGGCGAGTGCCAAAAGTGCCGCGTTCCTTGGGCAACTGCAGAACGAACCCGGCTATGCGGAGGCGTTTTTTGGCACGCATGGGATTGCGGGCCTCGCCACCATCGATGGGCTTCAGTACCGCACAGCGTCCGGCGACATGGTGCATTTCCGCGCTTCGGGCAATGCGCCTGAGTTGCGGGTCTACGTCGAGGGCAGCACGGCCGAGACGGCGCAGGAGCTGCTGACATGGGCCATGGGCGCAACGGCTGAGGCCATCGCCTAAAAAAGAAGGGCCACCCGGAGGTGGCCCTGATTGCTTACTTCGCCGAGGCGTCGATGGTGACCTTGCCGAGCAGCAGGCTCGGGTCTTCTTCTGCCGCCATGAAGTCTTGAAGCGACAGGCCGGCCGCGTCCTTGGCGGTCAGTGCGATGCTCAGGCTCTTTGCCTTGCCGCCGAGGAAGGCGCTGATCGCACCGCCGACTTTTTGCGCCTCTGCAACGCCGGCGAGATAGCCGATCACGGTGCCTTCGGCAAAACCGGCGATGATCGGGCGCAGGGTTTCCGGCTTGGTCTTCTGGTCCTTGGCCGCAATGCTCAGGATCAGATCAGACAGGCCGGCATCCACGGCATCAGCCTTGATCGTGCGGATGGCGAGGCCCATCGCAGCCATGAGGGACTCGTTCTCGTCGAGGCTGAACAGCGCTTCCGTGGCGTTGATGATGCTGCCGCTGACGGCAAGCGAGCCGAGGTCGACGCCGGAAATCGAAGCGTCGTTGATCAGGATCGAGTTGCTGGCTTCGTCCCAATTGGACGAGAAGTTGAACCCGGCGTCAATCGAGGTCACGCCCAGCGCGGCGAGCTGGGCAAAGGCGACATCGCCCGAGTCCTTGGGCAGATCGACGATGATGTTGCTGGCAGAGCTCTTGAGGTCGGTTGGGATGCCATTGCGATAGGCCCCCAGCGACAGATCGAACGCGCCGACATTGACCACGATGCGCTCATCTTCGCTGGATGGATCTGGAACGTCGATGGCCAGGGCTTCCATAGAGAAGCCTTCAAACGCCGGGAACAGTGCGCGGGCATTGTCTTCAAACCATGCGGCGTCGATGCTTTCAGGGGCCGCGTTGATCACGGCGATCGGGCCAGAGACGTCCATCGGTTTGAAGGAGAACGAGCCGACCGAGAAATTGCCGTCGCCTTCCACGGTGACATCAAGCCCCTCAACCGTCAGGCCGGGATAGATGCCGGGGGACATGCCCGTGGTGGTCATGCCGGCCACCGAAATGGTCAGGGCGCGGCCTTCATCGTCCACGCCGTCGCAGTCGAAGCCGTCGAAGGTGACGGGGGTCGATTCAAACGCGGTGAGGAAGTTGGCGTAGACGCGGGCGATCTTGCCCATTTCTTCAGGCGATGGATCCCCGGAGCCCTCAAGGCTTTCGCCCAGCGCGAGCAGCTCGGCATAAGAATAGCCCAAGGGGCGCGCCTTGAGCTCGTCGAGGCTGGCGGCGCCGACGGTGCAGGCGACCTCTGGAGTTTCGATGTTACCGCCCTCAAAGGTGAAGTCGGTATAGATGGTCTTGAGTTCGGTGGCGGTGCCAGGGCCGACGAGGCCATAGAGACCGAGCACGCCGCCGATGTCGAAATTGTTGGCCGACATCGCACCGATATCAGCGCCGCCCAGATCGCCTGCATCGACGGTGATGCCAGCCAGCGAGATCGAGCCGGCAATGCCGTCGGTCACGTCGTCGAGGACAACGTCGTTGAACGTCACCTTGGTTTCGCGCACGTCGTCACCTTTGGTGATCGTCGCGATGAGGTTGATGGCCGGGATCGAAATGCTGGTGGCGGTCAGGCCAGCGAGGGCCTCCGCATTGCCCGCAACATTGCCGCTGAAAATGTCGCGCAGAACGCCATCTTCCAGATTGGAGCCGACGCTGTCGATGCCGGGAATATCAACGGAAAGATCGGTGGTGGAGACCTGAGCCTCAGTCGTGGCCGGTGTTTTGGTCTTGGTTTTTTGGGCCATGGCCGGAACGGCGGGCAGGGCGACGCTCAGCAGGCAGGCTGCTGCGATCGCGGCAAGCCGACGACGGGACGGGAGGGTGATCGTCATGGGGGCGTTCTCCGCTGAAATTTGGCGCAATCTGGGGCATACGGCGTTTCGCTTCAACAGCTAAACGCAGAGACCTATTGCGGTTTGGGGCCGGAATAGACCGTGGTCAGCACTTCCACATCGTGGGGTGACCCCGATTGGACCTGAAACTCGCGATTGAACACCTGGTCGCCCTGCTTGGCCAGAACGAGGTAGTCACCGGCCGCGAGGACGGTCGTGGGGAACGCGCCGAGGTCAGAGAAGATGGTCGCGCCATCAGTGGTCTTGACGGTCCATTCTACGTCCGCGATCGCCTCGCCACCGGGCTCTGAGACGAGCTTGAACGAGATCTGGCTGGCGTGATGGTAAAGCGTGGCGTCAGTCAGCTGGCCAGGCTCAACGCGCAGGTCGGCGCGCACCACGGCATTCACTGTGCCGAAATGGGAGACGATGTGGTAGGTGCCGGCGTTGAGCGTGACGATGTCGTTGGCCAGCAAGCCCTCGCCAATCATCTGACGGCTGCCCTCGGTGCCGCCGGTGAAAATGTCAAACTTCAACAAGTTCGCCGGGATTGGAATGTCGCCAGTCACTGCCGAGTTGAGTCGGAGCGCCCCTGCGTCGAGCACAAAACTCTTTGAATTGGCCCCAGGCACAACGGACATGGTTTCGCTGGCCTGCGCGCGCCCATAGGCGACGTGGACCACATATTCGCCCGGTGGTAGCTCGATGGCCGCTTCGCCGTCATCGGACTTGGCGACCAGTGCGAGTTCGCCGCTGGCTGCGGGCTTGGTATCAAAGATGCGCCACACCAGACCATTCGGAATAGGTGCAGCGTCTGCGGTAATGCGCGCGGTGAGTGTGACCGGCTGCGGCGCAGAAGTGAGGGCAGAAATGGCTTCGGTCGCCGGTGTGCTGGCGACGGGCGCTGCGGGGGCTGGTGCCGCGTCCGCAGGGGCCGCCTCGTCGGGGTTGGGG
>NZ_LANJ01000002.1 GCF_000971295.1 Devosia epidermidihirudinis | reverse complement strand
GCCGGAGCCACCGCCTCCGCCACCACCGCCTGAGCTAAAGCCGGACGAGCTGGCCTGCACGGGCTGAGCGGCGACCATTGCCGCCGACATGGCCGTGGCGGCTGCACCTATGGTGTTGGACATACTGCCTGCGGAAAACGGCGCCGAGCCGGAATACCAATAGGGTTGATAGGTCGAAACGCCGCGCGCATCGCTGACTGCATTCCGCGATAACTCGCCATCGAAATGGTCAGACCACGGCTTTTCCACACCCAAGGCGATGGCGTAGGGCAGGATACGCTCAAAGCGCGTGACCGTCATGGGCGGCTCGCCGACGATGTTGAGCCGGTTCTTTTCTGCAGTTTCCAGATACATTTTAAAGCCGTCGATCTGGTCCATGACCTTGCGGCCCTGAATGGTCGGCGCCCGCATCAGCGCGGCGAAAATCACCGTGATCAAGACAATCGAACCCGCAGAGATAGCAGCCGTGTTGATCGAGAGATGGGTCAACATTTCCAGCCCGCTGCCGAAAAAGTTGAACCCGACGACACCGACCCACAAGATCAGGAAGAACCGCTGAAAGCCGCGCCCTTTCCACATATTGGTGACGATGGTGCTGAAAATGCCGAGTATGATGCCCACAACGACCGCGCCGAACAGCCAGATTGGCTCCAACGCATCGAACAGCACCATGACGCCTAGCACCATAAACGCCAGGAAAAAGCCGAACGCGGCATAGCCGAAATTGTGGTTGAACCACACCTTGCGGTTTTCTCGCGAGATGGCCTCGTTGAACGCCTGATGCTGCGCTGCAAGCTCAACGCCGGTCGATTTGTCGACGTTCAGCGTGCCTTTGGTCTGGATATAGTCAAACAGCGTCTGCTCGCCTACCGGCAGTGGTTCATCCGGCTGCTTGCCCGTCACTTCGACCGATAGCCCGCTTTTGGGGTTGTCGATTTTGACCAGCCCTTTGACGCCGAGATCAAACAGCGTCGCGGTGAAGGCCGTCCAACCAGAAAAGCCCCAGCGGTGCACGAAATGGGTCAGCGCGGGCGAGAAATCCTTGGGGGGATGAAACAGGGGTATGATCGTCCCCTTTGGCGGATCACGGCCAACCTTGTTCCAGGAGATCAGATTATAGGCCAGCACCAGAATCACGCCAAAAACCGGCAGGATGATTTCGCGCAGGTCACTCAGCCATTGCAGCAGGGCCTCGGCCCCGCTCGGCGGCACCAAAATGCCCTTCTGGAACTTCACCGCAAAGCTCATGCCTTCGCCAGCCATCAGCTGGCGTGTGGTGGTAAAGGTGGCGGTATTGTCCGAGGTCTTGCGGCTGGTAACGGCCTGCTCCATCGAGCCGACCGCACCGGTATAGGCGATGAGGTCGGAAATCACGGCGCCACTCGGCAGCGTCACCCGCGCCGTCGCGTTGACGATCGGGAATATCCAGTAATTGCCGGTAGCGTTCCAGTAGAGTTCGTCATGATCGTCAAAGCTGCGCGCCATGCGATCCATGGTGTAGTCGATCACATAGCTATTGCGTCCGCGCGGCACGAACTGTTCGGGGTCGCCGATCCAGATGCGCACGAAGTCGCCCATCCGCTCGGTACGGAAGGGCTCTGGCGCACCATTATGGGTGACGTTTGTGACCGTCAGGGTCGAGCGTATTTTTTGTCCGGATATGGAAACCTGGGTCGTCGGGATGTCGCGATAGATCCCGCGCCGAATGTCCACGCCTTCAGCGTTAACGGCAAGCGCTTCGACGACCGAAACCGCGCCATTTGTTAACAGTGTGATATCACTTTGGTAGGAAGTGATCTCTTCGCGTGCATGCGCTGGCAAGGCCAGCGTCAGAGCCAGCAACACGCATAGTGCAACCCGGAAAAAAATCCGACGCATCAGAACTTTACGCTTGGAACGGCGCGATCAGCCTCGTTTTCCAGCTCGAAATACTGGGCTTTCTGGAAGCCGAATGGCCCGGCGATGAAGTTGGACGGCACAGACTCGACCATCACGTTCAGATTGCGCACGGCGCCGTTATAATACCGGCGCGCCATCTGGATTTCGTCTTCGACAGTCTGCAACGCAGCCTGGAATTCGAGGAAGGTCGTATTGGCCTTGAGGTCGGGATAAGCTTCGGCGGTCGCGATCAGGCGTCCCAGTGCAGACGACAATTGTCCTTCTGCTGCAGCACGTTGCTCGGGTGTACCATTGGCAACGCTGGTTGCGGCAGCGCGGGCATTGGTCACCGCTTCGAGCGTTTCGCGCTCGTGGCTCATATAGCCTTTGACGGTTTCCATCAGGTTGGGAATGAGATCGGTGCGGCGCTTGAGCTGCACATCGATCCCGGACCAGCCCTCTTCCACCAGCTGCCGGTTTTTGACGAGACCATTGTAGAGGGCGACGCCGTAAGCGGCTGCCACAACCACCAATCCAAGGATAATCCAACCGATCATGACGCGTTCTCCGTGAGTTAGCCGAACACTGGCACCGCTGTCGGGCAAGCGCAATGGCTGCACCTTGACACAACAGAACGAGGCACTACCTTATACCCATGAGCATGCACGTGACATATTGGCTGGAAAACCCCCTCGCGGGATCGTAGCCCTAAGCATGCCTGCCGCGCTGGCGCCTGCTTAGGGTAGGCTCGCCGCGTTTATCGCGCGATCTGGCGCACATTCCATTTTTCACAATTTTTGGCCCGCCCGGCGCGCATTCCGCGCGACGGTGGCCATTCGAGATATCATCATGACTGAAACTATTCACAACGACCTCAACCCAGAGATCATTCTGGGCCATGCCGACCACCGCCAGCTGAACATCCTTGCGATGGCCGGCCTCGACCACACACCCGAGCAGTCCGACAATCTGCTCTATGAGCTTGAGCGCGCTCGCGTTCTTGAAGACACCGACGTCCCCACCGACATTGTGCGCATGGGCTCCTCTGTCCGCTATCGCACTGATACTGGCCAGGAAACTGACGTGGTGCTGGTTTACCCAGCTGACGCCGATATTGCCGAAGGGCGTATTTCGGTAATGACCCCAGTGGGCACGGCCCTTATCGGCTTGCGTGCGGGTCAGTCCATCACCTGGCGCGGTCGCAACAACAAGCGCCACATGCTGACAGTGCTATCCGTGCTGCCCGCCAAGCCTGCTGCCGAATAATCGACTCCAGATACAAAAAGTCCTCGGGACATGCCCGAGGACAGAGCGAATATTTACTCGGCGCCGCCGCCCGCTGTTTCCAGCCAGGCCGCGCCACAGGCCTTGGCCAGTTCGCGAATGCGCAGAATGTAGCTCTGGCGTTCCGTCACCGAAATCACGCCACGGGCATCCAGGAGATTGAAGTTATGGGCGGCCTTTAGGACCTGCTCATAGGCAGGAATAGCCATTGTCTGGCGCTCGCCAATTTTGCCCTTTTCCAGCACCGCCCGGCATTCCTTCTCCGCATCGGCGAAGTGGCGGAACAGCATCTCGGTGTCGGCAGCTTCAAAGTTGTACTTGCTGGACTCCTGCTCGTTCTGCAGGAACACGTCTGCATAGGTGACCTTGTCCTCGCCCACGCCGCCGTTGAAGTTGAGATCCATAATGGAATCAACGTTCTGCAGGTAGCAGGCCAGGCGCTCAAGACCATAGGTCAGCTCACCGGCAACCGGATTGCACTCAAAACCAGCGACCTGCTGGAAGTAGGTGAACTGGCTGACTTCCATGCCGTCGCACCAAACTTCCCAGCCCAGGCCCCATGCGCCCAGCGTCGGGTTTTCCCAATCGTCCTCAACGAAGCGCAGGTCGTGCACTGCGGGGTCGAGCCCAATCGCGTATAACGACTGAAGGTAGAGGTCCTGGATGTTGTCTGGCGACGGCTTCAGGATGACCTGAAACTGATAATAGTGCTGCAGCCGATTGGGGTTCTCACCATAGCGGCCGTCCTTGGGACGACGCGATGGCTGCGCGTAGGCGGCCTTCCACGGCTTGGGACCGAGGGCCCGCAACACGGTCGCGGTATGGGACGTACCAGCGCCCATTGGCATGTCATAAGGCTGCAAAATCACGCAGCCCTGCTCCGCCCAGAATTGCTGGAGGGTCAGGATGAGGCCCTGGAACGAATTCTTTGGGTCCATATGCGGTGGGCGATTGGTCATTTGGCAGTCCCTAACATGCGGGACAAACCTCTAGTTTGGCCGCCTCTGCCGGTCAACGGCGTTTGTCGTCATCACCGGGACGGAACGTGCCGTCCTTGTCGCGTTTGAGGTCAACTACGCCCGGTTCATCGCGTTCGCGCAGGTCGCGCTCGCGGCGTACACGGCGCGCCTCCTCATCGTCTGCCTTGAACTGGCTGGTCCAGTCGCGCCAGATTCTGCGGATACCGAGATAGATAGCGATCCCCACGATAGCGAAGATCAGAATGCGGATGAGAAAAGCGCTCATGCTTTAAAGCCCAAATCGCGCCCAGGCGGCGCGGTCCTCGATGGTAGCGGCAAGATCGGACGTGAGCCCGGATGCCGAAAAGCCGAAACGTGGCAGGGATAACCAGCCGCGCTTTGGCGCGATCATGCGCAGTTCGACATCCCTGCCGAAGCGGTCGCGCAGAGTTTGGTGCAGATCACCGATGGCATCAACTAGACCCAACTCCACGCCGCGCAATCCTGTCCACCATTCACCGGTGAATAGCACATCGTCGTCCGCTTTGAGCTTATTGCCCCGCCGCGCCTTTACGGCGTCGATAAACACGCCATGGATATCGAGTTCGAACTGCTTGACGCGTTCGATGTCGGACTGCTTTTCGGGCAGGAAGGGATCGAGCGTCGACTTGTTGTTGCCTGCTGTGTGCACGCGACGATCAATACCGAGCTTTTCCAGCGCGCCAACAAAACCAAACCCGGCCATGATGACGCCGATGGAGCCGACGATCGAGGATGGATCAACGATGATTTCGTCGCCTGCCACCGCGATGAAATAGCCACCCGAGGCGGCTGCGTCCTCGACAAACACCAGCACAGGCTTGTCATGCTCGTCGGCCAGATCGCGAATACGCTTGGAAATCAGCCGGCTCTGCACGGGCGAGCCACCGGGCGAATTAATGACGATGGCCACGGCGGGCGCGGATTTGATAGCAAAGGCCCGCTCAAGCAGAGGGCCAACATTGGCGATATTGAGCCGCCCCTGACGCTGGTCGGCAGCGATAACACCATGGAGTTTGACGACAGGAATCACCGGCGAACGGCGCATGATCCGGGCAAGCCAGTTGCGAGCGGGTCTGTCGGCCATGGTCACTCCAATTGTGTGGTCGTGGCCAGACTTAGGGCGTGCGAGGCGCGATTACCAGTCGAGGCGGGCCGCCCCACGAAAGATTGCGTCGAATTCGGGCCGAAAAGCGCGACCCTCGGCGTCATGCAGCGCCCTACTGGCCAATAATGTCAGCGGCGCGCGCGAGCCTTTGATGCCGCGAATGAGCACACGGCTCGCCGGAGCATCCGGTCGCGGCGTCAATGGGAGCACGGTCACAGCGCCAAAGCGTTGGGTGAAAGCACCCAGAAGAGGCGACAGGCTCTCCGCCGGATAGACGAAGATGATCTCGGCCCCACCCGCAGCAGACCCAGCCGCCGTACGCACCCAAAGATCGAGCATAGCCGCGTCCATGTGGCGGGCCCCTGCCCGTCCGGCATCCCCGGCAAGCGTGCCCGCGCCATCCACAAAGAACGGCGGGTTGGCGATGACGACATCAAAGGCATTCTCAGCCAGCCCTGCAGCCTTGCGCACCTCGCCTTTGCCAGCGACATCAGCCAGCAGGATCGTGGCCCGGGCGGCAAAGCCATTGTCCGCCGCATTGGTCTCTGCCAGTGCCTTTGCCTCTGGATTTTGGTCGACCAAGGTGGCTGACAATTCGGGCGCATGAGCCATGGCGACGAAGGCTGCCGTGCCGACGCCACAGCCCAAATCAAGCAGATTGCGCCGCCCTTCGTGAACAGCGGCGCCCAGCAGGACACTATCGAGCCCCGCGCGAAAACCGTGCCTTGGTTGCGACAGAGTGATCCTGCCAGCCAAAAAGGCATCGCGCGTTACGGTTTGGTGTTTTACAACGGTGTTAGGCTGGTCTAGGGACATCGCACCCGCAGGGCCGGTTTGGCGCGACCATATATGCGCAGGCGCGACAGGCTCAACCAGTTTTGCCGCTCGCGGGTAGATGAGGACTAAATAGCGTGTCAATTCTGACGCAAATGAAAGAGGCGCCGGTTGCCAGCCCAATCGAGCGGCTCCTGACTGCGACCGAAGCTGAAATGGCCAAGGTCAACGCGCTGATTCTTTCGCGCGCCCATTCCCACGTCGACATGGTGCCCGAGCTGGCTCGCTATCTGATCGAGAGCGGCGGCAAGCGTTTGCGCCCGATGTTGACCGTGGCCGCAGCCATGCTGTTCGCCAAAGGTACCGGCACCGCCATCAATTTCGCCGCCGCCGTCGAATTCATGCACAATGCCACCCTGTTGCACGATGATGTGGTGGACGAGAGCGACATGCGTCGCGGCAAGCCAGCAGCGCGCATGGTCTGGGGCAACAAGGCATCGATCCTAGTTGGCGATTTCCTGCTCGGCCAAGCCTTCATGATGATGGTGGAAACCGGCGACATTGCATCGCTCGGCGTACTGTCCGCCGCCTCGGCTGTCATGGCAGAAGGTGAAGTGTTCCAGCTGTCCAAGACGGGCGATCTGACGACGACTCCCGCCGACTATGCTGAAGTCATTCGCGCTAAGACCGCCGTGCTGTTCCAGGCGGCGTGCGAAGTGGGCGCCATGTCCGGCGGCGCAGACGAAGCCGGGCGCCAGGCTCTGGCGCGTTATGGCCTTGAGCTAGGTAATGCGTTCCAGTTGGTCGACGACGTGCTCGATTATGGCGGGCAGGCCGGCACCCTTGGCAAGAACACCGGCGACGATCTGCGCGAGGGCAAGATGACCCTGCCGATCATTCTGGCACTGTCGGAAGGCAGTGAAGCCGAGCGCGCGACCATTGCCGCCGCTCTTGGCAAGATGGACGCCACCGACGCGCAGGTTGCCGAAGTCGTCGCGATCCTTGAGGCACACAAGACCCTGACCCGCACGATGGAGCAGGCTCACGCCCACGCCCGCTCGGCCCAGCAGGCACTTGAAGTCCTGCCACCCTCCGAAATGCGGACGTTGCTGAACGACGTCGTCGAATTCAGCGTATTGCGGGCTTATTGACCCATCGCTTCCCGCGGACGTGATCCGCGGGCCACTTTCAGCACAGCACATGTGAACCAAGACCTGCGGATCAAGTCCGCGGGAAGCGTCTGTCGGCGGACTAGTTAGTTTTCAGGGCAATACCAGCGGCGCTGCCGCGACCCAATGGTCAGGATTTGCTGCCCGCATGACCTGCGCGGCCTGATGGGCCTGCCCGCTCGACCCGAACAGCCCAAACACAGTGGCGCCTGAACCAGACATGCGGGCGAGGATACATCCCTGCGTCTGCCCCAATTGCTCGATGATATCGCCAATAACCGGCACCAGCTTCACTGCTGGAGGTTCCAGATCATTCCGCGTCTCGGCCAGCCAGATGCCCAACTGCGCCGGGCGTGTCAGCGGCGTCGGCAATTCGGGGAGCGGATAATTGTCATGCGCCCGCAGGCGGCGGAACACATCGACTGTCGCCAGCGGCACCATCGGATTGACCAGCACGATATGGCACGCTGGGAAGTCCGGTAGCGGCTCGAGCTTTTCGCCGACACCCTTGGCGATCAGCGGCGCCGAGACGAGGCAAGCGGGCACATCCGCGCCGAGCTTTGCTGCAAGGTCAGACAGATTGGCAAACGGAATGGGATAAGGCGCCATCCCGGCCAACAGGCGCAAGGCAGCGGCCGCATCAGCAGAACCACCGCCAATGCCGGCCGCAACCGGAAGGTTCTTTTGCAGGCGCAGCGCCAGCCCGCTCTCGATAGCATCCGGCCAGCGCGCGCGAAACGCGGCGACTGCACGGGCCACGAGGTTCGTATCGCCATTACTCAGCCCACCGGAAAACGGCCCAGTGATGGCGAGCGTATCGGTGTTCGCTGGAATGGCCGAAAGCTCGTCCGCCACGTCCGCGAACACCACGAGGCTTTCGAGGTCGTGGTAGCCATCCTCGCGCCGACGGGTGACGTGCAGCGCGAGATTGATCTTGGCCGGAGCGACCTGAACGATCGGTTCGGGCATGCCGAACCTATTCGGTGGCGTTCTGGTCGGTCAGTCCGTCGACCAGCTTGGACGCGACCCGCTCCTTGACGTTGCCTTCCTGATCGACCGACGATGCGACATTCCACTGGAACCTGGCTTCGAGCTTGCGCCCGGCCTTCCAATAAGCATCGCCCAAATGGTCGTTGATCTCGGCATCGTTGGGGCGCAGCAACACAGCACGCTCAAGGGTTTTGACCGCTTCATCGATGCGACCCAGCTTGTAGAAAGCCCAGCCGAGCGAATCAACGATGTAGCCATCCTGCGGCTGTGCGGCGACGGCCTTTTCGATCATTTCGAGCGCAGGCTGCAGGTTCATGTCCTGATCGATCCAGCTATAGCCGAGATAATTCAGCACCTGTGGCTGGTCTGGGTTGAGCTTGAGCGCTTCCTGGAAGTCCGCCTCGGCCTTCGGCCATTCCTTGGCGCGCTCATAGGCAATGCCACGCACATAGTAGAAACGCCAATCGGCCGGGTTGGTACCTCCCGTCAGTTCCAACGCCTTGGTGTAGGCTTCGGCGGCCTTGGTATATTGCTCATCGTAGCGCAGCAGGTCACCCAACACGGAAACCGCATCAAGATCCTCGGGCTGGGCGGCGACGATGTTGTTCAAGCGACGGAGCGCTTCTTTCCGATCACCGGTAGCGTCGAGGTTCTGCGCCACACGCACAACAGCAGTCGGCTTCATCGCCGAGGTCGCCGGAATGGCCTCGTAAATCGAGTTTGCGGCGGTGTGCTGGTTGGAATTGTCGAGCAACTGACCAATGGCCAGCGCAATCACATCGGCATTGGGGTCGAGATAGAGCCCCATGCGTAGGAACACCAAGGCAAGATCCAGGCTGCCATCGCGCGACAGCGCAACACCGATGCCGTGGAACATTTCGGCCGCGCCGATCTGTACATTGGCGGCGAAGATGCCGGGGCGCTGACCAGCTTCGATCTGGTGTTTGACGATAGTGACAACCGGATGGGTCAGCCCCTGCGCCTCGAACTCTGCGATAACCGCCTTGGCGTCTTCAAACCGGCCGGCATTGGCAAGGATGCGCGCATAGACCTCAACGATCCGCGCCACATAGGGCTCGGCTTCAAACGCCTGACGGGCAAGACGGATCGCCAGCTGCGTGTCACCAGCGGTCTCGGCCATCAGCGCACGATGGAAAACGAGGAAATCTTCGAGGCCGGTATTGCCGAGCTTGTCGAGCAGCGCATCTGCTTCGGGCTTGCGGTTTGCGCCAACCAGTGCCCAGGCCCGCAGAATACTGGCGGTGATCCCAGTAAAGCTGTCCTGTCCGATGGTGCCGAGCAGTTTGTCGGCTGCGCCATAGCGGCGCTCTTTCAGCGCCTCAGTCGCAACGACGAGTTCGGCCAGCTGATTCTGTGGGTCGATATCGAGCAAATGCTTGGCCGTGGCCGCAGCCTGACCGATCTGCCCATCGGCGGCAAACGCGATGAACGCGCGCTCGACCATGATGGGATTGCTCCAATCGCCCTGTGCAGCGCGATTGAAGTAGCGCGCAGCTTCCTCGGTGCGCAGATCCTGCAGCGCCTGCTGGCCAGCCATATAGGCACCCGTGACGCTGATGCGGGCCAGCGACAGCATGTCGAGACCGTTTTGCATTTGGCGCGGCGAGTCCGCCGACTGGGCCGTTTGTGCGGCGTTCGCGGCGGTCGTCGACAACAGGAGAGCCACCAGGGCCGGACGCGCGAAGCGGTTCAGAAACAATGTCACGAGGCTGATAACTCCCTTGGCCCTACCGGGCCCGTTCTGAGGGCGAAGATTGTCCGTTTTGGGACTGCGCCGCAAGGTCGCGCCACGATAGCGTGATCATGCGCATAATTGGTTACATCCCGCTGTAATTCGGGCCGCTACCACCCTCGGGCGGAACCCATGTGATGTTCTGGGCCGGGTCCTTAATGTCGCAGGTCTTGCAGTGCACGCAATTGGCCGCGTGAATGCGGAATCCAGGCGCCCCGCCCTCTTCGGCCACTTCATAAACACCAGCCGGGCAATAGAGCGGCGCGGGCTCACCATAAAGCGGCAGGTTATCGCGCACGGGCACAGCGGGATCAGCCAGTTTGAGATGAACCGGCTGGTCTTCATCATGCGCCAGATTGGCGAGATAGACCGACGAGGTCCGATCAAAGGTCAACTTACCGTCAGGCTTGGCATAGCTGCGCGCTGGCCGCTGCCCCTTGTGGCGCAGGCCGACATAGTCCTGATGCTTGTGGTGCAGCGGACCGAGCAGCGACGTCTTGAAAATCGCCCGCCACCAAAGGTCCGCACCGCCCGCCATTGCACCCACCACAGTGCCCAGTCGCGACCACAGTGGCTTGACGTTGCTGACGCCCTGCAGTTCCCGACCAATGCCAGTGGCCAACACGCGGTGGCCGAGGTCTTTGATGATATCGTGCTGACGGCCCTTCGCGATGGCATCGGCAACGGCATCAGCTGCGCCAATACCGGAAAGGATGGCATTGTGGATCGCCTTCAGCCGTGGGGCATTCATGAAGCCTGCTGCGCAGCCGATCAAACCACCGCCAGCAAACGCCAGCGTGGGAATCGATTGCCAGCCACCGGCCGTCACCGTGCGCGCGCCGTAGCTGATGCGCGTGGCGCCTTCAAGCAGTGGCGCAACGGCCTTATGCGTTTTGAAGCGCTGGAATTCGTCGAATGGCGAAAGCGTCGGATCTTTGTAATCGAGATAGGTCACGAGCCCAACATAGAGCTTGCGATCCTCGGCGTGGTAAACAAAACCACCGCCAGCGGTGCCATTATCGAGCGGGAAGCCGAGGTAGTGGTCGACCTTGCCGGGCTGGTGCCGATCAGCCGGGATTTCCCAGACTTCCTTGATGCCCAGGCCATATTTCTGCGGCTCGCGCTCCAGGCGATGGTTGGCGATGACCTTTTTGGCCAGCGAGCCCCGCGCGCCTTCGGCGATCAGCGTATATTTGGCTTCCAGCGCAATGCCTTCGGCAAAGCCGGGCTTTGGATTACCCGCGTGATCACGACCGAGGTCGCCGGTAATGATGCCGCGCACTGGGCCCTTGTCTGAGCCGAGTACATCGACAGCAGCTGTCATCGGAAAAATATCAACGCCCAGCTCAGCCGCCTGCTCGCCGAGCCAGCGCACCAGGTTCCCGAGGCTGACGATGACGCCGTTGGGCGTTTTCATCTGCGGCGGAATCAGCGCGTGTGGAAAGGCGAAGTCGTGCTGCGCCGTGAGGAAATGATAGGTGTCGGTCGTGACGTCCGGGCCAACCGGCGCACCCTTGAGGCGCCAGTCCGGGATCAGCGCATCGAGCCCAATAGGGTCCATCACCGCGCCCGACAGAATATGCCCGCCGACTTCTGCGGCTTTTTCCACCACTGTCACCGACAGCTCGGGATGGCGCTGCTTGAGGCGAATTGCAGCGGCAAGCCCAGACGGACCGGCGCCAACAATGACGATATCGGTCGAAAGGCTTTCGCGGTTACCGGCCTCTGCCATATAGGATGCCCTTGAACGTGCAGATGCGCGGGTGGCCGCGCCAAACGCGCTGTGACATAACAGAGAACATGTCTGAAGATCGACCGCTAAATCGCGACGAAATGGTCTCGGTGCTCGAATGGTATCGAGCGGCCGGGGTCGACATCGCTGTTGGCGAGGAACCGATAGACCGGTTCGCGCAGCGCGCCCCCGTGCGCACCGCGCCGATTGCCATGCCGCAAACCGAGCGGCCACCAGAACGAACCGCCGACGTCTTGCCCATTGGCGGCGATCCCACCGAGGCCAGAAACCTTGCTGCATCCGCCCAGACGCTGGACGAGCTACAGGCAACTCTGGCTGCCTACAACGGCTGCGGCCTCAAGCTGCGCGCGACCCAGCTGGTGTTCGCCGATGGCAATCCTGAGGCAGACATCATGCTGATCGGCGAAGCCCCTGGCGCTGAAGAGGATCGTCAGGGCAAACCGTTTGTCGGAAAATCAGGTGAATTGCTCGATCGCATGCTCGCGGCGATTGGGTTGGATCGTACCAAGGTCTATATCGCCAACACCGTGCCATGGCGTCCCCCAGGCAATCGCACGCCCTCGCCAGAAGAACTGGCCCTCTGCCTGCCCTTCCTCCACCGCCAGGTTGAACTGGTTGCGCCCAAGATCGTCCTGACGCTGGGTGGCCCCGCCATGCAGACCGTATTCGATACCACCAATGGTATCATCAAGATGCGCGGCAAATGGCAGACCGTGACAATTGGCAAGTACTCAGTAGAGGCGCTCCCGACGCTGCATCCCGCCTACCTGCTGCGCAATCCACCCGCCAAGCAGCAGGCCTGGATGGATTTGCTGAGTTTGAAGATGAAGCTCGAAGAGCTGGGTCTGGGTTAGGGCCCGGCCAACGTCGACCCCGCCTTCGCGGGAATGACACCGAGCTGATGCAAGGTCCACCCCAAATCACCGTCGCTGCCCTCGGACTTGATCCGCGGGCCACTCGCAGCACGGCACGCATGGCAAGAGACCCTCGGATCAAGTCCGAGGGAAGCGACTGCGCGAGGGCGAACTAGGCGCAAACGACAAGATTAGCGTCGTCCTCATTCCCCTCCTCACCGCCATGATGAAAAAACAGGCAACCGTGTTGTCTGTCATGGGTTGTCAAGGTCGCCGCGTTATTGTCACCTTCACGTGATTTGCAACGTTTTTCAAAACCAAAGCAGCCGAAAGCGTCATGGCCTCCGTTATCAAGATCTATGCCCTGTTTCTGGGCTCCGCTCTCCTTATGTTCGGTGGTGGCCTGCAGGGTCTCTTGCTGTCGGTTCGTGGCGCGGAGGAAGGCTTTTCGCTACTTTCGCTGGGCCTGATTGGTACCGGCTGGTCAGTCGGCTTCGTTGCTGGTTCGATCACCGTACCGCTGGTGGTGCGCAAGGTTGGCCATATCCGCGCGTTTTCGGTTATGGCGGCGATTGGCACGATCACCATCCTGCTCAACCTGCTTTTGATCAACGATATCAGCTGGATACTGCTGCGTGCGCTGTCCGGCTTCTGCTTTGCCGGCGCCGCGATGATCGTCGAGAGCTGGCTCAATGAAGTTGCGGAGAACAAAAGCCGCGGCACGATCTTTTCGGTCTATGTGACCATCAACATGGCCGCTTCGACCCTAGGCCAGATCGCCATGTCGATCACCGGCACTGCGGGTTATGTGCCGTTCGTCCTTGGTGCCATTAGCTTTATCTGCGCCGTGCTGCCCACTGCCCTGACCTCGAGCCCCCAGCCCCGCCCGCTGGCCTCGGCCAAGATCGACGTGGGCCTGCTCTATCGCACCTCGCCCGTCGCGGCGATTGCCGCCTTTTCGGTGGGCATGGCCAACGGCGCCTTTGGTACGCTGGCGCCGGTATACGGCTATGAGCGTGGGCTCGATGCCAGCGGCATCGCCCTGCTCTTCGCCGTTGCCGCTATTCTTGGCGCGGTGGCGCAAATCCCCTTTGGCCGCCTGTCCGATCGCATCGACCGCCGCCTCGTTCTGATTGGCCTTTCAGGCTTCGCATCGCTCGTCGGTCTGCTGATCCTCCTGATCAATCCGGAGGCGGGCTGGGTGATGTATGTCCTCTTTGCCGCCTACGGCTTTGCCGCCAACCCGATCTATGCGGTGGCCGTCGCCCATGCCAACGACTTCGCCAAGGATGGAGATTTCGCCAAGATTGCTGGCGGTATGCTGCTTATCCTGGGCATTGGCCTGGCCATTGGCCCTGCCATCGCCTCGATGATCATGGGCGCGTGGTCGCCGGTGGGCCTGTTTGTCATCACCGCCCTGTTCCATGCCCTTCTCGCCATCGCCGCCTATCTGCGGATGCGCGTGCGCAAGAGCGTTGATGCGGCCGACCGTGCGCCATTCCAGCCAATGGGCAATGACAAGCAGGTGACCCCGGAAACTATTGTGCTCGACCCACGGACTGATAGTGAAGAGTACGAAATGCCGGTGGATGAAGAGCCGGTGCCCGAGGAATTGGCGTCGAGCAATGGAGAGACCGGCAATGTTCAAGACGGAAAGATTTGAGGACCGCGCGTTTAAGCGCCTGTCCATCGCCGTCATTGCCGTCTCTGACACGCGCACGCTGGAAACCGACACCGGCGGCGCACTGCTCAAATCGCTGCTGGAGGCAGATGGCCACAGCTGTGCCGAGCGCGTCGTCATCCGCGACGATATCCAGTTGATCCGCCATGCGGTGCAGGGCTTTGTCGCCGACCCGAGGGTCGACGTGATCCTCACCACGGGCGGCACGGGCTTTTCGGGCCGCGACGTCACGCCAGAGGCCGTGGAGCCCTTGTTCGACAAGCGGATGGATGGGTTCTCGGTGCTGTTCCACCAGTACTCGGCGACCACCGTGGGCACCAGTTCGATCCAGTCGCGCGCGACAGGCGGCCTGATCGGCACGACATTCGTCTTCTGCCTGCCCGGCTCGCGCGGCGCATGTCGGGACGCGTGGGAAGGAATTCTGACCCACCAGCTCGACTACCGCCACAAGCCCTGCAATTTCGTCGAGCTGATGCCGCGTCTCGATGAGCGCTGAGCACGTCCATCCAATCTGACTGTACCAAAAACAAACGGCGCCCAATGGGCGCCGTTTGCAGTTTTAGTGGCCGTAATGCGGCTCGGAATCATCGTTGTCAGGCTTGCGCACCATGAAGGCGGCCAGCACGGCGAACAGCGAGATCACGGCTCCAACGAGGAAGGCGAGACGGATGCCACCTGCCAGCGCGGTCACCTGATCGGTACCGGAGGTCACAAGGCTCGTCGTCTGAATGGTCATCAATGCGACGAACAGAGCCACACCGGCTGCACCGGCAACCTGCTGAATCGAGCCCAGAATGGCACTGGCGTGCGAATAGAGATCCTTGCGTACCGAGCTCAGCGAAGCAGTGAAAAGCGGGGTGAAGGTGAACGCGAGGCCAATACTGATGGCCATGTGGCCAGCCAGGACTGCCCACACAGACGTGTTCTGATCCACAAGGGTCAGCGCCCACATCACGGCCGAAACTACCACAGTGCCGGGAACCAGCAGAACGGTCGGACCAACCTTGTCGTAGAGACGACCAACAACCGGACCAAGCACGCCCATGATCAGGCCACCGGGAAGCATCAGCAGACCGGTCTGCAGCGTGTCGAGGCCAAGCACGTTCTGGGTGTAGATCGGCAGCAAGATGACCGTGCCGAAAAGCGCCATCATGGCGATCGCCATGGTGATGACCGACACGCTGTAGTTGCGCGACTGGAAGGTACGCAGGTCAAGCAGAGCGCGATTGTCGCTCTGCAGGGCCAGCTGACGCCAGACGAACGCCGCCATGGCGACGACACCGATGACCAGTGGCAGCCAGATCGGGAACATTGCGCCTTCATGTGCCCCTTCGCCAAGGCTCGACAAGCCATAGACCAGACCGCCGAAGGCAAATGCCGACAGGATCACCGAGAGTACGTCGAGCGGTGCATAGCGCGGGGTCGATACGTTCTGGATCTTCTTGAAGCCCAGGATCAGCGCGCCGATGGCGATTGGCAGGACAAGGATGAACATCCAGCGCCATTCGAAATGAGCGAGAATGAAGCCACCAACCGTTGGGCCGATTGCCGGCGCCACTGACATGACGATGGACACGTTGCCCATGGTCTTGCCGCGGCTTTCGGGCGGCACCAACGTCATCAGCGTGGTCATCAGCAGCGGCATCATAATCGCCGTGCCGATAGCCTGCACCACACGACCGGTGATGAGCAGCTCAAGACCTGGTGAGACGGCGCAGATCAGGGTTCCGATAGTGAAGGTGGACATGGCCAGCACGAAGATCGGGCGGGTATTCATGCGCTGCAACAGAAAGCCGGTCACCGGAATGACGATGGCCATGGTCAAAAGGAATGCCGTCGTCAGCCACTGAGCGGCGCTCGCCGCTACACCAAGATCGTGCATGAGGTGGGGGATGGCCACGCTCATGATCGTCTCGTTCAAAAAGACGACAAAGGTCGACACCAGCAGCAGGGCGATAACCAGCTTGCTGCGGGCCGCATTGTCTGCGCTACTCGGCTCACTCGCCGTCGCGGCGTCAAAAGTTGTTGCGTCGGTACTCATAGTCATTCCCCGGATTCATTTGCGCTGTCGGCACGGCGACGAATGGCGTCGTCGTAGTTCGACGCCATCTTCAATTTAATCTGCGACAGGCTCTGTCAGTGATCTGATAGTTAAGTTGTGGCTTTACGAAAGGCGGCAGCCAGTAAAGATCAACATTCAATATCTGTGCTGGACGACGGGACTGTTACGCCCACCATCGCCAAGGAACGATGGTTTAGCCGTCTCATTTTAAGCCGTCCAGTCGTTCATTTGCAGCCCTGCCCTGCAAAATGCGTGATTCCGCCCTTCCTTATCCGAAGGTGGTATCCCATATCAGAAAGGCCACAAAGTTACAGTTCTTGTTTTGTTCTCATGGAGCTGTTACATCCTGGGACACGTTCCTCAGTCACGATTCGACTGTTGCGCGTCCGGCAGGAGACAGCCCATGGCCCTCTATCAGGCTCCATCTTTCGAAGCATTGGAACAGCTCAGTCGCAGCCGCGATGCCGATCTGGCACGTCGCGAACTGCTGAACCCAGACCGCATTCGTGGCCGTGGCGCTCAGTCCAACAATAGCGGCCGCTTTGAAAGGCAGACCCGCGAGAGCTTCGATGACGGCTGGGACAATGTCGAACCGCTCGGCCTGTTCGAAACCGTCGAGCACACCGAGCGCGCCAAAACCATCATCACCACCAATGACAGCCCCGACATTGGCTTTGAGCGCTCGATCAACGCCTATCGTGGCTGCGAGCACGGGTGCTCCTATTGCTTCGCGCGGCCCACCCACGCCTTCCTGGGCCACTCGGCCGGAATCGAGTTTGAGCGCGATATTTATGTGAAGGCCAATGCCGTCGAGGCGCTGCGAGCCGAATTTGGCGCGCGCAATTACAAGCCCAAGCCCATCGCCATGGGCACCAATACCGATCCCTACCAGCCTGCCGAGCGCAAGCATAAGCTGACGCGTGGCATTCTTGAGGTGATGCTGGAAACCAAGCATCCGGTGATGATCACCACCAAATCAGCCCTGATCCTGCGCGATCTAGATCTGCTGACCGAGCTTGCTACGCTGGGGCTGGTCAAGGTCGCCATCTCGATGACCTCGATGGACCACAAGCTGAGCCGCAAGATGGAGCCCCGCGCCTCCTCGCCCGCCCGTCGCCTCGAGGCGATCCGGGCGTTGAGCGAGGCAGGTGTGCCCGTTGCGGTGTTCGCCTCGCCGATGATCCCGGCGATCAACGATATGGAGCTGGAGCGTATTCTGGATGCCGCTGCGGCCCAGGGCGCACGCAGCGCCTCGATGATATTGCTGCGGCTGCCCGGCGAAGTGCGCGACGTTTTCCGTGAATGGCTGCTGCGCCATTTCCCAGACCGCGTGCGTCATGTGCTGTCGCTGGTCCGCGATACGCGAGGCGGTCGCGACAATGACCCACGCTTTGGCACGCGTTTCACTGGCGAGGGTCCATATGCCACGCTGTTGCGCCAGCGCTTTGACAAGGGGCGCGAGCGCTATGGTCTGGATGCCAAGCTCCCGCCTCTGCGCAACGATCTGTTTGTCGCGCCGAAGTTGGAAGACCGCCAGATGAGCCTGTTCTAGCTCGCGACAAGCGCGCCTGTACGGGCCGCGATGAATTCGAGCAGGACCGGATCGTCATAGCGTGATGCCGTGATCGAGGCTCCGGCGGCGATCATCTCATCATGGGCAAGGCTCGTGCGGATGCCCACAGTCTGCAACCCTGCCCCAGTGGCTGACGTGATGCCGGTGCGAGAGTCTTCGAAGGCAACGGTGAACGCAGGATTGGCGCCGAGCTGGCGGAGACCTTCAAGGTAAGGCAGTGGGTGCGGCTTGCCGTGCGCCAATTCCTCGCCAATCACCAGTGCTTTGAACCGATGCGCGATCCCCAGGCCATTGAGAATCAAATCGGCATTGAGGCGTGGCGCATTGGTCACGGCCGCCATGGGCAATCCAGCCGCATCAGCCATATCCATCAGATCGAACAGACCCGGCACGGCATGGATCTCGGTGGCAGCGAGGTCGCGAAAGATCGCCTCCTTCTCCAGCATCACGGCCATCTGCTCGTCCGGCGACAGATGTGGCACGAACTTACGAGCAATCGCCTCGTTGGCCATGCCCTGCAGTTCAATGGCAAAGCGCGCCTTGTCGAAGTGAAACCCGTAGGGCTCGAACGTGCGGTTAAATGCTTCGAGGTGGATCGGATCGGTATCGGCCAGCGTGCCATCGATATCAAACAGCAGTGCGGCGCCAGGCGTGGGAATCATCGTCGTATCCGAACAGAAAGAAAGAGAGTGCGGCCACACCTATCAGTATTGCGCGACCTTGCGGGCATAGGTGGCCATAAAATCGAGGGACGCGGCCAGTCCCCGCAGCGAAAGGAGCACTTCGACCATGCTTGCCGTGCCACCCGTTAGTGGCACAGTCATGACAAGCGCGTTCCGCTCCACCATTTTGTCGAGCAACGCCATGCGCTTGGCCTCGTCCACAACGAAAAACTGGTTGGCAGTGTCGTAGCGGGTTTCGAGATCGCTGGTAAAATCCAGCAAGGTTGGCGCTTCACCGCCAAACGCCAACACCAGCGGTCGACTGGTATCTGTCGTCACCCCGTCGGCGGCTACCGTCACCGCAATATCGAGATCACCCGACAGGCGATTGTGCAAAACGGTCAGCTTATAGGCCGGTAGTCTGGTGGCGTTGAGCTGGGCCCCTCCCGTACTCGCAAAGCAGGAGAACCCGTAAAAATGTGTCGCGTCTTCGTCTATCACGTCGGGGCATACTGCCAGCCAATCGCGGTTATACTCACGCCACTCTCCCAAGGGATGATGAAACGGCGCCGCCGCAACCGGGGCAATTGAGACCAGCAACAAAGCGAAAGCCCGCAAACTGGCATTGATCATCGACGCATAACTCACGACTAATGCCCCCCTCATTGCCATAATATAGCAAGGCAATGCGAAGATTGCAGGGCAGCGCGCAGAACTGGAGCTTATGGTGAAGACGACGCAGTACAATGGCCTCACGCTGATCGAGTTCGACAGCCAAGGGCCGCGCCTCGGGACCGAACGCGACGCGTCAGATGTGCTGAGCGAGGCCTTCGCTGTCGATGCAAGTGTGGTGGTCATTCCTGTTGATCGGCTTGATCCACAGTTCTTCGAGCTGCGCAGCGGGCTGGCGGGAGGCTTCTTCCAAAAATTGCAGAACTACGACTGCCGGTTGGTGATCGTGGGCGACATCTCAGCCGAAGTCACCGCGAGCAAGTCGCTGCATGACTTTGTGTATGAGACCAACCGACGTGGCCATCACCTTTTCGTGCCAGACCGGCAAACCATGCTGGATCGCCTCTAACGCGCGTTGACTTGACGGCGCCGAGGCGGATGCTGGCGCGATGTTATTCGATTCGACCGTTCAGACAGCTCCCGATTATAGCCACGAGCTTGCATTGCAGGCACGGGGGGCCCGCCTTGTTGCAGGTGTGGACGAGGCTGGTCGCGGTCCGCTGGCAGGCCCCGTAGTGGTTTCGGCGGTCGTGCTGAACCCAGCGCACATCCCCCAAGGGCTCAACGACTCCAAAAAGCTCAACGAAGATCAGCGCGAAGCGCTGTTCGAGCAGATCGTCGCTTGCGCCAGCGTGTCGGTCGTCGTCGCCCCACCCTCGATCATTCTCAGCCATAACATTCGTGGCGCCACCCTATGGGCAATGACCCAGGCGGTGCGCGGCCTGTCGCTGCTGCCCGATCGCGTCTTGGTTGATGGCCGTGACGTGCCAATGGGCCTGCCCTGCGAGGGCCTCGCGCTGATCGGTGGCGACGGGCGGAGCGTGTCGATTGCGGCGGCGTCCATTGTCGCCAAGGTCACCCGTGACCGCATGTGTGCCATTATGGATTGTGACGCACCGCATTTCGGCTTTGCCGGGCACAAGGGCTATGGCACGCCCCAGCATTTGCGGGCGCTGACCGAGCACGGCCCTTGCCGCCACCACCGCGAGGCCTTCGCCCCGGTTGCCGCCGCGCGGGTCCGGTTGACGGTCGTCGGGTAATCTCGTTGGCCGGGGCCAAGTTGAGACAGCTCTTAACCTCCCGCTAACCCCTTGCGAACGCTCCATTAACTCTGACGCGCTATAACGGGCTGGTTAGTAATGCGTTAGGGTTAAGTGTATGTTGCGTACCGCGCGTACGGCTCCTGTAGCCGCTGCGGAGGAGGCACAGCGTCTCCCGATCGATACCATTCTTGTGGGCGATTGCATCGACCACATGAATTCCTTGCCGGCCGGCTCGGTTGATCTCATTTTTGCTGACCCACCCTATAACCTGCAGCTTGACCAGGGCCTCACCCGCCCCGATCAATCCAAGGTGGATGCGGTGGATGACGATTGGGACAAGTTCGACAGCTTTGCCCACTATGACCAGTTCACCCGTGCCTGGCTGAAGGCGGCTCGCCGCCTGCTCAAGCCCGATGGCGCACTGTGGGTCATTGGCAGCTATCACAATATTTTCCGCGTCGGCACGGCGCTCCAGGATCTCGATTTCTGGATGCTCAACGACGTGATCTGGCGCAAGGCCAACCCGATGCCGAACTTCCGCGGCACGCGGTTCACCAATGCGCATGAAACGCTGATCTGGGCTGCAAAGAGCCAGAAAAGCCGCGTCACCTTCAACTATGAAGCCATGAAGCTGGCCAATGACGACACGCAGATGCGCAGCGATTGGCTGTTCCCCATCTGCACCGGCGCCGAGCGGCTCAAGGATGAGGACGATGGCAAGGTCCACCCGACCCAGAAACCGGAAGCCCTGCTGTTCCGCATTCTGAACGCCACGACCAAGCCCGGCGATATCGTGCTGGACCCATTCTTTGGCACAGGGACCACGGGCGCCGTCGCGCGCAAGCTGGGCCGCCACTTTATCGGCATCGAGCGCGAGCAGAGCTATATCGACGCTGCCCGTCAGCGCATCGCCACGATCCGCCCCGGCGTGTTCGAGGCGTTGCAGTCGGTCAAGCCGAAACGTCAGGAAACCCGCATTCCGTTCGGTTCGCTGATCGAGCAAGGATTAATTGAACCAGGCGCGCAACTCTTCGACTTAACGAAACGTTACTTCGCCATGGTTCGTGCAGACGGCTCACTCGTCTCGGGCAACCACCAGGGTTCGATCCACAAGGTCGGCGCACTGGTTCAGGGGTTCGAGTCATGCAACGGGTGGACTTTCTGGCACCACGAGCAAGCGGGCAAAGTGGCCCCAATTGATGATTTACGGGCGGGTATCCGCCAAAAACTTGATTTGCTTTCTGCCTGATCCTGACCTCCAATCATGTCTCAGGCTCTTTAACTGGCCGCCGGTTCATCCCCGGCGGCCTTTTTGTTTTGGGGGCACGGACGTGCAAAAGCGCCGCCCGGCCAGATGGCTTGCGGTGACACGGTGTGAAGCGGCTTTCGCCCCCGAGGGCTTGACGCCCCCAGATTGGTTTATTGAAGAGGCAAAAGCCGCTTCACACGATCTGGCTTTTCCAGCGCACGCATCGAGCGGCTTCCCCTGTGGGGTTCCGAAGCGGCTTGCAGTCGAGACCAGTCGATTGGCCCTGCTGCAGACGCCCCGGCGGGCCGGTGGTCAGCATCCACGCCGGTGCCGGGCGACCCCAGCTTCCAGTCCCCCCGCCCAATGCCTCGTCAGCACCGCGTGATTGGCGGGGATGAGCGCAAGTATGGGCAAGGTCTTGCGGCCGGGGATAACTATTTTGAATTCTGGGGAGCCGAGCTGTCCGAACCGCATTGGTCACCCTCAAGCCGACCCGAGGGTGAGAGCCGGTGGGAGGGCACCTCGGCGCGGTGAATGAATGACCTACAGGCTGTCTGTTTTCGACCCCAAGTCAGTCCTTGACGATAAGATGCGGAGCACCCGAAACCTGCCGTTCATTCAGCACCGGCTTAAGCTGGGCCGGAGCGAGACTGTCCGGGTTTGGATTCACATCGACGAACGCGGCCTCTCGCAGTTCACTCCTATCAGCGGATTCCCATGCGGCGATTGGCACACATCGCCTGCGACCCGCCATAACGTCATTACGATAAGTCGTTGATAGCAAATCCCCGCTATGTAATTCCTTCCTTCGGACCAAGCTGATGGGGGAAGTAATGTCCAAAAGCGAAAGACTGAAAGCGCTATTGGCGGCCGGGTACTTCCCAGAAGAGTTGCCGCCGGCATTCACGACTGCAGATTTCGCAAAGTACCGCCGTGCCATTGGTGATGCATGGGCAGCACTCCCAAATTATCCGCAGTATCCGAGGACAAATCCGGAGCGATTTAGCATCCCAAAGGTAACTGATTGGCGACGGGAATTAGCGATCGTCAATCCGATCGCGCAGTACCATGTGGCGAAGCTCATTGCCGATGATTGGCAACAAATTCATAAGCACCTTACTTCGTGTACTTTTGGCGTCGAAGAGGTTGAGATTAAATTCGACCGAGATAGGGCCGTCTCGACGCCAGACTTCCGACTTGTCTCCTTGAGGCACTCTGAAATCTCGGCGATCCACAATCATGCGCTCGTCGCGGATATTTCTCGATTTTACGGCACACTCTATACTCATGCCATTCCGTGGGGATTGCATACCAAGGCATGGGCCAAGACTAACTTGAACAACGCCGCTGTTTATGACCCCTCACTGGGAGCTCGTTTGGATAAGGCTGTTCGCAAGGGGCAGGACAACCAGACTATCGGCATTCCCGTCGGGCCCGACACATCCCGCATAATCGCGGAAATTGTAGCAGTGTCCATTGATGCCAGAGTGCAAGCGGAGTTGAACTTAGCGGCCGAAAGTATCGTTCGGAACGTGGACGATTGGTACATCGGCTTCGACAATGCTGGGCAGGCCGAAGAGGCGATAGCCGTGCTCGCAGCGGCTGCCCGTGATTACGAGTTGGAGATACATCCTGAGAAGACAAAGGTAGTGAACTCGGCCACCGAGATACAGGCTGTTTGGCCGACCGCACTACGCCAGAGCCCCATTTCCTCTGAGTTTTCCGAGCAATCCAAGACCATCGACCACTATTTCGCTCAAGCTTTCCACTTCGCCGCCGAATATAAACGGTCGAATGTCCTTCGCTTCGCCGTCAACCTTCTCCGAAGCGTCGATATTCTAAGGGTGAACTGGCCTCAGTTCGAGACTTACTTATTGAAAGCGGCTCGGGCGAACGCGACCACCGTACCGATGGTGGTGCACCTTTTGGCACTATACAATGCAAAGGGCTTTCCGGTTAAAAAGGACCGGATTGCAAAATTCATTAAAGATACCATCGCGAAGTGTGGGCCATCGGCCGCTCACTACGAAATCTCGTGGGCCTTGTTCCTAGCTAAGATGCTGAGGATCACCCTTCCAGCGGATTGGGTGCAGCCAGTGACGAAATTGGAGAGCTCGGCTTGCGCTTTGGTCTTGCTCGACCTGCGCCAGATGGGCCTCATTGACGGGGCGATTGATGTGTCGCTGTGGACCCAAGCGATGACGACAAAAGGGCTTGAGTCCAATCTGTGGCTCGTAGCCTACGAAGCGGACCTGAAAGGCTGGTTGACGCCTCCCACTGCTGGCTTCGTTCAAAACCACCTCTATTTTGCCGAACTCCGACGGCGGAACGTGTCGTTTTACGATAAGGAGCGGCGTCTCAAGAATGTTCGACGCAGCAAGCCTAAGAAGCCATCGGATGCCTTCGTGCGCCACATGGCAGCGCTTCGGAGCTGGAAAATGGAAGAAATAGACGCCCAGGATTTTCCCGACGAATGGGAACTCCCCGGCGACGATTACGGGGGCTATTAGTCGGAAGTGAGGTGCGTTGCCGTCGAAGTGCGGCGGCTACCTAAACGGCCGCTACCACAGCTTCGCCGGCCAGAAGCCGTCAGGCAGCAAACCACCCCGATGTTGCCGGTCGGCAGTCGACCCCATTCCGGCCGTTGAACTCAGCAACAGCCGGAGCCAAAAGCCGACGTTTGTGGGGAGTGTCCTATGACCTACGCTAGAGCATAGCGCGGTGCAGCAGTGGCGATTCGCTGGACCAGACTGGAGATATTGATGCTACCATGGGTAAAACTCGGTGAAACCACCATGCCGGGTGGTGGCGTCATGACACTGATGCAACGCGGCAGCGAATTCTCCATTATGTCCGGCGTTGTCACCCTGATGAACAACCGGCAGAACCATTCAGAAGAGCAATTGGCCGCGCTGTCGGCCTCCCGGGTAGGCGCTCGCCCAAAAGCCCGAATTCTAATCGGCGGCCTTGGCATGGGGTTTACCTTGCGTGCTGCCCTTCAGTGCTTTGCCGCCGACAGCGAAATCGTGGTGGCCGAGTTGGTTCCCGAGGTGGTCGCCTGGGCGCGTGGTCCGCTTGCCGTTTTGCATGGCACCAGCCTCGACGATCCTCGTGTTCGCATTCACCAGGGTGACGTCGCTACCGCCATCGGCGGCGGCAAGCTATTCGATGCTATCCTGCTTGATGTAGACAATAGTCCCGACGGACTGTTTCGTCCCGCCAATGACCGGCTGTACAATGCCGCTGGCCTTGCTGCCGCCAGGTCGGCACTGACGACGGGCGGCCACCTGGCCGTTTGGTCCTCTTACTCCGATGCCAGATTTACCAAGCGCTTGAGGCAAACCGGAATGGCGATCGAGGAAGTGACCGTTCGCGCCCGCAGCAACGGCAAGGGCGACCGTCACACCATTTGGATTGCCGTGAGGCCCAGTGGGACAAGTGTCAGGCCGCTGTAATCCGGAGAGGGAATAAAACGACATAAGTGGGGACGGTTGCCATCGAAGCTTGTTCGCCCAGCGAATGATAGTTTCCCAGAGCAGCCGTCCAAAAACTGACCGTCGGCTTCCCACCCCCTTCTATACTGTTCAGATTGCCGCGCCTGCGGCAGCTCTATGATGCTGGATAACTTCGTCGACAATGAAACGGAGGAAGCGCTCAGCGGCCTTTTTGTTTGTGTCCAAATACCGGTCGATCCGAAGGATCGAGCGCTGCGCGAAGCCCTCGATCAATCTCAGGTGTATGCGCGTAGGACAGAGCCTCTCGCACGACCGAGGTTTTACCAAAGGTCTTGGGCGCAGCATGTATCTGTTTTAGCGCTATAGACGCCGCATCGCTCCACAGAACATTGACCAAAGGCCCGCCCCCCAAGTAGCTGAGCGCGCTCTGGTCATCCGTTCGTTCAGCAATCACCAGAACCAGCTCCACAGCCCTTTCGGGTTTGGTGTGACTGAGATCCAGCAACAATTGGTGTGGCCTGTTCCCGGATCGACGGCGCACTTTGGGAGCATTTCCCGTGTTGGCCGCGAGCCATATCCGAGAAAAGCGCTCATTCCGTGGTGTCGACAATTGCTCGCCTCGATCTTCGGTCCTGCGTTAGGAAGAAATGTAGGACGAAAACTCGGTCATGGCAGCCCTTCTATTCCAACCCCGCCGTTGCCAGCACCTTGCGGAACAGTGTTGGCAGGGCTTCGGATTTCAGGGCTGCTGGTTCGGTCCACCAGCCACCGTCGAGGGTTTCGGCGGGGACGGTTGCCGACCAGATTTCCAGTTCCAGTCGGAAATGGGTGAAGATGTGGACCACTTGCCCGCGATGGCGCCAGTCGCCTTGGGCCGGATAGTTTGCATCAGGGAGATCGGCCGCCCAGTCGGACCCCGGCACTTCGGTCATTTTGGCGAGCAGGCCTTTGTCGGGGCGCGACTGCAGATAGACGTCGCCAGACGCGTCGAGCATTACATAGGCGTGGCCCTTGCGCACGGGGCGCTCGGCCTTGGTTGGCTTGATCGGATACACTGTCGGATCGCCTGCCTCGGTGGCGATGCAACCGCGCTGGATGGGGCACAGCATGCAGAGAGCGGTGCGCGGCGCGCAAATCGTGGCACCGAGATCCATCATGGCCTGCGCAAAATCGCCGGCACGTTGGGGCACCGAGGCCTGCAAGGCAGCGCGCAGCTCGTCCTTTGCCTCTCGCACGGGAACCGGCAGCGCATAATAGCGCGCCAAGACCCGGTCGAGATTGCCATCGAGCACGGCAATTTTTTCGTCAAAACAGATCGCGGCAATGGCAGCACTGGTATAGGCGCCGACGCCCGGCAGGGTTTGCAGGCCCGCCGACGTCTGCGGAAAAACGCCACCATGGTCGCGCACCACCGCCTCGGCGCAGGCATGGAGGTTGCGCGCGCGGGCGTAGTAGCCGAGCCCAGCCCATTCCTTGAGCACGCTATCGAGTGGCGCGGCGGCCAGGTCGAACACGGTCGGCCACAAGCTGGTGAAGCGCAGGAAGAACTTTTTGACGGCCGCAACCGTCGTCTGCTGCAGCATCACTTCGCTGAGCCAGACCCGATAGGGATCGGGCCGCACGCCGGCTGCGCGATCCGCAGGGGAAACCCGCCACGGCAGATCGCGCGCATGCCGATCATACCAGGCCAATACGGCAGTCGCGTCGATGGGGGCGGGATTGGCGAGATACATAGTCCCTCGGATACAATCACCGCTGCCCTTCCCACAAGGGCCACGATCACGCTCCCCTCTTGTGGGATAGGCATGCTGGGGCTACTTGCTTGCTATGGCCAAAGACCTGCCCGAACCGAAACGCCGCAATCGCTCGCTCAGCGTCGCTGATGCGCTCAGTGGCGCGCTCGATCCGGTGTTGAAAAAGCGCGGCTTTGCCAGCCGGGACCTGATTGCCCATTGGAGCGTGATGGCACCCAAGCCCTATGACACTGTCGCCATTCCCGACAAGCTGACCTGGCCGCGCGGCGAACGCAGCGCCGAGGGCGCCACATTGCTGTTGCGCTGCATTCCGGGTCACGCGCTGGCAATATCCCATGAGGGCGGCAAGATCGCTGCTGCGGTGAACCGCTATTTCGGCTTCGTGCTGGTGGATAGTGTCCGTTTGTCGGCAGAGCCATTCACGCCTGGTTCAGCGGGTCGGCAGCAAAACACTAACCAACCGAGCCCGAGCACCGTTGCAAAGGTCGGGGCCCTTGTGGCCGATATCGAGAATGAAGATCTGAGGGAGGCGCTTCGCCTGCTTGGCCATGCGCTGTCCAACAGATCGACAGAGAAGGGGAAATAAGCCCCTCAACGTCATCGTGCCTCACTGTCAACGCAATGCAACCGGACCGTTCACCTTAGGTTGATGAATGTGCCCACTTGCCCACACAATTGCCCCGTGTAGTGTCCGCACACCAAAACAGGAGCGTTAGAAGTGAACTTTACCCGCCGTGACACCCTTATTCTGGCCGCTGCCGCCTCGGCTCTGAGCCTTTGCGGGGTCGCCACTGCCAGCGCCGCAGAAGGCGACGTGGTTGATGTCGCCAAGCTGATGGCGCCTGCTGGTGACTATGTTGATCACGTCCAGGGCAGCGATAGCGCTCCTGTCACCGTTATCGAATATGCTTCCCCAACCTGCCCGCACTGCGCGGCATTTGCGGTCAATGTGGCCCCAAGCTTTGTTGAAGCCTATGTCAACACCGGCAAGGTCAAGTTCATCACGCGCCCATTCGTGCGCAACGTGCTCGACGCCGCTGTGTTCATGCTGGCCGAAGCTGCTGGCCCGACCAATTATCACAACGTGCTGACCACGTTCTTCAAGACCCAGGAAACCTGGGCTGCCTCGGCAGCACCGCGCGATGCGATCCTCGAAATCGCCAAGCAGCTCGGCTTTACCCAGGAAACTTTCGACGCCGCATTGACGAATCAGGCGCTGTTCACCGGGATGGAAGCTGTGCGCGAGCAGGCGCTCAATGATTTCGGCCTCTCAGGTACCCCGACATTCTATGTCAACGGAAAGACACTCAGCGGCGACAAGACCCTCGAGCAGCTCGGCGCTGAAATCGATCCGCTTATTCCTGCCGATTTCGTTGCCACCGATACCGGCGCAGCCCCCGCTGCGGCAGCACCAGCCGAGCCAGCCGCTGACGCTGCACCAGCCGATCAGGGCGCAACGCCTGTCAACTGACACTGAAAAATTGGTGCCCTCTCCCCCATCGGGAGAGGGTTATCCCCTTTCTGGCTGGGCAGGTACGCCTGCCCGCCGCTCAAATCTGGCACGCATGAAGCGTCGCTCTTCCGTGATTGCGTTGCATCCAGTCTTCCCACCGGTTGGCAGCGTCGACCGATGAAATTCTCCCGCCTCAAATTGCACGGCTTCAAATCGTTCTGCGATGAGATGACCCTTGTCATGGAGCCGGGCCTGACCGGAATTGTCGGGCCAAATGGCTGTGGCAAATCCAATCTCGTGGAAGCCATGCGCTGGGTCATGGGCGAAAGCTCCTACAAGGCCATGCGCGCTTCGGGCATGGATGACGTGATCTTTTCGGGCTCGGGCAATCGCCCAGGCCGCAACTCTGCCGAAGTTACGCTCGTTCTCGACAACTCCGACCGCACTGCCCCTGCTGCGCTCAACAATGCTGATGTGCTGGAAGTCACGCGTCGCATCGAGCGCGAGAATGGCTCGGTCTATCGCGTCAATGGTAAGGAAGTGCGCGCCCGCGATGTGCAGTTGCTGTTTGCCGATGCCTCGACGGGTGCCCATTCGCCCGCCATGGTGCGCCAGGGCCAGATTGGCGAGTTGATTGCTGCCAAGCCGACCGCCCGCCGCGCCCTGCTCGAAGAGGCAGCCGGCATTTCCGGGCTGCATTCTCGCCGCCACGAGGCTGAGCTGCGCCTACGCGCCGCCGAAGCCAACCTTGAGCGCGTCGATGACATCATCGCGCAGGTCGACACCCAGCTTGAAACCCTCAAGCGGCAGGCGCGCCTTGCGACGCGCTATCGTGGGTTATCGGGCGACATCCGTCGTACAGAGGCGACGCTTTATCATATCCGCTGGGTCGCCGCCCGCTTCGCCGAAAAGGAAACCGAGGCGCAGCAGGCTATCCTGATCCGCGATCTGGCCGACGCTACCCACCTCGAACTGGCGGCACAGAAGAAACTCGAAGCCGCCGACGCATCGCTGCAACCGCTGCGCGAACGCGAGGCCGTCACCGGCGCGGTGCTGCAGCGCTACACCATCCTGGCCGAGCAGTTGGCCGAAGAATCGCGCCGTATGGGCCAGCGCCGCATCGAACTTGAGGACCGCATTCGCCAGCTTGCCGCCGACGGCGAGCGCGAACGCGAATTGAGCGCAGAAAGCGAAGTCACGCTCGCGACCTATGCCGAGGAACTCGAAATCCTCGCAGCCGAGGGCGAAGCCGCCCAAGCCGATTTCGACCGCGCCCGGCAGGGGGCCGAAAGCGCGCGTGCCGCCGTGGTTAGCGCGGAGGCCGAAGCGCGCGCCGCAGCCGATGCGCTCTCGCAAATGCGCGCCCGTCGCAGCCAGGCGCAGCGCAGCGCCCAGGAAGCCGCCCAGCGCATTGCCCGCCTTACGACCGAGATCGCCGATGTCGAGGCCGAGGCCCGAACCGTCAATGCCAGCCTGGATGCCGACGAAACGCTGAGCCTGAAGCGCGCGGCCCTCGAGGCCGCACAGGCCGCAACGGCCGAGGCCGAATACTCTGCCGTGCTCGCCGAAGAGGCGACTGCAGAGGCGCAGATCAAACTGGACGAAACGCGGCCACGTCTCGCCGAGATCGAAGCCGCCCTCAACCGCCTTGAGGCGGAAGCGGCCACTTTGGGGAAAATGCTCAATGTCGGCGCCAGCCTCTGGCCAGCCATTGTCGATGAACTCAAGGTCGCCCCGGGCTATGAAACCGCGCTCGGCGCGGCTTTGGGAGATGACCTCGACGCCAGCTCGGACGCCGGCGCGCCGATGCACTGGTCAGTGCCGGTCGACCATACCGATGATCCCGCCCTGCCCCAGGCCGCCGAACCGCTGTCGCGCTATGTGACCGGCAGCGCTCTGCTTAAGCGCCGCCTCGATCAGATCGGCCTGATCTCCGAAGCTGATGGCCCGGCGCTGATGCATGCGCTCAAGCCCGGTCAGCGCCTTGTCACCATGGAAGGCGCGTTGTGGCGCTGGGATGGCTTTATCGCCGCCGCCGACGCGCCAAGCGCTGCGGCCCAGCGCCTTGCCCAGCGCAACCGCCTGGCCGAACTCGATGAAGACATTGCCCGCTCCAAGGGCGAACGCAACGCGTTCAAGCGCGATGTCGATGCCCTGACCGCAGCGCTGGAGGCCACCCGCCAACAGGAGCGCCAACAGCGTGAAGCCTGGCGCGCGGCCCAACATGCCATCGGCGCGGCACAGGGCGAAGTCGACAAGGCGCAGCGCGCCATTGGCGATCTTGTCACCCGTCAGTCGGCGCTCGAAGAAGCCCGCACGCGTCTGGCCACCAGCCTTGCCGAGGCCGAGGCCATCCGCGAGGAGGCCGAGCAGTCCCTTTATGAGGCAGGTGACGAGAACGACGCCGCAGATATTGCCGAGACCCGGCAGATCTCCCTCGACGCCGCCCGCGAGCGCGCCGACCAGTCGCGGCTGAAACTGGGCAGCTTTGAAACCTCGGCGCGTATGCGCGAGAGCCGCATTGCCCAACTTGAACGCGACAGCACCAGCTGGCAGCGTCGCCGTGAAGGCGCGCTGGCCCAATTGGCAACGCTCGATCAGCGTACGGCAGAAGTCGCGGCACAACTCGCAGCTGTCAATCAATCCCCCGATGGTTTCGCCGATCGTCGTGCGCAGCTCGAAGACCAGATCGAAACTGCCAGCATCGAACACAAGGCCGCGGGCGACGCACTCAACCTTGCCCAGACCGGCTATCGCGAAGCTGACAAGGCGCTGAAATCAGCAACCGACCTGCTCGCCAATGCCCGCATTGAGTTGACCCGCATCGACGAGCGCCTCAAGGGCTTCATTGCCCAGCGCCAGCAGATTGAACGCCAGATCGAAGAAAGCCTCGACATCCCCGCGTCCAAGACACTCGAGGCCTCGGGCATTCGCCCAGAGGAGGCGTTGCCCAATGAAGCGGCGACCGAGCAGCGGCTGGACAGGCTCAAAGCCGAGCGCGAGCGACTGGGCGGGGTGAACCTGTCGGCGGAAAAGGAATCTATCGAGGTTCAGGAAAAGCTCGACACCATGGTCAAGGACAGGGACGACCTGATCGAGGCCATTGCCAAGCTGCGCACCGGCATTCAGTCGCTTAACCGCGAAGGCCGCGCCCGCCTCAACGAGGCCTTCGTCAAGGTCAACGCCCACTTCCAGGAGCTGTTCACCACCCTCTTTGGCGGCGGCACGGCTGAGCTGACCTTTGTCGAGAGCGACGATCCGCTGGAAGCCGGCCTAGAAATCATCGCGCGCCCACCCGGCAAAAAGCCTCAGACCATGACGCTGCTCTCGGGTGGCGAGCAGGCCCTGACAGCCATGTCGCTGATCTTTGCGGTGTTCCTCACCAATCCGGCACCGATCTGCGTGCTCGACGAAGTGGACGCCCCGCTCGACGACGCCAATGTGGAGCGCTTCTGCAACCTGCTCGAATCCATGCGCCAGCGCACCAATACGCGCTTCATGGTCATCACTCACAACCCGATCACCATGAGCCGGGTGGATCGCCTGTTCGGCGTCACCATGGCCGAGCGCGGTGTCAGCCAGCTGGTTTCGGTCGACCTGACGACCGCCGAAAGCTTCCGCGAAGCCGTCTAAGGGACGATATTGGTCTTAGGTTGGTTCTGCTGCGTCGTAATACACAGCTTTTTCGGACCCAAATTCACCGCTCTGATCCATTCCGGGAGCGCAAAGGGCCATGCCTAAGCCATTGCAGCGGCAATGGCCCGGAACGCCTCAGGACACAGAGAATCCTCGCGCCACTGCCCTGACTCTGCCACGATTGGGTGTGGACAGCATGCCGCACCCCCCTACTGCGCCAAAAACCCCAATTCTTTCAATAATTTACCTAGCTGAGGCGAATCTTGACACTCCAAGACCCCACCACTATGTTGCGCGCGACTAAAAAGGGCGCCACGGAACCATCCGGGATAGGGGCCAGCCGAGGGGAGCGAGCGGATGTCTAAACCGCAAGATACCAAAGGCGAAGGCCCGAGCTCAGGTGAGGTGACGCGCGATCTCGCATCGCGTATTGCTTCAGCCCAGAGGGGTCGCATCATCGAAGCCAATAGAGCTTCGGGAAACGGCCCTGACGATCGAACCAGTCTGGCGCGCGGCATGCGCATCGGCACCGAGTTCGTCGCGGCGATTGTGATTGGTGGCATTCTTGGCTACCTGATCGATCTGGGTCTCAATACGAGCCCGTGGGGCTTGCTCATCATGTTCATGTTGGGCTTCGCCGCAGGAATACTAAATGTCACCAGATCGGTGGCAGAAATGAACGCCGCATCGCCTCCCCCGCCTATGCCACCACGGCATGACGCGGAAGACGACAAGCGGAACGAACAGTGATGACGACGCGCAAGGGGCTCTGTTTTGGCCGGTACTGACCCAATCCACCAGTTTGTCATCGAGGACATGATTCCGATCCACCTCGGTGGTGACGGTACGGCCGGAAGCGGCCTGAATTTCTCCTTTACCAACTCGTCGCTCTTTATGGTGCTGACGGTTGCTGCGATCACCACCTTCGTGCTGCTGGCTTCGTCCAAGCGCTCGCTGGTGCCATCGCGCCTCCAGCTCTCGGGTGAGCTGCTGTATGAATTCGTAGCCAACATGCTGCGCAGTTCAGCCGGCAAAGAGGGCATGAAGTTCTTCCCCTTCGTGTTCTCGCTCTTCACTTTCGTGCTGTTCGCCAACCTGTTTGGCCTCGTCCCTTACTTCTTTACGGTCACCAGCCATATCATCGTCACCGTGGCTCTCGCGGTTCTCGTGATGACTGTTGTGATTGGCTATGGCTTCTTCCGCCACGGTCCAAAGTTCCTCAAGCTCTTCGTGCCTGCTGGCGTTCCCGGCTATGTGCTGCCAATCGTGGTGCCGATCGAAATCATTTCGTTCCTTTCGCGCCCTGTCAGCCTGTCGGTTCGTCTGTTCGGTAACATCCTTGCTGGTCACATCACGCTGAAGGTCTTCGCCGGCTTTGTGGTGAGCCTTGGTGCACTGGGCTGGCTCGGATGGCTTGGCGCCATTCTCCCGCTCATCATGACGGTAGCGATTACGGCACTCGAATTCCTCGTCGCAGCAGTTCAAGCTTATGTGTTTGCAGTGCTGACTTCGATGTATCTCAACGACGCGGTTCACCCTTCACACTGAGCGTTGAGTCCCTCAACGGCGGGCCCCGCCGGCAAACTACGACCCTTGAAAGGACTACAAAAATGGAAGCTGAAGCCGCAAAGTTTATCGGCGCTGGTATTGCAACTCTCGGTATGGCCGGCGCTGCGCTCGGCGTGTCGAACATCTTCTCGAACTTCCTGTCGGGTGCTCTGCGCAACCCATCGGCTGCTCCAAGCCAGACCGGTAACCTGATTTTCGGTATGGCTATGACCGAAGCTCTGGGCATCTTCTCGTTCCTGGTTGCCCTGATCCTGCTGTTCGTCGCCTAATATCGGCACGATCTGCCTGCTTTCGCAGCCGGGGCTTCTTCCCGGCTGCGCACTATTATCCGGCCTTCTGCCGGACTGACCGGATTTAACGGGACCTCACCTGATGGTAACGCAAGCCTACGCCCAAGAGGCGGTAACCCCGGCCGAAGAGCATGTGACCGTTGACGGCACCACTGGTGCAGTTGACGCGACCCACGCCGATCCGACCGCTGATACCCATGCCACCACCGAAGCGCATGATGGTGGGCACTCCGATGTGTTCCCTCCCTTCGATCCGGCAACTTTCCCATCCCAGCTGCTCTGGCTGGCGATCAGTTTTGCTGCGCTCTATCTCCTGATGAGCAAGCTGGCCCTTCCTCGGGTTGGCTCCATTCTGGAAGAGCGTAAGGCACGTATAGATGCCGATATCGCTGCGGCCGATGCCAGCCGGCAGAAGACCGACGCGGCTATCGCTGCTTACGAAGCCGCTCTCGCTGCTGCCAAGGCCAAGGCCCAGGGCATTGCTGCAGAGACTGGCGATGCGATCAAGACCGAGCTCGCGACCAAGCGTAAGGCCGTCGAAGCCGATCTCGCATCCAAGGTGACGTCCGCTGAGGCCCGCATTGCGGCGACCAAGGCTGCTGCCATGTCGCATGTCGATGAGATTGCTGCAGAAACTGCACAGACTGTCGTGACCCAGCTGGTCGGCGACGTCTCGGCTGACAGCGTTCGCGCTGCCGTCGCCAAGGCCAGCAAGGAGTAACGACGATGGCAGAGTGGATGGATAACAGTTTTTGGGCCGCCGTCGGTCTGGTCCTGTTCCTTGGCCTTATGGTCTATTTTGGCGTGCCACGCGTTATCGGCAAGATGCTCGACAAGCGCATCCAGCAGATCGCTGACGAACTCGAAGCAGCCCAGAAGCTGCGCGAGGAAGCCGCTGCCCTGCTCGTGGAATATGAGCAGAAACGCATTGCCGCTGAAGGCGAAGCCGAAGAGATCATCGCCGCTGCCAAGCAGGAGGCCGAGCGCCTGACTGCCGACGCACAGACCGCCCTTTCGGAAATGGTCACGCGTCGTACCAAGGCTGTGGAAGACAAGATCGCCCAGGCAGAAGCTCAGGCCGTTGCTGAAGTGCGTGCCCGCTCCGCGGATGTCGCGATCGAAGCCGCCCGCGCTGTGCTCACCGACGAAATGAACCGCAAGGGTGCTCAGGTCGTCGACAAGGCCATCGCCGATGTCGGAAGCCGCCTGAACTAAGGTTCGGATGGATTTGAAATTTGAAGGCGGGCCGCAAGGTCCGCCTTTTTCGTTTGGCATCACCTCGCTCACCACTCGTGGCCTCGGGCTTGACCCGAGGGTCACGACCGGCGTTGCAAAACCGCCCTCCCCCCGATTGACGCCCCTTGGATTCTCCACCATGGTGCCCTCACTGCGGGAGAGATTGGATTTTCTCCAGCGCCGAAGGAGCAACCGCCCCGGAAACTCTCAGGCAAAAGGACCGCAGTACCGATACAACTCTGGAAAGCGGACCGGCACAGCGCCAGGTCCCACCGAAGGAGCAACCGGCGCTCAGCCGGGAAATCTCTCAGGTGATGAGGACAGAGGGGGCACGGAATTCGCCGCAAGGCGAGTGTAGTCGTGTCGCCTTGTTCAATTTCCGGGATGTGTTGATGGCCCAGACCTCAGCCGAAGACCTCAAGATCACGCCCCTGTTCGATCAGCACGTTGCCGCTGGCGGCCGCATGGTGCCGTTCGGGGGCTATAACCTGCCCGTGCAATACCCCTCCGGCATCATGACGGAGCACAAATGGACCCGCGAACAGGCTGGCCTGTTCGACGTGAGCCATATGGGGCCGAGCTTTTTGGCGCTCACCCAGCCAAGCGGCGACGCCGAAGCCGATCATGCTGCCATTGCCGCCATAATCGAGCCGCTGATCTCCGGCGACATTGCTGCCCTCAAGCCCGGCCAGATCCGCTACACCCTGCTGCTCAACGAGACCGGTGGCGTCATCGACGATCTGATGGTCGCGCGTACCACGACGCCGGGCACGCTCTACATCGTGGTCAACGCCGGGACCAAGGAGGGCGACTTCGCTCGGATCGCCGCTGCCGCTGGCGACAAGGCCAAGCTGACCCGGGCCGATGATGGTGCACTTCTCGCCCTGCAAGGACCCGAGGCCGTTGGCGTGCTGAGCGCCATGATCCCGGGCGTCGTTGAGCTCGGCTTCATGCAATTTGGCACCTTCGAGTGGTCAGGCGAAACGCTAACCATCGCCCGCGCTGGCTATACCGGCGAAGATGGCTTTGAAATCCTCTCCTCTGCGGCCACTGCACCCACGCTGTGGGCAGCACTGCTCTCCGATCCGCGCGTCAAACCCGTTGGCCTTGGCGCCCGCGACAGTCTCCGCCTTGAGGCGGGTCTGCCGCTTTATGGCCACGACCTCAACGAGACCACCTCCCCCATTGAGGCCGATCTCGGCTTTGCCGTCTCCAAGCGCCGCCGCGAGGCCGCTGACTTTCCCGGTGCGTCCCGCATTCTGGCGGAGCGCGAGAACGGCCCTGCCCGCAAGCGCGTCGGCCTGATCGTTGAAGGTGCCCCCGCCCGCGAAGGCGCCGAAATCCTGGATGAGGCTGGCGCCGTCATCGGCGTTGTCACCAGCGGTGGCTTTGCCCCGTCGCTGGGCAAAGCTATCGCCCTCGGCTTTGTGCCGCCGACCCATACCGCCATTGGAACCAAGCTGGCTGTCAGCGTCCGTGGCCGTGCCCAATCGGCCGAAGTGGTGGCAACACCCTTCGTGCCCCATCGTTATTTCCGCAAGTCCAGTTGAGGGATCTGTCATGACCACCAAATTCACGCCTGACCACGAATACATTCGCGTCGAGGGCGCCACTGGCGTTGTCGGCATCACCAATTATGCGCAGGAAGCGCTTGGCGACATCGTCTTCGTCGAGCTGCCCAGCGTCGGCAAAGTGCTCAAGAAGGGCGACGAGGCCGCCGTCGTTGAATCGGTCAAGGCCGCCTCCGAGATCTACGCCCCCGTTTCGGGCACCGTCACCGAAATCAACGAAGCGCTCTCGGGCGAACCGGGCTTGGTCAATCAGGACCCGACCGCTGGCGGCTGGATCTACAAGATCGCCATCGCCGATGCGGGCGAACTCGATGGCCTGCTCGATGACGCCGGCTATGCCGACCTGACCAAGTAAGAGAGCTTCATGCGCTACCTTCCCCATTCCGATGCCGAACGCGCCGAAATGCTTGGCGTCATTGGCGCGGCCAATATCGATGCCCTGTTCAGCGCCGTGCCCAAATCGGCACTGAAAAGCTTCGATCTCGGCCTGCCCGCCCATAGCCCCGAATTTCTGGTCGAAGCCCATATGCGGGCGCTGGCCGCCAAGAACCGCGCGGGCGCAGACGGCCCGTTCTTCGTCGGTGCTGGCGCCTATCGCCACCATGTTCCGGCGACAGTGGATCATCTGATCCAGCGCTCGGAATGGCTCACCGCTTACACGCCCTATCAGCCCGAAATCTCGCAGGGCACCCTGCAGATGCTGTTCGAGTTCCAGACCCAGGTCGCCAAGCTCACCGGCATGGACGTGGCCAATGCCAGCCTCTATGACGGCTCCACCGGCACTGCCGAGGCCGTGCTGATGGCGCGCCGCCTGACCCGTCGCAACAAGATCGTTCTCTCGGGAGGCCTGCACCCGCATTATCGCGACGTGGTCCGCGCCTATCTCAAGGACGACGCCGACCTCGAAATCCTGTCGGCCTCCCCCGAAGGTCAGGGCGATATTCTCGACCATATCGACGAGAACACCGCCGCCATCGTGGTGCAGACCCCGGACTTTTACGGCCACCTGCGCAACGTCAAGACCGCCGCCGACGCCGCTCACGCCAAGGGCGCGCTGCTGATCGTGGTGATCACCGAGGTGGTATCGCTCGGCGTGCTCGAAGCCCCCGGCGCGCTCGGCGCGGATATCGTCGTGGCTGAAGGCCAGTCGATCGGCAACGCCCTGAACTTTGGCGGCCCCTATCTCGGCCTGATGGCGACCCGCAAGGAATTCATCCGCCAGATGCCCGGGCGCCTGTGTGGCGAAACCGTCGATGCCGATGGCCAGCGCGGCTTCGTGCTGACGCTCTCCACCCGCGAGCAGCACATCCGCCGCGAAAAGGCGACGTCGAACATCTGCACCAATTCGGGCCTCTGTGCCCTCGCCTTCTCCATTCACATGGCGCTGCTTGGGGAGGCCGGTTTCACCCGCCTTGCACGCCTCAACCACGCGCAGGCCTGCAAGCTGGCCGACGCGTTGGCCGGTGTGCCGGGCGTTGAGGTGCTCAACAAGTCGTTCTTTAACGAGCTCACCATCCGCACTGCCCAGCCAGCTGCGCAGCTGATTGAGCGTCTTGCCGAGCGCGGCATTCTGGCTGGTGTTCCCGTCAGCCGCCTTGAGCCGACCAATCCGGATGTCGCCAACCTCCTCGTCCTGGCGGCAACCGAACTCACCACCGATAGCGACATCAGCGAACTCTGCGTCGCTCTTGCGGAGGAACTGGCATGAGCATGAACAATCAGGGCCGCCCCACCGGCGTCGGCACGTCCGGCTTTGCCTCCACCTCCGGCTCAGCGCTGCTCCCCAATGAGCCGCTGCTGTTTGAAATCGGCGACACCGAGCATTCTGGCGTCGATCTGCCTGACGTGACCATCAGCAATGACCGCCTCGGCGGCTTCGAGCGTAAGTCCAAGCTTGATCTGGCTGGGCTCACCGAGCCCGAGGCGATGCGCCACTATGTGCGCCTCAGCCGCCTCAACCACTCGATCGACAGCGGCATGTACCCACTCGGCTCGTGCACGATGAAGCACAATCCGCGCCTCAACGAAAAGATGGCCCGCCTGTCCGGCTTTTCGGACATCCATCCGCTGCAGCCTGTTTCGACGGTTCAGGGCGCTTTGACGCTGATGAACGAGCTCAGCCATTGGCTGATGACCCTCACCAATACCGCTGCCGTCGCCCTGACGCCCAAGGCGGGCGCACATGGTGAGCTGCTCGGCATGATGGCGATCAAGGCAGCCCAGGACGCCGCTGGCCAGAGCCACCGCACCATCGTGCTGGTTCCCGAAAGCGCCCACGGCACCAATCCAGCCACCGCCGCGTTCCTCGGCTATTCGGTCAAGCCAATCCCGGCCCGCGCCGATGGCACGGTCGACGTGCAGGCGGTCAAGGATGCGCTGTCTACAGACGTTGCGGCGATCATGCTGACCAATCCCAACACCTGCGGCCTGTTTGAGCCACAAGTCATCGAGATTGCCGAAGCCGTGCATCAGGCCGGGGCGTTCTTCTACTGCGACGGCGCCAATTTCAACGCGATCATGGGTGTTGTCCGTCCGGGTGACCTCGGCATCGACGCCATGCATATCAACCTGCACAAGACCTTCTCGACGCCGCATGGCGGCGGCGGTCCCGGTGCTGGCCCCGTTGTGCTGTCCGAGGCTCTGGCGCCATTCGCGCCCGTGCCCTTCGTGCGCAAGGGTGCCGGTGGGCTTGAGCTGGTGGAACACGCCAAGGATAGCGCTCTGGGCCGCATTACGGCCTTCCAGGGCCAGATGGGCATGTATGTGCGGGCATTGACCTATATGCTCAGCCATGGCGGCGACGGCCTCGCACAGGCGGCGCAGGACGCCGTGCTCAACGCCAACTACATCAAGGCGCGCCTCGCCCACGCCTTCTCGGTGCCGTTCGGCGACTACCCGACCATGCATGAGGCGCTGTTCGACGATACGTTCCTGGCCGGCACCGGCGTCACCACACTCGATTTCGCCAAGGCGCTGATCGACGAGGGTTTCCACCCCATGACCATGTATTTCCCGCTGGTCGTTCACGGCGCCATGCTGATCGAGCCCACCGAAAGCGAAAGCAAGCAAACGCTGGATCGGTTCTGCGACGTGATGGAGGAGCTGGCCGCCGACGCCAAGGCGGGCAACAAGGAACGCTTCACCTCAGCCCCGCTCAAAGCACCGCGCCGTCGTCTGGATGAGACCCGCGCAGCTCGCTCGCCGATTTTGAAGTGGGAACGGACTTAAGAGTACCCCCACCTAACCTCCCCCTGAAAAGGGGGAGGAATGCGGCCGGTGCTTAAGCACAATGCCGCGCCAAACTCGATCAGTCCCTCCCCCTATCAGGGGGAGGCTAGGAGGGGGTACTCCGATGCCCCAGAAAACTCCCCAACGTCCCCCAAGGACAAAAAGGCCCGCGGAGCGATCCGCGGGCCTTTTGCTATTCAAACTGCACCAGAGCTTAGCCCTTGGTATCGAAACCGACCCAGATGGTGATGGTCTCGCCGCCCAGATAGGGGATCGCGACATTGTCGATCACCTTGACGAACTCAGCCGACTGGGCCGGTGGGGTGATGGCGACGGGGATGGTGTATTTCTCCGAGAACACAGCCTGACCATCGCGCTCGACAGCGAAGCGGATCGGCGCGTTGACGGTCGACTGGCTACCAGCGGGACCAAGCAGCACGCGGCCGACCACGCCCATATTCACGGTGATGAGGCCGTTCGAGACCACGCAGTTGCGCGAAGTTTCGTCGATCACGCCCTGGTATTGCAGCGCCTTGGCGTTCCCAGTCTGGCCATTGCCGTAATAGAACATCGCCTCGGTACCGGCGCGCACCTTGATCGGCGGGCACTGGGTGGCGATTGCGGGCAGCGCGCTCGACTGAGCCTGGGCCACAGCCGCTGGACTGGCCGTCGCGTTCTGCAGCGACTGGGTCTGCGCCGCAGAATTGCCGCCGCCAAACATGCCGCCCATCGAGCAACCAGCAAGCAGCGCCGCAACACCGCACAGAGCGGACAAGCGCAGGACCAGAGAAGTGGACTGGGTCATATAGGGTCTCCTGACGCTGACTTTAGGCATTTGCGGCTTCAAGCGCCATCAGAATGGCGGGTGCGCCGCTGGCATTGACGCCCGGCGCATCTTCGACGAACACCGCCTGAGCGATGCCATCACGGATCAGCAGGGCGGACCGCGCAAAGCGCTTGCCCATGCCTGCTCCGGAGAAATCTTTGGCAATTCCAAGGGCTTCGGCCAGATCGCCATTGCCGTCGGCAATAAAATCGACCTTGCCCAATGCGCCCGAGGCTTCAGCCCAGGCCTTCATCACATGCACGTCGTTGACCGACGCACAGACGATGCGGTCCACACCGGCAGCATGAAGCTTTTCGGCATTGGCCACATAGCCGGGCAGATGATTGACATGGCAGGTGGGGGTGAAGGCGCCTGGAACGGTGAAAAGGACCACGGTCCCCGCGCCCAACACCGCGTCACTGGTGGCATCGCTCACGCCGTCGGCAGTGACCAGTTTGATCCCCACGGATGGAATTGCGGATCCGTTTTCGATCATGCGTGATAGTCCCATGCCTCTGGCTGCCGGGCGGCGGCCACTTCCCCAAGAAATCGTGCATTCGGGATATGCGGCTTTGCCCCCGCATTCAAGGTCTGCGACCGACCTTCCCCGTTTACACGCGCTGCTAGCTCTTCGGCACCGTGATGGACCGCGAGACTTCGTATGGTCCCATGCTGGTCATGAATGTGATCTGAACGCTGCGGGTTTCCAAGCCGTGATCGCGGCTTTTACCCAGGATCGGGATCAGGACTAGGTTTGGTTCCGGGCTTTTTTGCGGCGCACCGAATAGCGGCTCGCCGGTGTCCGTCGCGGCAATCAGCGAGGCCGGGTCCACATCCGGATCGGCAATGTGCACCGCCAGCATGTCGTCATCTGCGCGGTACTCGATCGTGTCGAAAGGCTGGCTCTTGCCATCCCACTCGATCGGCACCTCGGCCGCCGCCTGCTTGATGCGCAGCCCATTTGGCATGTCCGCTTCATCGCCGTCGACGGGCAGACTGAAATGGGCTTGCGCCGGCACACAGATGTCCGAACAGACGCCCAGCACGGCCGAAACCTCAATATTATTCGCCCCCGCCGCGAGCTTCAGCTCGATCGGGAGCATGGTCGGGCCGAGATAGACGTAGTCCAGATAGCCATCGGCCTCGTATCGGGTCGGATAGGGCCAGAGAATTTCGTGATCCAGCACGCCAGTCGACCCAGCGAAATCAAGCTCGGTGGGCAGGCCGGTGTCGCCGGGCACACGCCAATAGGTCTTGGTGTTTTCCGGCATATCGAGTTCAAGCCCGATCAGCGCGGTGCCATCGGCATTGATCTGGCCAGTGCTCACCAGTCGCAGGTTCACGCCCGGAGCCACTTCCTGCCATGGCGTTTCGCCCGCAAAAGCGGGCACAACAAGGCTCAGGGTGGAGATGGCTAGGATCGACAGACGCATGATTGAGGCATTAGCGCAGGATGGGATGAAGAAATAGCTGACACGCCATCAGGCCTTCGTGATGGCTGCAGGACAGCCATTCGACCAAGTTAACTTGGCACAGGAGACGCGCGTCCCTACAATCACACCATGAACTCGCTTGAAGGACAATTCCTAGTGGCCATGCCCGACATGGCCGATGAACGCTTTGCAGAAAGCGTCATCCTGCTCGTTGGCCATGGCAGCGAGGGGGCGATGGGCCTTGTCATCAATCAGGAACTGACCGACCTGCGCTTCGCCGATGTGCTCGACGAGATCGACCTGGGCGATCCGGACGCGGTCATCCGCCTGCCCGAGGCGATCCGCGATCGCGTGGTGATGCGCGGTGGCCCGGTGGAAAAAGGGCGTGGCTTCGTGCTGCATTCCGCGGACTATCACAGCGGCAACACCTATCCGGTCGCCGAAGGCATCAGCCTGACCGCCACACTCGACGTGCTCAAGGCCATCGCCTTCGGCCCCGCACCCAAGTCTACATTTTTCGCGCTGGGGTGCTGTGGCTGGGCCCCGGGGCAACTGGAAGGCGAGATCAGCGACAATGGCTGGCTCACCGTGCCGTTCTCCCGTGAGCTGTTGTTCGATACGCCAGTGGAAGAGCGCTACGACGCCGCACTGGCCAGCCTGCACATTACGCGGGCGACGCTGAGCCCGGATGCCGGGCACGCCTGACCAAGGCAAACCCACAGGGCAAATCCCTCCCCCTATCAGGGGGAGGCCAGGAGGGGGTACTCTGATCCTCCGCCAGCCTACCGCGCCAACTGTGCGCTCAGCTTCTTGCCGAACTCAGGCCCGCTCATCGCTGCGCCAAAGGCGAAGCCCTGGGCATAGCGGCAGTTGAGTTGGCGCAGGCGCTCAATCTCATCCAGCGTCTCCACCCCTTCTGCAATCAGCATCAGATCGAGATCGGTGGCCAAGGCCACGACCGCCCGGATGATCGGCCCCTGCGTATGAGAAATGCCGTTCGCGTCGCTGATCTTCACGAATGGCGCGGGGATCTTGATGGTGTCGAAGGGGAAGCGGTGCAGATAGCTCAGCGATGAGTGCCCGGTGCCGAAATCGTCCAGCGCCAGACCCAGCCCCAGATTGCGCAGCGCCTGCAGCATATAGGCGGAGTGCTCTGGATTGGTCATCACTTGGCTCTCGGTAATCTCGAGCTTGAGGTGACGCGCCAGGTTCTTGTCCTGACTGACAAGGTTGCGCATGTCGTTGAGCAGCGTTTCGGTCGCCAGTTGGGTGGGCGACAGATTGACCGAAATGAAGAAGTCCTCGGGCAATCCACCCATGGAAGACATCCATTCCTTGGCCTGTGCCGCGGACTGTTCGAATGCCAGGCGGCCGAGCTTTTCGATCTGCCCAGAGCGTTCGGCCAGCGGCACGAACTCATCGGGATTGACCGCACCACGCGTTGGGTGGTTCCAGCGCATCAGGGCTTCAGCACCAGCGATCTGGCCAGTCTGAATATCCATGACCGGCTGGAACTGCACATGCAGCTCGCCCTGCTTCATGCCGCGTTCCAGGTCTTCCTCGCTGGCGCGATTATAGGCCGAGATCGAACGGGCAGAGGCGCGATAGGCCTCAATACGGTCGCCGCCAAGCCGCTTGGCGTAATACATCGCCAGTTCGGCATCGCGCAGCACGTCCGCCGCCGTTGCCGGATTGCTGTCGTAGATGGTGACACCAATGGACGCCGACAGCGTCAGGTCGCGATCACCAAAATTGAACGGAGCCTTCAGCGCCTTGCGGATCTGCTCGGCAGTTTCGGCAATCTTGCCCGCCGCCTGCTCGGAGGCCAGGATCACAGCAAACTGGTCGCCCGTGACGCGCGCAACGGTGTCGAGCGGACGCATGATGCGGGAGATGCGGCGGGAAATTGCCAGCAGCACAGAATCGGCCGCCGAGTGACCAATGCGTTCTTCGAGCTCCATGAACCGGTCGATATCGATCAGGAACACGGCAGGCTTAGTGCCGCCGGGCGTCCTTGCCCGCACCAGAGCGCGTTCCAACCGATCCAGGAACAGCATGCGGTTGGGAAGGCCGGTCAGGCTGTCATGCACGGCGTCGTGCAACAGGCGTTCGCGCGCTGCACGATCATCGGTCACGTCCTGCAGGGTGCCGACGATACGGTTCACCTGCCCGTCGCCGCCCAATACGGGCTTCACCCGCATGCGGAAGCTACGATAGCTGCCATCATGGCTGGCAATGCGCATGTCGGACGACACCTTGCCACGGCGCAGCTCCACCAGTGTATCGAACGCCGTGCGGAAACGGTCACGATCATCGGGATGCACCCGGTCAAGCCAGCGCTTGATGGCGCCCTTGAGCGCCCCGCGCTTTTCGCCGAGCCGCGTCGCCAGCTCATCGCTGACCGACACGCGATCGCGCTCGATATTCCAGTCAAAGACGAAGTCGCCCGAGCCAGTGAGTGCCAGAGCGCGGCGCTCGACTTCGCTCAGTGTGCCGATGGAAACCTGCCCCTCGGAGAAGGCGTGTTGTACTGCGGTAAAGCCGAGCAGCATGACCACGAGAACAAGGCCACCGCCCACAGCGGGCTGTGCCACGTCGTTGGACACCTGACCCGAAATCACCAGCCAGCAATAGAACAGCCAGGCGATGATGATGATCCAGGTCGGCACCAGCAGCACGGCGCGGTCATAGCCACGCAGCGCGAGCAGCAGGATCAGGAAGAAGCCCGAAATACCCAGCATCGCCAGCACGAGACGTGAGATCGTCGCCGCAATTTCAGGCTGGAAAAACGCGAAGGCAAACAGCGCGAGGAACAGGGTCGCCAGACCAAGCGCCAGATGCACAAACCGCAGATGCCATCGATGCAGGTTCAGATAGATAAATAAGAACCCGGCTAATGTCGTCGCTATGCCCGCCTCGGAGGCAGCTCTCAGCGGTTGCACCCCTCCCGCTGGTAGGCCCAGCAAGCGGCCCAAAACGCCAAAATCGATCAGCAGATACACCAGCACGGCCCAGGCAAAAGCTGCCGTCGCCGGGAATACGCCACGCCCCTTGACCACAAACATAATGGTCAGGAACACAGCCGCCAGCGAGGCCACGCCCAGCACCACGCCGCGGAACAACGTGAACGAGTTGACGTAATCACGATAGGCATTGGGCTGCCAGAGATAAAGCTCGGGCAATTTGTTGGATTGGAGCTCGGCCACGAAGGTCACGGTCGCGCCGGGATCGAGGGTCACCTCGAAGACGTCGGCCTCGCTGTCCACCAGCTTCACCGGACGAATGCCGGCGCTTGGGGTCAGCGCCTTAACGCGCTCGTCGCCCAGATCAGGCTGGATCAGCCCGGAGCCGGGCAGACGATAGAACGGCGCGACGAGCAGGCGCTCGATCTGCTGATCGCTTTCGTTGCGCAGCGCAAACAGTGCGAAATCTGGATTGGTGCCACGCTCGCTCGCTAGCACTTCGATGCGGCGGATAATGCCGTCCTCGCCCGGGGCGGTCGACAGCTGAACCTTGCCATCGGAGCCGGGAACGATCTCGATCACGTCGGACAGATTGACCGCGTTAACGTCCTGCGGGACGGAAATGACTTCGAACGCGGTGGCGGGCACGATCATCGCAAGCGCGAACGCAAGCCACATCGCGAGTGCTTTGAGGTGACGCATCAGGGGTGAGTATATCCTGCGCTAGGCTTCATTGTGGCGGCAACGCGCGGGGACAAAAATCACCCCGTTGCCGAACGGCATCCGCGTGTCGAGAAGCACCTTTGGTAGCGGGGATTGGCCTGTGCGACAAGCACTGGGGGCTGTTGCCAATAGGCAACAGGGGGTCAGAGGGCCTGCTGCGCCCCAGCAATATCAAGCCGGACGTCCGGATAATCGGCACCAGCAATTGCTGTGCAAAGCCCGCTCCACTCGCACCCCTCGCACGCCTGCCGGATATCTCGCCCCGCAAAGGCGCGGCGCATCATGGCAAGTTCGGCCTCTCCAAGACGAAAACGGGTGCCAGCGCGGATAGACCGCGCCAGCAGATTTGTGAGGGCTTTGGCAGCCTGGCGATCCCGCTCAATGACGCTATCGCGCCAGCAATGGGGATCGGGCTCGCCGAGCAGGGGCGCGCAGATATCGTCGGGGCCATCCACAATCTGAATGTCCTCGCCACCATTGAGTCGCTGCACAATCGCGTCGTAGTTGACGGTAAAGGCAGGCGTGTAGCCCTTGCCGACATAGGTCAGCATGCAGAGCAGATGGTGGGCGCGCAGGTTGACGGTCAACGGGCGAGAGCCTTGAGAGCCGCCGCGCCCAGCACCGATTTCAGCACGGCACCAACGACGAATGGCGCAACCCCCGAAGCGATTGCCACTTCAGCGCCAAAATTAACACCAAGCCACGCGCCGCCGACAGCGAGGCAAACCACATTGCCCAGCAGCATCGCAGCAAAGGCCAGCACGACGCGATGACCGTTCCAGCCACGCTCGGCCAGAAAGCCGACGAGGGCCGCAGCCAGTGGGAAGGCAAAGAGATAGCCGACCGTTGGCCCGGCAAAGTGGGCAAGGCCGCCTGCCCCGCCTGCGAGCACCGGCAGACCAAATGCGCCCTCAACCAACCAGGCAGCAACGGTGACAGCGCCCAGGCGCCAGCCATAGAGCGCGCCAACCAGCGTCACAGCCAATGTCTGCATGGTCATGGGCACCGGCACCATCGGCACCTCGATGTAAGATGAGAGTGCCAGCAGCACGGTGCCCAGCACGACAGCGGCAGCCTGCCAGGCCAAAGGCCGAGTCTCAAGGCGCAGCGGGCTGAAGGATCGGGTGGAAGTCAGTGTCGTCGTCATGAAGATTTCTCGTTTCGATAAATTATAGATAATTCTGTCGACTCATCTATTAAACCGAAAATCTGCGCCCGGAGCAATGCCCGCGCGGCATCCAAGCGCGCATAGACCGGCCACGTCCGTCCGTTGAACGGATGCACAGATGATAGTTGGAGCTAAAAAGCGGGGGCCTGACGCCATTACCCGACGATGGCGAAGGCCTCGCGGGTGGTGCCAGCGGCGGTGCGGACGGGCTTCTGGCCGATCCATTGCACATGCCGTCCCAAGGTCGTCAGTGCAGCGTCGACATTGCCCTGCCGCAGCGCTGCCAGAATGGCCAGATGATCCATATCGGTGCGGGTTTCCCACTCGGTGCGCCACGCGGCAAACAAAAACCGGGCACTGGCCGCATGCAAATCATCAATCGTGGCAAGCAGACGCGGCATGGCGCAAGGAGCCAGAATGGTGCGGTGGAACGTGCGGTTCGCCTCCTCCCATGAATGCACATCGCGCGACTTATCCCCAGCCCGCGTGGCGTCTTCGGCCAGATCCAGAATCGCCTTGGTCAGGTGCGGTGCGGCATGGCGCAATGCCAGCACTTCAAGCGAGGCCCGCATTTCAGCGACTTCGCGCACTTCGGCCAGATCGAACGCGGCGACACGTACCCCGCGCCGTGGTTCGCTGATCGCCAGACCCTGCGCTTCCAGCCGGCGGAACGCCTCGCGCACCGGCACATGGCTAGCCCCGAACTCACTGGCAATGTGATCCTGCCGCAGACGGCTGCCCGGCTCGATCTCGCCGGCAATGATGCGATCGGCCAGCACCTTGCTGATCCGCACGGCAATGGTGTCGTCTTTGGTCTGGGTCATGTTTTATAGATAATTTGCGTCGCTGCGCCTGTCGAGGCGAAAGCGTCAGCGTCGATTGGCTGCGCGGTGCAATTCGTAGCGCTCGCGCGTCATGCCAAACAGCACATGGTCTTCCCAGCGCCCGTTGATCTGCAGGTACTTCTCGGCAAAGCCTTCTTCGACAAAGCCGTTCTTTTCGAGAACCCGTCGCGACGGCACGTTGCCCGGCAAAAACGCGGCATGGATACGGTGCAGGTCGAGCGTGTCGAACACAAAGGGCAGGCAGACCGAAACGGCCTCGCTCATGATCCCCTGCCCGGCATATTGCTGGCCCATCCAATAGCCGAGGTTGACGAACTGGGCGGCGCGTCGGCGCACATTGGATAGGGTTATGCCGCCGACAATATCTTCGGCGCGTCCCTCGCCGCTGAAAATGAAGAAGGAATAATCGGTCCCCTCTTCGACTTCCTGGCGGGCGCGTTTCACGCGATTGATAAACACCTGCCGGGCCAAGTCGGCCTCGGTCCAGCGCGGCTCAAACGGGCGCAGGAAGTCGCGGCTGCCACGGCGCAGGGCATACCAGGCGTCGTAATCGCCCATCTGCGGCAGGCGCAGAAGCAGGCGATGTCCCCGCAGGGAGATCAACGACGCCGGCGATGACCATGGCCACAGCATGCGCGTCTGGCCTCAGCGTTTGAGATGGTCGCCAATGGCGCCAAGGTCGGGCAGACCAGCGATCGGGCCGATACCGGCCAACGTGGGTGCACCCATGGTGAAAATCTGCTCGGCCACGTCTTGCACGCGCTGGGCGGTGATGGCGTTGATGCGATCCACTGTTTCCTGCATCGGGATCGGGCGACCCCACAGGATCTGCTGGCGCGCCAGCTGCCCGGCACGCGCCGATGGGCTTTCCAGAGACATCAGCAGGCCCGCGCGGATCTGGTTACGGACGCGGATCACCTCTTCCTCGGTGATCGATTCCGTGGCGCGCTTGAGCTCGTCGAGCACGACCGGCACAAGGTCGGCGACCTCGTCTTCCCCCGTTGCCGCGGCAACACCAAACACGCCGCTATCGGCAAACGCCCAGTGGAACGAATAGACCGAGTAACAGAGACCACGCTTTTCGCGCACTTCCTGAAACAGGCGCGAGCTCATGCCGCCGCCAAGGATCGAGGCCAGCACCTGCGCGGCATAGAAGCCGTCAGCATTATAGGCGCGGCCTTCAAAGCCGATGACGATGTGAGCCTGCTCGTGGTCGGACACGAGGCGCTCTTCGCCGCCTTGATATTCAGCTCGCTGCGGCGCTGGCGCGCCATTGGGCTTGAGGTCGGCAAAGCGCTGGCGCGCAACTTCGACGAGCCCCTCATGGTCCACATTGCCCGCAGCCGCCATCACCATGTGGTCGCCCACATAGTTGCGGTTCATATATTTGCGGATGGTGTCGGAGCTGAATTCGCGCACCGAATCCACTGTGCCCAAAATCGTGCGGCCGATGGGTTGGGTGGGAAAGGCTGCGGCCTGAAACAGGTCGAACACGTGATCGTCCGGATTATCGCGCGCCGCGCCAATTTCCTGCACGATGACCTGCTTTTCGCGGCTGAGCTCTTCTTCCTCAAAGCGCGAATTCTGCAGGATATCGGAGAGAATGTCAGCGGCCAGCACCACATCCTCTTTGAGCACGCGGGCGAAATAGCCGGTATGCTCGATCGACGTCGCAGCGTTGAGATCGCCACCCACATTTTCGATGGCTTCGGCGATCTGCAGGGCCGAACGCCCCTCGGTGCCCTTGAACGCCATGTGCTCGAGCAGATGGGAAATGCCGTGCTCGGCCTTGCGTTCGCTGCGCGCCCCGGCCTTGACCCAGACGCCCAGCGAAGCACTTTCCAGATGCGGCATGTCGTCGGTGAGAACCACCATGCCGTTGTCGAGTGTCGTCGATTCTACGCTCACGCAAGGTCCTCCTCAGGCCCGGCGGTTGGGGGACCGCCGCTCCCTCAACACGTCAGGCAGCGCGTGTCCGCGCCGAGATGAATTCTTCAACCGCGCTCTGCTCGTTGGCAAGCACGCTGAGGCGCTCCTCCCGCGAATAGAGATCGGCCAGCCACGCCGGCAGGGGTGGCTCGATGCCGGAAGCATCCTTGACGGCAGCCGGGAACTTGGCCGGATGCGCCGTCGACAGGGTAATCATCGGCACAGCCGAGCGCGGCTGCGCCTGCGCCACATGCACGGCGACGGCGGTGTGCGGATCGAGGAGATATCCCGACTGGGCGAGCGTTGCGGCAATAGCCGCCTTGGTCTCAGCCTCGCCGGTGGTGCCAGCGGCAAAGTCGCGACGGATGGCGGCCAATGCGCTCTCTGGCAGCGCGAAACCACCCGACTGCTTGAGGCCATCCATCATGCGCACGACGGCGCCCGCATCGCGGCCCGCACCTTCAAACAGCAGGCGCTCGAAGTTGGACGAGATCTGGATGTCCATCGATGGGCTGATGGTGGGCGCAACGCCGTCCATATCGTAGCGGCCGGTGTCCATCGCGCGACGCAGAATGTCATTGGCGTTGGTCGCGATGATCAGGCGCTCAATGGGCAGGCCCATGGCCTTGGCGCAATAACCGGCAAAAATATCGCCGAAATTGCCGGTCGGCACGGTGAAGCTCACCTTGCGATGCGGCGCACCCAGCGACACAGCCGCCGTGAAATAATAGACAATCTGCGCGACGATGCGGCCCCAATTGATCGAATTGACGCCACTGAGGCGCACGCGATCGCGGAAATTGTGGTTGTTGAACATCGCCTTGACGATGTTCTGGCAGTCGTCAAACGTGCCCTCGATGGCAATGTTGTGCACATTGGCGTCGAGCACAGTCGTCATCTGCAGGCGCTGCACCGGGGAGGTGCGGCCGCGCGGATGGAGAATGAAGATGTCGGTGGTGTCGCGGCCCCGGAAGGCCTCGATGGCTGCCGAACCGGTGTCGCCCGAAGTGGCGCCAACGATCGTTGCCTTAAGGCCCCGCTCGGTCAGGATGTGATCCATGACCCGGCTGAGGAACTGCATGGCCACGTCCTTGAACGCCAAGGTTGGCCCATGGAACAGCTCAAGCACGAAGTGATTGGATTCGATCTCGACCAGTGGCGCAACGGCCGGGTGGCGGAACGAGGCATAGGCCCCATCAATGATGGCACGCAGTTTGTCGGGTGCGATCTCATCGCCGACGAAACGACCGATAATATCGTACGCGACGTCTGCATAGGATTTGCCAGCAAAAGCGGCAATTTGAGCAGGAGAAACCTGAGGCCAGCTCTGTGGGACATAAAGCCCGCCATCGGAGGCGAGGCCCGCCAGGACTGCGTCGGAGAAGCCGAGCACGGGCGCCTGGCCGCGCGTTGAGACAAACTGCATTCGGGGAGAAAGCCCTTTTAGAATTGTTGCAACCTAGAGAAACGGGCGATGAACCGCAAGTTTGATGGTTAGCCCGCCTTTGCGCCCTGCCGCTGCCGCCAAATCCAGAAGCCCAGCATGACGACAGCCACGATGGCAAAGCCGAACCAGGTGTAGGCGTAGCCCAGATGGTTATTGGGAAACTCAACCACGGTCTCGCCACCCTGTGGCAGCTCGCCGGGAGCGCCGGCAGGCAGATCCACATAGAAGGGCGCAATCGGCGCCAGCGCTGGATCGGCCATCGCCGCCATGCGCTGGGGGTCCCGCACCCACTCGATGCGGTCCGACGTATTGGGCGCGGGCGTCATGAAGCCAGCATGTTCACCGGGACGCAACAAGCCGGTGATGGTCACCTGGTTTTCCGCGCCCTCACCATCGGTGACGGCGGCTTCCTGAACCTGTTGCGGAATAAAACCGCGATTAACGAAGACCGTGCCGCCATCGGCCAGCACAAACGGGGTCATCACCCAATAACCCGGCCCAGATGCCTTGCCCTTGCTGTTGGCAAGGCTGGTGAACACGGTCAGCGTCTGATTGTAGCGGAAAGCGCCAGTCAGCGAGACCGGCTGGAAGTTCAGGGCTTCAGTATCGAGCGTAGACCAGGTGGCGGCTTCCGGCACGGGGATCGGCGCAGCCGTCAGGCGCGAGTCGACGGCGGCGATCAACGCCTCCTTTTCGTGGAGGCGTTCAAGCTGCCAGGTACCGAGCCAGGCGCAGACCACGGCCAGTATCAGCATCAGCACGACGAACGTGCCGGTCATGACTGTGCTGAGGCGTTTCTCGCTCATTGGTGTCCCTCGTGAGCATCGTGACGATATTGCTGGGCCACCAGCACGCCCTTGAACGGGGGCAGCAGCGCCAGCGACAGAATGATGGTGGTGGGGATCCACAGCGCCAGATGAACCAGCGGCGGCGGATTGAACATTGCCCCGACGATCAGCGCGAGGGTGATGACGATAGGCGCGACTAGAAAAATCACGAAGATCGCAGGACCGTCGCCGCTATCGGCAAATTTGAGATCGATCCCGCAGACCGAACAGGACGGGGCGACCTTGAGATAGCTGGAGAACAGCTTGCCCTCTCCGCAGCGCGGACAGCGGCAGAGCAGACCAGTGGTCAGGGGGGAAGGTTGTGCCACAAGGCTCTCCAAACAAATCGGGGCGCAGCCAGCAGCTGCGCCCCGTAAAAGACGTCGGGCGGGACCGTTAGTGGCTCAACGCCACGCCCCAGCTGCCCCACACATAGATGGAGGCAAACAGGAACAGCCAGACCACGTCCACAAAGTGCCAGTACCAGGCCGCAAATTCGAAGCCGAGGTGGCGTTCTGGGGTGAAGTCACCACGGTAAGCGCGCAGCAGGCAGACGGCCAGGAAGATGGTGCCGATCAGAACGTGCAGACCATGCAGGCCCGTCGCCATGAAGAAGGTCGCGCCATACATGTCGCCAGCGAACGAGAAGCCGGCTTCCGAGTACTCAATGCCCTGAACGACGGTGAAGACAGCGCCGAGAGCAACGGTGAGGATCAGACCCCACTTGAGGCCTTCGCGGTCATTCTCCAGCAGCGCGTGGTGCGCCCAGGTCACCGTGGTGCCCGAGGTCAGCAGCAGCAGCGTGTTGAACAGCGGCAGGTGGAACGGGTCAAACAGCTCGATGCCGGTTGGCGGCCAATGACCGCCAGTGGCCGCAACACGAGCATACTGCTCAATGTCGTCGAAGCGGAAGAAGCCGTCGAAATAGGCCCAGAAGAAGCCGAAGAACACCATCACTTCAGAAGCGATGAACAGCATCATGCCGTAGCGGTGGTGCATCTGCACGACCGGGGTGTGATCAACGCCATTATTGGCTTCTTTGATCACGTCGCTCCACCATGCGTACATGGTGTAGAGCACGCCAACCAGGCCGATGAAGAAGACGAACGGTGTCCACTGGTGCATCCAGAAGATGATGCCCAGGGCAAAGACGAAGACGGCGGCCGACATGACAAACGGCCACGGGCTCGGTTCGACCATGTGGTAGTCGTGGTTCTTGGTAATTGCCGACATCGTCAGCTTCCCCCGTTCTCTGAAGCGTAGAAGGTATAAGAGAGTGTGATCTCTTTGATGGTATTGAGCTCAGGATTATCGTTGAGCTCAGGATCGACGAAAAACACGATCGGCATTTCCACGGTTTCACCGGGCTGCAGCGTCTGCTCGGTAAAGCAGAAGCATTCGATCTTGTTGAAATAGACGCCTGCGCGTTCGGGCGACACGTTGAACGTGGCCATGCCGGTCAGCGGCTTATCGGAAAGATTGGTGGCAATGTAATTGACCGTATCCACGGCACCGATGTTGTCGGTGATGGATGGCGCAGCCTTGACCGACCAGGACAGATCGTTGGCCACGTTGGAGTCAAAGCGCACCGTCATGATGCGGTCGATAATGCCCTTTGGATTGTCCGTTGCCTTGCCGGGCGTACCACCAAAGCCAGTCACCTGGCAGAAGATGTTGTAGAGCGGCACAGAGGCATAGGCCAAGCCGACCATGCCGATGGCAATGGACAGACCGATCACAGCCACGCGCTTGTTACGGCGCGCCATTGCTGGGTCGATACGCTGGTTCGTCAGATCAGCCATCAGAGTGCCCGATCAAACAGAGCAGGGCCCATCTTGACGATGGTCAGCGTATAGAAGGTGATCGCAAACAGCGCGAGGGCGATGGCCAGAGCAATCGAGCGGCGGCGACGCACGCGCGAGCGCGCGGCGGCTATCTCTGGTGTCTCGATGGCTACGCTGTGAATTTCGTCTGGTGCGCTCATCCGAAGAAGCTCCCATACCGTGTCAGAAGATTGTCGGTGAGGAAGGCGAAGTACACGATGAACAGGTAGCTCAGCGAGTAATTGAACACCACCCGCGCCGCTTTGCGCATGGCCACGTCTTCACGGGCCTGCAGCAATCGCCAGGACAGGAACAGGAACGACGCGCCGGTAATGACAGCGACGACCGTGTACACCATGCCCGAATATCCGAGCCAGGTCGGCAGCATGGCGGAGGCCGCCAGCAGCACCGTATAAGCGAAGATCTGAACCTTGGTGGACTGGTTGCCCACGACGTTTGGCATCATGGGAATGCCGGCTGCGCCATAGTCGCTCTGCTTGTAGAGGGCGAGCGCCCAGAAGTGTGGCGGGGTCCAGAGGAACGTGATCAGGAACAGCACGACGGCTTCCATCGAGATGGTACCGGTGACCGCAGCCCAGCCGACGATCGGCGGGAAGGCACCAGCAGCACCACCGATGACGATGTTCTGCGGCGTCGCGCGCTTGAGCCACATCGTATAGATGACGGCATAAAAGAAGATGGTGAAGGCGAGCAGGCCTGCCGCGACCCAATTGGTCGCAAGCCCTAGCAGCGCCACCGAGAAGACCGATAGCACGAGACCGAAGACCAGCGCTTCACCCTTGGTGATGCGACCGGCCGGGATTGGACGGTTGACGGTCCGGCTCATGATGGCGTCGATATCGGCGTCGTACCACATGTTCAGCGCGCCAGAGGCCCCTGCCCCGATAGCGATGCAGACGATGGCGATGATGCCGATGAATGGGTTGATGCCACCTGGTGCTGCCACCAGGCCAACAATGGCGGTGAACACGACCAGCTGCATGACGCTCGGCTTGAGCAGCGCGAGGTAGTCCTCGACGCGTGCCTCGCCGGTCAATCCGGGTGTGTTCCTGGTGTCATCCATAAAAGCCACTGGCTTTGCCTCAGTTAGGGAAGCGGGCCGCGCGAGCGCGGCCCGATCTATACGTTGCGCTTAGTGCGCGTTTGTCGACTCGATACGTGGCAGGGTCGAGAACTGGTGGAACGGTGGTGGGCTGGACAGGGTCCATTCCAGTGTCGTTGCACCCTCGCCCCATGGGCTGTCGCCCGCTGGACGCTTCTTACGGCTGGCTTCCCACGTCGCGTAGAAGAAGATCAGCATCGCGAAGAAGGTGATGTAGTAGCCGTAGGAGGAGATGCGGTTGAACAGGGTAAACGCATCTGGGTAATCGATGTAGCGGCGCGGCATACCGGCAAGGCCGAGGAAGTGCTGCGGGAAGAAAATCAGGTTCACGCCAACGAACATGACCCAGAAGTGCAGCTTACCCAGGAACTCCGAGTACATGTAACCGAACATCTTGGGGTACCAGTAGTACCAGCCAGCGAAGATCGAGAACACGGCACCCAGCGACAGCACGTAGTGGAAGTGAGCAACCACGTAGTAGGTGTCGTGCAGGGCACGGTCGGCACCAGCATTGGCGAGCACCACACCGGTCACACCACCAACGGTGAACAGGAAGATGAAGCCGATTGCCCACAGCATTGGCGTGCGGAAGGTGATGGAGCCGCCCCACATGGTGGCGATCCACGAGAAGATCTTCACGCCGGTCGGCACCGCGATAACCATCGTGGCGGCCACGAAGTAACGCTGCACGTCGAGGCTGAGGCCGGTGGTGTACATGTGGTGAGCCCACACGACGAACCCGACGAAGCCGATGGCGACCATGGCGTAAGCCATTGCCATGTAGCCAAAAATTGGCTTGCGGCTGAAGGTCGACACGATGTGGCTGATGATGCCGAAGCCCGGCAGGATCATGATGTACACTTCGGGGTGACCGAAGAACCAGAACAGGTGCTGGAACAGGATCGGGTCGCCACCTTCGGCAGGCTTGAAGAAGGCAGTACCGAAGTTACGGTCCGTCAGCAGCATGGTGATGGCACCAGCCAGCACTGGCAGAGCCAGCAGCAGCAGGAATGCAGTCACCAGAACCGACCAGGCGAACAGCGGCATCTTGTGCAGCGTCATGCCCGGAGCGCGCATGTTGAAGATGGTGGTGATCAGGTTGATCGCACCAAGGATCGAGCTGATACCGGCAACGTGCAGGGACAGGATCGCGAAGTCCATTGCCGGGCCAGGGTGGCCGGAGGTGGACAGTGGTGGGTAGATCGTCCAGCCGCCGCCGAAGCCGAGCGCGCCAGGGCCGGTACCTTCAAAGAACAGGCTCATCAGCAGCAGGATGAATGCTGGAGGGAGCAGCCAGAAGGCGATGTTGTTGATACGCGGGAACGCGGTATCGGGCGCACCGATCATCAGGGGCGCGAAGTAGTTTGCAAAACCACCCATGGTGGCTGGCATGACCACGAAGAACACCATGATCAGCGCGTGCGCCGTGGTGAACACGTTGTACATGTGCTTGCCGGCGTCGAGGGCTGCGTCGCCATCCACACCATAGACCATGGCTGCAAGGCCGTGGAAAATCTGAATGCCGGGCTCCTGCAGCTCCATGCGCATAACGCCGGAGAGAAGGCCACCGACGATCCCCGCGACGATCGCGAAGATCAGGTACATGATGCCGATGTCTTTGTGGTTGGTCGAATAGACCCAACGACGCCAACCCTTCGGCGTGTGATCATCATGGGCAGCATCGTGGCCAGTAGCGTGGGCCTCGAGGTGAGCGGTGTTTGCCATTATTATGTCCCCTGACCCGTCTTACTTAATCGCAACCAGCGTGGCGTTGGCAGCGTCATAGTCGCCCGCCTTGAACGCCGCGATGAACGCTGCATATTCAGCCTTGGTGACCACGCGCACGGCGATGGGCATGAAGGCATGGTCCTTGCCGCAAAGCTCAGAGCACTGACCGTAATAAACGCCGGTTTCGCGCGCATTGAACCAGGTCTCATTGAGACGGCCGGGCACGGCGTCGATCTTGATGCCGAAGGACGGCACTGCAAAGGCGTGGATCACACCCATTGGATCGGCAGTGACCTGAACGCGAACAGTGGTGTCGACTGGAACAACCAGCTCATTGTCCACTGCAAGCAGGCGCGGCTGGCCAGGCTTGGTCGCATTGCGATCGGTTTCATTCAGCATCAGCTGCGTGAAAGCCAGATCGTCATCGACGTATTCATAGTCCCAGTACCACTGCTGACCGGTTGCCTTGATGGTCAACTCGGGCGCAGGCACCTCGATCTCACCGAACGAGAAGATGTTGGCGCCAAGATATTTGCGCTCGCCATCTGGCGTCGTCAGCTGATCGCTCAGCACGCCGAAAGACGGCACCGAGATCACGATCAGCGCGATGATTGGCAACACGGTCCAGACGATTTCAACCAGCGTATTGTGGGTGAAACCTGCCGGCACCGGATTGGCCTTGGCATTATAACGAATAACAACCCAGATCAGCAGCGCCAGAACCAGGATGACGATGAGCGAAATGCTCCACATCAAAATCCCGTCGTGGAACGCCGTGATCGAATCCATAATAGGCGTCACTGAACGCTGCAGATGGAACTGGCCAGGGAGCGGATGACCAGCTGCGTAGCCGCCCTCTTCCTGCGCCGTGGCAAGAACTGGGGCCAGCGCCATTGCGGCTGCCGAAATCGCCCCCATCTTCCTCAAGAACTGCCCGGTCACCTCAAACCCCCGTATCGAATTCCATTGGTGCATCCACACCGGATTGAGGGCGAAATAAGCGGCATAGCTAACGCCGCCCCGACTCAACCTCGGAGCGAAAAACTCTGGCTTGACCTAAATCACATTGAATTGGCCGAGTCTATTGCGGCATTGGCGCGCGCATCTGCGTCATATTGAACCCTTTAGGCCACCTTGCCGCCTCACCCTCGCCGCAGTTTCACACCCATATTCCCAGCATTTCCGGGCTTTGGTTGACTTGGACACAAGCCTGTCGGAAACAGAGAACTGCCCACGCGGCCGCGCGATTCGTCTGGAGAAGTGATAGAGTGATGTCGATTTTCAAGCGCTACCTGACCGGTGCGAGCCTGGCTCTCGTCGCCCTCGCCTCTACCAGCCACGTCACTTTTGCCCAGGGCACAGTGCGCGCGCAGTATGGCGACTGGCAGATGAGCTGCGATACGCCTCCCGGCGCCAGCGCAGAGCAGTGCGCCATCATTCAGAATGTGATGGCTGAAGATCAGCCCAATGTGGGCCTCTCTGTCATCGTATTGCGCACGGCCGATCGCGAAGCGCGCCTGCTGCGCGTACTGGCACCCCTTGGCGTGCTGCTGCCAAACGGCCTTGGCCTCAATGTTGATGGCAAGGATATGGGCCGCGTCGCCTTCGTGCGCTGCCTGCCCAATGGCTGCGTCGCCGAAGTGGTCCTCGATGACGCACTGATCCAGACGCTGTCCGATGGCACAGACGCGGTTTTCGTCGTCTTCAAGACACCTGAAGAGGGCATCGGCATTCCCGTATCGCTCAAGGGCTTCAAGGACGGCTTCGCGCAGCTGCCCTAATCCTCAGAGGGGGGAATTATGGAAGAGGAAAAGCGCGCTGCGCCGCGTCACCGTACGCTCAAGGGCGCGCGCATTGCCTTTCACGATGGCTTTTCAACCATCGAATGCACAGTCCGCAACATGTCGGACATCGGCGCCATGCTCAAAGTGGCAAGCGTGATCGGGATTCCCGATCACTTCGATCTCGTGTTGAGTGATGGGCAGAAGTTCACCTGCACTGTCGCCCGCCGCACCGCCACCGAAGTGGGCGTGACGTTCGACTAGGCCACCGGGCCACTCCCCAGACAGAAAAAAGCCGGACAAGCACGAAGCTGTCCGGCAAGTCATCAGGAAACGGGACCAGCGGCAAAACCGGCCCGAAGATGGCACGAGCACTCAATTGGGGGGTCGTACCAACACGGTGGCAGCGGCGCCTTTGGGCGTCGGTGCAAAGACAATCGCAGTCAGCGGCGGGCGTTCCGCGCCCGGGCAGCGTTCAGGACATGCGCGCCGGCCCCACCCTTATGGGCCAGGGCAGCGGTGACGTCCGAGCGCGAAATACCCAAATCCTCAAACTGCTCGCGATCGAAGTCCAACAGGCCTTTCAGTGCCGCGCGGCGGGTACGTGCAGCTTGTGCCTTTGCGATCCAGCGCAGAATTGCGACAAAAGGATTGGCAGGCGAGGCAGCCGCGACTGTCCGCTCGCTGGGCAGCGAGAGAGCCATGATAGTCTCCAAAAATGTGGTTGTGCCGAGGGAGTCGGCGGGGTTCGGTACAAACTGACTGCACCGATAGTCCTGATTACCGCACTGGACTTCCATTCGTCTAACAAATAGATTTCATCTACTCTATCAATTTGAGTGATGGGAATGGACTATGGCCGCTCCACTTGATCTCGACCAGTTGCAAAGCTTCTGCGCTATTGCCGACTGCGGCAGCTTCACCGAAGCCGCGCGGCGTGTGAACAAGACCCAGTCCGCCGTCTCCATGCAGATCAAGCGGCTTGAAGAGCGCCTTGGTCACTCGCTACTTGCGCGCGACGGCCGCACCGTCACCCTGACCCGGCAAGGCGAGGCGCTCTATTCCCGCGCCCGCAAAATGCTGCGCACCAATGCCGAAATCCTCGACCACTTTTCCGATGGCGACCTCTCGGGCTCGATCCGCTTTGGCGTGCCGGACGATTATGCAGTTCGCCTCCTGCCCGTGATCCTGTCGAGCTTCCAGCGTACTCACCCCAAGATTGCCGTGGATGTTTCCTGCATGGCGTCCGAGCATCTGCTCGAGGGCATGCGCGCTGGGCGCTATGATCTGATCGTCTTCACGCAGGGCACCGAGCAAAACTACGGCGAGCTGTTCCGCACCGAAAAGATGTTCTGGGTGGCCAGTCATGGCGGCCGCGCACTGGCCAGCGAACCCCTCGCCATCGCTTCGGGCCCGAACTATTGCATCTGGCGCAAGGACGCGATGGAAGCCCTCGACCGCAGCGGCATGGACTATCGCATCGCCTATACATCCTCCAACGCCACCGCCATTTCCAGCGCCGTGCTGTCTGACCTGGCCATTGGCTTCCTGCCGGAAAGCGCCATGCAGCCCGGCATGCGCGTGGTCAACGAAGAGTATGGTCTGCCGCGCCTCGGCGACGCCCAGATCGCCCTCAAACGCGCCAGCCACGCCTATGGCGGCATTTACGACGCGCTAGCGAACCACATCGTCCAGTCGATGGGCAACCTGGACCATCCGCCAGTCACAGCCGAAGCGGCGGAGTAGAGGGTTCCTCCCCACTGGGTCATTCCGGCGAAGGCCGGAATCCATGTCCGCAACGCGCCCCCGCATCCACATTAATGGACAACCCACAGCATGGATCCCGGCCTAGGCCGGGATCCATGCTGTGGGTTGTCCATTAATGTGGATGCGGGGGCGCGTTGCGGACATGGATTCCGGCCTTCGCCGGAATGACCCAGTGGGGAGGAACCCTCTACTCCGCCGCTTCGGCTGTGACTGGCGGATGGTCCAGGTTGCCCATCGACTGGACGATGTGGTTCGCTAGCGCGTCGTAAATGCCGCCATAGGCGTGGCTGGCGCGTTTGAGGGCGATCTGGGCGTCGCCGAGGCGCGGCAGACCATACTCTTCGTTGACCACGCGCATGCCGGGCTGCATGGCGCTTTCCGGCAGGAAGCCAATGGCCAGGTCAGACAGCACGGCGCTGGAAATGGCGGTGGCGTTGGAGGATGTATAGGCGATGCGATAGTCCATGCCGCTGCGGTCGAGGGCTTCCATCGCGTCCTTGCGCCAGATGCAATAGTTCGGGCCCGAAGCGATGGCGAGGGGTTCGCTGGCCAGTGCGCGGCCGCCATGACTGGCCACCCAGAACATCTTTTCGGTGCGGAACAGCTCGCCGTAGTTTTGCTCGGTGCCCTGCGTGAAGACGATCAGATCATAGCGCCCAGCGCGCATGCCCTCGAGCAGATGCTCGGACGCCATGCAGGAAACATCCACGGCAATCTTGGGGTGAGTACGCTGGAAGCTCGACAGGATCACGGGCAGGAGGCGAACTGCATAATCGTCCGGCACGCCAAAGCGGATCGAGCCCGAGAGGTCGCCATCGGAAAAGTGGTCGAGGATTTCGGCATTGGTGCGCAGCATTTTGCGGGCGCGGGAATAGAGCGCCTCGCCTTGCCGGGTCAGGGTGACGGTGCGGCCGTCGCGCGCAAGTAGCGAGTGACCAAGGCGCTCTTCAAGCCGCTTGATCTGCATGGAGACGGCGGACTGGGTCTTGTTCACACGCCGCGCGGCTTCGGTGAAGCTGCCGCAGTCGGCAATAGCGCAGAAGCTTTGCAACTGGTCGAGATCAAGTGGAGCGGCCATAGTCCATTCCCATCACTCAAATTGATAGAGTAGATGAAATCTATTTGTTAGACGAATGGAAGTCCAGTGCGGTAATCAGGACTATCGGTGCAGTCAGTTTGTACCGAACCCCGCCGACTCCCTCGGCACAACCACATTTTTGGAGACTATCATGGCTCTCTCGCTGCCCAGCGAGCGGACAGTCGCGGCTGCCTCGCCTGCCAATCCTTTTGTCGCAATTCTGCGCTGGATCGCAAAGGCACAAGCTGCACGTACCCGCCGCGCGGCACTGAAAGGCCTGTTGGACTTCGATCGCGAGCAGTTTGAGGATTTGGGTATTTCGCGCTCGGACGTCACCGCTGCCCTGGCCCATAAGGGTGGGGCCGGCGCGCATGTCCTGAACGCTGCCCGGGCGCGGAACGCCCGCCGCTGACTGCGATTGTCTTTGCACCGACGCCCAAAGGCGCCGCTGCCACCGTGTTGGTACGACCCCCCAATTGAGTGCTCGTGCCATCTTCGGGCCGGTTTTGCCGCTGGTCCCGTTTCCTGATGACTTGCCGGACAGCTTCGTGCTTGTCCGGCTTTTTTCTGTCTGGGGAGTGGCCCGGTGGCCTAGTCGAACGTCACGCCCACTTCGGTGGCGGTGCGGCGGGCGACAGTGCAGGTGAACTTCTGCCCATCACTCAACACGAGATCGAAGTGATCGGGAATCCCGATCACGCTTGCCACTTTGAGCATGGCGCCGATGTCCGACATGTTGCGGACTGTGCATTCGATGGTTGAAAAGCCATCGTGAAAGGCAATGCGCGCGCCCTTGAGCGTACGGTGACGCGGCGCAGCGCGCTTTTCCTCTTCCATAATTCCCCCCTCTGAGGATTAGGGCAGCTGCGCGAAGCCGTCCTTGAAGCCCTTGAGCGATACGGGAATGCCGATGCCCTCTTCAGGTGTCTTGAAGACGACGAAAACCGCGTCTGTGCCATCGGACAGCGTCTGGATCAGTGCGTCATCGAGGACCACTTCGGCGACGCAGCCATTGGGCAGGCAGCGCACGAAGGCGACGCGGCCCATATCCTTGCCATCAACATTGAGGCCAAGGCCGTTTGGCAGCAGCACGCCAAGGGGTGCCAGTACGCGCAGCAGGCGCGCTTCGCGATCGGCCGTGCGCAATACGATGACAGAGAGGCCCACATTGGGCTGATCTTCAGCCATCACATTCTGAATGATGGCGCACTGCTCTGCGCTGGCGCCGGGAGGCGTATCGCAGCTCATCTGCCAGTCGCCATACTGCGCGCGCACTGTGCCCTGGGCAAAAGTGACGTGGCTGGTAGAGGCGAGGGCGACGAGAGCCAGGCTCGCACCGGTCAGGTAGCGCTTGAAAATCGACATCACTCTATCACTTCTCCAGACGAATCGCGCGGCCGCGTGGGCAGTTCTCTGTTTCCGACAGGCTTGTGTCCAAGTCAACCAAAGCCCGGAAATGCTGGGAATATGGGTGTGAAACTGCGGCGAGGGTGAGGCGGCAAGGTGGCCTAAAGGGTTCAATATGACGCAGATGCGCGCGCCAATGCCGCAATAGACTCGGCCAATTCAATGTGATTTAGGTCAAGCCAGAGTTTTTCGCTCCGAGGTTGAGTCGGGGCGGCGTTAGCTATGCCGCTTATTTCGCCCTCAATCCGGTGTGGATGCACCAATGGAATTCGATACGGGGGTTTGAGGTGACCGGGCAGTTCTTGAGGAAGATGGGGGCGATTTCGGCAGCCGCAATGGCGCTGGCCCCAGTTCTTGCCACGGCGCAGGAAGAGGGCGGCTACGCAGCTGGTCATCCGCTCCCTGGCCAGTTCCATCTGCAGCGTTCAGTGACGCCTATTATGGATTCGATCACGGCGTTCCACGACGGGATTTTGATGTGGAGCATTTCGCTCATCGTCATCCTGGTTCTGGCGCTGCTGATCTGGGTTGTTATTCGTTATAATGCCAAGGCCAATCCGGTGCCGGCAGGTTTCACCCACAATACGCTGGTTGAAATCGTCTGGACCGTGTTGCCAATCATCGCGCTGATCGTGATCTCGGTGCCGTCTTTCGGCGTGCTGAGCGATCAGCTGACGACGCCAGATGGCGAGCGCAAATATCTTGGCGCCAACATCTTCTCGTTCGGTGAGATCGAGGTGCCTGCGCCCGAGTTGACCATCAAGGCAACCGGTCAGCAGTGGTACTGGGACTATGAATACGTCGATGACGATCTGGCTTTCACGCAGCTGATGCTGAATGAAACCGATCGCAATGCGACCAAGCCTGGCCAGCCGCGCCTGCTTGCAGTGGACAATGAGCTGGTTGTTCCAGTCGACACCACTGTTCGCGTTCAGGTCACTGCCGATCCAATGGGTGTGATCCACGCCTTTGCAGTGCCGTCCTTCGGCATCAAGATCGACGCCGTGCCCGGCCGTCTCAATGAGACCTGGTTCAATGCGCGCGAAACCGGCGTTTATTACGGTCAGTGCTCTGAGCTTTGCGGCAAGGACCATGCCTTCATGCCCATCGCCGTGCGCGTGGTCACCAAGGCTGAATATGCAGCGTTCATCGCGGCGTTCAAGGCGGGCGACTATGACGCTGCCAACGCCACGCTGGTTGCGATTAAGTAAGACGGGTCAGGGGACATAATAATGGCAAACACCGCTCACCTCGAGGCCCACGCTACTGGCCACGATGCTGCCCATGATGATCACACGCCGAAGGGTTGGCGTCGTTGGGTCTATTCGACCAACCACAAAGACATCGGCATCATGTACCTGATCTTCGCGATCGTCGCGGGGATCGTCGGTGGCCTTCTCTCCGGCGTTATGCGCATGGAGCTGCAGGAGCCCGGCATTCAGATTTTCCACGGCCTTGCAGCCATGGTCTATGGTGTGGATGGCGACGCAGCCCTCGACGCCGGCAAGCACATGTACAACGTGTTCACCACGGCGCACGCGCTGATCATGGTGTTCTTCGTGGTCATGCCAGCCACCATGGGTGGTTTTGCAAACTACTTCGCGCCCCTGATGATCGGTGCGCCCGATACCGCGTTCCCGCGTATCAACAACATCGCCTTCTGGCTGCTCCCTCCAGCATTCATCCTGCTGCTGATGAGCCTGTTCTTTGAAGGTACCGGCCCTGGCGCGCTCGGCTTCGGCGGCGGCTGGACGATCTACCCACCACTGTCCACCTCCGGCCACCCTGGCCCGGCAATGGACTTCGCGATCCTGTCCCTGCACGTTGCCGGTATCAGCTCGATCCTTGGTGCGATCAACCTGATCACCACCATCTTCAACATGCGCGCTCCGGGCATGACGCTGCACAAGATGCCGCTGTTCGCCTGGTCGGTTCTGGTGACTGCATTCCTGCTGCTGCTGGCTCTGCCAGTGCTGGCTGGTGCCATCACCATGCTGCTGACGGACCGTAACTTCGGTACTGCCTTCTTCAAGCCTGCCGAAGGTGGCGACCCGATCCTGTTCCAGCACCTGTTCTGGTTCTTCGGTCACCCCGAAGTGTACATCATGATCCTGCCGGGCTTCGGCATCATCAGCCACATCGTGTCGACCTTCAGCCGCAAGCCAATTTTTGGCTACATGGCAATGGCTTACGCCATGGTCGCCATCGGCTTCGTCGGGTTCGTCGTGTGGGCTCACCACATGTACACCACCGGCCTCAGCCTCGACGTGCAGCGTTACTTCGTGGCCGCCACGATGGTTATCGCGGTGCCGACCGGCGTGAAGATCTTCTCGTGGATCGCCACCATGTGGGGCGGCTCCATCACCTTCCGCACGCCAATGCTGTGGGCAATCGGCTTCATCTTCCTGTTCACCGTTGGTGGTGTGACCGGTGTGGTGCTCGCCAATGCTGGTGCCGACCGTGCCCTGCACGACACCTACTACGTGGTTGCTCACTTCCACTACGTGCTGTCGCTGGGTGCCGTGTTCTCGATCTTCGCTGGCTGGTACTACTGGTACCCCAAGATGTTCGGTTACATGTACTCGGAGTTCCTGGGTAAGCTGCACTTCTGGGTCATGTTCGTTGGCGTGAACCTGATTTTCTTCCCGCAGCACTTCCTCGGCCTTGCCGGTATGCCGCGCCGCTACATCGATTACCCAGATGCGTTTACCCTGTTCAACCGCATCTCCTCCTACGGCTACTACATCACCTTCTTCGCGATGCTGATCTTCTTCTACGCGACGTGGGAAGCCAGCCGTAAGAAGCGTCCAGCGGGCGACAGCCCATGGGGCGAGGGTGCAACGACACTGGAATGGACCCTGTCCAGCCCACCACCGTTCCACCAGTTCTCGACCCTGCCACGTATCGAGTCGACAAACGCGCACTAAGCGCAACGTATAGATCGGGCCGCGCTCGCGCGGCCCGCTTCCCTAACTGAGGCAAAGCCAGTGGCTTTTATGGATGACACCAGGAACACACCCGGATTGACCGGCGAGGCACGCGTCGAGGACTACCTCGCGCTGCTCAAGCCGAGCGTCATGCAGCTGGTCGTGTTCACCGCCATTGTTGGCCTGGTGGCAGCACCAGGTGGCATCAACCCATTCATCGGCATCATCGCCATCGTCTGCATCGCTATCGGGGCAGGGGCCTCTGGCGCGCTGAACATGTGGTACGACGCCGATATCGACGCCATCATGAGCCGGACCGTCAACCGTCCAATCCCGGCCGGTCGCATCACCAAGGGTGAAGCGCTGGTCTTCGGTCTCGTGCTATCGGTCTTCTCGGTGGCGCTGCTAGGGCTTGCGACCAATTGGGTCGCGGCAGGCCTGCTCGCCTTCACCATCTTCTTTTATGCCGTCATCTATACGATGTGGCTCAAGCGCGCGACGCCGCAGAACATCGTCATCGGTGGTGCTGCTGGTGCCTTCCCGCCGATCGTCGGCTGGGCTGCGGTCACCGGTACCATCTCGATGGAAGCCGTCGTGCTGTTCCTGATCACGTTCCTCTGGACCCCGCCACACTTCTGGGCGCTCGCCCTCTACAAGCAGAGCGACTATGGCGCAGCCGGCATTCCCATGATGCCAAACGTCGTGGGCAACCAGTCCACCAAGGTTCAGATCTTCGCTTATACGGTGCTGCTGGCGGCCTCCGCCATGCTGCCGACCTGGCTCGGATATTCGGGCATGGTGTACACGGTCGTCGCTGTCATTACCGGCGCGTCGTTCCTGTTCCTGTCCTGGCGATTGCTGCAGGCCCGTGAAGACGTGGCCATGCGCAAAGCGGCGCGGGTGGTGTTCAATTACTCGCTGAGCTACCTGTTCATCGTGTACTTCGCCTTCCTCACCGACAATCTTCTGACACGGTATGGGAGCTTCTTCGGATGAGCGCACCAGACGAAATTCACAGCGTAGCCATCGAGACACCAGAGATAGCCGCCGCGCGCTCGCGCGTGCGTCGCCGCCGCTCGATTGCTCTGGCCATCGCCCTCGCGCTGTTTGCGATCACCTTCTATACGCTGACCATCGTCAAGATGGGCCCTGCTCTGTTTGATCGGGCACTCTGATGGCTGATCTGACGAACCAGCGTATCGACCCAGCAATGGCGCGCCGTAACAAGCGCGTGGCTGTGATCGGTCTGTCCATTGCCATCGGCATGGTCGGCTTGGCCTATGCCTCTGTGCCGCTCTACAACATCTTCTGCCAGGTGACTGGCTTTGGTGGTACGCCCGGCAAGGCAACGGACAATCCAAAGGGCATTATCGACCGCATCATGACGGTGCGCTTTGACTCCAACGTGGCCAACGATCTGTCCTGGTCGGTCAAGGCTGCGCCATCCATCACCGACAACATCGGTGCCGTGGATACGGTCAATTACATTGCCACCAATCTTTCCGATAAGCCGCTGACCGGCATGGCCACGTTCAACGTGTCGCCCGAACGCGCAGGCGTCTATTTCAACAAGATCGAATGCTTCTGCTTTACCGAGCAGACGCTGCAGCCCGGTGAAACCGTGGAAATGCCGATCGTGTTTTTCGTCGATCCTGAGCTCAACGATAATCCTGAGCTCAATACCATCAAAGAGATCACACTCTCTTATACCTTCTACGCTTCAGAGAACGGGGGAAGCTGACGATGTCGGCAATTACCAAGAACCACGACTACCACATGGTCGAACCGAGCCCGTGGCCGTTTGTCATGTCGGCCGCCGTCTTCGTCTTTGCCCTGGGCATCATCTTCTGGATGCACCAGTGGACACCGTTCGTCTTCTTCATCGGCCTGGTTGGCGTGCTCTACACCATGTACGCATGGTGGAGCGACGTGATCAAAGAAGCCAATAATGGCGTTGATCACACCCCGGTCGTGCAGATGCACCACCGCTACGGCATGATGCTGTTCATCGCTTCTGAAGTGATGGTGTTCTTCGGCTTCTTCTGGGCCTATTTCGACGGCTTCTTCCGCTTCGACGACATTGAGCAGTATGCTCGTGTTGCGGCCACTGGCGGTCATTGGCCGCCAACCGGCATCGAGCTGTTTGACCCGTTCCACCTGCCGCTGTTCAACACGCTGCTGCTGCTGACCTCGGGCACCACGGTGACCTGGGCGCACCACGCGCTGCTGGAGAATGACCGCGAAGGCCTCAAGTGGGGTCTGATCCTCACCGTTGCTCTCGGCGCTGTCTTCACCGTCGTTCAGGGCATTGAGTACTCGGAAGCCGGCTTCTCGTTCGCTGGCGACATGTATGGCGCGACCTTCTTCATGGCGACGGGCCTGCATGGTCTGCACGTTCTGATCGGCACCATCTTCCTGGCCGTCTGCCTGCTGCGCGCTTACCGTGGTGACTTCACCCCAGAACGCCACCTCGGCTTCGAATTTGCGGCCTGGTACTGGCACTTTGTGGACGTGGTCTGGCTGTTCCTGTTTGCCTCCATCTATGTGTGGGGCAGCTGGGGCGTGGCGTTGAGCCACTAACGGTCCCGCCCGACGTCTTTTACGGGGCGCAGCTGCTGGCTGCGCCCCGATTTGTTTGGAGAGCCTTGTGGCACAACCTTCCCCCCTGACCACTGGTCTGCTCTGCCGCTGTCCGCGCTGCGGAGAGGGCAAGCTGTTCTCCAGCTATCTCAAGGTCGCCCCGTCCTGTTCGGTCTGCGGGATCGATCTCAAATTTGCCGATAGCGGCGACGGTCCTGCGATCTTCGTGATTTTTCTAGTCGCGCCTATCGTCATCACCCTCGCGCTGATCGTCGGGGCAATGTTCAATCCGCCGCCGCTGGTTCATCTGGCGCTGTGGATCCCCACCACCATCATTCTGTCGCTGGCGCTGCTGCCCCCGTTCAAGGGCGTGCTGGTGGCCCAGCAATATCGTCACGATGCTCACGAGGGACACCAATGAGCGAGAAACGCCTCAGCACAGTCATGACCGGCACGTTCGTCGTGCTGATGCTGATACTGGCCGTGGTCTGCGCCTGGCTCGGTACCTGGCAGCTTGAACGCCTCCACGAAAAGGAGGCGTTGATCGCCGCCGTCGACTCGCGCCTGACGGCTGCGCCGATCCCCGTGCCGGAAGCCGCCACCTGGTCTACGCTCGATACTGAAGCCCTGAACTTCCAGCCGGTCTCGCTGACTGGCGCTTTCCGCTACAATCAGACGCTGACCGTGTTCACCAGCCTTGCCAACAGCAAGGGCAAGGCATCTGGGCCGGGTTATTGGGTGATGACCCCGTTTGTGCTGGCCGATGGCGGCACGGTCTTCGTTAATCGCGGTTTTATTCCGCAACAGGTTCAGGAAGCCGCCGTCACCGATGGTGAGGGCGCGGAAAACCAGGTGACCATCACCGGCTTGTTGCGTCCCGGTGAACATGCTGGCTTCATGACGCCCGCGCCCAATACGTCGGACCGCATCGAGTGGGTGCGGGACCCCCAGCGCATGGCGGCGATGGCCGATCCAGCGCTGGCGCCGATTGCGCCCTTCTATGTGGATCTGCCTGCCGGCGCTCCCGGCGAGCTGCCACAGGGTGGCGAGACCGTGGTTGAGTTTCCCAATAACCATCTGGGCTACGCCTACACCTGGTTCGGCTTTGCCATCGTGGCTGTCGTCATGCTGGGCTTCTGGATTTGGCGGCAGCGGCAGGGCGCAAAGGCGGGCTAACCATCAAACTTGCGGTTCATCGCCCGTTTCTCTAGGTTGCAACAATTCTAAAAGGGCTTTCTCCCCGAATGCAGTTTGTCTCAACGCGCGGCCAGGCGCCCGTGCTCGGCTTCTCCGACGCAGTCCTGGCGGGCCTCGCCTCCGATGGCGGGCTTTATGTCCCACAGAGCTGGCCTCAGGTTTCTCCTGCTCAAATTGCCGCTTTTGCTGGCAAATCCTATGCAGACGTCGCGTACGATATTATCGGTCGTTTCGTCGGCGATGAGATCGCACCCGACAAACTGCGTGCCATCATTGATGGGGCCTATGCCTCGTTCCGCCACCCGGCCGTTGCGCCACTGGTCGAGATCGAATCCAATCACTTCGTGCTTGAGCTGTTCCATGGGCCAACCTTGGCGTTCAAGGACGTGGCCATGCAGTTCCTCAGCCGGGTCATGGATCACATCCTGACCGAGCGGGGCCTTAAGGCAACGATCGTTGGCGCCACTTCGGGCGACACCGGTTCGGCAGCCATCGAGGCCTTCCGGGGCCGCGACACCACCGACATCTTCATTCTCCATCCGCGCGGCCGCACCTCCCCGGTGCAGCGCCTGCAGATGACGACTGTGCTCGACGCCAATGTGCACAACATTGCCATCGAGGGCACGTTTGACGACTGCCAGAACATCGTCAAGGCGATGTTCAACAACCACAATTTCCGCGATCGCGTGCGCCTCAGTGGCGTCAATTCGATCAATTGGGGCCGCATCGTCGCGCAGATTGTCTATTATTTCACGGCGGCTGTGTCGCTGGGTGCGCCGCATCGCAAGGTGAGCTTCACCGTGCCGACCGGCAATTTCGGCGATATTTTTGCCGGTTATTGCGCCAAGGCCATGGGCCTGCCCATTGAGCGCCTGATCATCGCGACCAACGCCAATGACATTCTGCGTCGCGCGATGGACACCGGCCGCTACGATATGGACGGCGTTGCGCCCACCATCAGCCCATCGATGGACATCCAGATCTCGTCCAACTTCGAGCGCCTGCTGTTTGAAGGTGCGGGCCGCGATGCGGGCGCCGTCGTGCGCATGATGGATGGCCTCAAGCAGTCGGGTGGTTTCGCGCTGCCAGAGAGCGCATTGGCCGCCATCCGTCGCGACTTTGCCGCTGGCACCACCGGCGAGGCTGAGACCAAGGCGGCTATTGCCGCAACGCTCGCCCAGTCGGGATATCTCCTCGATCCGCACACCGCCGTCGCCGTGCATGTGGCGCAGGCGCAGCCGCGCTCGGCTGTGCCGATGATTACCCTGTCGACGGCGCATCCGGCCAAGTTCCCGGCTGCCGTCAAGGATGCTTCCGGCATCGAGCCACCCCTGCCGGCGTGGCTGGCCGATCTCTATTCGCGGGAGGAGCGCCTCAGCGTGCTTGCCAACGAGCAGAGCGCGGTTGAAGAATTCATCTCGGCGCGGACACGCGCTGCCTGACGTGTTGAGGGAGCGGCGGTCCCCCAACCGCCGGGCCTGAGGAGGACCTTGCGTGAGCGTAGAATCGACGACACTCGACAACGGCATGGTGGTTCTCACCGACGACATGCCGCATCTGGAAAGTGCTTCGCTGGGCGTCTGGGTCAAGGCCGGGGCGCGCAGCGAACGCAAGGCCGAGCACGGCATTTCCCATCTGCTCGAGCACATGGCGTTCAAGGGCACCGAGGGGCGTTCGGCCCTGCAGATCGCCGAAGCCATCGAAAATGTGGGTGGCGATCTCAACGCTGCGACGTCGATCGAGCATACCGGCTATTTCGCCCGCGTGCTCAAAGAGGATGTGGTGCTGGCCGCTGACATTCTCTCCGATATCCTGCAGAATTCGCGCTTTGAGGAAGAAGAGCTCAGCCGCGAAAAGCAGGTCATCGTGCAGGAAATTGGCGCGGCGCGCGATAATCCGGACGATCACGTGTTCGACCTGTTTCAGGCCGCAGCCTTTCCCACCCAACCCATCGGCCGCACGATTTTGGGCACAGTGGATTCGGTGCGCGAATTCAGCTCCGACACCATCCGCAAATATATGAACCGCAACTATGTGGGCGACCACATGGTGATGGCGGCTGCGGGCAATGTGGACCATGAGGGGCTCGTCGAAGTTGCGCGCCAGCGCTTTGCCGACCTCAAGCCCAATGGCGCGCCAGCGCCGCAGCGAGCTGAATATCAAGGCGGCGAAGAGCGCCTCGTGTCCGACCACGAGCAGGCTCACATCGTCATCGGCTTTGAAGGCCGCGCCTATAATGCTGACGGCTTCTATGCCGCGCAGGTGCTGGCCTCGATCCTTGGCGGCGGCATGAGCTCGCGCCTGTTTCAGGAAGTGCGCGAAAAGCGTGGTCTCTGTTACTCGGTCTATTCGTTCCACTGGGCGTTTGCCGATAGCGGCGTGTTTGGTGTTGCCGCGGCAACGGGGGAAGACGAGGTCGCCGACCTTGTGCCGGTCGTGCTCGACGAGCTCAAGCGCGCCACGGAATCGATCACCGAGGAAGAGGTGATCCGCGTCCGTAACCAGATCCGCGCGGGCCTGCTGATGTCTCTGGAAAGCCCATCGGCGCGTGCCGGGCAGCTGGCGCGCCAGCAGATCCTGTGGGGTCGCCCGATCCCGATGCAGGAAACAGTGGATCGCATCAACGCCATCACCGCCCAGCGCGTGCAAGACGTGGCCGAGCAGATTTTCACCATGGGTGCACCCACGTTGGCCGGTATCGGCCCGATCGCTGGTCTGCCCGACCTTGGCGCCATTGGCGACCATCTCAAACGCTGAGGCCAGACGCGCATGCTGTGGCCATGGTCATCGCCGGCGTCGTTGATCTCCCTGCGGGGACATCGCCTGCTTCTGCGCCTGCCGCAGATGGGCGATTACGACGCCTGGTATGCCCTGCGCCGTGGCAGCCGCGACTTCCTGCGCCCGTTTGAGCCGCGCTGGACCGAGGCCGACTTGGCCCGGCAGGTGTTTATCAATCGCGTGAAACGCGCCCGCCAGGAAGTCGAAGAGGGGACCGATTATTCCTTCTTCATTTTCAGCGGCGAGGGACGCGCCGAAGATATTGTCGGCGGCATAACCCTATCCAATGTGCGCCGACGCGCCGCCCAGTTCGTCAACCTCGGCTATTGGATGGGCCAGCAATATGCCGGGCAGGGGATCATGAGCGAGGCCGTTTCGGTCTGCCTGCCCTTTGTGTTCGACACGCTCGACCTGCACCGTATCCATGCCGCGTTTTTGCCGGGCAACGTGCCGTCGCGACGGGTTCTCGAAAAGAACGGCTTTGTCGAAGAAGGCTTTGCCGAGAAGTACCTGCAGATCAACGGGCGCTGGGAAGACCATGTGCTGTTTGGCATGACGCGCGAGCGCTACGAATTGCACCGCGCAGCCAATCGACGCTGACGCTTTCGCCTCGACAGGCGCAGCGACGCAAATTATCTATAAAACATGACCCAGACCAAAGACGACACCATTGCCGTGCGGATCAGCAAGGTGCTGGCCGATCGCATCATTGCCGGCGAGATCGAGCCGGGCAGCCGTCTGCGGCAGGATCACATTGCCAGTGAGTTCGGGGCTAGCCATGTGCCGGTGCGCGAGGCGTTCCGCCGGCTGGAAGCGCAGGGTCTGGCGATCAGCGAACCACGGCGCGGGGTACGTGTCGCCGCGTTCGATCTGGCCGAAGTGCGCGAAGTCGCTGAAATGCGGGCCTCGCTTGAAGTGCTGGCATTGCGCCATGCCGCACCGCACCTGACCAAGGCGATTCTGGATCTGGCCGAAGACGCCACGCGGGCTGGGGATAAGTCGCGCGATGTGCATTCATGGGAGGAGGCGAACCGCACGTTCCACCGCACCATTCTGGCTCCTTGCGCCATGCCGCGTCTGCTTGCCACGATTGATGATTTGCATGCGGCCAGTGCCCGGTTTTTGTTTGCCGCGTGGCGCACCGAGTGGGAAACCCGCACCGATATGGATCATCTGGCCATTCTGGCAGCGCTGCGGCAGGGCAATGTCGACGCTGCACTGACGACCTTGGGACGGCATGTGCAATGGATCGGCCAGAAGCCCGTCCGCACCGCCGCTGGCACCACCCGCGAGGCCTTCGCCATCGTCGGGTAATGGCGTCAGGCCCCCGCTTTTTAGCTCCAACTATCATCTGTGCATCCGTTCAACGGACGGACGTGGCCGGTCTATGCGCGCTTGGATGCCGCGCGGGCATTGCTCCGGGCGCAGATTTTCGGTTTAATAGATGAGTCGACAGAATTATCTATAATTTATCGAAACGAGAAATCTTCATGACGACGACACTGACTTCCACCCGATCCTTCAGCCCGCTGCGCCTTGAGACTCGGCCTTTGGCCTGGCAGGCTGCCGCTGTCGTGCTGGGCACCGTGCTGCTGGCACTCTCATCTTACATCGAGGTGCCGATGGTGCCGGTGCCCATGACCATGCAGACATTGGCTGTGACGCTGGTTGGCGCGCTCTATGGCTGGCGCCTGGGCGCTGTCACCGTTGCTGCCTGGTTGGTTGAGGGCGCATTTGGTCTGCCGGTGCTCGCAGGCGGGGCAGGCGGCCTTGCCCACTTTGCCGGGCCAACGGTCGGCTATCTCTTTGCCTTCCCACTGGCTGCGGCCCTCGTCGGCTTTCTGGCCGAGCGTGGCTGGAACGGTCATCGCGTCGTGCTGGCCTTTGCTGCGATGCTGCTGGGCAATGTGGTTTGCCTCGCTGTCGGCGGCGCGTGGCTTGGTGTTAATTTTGGCGCTGAAGTGGCAATCGCTTCGGGGGTTGCGCCATTCGTCGTTGGTGCCGTGCTGAAATCGGTGCTGGGCGCGGCGGCTCTCAAGGCTCTCGCCCGTTGACCGTCAACCTGCGCGCCCACCATCTGCTCTGCATGCTGACCTATGTCGGCAAGGGCTACACGCCTGCCTTTACCGTCAACTACGACGCGATTGTGCAGCGACTCAATGGTGGCGAGGACATTCAGATTGTGGATGGCCCCGACGATATCTGCGCGCCCCTGCTCGGCGAGCCCGATCCCCATTGCTGGCGCGATAGCGTCATTGAGCGGGATCGCCAGGCTGCCAAAGCCCTCACAAATCTGCTGGCGCGGTCTATCCGCGCTGGCACCCGTTTTCGTCTTGGAGAGGCCGAACTTGCCATGATGCGCCGCGCCTTTGCGGGGCGAGATATCCGGCAGGCGTGCGAGGGGTGCGAGTGGAGCGGGCTTTGCACAGCAATTGCTGGTGCCGATTATCCGGACGTCCGGCTTGATATTGCTGGGGCGCAGCAGGCCCTCTGACCCCCTGTTGCCTATTGGCAACAGCCCCCAGTGCTTGTCGCACAGGCCAATCCCCGCTACCAAAGGTGCTTCTCGACACGCGGATGCCGTTCGGCAACGGGGTGATTTTTGTCCCCGCGCGTTGCCGCCACAATGAAGCCTAGCGCAGGATATACTCACCCCTGATGCGTCACCTCAAAGCACTCGCGATGTGGCTTGCGTTCGCGCTTGCGATGATCGTGCCCGCCACCGCGTTCGAAGTCATTTCCGTCCCGCAGGACGTTAACGCGGTCAATCTGTCCGACGTGATCGAGATCGTTCCCGGCTCCGATGGCAAGGTTCAGCTGTCGACCGCCCCGGGCGAGGACGGCATTATCCGCCGCATCGAAGTGCTAGCGAGCGAGCGTGGCACCAATCCAGATTTCGCACTGTTTGCGCTGCGCAACGAAAGCGATCAGCAGATCGAGCGCCTGCTCGTCGCGCCGTTCTATCGTCTGCCCGGCTCCGGGCTGATCCAGCCTGATCTGGGCGACGAGCGCGTTAAGGCGCTGACCCCAAGCGCCGGCATTCGTCCGGTGAAGCTGGTGGACAGCGAGGCCGACGTCTTCGAGGTGACCCTCGATCCCGGCGCGACCGTGACCTTCGTGGCCGAGCTCCAATCCAACAAATTGCCCGAGCTTTATCTCTGGCAGCCCAATGCCTATCGTGATTACGTCAACTCGTTCACGTTGTTCCGCGGCGTGGTGCTGGGCGTGGCCTCGCTGGCGGCTGTGTTCCTGACCATTATGTTTGTGGTCAAGGGGCGTGGCGTATTCCCGGCGACGGCAGCTTTTGCCTGGGCCGTGCTGGTGTATCTGCTGATCGATTTTGGCGTTTTGGGCCGCTTGCTGGGCCTACCAGCGGGAGGGGTGCAACCGCTGAGAGCTGCCTCCGAGGCGGGCATAGCGACGACATTAGCCGGGTTCTTATTTATCTATCTGAACCTGCATCGATGGCATCTGCGGTTTGTGCATCTGGCGCTTGGTCTGGCGACCCTGTTCCTCGCGCTGTTTGCCTTCGCGTTTTTCCAGCCTGAAATTGCGGCGACGATCTCACGTCTCGTGCTGGCGATGCTGGGTATTTCGGGCTTCTTCCTGATCCTGCTGCTCGCGCTGCGTGGCTATGACCGCGCCGTGCTGCTGGTGCCGACCTGGATCATCATCATCGCCTGGCTGTTCTATTGCTGGCTGGTGATTTCGGGTCAGGTGTCCAACGACGTGGCACAGCCCGCTGTGGGCGGTGGCCTTGTTCTCGTGGTCATGCTGCTCGGCTTTACCGCAGTACAACACGCCTTCTCCGAGGGGCAGGTTTCCATCGGCACACTGAGCGAAGTCGAGCGCCGCGCTCTGGCACTCACTGGCTCGGGCGACTTCGTCTTTGACTGGAATATCGAGCGCGATCGCGTGTCGGTCAGCGATGAGCTGGCGACGCGGCTCGGCGAAAAGCGCGGGGCGCTCAAGGGCGCCATCAAGCGCTGGCTTGACCGGGTGCATCCCGATGATCGTGACCGTTTCCGCACGGCGTTCGATACACTGGTGGAGCTGCGCCGTGGCAAGGTGTCGTCCGACATGCGCATTGCCAGCCATGATGGCAGCTATCGTAGCTTCCGCATGCGGGTGAAGCCCGTATTGGGCGGCGACGGGCAGGTGAACCGTATCGTCGGCACCCTGCAGGACGTGACCGATGATCGTGCAGCGCGCGAACGCCTGTTGCACGACGCCGTGCATGACAGCCTGACCGGCCTTCCCAACCGCATGCTGTTCCTGGATCGGTTGGAACGCGCTCTGGTGCGGGCAAGGACGCCCGGCGGCACTAAGCCTGCCGTGTTCCTGATCGATATCGACCGGTTCATGGAGCTCGAAGAACGCATTGGTCACTCGGCGGCCGATTCTGTGCTGCTGGCAATTTCCCGCCGCATCTCCCGCATCATGCGTCCGCTCGACACCGTTGCGCGCGTCACGGGCGACCAGTTTGCTGTGATCCTGGCCTCCGAGCAGGCGGCGGGCAAGATTGCCGAAACTGCCGAGCAGATCCGCAAGGCGCTGAAGGCTCCGTTCAATTTTGGTGATCGCGACCTGACGCTGTCGGCGTCCATTGGTGTCACCATCTACGACAGCAATCCGGCAACGGCGGCGGACGTGCTGCGCGATGCCGAACTGGCGATGTATTACGCCAAGCGGCTTGGCGGCGACCGTATTGAGGCCTATCGCGCCTCTGCCCGTTCGATCTCGGCCTATAATCGCGCCAGCGAGGAAGACCTGGAACGCGGCATGAAGCAGGGCGAGCTGCATGTGCAGTTCCAGCCGGTCATGGATATTCAGACTGGCCAGATCGCTGGTGCTGAAGCCCTGATGCGCTGGAACCACCCAACGCGTGGTGCGGTCAATCCCGATGAGTTCGTGCCGCTGGCCGAACGCTCTGGGCAGATCGAAAAGCTCGGCCGCCTGGCATTCGAACAGTCCGCGGCACAGGCCAAGGAATGGATGTCTTCCATGGGTGGATTGCCCGAGGACTTCTTCATTTCGGTCAATCTGTCGCCCACCCAACTGGCGACCGAAACGCTGCTCAACGACATGCGCAACCTTGTCAGTCAGGACAAGAACCTGGCGCGTCACCTCAAGCTCGAGATTACCGAGAGCCAAGTGATGACCAATCCAGAGCACTCCGCCTATATGCTGCAGGCGCTGCGCAATCTGGGGCTGGGTCTGGCGCTGGACGATTTCGGCACCGGGCACTCATCGCTGAGCTATCTGCACCGCTTCCCCTTCGACACCATCAAGATCCCCGCGCCATTCGTGAAGATCAGCGACGCGAACGGCATTTCTCATACGCAGGGGCCGATCATCCGGGCGGTCGTGGCCTTGGCCACCGATCTCGATCTGATGCTGATTGCAGAAGGGGTGGAGACGCTGGATGAGATTGAGCGCCTGCGCCAACTCAACTGCCGCTATGCCCAGGGCTTCGCCTTTGGCGCAGCGATGAGCGGGCCTGAGTTCGGCAAGAAGCTGAGCGCACAGTTGGCGCGGTAGGCTGGCGGAGGATCAGAGTACCCCCTCCTGGCCTCCCCCTGATAGGGGGAGGGATTTGCCCTGTGGGTTTGCCTTGGTCAGGCGTGCCCGGCATCCGGGCTCAGCGTCGCCCGCGTAATGTGCAGGCTGGCCAGTGCGGCGTCGTAGCGCTCTTCCACTGGCGTATCGAACAACAGCTCACGGGAGAACGGCACGGTGAGCCAGCCATTGTCGCTGATCTCGCCTTCCAGTTGCCCCGGGGCCCAGCCACAGCACCCCAGCGCGAAAAATGTAGACTTGGGTGCGGGGCCGAAGGCGATGGCCTTGAGCACGTCGAGTGTGGCGGTCAGGCTGATGCCTTCGGCGACCGGATAGGTGTTGCCGCTGTGATAGTCCGCGGAATGCAGCACGAAGCCACGCCCTTTTTCCACCGGGCCACCGCGCATCACCACGCGATCGCGGATCGCCTCGGGCAGGCGGATGACCGCGTCCGGATCGCCCAGGTCGATCTCGTCGAGCACATCGGCGAAGCGCAGGTCGGTCAGTTCCTGATTGATGACAAGGCCCATCGCCCCCTCGCTGCCATGGCCAACGAGCAGGATGACGCTTTCTGCAAAGCGTTCATCGGCCATGTCGGGCATGGCCACTAGGAATTGTCCTTCAAGCGAGTTCATGGTGTGATTGTAGGGACGCGCGTCTCCTGTGCCAAGTTAACTTGGTCGAATGGCTGTCCTGCAGCCATCACGAAGGCCTGATGGCGTGTCAGCTATTTCTTCATCCCATCCTGCGCTAATGCCTCAATCATGCGTCTGTCGATCCTAGCCATCTCCACCCTGAGCCTTGTTGTGCCCGCTTTTGCGGGCGAAACGCCATGGCAGGAAGTGGCTCCGGGCGTGAACCTGCGACTGGTGAGCACTGGCCAGATCAATGCCGATGGCACCGCGCTGATCGGGCTTGAACTCGATATGCCGGAAAACACCAAGACCTATTGGCGTGTGCCCGGCGACACCGGCCTGCCCACCGAGCTTGATTTCGCTGGGTCGACTGGCGTGCTGGATCACGAAATTCTCTGGCCCTATCCGACCCGATACGAGGCCGATGGCTATCTGGACTACGTCTATCTCGGCCCGACCATGCTCCCGATCGAGCTGAAGCTCGCGGCGGGGGCGAATAATATTGAGGTTTCGGCCGTGCTGGGCGTCTGTTCGGACATCTGTGTGCCGGCGCAAGCCCATTTCAGTCTGCCCGTCGACGGCGATGAAGCGGACATGCCAAATGGGCTGCGCATCAAGCAGGCGGCGGCCGAGGTGCCGATCGAGTGGGATGGCAAGAGCCAGCCTTTCGACACGATCGAGTACCGCGCAGATGACGACATGCTGGCGGTGCACATTGCCGATCCGGATGTGGACCCGGCCTCGCTGATTGCCGCGACGGACACCGGCGAGCCGCTATTCGGTGCGCCGCAAAAAAGCCCGGAACCAAACCTAGTCCTGATCCCGATCCTGGGTAAAAGCCGCGATCACGGCTTGGAAACCCGCAGCGTTCAGATCACATTCATGACCAGCATGGGACCATACGAAGTCTCGCGGTCCATCACGGTGCCGAAGAGCTAGCAGCGCGTGTAAACGGGGAAGGTCGGTCGCAGACCTTGAATGCGGGGGCAAAGCCGCATATCCCGAATGCACGATTTCTTGGGGAAGTGGCCGCCGCCCGGCAGCCAGAGGCATGGGACTATCACGCATGATCGAAAACGGATCCGCAATTCCATCCGTGGGGATCAAACTGGTCACTGCCGACGGCGTGAGCGATGCCACCAGTGACGCGGTGTTGGGCGCGGGGACCGTGGTCCTTTTCACCGTTCCAGGCGCCTTCACCCCCACCTGCCATGTCAATCATCTGCCCGGCTATGTGGCCAATGCCGAAAAGCTTCATGCTGCCGGTGTGGACCGCATCGTCTGTGCGTCGGTCAACGACGTGCATGTGATGAAGGCCTGGGCTGAAGCCTCGGGCGCATTGGGCAAGGTCGATTTTATTGCCGACGGCAATGGCGATCTGGCCGAAGCCCTTGGAATTGCCAAAGATTTCTCCGGAGCAGGCATGGGCAAGCGCTTTGCGCGGTCCGCCCTGCTGATCCGTGATGGCATCGCTCAGGCGGTGTTCGTCGAAGATGCGCCGGGCGTCAATGCCAGCGGCGCACCCGCCATTCTGATGGCGCTTGAAGCCGCAAATGCCTAAAGTCAGCGTCAGGAGACCCTATATGACCCAGTCCACTTCTCTGGTCCTGCGCTTGTCCGCTCTGTGCGGTGTTGCGGCGCTGCTTGCTGGTTGCTCGATGGGCGGCATGTTTGGCGGCGGCAATTCTGCGGCGCAGACCCAGTCGCTGCAGAACGCGACGGCCAGTCCAGCGGCTGTGGCCCAGGCTCAGTCGAGCGCGCTGCCCGCAATCGCCACCCAGTGCCCGCCGATCAAGGTGCGCGCCGGTACCGAGGCGATGTTCTATTACGGCAATGGCCAGACTGGGAACGCCAAGGCGCTGCAATACCAGGGCGTGATCGACGAAACTTCGCGCAACTGCGTGGTCTCGAACGGCCTCATCACCGTGAATATGGGCGTGGTCGGCCGCGTGCTGCTTGGTCCCGCTGGTAGCCAGTCGACCGTCAACGCGCCGATCCGCTTCGCTGTCGAGCGCGATGGTCAGGCTGTGTTCTCGGAGAAATACACCATCCCCGTCGCCATCACCCCACCGGCCCAGTCGGCTGAGTTCGTCAAGGTGATCGACAATGTCGCGATCCCCTATCTGGGCGGCGAGACCATCACCATCTGGGTCGGTTTCGATACCAAGGGCTAAGCTCTGGTGCAGTTTGAATAGCAAAAGGCCCGCGGATCGCTCCGCGGGCCTTTTTGTCCTTGGGGGACGTTGGGGAGTTTTCTGGGGCATCGGAGTACCCCCTCCTAGCCTCCCCCTGATAGGGGGAGGGACTGATCGAGTTTGGCGCGGCATTGTGCTTAAGCACCGGCCGCATTCCTCCCCCTTTTCAGGGGGAGGTTAGGTGGGGGTACTCTTAAGTCCGTTCCCACTTCAAAATCGGCGAGCGAGCTGCGCGGGTCTCATCCAGACGACGGCGCGGTGCTTTGAGCGGGGCTGAGGTGAAGCGTTCCTTGTTGCCCGCCTTGGCGTCGGCGGCCAGCTCCTCCATCACGTCGCAGAACCGATCCAGCGTTTGCTTGCTTTCGCTTTCGGTGGGCTCGATCAGCATGGCGCCGTGAACGACCAGCGGGAAATACATGGTCATGGGGTGGAAACCCTCGTCGATCAGCGCCTTGGCGAAATCGAGTGTGGTGACGCCGGTGCCGGCCAGGAACGTATCGTCGAACAGCGCCTCATGCATGGTCGGGTAGTCGCCGAACGGCACCGAGAAGGCGTGGGCGAGGCGCGCCTTGATGTAGTTGGCGTTGAGCACGGCGTCCTGCGCCGCCTGTGCGAGGCCGTCGCCGCCATGGCTGAGCATATAGGTCAATGCCCGCACATACATGCCCATCTGGCCCTGGAAGGCCGTAATGCGGCCCAGAGCGCTATCCTTGGCGTGTTCCACCAGCTCAAGCCCACCGGCACCCTTGCGCACGAAGGGCACGGGCGCGAATGGCGCCAGAGCCTCGGACAGCACAACGGGGCCAGCACCGGGACCGCCGCCGCCATGCGGCGTCGAGAAGGTCTTGTGCAGGTTGATATGCATGGCGTCGATGCCGAGGTCACCCGGACGGACAACACCCATGATCGCGTTGAAATTGGCGCCGTCGCAGTAGAAGAACGCCCCGGCCTGATGCACGGCTTCGGCAATCTCGATGACTTGTGGCTCAAACAGGCCGCAGGTGTTGGGATTGGTCAGCATGATCGCCGCAACGTCTGTAGACAGCGCATCCTTGACCGCCTGCACGTCGACCGTGCCATCGGCGCGGGCCGGGATTGGCTTGACCGAATAGCCGAGGAACGCGGCGGTGGCTGGATTGGTGCCGTGGGCGCTTTCGGGAACCAGCACGATGGTGCGGTGGCTCTGGCCAGCGGCGTCCTGGGCTGCCTTGATCGCCATCATGCCGAGCAGCTCACCATGTGCGCCCGCCTTGGGCGTCAGGGCGACGGCAGCGGTATTGGTGAGGGTCATCAGCCAATGGCTGAGCTCGTTCATCAGCGTCAAAGCGCCCTGAACCGTCGAAACAGGCTGCAGCGGATGGATGTCCGAAAAGCCGGACAGGCGGGCCATCTTTTCGTTGAGGCGCGGATTGTGCTTCATCGTGCACGAGCCGAGTGGGTACATGCCGCTGTCGATCGAGTGGTTGAGGCGGCTGAGGCGCACATAGTGGCGCATCGCCTCGGGCTCGGTGAGCCCAGCCAGATCAAGCTTGGACTTACGCTCGAAGCCGCCGAGGCGGTCATTGCTGATGGTCACGTCAGGCAGATCGACGCCAGAATGCTCGGTGTCGCCGATTTCAAACAGCAGCGGCTCATTGGGGAGCAGCGCTGAGCCGGAGGTGGAGGCAAAGCCGGACGTGCCGACGCCGGTGGGGCGGCCCTGATTGTTCATGCTCATGCCAGTTCCTCCGCAAGAGCGACGCAGAGTTCGCTGATGTCGCTATCGGTGGTGAGTTCGGTTGCCGCCAGGACGAGGAGGTTGGCGACATCCGGATTGGTCGGCTCAAGGCGGCTGACGGGAACACCAGCCAGAATGCCGCGCTCGGCAAGACGCTCAATCAGCTGCGCAGCTGGCTGGGCAGTGCGGATGGTGAGCTCGTTAAAGAACGACTTGTTGAGCACCTCAACGCCCGGCACACCGGCCAACGCGTCGGCCAGCTTGCAGGCCTGCGCGTGGTTGAGGCGTGCAAGGCGGGTGAAACCGGCCTCCCCAAGCAGCGCCATGTGAATGGAGAAGGCGAGGGCACAGAGGCCCGAATTGGTGCAGATGTTCGACGTCGCCTTTTCGCGGCGGATGTGCTGCTCGCGGGTGGAGAGCGTCAGCACGAAGCCGCGCTGGCCATCGGCATCGACGGTTTCGCCACACAGGCGCCCGGGCATCTGGCGGATGAATTCCTTGCGGGTCGCCATCAGGCCGAGATAGGGGCCGCCAAAGTTCAGGGCGTTGCCGATCGACTGGCCTTCAGCCACGACGATATCCGCGCCGAGCGCGCCGGGGGCTTCGAGCACGCCGAGCGATACCACCTCGGTGATCACCACGATCAGCAGCGCGCCCTTGGCGTGAGCGGCGTCGGCGGCGGTCTTGACGTTGCGCAGGTGGCCGTAAAAGTCCGGGGTCTGCACCACGATGGCGGCGGTGTTCTCGTCGATATGGTCGAGAATATCGCCCTGACCTTCGGGGGAGGCCGACAGGATTTCGAGGTCGGCGTCGTCCTTGAGATAGGCGCGGACCACGTCGCGATAATGCGGGTGCAGGCCTCCCGAGAGAACGATCTTGTTGCGACGGGTCAGGCGGCGCGCCATCAGCACGGCCTCGGCAGTGCCGGTGGAGCCGTCATAGAGGCTGGCATTGGCCACGTCCATGCCGGTGAGCTTGGCGACCTGGGTCTGGAACTCGAACAGCATCTGCAGGGTGCCCTGCGAGATTTCGGGCTGATAGGGCGTGTAAGCGGTGAGCCATTCCGAGCGCTGGATCAGATGATCCACTGTCGCCGGAACATGGTGGCGATAGGCGCCAGCACCGACGAAGAACGGGCCGTCTGCGCCCGCGCGGTTCTTGGCGGCCAGCGCCCGCATATGGGCTTCGACCAGAAATTCGGGGCTATGGGCGGGCAGGCCGAGATCGAAGCTTTTCAGTGCCGATTTGGGCACGGCGCTGAACAGGGCATCGATATTGGCCGCGCCAATGACGCCAAGCATTTCGGCGCGTTCGGCATCGGAATGGGGAAGGTAGCGCATGAAGCTCTCTTACTTGGTCAGGTCGGCATAGCCGGCGTCATCGAGCAGGCCATCGAGTTCGCCCGCATCGGCGATGGCGATCTTGTAGATCCAGCCGCCAGCGGTCGGGTCCTGATTGACCAAGCCCGGTTCGCCCGAGAGCGCTTCGTTGATTTCGGTGACGGTGCCCGAAACGGGGGCGTAGATCTCGGAGGCGGCCTTGACCGATTCAACGACGGCGGCCTCGTCGCCCTTCTTGAGCACTTTGCCGACGCTGGGCAGCTCGACGAAGACGATGTCGCCAAGCGCTTCCTGCGCATAATTGGTGATGCCGACAACGCCAGTGGCGCCCTCGACGCGAATGTATTCGTGGTCAGGCGTGAATTTGGTGGTCATGACAGATCCCTCAACTGGACTTGCGGAAATAACGATGGGGCACGAAGGGTGTTGCCACCACTTCGGCCGATTGGGCACGGCCACGGACGCTGACAGCCAGCTTGGTTCCAATGGCGGTATGGGTCGGCGGCACAAAGCCGAGGGCGATAGCTTTGCCCAGCGACGGGGCAAAGCCACCGCTGGTGACAACGCCGATGACGGCGCCAGCCTCATCCAGGATTTCGGCGCCTTCGCGGGCGGGGGCACCTTCAACGATCAGGCCGACGCGCTTGCGGGCAGGGCCGTTCTCGCGCTCCGCCAGAATGCGGGACGCACCGGGAAAGTCAGCGGCCTCGCGGCGGCGCTTGGAGACGGCAAAGCCGAGATCGGCCTCAATGGGGGAGGTGGTCTCGTTGAGGTCGTGGCCATAAAGCGGCAGACCCGCCTCAAGGCGGAGACTGTCGCGGGCGCCAAGGCCAACGGGTTTGACGCGCGGATCGGAGAGCAGTGCTGCCCACAGCGTGGGTGCAGTGGCCGCAGAGGAGAGGATTTCAAAGCCATCTTCGCCGGTATAGCCAGCGCGGGCGATGGTTAGCGTTTCGCCTGACCACTCGAAGGTGCCAAATTGCATGAAGCCGAGCTCAACGACGCCCGGGATCATGGCGCTCAGCACGCCAACGGCCTCGGGTCCTTGCAGGGCGAGAAGTGCACCATCATCGGCCCGGGTCAGCTTGGCCTTGTCGCCAGCGGCAGCGGCGATCCGAGCGAAGTCGCCCTCCTTGGTCCCGGCGTTGACCACGATGTAGAGCGTGCCCGGCGTCGTGGTACGCGCGACCATCAGATCGTCGATGACGCCACCGGTCTCGTTGAGCAGCAGGGTGTAGCGGATCTGGCCGGGCTTGAGGGCAGCAATGTCGCCGGAGATCAGCGGCTCGATTATGGCGGCAATGGCAGCATGATCGGCTTCGGCGTCGCCGCTTGGCTGGGTGAGCGCCAAAAAGCTCGGCCCCATATGGCTCACGTCGAACAGGCCAGCCTGTTCGCGGGTCCATTTGTGCTCCGTCATGATGCCGGAGGGGTATTGCACGGGCAGGTTATAGCCCCCGAACGGCACCATGCGGCCGCCAGCGGCAACGTGCTGATCGAACAGGGGCGTGATCTTGAGGTCTTCGGCTGAGGTCTGGGCCATCAACACATCCCGGAAATTGAACAAGGCGACACGACTACACTCGCCTTGCGGCGAATTCCGTGCCCCCTCTGTCCTCATCACCTGAGAGATTTCCCGGCTGAGCGCCGGTTGCTCCTTCGGTGGGACCTGGCGCTGTGCCGGTCCGCTTTCCAGAGTTGTATCGGTACTGCGGTCCTTTTGCCTGAGAGTTTCCGGGGCGGTTGCTCCTTCGGCGCTGGAGAAAATCCAATCTCTCCCGCAGTGAGGGCACCATGGTGGAGAATCCAAGGGGCGTCAATCGGGGGGAGGGCGGTTTTGCAACGCCGGTCGTGACCCTCGGGTCAAGCCCGAGGCCACGAGTGGTGAGCGAGGTGATGCCAAACGAAAAAGGCGGACCTTGCGGCCCGCCTTCAAATTTCAAATCCATCCGAACCTTAGTTCAGGCGGCTTCCGACATCGGCGATGGCCTTGTCGACGACCTGAGCACCCTTGCGGTTCATTTCGTCGGTGAGCACAGCGCGGGCGGCTTCGATCGCGACATCCGCGGAGCGGGCACGCACTTCAGCAACGGCCTGAGCTTCTGCCTGGGCGATCTTGTCTTCCACAGCCTTGGTACGACGCGTGACCATTTCCGAAAGGGCGGTCTGTGCGTCGGCAGTCAGGCGCTCGGCCTCCTGCTTGGCAGCGGCGATGATCTCTTCGGCTTCGCCTTCAGCGGCAATGCGTTTCTGCTCATATTCCACGAGCAGGGCAGCGGCTTCCTCGCGCAGCTTCTGGGCTGCTTCGAGTTCGTCAGCGATCTGCTGGATGCGCTTGTCGAGCATCTTGCCGATAACGCGTGGCACGCCAAAATAGACCATAAGGCCAAGGAACAGGACCAGACCGACGGCGGCCCAAAAACTGTTATCCATCCACTCTGCCATCGTCGTTACTCCTTGCTGGCCTTGGCGACGGCAGCGCGAACGCTGTCAGCCGAGACGTCGCCGACCAGCTGGGTCACGACAGTCTGTGCAGTTTCTGCAGCAATCTCATCGACATGCGACATGGCAGCAGCCTTGGTCGCCGCAATGCGGGCCTCAGCGGACGTCACCTTGGATGCGAGATCGGCTTCGACGGCCTTACGCTTGGTCGCGAGCTCGGTCTTGATCGCATCGCCAGTCTCTGCAGCAATGCCCTGGGCCTTGGCCTTGGCAGCAGCGAGAGCGGCTTCGTAAGCAGCGATAGCCGCGTCGGTCTTCTGCCGGCTGGCATCGGCCGCAGCGATATCGGCATCTATACGTGCCTTACGCTCTTCCAGAATGGAGCCAACCCGAGGAAGGGCCAGCTTGCTCATCAGGAGATAGAGCGCAGCAAAACTGATCGCCAGCCAGAGCAGCTGGGATGGGAAAGTTGCCGGATCGAAGGGAGGGAACACATCGGAGTGCCCACCATCATGCGCTTCGGTGGTGGCATGGGTATCAGCGGTCGGATCGGCGTGGGTCGCGTCAACTGCACCAGTGGTGCCGTCAACGGTCACATGCTCTTCGGCCGGGGTTACCGCCTCTTGGGCGTAGGCTTGCGTTACCATCAGGTGAGGTCCCGTTAAATCCGGTCAGTCCGGCAGAAGGCCGGATAATAGTGCGCAGCCGGGAAGAAGCCCCGGCTGCGAAAGCAGGCAGATCGTGCCGATATTAGGCGACGAACAGCAGGATCAGGGCAACCAGGAACGAGAAGATGCCCAGAGCTTCGGTCATAGCCATACCGAAAATCAGGTTACCGGTCTGGCTTGGAGCAGCCGATGGGTTGCGCAGAGCACCCGACAGGAAGTTCGAGAAGATGTTCGACACGCCGAGCGCAGCGCCGGCCATACCGAGAGTTGCAATACCAGCGCCGATAAACTTTGCGGCTTCAGCTTCCATTTTTGTAGTCCTTTCAAGGGTCGTAGTTTGCCGGCGGGGCCCGCCGTTGAGGGACTCAACGCTCAGTGTGAAGGGTGAACCGCGTCGTTGAGATACATCGAAGTCAGCACTGCAAACACATAAGCTTGAACTGCTGCGACGAGGAATTCGAGTGCCGTAATCGCTACCGTCATGATGAGCGGGAGAATGGCGCCAAGCCATCCGAGCCAGCCCAGTGCACCAAGGCTCACCACAAAGCCGGCGAAGACCTTCAGCGTGATGTGACCAGCAAGGATGTTACCGAACAGACGAACCGACAGGCTGACAGGGCGCGAAAGGAACGAAATGATTTCGATCGGCACCACGATTGGCAGCACATAGCCGGGAACGCCAGCAGGCACGAAGAGCTTGAGGAACTTTGGACCGTGGCGGAAGAAGCCATAGCCAATCACAACAGTCATCACGAGAACCGCGAGAGCCACGGTGACGATGATATGGCTGGTGACCGTAAAGAAGTAAGGGACGAGGCCAAACAGGTTGGCGAACAGCACGAAAGTGAAGAGCGAGAACACGAAGGGGAAGAACTTCATGCCCTCTTTGCCGGCTGAACTGCGCAGCATGTTGGCTACGAATTCATACAGCAGCTCACCCGAGAGCTGGAGGCGCGATGGCACCAGCGAGCGCTTGGACGAAGCCAGCAGCACGAAGGTGGTGATCGCAGCAACCGTCAGCACCATAAAGAGCGACGAGTTGGTAAAGGAGAAATTCAGGCCGCTTCCGGCCGTACCGTCACCACCGAGGTGGATCGGAATCATGTCCTCGATGACAAACTGGTGGATTGGGTCAGTACCGGCCAAAACAGAGCCCCTTGCGCGTCGTCATCACTGTTCGTTCCGCTTGTCGTCTTCCGCGTCATGCCGTGGTGGCATAGGCGGGGGAGGCGATGCGGCGTTCATTTCTGCCACCGATCTGGTGACATTTAGTATTCCTGCGGCGAAGCCCAACATGAACATGATGAGCAAGCCCCACGGGCTCGTATTGAGACCCAGATCGATCAGGTAGCCAAGAATGCCACCAATCACAATCGCCGCGACGAACTCGGTGCCGATGCGCATGCCGCGCGCCAGACTGGTTCGATCGTCAGGGCCGTTTCCCGAAGCTCTATTGGCTTCGATGATGCGACCCCTCTGGGCTGAAGCAATACGCGATGCGAGATCGCGCGTCACCTCACCTGAGCTCGGGCCTTCGCCTTTGGTATCTTGCGGTTTAGACATCCGCTCGCTCCCCTCGGCTGGCCCCTATCCCGGATGGTTCCGTGGCGCCCTTTTTAGTCGCGCGCAACATAGTGGTGGGGTCTTGGAGTGTCAAGATTCGCCTCAGCTAGGTAAATTATTGAAAGAATTGGGGTTTTTGGCGCAGTAGGGGGGTGCGGCATGCTGTCCACACCCAATCGTGGCAGAGTCAGGGCAGTGGCGCGAGGATTCTCTGTGTCCTGAGGCGTTCCGGGCCATTGCCGCTGCAATGGCTTAGGCATGGCCCTTTGCGCTCCCGGAATGGATCAGAGCGGTGAATTTGGGTCCGAAAAAGCTGTGTATTACGACGCAGCAGAACCAACCTAAGACCAATATCGTCCCTTAGACGGCTTCGCGGAAGCTTTCGGCGGTCGTCAGGTCGACCGAAACCAGCTGGCTGACACCGCGCTCGGCCATGGTGACGCCGAACAGGCGATCCACCCGGCTCATGGTGATCGGGTTGTGAGTGATGACCATGAAGCGCGTATTGGTGCGCTGGCGCATGGATTCGAGCAGGTTGCAGAAGCGCTCCACATTGGCGTCGTCGAGCGGGGCGTCCACTTCGTCGAGCACGCAGATCGGTGCCGGATTGGTGAGGAACACCGCAAAGATCAGCGACATGGCTGTCAGGGCCTGCTCGCCACCCGAGAGCAGCGTCATGGTCTGAGGCTTTTTGCCGGGTGGGCGCGCGATGATTTCTAGGCCGGCTTCCAGCGGATCGTCGCTCTCGACAAAGGTCAGCTCAGCCGTGCCGCCGCCAAAGAGGGTGGTGAACAGCTCCTGGAAGTGGGCGTTGACCTTGACGAAGGCCTCGTTGAGGCGGGCGCGGCCTTCGCGGTTAAGCGACTGAATGCCGGTGCGCAGCTTGGCAATGGCCTCGATCAGGTCGTCCCTGTCCTTGACCATGGTGTCGAGCTTTTCCTGAACCTCGATAGATTCCTTTTCCGCCGACAGGTTCACCCCGCCCAGTCGCTCGCGCTCGGCTTTGAGCCTGTCCAGCCGCTGCTCGGTCGCCGCTTCATTGGGCAACGCCTCCTCTGGGCGAATGCCCGAGGCCTCGAGTGTCTTGGACGCGGGGATGTCGAGGCTTTCTTCGATCTGGCGTTCAATCTGCTGGCGCTGGGCAATGAAGCCCTTGAGGCGCTCGTCGATGCGGGTCAACTCAATGCGGGCATTGGCGAGCAGGTCGGTTGCTGATTTCAGCGCCTTGTCAGCTTCGCGATAGCCGGTCTGGGCAAGGTTGAGTGCGTCGCCCGCGGCCTTGTGTTCGATGCTGGCAGTTTCGATCTGGTCTTCGAGCTGCGCACGACGATCGGCGAAACCATCGGGGGATTGATTGACAGCTGCGAGTTGTGCCGCGACTTCTGCCGTACGCTGATCGAGCGTTGCCAATTGGGCCAGCGCGCCTTCACGGCGACGCTGCCAGCTGGTGCTGTCGCGTTCAAGTTGGGCAATGCGGCTCTCGCGCATACGCGCCGAGGTTTCAAAGCTGCCCAGTTTCAGCCGCGACTGGTCGGCGCGCTCGCGGGCGGCGTCGAGGGAGATCTGCCGGGTCTCGGCAATATCTGCGGCGTCGTTCTCGTCACCTGCCTCATAAAGGGACTGCTCGGCCTCCTCGCGGATGGCCTCGGCCTCGGCAAGGCTGGTGGCCAGACGCGTGCGGGCTTCTTCGAGCGCCGACTGACGGGTGACAAGATCGCCAATGGCGCGCTGCGCCTTGTCGACTTCGCCCTGTGCCGCGCCGATGGCATGTTGGGCCGCGCGCCAGGCTTCACGCTGTTGGCGCTCCTGTTGGCGGGTGGCCTCCAGCGCTGCGGTCAGGGCATCGACATCGCGCTTGAACGCGTTGCGTTCGCCCTTGGAGCGGGCAATGTCTTCATCGAGTTCGGCCAGGCGGTTGCGCTGGGCAAGGCGCTGGGCCGCAGCGCTTGGCGCGTCGGCGGCGGCGATAAAGCCATCCCAGCGCCACAACGCGCCTTCCATGGTGACAAGGCGCTGACCGGGCTTGAGCGCATGCATCAGCGCCGGGCCATCAGCTTCGGAGATCAGGCCGATCTGATCGAGGCGGCGCTTAAGCAGAGCGCTGCCGGTCACATAGCGCGACAGCGGTTCGGCGGCCTGGGGCAGGGCGGGATCATCGGTATGGTCGACCGGCACTGACCAGTGCATCGGCGCGCCGGCGTCCGAGCTGGCGTCGAGGTCATCTCCCAAAGCCGCGCCGAGCGCGGTTTCATAGCCCGGGGCGACCTTGAGTTCATCGACAATGGCTGGCCAGAGGCTGGCGCCGACATTGAGCATTTTCCCCAAAGTGGCCGCTTCCGCCTCAAGGCGGTTGAGGGCGGCTTCGATCTCGGCGAGACGTGGCCGCGTTTCGTCCAGTTTGATCTGCGCCTCTGCAGTCGCCTCTTCGGCGAGCACGGCAGAGTATTCGGCCTCGGCCGTTGCGGCCTGTGCGGCCTCGAGGGCCGCGCGCTTCAGGCTCAGCGTTTCGTCGGCATCCAGGCTGGCATTGACGGTTCGGGCCTCGGCCTCGACATCGGCGATCTCGGTCGTAAGGCGGGCAATGCGCTGGGCGGCTTCCTGGGCGCTGCGCTGCGCCTGGCTGCGACGGGCGCGCATTTGCGAGAGCGCATCGGCTGCGGCGCGCGCTTCGGCCTCCGCGCTAACCACGGCGGCACGCGCGCTTTCGGCCCCCTGCCGGGCGCGGTCGAAATCGGCTTGGGCGGCTTCGCCCTCGGCTGCGAGGATTTCGAGTTCCTCGGCATAGGTCGCGAGCGTGACTTCGCTTTCTGCGCTCAATTCGCGTTCGCGCTCGCCGTCGGCGGCAAGCTGGCGAATGCGGTCCTCAAGTTCGATGCGGCGCTGGCCCATACGGCGCGATTCTTCGGCCAACTGCTCGGCCAGGATGGTGTAGCGCTGCAGCACCGCGCCGGTGACGGCCTCGCGTTCGCGCAGCGGTTGCAGCGATGCGTCGGCGGCTTCGAGTTTCTTCTGTGCCGCCAGTTCGAGGTGGGTAGCGTCGGCCAGATCGCGGATCAGGATAGCCTGCTGCGCCTCGGTTTCCTTTTCGGCGAAGCGGGCGGCGACCCAGCGGATATGATAAAGCGTCGCCTCTGTACGACGGATGTCGCCCGATAACCCACGATAGCGCGTCGCAAGGCGCGCCTGCCGCTTGAGGGTTTCAAGCTGGGTGTCGACCTGCGCGATGATGTCATCGACGCGCTCAAGGTTGGCTTCGGCGGCGCGTAGGCGCAGCTCAGCCTCGTGGCGGCGAGAATGCAGCCCGGAAATGCCGGCTGCCTCTTCGAGCAGGGCGCGGCGGGCGGTCGGCTTGGCAGCAATCAACTCGCCAATCTGGCCCTGGCGCACCATGGCGGGCGAATGGGCACCCGTCGAGGCATCGGCAAACAGCAACTGCACATCGCGGGCGCGCACTTCCTTACCATTGACGCGATAGACCGAGCCATTCTCGCGCTCGATGCGACGCGTGACTTCCAGCACATCAGCATTGTTGAGCGCAGCAGGGGCAGTGCGGTCGGAGTTGTCGAGAACGAGCGTAACTTCGGCAGAGTTGCGGCCTGGGCGATTGCCCGAGCCCGAAAAGATCACGTCATCCATGCCCGAAGCGCGCATGGCCTTGTAGGAGCTTTCGCCCATGACCCAGCGCATGGCTTCCACGAGATTGGATTTGCCACAGCCATTTGGCCCGACAATTCCGGTCAGGCCCGGCTCCATGACAAGGGTCATCTCATCGCAGAACGATTTGAAGCCGTGCAATTTGAGGCGGGAGAATTTCATCGGTCGACGCTGCCAACCGGTGGGAAGACTGGATGCAACGCAATCACGGAAGAGCGACGCTTCATGCGTGCCAGATTTGAGCGGCGGGCAGGCGTACCTGCCCAGCCAGAAAGGGGATAACCCTCTCCCGATGGGGGAGAGGGCACCAATTTTTCAGTGTCAGTTGACAGGCGTTGCGCCCTGATCGGCTGGTGCAGCGTCAGCGGCTGGCTCGGCTGGTGCTGCCGCAGCGGGGGCTGCGCCGGTATCGGTGGCAACGAAATCGGCAGGAATAAGCGGATCGATTTCAGCGCCGAGCTGCTCGAGGGTCTTGTCGCCGCTGAGTGTCTTTCCGTTGACATAGAATGTCGGGGTACCTGAGAGGCCGAAATCATTGAGCGCCTGCTCGCGCACAGCTTCCATCCCGGTGAACAGCGCCTGATTCGTCAATGCGGCGTCGAAAGTTTCCTGGGTAAAGCCGAGCTGCTTGGCGATTTCGAGGATCGCATCGCGCGGTGCTGCCGAGGCAGCCCAGGTTTCCTGGGTCTTGAAGAACGTGGTCAGCACGTTGTGATAATTGGTCGGGCCAGCAGCTTCGGCCAGCATGAACACAGCGGCGTCGAGCACGTTGCGCACGAATGGGCGCGTGATGAACTTGACCTTGCCGGTGTTGACATAGGCTTCAACAAAGCTTGGGGCCACATTGACCGCAAATGCCGCGCAGTGCGGGCAGGTTGGGGAAGCATATTCGATAACGGTGACAGGAGCGCTATCGCTGCCCTGGACGTGATCAACATAGTCACCAGCAGGCGCCATCAGCTTGGCGACATCAACCACGTCGCCTTCTGCGGCGCTGGCAGTGGCGACCCCGCAAAGGCTCAGAGCCGAGGCGGCAGCGGCCAGAATAAGGGTGTCACGGCGGGTAAAGTTCACTTCTAACGCTCCTGTTTTGGTGTGCGGACACTACACGGGGCAATTGTGTGGGCAAGTGGGCACATTCATCAACCTAAGGTGAACGGTCCGGTTGCATTGCGTTGACAGTGAGGCACGATGACGTTGAGGGGCTTATTTCCCCTTCTCTGTCGATCTGTTGGACAGCGCATGGCCAAGCAGGCGAAGCGCCTCCCTCAGATCTTCATTCTCGATATCGGCCACAAGGGCCCCGACCTTTGCAACGGTGCTCGGGCTCGGTTGGTTAGTGTTTTGCTGCCGACCCGCTGAACCAGGCGTGAATGGCTCTGCCGACAAACGGACACTATCCACCAGCACGAAGCCGAAATAGCGGTTCACCGCAGCAGCGATCTTGCCGCCCTCATGGGATATTGCCAGCGCGTGACCCGGAATGCAGCGCAACAGCAATGTGGCGCCCTCGGCGCTGCGTTCGCCGCGCGGCCAGGTCAGCTTGTCGGGAATGGCGACAGTGTCATAGGGCTTGGGTGCCATCACGCTCCAATGGGCAATCAGGTCCCGGCTGGCAAAGCCGCGCTTTTTCAACACCGGATCGAGCGCGCCACTGAGCGCATCAGCGACGCTGAGCGAGCGATTGCGGCGTTTCGGTTCGGGCAGGTCTTTGGCCATAGCAAGCAAGTAGCCCCAGCATGCCTATCCCACAAGAGGGGAGCGTGATCGTGGCCCTTGTGGGAAGGGCAGCGGTGATTGTATCCGAGGGACTATGTATCTCGCCAATCCCGCCCCCATCGACGCGACTGCCGTATTGGCCTGGTATGATCGGCATGCGCGCGATCTGCCGTGGCGGGTTTCCCCTGCGGATCGCGCAGCCGGCGTGCGGCCCGATCCCTATCGGGTCTGGCTCAGCGAAGTGATGCTGCAGCAGACGACGGTTGCGGCCGTCAAAAAGTTCTTCCTGCGCTTCACCAGCTTGTGGCCGACCGTGTTCGACCTGGCCGCCGCGCCACTCGATAGCGTGCTCAAGGAATGGGCTGGGCTCGGCTACTACGCCCGCGCGCGCAACCTCCATGCCTGCGCCGAGGCGGTGGTGCGCGACCATGGTGGCGTTTTTCCGCAGACGTCGGCGGGCCTGCAAACCCTGCCGGGCGTCGGCGCCTATACCAGTGCTGCCATTGCCGCGATCTGTTTTGACGAAAAAATTGCCGTGCTCGATGGCAATCTCGACCGGGTCTTGGCGCGCTATTATGCGCTGCCGGTTCCCGTGCGAGAGGCAAAGGACGAGCTGCGCGCTGCCTTGCAGGCCTCGGTGCCCCAACGTGCCGGCGATTTTGCGCAGGCCATGATGGATCTCGGTGCCACGATTTGCGCGCCGCGCACCGCTCTCTGCATGCTGTGCCCCATCCAGCGCGGTTGCATCGCCACCGAGGCAGGCGATCCGACAGTGTATCCGATCAAGCCAACCAAGGCCGAGCGCCCCGTGCGCAAGGGCCACGCCTATGTAATGCTCGACGCGTCTGGCGACGTCTATCTGCAGTCGCGCCCCGACAAAGGCCTGCTCGCCAAAATGACCGAAGTGCCGGGGTCCGACTGGGCGGCCGATCTCCCTGATGCAAACTATCCGGCCCAAGGCGACTGGCGCCATCGCGGGCAAGTGGTCCACATCTTCACCCATTTCCGACTGGAACTGGAAATCTGGTCGGCAACCGTCCCCGCCGAAACCCTCGACGGTGGCTGGTGGACCGAACCAGCAGCCCTGAAATCCGAAGCCCTGCCAACACTGTTCCGCAAGGTGCTGGCAACGGCGGGGTTGGAATAGAAGGGCTGCCATGACCGAGTTTTCGTCCTACATTTCTTCCTAACGCAGGACCGAAGATCGAGGCGAGCAATTGTCGACACCACGGAATGAGCGCTTTTCTCGGATATGGCTCGCGGCCAACACGGGAAATGCTCCCAAAGTGCGCCGTCGATCCGGGAACAGGCCACACCAATTGTTGCTGGATCTCAGTCACACCAAACCCGAAAGGGCTGTGGAGCTGGTTCTGGTGATTGCTGAACGAACGGATGACCAGAGCGCGCTCAGCTACTTGGGGGGCGGGCCTTTGGTCAATGTTCTGTGGAGCGATGCGGCGTCTATAGCGCTAAAACAGATACATGCTGCGCCCAAGACCTTTGGTAAAACCTCGGTCGTGCGAGAGGCTCTGTCCTACGCGCATACACCTGAGATTGATCGAGGGCTTCGCGCAGCGCTCGATCCTTCGGATCGACCGGTATTTGGACACAAACAAAAAGGCCGCTGAGCGCTTCCTCCGTTTCATTGTCGACGAAGTTATCCAGCATCATAGAGCTGCCGCAGGCGCGGCAATCTGAACAGTATAGAAGGGGGTGGGAAGCCGACGGTCAGTTTTTGGACGGCTGCTCTGGGAAACTATCATTCGCTGGGCGAACAAGCTTCGATGGCAACCGTCCCCACTTATGTCGTTTTATTCCCTCTCCGGATTACAGCGGCCTGACACTTGTCCCACTGGGCCTCACGGCAATCCAAATGGTGTGACGGTCGCCCTTGCCGTTGCTGCGGGCGCGAACGGTCACTTCCTCGATCGCCATTCCGGTTTGCCTCAAGCGCTTGGTAAATCTGGCATCGGAGTAAGAGGACCAAACGGCCAGGTGGCCGCCCGTCGTCAGTGCCGACCTGGCGGCAGCAAGGCCAGCGGCATTGTACAGCCGGTCATTGGCGGGACGAAACAGTCCGTCGGGACTATTGTCTACATCAAGCAGGATAGCATCGAATAGCTTGCCGCCGCCGATGGCGGTAGCGACGTCACCCTGGTGAATGCGAACACGAGGATCGTCGAGGCTGGTGCCATGCAAAACGGCAAGCGGACCACGCGCCCAGGCGACCACCTCGGGAACCAACTCGGCCACCACGATTTCGCTGTCGGCGGCAAAGCACTGAAGGGCAGCACGCAAGGTAAACCCCATGCCAAGGCCGCCGATTAGAATTCGGGCTTTTGGGCGAGCGCCTACCCGGGAGGCCGACAGCGCGGCCAATTGCTCTTCTGAATGGTTCTGCCGGTTGTTCATCAGGGTGACAACGCCGGACATAATGGAGAATTCGCTGCCGCGTTGCATCAGTGTCATGACGCCACCACCCGGCATGGTGGTTTCACCGAGTTTTACCCATGGTAGCATCAATATCTCCAGTCTGGTCCAGCGAATCGCCACTGCTGCACCGCGCTATGCTCTAGCGTAGGTCATAGGACACTCCCCACAAACGTCGGCTTTTGGCTCCGGCTGTTGCTGAGTTCAACGGCCGGAATGGGGTCGACTGCCGACCGGCAACATCGGGGTGGTTTGCTGCCTGACGGCTTCTGGCCGGCGAAGCTGTGGTAGCGGCCGTTTAGGTAGCCGCCGCACTTCGACGGCAACGCACCTCACTTCCGACTAATAGCCCCCGTAATCGTCGCCGGGGAGTTCCCATTCGTCGGGAAAATCCTGGGCGTCTATTTCTTCCATTTTCCAGCTCCGAAGCGCTGCCATGTGGCGCACGAAGGCATCCGATGGCTTCTTAGGCTTGCTGCGTCGAACATTCTTGAGACGCCGCTCCTTATCGTAAAACGACACGTTCCGCCGTCGGAGTTCGGCAAAATAGAGGTGGTTTTGAACGAAGCCAGCAGTGGGAGGCGTCAACCAGCCTTTCAGGTCCGCTTCGTAGGCTACGAGCCACAGATTGGACTCAAGCCCTTTTGTCGTCATCGCTTGGGTCCACAGCGACACATCAATCGCCCCGTCAATGAGGCCCATCTGGCGCAGGTCGAGCAAGACCAAAGCGCAAGCCGAGCTCTCCAATTTCGTCACTGGCTGCACCCAATCCGCTGGAAGGGTGATCCTCAGCATCTTAGCTAGGAACAAGGCCCACGAGATTTCGTAGTGAGCGGCCGATGGCCCACACTTCGCGATGGTATCTTTAATGAATTTTGCAATCCGGTCCTTTTTAACCGGAAAGCCCTTTGCATTGTATAGTGCCAAAAGGTGCACCACCATCGGTACGGTGGTCGCGTTCGCCCGAGCCGCTTTCAATAAGTAAGTCTCGAACTGAGGCCAGTTCACCCTTAGAATATCGACGCTTCGGAGAAGGTTGACGGCGAAGCGAAGGACATTCGACCGTTTATATTCGGCGGCGAAGTGGAAAGCTTGAGCGAAATAGTGGTCGATGGTCTTGGATTGCTCGGAAAACTCAGAGGAAATGGGGCTCTGGCGTAGTGCGGTCGGCCAAACAGCCTGTATCTCGGTGGCCGAGTTCACTACCTTTGTCTTCTCAGGATGTATCTCCAACTCGTAATCACGGGCAGCCGCTGCGAGCACGGCTATCGCCTCTTCGGCCTGCCCAGCATTGTCGAAGCCGATGTACCAATCGTCCACGTTCCGAACGATACTTTCGGCCGCTAAGTTCAACTCCGCTTGCACTCTGGCATCAATGGACACTGCTACAATTTCCGCGATTATGCGGGATGTGTCGGGCCCGACGGGAATGCCGATAGTCTGGTTGTCCTGCCCCTTGCGAACAGCCTTATCCAAACGAGCTCCCAGTGAGGGGTCATAAACAGCGGCGTTGTTCAAGTTAGTCTTGGCCCATGCCTTGGTATGCAATCCCCACGGAATGGCATGAGTATAGAGTGTGCCGTAAAATCGAGAAATATCCGCGACGAGCGCATGATTGTGGATCGCCGAGATTTCAGAGTGCCTCAAGGAGACAAGTCGGAAGTCTGGCGTCGAGACGGCCCTATCTCGGTCGAATTTAATCTCAACCTCTTCGACGCCAAAAGTACACGAAGTAAGGTGCTTATGAATTTGTTGCCAATCATCGGCAATGAGCTTCGCCACATGGTACTGCGCGATCGGATTGACGATCGCTAATTCCCGTCGCCAATCAGTTACCTTTGGGATGCTAAATCGCTCCGGATTTGTCCTCGGATACTGCGGATAATTTGGGAGTGCTGCCCATGCATCACCAATGGCACGGCGGTACTTTGCGAAATCTGCAGTCGTGAATGCCGGCGGCAACTCTTCTGGGAAGTACCCGGCCGCCAATAGCGCTTTCAGTCTTTCGCTTTTGGACATTACTTCCCCCATCAGCTTGGTCCGAAGGAAGGAATTACATAGCGGGGATTTGCTATCAACGACTTATCGTAATGACGTTATGGCGGGTCGCAGGCGATGTGTGCCAATCGCCGCATGGGAATCCGCTGATAGGAGTGAACTGCGAGAGGCCGCGTTCGTCGATGTGAATCCAAACCCGGACAGTCTCGCTCCGGCCCAGCTTAAGCCGGTGCTGAATGAACGGCAGGTTTCGGGTGCTCCGCATCTTATCGTCAAGGACTGACTTGGGGTCGAAAACAGACAGCCTGTAGGTCATTCATTCACCGCGCCGAGGTGCCCTCCCACCGGCTCTCACCCTCGGGTCGGCTTGAGGGTGACCAATGCGGTTCGGACAGCTCGGCTCCCCAGAATTCAAAATAGTTATCCCCGGCCGCAAGACCTTGCCCATACTTGCGCTCATCCCCGCCAATCACGCGGTGCTGACGAGGCATTGGGCGGGGGGACTGGAAGCTGGGGTCGCCCGGCACCGGCGTGGATGCTGACCACCGGCCCGCCGGGGCGTCTGCAGCAGGGCCAATCGACTGGTCTCGACTGCAAGCCGCTTCGGAACCCCACAGGGGAAGCCGCTCGATGCGTGCGCTGGAAAAGCCAGATCGTGTGAAGCGGCTTTTGCCTCTTCAATAAACCAATCTGGGGGCGTCAAGCCCTCGGGGGCGAAAGCCGCTTCACACCGTGTCACCGCAAGCCATCTGGCCGGGCGGCGCTTTTGCACGTCCGTGCCCCCAAAACAAAAAGGCCGCCGGGGATGAACCGGCGGCCAGTTAAAGAGCCTGAGACATGATTGGAGGTCAGGATCAGGCAGAAAGCAAATCAAGTTTTTGGCGGATACCCGCCCGTAAATCATCAATTGGGGCCACTTTGCCCGCTTGCTCGTGGTGCCAGAAAGTCCACCCGTTGCATGACTCGAACCCCTGAACCAGTGCGCCGACCTTGTGGATCGAACCCTGGTGGTTGCCCGAGACGAGTGAGCCGTCTGCACGAACCATGGCGAAGTAACGTTTCGTTAAGTCGAAGAGTTGCGCGCCTGGTTCAATTAATCCTTGCTCGATCAGCGAACCGAACGGAATGCGGGTTTCCTGACGTTTCGGCTTGACCGACTGCAACGCCTCGAACACGCCGGGGCGGATCGTGGCGATGCGCTGACGGGCAGCGTCGATATAGCTCTGCTCGCGCTCGATGCCGATAAAGTGGCGGCCCAGCTTGCGCGCGACGGCGCCCGTGGTCCCTGTGCCAAAGAATGGGTCCAGCACGATATCGCCGGGCTTGGTCGTGGCGTTCAGAATGCGGAACAGCAGGGCTTCCGGTTTCTGGGTCGGGTGGACCTTGCCATCGTCCTCATCCTTGAGCCGCTCGGCGCCGGTGCAGATGGGGAACAGCCAATCGCTGCGCATCTGCGTGTCGTCATTGGCCAGCTTCATGGCTTCATAGTTGAAGGTGACGCGGCTTTTCTGGCTCTTTGCAGCCCAGATCAGCGTTTCATGCGCATTGGTGAACCGCGTGCCGCGGAAGTTCGGCATCGGGTTGGCCTTGCGCCAGATCACGTCGTTGAGCATCCAGAAATCGAGATCCTGGAGCGCCGTGCCGACGCGGAAAATATTGTGATAGCTGCCAATGACCCACAGTGCGCCATCGGGCTTGAGCAGGCGGCGAGCCGCCTTCAGCCAGGCACGGGTGAACTGGTCATAGTGGGCAAAGCTGTCGAACTTGTCCCAATCGTCATCCACCGCATCCACCTTGGATTGATCGGGGCGGGTGAGGCCCTGGTCAAGCTGCAGGTTATAGGGTGGGTCAGCAAAAATGAGATCAACCGAGCCGGCCGGCAAGGAATTCATGTGGTCGATGCAATCGCCCACAAGAATGGTATCGATCGGGAGACGCTGTGCCTCCTCCGCAGCGGCTACAGGAGCCGTACGCGCGGTACGCAACATACACTTAACCCTAACGCATTACTAACCAGCCCGTTATAGCGCGTCAGAGTTAATGGAGCGTTCGCAAGGGGTTAGCGGGAGGTTAAGAGCTGTCTCAACTTGGCCCCGGCCAACGAGATTACCCGACGACCGTCAACCGGACCCGCGCGGCGGCAACCGGGGCGAAGGCCTCGCGGTGGTGGCGGCAAGGGCCGTGCTCGGTCAGCGCCCGCAAATGCTGGGGCGTGCCATAGCCCTTGTGCCCGGCAAAGCCGAAATGCGGTGCGTCACAATCCATAATGGCACACATGCGGTCACGGGTGACCTTGGCGACAATGGACGCCGCCGCAATCGACACGCTCCGCCCGTCGCCACCGATCAGCGCGAGGCCCTCGCAGGGCAGGCCCATTGGCACGTCACGGCCATCAACCAAGACGCGATCGGGCAGCAGCGACAGGCCGCGCACCGCCTGGGTCATTGCCCATAGGGTGGCGCCACGAATGTTATGGCTGAGAATGATCGAGGGTGGGGCGACGACGACCGACACGCTGGCGCAAGCGACGATCTGCTCGAACAGCGCTTCGCGCTGATCTTCGTTGAGCTTTTTGGAGTCGTTGAGCCCTTGGGGGATGTGCGCTGGGTTCAGCACGACCGCCGAAACCACTACGGGGCCTGCCAGCGGACCGCGACCAGCCTCGTCCACACCTGCAACAAGGCGGGCCCCCCGTGCCTGCAATGCAAGCTCGTGGCTATAATCGGGAGCTGTCTGAACGGTCGAATCGAATAACATCGCGCCAGCATCCGCCTCGGCGCCGTCAAGTCAACGCGCGTTAGAGGCGATCCAGCATGGTTTGCCGGTCTGGCACGAAAAGGTGATGGCCACGTCGGTTGGTCTCATACACAAAGTCATGCAGCGACTTGCTCGCGGTGACTTCGGCTGAGATGTCGCCCACGATCACCAACCGGCAGTCGTAGTTCTGCAATTTTTGGAAGAAGCCTCCCGCCAGCCCGCTGCGCAGCTCGAAGAACTGTGGATCAAGCCGATCAACAGGAATGACCACCACACTTGCATCGACAGCGAAGGCCTCGCTCAGCACATCTGACGCGTCGCGTTCGGTCCCGAGGCGCGGCCCTTGGCTGTCGAACTCGATCAGCGTGAGGCCATTGTACTGCGTCGTCTTCACCATAAGCTCCAGTTCTGCGCGCTGCCCTGCAATCTTCGCATTGCCTTGCTATATTATGGCAATGAGGGGGGCATTAGTCGTGAGTTATGCGTCGATGATCAATGCCAGTTTGCGGGCTTTCGCTTTGTTGCTGGTCTCAATTGCCCCGGTTGCGGCGGCGCCGTTTCATCATCCCTTGGGAGAGTGGCGTGAGTATAACCGCGATTGGCTGGCAGTATGCCCCGACGTGATAGACGAAGACGCGACACATTTTTACGGGTTCTCCTGCTTTGCGAGTACGGGAGGGGCCCAGCTCAACGCCACCAGACTACCGGCCTATAAGCTGACCGTTTTGCACAATCGCCTGTCGGGTGATCTCGATATTGCGGTGACGGTAGCCGCCGACGGGGTGACGACAGATACCAGTCGACCGCTGGTGTTGGCGTTTGGCGGTGAAGCGCCAACCTTGCTGGATTTTACCAGCGATCTCGAAACCCGCTACGACACTGCCAACCAGTTTTTCGTTGTGGACGAGGCCAAGCGCATGGCGTTGCTCGACAAAATGGTGGAGCGGAACGCGCTTGTCATGACTGTGCCACTAACGGGTGGCACGGCAAGCATGGTCGAAGTGCTCCTTTCGCTGCGGGGACTGGCCGCGTCCCTCGATTTTATGGCCACCTATGCCCGCAAGGTCGCGCAATACTGATAGGTGTGGCCGCACTCTCTTTCTTTCTGTTCGGATACGACGATGATTCCCACGCCTGGCGCCGCACTGCTGTTTGATATCGATGGCACGCTGGCCGATACCGATCCGATCCACCTCGAAGCATTTAACCGCACGTTCGAGCCCTACGGGTTTCACTTCGACAAGGCGCGCTTTGCCATTGAACTGCAGGGCATGGCCAACGAGGCGATTGCTCGTAAGTTCGTGCCACATCTGTCGCCGGACGAGCAGATGGCCGTGATGCTGGAGAAGGAGGCGATCTTTCGCGACCTCGCTGCCACCGAGATCCATGCCGTGCCGGGTCTGTTCGATCTGATGGATATGGCTGATGCGGCTGGATTGCCCATGGCGGCCGTGACCAATGCGCCACGCCTCAATGCCGATTTGATTCTCAATGGCCTGGGGATCGCGCATCGGTTCAAAGCACTGGTGATTGGCGAGGAATTGGCGCACGGCAAGCCGCACCCACTGCCTTACCTTGAAGGTCTCCGCCAGCTCGGCGCCAATCCTGCGTTCACCGTTGCCTTCGAAGACTCTCGCACCGGCATCACGTCAGCCACTGGGGCAGGGTTGCAGACTGTGGGCATCCGCACGAGCCTTGCCCATGATGAGATGATCGCCGCCGGAGCCTCGATCACGGCATCACGCTATGACGATCCGGTCCTGCTCGAATTCATCGCGGCCCGTACAGGCGCGCTTGTCGCGAGCTAGAACAGGCTCATCTGGCGGTCTTCCAACTTCGGCGCGACAAACAGATCGTTGCGCAGAGGCGGGAGCTTGGCATCCAGACCATAGCGCTCGCGCCCCTTGTCAAAGCGCTGGCGCAACAGCGTGGCATATGGACCCTCGCCAGTGAAACGCGTGCCAAAGCGTGGGTCATTGTCGCGACCGCCTCGCGTATCGCGGACCAGCGACAGCACATGACGCACGCGGTCTGGGAAATGGCGCAGCAGCCATTCACGGAAAACGTCGCGCACTTCGCCGGGCAGCCGCAGCAATATCATCGAGGCGCTGCGTGCGCCCTGGGCCGCAGCGGCATCCAGAATACGCTCCAGCTCCATATCGTTGATCGCCGGGATCATCGGCGAGGCGAACACCGCAACGGGCACACCTGCCTCGCTCAACGCCCGGATCGCCTCGAGGCGACGGGCGGGCGAGGAGGCGCGGGGCTCCATCTTGCGGCTCAGCTTGTGGTCCATCGAGGTCATCGAGATGGCGACCTTGACCAGCCCCAGCGTAGCAAGCTCGGTCAGCAGATCTAGATCGCGCAGGATCAGGGCTGATTTGGTGGTGATCATCACCGGATGCTTGGTTTCCAGCATCACCTCAAGAATGCCACGCGTCAGCTTATGCTTGCGCTCGGCAGGCTGGTAGGGATCGGTATTGGTGCCCATGGCGATGGGCTTGGGCTTGTAATTGCGCGCGCCAAATTCGGCTCGCAGCGCCTCGACGGCATTGGCCTTCACATAAATATCGCGCTCAAACTCGATTCCGGCCGAGTGGCCCAGGAAGGCGTGGGTGGGCCGCGCGAAGCAATAGGAGCACCCGTGCTCGCAGCCACGATAGGCGTTGATCGAGCGCTCAAAGCCAATGTCGGGGCTGTCATTGGTGGTGATGATGGTTTTGGCGCGCTCGGTGTGCTCGACGGTTTCGAACAGGCCGAGCGGTTCGACATTGTCCCAGCCGTCATCGAAGCTCTCGCGGGTCTGCCTTTCAAAGCGGCCGCTATTGTTGGACTGAGCGCCACGGCCACGAATGCGGTCTGGGTTCAGCAGTTCGCGACGTGCCAGATCGGCATCGCGGCTGCGACTGAGCTGTTCCAATGCTTCGAAAGATGGAGCCTGATAGAGGGCCATGGGCTGTCTCCTGCCGGACGCGCAACAGTCGAATCGTGACTGAGGAACGTGTCCCAGGATGTAACAGCTCCATGAGAACAAAACAAGAACTGTAACTTTGTGGCCTTTCTGATATGGGATACCACCTTCGGATAAGGAAGGGCGGAATCACGCATTTTGCAGGGCAGGGCTGCAAATGAACGACTGGACGGCTTAAAATGAGACGGCTAAACCATCGTTCCTTGGCGATGGTGGGCGTAACAGTCCCGTCGTCCAGCACAGATATTGAATGTTGATCTTTACTGGCTGCCGCCTTTCGTAAAGCCACAACTTAACTATCAGATCACTGACAGAGCCTGTCGCAGATTAAATTGAAGATGGCGTCGAACTACGACGACGCCATTCGTCGCCGTGCCGACAGCGCAAATGAATCCGGGGAATGACTATGAGTACCGACGCAACAACTTTTGACGCCGCGACGGCGAGTGAGCCGAGTAGCGCAGACAATGCGGCCCGCAGCAAGCTGGTTATCGCCCTGCTGCTGGTGTCGACCTTTGTCGTCTTTTTGAACGAGACGATCATGAGCGTGGCCATCCCCCACCTCATGCACGATCTTGGTGTAGCGGCGAGCGCCGCTCAGTGGCTGACGACGGCATTCCTTTTGACCATGGCCATCGTCATTCCGGTGACCGGCTTTCTGTTGCAGCGCATGAATACCCGCCCGATCTTCGTGCTGGCCATGTCCACCTTCACTATCGGAACCCTGATCTGCGCCGTCTCACCAGGTCTTGAGCTGCTCATCACCGGTCGTGTGGTGCAGGCTATCGGCACGGCGATTATGATGCCGCTGCTGATGACCACGCTGATGACGTTGGTGCCGCCCGAAAGCCGCGGCAAGACCATGGGCAACGTGTCCATCGTCATGTCAGTGGCGCCGGCAATCGGCCCAACGGTTGGTGGCTTCATTCTCGCTCATTTCGAATGGCGCTGGATGTTCATCCTTGTCCTGCCAATCGCCATCGGCGCGCTGATCCTGGGCTTCAAGAAGATCCAGAACGTATCGACCCCGCGCTATGCACCGCTCGACGTACTCTCGGTGATCCTGTCGGCATTTGCCTTCGGCGGTCTGGTCTATGGCTTGTCGAGCCTTGGCGAAGGGGCACATGAAGGCGCAATGTTCCCGATCTGGCTGCCACTGGTCATCGGTGTCGTCGCCATGGCGGCGTTCGTCTGGCGTCAGCTGGCCCTGCAGAGCGACAATCGCGCTCTGCTTGACCTGCGTACCTTCCAGTCGCGCAACTACAGCGTGTCGGTCATCACCATGGCGATCGCCATGATGGCGCTTTTCGGCACGGTCATCTTGCTGCCGATCTACACCCAGAACGTGCTTGGCCTCGACACGCTGCAGACCGGTCTGCTGATGCTTCCCGGTGGCCTGATCATGGGCGTGCTTGGTCCGGTTGTTGGTCGTCTCTACGACAAGGTTGGTCCGACCGTTCTGCTGGTTCCCGGCACTGTGGTAGTTTCGGCCGTGATGTGGGCGCTGACCCTTGTGGATCAGAACACGTCTGTGTGGGCAGTCCTGGCTGGCCACATGGCCATCAGTATTGGCCTCGCGTTCACCTTCACCCCGCTTTTCACTGCTTCGCTGAGCTCGGTACGCAAGGATCTCTATTCGCACGCCAGTGCCATTCTGGGCTCGATTCAGCAGGTTGCCGGTGCAGCCGGTGTGGCTCTGTTCGTCGCATTGATGACCATTCAGACGACGAGCCTTGTGACCTCCGGTACCGATCAGGTGACCGCGCTGGCAGGTGGCATCCGTCTCGCCTTCCTCGTTGGAGCCGTGATCTCGCTGTTCGCCGTGCTGGCCGCCTTCATGGTGCGCAAGCCTGACAACGATGATTCCGAGCCGCATTACGGCCACTAAAACTGCAAACGGCGCCCATTGGGCGCCGTTTGTTTTTGGTACAGTCAGATTGGATGGACGTGCTCAGCGCTCATCGAGACGCGGCATCAGCTCGACGAAATTGCAGGGCTTGTGGCGGTAGTCGAGCTGGTGGGTCAGAATTCCTTCCCACGCGTCCCGACATGCGCCGCGCGAGCCGGGCAGGCAGAAGACGAATGTCGTGCCGATCAGGCCGCCTGTCGCGCGCGACTGGATCGAACTGGTGCCCACGGTGGTCGCCGAGTACTGGTGGAACAGCACCGAGAACCCATCCATCCGCTTGTCGAACAAGGGCTCCACGGCCTCTGGCGTGACGTCGCGGCCCGAAAAGCCCGTGCCGCCCGTGGTGAGGATCACGTCGACCCTCGGGTCGGCGACAAAGCCCTGCACCGCATGGCGGATCAACTGGATATCGTCGCGGATGACGACGCGCTCGGCACAGCTGTGGCCATCTGCCTCCAGCAGCGATTTGAGCAGTGCGCCGCCGGTGTCGGTTTCCAGCGTGCGCGTGTCAGAGACGGCAATGACGGCGATGGACAGGCGCTTAAACGCGCGGTCCTCAAATCTTTCCGTCTTGAACATTGCCGGTCTCTCCATTGCTCGACGCCAATTCCTCGGGCACCGGCTCTTCATCCACCGGCATTTCGTACTCTTCACTATCAGTCCGTGGGTCGAGCACAATAGTTTCCGGGGTCACCTGCTTGTCATTGCCCATTGGCTGGAATGGCGCACGGTCGGCCGCATCAACGCTCTTGCGCACGCGCATCCGCAGATAGGCGGCGATGGCGAGAAGGGCATGGAACAGGGCGGTGATGACAAACAGGCCCACCGGCGACCACGCGCCCATGATCATCGAGGCGATGGCAGGGCCAATGGCCAGGCCAATGCCCAGGATAAGCAGCATACCGCCAGCAATCTTGGCGAAATCTCCATCCTTGGCGAAGTCGTTGGCATGGGCGACGGCCACCGCATAGATCGGGTTGGCGGCAAAGCCGTAGGCGGCAAAGAGGACATACATCACCCAGCCCGCCTCCGGATTGATCAGGAGGATCAGCAGACCGACGAGCGATGCGAAGCCTGAAAGGCCAATCAGAACGAGGCGGCGGTCGATGCGATCGGACAGGCGGCCAAAGGGGATTTGCGCCACCGCGCCAAGAATAGCGGCAACGGCGAAGAGCAGGGCGATGCCGCTGGCATCGAGCCCACGCTCATAGCCGTATACCGGCGCCAGCGTACCAAAGGCGCCGTTGGCCATGCCCACCGAAAAGGCGGCAATCGCCGCGACGGGCGAGGTGCGATAGAGCAGGCCCACGTCGATCTTGGCCGAGGCCAGCGGGCGGGGCTGGGGGCTCGAGGTCAGGGCAGTGGGCAGCACGGCGCAGATAAAGCTAATGGCACCAAGGACGAACGGCACATAACCCGCAGTGCCGGTGATCGACATGGCGATCTGGCCTAGGGTCGAAGCGGCCATGTTGATGGTCACATAGACCGAAAAGATCGTGCCGCGGCTTTTGTTCTCCGCAACTTCATTGAGCCAGCTCTCGACGATCATCGCGGCGCCGGCAAAGCAGAAGCCGGACAGCGCACGCAGCAGTATCCAGCTGATATCGTTGATCAAAAGCAGGTTGAGCAGGATGGTGATCGTGCCAATCGCCGCCATAACCGAAAACGCGCGGATATGGCCAACCTTGCGCACCACCAGCGGTACGGTGATCGAACCAGCAACGAAGCCGACTGACCAGCCGGTACCAATCAGGCCCAGCGAAAGTAGCGAAAAGCCTTCCTCCGCGCCACGAACCGACAGCAAGAGACCCTGCAGGCCACCACCGAACATAAGGAGAGCGGAGCCCAGAAACAGGGCATAGATCTTGATAACGGAGGCCATGACGCTTTCGGCTGCTTTGGTTTTGAAAAACGTTGCAAATCACGTGAAGGTGACAATAACGCGGCGACCTTGACAACCCATGACAGACAACACGGTTGCCTGTTTTTTCATCATGGCGGTGAGGAGGGGAATGAGGACGACGCTAATCTTGTCGTTTGCGCCTAGTTCGCCCTCGCGCAGTCGCTTCCCTCGGACTTGATCCGAGGGTCTCTTGCCATGCGTGCCGTGCTGCGAGTGGCCCGCGGATCAAGTCCGAGGGCAGCGACGGTGATTTGGGGTGGACCTTGCATCAGCTCGGTGTCATTCCCGCGAAGGCGGGGTCGACGTTGGCCGGGCCCTAACCCAGACCCAGCTCTTCGAGCTTCATCTTCAAACTCAGCAAATCCATCCAGGCCTGCTGCTTGGCGGGTGGATTGCGCAGCAGGTAGGCGGGATGCAGCGTCGGGAGCGCCTCTACTGAGTACTTGCCAATTGTCACGGTCTGCCATTTGCCGCGCATCTTGATGATACCATTGGTGGTATCGAATACGGTCTGCATGGCGGGGCCACCCAGCGTCAGGACGATCTTGGGCGCAACCAGTTCAACCTGGCGGTGGAGGAAGGGCAGGCAGAGGGCCAGTTCTTCTGGCGAGGGCGTGCGATTGCCTGGGGGACGCCATGGCACGGTGTTGGCGATATAGACCTTGGTACGATCCAACCCAATCGCCGCGAGCATGCGATCGAGCAATTCACCTGATTTTCCGACAAACGGTTTGCCCTGACGATCCTCTTCAGCGCCAGGGGCTTCGCCGATCAGCATGATGTCTGCCTCAGGATTGCCATCGGCGAACACCAGCTGGGTCGCGCGCAGCTTGAGGCCGCAGCCGTTGTAGGCAGCCAGAGTTGCCTGTAGCTCGTCCAGCGTCTGGGCGGATGCAGCAAGGTTTCTGGCCTCGGTGGGATCGCCGCCAATGGGCAAGACGTCGGCGGTTCGTTCTGGTGGCCGCTCGGTTTGCGGCATGGCAATCGGCGCGGTGCGCACGGGGGCGCGCTGCGCGAACCGGTCTATCGGTTCCTCGCCAACAGCGATGTCGACCCCGGCCGCTCGATACCATTCGAGCACCGAGACCATTTCGTCGCGATTTAGCGGTCGATCTTCAGACATGTTCTCTGTTATGTCACAGCGCGTTTGGCGCGGCCACCCGCGCATCTGCACGTTCAAGGGCATCCTATATGGCAGAGGCCGGTAACCGCGAAAGCCTTTCGACCGATATCGTCATTGTTGGCGCCGGTCCGTCTGGGCTTGCCGCTGCAATTCGCCTCAAGCAGCGCCATCCCGAGCTGTCGGTGACAGTGGTGGAAAAAGCCGCAGAAGTCGGCGGGCATATTCTGTCGGGCGCGGTGATGGACCCTATTGGGCTCGATGCGCTGATCCCGGACTGGCGCCTCAAGGGTGCGCCGGTTGGCCCGGACGTCACGACCGACACCTATCATTTCCTCACGGCGCAGCACGACTTCGCCTTTCCACACGCGCTGATTCCGCCGCAGATGAAAACGCCCAACGGCGTCATCGTCAGCCTCGGGAACCTGGTGCGCTGGCTCGGCGAGCAGGCGGCTGAGCTGGGCGTTGATATTTTTCCGATGACAGCTGCTGTCGATGTACTCGGCTCAGACAAGGGCCCAGTGCGCGGCATCATTACCGGCGACCTCGGTCGTGATCACGCGGGTAATCCAAAGCCCGGCTTTGCCGAAGGCATTGCGCTGGAAGCCAAATATACGCTGATCGCCGAAGGCGCGCGGGGCTCGCTGGCCAAAAAGGTCATCGCCAACCATCGCCTGGAGCGCGAGCCGCAGAAATATGGCCTGGGCATCAAGGAAGTCTGGGAAATCCCGGCTGATCGGCACCAGCCCGGCAAGGTCGACCACTACCTCGGCTTCCCGCTCGATAATGGCACCGCTGGCGGTGGTTTTGTTTACCACGCCGAGGATCGCAAGCTCTATGTTGGGCTCGTGACCTATCTCGATTACAAAGATCCGACGCTTTCGCCATTCGACGAATTCCAGCGCTTCAAAACGCATAAGGCCGTTGCGCCACTGCTTGAAGGCGCCACGCGCATCAGCTACGGCGCGCGCACGGTGACGGCCGGTGGCTGGCAATCGATTCCCACGCTGGCGTTTGCTGGCGGTGGTTTGATCGGCTGCGCAGCAGGCTTCATGAATGCCCCACGGCTGAAGGCGATCCACAATGCCATCCTTTCCGGTATTGGCGCAGCTGATGCCGTTGCCGATGCCATCGCGAAGGGCCGTCAGCACGATATCATCAAAGACCTCGGCCACCGCGTGTTGGCCACTGGCATTGGTCGGGAACTGCAGGGCGTCAGCAACGTCAAGCCACTGTGGTCGCGACTGGGCACTGTGGTGGGTGCAATGGCGGGCGGTGCGGACCTTTGGTGGCGGGCGATTTTCAAGACGTCGCTGCTCGGTCCGCTGCACCACAAGCATCAGGACTATGTCGGCCTGCGCCACAAGGGGCAGCGGCCAGCGCGCAGCTATGCCAAGCCTGACGGTAAGTTGACCTTTGATCGGACCTCGTCGGTCTATCTCGCCAATCTGGCGCATGATGAAGACCAGCCGGTTCATCTCAAACTGGCTGATCCCGCTGTGCCCGTGCGCGATAACCTGCCGCTTTATGGTGAGCCCGCGCCGCTCTATTGCCCGGCTGGTGTTTATGAAGTGGCCGAAGAGGGCGGGGCGCCTGGATTCCGCATTCACGCGGCCAATTGCGTGCACTGCAAGACCTGCGACATTAAGGACCCGGCCCAGAACATCACATGGGTTCCGCCCGAGGGTGGTAGCGGCCCGAATTACAGCGGGATGTAACCAATTATGCGCATGATCACGCTATCGTGGCGCGACCTTGCGGCGCAGTCCCAAAACGGACAATCTTCGCCCTCAGAACGGGCCCGGTAGGGCCAAGGGAGTTATCAGCCTCGTGACATTGTTTCTGAACCGCTTCGCGCGTCCGGCCCTGGTGGCTCTCCTGTTGTCGACGACCGCCGCGAACGCCGCACAAACGGCCCAGTCGGCGGACTCGCCGCGCCAAATGCAAAACGGTCTCGACATGCTGTCGCTGGCCCGCATCAGCGTCACGGGTGCCTATATGGCTGGCCAGCAGGCGCTGCAGGATCTGCGCACCGAGGAAGCTGCGCGCTACTTCAATCGCGCTGCACAGGGCGATTGGAGCAATCCCATCATGGTCGAGCGCGCGTTCATCGCGTTTGCCGCCGATGGGCAGATCGGTCAGGCTGCGGCCACGGCCAAGCATTTGCTCGATATCGACCCACAGAATCAGCTGGCCGAACTCGTCGTTGCGACTGAGGCGCTGAAAGAGCGCCGCTATGGCGCAGCCGACAAACTGCTCGGCACCATCGGACAGGACAGCTTTACTGGGATCACCGCCAGTATTCTGCGGGCCTGGGCACTGGTTGGCGCAAACCGCAAGCCCGAAGCAGATGCGCTGCTCGACAAGCTCGGCAATACCGGCCTCGAAGATTTCCTCGTTTTCCATCGTGCGCTGATGGCCGAGACCGCTGGTGACACGCAGCTGGCGATCCGTCTTGCCCGTCAGGCGTTTGAAGCCGAGCCCTATGTGGCGCGGATCGTTGAGGTCTATGCGCGCATCCTTGCCAATGCCGGCCGGTTTGAAGACGCCAAGGCGGTTATCGCAGAGTTCGAGGCGCAGGGGCTGACCCATCCGGTTGTCACTATCGTCAAACACCAGATCGAAGCTGGTCAGCGCCCCGGCATCTTCGCCGCCAATGTACAGATCGGCGCGGCCGAAATGTTCCACGGCATCGGTGTTGCGCTGTCGCGCGATGGCAGCCTGGATCTTGCCTTGGTGTTCCTACGCATGGGGCTCTATCTCGACCCCAATGCCGATGTGATTGCGCTGGCCATTGGTCAGTTGCTCGACAATTCCAACCAGCACACCGCCGCAAACTCGATTTACGAGGCCATTCCGGCGACCTCGGCGATGAAGCCGACTGCTGTTGTGCGTGTGGCGCAGAACCTCGACGCTACCGGTGATCGGAAAGAAGCGCTCCGTCGCTTGAACAACATCGTCGCCGCCCAGCCCGAGGATCTTGATGCGGTTTCCGTGTTGGGTGACCTGCTGCGCTACGATGAGCAATATACCAAGGCCGCCGAAGCCTACACCAAGGCGTTGGAACTGACGGGAGGTACCAACCCGGCCGATTGGCGTTTCTACTATGTGCGTGGCATTGCCTATGAGCGCGCCAAGGAATGGCCGAAGGCCGAGGCGGACTTCCAGGAAGCGCTCAAGCTCAACCCAGACCAGCCACAGGTGCTGAATTATCTCGGCTATAGCTGGATCGATCAGGACATGAACCTGCAGCCTGCGCTCGAAATGATCGAAAAGGCCGTCGCCGCACAGCCGCAGGATGGCTACATCGTTGATTCGCTCGGCTGGGCTTTCTACAAGCTGGGTCGCATCGATGAAGCGGTCAAAACCCTTGAGCGTGCTGTGTTGCTGCGCCCCAACGATGCCGAGATCAACGACCATTTGGGCGATGCTTATTGGAAGGCCGGGCGCAAGCTCGAAGCCAGGTTCCAGTGGAATGTCGCATCGTCGGTCGATCAGGAAGGCAACGTCAAGGAGCGGGTCGCGTCCAAGCTGGTCGACGGACTGACCGACCAGAACGCCACCGAATAGGTTCGGCATGCCCGAACCGATCGTTCAGGTCGCTCCGGCCAAGATCAATCTCGCGCTGCACGTCACCCGTCGGCGCGAGGATGGCTACCACGACCTCGAAAGCCTCGTGGTGTTCGCGGACGTGGCGGACGAGCTTTCGGCCATTCCAGCGAACACCGATACGCTCGCCATCACTGGGCCGTTTTCCGGTGGGCTGAGTAATGGCGATACGAACCTCGTGGCCCGTGCAGTCGCCGCGTTTCGCGCGCGCTGGCCGGATGCTATCGAGAGCGGGCTGGCGCTGCGCCTGCAAAAGAACCTTCCGGTTGCGGCCGGCATTGGCGGTGGTTCTGCTGATGCGGCCGCTGCCTTGCGCCTGTTGGCCGGGATGGCGCCTTATCCCATTCCGTTTGCCAATCTGTCTGACCTTGCAGCAAAGCTCGGCGCGGATGTGCCCGCTTGCCTCGTCTCGGCGCCGCTGATCGCCAAGGGTGTCGGCGAAAAGCTCGAGCCGCTACCGGACTTCCCAGCGTGCCATATCGTGCTGGTCAATCCGATGGTGCCGCTGGCGACAGTCGATGTGTTCCGCCGCCTGCGGGCGCATGACAATTATCCGCTCCCCGAATTGCCGACGCCGCTGACACGCCCGGCGCAGTTGGGCATCTGGCTGGCCGAGACGCGGAATGATCTGGAACCTCCAGCAGTGAAGCTGGTGCCGGTTATTGGCGATATCATCGAGCAATTGGGGCAGACGCAGGGATGTATCCTCGCCCGCATGTCTGGTTCAGGCGCCACTGTGTTTGGGCTGTTCGGGTCGAGCGGGCAGGCCCATCAGGCCGCGCAGGTCATGCGGGCAGCAAATCCTGACCATTGGGTCGCGGCAGCGCCGCTGGTATTGCCCTGAAAACTAACTAGTCCGCCGACAGACGCTTCCCGCGGACTTGATCCGCAGGTCTTGGTTCACATGTGCTGTGCTGAAAGTGGCCCGCGGATCACGTCCGCGGGAAGCGATGGGTCAATAAGCCCGCAATACGCTGAATTCGACGACGTCGTTCAGCAACGTCCGCATTTCGGAGGGTGGCAGGACTTCAAGTGCCTGCTGGGCCGAGCGGGCGTGGGCGTGAGCCTGCTCCATCGTGCGGGTCAGGGTCTTGTGTGCCTCAAGGATCGCGACGACTTCGGCAACCTGCGCGTCGGTGGCGTCCATCTTGCCAAGAGCGGCGGCAATGGTCGCGCGCTCGGCTTCACTGCCTTCCGACAGTGCCAGAATGATCGGCAGGGTCATCTTGCCCTCGCGCAGATCGTCGCCGGTGTTCTTGCCAAGGGTGCCGGCCTGCCCGCCATAATCGAGCACGTCGTCGACCAACTGGAACGCATTACCTAGCTCAAGGCCATAACGCGCCAGAGCCTGGCGCCCGGCTTCGTCTGCGCCGCCGGACATGGCGCCCACTTCGCACGCCGCCTGGAACAGCACGGCGGTCTTAGCGCGAATGACTTCAGCATAGTCGGCGGGAGTCGTCGTCAGATCGCCCGTCTTGGACAGCTGGAACACTTCACCTTCTGCCATGACAGCCGAGGCGGCGGACAGTACGCCGAGCGATGCAATGTCGCCGGTTTCCACCATCATCATGAAGGCTTGGCCGAGCAGGAAATCGCCAACTAGGATCGATGCCTTGTTGCCCCAGACCATGCGCGCTGCTGGCTTGCCGCGACGCATGTCGCTCTCGTCCACCACATCATCGTGCAACAGGGTGGCATTGTGCATGAATTCGACGGCGGCGGCGAAATTGATGGCGGTGCCGGTACCTTTGGCGAACAGCATGGCTGCGGCCACGGTCAACATCGGGCGCAAACGCTTGCCGCCGCTCTCGATCAGATAGCGAGCCAGCTCGGGCACCATGTCGACGTGGGAATGGGCGCGCGAAAGAATCAGCGCGTTGACCTTGGCCATTTCAGCTTCGGTCGCAGTCAGGAGCCGCTCGATTGGGCTGGCAACCGGCGCCTCTTTCATTTGCGTCAGAATTGACACGCTATTTAGTCCTCATCTACCCGCGAGCGGCAAAACTGGTTGAGCCTGTCGCGCCTGCGCATATATGGTCGCGCCAAACCGGCCCTGCGGGTGCGATGTCCCTAGACCAGCCTAACACCGTTGTAAAACACCAAACCGTAACGCGCGATGCCTTTTTGGCTGGCAGGATCACTCTGTCGCAACCAAGGCACGGTTTTCGCGCGGGGCTCGATAGTGTCCTGCTGGGCGCCGCTGTTCACGAAGGGCGGCGCAATCTGCTTGATTTGGGCTGTGGCGTCGGCACGGCAGCCTTCGTCGCCATGGCTCATGCGCCCGAATTGTCAGCCACCTTGGTCGACCAAAATCCAGAGGCAAAGGCACTGGCAGAGACCAATGCGGCGGACAATGGCTTTGCCGCCCGGGCCACGATCCTGCTGGCTGATGTCGCTGGCAAAGGCGAGGTGCGCAAGGCTGCAGGGCTGGCTGAGAATGCCTTTGATGTCGTCATCGCCAACCCGCCGTTCTTTGTGGATGGCGCGGGCACGCTTGCCGGGGATGCCGGACGGGCAGGGGCCCGCCACATGGACGCGGCTATGCTCGATCTTTGGGTGCGTACGGCGGCTGGGTCTGCTGCGGGTGGGGCCGAGATCATCTTCGTCTATCCGGCGGAGAGCCTGTCGCCTCTTCTGGGTGCTTTCACCCAACGCTTTGGCGCTGTGACCGTGCTCCCATTGACGCCGCGACCGGATGCTCCGGCGAGCCGTGTGCTCATTCGCGGCATCAAAGGCTCGCGCGCGCCGCTGACATTATTGGCCAGTAGGGCGCTGCATGACGCCGAGGGTCGCGCTTTTCGGCCCGAATTCGACGCAATCTTTCGTGGGGCGGCCCGCCTCGACTGGTAATCGCGCCTCGCACGCCCTAAGTCTGGCCACGACCACACAATTGGAGTGACCATGGCCGACAGACCCGCTCGCAACTGGCTTGCCCGGATCATGCGCCGTTCGCCGGTGATTCCTGTCGTCAAACTCCATGGTGTTATCGCTGCCGACCAGCGTCAGGGGCGGCTCAATATCGCCAATGTTGGCCCTCTGCTTGAGCGGGCCTTTGCTATCAAATCCGCGCCCGCCGTGGCCATCGTCATTAATTCGCCCGGTGGCTCGCCCGTGCAGAGCCGGCTGATTTCCAAGCGTATTCGCGATCTGGCCGACGAGCATGACAAGCCTGTGCTGGTGTTTGTCGAGGACGCAGCCGCCTCGGGTGGCTATTTCATCGCGGTGGCAGGCGACGAAATCATCGTTGATCCATCCTCGATCGTCGGCTCCATCGGCGTCATCATGGCCGGGTTTGGTTTTGTTGGCGCGCTGGAAAAGCTCGGTATTGATCGTCGCGTGCACACAGCAGGCAACAACAAGTCGACGCTCGATCCCTTCCTGCCCGAAAAGCAGTCCGACATCGAACGCGTCAAGCAGTTCGAACTCGATATCCATGGCGTGTTTATCGACGCCGTAAAGGCGCGGCGGGGCAATAAGCTCAAAGCGGACGACGATGTGCTATTCACCGGTGAATGGTGGACAGGATTGCGCGGCGTGGAGTTGGGTCTAGTTGATGCCATCGGTGATCTGCACCAAACTCTGCGCGACCGCTTCGGCAGGGATGTCGAACTGCGCATGATCGCGCCAAAGCGCGGCTGGTTATCCCTGCCACGTTTCGGCTTTTCGGCATCCGGGCTCACGTCCGATCTTGCCGCTACCATCGAGGACCGCGCCGCCTGGGCGCGATTTGGGCTTTAAAGCATGAGCGCTTTTCTCATCCGCATTCTGATCTTCGCTATCGTGGGGATCGCTATCTATCTCGGTATCCGCAGAATCTGGCGCGACTGGACCAGCCAGTTCAAGGCAGACGATGAGGAGGCGCGCCGTGTACGCCGCGAGCGCGACCTGCGCGAACGCGATGAACCGGGCGTAGTTGACCTCAAACGCGACAAGGACGGCACGTTCCGTCCCGGTGATGACGACAAACGCCGTTGACCGGCAGAGGCGGCCAAACTAGAGGTTTGTCCCGCATGTTAGGGACTGCCAAATGACCAATCGCCCACCGCATATGGACCCAAAGAATTCGTTCCAGGGCCTCATCCTGACCCTCCAGCAATTCTGGGCGGAGCAGGGCTGCGTGATTTTGCAGCCTTATGACATGCCAATGGGCGCTGGTACGTCCCATACCGCGACCGTGTTGCGGGCCCTCGGTCCCAAGCCGTGGAAGGCCGCCTACGCGCAGCCATCGCGTCGTCCCAAGGACGGCCGCTATGGTGAGAACCCCAATCGGCTGCAGCACTATTATCAGTTTCAGGTCATCCTGAAGCCGTCGCCAGACAACATCCAGGACCTCTACCTTCAGTCGTTATACGCGATTGGGCTCGACCCCGCAGTGCACGACCTGCGCTTCGTTGAGGACGATTGGGAAAACCCGACGCTGGGCGCATGGGGCCTGGGCTGGGAAGTTTGGTGCGACGGCATGGAAGTCAGCCAGTTCACCTACTTCCAGCAGGTCGCTGGTTTTGAGTGCAATCCGGTTGCCGGTGAGCTGACCTATGGTCTTGAGCGCCTGGCCTGCTACCTGCAGAACGTTGATTCCATTATGGATCTCAACTTCAACGGCGGCGTGGGCGAGGACAAGGTCACCTATGCAGACGTGTTCCTGCAGAACGAGCAGGAGTCCAGCAAGTACAACTTTGAAGCTGCCGACACCGAGATGCTGTTCCGCCACTTCGCCGATGCGGAGAAGGAATGCCGGGCGGTGCTGGAAAAGGGCAAAATTGGCGAGCGCCAGACAATGGCTATTCCTGCCTATGAGCAGGTCCTAAAGGCCGCCCATAACTTCAATCTCCTGGATGCCCGTGGCGTGATTTCGGTGACGGAACGCCAGAGCTACATTCTGCGCATTCGCGAACTGGCCAAGGCCTGTGGCGCGGCCTGGCTGGAAACAGCGGGCGGCGGCGCCGAGTAAATATTCGCTCTGTCCTCGGGCATGTCCCGAGGACTTTTTGTATCTGGAGTCGATTATTCGGCAGCAGGCTTGGCGGGCAGCACGGATAGCACTGTCAGCATGTGGCGCTTGTTGTTGCGACCGCGCCAGGTGATGGACTGACCCGCACGCAAGCCGATAAGGGCCGTGCCCACTGGGGTCATTACCGAAATACGCCCTTCGGCAATATCGGCGTCAGCTGGGTAAACCAGCACCACGTCAGTTTCCTGGCCAGTATCAGTGCGATAGCGGACAGAGGAGCCCATGCGCACAATGTCGGTGGGGACGTCGGTGTCTTCAAGAACGCGAGCGCGCTCAAGCTCATAGAGCAGATTGTCGGACTGCTCGGGTGTGTGGTCGAGGCCGGCCATCGCAAGGATGTTCAGCTGGCGGTGGTCGGCATGGCCCAGAATGATCTCTGGGTTGAGGTCGTTGTGAATAGTTTCAGTCATGATGATATCTCGAATGGCCACCGTCGCGCGGAATGCGCGCCGGGCGGGCCAAAAATTGTGAAAAATGGAATGTGCGCCAGATCGCGCGATAAACGCGGCGAGCCTACCCTAAGCAGGCGCCAGCGCGGCAGGCATGCTTAGGGCTACGATCCCGCGAGGGGGTTTTCCAGCCAATATGTCACGTGCATGCTCATGGGTATAAGGTAGTGCCTCGTTCTGTTGTGTCAAGGTGCAGCCATTGCGCTTGCCCGACAGCGGTGCCAGTGTTCGGCTAACTCACGGAGAACGCGTCATGATCGGTTGGATTATCCTTGGATTGGTGGTTGTGGCAGCCGCTTACGGCGTCGCCCTCTACAATGGTCTCGTCAAAAACCGGCAGCTGGTGGAAGAGGGCTGGTCCGGGATCGATGTGCAGCTCAAGCGCCGCACCGATCTCATTCCCAACCTGATGGAAACCGTCAAAGGCTATATGAGCCACGAGCGCGAAACGCTCGAAGCGGTGACCAATGCCCGCGCTGCCGCAACCAGCGTTGCCAATGGTACACCCGAGCAACGTGCTGCAGCAGAAGGACAATTGTCGTCTGCACTGGGACGCCTGATCGCGACCGCCGAAGCTTATCCCGACCTCAAGGCCAATACGACCTTCCTCGAATTCCAGGCTGCGTTGCAGACTGTCGAAGACGAAATCCAGATGGCGCGCCGGTATTATAACGGCGCCGTGCGCAATCTGAACGTGATGGTCGAGTCTGTGCCGTCCAACTTCATCGCCGGGCCATTCGGCTTCCAGAAAGCCCAGTATTTCGAGCTGGAAAACGAGGCTGATCGCGCCGTTCCAAGCGTAAAGTTCTGATGCGTCGGATTTTTTTCCGGGTTGCACTATGCGTGTTGCTGGCTCTGACGCTGGCCTTGCCAGCGCATGCACGCGAAGAGATCACTTCCTACCAAAGTGATATCACACTGTTAACAAATGGCGCGGTTTCGGTCGTCGAAGCGCTTGCCGTTAACGCTGAAGGCGTGGACATTCGGCGCGGGATCTATCGCGACATCCCGACGACCCAGGTTTCCATATCCGGACAAAAAATACGCTCGACCCTGACGGTCACAAACGTCACCCATAATGGTGCGCCAGAGCCCTTCCGTACCGAGCGGATGGGCGACTTCGTGCGCATCTGGATCGGCGACCCCGAACAGTTCGTGCCGCGCGGACGCAATAGCTATGTGATCGACTACACCATGGATCGCATGGCGCGCAGCTTTGACGATCATGACGAACTCTACTGGAACGCTACCGGCAATTACTGGATATTCCCGATCGTCAACGCGACGGCGCGGGTGACGCTGCCGAGTGGCGCCGTGATTTCCGACCTCATCGCCTATACCGGTGCGGTCGGCTCGATGGAGCAGGCCGTTACCAGCCGCAAGACCTCGGACAATACCGCCACCTTTACCACCACACGCCAGCTGATGGCTGGCGAAGGCATGAGCTTTGCGGTGAAGTTCCAGAAGGGCATTTTGGTGCCGCCGAGCGGGGCCGAGGCCCTGCTGCAATGGCTGAGTGACCTGCGCGAAATCATCCTGCCGGTTTTTGGCGTGATTCTGGTGCTGGCCTATAATCTGATCTCCTGGAACAAGGTTGGCCGTGATCCGCCAAAGGGGACGATCATACCCCTGTTTCATCCCCCCAAGGATTTCTCGCCCGCGCTGACCCATTTCGTGCACCGCTGGGGCTTTTCTGGTTGGACGGCCTTCACCGCGACGCTGTTTGATCTCGGCGTCAAAGGGCTGGTCAAAATCGACAACCCCAAAAGCGGGCTATCGGTCGAAGTGACGGGCAAGCAGCCGGATGAACCACTGCCGGTAGGCGAGCAGACGCTGTTTGACTATATCCAGACCAAAGGCACGCTGAACGTCGACAAATCGACCGGCGTTGAGCTTGCAGCGCAGCATCAGGCGTTCAACGAGGCCATCTCGCGAGAAAACCGCAAGGTGTGGTTCAACCACAATTTCGGCTATGCCGCGTTCGGCTTTTTCCTGGCGTTTATGGTGCTAGGCGTCATGGTGCTGTTCGATGCGTTGGAGCCAATCTGGCTGTTCGGCGCGGTCGTTGTGGGCATCATACTCGGCATTTTCAGCACCATCGTCACCAATATGTGGAAAGGGCGCGGCTTTCAGCGGTTCTTCCTGATCTTGTGGGTCGGTGTCGTCGGGTTCAACTTTTTCGGCAGCGGGCTGGAAATGTTGACCCATCTCTCGATCAACACGGCTGCTATCTCTGCGGGTTCGATTGTCTTGATCACGGTGATTTTCGCCGCGCTGATGCGGGCGCCGACCATTCAGGGCCGCAAGGTCATGGACCAGATCGACGGCTTTAAAATGTATCTGGAAACTGCAGAAAAGAACCGGCTCAACATCGTCGGCGAGCCGCCCATGACGGTCACGCGCTTTGAGCGTATCCTGCCCTACGCCATCGCCTTGGGTGTGGAAAAGCCGTGGTCTGACCATTTCGATGGCGAGTTATCGCGGAATGCAGTCAGCGATGCGCGCGGCGTTTCGACCTATCAACCCTATTGGTATTCCGGCTCGGCGCCGTTTTCCGCAGGCAGTATGTCCAACACCATAGGTGCAGCCGCCACGGCCATGTCGGCGGCAATGGTCGCCGCTCAGCCCGTGCAGGCCAGCTCGTCCGGCTTTAGCTCAGGCGGTGGTGGCGGAGGCGGTGGCTCCGGC
>NZ_LANJ01000019.1 GCF_000971295.1 Devosia epidermidihirudinis | reverse complement strand
CGGTGGTGGGCAGTTGGGGCGGCGTGTGAGTGCTTGACGTTCCACGCGCACCGCGTCACCCCGGCCTTGAGCCGGGGTCCATCTTGAGGTTGTGGGGCAAACGGTCATCTCAGGATGGATCCCGGCTCAAGGCCGGTATGACACCGAGGTTGGGGCGGGGCTGTGGCGCTGGTTGCCGCAAAGAAAAAGGGCGCCCAGTGGGCGCCCTTCGGGTTTTTTGTTGGGAGCGGTCACTTGATTTCGGTGATGCGGCCGTCGGTGTAGGGGGTGTATTCGCCGCCGAGTTTGGCGATGTAGTCGGCCAGGACCTGTTCAAGCGGAGGGCCAAAATCGTAGGGGTTTTCACCCTCGGCGAAGGTGCCAAAGCCGTCGCCGCCGCCACGCACATAGTTGTTGGTGACGATGGTGTAGGTGGCGTCTTCGTCGATTGGGACCCAGGTATCGCCTTCGCCCTTGACCAGCACGTCGCTAATGCGCTCACCGACGGGCTTTTTGAGATCGAAGGAGTATTTGAGGCCAGCGACCTGCGAGAAGCGCCCGGCGCCGTTTTCGACATCGCTCACGCCATTTTCGAGGGCTTCGATGACCTCACCGCCGTTGATCTGCACGGTCGCCAGGGTGTTGGAGAACGGCAGCACGGTCAGCACGTCGCCAACGGTGATTTCGCCGGCGTCGATGGACGAGCGGATACCGCCGCTGTTCTGGAAGGCGATGGTGGCACCCTGATCGGCCACGCGATCAAGGATGGCGTCGGCGAGCAGATTGCCCATCGAGCATTCCTGAACGCGGCAGACTTCACGCGCGCCTTCGAGCTTTTCGGTGGTCGAGCCGATGACTTCGCTGGTCAAGTCGGCAATCGGGCCAGCCAAATCCGCCAGCTGGGCGGCGAAAGCTTCGTCGGCCTTGGCCGAGGCGTCGATCAGATAAGGCTGCCCCTCGGCCTTGATGACCTTGCCGGTGTCGTCCCAGGTAATGGCGATGTCGCCGAGATACTTGCCATATTGGTTGGCCTGCACCACGGGCACTTCAACGCCCTCGGGGTTTTTGACCAGAGTTGGGTAGGGGCCGGCGGCCTTTTCATCAGTGTTGCTGAGCAGGGTGTGGCTGTGGCCGCCGACGATGACGTCGACCAGTGGCAGGGCGGCTGCAACCTGCATGTCGACGGTGTAGCCGATGTGCGAGAGCAGGATGATCTTGTTGACGCCTGCCGCGTCTAGGGCCTCGGACGCGCCGCGTACATATTGAATGACGTCATAGAATTCGATGTCGTCGGTGGAGGCGATTTCGGGGGTGTCTTCGGCTGTGGCGCCGATAATGCCGATCTTTTCGCCACCGACTTCCACGACGATGGAGCCCTTGATCTTGCCGGAAAGGCTCGGATCGCGGGTAACGTCAAAATTGCCGCCGATGATGGGGAATTTGGCGGCTTCGATGAATTTGAGGAATTCGGCCGGGCCGTCGTCGAACTCGTGGTTGCCGGTGGCAACGACGTCGAACTTCATCTGGTTGAAGAAGTCGGAGACGACCTTGGATTTGTAGGTGGTGTAGTAGAGCGAGCCCTGGAAATTGTCGCCCGCGGAGAGCAGCAGCGTGTTGCCACCATCGGCTTCGATGCCGGCGCGGGTTTCGTCGATGATGGTCTTGAGGCGCGCTATGCCGCCAAAGCATTCGCCCTTGGCATCGGTCTCAGCGTCGCAGTTTGAATCGCTGCCGGTGATCGGGTCGAAGCGGGAATGGAAGTCGTTGATGTGGAGGATGTTGAGCGTGAAATCTGCGTAGGCCGCACCCGTAAATCCGGCGAAGAGGGTGAGTGCTGTAGCGCCGAGAAGTCGTCGTTTCATCTCTGATATCCCTTATGTGCTTGACGGGTCGTTTTACTCCGTGGGCAGGCATGCCCGGCTTCCGAGCAGTAGGGACGCATTGGCCCCAAGCCACGGCGAACGGTCAGTTAAGCAGGCTTTTGTGACAGGCGAAAGGGCGGCAGGATCGCCCCCTGAGGTGCGGGCATGCGTTGTCGGGTTCCAATAGCTGACCAGTCAGGTAATCTCTGCGCCGTTTGATTTGCGGAGTTTGAGCATGAAAAGCGCATTGATCGTCTATGGTGGCTGGGCGGGACATGAGCCCGACGAATGTGCCGCAATTTATCGGCGCTGGCTGCATGAGGACGGTTTTTCGGTGCGCATGGCGACTGAAACCAGCGCTTTTGCCGATCCCTCAATCCACGATCTGTCACTGATCGTTCCGATCTTCAGCGCGGGTAAAATCGAAAAGGCCGAGGTGGAAAATCTGGTCAAGGCGGTTGAGGGCGGCGTTGGCCTTGCCGGGCACCACGGCGGCATGACCGGCACATTCCGCGACGCCGTGGAATACCACTTCATGGTGGGCGGCCAATGGGTGGCCCATCCCGGCAACATCATTGATTACACGGTCGATATTGCCGACCCGATGGACCCGATCATGGCCGGGATCAAAGCCTTCGCCTACACGTCCGAGCAGTATTACATGCATGTGGACCCATCCAACCAGGTGCTGGCCACAACCACGTTTTCGGGTGAACACGCGCCGTGGATCGAGGGCGTGAAAATGCCGGTGGTGTGGAAACGCCATCACGGCAAGGGACGGGTTTTTCATTCCACGCTCGGCCACAAGGCCAAGGAATTTGAGAACGTCGAGATGGCAACAATCCTGCGACGCGGCATGAACTGGGCTGCGCGCGACGAGTAGGCTTGCCGCCCGGGCTACCAACGCAACAGGAAGCGCCCGGCCACGGCTCCGATGATGGCGACGACGGCGATGCCCAATGTGTACCAGAGGGCCAGGAACATGAGGCCGTTCTCGTCGCAGTGGAACGAATAGATCGAGGCACCGATGCCGCCGGACATGATGCCGGCGGCAAAGCCCGCCAGCGTTGGCCGGCCCGGGGCAAAGCGGCGGAGGGCCGCGAGCGCTGCGGCCAGAACCGGCAACGACAGCACGACCACATAGAGCGGGCAGACCAGCGCCGATGAGCCGATGATCAGCGGCATCATGTTGTCTGGCCCGGCCAGAATGAGTTGGGTGAACCCGGCGACGACCATTCCAGCCAGCACCAGCAAAGCGGCGATCCAGGGCCAGCGGATGTGGCCATCTGGACGCGACAGGGCGAGCGTTGCGACAAGGCCGAACAGCGCCAAGGCGGCGGTGTAGCCGAGCTTGGTCCAGAACATCATGTTGCCGAAAGCAGCGCTGATGTCGGGACGCAGTCCCAGCCAGATCAGCATGAGACCGGCGGACACCAGCAGGGCGGGGACGAGCACGGCGATCAGCAGGCGGCGCATCGCGGTGGGCCGCACGGGCTTTAGATCGGCGGTGAGGCGGGCGATCAGCTCTTCGGTCATTTCGGCCCCCCGGCGAAGCGGGCGACGAGGGCCTTCATGCCGCGATGGATGGAAACCTTGGCGGCGGTTTCGCTCATGTGATTGGCGGCGGCCGCTTCGGCAATGGAAGCGCCATCGAGCCGCGTGCGCCGAATGAGGTCGCCGGTGCGCGGTGGGACCGTCTCGAGCACCACGTCCAGGTCGTGGCGCGCCAGAGCATCGGCATTGTCGTCATGGGCAAAAATCGGGGCATCATCCTCCAGCGGAACGGTCAGCCGGATCGACTGGCGGCGGACGTGATCGACGAACTTGTGGTGGGCAACCGCATGCAGCCAGGCCGTGAAGGGGCGCGTGCGATCATAGGTCATGCGCCTCGTATGGATGGCCAAAAGCGTCTCCTGCACAAGATCGTCGGCGTGGGGTGCGAAAGCCGGGGTGAGCCGCCGGACGAAATAGGGGCGCAAATGGCGGCCGAGTTCGTCCAGCAACGACCGATAGGCCGCAGCATCGCCATCGAGCGAGGCGAGCATCAGGGCTCGCAATCGCATCTCGGTTGAATCAGTGCGCATTGCTCATCATTCGTTGCCCGCGCGCAAAAGGTTACACTGATGGGGAGCGGATGGCGCAGGCCATCGGGATCACGAGGCAGTGAGGGCGTAACGTCTCGGGGGGAGCGCGCGAATGAGGGGTATTGGCCGCGCCACCCGGCGTGGCTGTTTCAGGAGATCGAGAATGTCCCTTACCCTTCGCTCGCTGACCTTTGTCACTCTGTCTGGACTGGCCTTTGCAGCTCCTGCTGTTTCTGCGCAGGATGCCATGGCGCCCGCCGTGAATGCGATGGCGCCAATGGCTGGCGACGCTGACATCACCCAGTGCCTGGAGCAGGTGGCGGGGATTACCTTCGCCGAAGTCAAACAGGCGGCCAGCGCGGCGTGTCGCAACTTGCACAATAACGCGATGGGCAGTGACGCCATGGCCCCAGCCGATACAATGGCGCCCGCAATGGACGCGATGGCACCCAAGCCATAACATTGTCGTGATAGCGTGCGTTCGTTCCGCTTGGCGCCGTTGCTACACCATGCGGGACGAATGCCTTTCCCGATGAGGGGATGCCGATGAGCGAAAACAAAGAGCCTGCATCTGCCAAGGGGCCGCTGATCTATCGTCAGTCGATCTTCACGCGGGTGACCCATTGGACCTGGGCCATCTGTCTGTTTTTCCTGCTGCTGAGCGGGCTGCAGATCTTTAATGCGCACCCCAATCTCTATATCGGCCAGCAATCGGGCTTCGAGTTCGACAATTCGGTGCTGCGCATTGGCGCGGTGAATACCGATGCCGGGCCGCGCGGGCAGACGACGATTTTCGGGCAGACATTCGACACGACGGGCGTTTTGGGGATGAGCGGCACGGCGGAGCGGCCGGTGTTCACGGCCTTTCCGGGCGCGGTGACCATTCCGTCCTATCGCGATCTGGGCACGGGTCGCGTGGTGCATTTCTTTTTTGGCTGGGTGTTTGTGGCGACCATGTTCGTGTGGTTCCTGGCCAGCTTCATCAATGGGCACATAAGGCGCGATATCGTGCCGCGCGGGGCCGATATCAAAGGCGTTCCGGGCGATATTGCCGACCACGCGCGGCTGCGGTTTCACCACGGGCGGACTTATGGACCGCTGCAGAAGTTAAGCTATTTCGCCGTGTTCTTTGTGCTGTTCCCGCTGATCGTGGCGACGGGGCTAACGATGAGCCCGGGCATGAACTCAATCGCGCCCTGGATGCTCGATCTGTTCGGTGGGCGGCAGACGGCGCGGACCATCCACTTTGTGGTGATGACCCTGCTGGTGACGTTCTTCGTGGTGCACATCCTCATGGTGGTAGCCGCCGGCCCGCTCAATGAGCTGCGCTCGATGATCACCGGGTGGTATCGCACCAGCCCCGGCACGCCTGCTGCCAAGGGAGACAAGCCATGACCGGCATTATTACGCGGCGCAATTTTCTGCGTGGCTCTGCTGTGGTCGGATCGGGGCTGATCCTGGCCGGTTGCGACCAGTTTGATTTTCTCGGGCAGCGCGACAATGGCGTGCGGAAGGTGTTGGAGCAGGCCAATGTGCTGACCTATCAGGCGCAGCGGCATTGGATCGGCGCGCAGACGCTGGCGCGGGAATACTCCGCCAGCGAAATCCGACAGGGCCAGCGGCCTAACGGGTCGACCAACCCGACGACGCCAGAATATCTGGCGCTGCAGGCTGGTAACTTCTCGACCTACAAGCTGACGGTCAAAGGCATGGTGGACCGCGAGGTGAGCCTCACGCTCGACCAGTTGCGCAATATGCCGGCGCGCAGCCAGATTACCCGGCATGATTGCGTCGAGGGGTGGAGCTGTATCGCCAAGTGGACCGGCACCCAATTGGGTCCGGTGCTGGATATGGCGGGCGTGAAGCCGGGGGCGCGGTTCTGCGTCTATCATTGTTACGACAACATCCAGCGCACGCTGGCGGGCGATATTCTCTACTACACCAGCTCGGACCTGATCGACGCCTATCACCCGCAAACTATCCTCAGTTACGGGCTGAACGATCAGGTGTTGCCGGTGTCCAACGGCGCGCCGATCCGTCTGCGGATTGAGCGGGCGCTGGGCTACAAGCAGCCGAAATTCCTCCACACCATCGAGCTGGTCGATGACCTGTCACAGTTCGGGTTGGGGCATGGCGGCTATTGGGAAGACACCGGCTATGACTGGTATGGCGGGATCTGATCCCGCCATCGCGTGTCAGTCGGCAATGGTCTGGTCGGCGGCGTCGATGACATCGGAGAGGGTGTTCAGCTCTTTTGCATAGGACGCGTAGGTGCGCAGCCAAAAGGCGGGCCAGCGCGCGACCTGTCCGGCTTTCACCGCAGCGATGCGATCGGAGAGCGGCTGGTCGGCCAGGGTCTTGAGGTCGACATCGTTGAAGCTGTCCGTGACGAGGACCAGATCGGGCTGGTATTTCGCCGCGTTTTCCCAGCTCAACTCTTCAAAGTAGCCTTCGGCGAAAGGGGTGTCCGGGATGACCATTTTGAGGCCCCAGCTCATGAAGTCGGATAGCTCTGATGAGGTCGAGGGCACGGCGACGTAGAGATTTTCCGGGTAGGGAGAGACGGCCATGACCAGAAGATCAGGCTTGGCGGCGACGCTGGCCTTGAACCTTGTGACGGCGGACTCAAAGTCCGCCTTCTGCGCGACAATGGCGGGACTGGTGAGATCGGCCCCAAGCGCTACGGCCAGTTCCTCATAGTCTTCCATCAGCCCGAGTGCGGAACTCCCCTGAGCGGGGCCGACAATGGGGGCAATGGCGGCGAGGCGATCACCGCCATATTGAGGGGCGGCGGCTCCTCCATAGGCGTTATCGAGCGGCCACCATTCGGAAATGATGAGGTCAGGCGAAACGGCCAGAACGCTCTCGGCGCTGAGGGTTTCATAGGACGTGCCAAGGATTTCGATGCCGGTGAGGTCCACATCCTTGAGCGCGCGTTCCTGCTCCAGAGGGTAATCGAGGAAAATGGCGACGGGGCGAATGCCGTAGGCGATCAGCGCGGGGGCGGCGCGGCCATGGGCCACAATGCGGCTGGGCATTTCGGGCAATGTGGTGGTTTTGCCTGAGCCGTCGGTATAGCTCCACTCTGCGGCAAAGCCGGTCGTTGTGGCGAGAAGCGCAAAGGCAAGCGTCGTCAGGATTTTTGGCATCGGACCGTCCCCCAAAAGAATAGGGGTCCAATGCCAAAAATAAGATGATATTTCAAGTCATATTACCTGATCGAGTGGCTGCGCTCGATGAGGGCGGTGAGCTTGTCGATCTCGGTGGCGTAGACGGCGGGGCTGCGGATCCATTCGGCGGGCCAATCGCCGAGCTGGTTGGCCGTAACGGCGGGGAGGCGCTGTCCCAGGGGATTGTTGCGGATGACGTCATAGGGCGAGGTTTCCCAGCGGTCATCGAGCAGGATGATATCGGCTGGGTAGGCGTTGGCGTTTTCCCAGGCGACGGTGAGGTAGCTGGTGCCGGGTGTGGCCTCGGGCGAGAGGAGATTGATACCCCAGCCGGCGAAGTCCGACAGCTCGCCGAAGTCCGCGGGGATGGCGATGGAGAGACCGGAACTGCTGGGAGAGACGGCCATGATTGCAAGGTCTGGCTTGGCGGCGGTGATGGCCTTGAGCGCGTCGATGGCGGTGGTGAGGCGGGCGCGATCTGCCTTCAGTGCAGGTGTTTCGGTGTCGGCACCAAGGCTGAGGGCGAAGTTGCGATAGGCGTCGAGCATGTCGACAATGGAATTGGTGCGGGCAATGCCGATGGTGGGGGCGATGGATTCCAGCCGGTCGGCCATGGCGCCTTCGGCGGTGCCGCCCTGATAGGTGTGCTCGGCTAGGGAATACTCGGTGATGATGATATCGGGATCGAGATTGAGCACGGCCTCGGCGTCGATATCGAACCAGCCTTTGGAGAGGACCGGGATATCGCTGACGTCGAGCCCATCAAGGGCGCGATCGAGCGAGGGTGGGCCGTCGCGCAGGATGCCGATGGGGCGAATGCCATAGGGGATGAGCGCCGCCGCGACGCTGGAATGGGCGATGATGCGGAGCGGGACTGCGTCAAGCACCACTGATTTTCCCGCGCCATCGGTGTAGCGCCATTCGGCCGCGAGAGCTGGCATGGCGAGGAGCGAGAGGAGGAGGGCGAGGCGGGGGAGGGCTGTGAACATGGGGCATAGTACCACCGTGTGCGCTTGAGCGCAGGGCGTTTTCGGCGCTCGGGGCGCGATGTTGATCGCCGAAATGGGGCTGGCATAGAGGCTTACGCAACCCGGCCACGCGCGGCGGCCTATGCAAAGACCTTGCTATTTCGGGGTCTTTCGGCCATATAGGCCCCATCGTCACCGGCGCATGGACCTTCAATGGATCCGCTGGCGCCAGGAATTTGGTGACGGACTTCACTTCTTATCCCCTGCGGTGAGCGGCGAAGTCAGCCCGGAAACAGTATGTCCGGGTTCGAGCCAGCACCCGCGCGATATCTCCCTTTGTCGCCCGATTGCACCTGTTGACCCGCTATCCGCAATGCGTGGGTGGCGACATGCGCGCTGCATTGTTCTGCGCGCTGCCATGCGCGTTTGCGCGCAGAAAGACGAAACAATTGACCGATTTTATTTCCCTCGGCCTGCCCGCCATCATCACCGACAGCCTGACTGCCGCTGGTTTTACCGAGCCGACCAAGATCCAGGCGCAAGCCATTCCAAAGCTGCTTGAAGGCAAGGACATGATGGGCATTGCCCAGACCGGTTCTGGCAAGACGGCTGCTTTCGGCCTGCCTATCCTTGCTGGCCTTTTGACCCTGACCGGTCGTCCGCGCCCGCTGACTGCCCGTGCCCTGATCCTTGCGCCAACGCGTGAGCTGGCCGTGCAGATCGACGAAAACATCCGCAAGTTTGCGGGTTCCAAGATGAAGCTCGACACCGTGCTTCTGCTCGGTGGCGTATCGCGCTACCATCAGGTCAAGCGCCTGGAACGCGGCGTCGACATCGTTGTCGCCACCCCAGGTCGCCTCAAGGACCTGATGGATGACGGCAAGATCCGCCTCAACGAAACGCGTTGGCTCGTCCTCGACGAAGCCGACCGGATGCTCGACATGGGCTTTATCGCTCCCGTGCGTCACATCGTGAAGGCCATCGGCATCAAGCGTCAGACCATGATGTTCTCGGCTACCATGGCGCCAGAGGTGGCTGATCTCGCCCGCACCCTGCTGCAGGACCCAGTGCGCGTCGATGCGTCGGTTGCCGGTTCCACCGTGGTCAAGATCGACCAGCGCGTGATCCTGTCGGGTGCCAAGGCAAAGCGTGGCGTTCTCAACCAGCTGCTGGGCAGCGAAGAAGAGAACATGGAACGCGTGATCATCTTCTCGCGTACCAAGCACGGCGCTGACCGCGTCGCCAAGAACCTCGAGCTCGACGGCCACAAGGCTGCGGCCATCCACGGCAATAAGAGCCAGAACGCCCGCCAGGCAGCCCTTAAGGGCTTTGCCTCGGGTGATGTGCGTATTCTGGTTGCGACCGATATCGCCGCGCGCGGTATCGACGTTCCCGGCATCACTCACGTGGTGAATTACGAGTTGCCAGACGATCCGGAGAACTATGTTCACCGCATCGGTCGCACGGGTCGTAACGGCGCGTCGGGCGCTGCCATCACCCTGTGCGATGGCACCGAGCGCGGCAAGCTGCGCGATGTGGAACGCCTGATCCGCCGCACGCTTCCCTATTCGGGCGACCTGCACCTGGCCAACGACACCGGCGTCAACGAAGCGCCGCGTTCGGCCTACAAGAAGCCAAGCGGTGGTCGTCCTGGCCCACGCACGGCCAAGAACCCACGCAAGGACCAGACGGACCGTCGTTCGCCTGCCGAGCGTCGTCCATTTGCCGAGTTCTCCAAGGACGCAGCTGGCAAGAGCCAGCCGCACCGTCAGCCATCGGATACGCCACGCACGCGTCCAGCTGCGGCGGCAGCCGAAGGTCAGCCAGCGCGCGCCGTTCGTCGCGACATGGAAACCGGCAAGCCAATGGCTGGCAACAAGCCGGCCGGCGCCAAGCCTGCTGCTACCAAGCAGCGCTGGGGCAAGACCCAGAAGGATGCCGTGCGCTCCAATGGCCGTTCCAACGCCGACCGCTCGCGCGGCCGCGTCGCATAAGCTGAGCTTGCATTGAATGAAAAAGGGCGACCGCGAGGTCGCCCTTTTTGTTTTTTGGATAGTGCTCTCACGCCACGGACGCCAGATAGAGCACGTCCCGGGTGGAGCTGTGGTCGACCTTGGCCGGGGCGAGGTGATCGAGGAAGTGTTTCGCCCAATCGGTGACATTGTGCTTTTGCGCGGAGGCCATGAGCGTGGTCCAGCGGGCAATCCGTTCGTCGAGCGGCATGTCGAGCGCCATGCGCAGGGCTTCGGCGGTTTCGTCGGTGTCGAATGGATTGACCAGCAGGGCGTCAGGGAAGATCTCGGCAGCACCAGCGAAGCGCGAGAGGATGAGCACGCCCGGATCAGTGGGGTCCTGCGCACCGATAAACTCGTGGGCGACAAGGTTCATGCCGTCGCGCAGGGGCGTGACGAGGCCGACGCTGGCAAGGCGATAAAGCCCCGCAAGGCTGGGCTGGCCATAGGCGCGCTTCACATAGGTTAGCGGCTGCCAATCGGGTTCGGCAAAGCGCCCCATGACGCGGCCACAGACGGCGTCCAGCGTGTCGCTGGTCTCCTGATATTCCTTGATGGCGTCGCGCGAGGGCGGCGCAACCTGGAGCATATGAATCTGCCGGCGGAAGCGGCTGTCATTGGCGAGGAGCTTTTCATAGGCTTCGACGCGCTGCGGCAGACCTTTGGAATAGTCGAGCCGGTCAACGCCGAGAATGAGGCGCTGATCGGCCAACGTCCGCTCGACCCGGCGGACCATTTTGGTGGCGGCGGGGCTGACGGCGAGGCGCGCAAAGGCGTCAGGGTCGGAGCCGATGGGAAAGGCCACGACTTCGGTGCGGCTGAAATCGACCGAATGCACGCGGGCGCCGTCGAGCGAGGATGGCGTCTGGTGGTCGGCAAATTCGGTGAAGGCTGCGACGTCGCGATTGGCCTGCATGCCAACCAGGTCGTAGCGCGAGAGGTCGCGCATCAGTTCCTGATGGTGCGGGATGGCGTAGAGCGCGTCGGGCGTGGGGAAGGGAATGTGCAGGTAGAACCCGATGCGATTGCGCGCGCCGAGATTGCGCAGCTCGGTCGCCAGAGGGATCAGGTGATAGTCATGCACCCAGATCACATCGTCGGGCTTGAGCAGGGGGAGAAGAGCGCGCGCGAACTGCGTGTTGACGCGGCGATAGCCCTCGTACCAATGCGCTTCGATCGTCGCCAGATCGAGCCGCAGGTGGAAGCTGGGCCAAAGAATGGAATTGGAATAGCCCCCGTAATAAGCCTGATGGTCGTCTCGTGTGAGATCGATCTGGGCGACGGTGAGGCCATCGATATCGGTAATCTGGGCGTGCGGCTCGGGGATGTCGACCAGCTTGCCGGACCAGCCAAACCAGAAGCCTTCGCGCTCGGCCAGAGTTTGGCGCAGCGCAACGGCCAGTCCACCGGCCGCCGGACCTTTGCCCGGCGTCCGATTGGACACAACAACCAACCTGCCCATTAGTGCAGGTCTCCGGCGTCCCGATCTCTGGCGGCGATATCGCCAAGGCCCTGGATCAGCGCATGGACGGAGTGCACGTCGGCAATGCGCATGCGTGCGGCGGTTTCGCCTTCGCCCAGCTTGATCCCGACGCCACCAAGCTCCTGCGCGGCGATGAAGCCATCCTCGTCGGTGATGTCATCGCCGATGAAGATTGGCGTGCGGCCGAGAAATGGCTCTTCGCGCATGAAGGCGCGTAGTGCGGTGCCCTTGCTGATGCCACGCGCGCGGGCTTCGAACACCATCTTGCCGGGGACTATGGTGAAATCGGTGACGCCGTTGACGGCATCTTCCATGGCGATCCGCGCGGCGGTCTCGAGTTCGGGTGATTGGCGGTAGTGGAGGGCGACGGAGCCTTCCTTGGCTTCCAGCACGAGACCGGGATTGGCTTCGATCAGCGGCGCGATGGAGTGGGCGATTTCCTCGGCGGCGACGACGTGGGCCATGTCCACCTCTTCGATCACGCCATCGGCGCGGCGGCGCTGGGTGCCGTGGGCTCCAGCGATTGGTAGGTGGAGAGGGGCGAGATATCTGTCGATATCTGCGATCTCGCGACCGGTGATAACGGCAAAAGCACTGTCGAGATCACGAATGGCGCGCTCAAGCTGGGCTGCCAGAGATTCGGGGACGTCGATCTGATCAGGTGCGTCGGCCAGATCGACCAGCGTACCATCGAAATCGGTGAAGATTGCCAGCTGGGGCAGGACGTGCGGTGTAGCGTCGATGTGCGACATGATCGTGGCCTTGCGCTGTTACGGGAACAGATAAAACGCATAGGCACGGGAATGGTTCGCCCCGGCATGGCTGCTATGTGGCAGGGCGCTCAGCCCGGCATTTGCACCATGAAAGGCGTGTCGAAGTGGTGTTCTTCGAGATTGTTGCCTTCGCCGCCACGGTCAACGACGAGAAAGTCGCTTTCGGCATCCAGCGTGGTCAGCACGCCATGCCAGGTGTTCATGGCGATGTTGATGCCCTGACCGGGTGCGGTGAGGAAGGCACGCGGCGTATCGGGCGTGCCATGCACGTCATGGGCGACGATGACGAGGAAAGGACGCTGGGTGAGGGGGTAGAACGCCTGGCTGCCGAGCGGGTGACGCTCCACCAGTTTCAGCTGCAGCGGCAGGCTATAGGGCTGGCCGCGAAAGATGGAGATCAGCGGGCGGGCGTGGACGCCGCCCAGCTCGACGCGGGCGAGGTCGTGATAGCGCTCGGTCATCCCGCCATTGATGGGGTAGTGATGGGCGCCGGCCAGCTCGATCACCTGCCCGAACGGGGCAAAGGCCTCGGCGGTCAGGGGTTCGATGATGATCGGGGCCATGGATCAGCGACCCAGTTTCATGTGGCGATTGACGTCCTTGTAGAGCAGGTAACGGAAGCGGCCGGGACCGGCGTAGCAGCACTGCGGGCAGAAGGCGCGCAGCCACATGAAGTCACCGGCTTCGACCTCAACCCAATCCTGATTGAGCTTATACACCGCCTTGCCCTCGAGCACGTAGAGGCCGTGCTCCATGACGTGGGTTTCCTCAAAGGGGATGACCGCGCCGGCTTCAAGCGTGACGATGTTGACGTGCATGTCGTGGCGGAGATCGCTGGGCTCGACAAAGCGCGTGGTGCCCCAGCGGCTATCGGTGCCGGGCATCCAGATGATGGGCTTGTCCTGCTCGTTGGCGACGAACGCGGTGGGGGCGTCAATGCCGTCGACGGCTTCGTAGCGCTTGCGCACCCAGTGAAAGCGGGTGGGGACGGAGCCAGCATTGGTCAGGGACCAGACGCTGCCGGGGGGCAGGAAGGCATAGCCGCCGGGCGTCAAAATATGGGTTTGGCCTTCAAGTGTGAGGCTGGCTTCGCCATCGACGACGAAGAGCACGCCCTCGGCCTCCTTGTCCGGCTCGGGCCGTGTGCTGCCGCCGCCGGGGGAGACTTCCATGATGTATTGCGAGAAGGTCTCGGAAAAGCCGGACATGGGCCGGGCAATGACCCAGGCGCGCGTATCGGTCCAATGGGGCAGGTAGCTGGTGACGATGTCGCGCATCACGCCATGGGGAATGACCGCATAGGCCTCGGTGAACACCGCGCGACCGGTGAGCAGGGCAGACTGGGGCGGCAGGCCCGCTGCGGGAATTGCGTAGCTTGCTTTGGTCATGAATGCCCCCGCCGGTTTAAGCGTGTGTTGGTGTGAAATTGGCAGGTCCGGGGCGCTCTGGCTAGGCCGTGCGGCGCAGATCGAGCGTGATTTTGCCCGCGGCATGGGCTTCCTGTTCGTGCACGGGCTCGCGCCAGATTTCGGCAAGGCCGGCCTCGTACCACTCCACCAACGGGGGCAGGGCGAGGATGCGGGCGGCATAGGCATTGGCGGTATCGCTGAGCGAGATGCCATAGGTCTGGAGGCGCAGGACGACGGGCGCATAGAACGCGTCGGCGGCTGTGAATGTGTCGCCCGCCAGGAATGGGCCGCCAAAACGGGACAGGCCTTCGCACCAGATTTCGTCGATGCGGGCTAGGTCGCCTTCAAGCGCCGGGCTGCGTTCATTGAGCTCGACGCGAATGCCGCAATTCATGGTGCAGACATTGCGGAGCTCGGAAAAGCCAGAGTGCATCTCCGCGGCGATGGAGCGGGCAAAGGCGCGAGCGGCGCGGTCTGCGGGCCAAACCCTGGCGTGGTCCTCGGCGGCATATTCGGTGATGGCGAAGCTATCCCAGACGCAGGTGTCGCCATCGATGAGCAATGGAACACGACCGGTGGGCGAAAAATCGCGGAAGGCGTCGTGGCTGCCGTAATCGATGAAGGGTTGCAGGCGCTCGGTGAAGGGAATGTCGAGCATGCGCAGCAAAAGCCAGGGGCGCAGCGACCAGGAGGAGTAGTTCTTGTTGCCGACGATGAGTGTGTACATGGTGCGGGTCTCCGAAGCAGGCTCTAGCGTGCTGCATACACTCCGCGCAAGCGCTCAGGCTTCAACCTGCTGCTTGAGGCGGCTCAGCATGGACGCGGCATAGGCCGCGTAGGGACCGATCCAGCGCTCATGAATGGCGTGGATGGGCAGAGCGTCGAGATGGTTCCAGCGCTCGCGGCCGCGTCGTTCGACCACAATCAATCCGGCCTGCTCCAGAACCTTGAGGTGCTGCATGACAGTGCAGCGGTCCTGATCGGGCAGCAGGTCGCACAGCATGCCTGTCGTCAGCGGGGCAGGCTTGAGCGCGTCCAGCAGATAGCGCCGAGTCCGGTGGCTCAGGGCCTTGAAAATTGCGTCGTCTTCGTCGTCGGTTGACATGTTATATTTTTATAACATACGCTGACGCCAGTCAAGCTCAGGAGGATGGAATGGCCTATGACTTCAGGGTGAGTGGCCGGATTGCCAAGCCGGTGCATGAGGTGTTTGAGGCGGTGGCAGACCCCGCCAAACTGTCGGGCTATTTCACCACCGGCGGCGCTGTCGGTCGGCTGGAAACGGGCGCGACGGTGACCTGGGATTTCGCTGATTTCCCCGGCGCCTTTCCGGTGCGGGTTGAGCGCGTGGTGCAGGACAAGGAAATCGTGCTGCACTGGGCGGCAGCCGCCGATGGCGGGCCCAGCTACGACACGACGGTGGTGATGAGTTTTTCCAGTCTTGAGGACGGGCGCACGCTGGTCAGTATCGAGGAAAAAGGCTGGCGCGAGGGCGAGCCAGGACTCAAGGCCGCACTGGGGAATTGCGAGGGTTGGACCGGGATGCTGTGCGCCCTCAAGGTGTACATCGAGCACGGCATCAATCTGCGCGAGGGGTTTTACAAGTAGTCCGCAGTAAGAACCCTCGGGTCGGGCCCGAGGGTGACGCTCGCTGGGCGAGGTAGCCTAAGGCTACGGCAGTAGGGCCTTTAGGCGGAGCATGGCGATGCGTTCGACCTGGGCGCAGGCGGTGGCGAATTCGGCTTCGGCTGAGTTGTTGATGCGGGTTTCGAAGGCGGCGAGGATCGAGGCCTTGGTGTTGTCCCGCACAGCGATGATGAAGGGGAAGCCGAACTTTTCGACATAGGCCGTGTTGAGCGTGGTGAAGCGGGTGCGTTCATCGTCGGTGAGGGCGTCGAGACCGGCGGAGGCCTGCTCCTCAGTGGAGGCCGCAGTGAGGCGCTTGGCGGCGGCGAGCTTTCCGGCGAGGTCGGGGTGGGCGCGGAGGACCGCGAGGCGTTCTTCCGGCGTTGCGAGGCGGAACTGAGTGCGCAGAGCAAATTGCAGGCCAATGGCGGTGTCGTTGACCGGGGCCAGCTCACCCTCCCAGGCACGCTCGGCGATCCAGGGGGAGTGCTCGAAGATCGAGCCATAGCGGGCGACAAAGTCGGGTTTGTCGAGCTGGGAGGGAATGACCTCCGGCGCGACATAGGGGTGTTCGCTCGCCCAGTGTTCGGCGATGGCGAGGCGGGTTGGGACCCAGACCTTCTCGAATCCCTTGATGTAATCGACGAACTTCTTGAGGCCCTGATAGCGGCCGGGCTGGCCCACAAGACGACAGTGCAGGCCAATCGACATCATCTTGGGCGAGCCGGCCTGCCCCTCGGCATAGAGCACGTCGAAGCTGTCCTTGAGGAACTGGAAATATTCCTCGCCATTGTCAAAGCCGGACGCCGTGACGAAGCGCATGTCATTGGCGCTGAGGGTATAGGGAATGATCAGCTGCGGCTTGCCCTGATGGACGCGCCAATAGGGCAGGTCATCGTCATAGGTGTCCGAGACATAGGCAAAGCCCCCGGCCTCTGACACCAGATCGACCGTATTAAGCGAGCAACGGCCGGTGTACCAGCCTTTAGGGCGTTCGCCTGTGGCGATGGTGTGCAGCCGAATGGCTTCGGCAATCTGCTCGCGTTCGGTATTGGGCGCCATGTCCTTGTGCTCGACCCATTTGTAGCCGTGGCTGGCGATCTCCCAGCCGGCGTCCTGCATGGCGGCAAGCTGGGCTGGGGCGCGCATCAGGGCGGTGGCGACGCCATAGACGGTGACGGGCAGAGCGGCTTCGGTGAACAGGCGATGGAGCCTCCAGAACCCGGCGCGGGCGCCGTATTCATACATCGACTCAACGTTCCAGTGGCGGCGATCCGGCCACGGGGCGGCGCCGACGACGTCGACGAGGAAGGCCTCGGAAGCGGCGTCGCCATGCAGGATATTGTTCTCGCCACCCTCTTCGTAATTGAGCACGAACTGTACCGCGACATGCGCGCCGCCGGGCCAGTTTGCCTGCGGCGGAGTGGGGCCATAACCATGCATATCGCGGGGATAACGGGTCATCTTGCGTCTCGTTTATTGGTTCGCCATACCCTAGCGCGGGCACACTGGAGCACAAGATGCACAAAAATGGACCAGATGGTAAAAAATAGGCGTTGCCGCCGCGCGCTTTTTAGATAGTCTTGTCACGGGGACGACAGACGGAGCAGCAAATGGCGGTTAGTGGGCGCCTCACAACGCATGTCTTGGATACTGCGCACGGCACGCCAGCGCGCGGCATGCGGATCGAACTGTTGTTCGTGCACGGCGATCATACGCATCATATTGCTGACAGCTATACCAATGCCGATGGTCGCGTGGACCAGCCGCTACTGGATGAACAGCAGTTCCAGCATGGCGAATTTGAAATCCACTTCCATGTGGGGCAGTATTTCGAACGGATTGGTGTCGAGATCGAGACGCCATTCCTTGATGTGGTGCCAATCCGGTTCACCATCTCGGAGGACAAACACTATCACGTCCCCCTCCTGGTAAGCCCCTACGGCTATTCCACTTACAGAGGGAGCTAGGGCCATGTCCAAAGGCGCGATCCGCTTCATTCTCAACGACGAGGAAATCTCCCTCACTGATGTGAAACCGGATGCGATGCTGCTGGACTGGCTGCGGCTGGAGCGCCGTTTGCGCGGCTCCAAGGAAGGTTGTGCCGAGGGCGACTGCGGAGCCTGCACGGTGCTGGTCGGACGCCTGATGGGCGACGAGATCATTTATGACTCGGTGACCTCCTGCATCCGTTTCGTGGGGAGCCTGCATGGGACCCACGTCGTCACCATCGAACATTTGCGCGGCAAGGACGGGATCTTGCATCCCGTGCAGCAGGCGATGGTGGATCACCATGGCAGCCAGTGCGGCTTCTGTACGCCCGGCTTCGTCATGAGCCTTTATGGGTTGTGGATGCGCCAGCCGCAGCCGACCCAGGTGGCCATCGAAAAAGCACTGCAGGGCAATCTTTGTCGCTGCACCGGCTATGCGCCGATCATCCGCGCGGCCAAGGCGATTTCAAGCTATGGCGCGCCAGAGGCTGATCCGCTGCGCGCTGAACGGATCGCCATCAAGAGCAAGATCATCGCCATTCACGATGGCAGCCGCGTCGATATTGGCGAGGGGCCCAGCCGCATTATCGTGCCGGGTAGCCTCGATGACTTTGCTGATGTCTATGCGGAAAACCCGGGAGCGACGATCGTCGCCGGATCGACCGATGTGGGGCTTTGGGTCACCAAGTTCATGCGGGCGATCGGACCAGTGATCTTCATCGGGCATTTGCAGGAGCTCAAGGCGATCAAGACGAGCGCCGATGCCGTGCAGTTTTTTGCCGGCGTGAGCTATTCGGAAGCCTTGCCTGTTATCGGCGCGCACTTCCCCCAGTTGGGTGAGCTGTGGAGCCGGATTGCTGGTGAACAGGTGCGCAATATGGGCACGATTGGCGGCAATATCGCCAATGGCTCGCCGATTGGTGACACGCCGCCGCCATTCATTGCGCTGGGGGCAAGGCTCACCCTGCGCAAGGGCGTGGAGCGGCGCGAAATGGCGCTGCAGGATTACTTCATTGCCTATGGCAAACAGGATCGCCAGCCGGGCGAGTTCGTGGAAAGCGTTACGCTGCCGCTATTGCCTGAGGGCGAGAAGTTTGCGGTCTACAAGATTTCCAAGCGCCGCGAGGAAGACATTTCGGCACTTTGTGGCGCGTTCCGCGTTTCTCTTGATGAGACCGGGGCGGTGGCAGCAGCCAAGATTGCGTTTGGCGGCATGGCGGCGACGCCAAAGCGGGCGAGCGCGGTTGAGGCCACGCTGGTGGGTAAGCCCTGGACGCTGGCGACTATCGAGGCCGCGATGGCAGTGTTCGAGCAAGATTATCAGCCGATTTCAGACATGCGGGCGAGCGCCGATTATCGCCTGCTGACGGCGCGTAATCTGCTGCTACGGTTCTTCCATGAAACAACCGGTGTGAGCCAGCGGCTCAAGCGGGAGGTGGCATGAACAAGCATGATACGTCCATTGCGCTAGCGACCGTTCACACGTCGACCCGGCACGACAGTGCGCCAAAGCATGTGTCGGGATCGGCTGAGTACATTGACGACATGATCGAGCCAGCGGGCACGATGCATGCCTATCTGGCGCTATCGACCAAGCCGCATGCCGAGATCGTCAGCATTGATTATGCGGCCGTGAAAGCGTCGCCGGGCGTGATCGGCGTGCTGACGGCGGAGGATATTCCGGGCGAGAACGATGTCAGCCCGAGCCACAAGCACGATGAGCCGATCTTTGCCATCGGCAAAGTGCATTTCTGGGGGCAGCCGCTGTTCGCGGTTGTTGCCGAGACACGCGATCAGGCACGGCGGGCGGCCCATCTGGCCAAGGTTGAATATCGGGATCTGGAGTTTGTCACCAGCGTGCGCGATGCGCAGGCGGCGGGTGGCAAACTGGTCACCGAACCGCTCAAGCTGGAGCGTGGCGACGTGGCGGCCGGGATGGCCAGTGCATCGCGTCGCGTTAAGGGCAGCATCGAAATTGGCGGGCAGGATCACTTCTACCTCGAGGGGCAGATCGCCATGGCGATCCCCGGCGAGGATGAGGATGTGACGGTGTTTGCCTCGACCCAGCATCCGAGCGAAGTGCAGCTGATGGTGGCTGCGGTACTGGCCATTCGCCAGCACGCGGTGACGGTGCAGATCCGGCGCATGGGCGGTGGGTTTGGTGGCAAGGAAACGCAGGGCAACCTGTTTGCTGCGGTGGCAGCCTTGGCGGCCAAGAAATGGAACCGCGCCTGCAAGATCCGTCCGGATCGCGATGATGATATGACCGCAACCGGCAAGCGGCACGATTTCGTGGTCGACTATGATGTTGGCTATGACGACAGCGGCAAAATCCATGCGGTCGACGCGGTTTATGGCGCGCGGGCGGGCTTTTCGTCCGACCTCAGCGGACCGGTGACGGACCGGGCGCTGTTTCATGCCGACAATGCCTATTGGTATCCGGCGGTGCGGGTGCGCAGCCAGCCGCTTTACACCAATACAGTGTCGAACACCGCGTTTCGGGGCTTTGGTGGCCCGCAGGGCATGATGGCGGCGGAGCGCTGGATCGAGGATATCGCCTATGATCTGGGCCGCGATCCGCTCGATATCCGCAAGGCCAATTTCTACGGCACGACGACCGACAATGTGACGCCCTATCACCAGACGGTGGGCGACAACATCATTCACCGCATTGTCGATGAGCTGGAAACCTCGGCAGACTACCAGGCGCGGCGCAAGGCCGTGCTGGCGTTCAATGCTGAGAACGCGATCCTCAAAAAGGGGATTGCGCTGACGCCGGTCAAGTTCGGCATCTCGTTCACGGCAACCTGGTACAATCAGGCTGGGGCGCTGGTGCACGTCTATAAGGATGGCTCGATCCATCTCAGCCATGGCGGCACCGAAATGGGGCAGGGGCTCTATATCAAGGTGGCGCAGGTGGTGGCCGATGCCTTTGGCGTCGGGCTGGACGTGGTCAAGATCATGGCCACGACGACGGGCAAGGTGCCCAATACCTCGGCCACGGCGGCGTCTTCCGGTTCCGATCTCAATGGCATGGCGGCTTATGACGCAGCGCGGCAGATCAAGGAGCGGCTGACGGCACATGCGGCCAAGCTCTATGAATGCAGCGAGGCCGAGGTGGTCTGGGTGCCGGGCGGTATCGAGGCCAAGGGCAAGTTCGTTGGTTTCGCCGAGCTGGCGGCGTCGGGCTATATGAATCGTGTTCAGTTGTCGGCAGCGGGGTTCTACCAGACGCCGACCATCCACTGGGATCGTGCGACCGGCCGTGGGCATCCGTTCTATTATTTTGCCTACGGCGCCTCGGTGACCGAAGTGACCATTGATACGCTGACCGGCGAGTACACCGTCGACCGGGTCGATGTGCTGCATGACGTGGGTAGGTCGCTCAATCCGGCAATTGATATCGGCCAGATCGAGGGCGGCTTCGTGCAGGGCATGGGCTGGCTGACCACCGAGGAGTTGGTGTGGGACGCCAAGGGCCAGCTGCGCACAAAGGCCCCGTCCACCTACAAAATTCCGCTGGCAAGCGATGTGCCGCCGATCTTCAACGTAAAGCTGGCCGAATGGTCGGTGAATGCCGAGCCGACGATTGGCCGCTCCAAGGCGGTGGGCGAGCCGCCGTTCATGCTCGCCATGAGCGTGGTCGAGGCGCTGTCGATGGCGGTGGCCTCGGTGGCGGATTACAAAATCGCGCCGCGGCTGAATACGCCGGTGACGCCCGAGCGCGTGTTGATGGGCTGCGAGCGTCTGAAACGGGAGGCGCGGGGGTGAGGATGAGCGCGGACCTTGGGATAAGCGCCGCCTCACCTCTCCCTTCGGGGGAGAGGTCGACCCTTTTGGGTCGGGTGAGGGGGCCTTTTTCAAACACCGCGTCCAGAAAAGGCCCCCTCACCCGGCCTGCGGCCGACCTCTCCCCCGAGGGGCGAGGTGAAGTTGGCTCTGTGCTGGTGAGATCCACTTGGAGCCTCCTATGACCCGCACTGAAACGCTCAACGCCTTCTTTTCCCATGAGCCTGCGGCCATCGTGGCACGACTGACTTCGGTGCGCGGGTCGAGCCCGCGCGAACAGGGAACCTTCATGCTGGTGGGGCAATCGGACCTGTTTGGCACGATTGGCGGCGGTGCATTGGAGTACATGGTTATTGAACATGCCCGTCGACTCGTACTATCGGGCCGGATGGGGGAAGCCATGGACGTGCCATTAGGGCCAGAAATCGGGCAGTGCTGCGGCGGTCGCGTCGGAGTGGACCTGCGCCCGGTCGATGCTGCCCTGCAGGCTGAACTGCTGGCCGAGATCGCCGCAGAAGATGCGTCCCTTCCCCATGTATTCGTTTTTGGCGCCGGTCATGTCGGGCGCGCGCTGGCGCAAATCCTATCGCTGCTGCCGGTCCAGCTTGAAGTGATCGATACGCGCCGCGAAGAGCTGGCCGAACTTCCAGATCATATTCCATCGCGTCTGGTGGCCATGCCTGAAGCCGTGGTGCGCAATGCGCCCGAGGGCAGCAGCTATGTCATCCTGACCCACGATCATGCGCTGGATTTTCTGATCGCCCAGGAAGCCCTGGCGCGCAGCGACAGCCCCTATGTGGGCATGGTGGGATCGGCAACGAAGCGGGCGCGCTTTTCGAGCTGGTTCCGCACCGAAGGGGGCGAAGCCAAGGCATTGGATCGGTTGATCTTGCCAATTGGCAGCCAAGGCCTTGGGGATAAGAGGCCGGCAGTGATCGCGGCACTAGCGGCAGCAGAAATAATGGTTCACATTGGTCAGCGGGAAGCTGAAATCGGGCGGACACGCGTGCCCAAGTCATTGGGGGCGATGATTGGACGCTAGTATGCCGTATCGGCTGGAACTAACGGGTATTACCAAACGCTTTCCGGGCGTCCTTGCGAATGACAATGTCAGCTTCGCAGTCAAACCGGGCGAAATCCACGCATTGTTGGGCGAAAACGGGGCGGGCAAGTCCACCCTCGTCAAGATGATCTACGGGATCATGCAACCCGATGCCGGCGAAATCCGCTGGGATGGGCAGGTGGTGAATATCGCCAACCCCAAAGATGCGCGCAGACTCGGCGTCGGTATGGTGTTCCAGCACTTCTCGCTGTTTGAGGCGCTGACCGTTTTTGAAAACATCGCGCTGGGCATGGATGCCAAAATCCCGCCCCGCGAGCTTGAGGCGCGCATTCGCGCCGTGATGACCAAATATGGTCTGCTGCTTGATCCCCATCGCACCGTGGCGACGCTGTCGGTGGGCGAGCGCCAGCGCATCGAAATCGTGCGCGCGCTGCTGCTGGACCCGAAATTGCTGATCATGGATGAGCCGACTTCGGTGCTGACCCCGCAAGAGGTCGAGGCGCTGTTCGTGGTGCTGCGGCTGTTGGCGCAGCAGGGGTGCTCGATCCTCTATATTTCCCACAAGCTGCATGAAATCAAAGCTTTGTGCGACACGGCGACGATCCTGCGGGCCGGTAAACTGGTGGATACCTGCGATCCGCGCGAGGAGACCTCGCGCTCGATGGCCGAGAAGATGATTGGCGCAGGGCTGCGCGATATCGTGCGCTCGGAAGGCCGCACGATGGGGCTGCCCAAGCTGGTTGTGTCACGTCTGTCGACGCATAAGACCGGGCACTTTGATGTGCCGGTTAACGATGTGAGCTTTTCTGTTCGTGCGGGCGAGATTTTCGGCATTGCCGGGGTTGCGGGCAATGGGCAGAACGCCTTGCTCGACGCGTTGTCTGGCGAGATTGTCAGCGATGACAAGGACGCGGTGACGCTGGACGGCAATCCGCTGGGGCTGCTGGGAACGACAAAGCGGCGCAAGCGCGGGCTTTGTGCGGTTCCCGAAGAGCGCAACGGCCACGCTGCTGTCGGCGATTTTACGCTGAGCGATAACTCCGTGCTGACGGCGCGCGATCGGCTGGGCATGGTCATCATGGGCCTACTTAATTCCGGCGCGGCCAAGACCTATACGGGTCGAGTGATCGCCGACTTCGCCGTTAAGGCGCTGGGTCCTGCTTCGACGGCTGGGTCGCTGTCGGGCGGCAACCTGCAGAAATTCATTATGGGCCGGGAAATCCTGCAAAAGCCGAGCGTGCTGGTGGTGAGCCAGCCGACCTGGGGCGTTGATGCGGGCGCGGCGGCGGCGATCCATCAGGCACTGGTGGATCTGGCGGCTGCGGGATCCGCCATCGTGGTCATCAGCCAGGATCTCGATGAATTGCTGGCGCTGTCGGACACGCTGGCGGTGATCAATATGGGGCAGTTGTCGGCGTCACGCGCTGTTGGGGACGTATCGGTGGAAGAAATCGGGTTGCTGATGGGCGGCGTACACCAGAGCGTGGAGGCAAGCGATGCAGTTCCGGCTTGAGAAGCGTCGCGAACCGAGCCGGTTCATGCTGTACGCTACGCCGGTGGCGGCGGTACTGCTGACCATGCTGCTGGGCGGGATCATCTTCTCGCTGATCGGCTATAATGGCTTCGGCGCCGTGCGCGAAATCTTCCTGACGCCACTGACCAATCCCTACAAATGGCAGGACCTTGGCGTCAAAGCGGCGCCACTGATCATCATCGGCGTGGGCCTGTCGATCGCCTACCGCGCCAATGTGTGGAACATCGGCGCCGAGGGGCAGTATATCATCGGCGGGTTGGCCGGAACCGGTGTGGCGCTGGCGACCTGGGGCATGACCGGCTGGTGGATCCTGCCACTGATGGTGCTGGCGGGCATGGCTGGCGGCATGGCTTATGCGTCCATTCCAGCGCTGCTCAAGACGCGTCTCAACGTCAATGAAATCCTGACCAGCCTGATGCTGACTTATGCGTCGGTTCAGCTGATCTATTATCTGATCCGTGCGCCCTGGAAAGATCCGATGGGCATGGGGTTCCCCCAGACGCGGCTGTTCTCGGAAGCGGCGCGGCTGCCCACTATTATTCCCGGTACCATTGTGCATCTGGGCGTGCCGATGGCGGTTCTCGTTGGCTTTATCGCGTGGTTCGTGATGACGCGGACTGTGTTCGGCTACCGTATGCGTGTGGTCGGTGCCGCACCGAGTGCAGCGCGCTATGGCGGGTTCTCGGAGAACAAGACGATTTGGCTGGCCATGCTGGTTAGCGGTGGTTTGGCCGGGCTAGCGGGCGTGTTGGAAGTGGCCGGGCCATTTCAGCGCATGGTGCCGGGCTTTCCGACCAATTACGGCTTTACCGCGATCATCGTGGCTTTCCTCGGACGGCTCAATCCGCTTGGCGTGATTGTCGCGGGTGTCGTGCTGGCCATCACCTTTGTCGGTGGCGAGGTGGCGCAGACAACGATTGGTCTGCCCAATGCGGCGACCGGCATTTTCCAGGCGATGATGCTGTTCTTCCTGCTGGCGGCGGACATTCTCATCAAATATCGGGTGCGCCGCGTGACGCATCAGGCCAGCGTGGAGACAGCGTAAATGGATCTGACGCTTGCCATCGCCATTCTGGTGACTGTCGTGGGGGCGTCCACGCCCATCCTGATCGCCGCGCTGGGCGAGCTGGTGGTGGAACGCTCCGGTGTGCTCAATCTGGGCGTTGAAGGCATGATGCTGATCGGCGCGATTGCCGGTTTCGTTGTGCAGTTCCACACCGGCAATCCATACCTCGCTCTTCTGGCAGGGGCTGCAGCGGGCGTTATGGCCTCGCTGATCTTTGGTTTCTTGACCTTGTCTTTGTCGGCCAACCAGACCGCGACCGGCCTGGCTCTGACGATTTTCGGCACCGGGTTTTCTGCCTTGGCGGGCTCGTCCTATTCGGCCCGCCCGGTGACGCTAATGCAGCCGTTGTTTCCGGTTGAACTGGCGACCCATCCCATCGGCAAGGTGTTGTTTGGCTATGCCTTCCCGATCTATTTCTCGTTCATCATGGTCGTGGCTATCTGGTACTTCCTGCACAAGACGCGGGCGGGCCTGATCCTGCGCGCCGTGGGTGAGAACGATCAATCCGCACACTCGATCGGCTATTCGGTGACCGGTGTGCGCTATCTCGCCGTGATGTTCGGCGGGGCGATGGCTGGTATTGCGGGGGCCTGTTTCCCGCTGCTGCTGACGCCCCAATGGGCAGAACGGATGACTGCCGGGCGCGGCTGGATTGCCGTAGCGCTGGTGGTCTTTGCGTCGTGGAAGCCGTTCCGCCTTTTGGCGGGCGCTTACCTCTTCGGCCTTGTGATGACCATGGAACTCTACGCCAAAGCTGGCGGCGGGCCATTGTCGGTCATCCCATCTGAGGTGTGGGCAGCAATGCCTTACCTCGCAACCATCGCGGTTCTGGTGCTCATCTCGATCCGCCGCGATGCCTCCACAAATGCCCCGGCCTGCCTCGGCAAGCCGTTCTTGCCTGCAAATTGAGAAGACAGCCAACGATCCTCTCAATCGAATGTAAGTCATTCAGGAGAAACAGATGACACTTACTCGCCGCACCTTCGTGAAGATCAGTGGTGCCGCCGCAGCTTTGCCGCTGCTTGGCACCAGCGCTTTCGCCCAGCTCGAAAAGGTCAAAATCGGCTTCGTTTATGTCGGTTCGATCAACGACAACGGCTACAACTACGCGCACAACCAGGGCCGCATCTATGTCGAGGAGCATCTCGGCGACAAGGTCGAGACGATTTTCGTCGAGAACGTGCCGGAAGGCCCGGACTGCGAACGCGTTCTGCGTGAGCTGGCTCAGCAGGGCTGCAACCTGATCTTCGCAACGAGCTTCGGCTTCGGTGACTCGGTGATCAAGGTCGCCCAGCAGTTCCCAGACATCGCATTCGAGCATGCCACGGGCTATATGAAGGCCGACAATGTGGGCCTCTACAATGCGCGCTTCTACGAAGGCCGCGTGGTTTGCGGCACTGTTGCTGGTCACATGTCCAAGACTGGCAAGGCCGGCTATATCGGCTCGTTCCCAATTCCTGAAGTGGTGATGGGCATCAACTCCTTCGTGCTCGCTGCCCGTAAGGTGAACCCTGACTTCACGATCAAGCCGGTCTACATTTCGACCTGGAATGACCCGGCCAAGGAAGCTGACGCTGCCCGCGCCATGATCGACCAGGGCATCGACATCATTGCCCAGCACACCGACGGCCCAGCGGCCCTGCAGGTTGCTGCCGAACGCGGCATCATCGGTGGTTTCGGCCAGGGTGCGGACATGAGCGCCTTTGCGCCAGATACGCAGCTGACCGCCATCATCGACCATTGGGGTCCGCACTACCTGGCATCGGCAGAAGCCGTGCTGGCTGGTACCTGGGTTGCCGGAGACACTTGGGAAGGTCTCAAGGAGAACGTCGTCGAGATGGGGCCATACGGCAAGAAGGTGCCAGAGGACGTCGTGGCTGCCGCCGAGGCGACCCGCACCGGCCAGATCGATGGCTCGTTCAACATTTTCATGGGCCCGATCAAGGACAATACCGGCGTTGAGCGCGTTGCTGCTGGCGTCGCACTGACCGATGCAGAGCTGCTCAGCATGGACTGGTATGTCGAAGGCGTCGAACAGCCTGCATAGGCGACATTGACGACACAAATTGAGAGGTGGGCACTTGCCCGCCTCTTTTTCGATCAGCCTGCAGACGGCGCCTCAGGGGTATGGCCGTGGTGGGATCGCAGGCACGCCCTCGTGGTTTGACAGGCTCACCATGAGGCCTATTCAAGGGACGCCGACATGCCAGATTATGCAATTTTGTACGAATGGCTGATGTTTGCCGTGCGCTGGCTGCACGTCATCACCGCCATCGCCTGGATCGGCTCGTCCTTTTACTTCATCGCGCTCGACCTTGGCCTGCGCAAGACGCCAAGCCTGCCGCCTTTGGCGCATGGCGAGGAATGGCAGGTGCACGGCGGCGGTTTTTATCACATCCAGAAATACCTGGTTGCGCCTGAGTTTTTGCCCGAACACCTGACCTGGTTCAAATGGGAAAGCTATTGGACCTGGCTGAGCGGCTTCATGCTGTTGGCGCTGATTTATTACGTTGGCGCGGACATTTACCTGATCGATCGCAACGTGCTCGATCTGGTGCAGTGGCAGGCGATCCTGTTGTCGATGGCCTCCATCGTGCTGGGCTGGGTGCTGTATGACAGTCTCTGCAAATCCCCGATCGGCAATTCGACCACCGGGCTGATGCTGGTGCTGTTTGCGATCCTGGTGGCGATGAGCTGGCTCTATACGCAGCTTTTCACCGGCCGCGCGGCGATGCTGCATATGGGCGCGTTTACCGCGACCATCATGGCGGCCAACGTGGCGATGATCATCATCCCCAACCAGAAGATCGTTGTGGCCGACCTCAAGGCCGGCAAGGTGCCCGACGCCAAATATGGCAAGATCGCCAAGCAGCGGAGCCTGCATAACAACTATCTGACGCTGCCCGTCATCTTCTTCATGCTGTCGAGCCACTACCCGCTGGCCTTTGCCACGCAGTGGAACTGGATCATTGCCAGCCTGATCTTCCTCGTGGGCGTGGTCATCCGTCACTATTTCAACACGCGCCATGCCCGCAAGGGCAATCCACACTGGACCTGGGCGGTGGCCGCGATCCTGTTCATTATCATCGCGTGGCTGTCGAGCGGACCAAAGCTGGTCGGCTCGGCGGGAGAGGAGGTGGCGTCTCGTGCGGCCGAGAGCTTTCTTGGTGCAGAGCACTTTGCCGCTGCCAGCCTAGCCGTGCAGACGCGCTGCGCCATGTGCCATACGGCCGAGCCGGTGTGGCCCGGGATTTACGAGCCGCCCAAGAACGTCATTTTGGATAGCGATATCGCCATCGCCAACCACGCCAAGGATATTGCCATGCAAGCTGGCTATACGCACGCCATGCCGCCCGGCAATGTGACGGAGATGACCAAGGAGGAGCGTGCTCTTTTGGTCGAGTGGTTCCGCGAGGGTTCGGGACAATGAGCCGGACCATTCTGCGTGGCCGGGTGCTGAGCTTTATCAGCGAGCCGCAGGGCCTCGATGACCATGCGAGTTACCGGTATCTCGAAGATGGCGCGGTCACCATCGAGGACGGCAAGATCGTTGCCGTTGGCGATTTTGTGGCTGACGACAATGCCGAGATCATCGACCACCGGCCGCATCTGATCCTGCCCGGCTTTATCGACATGCATCTGCACTATGTGCAGAGCCAGATCATCGCGTCCTATGCGGGGTCGTTGCTGGAATGGCTCAACACTTACACCTTCGTGGAAGAGCAGAAGTTCAGCCAGCAGGGGCATGCCAACGCCATTGCGTCGTCGTTTTATGACGAGCTGATCCGCAATGGCACGACGACGGCTGTGGCCTATTGCTCGAGCCATCCGCGCTCGGTGGACGCCTATTTCGCCGAGGCCGAAAAGCGCAATATGCTGATGGTTGGCGGCAAGGTGATGATGGATCGCAATGCGCCCGAAGCGCTCTGCGACACGGCCCAATCCAGCTACGACGACACCAAGGAACTGATCGGGCGCTGGCATGGGCGGGGACGGGGGCTTTATGCCGTCTCGCCGCGCTTCGCCATCACCTCGACCCCCGCCCAGATGGAGGCGGCGCAGGCTTTGGTGGCCGAGCATCCCGAGTGCTACGTGCAGACGCATCTCAGCGAGAATGACGCCGAGATCAGCTTCTCTATGGAGCTTTATCCGAACTCGCCCGACTATACCGGCATCTACGAAGACTATGGCATCCTGGGCCCCAAGACGCTTTTGGGGCATTCGATCCATCTCAATCACCGGGAGACACGCGTCTTGGCGGAGACCGGCTCGGTGGCCGTGTTCTGCCCGACCTCAAACCTGTTCCTAGGCTCCGGGCTGTTTGATCGCGGGCGGCTAATGCAGGCGGGCGTGCGGATCGGCATTGCGACCGATATCGGCGGCGGCACCAACTACGGGCTGCTGCGGACGCTCGACGAGGGCTACAAGGTGCTGCAATTGCGGGGCCAGCGGCTGACGCCGTTCAATTCGTTCTACATGGCGACGCTGGGCAATGCGCGCGCGCTTTCGCTGGAGGGAACGATCGGCGCGATTGCGCCGGGCAATGCGGCGGATTTGATCGTGATCAATGCGTCTGCCACGCCCGCCATGGCACTGAGAATGGCGACGGTGACGACGCTGGCTGAAGAATTGTTCCTGCTCCAGACGCTGGGTGACGATCGGTCGATCGCCGAGGTCTATGTTGCTGGTGCAAGGGCGAAGTCAACTTTGGGTGGGTTGTGACACCGGGCGGTCTCGCCTAGGTTCACCCCGACAGACGCCAATCCCGGCTCGCGTGGAGCGGGGAGAAGAAGGAAGCAGCATGACCACCTATCAGACGAAGTCCGGCCTTTCGGTTCATCCCCTATTGGTAGATTTCGTCGAGAAGGAAGCGCTGGCGGGGTTGAGTGTGAGTGCCGACCAGTTCTGGTCGGGCTTTGCCGCGCTGATTGCCGAACATGCCCCCACCAATGCTGCGCTGCTGGCCAAGCGCGACGACCTGCAGGGCAAGGTGGATGACTGGCACCGCAAATATGGGCCGGTGGTCAACAACCCGCAGGGCTATGAATTCTTCCTGCGCGATATCGGCTACGTGGTCCCCGAGCCCGCCGATTTCACCATTGATACCAATGGGCTCGATCCCGAGATTACGACGCTCTGCGGCCCGCAGCTGGTCGTGCCCGTGTCCAACGCCCGCTATGCCCTGAACGCCGCCAACGCGCGATGGGGCAGCCTTTACGATGCCTATTACGGCACCGACGTGATCAGCCGCGACGGCGAGCTGGCACCAGGCAAGGGCTTTAACGCGGCGCGCGGGCAGGCGGTGGTCGACAAGGCGGCTGCGTTTCTAGACGAGACCTTCCCGCTGATCAGTGGCAGTCATCGCGATGTGACCGGCTACCATGTGGTCAAAGATGGCGACATTCGCAGCCTTGCGGTGGATACCGGTGCTGGCCGCACGGCGCTGAAAGACCCCGATGCGTTCGTTGGCTATGGCGGGACGCAGGATGCGGGCCAGCTGGTGCTGGAGCATCATGGGCTGCATGTGATCCTGGTCATTGAGCCTAGCAGCGCGACCGGCAAGGTGCACAAGGCCGGGCTCAGCGACATCATCGTGGAAGCCGCGCTGACGACGATCCTGGATTGCGAGGATTCTGTCGCGGCGGTGGATGCCGAAGACAAGGTTGGCGTTTATCGCAACTGGCTCGGCCTGATGGACGGCACGCTAGCGGATACCTTTGAAAAAGGCGGGCAGCAGGTCACGCGCACGCTCAAGCCTGACCTGACGTTCAAGGACGTCAACGGTTTGCCGCTGGTGCTCAAGGGGCGCTCACTGCTGCTGGTGCGCAATGTCGGCCATCTGATGACAACCGATGCGGTGCTGGTGGATGGCAAGCCGATTGGCGAAGGCCTGATGGATGCGGCTGTTACCGTGCTCTGCGCCATGCATGACAAGGGCGGCAATAGCGCCCATGGCGCGATCTACATCGTCAAGCCGAAGATGCATGGACCTGAGGAAGTGGCGTTTGCCTGCGCGATCTTCGCTTCCGTCGAGAAGATGCTGGGGCTTGCGCCGCTGACCATCAAAATCGGCATTATGGACGAAGAGCGCCGGACTTCCGCCAACCTTAAGGCGGCGATCTATGAAGCGCGCGAACGCGTGTTTTTCATCAATACGGGGTTCCTCGACCGTACCGGCGACGAGATTCACACCTCGATGGAAGCGGGGGCAGTGCTGCGCAAGGACGAGATCAAATCCGAGCGCTGGATTGGCTCCTATGAGGATCGCAACGTGCTGATCGGGCTGGCCTGTGGCCTGGCTGGTCGGGCACAGATCGGCAAGGGCATGTGGGCGCGGCCGGACGATATGGCGGCGATGATGGCGGCCAAGTCGGGTCACCCCAATGCGGGTGCGAATACCGCCTGGGTGCCGAGCCCGACTGCCGCGACGCTGCATGCGCTGCACTATCATGAGATCGACGTGTTCGAGGCGCAGCGCCGTCGCCACAATGAGGCGGTGCCGAGCCTGGATGATCTGTTCTCAATGCCGGTGCAAGTGCCGTTTTCGCTGAGCCGCGAGGAGATTACCCGCGAGCTGGAAAACAACGCGCAGGGCATTCTTGGCTATGTGGTGCGCTGGGTGCAGCAGGGCGTTGGCTGTTCCAAGGTGCCAGACATCAACAATGTCGGGCTGATGGAAGACCGCGCCACCTGCCGCATTTCCTCGCAGGCCGTGGCCAACTGGCTCCGCCATGGGCTGGTGAGCCGCGACGAGGTGACCTCGGTGTTCGAGCGTATGGCCTCGGTTGTCGATGCGCAGAATGCTGGTGATCCGATCTATCGGCCGATGGCCGAGAACTTCCAGTCGGTGGCGTTTCAGGCCGCACTGGATCTGGCGCTGCATGGCGCCGACCAGCCAAGCGGCTATACCGAGCCACTGCTGCACGCCGCGCGCCGGAAGGTGAAGGCGCGGGAAGCTGCGAAAAAAACCATGCAATGAACCTGATCACCTCTCCCCTGAGGGGAGAGGTCGGCGCATAGCGCCGGGTGAGGGGTTCAGTATTCGGTTGGGGCAGAGTGGTCGTTCGACGTCTGAACCCCTCACCCTAACCCTCTCCCCTCAGGGGAGAGGGGATCAGATCGCTCATTTGCTCAGTTTACGAAGTCGAATTTGTCGACGTCGAACAGGCCGCGGTCGGTCATTTTGAGGTGGGGGATGACCGGGAGGGCGAGGAAGGCGACTTGCAGGAACGGCTCGGGCAGGACGCAGCCGAGGGCGTAGGCGGCGTCGCGCAGGGCGTGCAGGTCGTGGGTGACGTCCTCGAAGGGTTTGGGGCTCATCAGGCCTGCGATTGGCAGGGCGAGCTCGGCAGTTATCCTCCCCTCGTCGGAGACCGCAAAGCCGCCGCCCAGCGCGATCAGACGGTTGACGGCCACGGCCATATCCTCGTCGGTTGCGCCGATGACGGTGATGTTGTGGCTGTCGTGGCCAACTGATGATGCGATGGCGCCGCGCTTGAGGCCGAACCCCTTGACGAAGCCGCGCCCGATATTGCCGTTGCGGCCGTGGCGCTCGATAACGGTGACCTTCAAAACGTCAGCAGACAGGTCCGGAAGTGTTCCCACACTGCTAACCTCCAGCGTCGCACTTTCGCGGAAAGTGAGAATGAGGCCGGGTTTGACGCCAATGACCGGTGTCTGGTTCTGATCGGCGCGGGGCGGCACGATGAAATCGTCGGCTGAAACCGGCTTGGCCTTCATCGAGGTGAGGCCAACCGGCTCGACGGGGACGCGGGCGGCGAAGAGGTCGGGGCTGACCAGACGACCACCGGTGAGGACGTCCGAGACCTGACAGTCTTCGAGGCTATCGAGCAGGGCAATATCGGCGCGCCAGCCGGGGGCGACGAGGCCGCGATCGGTGAGGCCGAAGATGCGGGCGGCGGAATGGCTGGCGGCGCGATAGACGTGATGCAGCGGACGGCCCATGGCGATGAGGCGGCGAATGGAGCTGTCGAGGTGGCCTTCTTCGGCGATATCGAGCGGATTGCGATCATCGGTGCAGAGGGCAACGAAACTTGAGGTGTTTTCGTCGAGGATTTCACCCAGCGCATTGAGGTCCTTGGAGACCGAGCCTTCGCGGATCAGGACGGCCATGCCCTTGGCGAGCTTTTCGCGCGCTTCAGCAGCTGATGTGGCTTCGTGGTCGGTGCGAATGCGGGCGGCGAGATAGCCGTTGAGGGCCGTGCCGAGCAGCAGCGGGGCGTGGCCATCGATATGGCCGCCCTGGAAAGCGACGAGCTTGGCGATAATTCCCGGGTCGGCATTTAGCACGCCGGGGAAGTTCATCATCTCGGCAAGGCCGATGACCTTGTTGTGGCTGCGGAAGGGTTCGAGGTCCTCGATTTCGAGCGAGGCGCCGGAGGTCTCGAATGCAGTCGCCGGCACGCAGGAGGACAGATTGATGCGGACATCCATCACGGTCTGTTCGGCGCAATCGAGGAAGTAGCGAATGCCTTCGGCACCGAGCACGTTGGCGATCTCATGGGGATCGCAAATGACGGTGGTGACGCCATGGGGCAGGACGCAACGGTCGAACTCGAACGGCGTGACCAAGGAGGATTCGATGTGCAGATGGGTGTCGATGAAGCCCGGAACAGCGAAACGGCCCTTGCCGTCGATGACCGTTTTGCCCTCGTAGCTGGCGTGGGTACCGACAATGCGATCACCGATAATGGCGATATCGGTGCGGGTGATGGCGCCGGTGATGACGTCGAGCAATTGCACGTCACGGATGACGATGTCGGCAGGAACCTTGCCCTGTCCGGCCATGATCATGCGGGTGAGGGTTTCTGCAGTGGGGGCGGATGCGTCGTGGTGCTTATTCATGGCTGAAGGTCGGCTGAAGTCGACGCGCCGTCAAGGGCGGATCGATGTGCAACTGCAACAGCTTGACGGCTTTGTGCCTCGGTCAGCTGACGACTGAGTGGCGACGCTGGGGCTTGTTGGCGGCCTCGGAGAAAATCTCGATGATGTGCGCAGGCGAGGTGCCGGGCGAGAAGAGATAGCCCTGCAGCGTATTGCAGCCCATGGCTCCCAGAATTTCCGCCTGTTTTTCGGTTTCGACGCCTTCTGCCGTCACCTGGATATCCATGGCATGGGCGAGGGTGACGATTGCCTGGGTGATGGCGACCGAAACGTGCCCCTCGGCCAGCTGGCTGACAAAGGAACGGTCAATCTTGATGCGGTCGACCGGGTAGCGCTTGAGATAGCTCAGCGAGGAATAACCCGTGCCGAAATCATCCAATGCGATGTGGATGCCTGCGTCACGGAAGGTGCGCAGGTTCTGTGAGGAAATGTGTTCGTCGTCGAGCAGGATCGACTCGGTGATTTCCAGTTCAAGATCGGTCGGGCGCATGCCGGTCTGGTGCAGGACGTCAAAAACCGTGCTGGAAAAATTGGGATTGCGCAGCTGTGTCGGCGAGATGTTGACCGCGATGGTGCGACCGGGAGCGGTGGCGCCAAGCTCGCAGGCACGCAGCAGCACGAACTCGCCAAGTGCCTCGATCATGCCGGTGCTCTCGGCGATCGGAATGAAGCGGGTGGGGGAGATGTATCCGAACTTGGGGTGGTTCCAGCGGACCAGCGCTTCAGCGCCAATGACCTTGCGGCTCTTTTGATCGATCAGCGGCTGGAACACGACGCTCAACTGATCATGGCGGCGGAGCGCTTCGCGCAGTTCGCCTTCGATGGTGTGTTGCAGCTGCAGCAGCTCATGCATCTGTTCTTCGAACTGCACAGCGCGATTGCGGCCTGCGGCCTTGGCTTCATAGAGCGCAATGTCGGCTTTGCGGACCAGCTCGCGTGGGTCGGTGCCATCGCTGCGCGTTGTGGCGATGCCGATGCTCGCGCCGACATGGGCGTGGAACTTGTTGATTTCAAAGGGGCGGCGGATCGCCTCGATGATGTTGGCGGAGAGGGCCGGCACATCGATGGACGGACCGCGTGGAGAGGTGAGAATACCGAACTCGTCGCCGCCAAGGCGAGCGATCATCACGTGAGGCCCCACCACCATGCGGATGCGCTGGCCAACCTCGTTGATCAGGGCATCGCCGGCCTGGTGCCCCAACGTGTCGTTGACGTGCTTGAAGCGATCAAGATCAAGCATCATCAGCGAAATCTGCGCGCCGCCCGCCTGGCGGTTCAGCAGCGCCTGCTGCAGGTGCCTGTCAAAACTGGAGCGATTGGGCAGACCGGTGAGCTGATCATGGGCGGCTTGATGCTCCGCGTGGCGACGGGCTGAGTCAATGGCAGCGGAGGACCGCTTTAGCTGGATGAGCAGGAGTGCCACCAGTATCGCCGCCATCAGAAAGGCGACCAGCATGGCCGGAGCCGTCTGGCGCAGCATGAGCGTGCCGGGCTGATCGTGCTCCCACTCGAAATAGGCGACGAAGTGCCCGGCATTGTCGCGCACGGAAAAGGTTGCGCGCTCCGGCAGATTGGATGGGATCAGTGTGAAGCGACCGTTCTCGAACAAGTAGTCGCGTGACAGTTCATCGGCCAACGCCTCATCGAGGCTGATGGCTGCGGCAATGACAAACTCACTGCCGGCGGTCTGGGGGTAGGCGCCAGAGCTCGAGATGATGGACATGACGCTGACGATGGAGGGAACGCCGTCGACAACGCTGATGTCGCTGATCCCGCGGGGGCGGTCTTCTCCATACATCCCGGTCTGTCCGGCATTACGCAGACGGATGCGATTGGCCAAGGGGACGATGGCATTTGCCATGCTGGTGAAACTGGCCGCAGGGGCGTTGACCCCTTCGCGCATCACATAGAGCGGCGTGTTGGAGGCGTCGAGCAGGACCGTGGCGGATTGCCCGAACACGTCATGCAGCCAGCGGCCCAGCGTTGAGTCGACCCAATTGAAATTGAAGGAGATTTTGGTGTTGAGGACGGCTTCGTCCCAGATTGCGACATTCTCGATATCCAGACGGGCGCGAGCCTGTTTGGTCTTGAGAACTTCGGTCAGCATGACGCGTTGACGCTGGAGCGCACGCTCATCGATGGTTGAGGTGGACCACATGATATAGCCGAGTACAGCCGCGGCGGTGATGGTGAGAGCCAGCACTACCGGGAGTAAGATAGCGGCAGAGAACGGCCACCGTTCGTGTGTCGAACTGCTAGTCTGCATATATAATCGTGCCCCTCAGGCAGCAGACTATAGCAGGCGAGATTTCCGACAGGTTACCAAGAGGTCAGCTGTCTGACAAAGGGCTAGCTGCTCTCCTTGAACAGCACTTCGCGATCCTGGGTAAAGTTCGCCAAAAGCGGCAGGCAGGCGCCGCCAACCTCGCGGGCGGCAAAGCCCATGGTGCCCTCATCAATGGAGAAGGGCGGCAGGCCTTGGAGGTCGAAGGTCGTGACCGATTGGCGAGACGCTTCAACCAGGCGCTGCCGCACATTGGGCGGGAAAGCGCCGTCGATGACAATGGTGCGGAAGTCGATGATGGAGACCGCGCTGAGGATTGCCACTGCGAGGCTTCGGGCGGCTTCTTCGATCCAGAGATCGAGCGGTTCGCCCAGATCGCCCCAGTCGCTGGGGTCGTTCCACAGCACGCTCGGGTCTGTGCCTGCGGCAACGAGCCGCTCGGCCAGCACGTAGATCGACGCACTCCGCAGGATTTGCTGATATCCGCCATCTGCCGTGGGCACGGGCAGGGGGCCAATGGCGCCGCCATAACCGGTGCGCCCGGGGAACAGGTGGCCATTGAGCACGACGCCGCCACCGATGAACGAGCCGAGGAACACATAGAGGAAGTCTTCGCCGTGTTCGGCAGTGCCAAGCACCAGCTCGGCGGCGCAGGCGGCGGTGCCATCATTGTGGAAATAGACCGGCCACTGGCAGAGATCGGCGATGGACTTGCGGATGTCAGTGACGCGCCAAGCCTCAAGCACTTCCGGCGGCGCGGCAAACTGGGTCTTCCAGTTCCACAGCTCGAAAGGCGACGCGACACCAAAGCCGGCAATGCGGGCACGATCTTCTGCGCTGAGCGCGCCGGCCAGCTCATCAATGCCGCGCTGTGCCAGCGCGAGAATGGTGTCGGGCGTGGGGTAGGGATGGGGCTCGTGAATGCGGCCCAGAACAGTGCCGACGAAATTCATCAGCACCACGTCCGAGCTGCGGCGGCCGATTTTGATGCCCAGGAAGAACGCGCCGCCCGGATTGATGGCGTAGGGCACAAGCGGTTGCCCGACCTTGCCGCGTAACGGCTGAAGGCGAAGCAACAGCCCGTCATCCTCAAGGGCATTGGCGATGGTGGAGATAGTCTGGGGGGAGAGGCCAGTGCGGCGTGCAATCTCGGCCTTGGGTAGACTGCCATGGCGGCGGATCAGGGAGAGAACCAAACGTTCATTGTAAAGGCGCACCCCAGCCTGATTGGTGCCGCGGCTCAAGGCGTCAAGGCCAGTGTGTGCGCTGCTCTTTCTGACCATTCGCGACGCCCCCTATTAACGTCCGTAAGTCTTTGTTGCTGCAGTCATAGGCTGCATCCCCGACAAAATTGCAATCGTTTTCATCAACTTGTGCATTTCAGCGTCAGGACGGTCGCTCCATACGATGGCGCTGTCAATTAATAAATCAATTGGATAAACTAATTGACAGGGCCACAAAGTTCGCCTCTTTTAAAGGGGTCGATCCAGCCACGGAGGAGTACCCGGCGCGATCGAATGGCACGTCCGAACGCGCTGCCGGGACGGCGCAGGATGCCAAGCAAAAGTTCCTGGGAGGAGACATTAATGGCTAAGTTTTTGAAGGTCGCGGCCGCTGGCGCCGTGATGCTCGGTTTGATGTGCGGCAGTGCCGCTTACGCTCAAGAGGCTGTTGTGGGCCTCATTACCAAGACGGAAGGCAACCCCTTCTTCGTCAAGATGCGCGAAGGCGCGCAGGCCAAGGCAACCGAACTCGGCATCGAGTTGCGCACTTTTGCCGGCAAGTTCGACGGCGACAATGACAGCCAGATTGCGGCCATCGAAAATCTGATTTCGGCGGGTGCGAAGGGCTTTGCCATCGTGCCATCGGATTCCGCCGCCATCGTGCCGACCATCAAGCAGGCGCGCGACGCCGGGTTGCTGGTCATCGTGCTCGATACCCCGCTCGACCCCATCGATGCGGCTGACGCGACCTTTGCAACCGACAACCGCAAGGCCGGTGAGCTGATCGGCGAGTGGGCCAAGGGCACGCTGGGCGACAAGGCCTCAAGCGCCAAGATTGCCATGCTGGATCTGGCGGTGAACCAGCCAACGGTGGACTATCTGCGCGACCAGGGCTTCATGGCCGGGTTTGGCATCGATGTGAAGGACCCCAACAAGTATGGGGACGAAGACGATGCGCGCATCTGCGGGCACGAAATGACCGGTGGCGCTGAAGATGGCGGCCGTACCGCCATGGAAACGCTGCTGCAGAAATGCCCCGACATCAACCTCGTCTACACCATCAACGAACCAGCCGCTGCGGGCGCCTATGAAGCGCTCAAGGCGATCGGCAAGGATGATGGTTCGGTGACCATCGTTTCGATCGACGGCGGTTGCCCAGGCGTTGCCAACGTCAAGGCGGGCGTGATCGGCGCCACCAGCCAGCAATACCCGCTCAAGATGGCGGCGATGGCGATGGAAGCGATCAAGAAGTTTGCCGATACGGGCGAAAAGCCAGCGGCAACGCCGGGCCTCGACTTCTTCGACACCGGCGCTGCGCTGGTGACCGACAAGCCAGTGGCGGGCGTTGACTCGATCGACACCGCCAAGGGTGCCGAGCTCTGCTGGGGCTAACCTGACACAGTCGTCGGAGGACGGTTCAGTCTCCCTGAGCGCGTGTCGCCAGGCGAGGCTGAACGGCCCCCGATGAAACAGTTTTAGCCCTTGGGAGGGGGCTCTTATGAGTGATGATGCAACCGGATCTGTGACTGCCGAAAAGGGCCTGGTGGGCGCCGCCCAGTCTGTGGCCAGCTTTGACGAGGACGCGCCCGGCCCGATCCGCAGAATTCAGTCTTTCCTGCACAGCTATCCGACGGCCATTCCGTTCATCGTGCTGATCGTTGCCATCGTGGTGTTCTCGATTGCAGCAGGCTCCAAGTTCTTCGCGCCGTTCAATCTGTCGCTGGTGTTGCAGCAGGTGACGATCATCGGCGTGCTGGGCATGGCGCAGACGCTGATTATCCTGACCGCGGGTATCGACCTGTCCGTCGGCGCGATCATGATCCTGAGTTCCATCGTGATGGGGCGGCTGTCGGTTGTGGCGGGTGTGCCTGTTGAAATCAGCTTCGTATTGGGCATCTGCACCGGCATCCTGTGCGGATTGATCAATGGCCTGCTGGTGGCGCTGGTGAAGTTGCCGCCGTTTATCGTGACGCTGGGCACATGGTCCATCTATGGCGCCATGGTGATCTTCATCTCGCAATCGGAGACCATCCGGAGCCAGGACATCGCGGCGATTGCGCCGATGCTGCAATGGATGGGCGCGCGCGTGGCGCTAGGCGGCGGGGCGATCCTGACCATCGGCTCGATGGTGATGATCCTGATTGCGGTGTCGCTCTGGTACATTCTCAACCGCACGGCTTTTGGGCGGCATATCTACGCGACGGGCGATGATCCGGAAGCGGCGCGACTGGCGGGTATCAACACCACCTGGACGCTGATCGGCGTTTACACGCTCGCCGGGTTCATCTGTGCCTTGGCCAGTTGGGTGCTGATCGGGCGGGTTGGCGCGGTGTCTCCGCTCGGCAGCCAGACGGCAAACCTCGATTCCATCACGGCCGTGGTGATCGGCGGCACCTCGCTGTTTGGTGGGCGTGGCTCGATCGTCGGCACGCTGCTTGGTGCGCTCATCGTGGGCATGTTCCGCAACGGGCTCGCACTCGCTGGTGTCGATGTGCTGTGGCAGGAATTTGCCGTTGGCGCGCTCATCATCATCGCGGTCACCACCGACCAGTGGATCAGAAAGATTTCCGCATGACCCTTGATCAAACAATTGCGGGCCTCACGGCCACGCCGATTGCCGGTCCTCAGCCGATCCTGTCGGCAACCGGGTTGCAGAAGCGCTATGGCAAGGTGGTGGCGCTGGACAATGCCGACTTTGACCTAATGCCGGGGGAAATCCTGGCGGTGATCGGGGACAATGGGGCGGGAAAAACCAGCCTGATCAAGGCGCTGTGTGGCGCGATGATCCCCGATGCGGGGGTGATCAAGCTCGATGGTTCGCCAGTGCATTTCAAATCGCCGATGGAAGCGCGACTGGCGGGCATTGAAACGGTGTATCAGAACCTGGCTTTGTCACCGGCGCTGTCGATTGCCGACAACATGTTTCTCGGCCGCGAGATGCGCAAGTCGGGCCCGCTCGGGAACATATTCCGGCTGCTCGATCGGTCGACGATGAACCGGCTGGCCCGTGAAAAGCTGAGCGAGCTGGGTCTGCTGACCATCCAGAACATCAACCAGTCGGTGGAAACCCTTTCGGGTGGGCAGCGGCAGGGCGTGGCAGTGGCGCGGGCGGCGGCGTTTGGCTCCAAAGTCGTCATCATGGACGAACCGACCGCAGCCCTAGGCGTCAAGGAAAGCCGCCGCGTGCTGGAGCTGATGCTGGACGTGAAGCGGCGCGGCCTGCCGATCGTTCTGATCAGCCACAACATGCCGCATGTGTTTGAAGTGGCTGACCGCATTCACATTCACCGGCTAGGCAAGCGCATCGCCGTGATCCGGCCGCAGGACTATTCTATGTCCGATGCGGTGGCGATCATGACGGGAGCCCTTGCGCCTCCGGGACAGGTGGAGGCGGCGCAGTAGGTATTTTGGGATCCGTTTGAGGTCTCATACTGCAACTCACACCGCGCTGCCCTCGGACTTGATCCGAGGCCTCTGGCCGCTCGTGCCGTGTTGTGAGTGGCCCTCGGATCAAGTCCGAGGGCAGCGTGGTGGAGGTGGGAGATTGGGGACAGCAATCAAAGCCTCGCGCCGCGCATCACTTCCTGCCGAGTGGCAACGATTTCGGCTTTCGCGGAATTGGCGCCGGGGGTTAGATGGTTGGTGCTGGGCGATTGCTCTGCCCGCTACTCTTATGCTCAGGAATTGCCCGAATGACCAAAGTCCGCGCCCTTGTTCTTGAACGCCAGCACGAACTGGCTTTGCGTGATATCGAGATGCCGCTGGAGGTGGGGCCGGGCGAGGTCAAGATTGCCATCCACACGGTCGGGGTCTGCGGGTCGGACGTGCATTACTACACCCATGGCAAGATCGGCCCCTTCGTAGTCAACGCGCCTATGGTGCTGGGCCACGAGGCCGCTGGCACTGTGACCGAGATTGGCGAGGGCGTGACCCATCTCAAGGTCGGTGACCGCGTCTGTATGGAGCCGGGCATCCCCGATCCCAATTCACGCGCCAGCCGCCTCGGAATGTACAATGTCGATCCGGCAGTGCGTTTCTGGGCGACGCCGCCGATCCATGGCGTGCTGACGCCCGAAGTGGTGCATCCGGCCAATTACACCTTCAAGCTGCCCGACAATGTGAGTTTTGCCGAAGGCGCGATGGTCGAGCCGTTCGCCGTTGGTATGCAGGCGGCCTACAAGGCGTCGATCAAGCCGGGCGATACGGCGGTGGTGCTGGGTGCGGGGCCGATCGGCACCATGGTGGCGATTGCGGCGCTGGCCGGTGGTTGTGCGCGGGTGATCGTGGCCGATCTGGCGCAGCCCAAGCTCGACATCGCCGCGCAGTATCAGGGCGTCATTCCCGTCAACATCCGGGAAAAGAACATTGTCGAGGAAGTGGCGCGACTGACCGACGGTTGGGGTGCGGATGTGGTGTTCGAGTGCTCGGGCTCGCCCCATGCCTGGAAGACCATTATGGACCTGCCGCGTCCGGGCGGCACCATTGTGGTGGTCGGCCTGCCGGTGGAGCCGGTGGCGGTGGACATTGCCGGGGCGTCGACCAAAGAGCTGCGCATCGAGAACGTGTTCCGCTATGCGCACCAATATGACCGGGCCATTGCGCTGTTCGCGTCGGGCAAGGTGGATTTGAAGCCGCTGATTTCCGAGACCTTTGCGTTCGAGGATTCCATTGCGGCCTTTGACCGGGCCGTCGAGGCACGGCCAAGCGATGTGAAACTGCAAATCCGCGTGGCGCAGTAAGCGGGAATATCGGGCCAGATCTCGTGGTTCGACAGGCTCACCATGAGGTCTTCGGGAAGACGGTGACTAGGCAGCAGACCTCATCCTGAGCTTGTCGAAGGACGAGGTCGTGGCGGGTCCCAAGGGAGGAACGACATGGATTTGAACTTGCGTGACAAGGTTGCTGTCATCACCGGCGGCACGGTGGGGATTGGGCTGGCGGTGGCTGAGGGACTGGCGGAGGAGGGCGCCAATCTGGTGCTGGTTGGGCGCAACAAGGAGCGCGGCGACGACGAGGCGGCGCGGGTCGCCGACAAGTTCGGGGTCATCGCGACGGCAATTGCTGCCGACGTGGCGACAGCCGAGGGATGCGATGCCGTGATCAAGGGCGTGGCCCGGGCCTTTGGTGGTGCCGATATCTTGATCAACAATGCGGGTACCGGCTCGAACGAAACCATTGCCGAAGCCGATGATGCCAAGTGGCAGTATTACTGGGATCTGCATGTGATGGCCGCCGTGCGGCTGGCGCGCGGACTGGTGCCCGGCATGACCATTCGCGGCGGTGGGGTGATCCTGCACAATGCGTCGATCTGCGCGGTGCAGCCGCTGTGGTATGAGCCGATCTACAACACCACCAAGGCCGCCTTGATGATGTTTTCCAAGACGCTGGCCAATGAAGTGGTGGGCAGCAATATCCGCGTCAACACGGTCAATCCGGGGCTGGTGCTGACGCCGGACTGGATCAAAACCGCCAAGCAGATTGCTGGCGAAGACGGCTGGCAGGCACATCTTCAGGGTGTTGCCGACGAGGCTGGCGGCATGAAGCGGTTTGCGACGCCCGCAGAGCTGGCCAACTTCTTTGTCTTCATGTGTTCGGACAAGGCGAGCTATTCGACCGGCTCGACCTATTTCGTCGATGGCGGGTGGCTCAAGACGGTTTGATGCTCTGGGAGTGGCGGGAACCAAGCGCGGGGAACGGGGTTCTAAGACAGCGTTTCAATGGAGCAATCTGTCATGGATGTCGGCAATGAGTTTGGCTTTGTCGCAACTTACCTGCCGCAACATATCCTCGCCATTCGCCTGCTGATTGCGGCGCTGCTGGGTGCCATGATCGGCTTTGAGCGCGAGATCAGCACGGCGGAGGCGGGGCTGCGGACGCATATTTTGGTGTCTGTGGCGGCCGCCCTGTTCACCATCCTCGCCTTTGAGATTTTCCACACTATCGAGCCGGGCACAGGCGGGCCGCAGGCGGACCCCATCCGTGCCGTCGAAGCGGTGACGGCGGGCATTGCGTTTCTGGGGGCGGGGGCGATCTTCCGCTCGCGGGGCAATGTGCAGGGGCTGACCACCGGGGCGGGCATGTGGCTGGCGGGAGCCGTCGGCGTCGCCACGTCGCTAGGCTACTACATCGTAGCCTTTGGCGTGGCGCTGTTGGCCGTTGTGGTGCTGGCGTCGCTGCGGGCCGTGACGCGCCGGGTCGCCCGGCACGAGCCTTAGTGCGTTGCCGAGTGGGAGAACAGGTTGATCACCAGCACACCGGCCAGGATCAGGCCGATACCGATAAGGGCGGGCACGTCAAGGGTTTGGCCATAGGCAAAGAAGGCGATGATCGACACGAGAATGATGCCGACGCCGGACCAGATGGCATAGCCAATGCCGACCGGAATGGTCTGGAGCGCCAGTGAGAAGAAGTAGAACGTGACGCAATAGCCGACCACCACGACAATGGATGGGACGAGAACCGTGAAGCCGGCCGAGGCGCGCAGGAACGATGTGGCGATCACTTCGCCAACTATGGCGATGGCGAGATAAGCAGCGCCGTTCATGGCGTTTCCTGACCGAAAATGGTGTTGGCGAGCGCGACGAAGCGTCGGCCGCGTTCTTCGAAATTCTTGAACTGGTTATAGGACGGCGCGCCCGGCGACAGGATGACAGCATTGAAGCTGTTGCGGCGCGCATGGAGCGCGTGCATCGCGGCTTCGAGGTCTGGCGCGCTGATGGTGTCAATGCTGGGCGCGGTGGCTTTGGCGGCAGCGGCGAGGCGCTCGCCGGTGACGGGCAGGCAGACCAGAGTGCTGACGCCATAACCTTCGAGTAGGCCTGCTAGTTCGGCATAATCCTGCTGGCGCTCATGCCCACCGGCGATCAACGCGATGCGATGGCCGCGATAGGCCGCGAGGGCGGCCTTGGTGGCTTCAGGCGTGGTCGAAATCGAGTCATTGACGAACGTCAGCCCGCCAATGCGGTGTTCTTCAAGCCGATGGGGTAGGGGCGCGAAGGCGGCAATCCCGGCGACAACGCCATCGAGCGTGCCGCCGGTGGCCAGCGCGATCTGTGCGGCGAGGCGGGCATTGTCCAGATTGTGACTGCCCTTGAGGCGCGACGTGGCGGCGGCGGCGTCGATGACGGCGAGTTCGTCGCGGGTGAGATCGCGGACGAGGCGGCGATGGTCGCGCACGGCACTGGCCACGAGCGCATTGGTTTTGGCACCAGCGCCGAGGGCAACCGGGAAGTCGCCGTCGCGATCAATCAGGTGAAGCTTGTCGGCGAAATAGCGCTCGACCGAGCCGTGCCAGTCGACATGCTCTGGATAAAGATTGGTCACCGCCGCCAGATCGGGCAGGAAGCTCATGTCAGCGGTCTGATAGCTCGACAGTTCAAAGATCACCACGGCGTTGCGGTCGGCCGCTTCGAGCGGCGCGAGGCCGACATTGCCGGCAAGGCCAGCATCGACACCGGAACTGGTCAGCATCAGATGGACCAGGGTGGCGGTGGTGGATTTGCCCTTGGTGCCGGTGATGGCGATGACGGTGCGACCAGCGCGATAGGCGGCGCCCCAGAGGTTGAGGTTGGACGTGGTGGGAATGCCGGCGGCGCGGGCGATGTCGAAAATGGGCTTGTAGCGCGACACGCCCGGACTTTTGACAATCAGGCCGAAGCGGTGGTCCTGGATGGCAGCGGGCAGGTCCTCGGGGGCGATCTGTTCGGTGTCCGGAATATCGGCGGTGCCGCTATCGACGGTGACGAAGACCTTCAGGTCGGGTTGGCGGGCCTTGAGGAAGGCGCGGGTGGAGAGGGCCTCGCGGCCCGCGCCATAGAGCAGGACGGGTTCTTCAAACCGCATAGGCGGCCACCTTGGCAGCGAGCGCGGGTGGAATGTGGTGGTCGTGGCTGTCGGTCAGGCATTCGGCCATGGCCAGTTGCAGCGCCGGTTCGCCATATTGGGCGAAGAGGTCGGCCTTGACCGCCTTCACCACTGCCGCGTCGTGCCAGTCTGCATGGCGGGTGAGCGTATAAAGGCAGGCGGCGGCTTCAAGAATTTCGCCGACGCATTCCCACGGCTTTTGGCCGGCAAGGCCAGCCAGTTCGCGGAACGAGCCTTCATGAGCGGGATTGTCGAGCAGGTTCTTGCCGAAGATGGACAGCAGCCGGTCCTTGGCCATGAAGGGCGCGAAGATCAGGAACACAAAATGGCATTTCGGGCATTCGCCGCACCAGAGCGGGCCGTCGTTCCCCGTGAGGCGGAAATTGCGGTTGCAGCTGGAAAAGACGTGGTCGAACTTGGTTTCGTGGGTGAATAGGGAGGCGATGCGCGCTTCCGAATAGGGGCGGAGCAGCGAGAAGTATTTCAGCGCGCCGCCGGTGGCATCGCTGAGGATCGAGGCGATCAGCAGCTCGAAGCCCAGCGACTTGGAATATTGGTGATTGGTCTCGCGGCCATCGAACTCGACATTGCCCTCGCTGGCCGAGCGCTCGTTGGACAGCACGATCTGGTTGTAGCCAAACAGCACCGAGCAGAGCGCAGCGATCATGGAATTGATGGCGGTGGAGGGGACGTGGCCATTGTAATAGCCGGGCTCCTTGCCCAGCCGGATCATCTCGGCGTCGAGCGTGCGGGTGACATAGACCGGCGGCGTGCCGATCACGGCGATCGAGGTGATGATCGGGCCCTTGGGATTGACCGCAAAGGGGCTGAACGCGACGCCGGTATGGGTCAGCAGATCGACGCTCACCAGCGAGTCCTTGCCGCCGCCAATGGGCAGCAGAGTGCGGTTGGGCAGGTCGAGCGTGGGGCGCGTGGCCTCGGAATCAAGCGGCGCCTCGATGGAGAGCTTGCCGAAGCGCATCAGATTGTTGCGGGCGTAAAACTCGCCAAGGCCGTTTTCATAGACGTCGATGGTGAACGCGCGTTCCGCCTCGCTCAGCGCGATCTCCGGCGCAGCGATGACGAAGGGGGCCTTGAGCTTGAAGTAGCTGACGCCGAGGACAATCGCCGTCAGCTCCAGCAGCTTGGCGAAGGACGGTGACGCTGCAGCGCTGGGATCGGCGCCAGCGGGCAGGGTGAGAGTCTCGGTGAAGCGCAGGTCATCGAGCCCATAGGTGAAAACAGCCTTGCCCGTTGCCGGATCAAAGGAGGGGCGCTCGATGAGAAAGTGTTCGGTCAAGGTCAGCTCACTTGCAGTGGTCCCAACCATATAGGTGATTTGCGAGGGTGGCGGGAGTGGGGCACGATCCCATGATGTCGAAATCGCGTGGGCTCGTTCGTCGCTTATTCAGGCGGCCAATGGGGCCGCAGACCGAGGAGATGAAAAATGCGCGTTGTAGTGTTTGTGAAGGCAACGACCGACAGCGAAGAGGGCATGCAGCCGACCACGGCGATGCTCGAGGAAATGGGCCGATACAATGAGCAGTTGATCAAGGCGGGGATCATGCTGGCGGGCGATGGCCTGAAGCCAACGAGCCAGGCCAAGCGCGTCGCCTTCGACGGTGCCAGTCGCATGGTGATCGATGGGCCATTTTCGGAAACCAAGGAGCTGGTGGCGGGCTACTGGATCTGGGACGTGCGGGACATGGATCAGGCTGTGGAATGGGTCAAACGCTGTCCCAATCCCATGCCCGGCCCCAGCGAAATCGAAATCCGCCCGGTCTATGAACTCTCCGATTTCGGCGAAGCCCTGACGCCCGAGGTCGCGGGCCTGCACAACCGCAACCGGGAGGCGACGGGAGAGGCATGAGAGCGGCGGGCTGATGGGGTACCAATCACTGCGCGAAGGAGGCGGTGCCCTGGCTGAGCCTTAGAGGATAGGTCTTTGGGTTCTGGACGGAGTGCGTCATGTTGATCGGTATCCGACCAGCCCCATAGGCGATCTGGTCGACGACAAGCACGGCTGCCGGTGGTGTCAGGCCAAGGAGCTCGGCCTCGTCAGGCTCCGCCAATGCGGCGCTCAATCTGGTTTGGCCGTGAAGTGGAATGACGGCGTAGCGTTCGCGAAGCTCGGCATAGAGCGAGAGGTTGGACTTGTTCCATTCAAGCATGGCGAGAGTTGGTACCAGCGTGGCGGGGAGCCAGTCCTGCGTAACGGAAACGGCCAGATCGTCGAGCAAGCGCAGCCTTTTGAGGTGAACGACCTTGGCGCCAGGCTCAAGTGCCAAGCCCAGCGCGATGTCCTCGGGCGGCTCCATCACATCCAGCGACAGCAGTTTTGTTCCCGGAACGCTCCCATTGGCCAGCGCCATCTCGCTGAAGCTGCGGACCACTTCCAGCTCGTGGCCACGACCGCTTCTGGCGGTGGTGTAAAACCCTTTCCCCGGTCGGCTCTGAAGCTGTCCATCAGCGACCAATTCCTTGAGTGCCTGGCGCACGGTAATACGACTGACGCCCAGTTGCGCGACCAGCTCTCTTTCAGACGCAATCTTGCCGCTGGAAGGGATTTCTCCACTTCGCATCAGGTCGAGCAGGTTTTTCTTCACTTGCTGGTAAAGTGGCAGCGGACTGTTGCGGACTACGCCCTTGATCATGTCGCTGTTATACTCGATTGTTTCTATAGACAAAAGACAAGCAGGTTTCCGCGCCGACTGCGTGGAGCGCTCATCCCCATAATGGTTTCTACCTCAGGCTCATAGGGCTTCTCAGATCGAAATGCATCACTTAGTATCACTGGATATAACCAGCTATAGCCAGATTGGATTGGATCACTGATGGTCAAGCTCGCGCTCATTGGCGGTGGTGGTGTCCGGGCACCGCTTTTCGTGCAGGCTGCTTTGACGCGAGCGAGCAAGATTGGTCTTTCTGAAATTGCCTTGATGGATACGGACGGTGCCCAGCTGGAGATATTCGGCACGATTGCCCGTGAAATCGTCCGACAGCAGGCGAGTGCCGTTACCATCAGCACGACCACCGATGCGCGCGTCGCGATAACGGGCGCTGACTTTGTGGTCACCACCATTCGTCCTGGCGGCATCGCCGGGCGCATTGCCGATGAGCGGATTGCGCTCGATCTGGGGGTGTTGGGGCAGGAGACGACTGGCGCCGGCGGCTTTGCTATGGCGCTCCGGTCCATTCCGATCATTCTTGACTACGCCCGCTTGATCCAAGAGCTGGCGCCCAATGCGTGGTTGCTCAATTTCACCAACCCGGCGGGGCTGGTAACACAGGCGCTGCACAACGCCGGGTTCAGTCAGGCGGTTGGCATTTGCGATAGCGCCAATGGCGCTCAACATGCCGTTGCCCACTGGCTGGGAATTAGTTCGCGGCAGGTCGACGCGGAGCTGTTTGGCCTCAACCACCTGTCATTCAGCCCGCGCGTGCTGGTTGATGGCGTCGATGTGCTGCCGCGTGCTTTGGCTGATGATCGCTTTCTCGATAGCAGCGCGCAGCGCGTGTTCGAACGGAGCCTGGTGCGTCGGCACGGCGTCTGGCTGAATGAATACCTCTACTATTTCTACTATGCCGAGAAGGCCGTGGCGGCGTTGCAGGCTGGCCCGAGCCGTGGCGAAGAGATCGGTCTTCTCAATGCCGAGCTGCAGGGGCAACTCGCGGAAATTGACCTGACGGCTGATCCCGCGGCAGGCCTCGCGGCGTATTTCGCCTATGAACAACGCCGCAGTGGCTCGTATATGCGGAGTGCGCGCCAGACCACGGCGATCGAAGAGGCGCCGGTTGCGCCCGATGGCGAAGGCTATGCTGGTGTCGCCCTGGACATCATCGAGGCTTTGACCGGCGGGCGGGCATTGCGGACCGGGCTCAATGTGCCCAATCAAGGGGCGATTGCCGCGCTCCGTGATGACGACATTGTCGAGGTTGCCTGCACTATCGACGCCGACGGTATTCGTCCGGTGGCGGTGGGCAATCTGCCGGAGCAGCAGTCCTACCTCATCCAAAGCGTCAAGCACTACGAGCGGCTGACTGTTGCCGCCATTGCGGCGCGGGATCGCGTGCTCGCAATCGAGGCGCTGGCGGCTCATCCTCTGGTGCTGTCCTACTCCCGGGCCACGCCTTTGGTGGATCAATATCTGGCGGCGCATGCCGATTTCACCGGAGACTGGTCATGAGCGTCCTGGTGGCAGGTGAGTATTTCTGCGATCTGATCCTGAGTGGGCTCGATGGCGTGCCACGGCTGGGCGAGGAGCATTTTGCCGATGGCCTCAGCATCATGCCGGGCGGCACCTACAATATGGCGCTGGCGCTTAGCCGCCTCGGGGTGACGAGCCGCTGGGCCAATCAGTTTGGCAATGACCTCTTCAGCCAATTCGTGCTGGATCAGGCGCGACGCGATGGTCTGGATGAACGGGCGTTCGAACATGTCGATGGGCCGGTACAGCGCCTGTCCGTGGCGTTCACAGGCAATGGCGAACGCGGTTTCTTGAGCCATAGCGCGCCACGGGTGGCGCCGCCATCGACGGATGTTCTGTTCGATCGGCCCGAATGGCTGCTGCAGACGTTCCGTTTCGATTCGGATTGGCTCGAGTTTATTGCGGCGGCGCGCGCGGTGAATGCTCGGGTGCTGGCCGATGGTCGGGGCGGGGAGTTCACACTGGCAACGCCTGGCGTCAGGGCCTTTCTTGCGCATTGCGATGTCTTTTCGCCTAACGCCGCCGAGGCGCTGACGCTGGCCGAGACGGATGATCTTGATGTTGCCATCGCGCGGCTGGCGCCACTGGTGCCCGTCTTGCTGATCAAAAATGGCGGAGATGGCGCGCTGCTGGTGCAGGGGAGTGACGTCGTCACCGTCCCAGCGCCGACGGTGGCAGTGGTCGACACCATCGGCGCTGGAGACGCGTTCAATGCGGGTCTTCTGCTTGGCCTTGAGCAGGGCGCTGACTGGCTGAATGCAGCTCAGCTGGCAGTGTTGGCGGGCTCGCTCTCGACCACGGGCACAGGCGGTCGGGCCAGCCCGATGCGTGCCGCGTTGGAGGATTTCTCACACATACATCCGTCGGCAACAATCGGTTCCAGTTTGCACACGCTGCTGCAGGGGCGGCGGCGCGTGCCTCACCCATTTAAACCCCTGGAGAACTGACATGAACAAGCTTCTTCTCGTTACAACCGCTCTGGCACTGGCGTTCGCCGCCCCGGCCATGGCTGAGACCAAGGTGAGTTTCGCCTATTGGGGCGATCCTGCCGAGTTGCCGCCGTTCGAAAAGATCGTGGCGGATTATGAGGCGGCCAATCCAGACGTCAAAATTGAAGTGCAGCATGCGCCGTGGTCTGGCTATTTCACCCGTCTTGATGCGCAGCTTGCTGCGGGCGCTGGTCCGGATGTGTTCTTCATCACCAATGTGCCCACTTACGCGGCGCGTGGGCAACTGGAACCTCTGGACAAGTGGATCGCTGACAAGGGTTTCCCGATCGATCAGTTCAATCCGGAAGCTCTGTTGATCCATCAGCTGGACGACGTGCTCTACTCGGTGCCGCGCGATAACGACACCAATGTGCTCTATTACAACAAGGCCGCCTTTGATGAGGCTGGCGTTGCCTATCCAACTGCGGATTGGGACTGGGCAGCGCTGCGCGATGCAGCGATCAAGCTGACCGTTACCGATGGTGGTCGCATCACCCGCTATGGTCTTGCCATCGAAAAGAACAACTGGAGCAACTGGGTTCGCCAGAACGGTGGAACGACCTTCGATCACCCAACGCGCCCGACTAAATTCACGCTGGACGAACCAAAGGGCCTTGAGGCCATCCAGTTCATCGGCGACCTGATCAATGTCGACAAAGTGACGCCGAACTTCACCGAGCTGGATCAGGCTGGCGGTACGGGCCAGCTGTTCTCGAGCCAGCAGGCGGCTATCGTGTTTGCCAATGCGGCGCGTCTGGGCACGTTCGCAGACGCCGACTTTGAGTGGGCGGTGGCGCCGCTGCCAAAGGGCCCAACGGGCATCCGGTCCAACAGTCTTGGTGGCGCTGGTTTTGGCATCAATCCAAATGCCAAGGACAAGGAAGCGGCCTGGAACTTCTTCGCCTACCTGGCCGGTGAGCCCGGTCAGGTGGTGTTTGCATCCGCTAACGCATCGGCAGTGCCTGCCCAGATTGGCAACGCAGCCGTGAAGGCGGCCTTCAAAGCGCCGTTCGCTGATGTGTTCCTGTCTGAAGCAGCCAACGGCAAGCTGAATGCGTCCTTCCCCAAATACGTCGACATCACCAACCTCTATCTGCAGCCTGCGCTGGATCTGGTGTGGAACGGTGAAGCGACGGCAAAGGACGCCATCGGCGGCATCGTTGCGGACGTAACCGCAAAGCTGGCCGAGTAACGCGCGCTTGCTGCCCGGCGTCAGGCGCCGGGCAGCTTCCAGACAATAAGGGAGATAGGTCATGCGGGTTTTCGATTCCCACGTGCATTATGGCTTCTGGGACAAACTGTTCGGCCGCGACGCGGAAAAGGGTTTTCTCGAAGCTTTGTCGGACACCTGTGAAGATGCGGGTGTGCAGAAGGTCGCGCTGCTGGCCAATCCGGGTCGAGGCAATGACAAGCTGTCCTGGGCGCTCGAACAGCGTCCCGATCTGATCATCGCGCTGGGCCGTCTGGAGCTGGATAAGGACCCGGTGAGCCTCGTCGAGGATTTTTATCAGCGCGGATTCCACGGCATCAAGACGACCGGGGTTTCAAAGAACTACGACCATCCCGACTACTACCCGTTCTATGAGGCGGCCCAGGCGCGTGGTCTGCGCATTCTGTTCCATACGGGTGTGCTGGGTGGACCAGTCGACTATCTCGAAGGCTCCAAGGAAGACGCCTGGAAGGCGCCTCCAGCGGCAGGCTCGCCCGAGGAAGATGCACTGGTGACGCGGCTGTCGCGTAATATCAAGCGCGAGCAATATGGGTTCTCCAGCGCCCGTATGCAGCCGATTTATCTCGACACCATCGCGTTCTATTTCCCCGAGCTCTTCATCATCGGTGCCCACCTCGGCTGGCCGGATTATCGCACCGCCAGTGCGGTCGCCCGTTGGCGTCCACGGCTCTATTTCGATATCTCGGGTGGCGACGTGGTGCACAACCACATCGTCGAGGGCGGCTATATCGGCAAGGAAATCAGCCCGCGCAAATTGCTCTATGGTTCGGACAGTGACCTGCGCCGCATCAAGGGTGATATCCTGCGCTGGAAGGCGGCCTTCGACACGATGGGTCTCACCGAGGACGAGCAAGACCAGATCTTCTACCGCAATGCCGCTGGCATTTACGGCGTAGATAGCTAGACGATGGCGCGAGCTCGCACACCGCTGCGTCTAAGAGATGAACGCGTGGCCTGGCTGTTTTTGCTGCCAAGCCTCGTGCTCTTTCTGCTGTTCACCGGCTTGCCGGTGGTGGCGGCTCTCGTCATTTCCTTTACCCAATGGGACCTGTTCAACCCGCCCCAGTTCGTGGGGCTACAGAACTATACCAGCCTGTTCAATGACCGCATTTTTGGGCAGGTCATGGGTAATACCGGACTTTATGTGCTGGCGTCGGTGCCGATCCAGATCGTGCTCGGACTGCTGTTCGCGCTCGGCCTTAATCGCGTGATCCACGGCAAAACCGTGCTGCGGATCGCCTATTTTCTTCCGGTCGTGACCAGCACCATCGCGGCGGCTCTGGTGTGGTCGTGGCTCTTCAATACCAATTTCGGTGTGGTCAACGCGCTGCTGAGCGCTGTCGGCATCGCCGAACCGCCGAAGTGGTTGTCGTCGAGCAAGTGGGCCATGCCGGCTGTTATCATCGTGTCGGTCTGGCAAAATCTGGGCAATGGCATGGTGCTGTTTTTGGCGGGCCTGCAGAACATCCGTCAGGATGTTTATGACGCGGCTGCGCTCGACGCGGCCCGGGGATGGAAACGGCTGTGGTTCATCACCCTGCCGCTGCTGTCCCCGACGACATTTTTTGTGCTGATTATCACGCTGATCGGCAGTTTTCAGGTGTTCGAATTGGTCTTCATCATGACCAATGCAGGTCCGGCAAACGCCACCAATACGCTGGTCTTCTACATCTACCAGAACGGGTTCCAGTTCTATCAGATGGGCTATGCCAGCGCCGCTGCGATGATACTGTTCGCGATCGTGTTGTTCATTACGCTGGTGCAGTATCGCCTGCAGAACCGCTGGGTGCACTATGGCTAGACCAACGCGCCACAGTGCCTGGGACTGGGTGATCTTCATCGCGCTTTTGGCGGGTGTCATCATCACCTGCGCACCCTTCGCCTGGATGATTTCGACGGCCATCAAGCCGAACGCGGAAGTGTTCCGTTTTCCGCCTACGCTGTGGGTCGAGGCACCGCTTTGGGACAATTTCCTCCGTGTCTTCACGGTCATCCCGTTTGGCCGGGCCTTCGCCAATTCGCTGATGGTGACCGGCGCCATCACCATTTTGCAGCTGATCGTGTGCTCGATGGCGGCTTACGCTTTTGCCTGCTTGCAGTTCCGGGGGCGCGAGGTTTTGTTTCTGATTTACCTGGCAGCGCTGATGGTGCCATCGCAGGTAACGCTGATCCCCAATTTTCTGGTGGTGCGCAATCTGGGGTGGATCGACACATATCAGGGGCTGATCCTGCCCTTCGCCTTCTCGAGCTTCGGTACGTTCCTGTTGCGGCAGTATTTCAAGACGATCCCACGGGAGTTGATCGAGGCCTCACGGCTTGATGGCTGCAGCCACTGGCGGATCTATCTCTTCATCGTGCTGCCACTGGGCAAGCCTGCCCTTGCTGCGCTGGCGATCTTTGCGTTCGTGTCGCAGTGGAACAACTTCCTTTGGCCGCTGATCACGACGACCAAGCCTGAAATGCAGACGGTGCAGATCGCGCTCTCGACCTTGCAGGGTCAATTTAACACAGACTGGCCCTTGCTGATGGCGGGGAGCGTGCTTGCCACAATGCCCGTGCTCGCAGTGTTCATCCTTGGCAACAAGGCATTCATTTCCGGCCTTACCGCCGGCAGTTTTGGCGGAAAATAACCATGGCAGATGTCCAACTGAGCGGTGTGCAGAAGGCTTATGAGGGGCACCGGGTCTTGCATGGCATTGATCTGGCCATCGAGGATGGCGCATTTTGCGTCTTCGTTGGTCCATCGGGCTGCGGCAAGTCCACGCTTTTGCGCATGATTGCTGGCCTCGAAGAGGTCACCGCGGGGGTGATTTCCATTGGTGGCGCCGAGGTGAATGACACCGACCCCGCAGACCGTGGTGTCGCCATGGTTTTCCAGTCCTATGCACTCTATCCGCACATGAATGTCGCGGAAAATATGGGGTTTGGCCTGCGCATGACCGGTACCCCGCGCGCGGAGATCGACCGGCGCGTCAGTGCAGCGGCCGAGACGCTCCGCATCGGAGAATTGCTGCGGCGGCGGCCTGCACAGCTCTCGGGAGGACAGCGGCAGCGCGTCGCTATCGGCCGCGCTATTACACGGCGGCCGGAGGTGTTTCTGTTCGATGAGCCGTTAAGTAATCTCGATGCGGAATTGCGCGTGCAGATGCGCGTCGAGATCGCCAAGCTGCACAAGTCACTTGGCAATACGATGATCTACGTGACCCATGATCAGACCGAGGCGATGACGCTGGCCGACAAGATCGTCGTCATGCGGGCAGGGCGCGTCGAACAGGCCGGCAAGCCGCTCGACCTCTATGTTGACCCTGACAATGCTTTCGTCGCTGGGTTTCTTGGTTCGCCACGAATGAACTTCCTGAGCGCCACTGTATCAAACGGCGGTGCGACACTCAGCGACGGTCAGATCATCGCACTGCCGCCTCTGTTCGCATCACCCACGCCTGGTACGGCCCTAAGCATTGGCCTGCGCCCCGAACACTTCAGCCAGCCGAGCGAGCCAGACGCTTGGCTCGATCTCAAAGTCGACGTCACCGAGCATCTTGGCGGAACCAGCTTCGTCTACGCCCGTGGCCCGGGCGGTGAGGAAGTTATCATCGAACAACGCGGCGCAGCGCCAGAGCAGGACCAGATCAGAGCAGGTTTCCGCGTCGCTGACGTCCTGGTGTTTGACGCAGACGGTCAGCGTATCCGCTAAGCCCCTATACCGGCTCGCTTGCCTTGTCGCGGGTGTGCCAGGCGCCGTCGCGCCATTCGCGGACCGTGACGGTGATCTGGTCGGTGCTGATGTCGATCAGGTTATAGGCGTTCGGCTCGCCGCGCAGACGGGTGGAGATGGCGGATGAGGCCTGGGCGATCAGAATTGGTGCCACTGTCGATTTACTGAGGCCCATTGGCTCGCCTTCGCGGGCTGCAGAATTGGTCTCGTGCTTGCGGACATAGGACAGGTGAAAATGGCCGGAGAGCACGAGGCGAACCCCGAGGCCGGCAAAGGTCGCAAGGGCGTCGTCCGCGCGCTTTACGCGCTTGGTCTTCTGCACCATTGGCTCGGTAGGAAACAGCAGCGGATGATGAGCGACAATGATACGGACGGCTGTCGGCGAAGCCTGGGCAAAGCGCTGTTCCAGTTCTTCCAGCTGGCCTCGCGAAATCGTGCCGTGTCCCCAGTTCCATTCAAGGCGCGCCCGTCGTGATGTGCGCATCCCCACCAAGGCCACGCCGTTCATTTCTAGAAAGGGCTCAAGATCGGGCGAGATATAGCGCCGGTAGAGACCATAGGGATTGATGAAGCGGCGCAGCACGTTGACGGCCGGGACGTCATGGTTGCCGGGCACCGCGAAGACCGGCGCATCGAGCGTGTCGAGGAATTCGCGCGCCTGCACAAACTCCTCCCTGGTGCCGATCTGGGTGAAGTCCCCGCTAGCCACCACCAGATCTGGCTTTTGCGCATTGATGTCGTCGGCAAAACCCTCGGCCAGAACGGGATCGTGGTGGCCGAAATGAAGGTCTGAGATGTGGAGGATTTTCATGCCGCCTCCTCAGGCGCTACGGTGGTCGCTGGCACGATGACCGACAGGGCGCCTGGCCTGATCGTGAAATTCAGCGGGGTCTGAAGGCTCATCACCTCGCCGTCGAACATGACCTTGAGGGTCGGTTTGCGCGCATCAATGGTCACGCCCTTAACACTCTCCATCGTCAGGGCCTCGTCGTTTTTCCATCGACCCAGCAGCATTCCGGTGGTGAGGCGAATGAAGTCGCCGACGGTAAAGTGGTGCAGCACATAGAGGGTGAGGGTGCCGCGATCGAGGCTGTGGCGGGAGAAAAACAGCCCGAGCCCTTCGTCATAGGCGTTGCTGGCGACCGCGATGGCCTGCACGCGTTCGACGCGACGTTCACCATCGCTCGGCTCGATGGCCACGGCGATCCTCCTGGCGCGCGCCAATCGGCGGAAAAAGTATCGCAGAAAGCCGATTTTTGCAGTGGCGTCCTGCCTGCCGCGAATGTGCTCTCGCCCGGCGGCGACGCCGGGAATGAGCCCCACGACGACCTTATGCAGGAACACGCGGCCGTTGACTTCACCCACGTCGATCCGCTGGCTTGAGCCCGTCGCCAGTGCGGCGACAGCCCCCTCCAGATCCAGCGGCACGTGAAGGTCCTTTGCCAATGCATTAACGGTGCCAAGCGGCAGAATGGCCAGGTTCTTGTCGCTGCCGACGAGCGCCGCCGCGAGCGCGGTGATGGTGCCGTCGCCGCCTGCCGCTACGATCGTCTCAGCGCCGCTTGCCATCGCTGCGTCGATCCGCTCCGCCAGATTGCGCTCGCTATCGGCATCTATCTTGGCATCAAGCCCATGAGCCTCGAACAGGCGTTCAAGCTCGGCCGACGTAACGCCGGTGGCGTTCGCCGTGCCTGCATTGGCGTTGAGAATGACGTAGTGGGTGGGATGGGGCATGTTCTGGACGGTCCAATCTCGCCTTTGTGCAGAGGTGGAACGTGTTCCCCGGATGTACGTTGCGCTCTAAATAGCGAGAAAATGCCAAAATGTTCGATCGACTGGTCCGATCCACGCCCTATCGCCGCCTTCGTGGCTTTGTCAGCGGCGAGGCGCAGCTCCTGGCTTCAATCGCTGCCGTCAGCGGATTGATCCTGATTTTTCTGTTCATCGCCGATCTGATGATTGAGGGGGAACTGGAAGCGTTCGATCAGACGATCCTGATGCTGTTCAGAGATCCAGCCAATCTTGCGGTGCCCATTGGCCCGGCCTGGCTCCGGGAAATGGTGCGGGACATCACCTCATTGGGAAGCTTCGCCCTGCTGGGATTGATCGTGGCATCAGTGTGTACCTACCTGTGGCTGGTGCGCATGCGGGCGGAGGCCTGGTTTGTGCTCATTTCCGTGCTCGGGGGCACCATTCTTAGCACTGTGCTGAAAATGGGTTACAACCGTCCGCGCCCGGATTTGACTGCCATGTCGCAGCAATTCACCGCCAGCTTTCCCAGCGGTCACGCCATGCTGTCAGCCGTGACATTCCTGACGCTCGGCGCATTGCTTGCACGGCTTGCCCCAACAAGGGCACTGCGCATTTTCAGCATTGGCATGGCCGTGTTTCTCACCCTGCTCATTGGCCTCAGCCGGCTCTACATGGGCGTGCATTATCCGAGCGATATTCTCGCCGGCTGGTGCCTCGGCGCCGCTTGGGCCCTTTTCTGTACCGCGATTGCGACCGCCCTGCAGCGGCGAGGCACCCTCACACACGGCGCAGAGCCGACTTGAGGTCACGGTTATGCCTGGCTGGTGAGCTATTGGCGGATCATGAGTTCGGCGAGAGCGTCGAAGTTTGACGGGAGTTCTGCGGAGCCGGCGGCGACATTATTTCGGCTGAGGACATAGGCGAGAATGTCGGCATAGGTGGCATCGCTCAGCGTGCCGGGGCGATCGGGCGGCATGGCTGCCTGCATGTAATCGAACAGGAAGTCGGCGTTAGAATCAAACCACTTGCTGCGGAAGGAATTTCCCCGAAGCGGAGCGCCGCCAAACTCGCCGTCATCAAGGTTTTCGCCATGACAGTCCAGACAGTTGCGCCGGTATTGATCGTGCCCGCGCTGTGCCTGAGCTGCCGTGAACGATGCTGAAGGAAGATTGTCTTCGGCATACGCCGTTGTGCTCGCGATAACGAACGAGGGCAGTACCGCAATTATTGCGAGGCGGCTTCTCAGAGTGCGTTTGGCTTTTGCTGTCGTCATATCAAGTCTCCTCTCCATCTGTATTTTGCTTTTCTGAGAGCGCGGGGGCGGTGATGTTGGTTCGTCGATCCGTGCTTGAACGGCGCCAGCCGCTGGGTCAGCTTTACTTTGCCATATTAGTTAGTAAGGTTGACGAACGTTATGTATACATACATGATCTTGCAGTGCTCACAAGAGGTGGAACTCTTTTTCGAAGCACGCCGCTGGCATCGGGAGGATATCGCCATGCAAAAACGAAACCTGCTCATGAATACTGCCCTGGTCCTGATTACGCTGAGTGCTGCGGGCATCAGCTCTGCCCAGGAAGCGTCTCGACTGGATGGGATCACGCCAGTCACAACGGATACTTTGACCAACCCCTCCGACGGAGACTGGCTCCACTGGCGGCGGACTTATGACGGCTGGGGCTATAGCCCGCTGGAGCAGATCAATAAGGAAAACGTGGCCAATCTGGGGGTTGCCTGGACTTGGTCGCTAACGCCAGGTGCTACTGAAACGACACCGATTGTCCACGATGGCGTTCTGTTCATCCATAACAACATGGATACGATTCAGGCGATCGACGGCGCGAGTGGCGACCTGCTCTGGCAGTATGTACGCGACATGCCCAAATCCGTCATCGACTCGGGCACGGGTACCAACGGCGCAACCAAGCGCAATATTGCCATCTATGAAGACAAAATTATTGTTGCGACTACAGACGTTCATATCATCGCGCTCGACGCCAAGACCGGCAAGCTGGTCTGGGACGTGCAGCCAGCAGACTTCAACAAAGGGTTCCGCTATTCGGCTGGCCCGGTCATTGCCGACGGCGTTATCGTTCAGGGCATGACCGGCTGTGGTAACGGTCAGCCTGGCGGTTGCTTTATTTCGGGGCATAACCCGGATACGGGCGAAGAGCTCTGGCGGTTGAACACCATTGCACGTGACGATAGCTGGAATGGTCTTCCTATTGAGGCGCGCTACGGGGCATCGGTCTGGATTGCGGGTACCTACGATCCTGCTACCAACACGGTCTTCAGCGGTGTGGGGCAGCCCTATCCATGGATTGCCGAGATGAGTGGCCTGTCGCCCGCCAGTACCAAGGAGGGTGTCACCAATGATGCGCTCTACACTGACTCGACATTGGCTCTAGATCCCGAGACAGGCGAGCTGAAATGGCATCATCAGCATCTCAAGAACGATACCTGGGATCTCGATTATATCTATGAGCGTATCCTGGTCGATATGCCTGTCGATGGCAAAGATCGCCAGCTGTTGGTGACTGCCGGCAAGCTTGGCATTGTTGAGGTTATCGACCGCAACAATGGCGACTGGGTGTGGGGCGTTGAAACCGTGCCGCAAAACGTCGTTTCTGCAATCGATCCGGTTACCGGCGAAAAGACCATCAATCCCGATGCCATTCCGCGTATCGGCGAGACGACAGTGAACTGCCCGGCTGACCCAGGTGGTCGTGGCTGGCCCGCGACCGCCTACAGCCCACGCACTCAGAACCTCTACCTGCCCCTGGCGGAATTCTGCTCCAACACAACGCCACAGCCACTCGACGCTGGCCAGATCTATACTGGTGGTGGACGCGCAACCTTTGCACGCATTCCGGTTGAGGGCAGCGATGGCAATATCGGTCGCATCGACGCGGTCAATCTGGCCGATCGATCGACCAGCTGGAGCTATCGCCAGCGTGCGCCCATTACCAGCGCCCTGCTGCCGACTGCAGGCGGCTTGGTGTTTGGTGGTAGTTGGGATCGAAACTTCTACGCATTTGACGACGAGACCGGTGACATCCTGTGGCAAATCCGGACCAATAACGTCGTGAATGCCTTTCCGATCAGCTACGAAGTCGACGGCAAGCAGTACGTTGCTGTTGCTGTTGGTCGCGGTTCGAGTCAGGCCAACACGCTGGCGTCGCTGACGCCGGAAATCCAGAACCCTGTTGCGGGTTCTGTGCTGTGGGTCTTTGCCCTGCCAGACGCAAAGTAAGCCGAAATGGGGCGCCCTCCTGCGGCGCCCCAATCTTCCCTTGTGTACCGGGTGATTGGCGCGATGAAGGCTCTAGCAGCGACCGCTCTTGCATTGTTGATGCTGCCGGCTGCCTCGGCTGGCGCGCAGGAAAACGAATTGCCCAATATGCCGGACCAGGAGTTGTTTGGTCGGCCTAGCGACGAATATGCCCTACAATTTTGTGTTGATCCCCGTGATCCGGGGTGGACGTTGGACAAGGCTGTTGGTGAGGCGATTGCTGACGCGCTCTTGCTAGAGGCCCGACCGGTAGTACTCGATGACGTAAACGAAACTGGAGATTTCATCGCGCTCTATCGCTATCTTTTGGGGGAGTGTCGGGTCTTTCTTGGATTTAAGATGATTGCGGCTGGCTATCCCGAGTGGCTGACACTGACGCGACCCTACTACGAAACGGGCTACGTGTTTGTGGCGCCCAAATCGGCGCCGGCACGTCTTGCCGATATCGCGCCAGGAACTCCGGTCGCGGCCACGCTTGGTTCCAGCGCTGATTTCCGCTTCGTGCAATACAACAATAATCTGCCAGCGAGGCAGCGCTGGCAGCGATTTCCATACTCGTCAGATGAACTGACCCTTGAGGCGGTGGCTGATGGCGTAGCAGCGGCTGGGCTGGTGTGGGGACCGAGCTTCCGGCAGCTAAGGCATGACCACCCTGCCTTTGCAGAGCTCGTTGAGATAGATTCCGCGCCAATCTCGCTGCCAGTGATGGCCGTAGCCGGGGTCCTGCTCGGGCAGGATAGCTTTCTTCGGGCGAGTATCGATGAGGCTATTGCATCATTGGTTGCGGACGGGGTTCTTGGCGAGCTCATTGAGCGGTCTGGCATGCCCGGAAACGCGCCGCGCGAGTGATGCTTGGTGGCGTGCTAGTATTGGCGAACCACATTCGCCGTATCTTGCGAGATAAAGCGCAAAACGACGTCGACATGCGGGGCTAGGATCTGATGCGGCAGCCCTGTTGCCACGATGCAGATGGCAACAACACTCAATATCCAGCCCGAGCGGACGAACCAGCTTCGCAGTCGCGCTTGGCTCGCCAAGAGCAGGTGCCCACCCACTAGCGGGACCAGAGGTAAGAGGTTGAGCATGACGAAACCGACCGACATGCGGGCCATCGCTACTAATCCATTGGCAAGGACAGCGGCCATGGTGATCGAGGCAGCATTGCTCATCCAGGGCAATAATTTGATCGCGGCGAATGCAAGCAGCAGCAGGCAGGCAAGGGGCGCCAGTATTATGGCAACGACGCCCCATAATCCGCCGCGTATGCGGCAAGCGTCCGCCATTTGTGGCCGTATCCAGCCCAACCCAAACACTGCGATCGAAATTGTGCCCAGAACATCAAGATGGGCAAGTGGGTTGAGTGTTTGCCGTCCGTCCTGAGAGGGGCCGGGGTCGCCTAGCAGCCGGGCGCCGACGGCCATAACATAGCCGCTGACGGCAATGATCGGCAGGGAGACGATGAGGCGCGTGAGGAGTGTCTGTAGCGTCAAGTCTGCCAAAGCATCACCCCTCTTGCATCACCGCGGCGTGTTCTAGGATGCCGCGCGCCGCTTTGTATCCGATTGCGGATACCGGAAGCGGGTGTCGGTCAGGCCCGCCATATCCTGCATCTCAGCAACGACCATCTGAATGGCGACAATGTCGACAATCGCCCTCGCAATTGGGTCGCTCATGTGCGGGACCGGTACAACCAAAGTCGCGGTGTCGGTCTGCTGTCTGTTAGCGAGCAACACAGCTGCGCTGCCAAAGGCAGCCGCTTCTGTGGCGATGCTGGGCTCGCGGCCGGTGCCGATGGCGATGAGGCCGGTGTTCTGGTCCTGTGACTCCATCGGGCCGTGTAGATAGTTACGCGTATCCCAGGCAAATGCGGGCATGCGCGCGGCTTCGCGCAGCAAAATCACGCCTTCACCGGCTGTTGCCAGCCCCACGCCGTTGCCAACCACGTCAATTGACGTGCTGAGCGCGAGTCGTTCGGCGGCGCGGAGCGACGCTGGCCCATTGGTGCGCAGTAGGGTTTCCACTGTTTCGGGAAGCGCCGTGATCTCGGCCGGAATGCCCCGATTGGTCAGTGCCTGCGTCAACAAGCCGATTGCCAGTAGCATTCCGGTATAACCGGTTGAACTGGCTCCGTTGTCCGCGCCGCTCTCTGCGGCAATCACCAGATCGCACAGTTCGGCAAGCGGATTGACGGCATCACGACAGAGCACCATCCGAGGCAGAGGCGCTGCATAGGTGGCTGCGTCCAGAATCTCGGCGCTTTCTCCCGATGCGGACAGCAAGATTATGCCGCCATAAAGACTGAGATCACTGGTCTCAAACTCGCCTGGGTAGAGAGGGAGGGCAAGTATACCCGACTGGCGAAGATAGTGTGCCCCGGCCAAGGCGACTTGATAGCTGGCGCCGATGCCAACCAGAGCTAGCGGCCCCTTACGAAAATGCTCCAGGTTCACATCACCCGCAAGGCTGGCAAGGTTGGTCAGGCAAGTCGCTAGGCTTTGGGGTTGGCGATTTACTGCAGCGCGATAACCGACGCGTTCCATGATGGTCCTCGATTTCAAGTGTGAGCGTTCGGCATGGAAAGGCGCCGCGCCAAAGTGAGCGCACCTTTGACGGGTGCGGCGTCCAGCAAGGTGACCCGACTGGAGGGATGTTTTTTCGCCATGGCCGTGTGAAAAGCCTCCATGAGGCGCGGTTGCTGGACGATTACGCCACCTCCGGCAACAACATGTCGGGCGTCGGCACCGCGGCCAACAAGCGTCGTAACTAGCTCAGCCAAGGCCTCTCCGGCCTGACTGACAACCATTGTGGCCAGCCTTGATCCTGCCTCTGCAGCCTCGAACACCACTGGCGCTTGCTGCCCCCATACAACGCCATCACCCATTTCATAGAGGCGTCGGCCCAGCTTGATGGGGTCATCAATGCCGAGCGCGCCCAGCAACATGGCGATCAGCGGGTCGTCGGATAGGCCGTGATCTATAGAAGCCCGCACCGCGCGCGCCGCATCGCGCACTAGAGTTGGAGCGCTCCCTTCGTCGCCCAAAAGCCAGCCCCATCCGCCCGCCGCCAACATATTGCCCGTAGCAGAGCGAGATACTGCGATGGACCCGGTGCCGGATACCACGCCGATACCGGCGCTAAAGCCGGCAGCTGGGATCAGGAGCTCGCAGTCATTTACGACTCGAACGGGGCAGGAGAGCACTGTGGCAAGTGCCGCTTGCAGTTGATCGCAATGCCAGTCGGTGTCGCATCCGTGCGCGCCGACTGCCACTGCCGTAGGCGTTTCCTCTCGGCACAGGCTTTGCACCAAATCGCGGATTGAAATTGCGTTGGATTGCACATCTGCTACGCGCCACTCGGCGGTACGTACCACGTGTTCGGCAAGGTCGGATTCGCCATTCGCCGCAATTAGATGCGTCTTGGTCCCTCCGATATCGATGCCAACAACAAGCTGGTTATTCATCAGTCGTCCTGTTCGGCCCACCATGGGCGTTCGTCGTTGGCAGTGTGGGTCTCGTGAGTGAAGGCCCGCGGTACTCTGGCAACAATTCTCGGCGATTACAAGTTAGTTCGGAATTTTTACGAACTAACTGGATATCGGCTTAAAACTATGATTTGGTTGCTGCGTCAAGGCTCCATAGATGGTGAGCTGTCGATGAGAGTCGAAATGCCTCCTTAAGAAGGCGACGGCTCTTTGGAGGGATAGGTGTGAGATGCTGAGGCTAATTCTGGGGCGGGTGCTGGATGCAGTACCCACAATTTTGTTGATCTTGACCCTGGTATTTGTTGCCTTGCGTCTGCTGCCAGGTGATCCGGCTCTACTTGCGCTGGGGGACTATGCGAGCCAAGAACAGTTGGCGCTGTTCCGAGAGCAGATGGGGCTCAATCTGCCGATCTGGCAGCAGTATTTCGTCTTCCTATGGGATATGGTCCGGCTCGATTTTGGGCGGTCTTTGACCAGTCAAAACCTGGTCGTCGATATGATCGGGCGAAACTTACCCTACACGATCGAGCTGACGCTGATGGCGATGCTCTTCGGCATTCTGGCTGGGATCCCCCTTGGCGTATTGGCCGCGGTCAAGCGCCGGAAATGGCCCGATGCTGCCGTTCGGGTCTACTCGCTCGTGGGTTACGCTGTTCCTGACTTTTACCTGGGCGCGGTGTTGCTGATCGTCTTCGCGCTCAACCTCGGCTGGGTGCCTATCAACGGAGCGGGCACTGATCTTGCGAGCCGGCTGCACCATTTGCTGCTGCCCGCAATTACCCTGGCATTCGTGAAGTCAGCTTTCGTCGCTCGTCTTACCAGAACCTCGCTGCTTGAAGTTTTGGGCAAGGATTATGTGCGCACCGCGCGCGCCAAGGGAGCGCGCGAGCCTCGCGCTATCTATCGTCACGGCTTGCGCAATGCGCTGATGCCGATTGCGACAGGTATTGGCCTGAGCCTTCTGGCGACGCTTTCCGGTTCAGTGGCGATCGAACTGGTATTCAACCGGCCTGGCATTGGCGAAATGTTGATCAGCGCCATCGCGCGCCGCGATTATCCCGTCATTCAGGGCGGCGTGGCGGTGTTTGCCTTCATCGTACTCTCGGTCAACCTTCTGGTCGACTTGGCCTATGTCGTCATCGATCCGCGCGTGAGGGCTGGCAAATGAGTCTGGCTGTTCCGACTGTGCCTGTCGTCCGTTCGCCCAACTTCCTGCAGACCCTGTTCACCGGCAATCTGGCGGTGACAGCTGCCGGCGTTGTCATCATGATAATGGTGCTGGTGGCGATTTTCGCGCCATTTCTGGCCCCGATGGATCCGCTCACCCAGAGCGTCTTCAAAATCAATCAATATCCTTCCATGGAGCATTGGCTCGGCACCGACCAGTTCGGGCGTGACGTGCTATCCCGGTTGATATTCGGCTCGCGCAATTCGTTGATTGTGGGGTTGGTATCACCCGTCATTGCCGCTGTGATCGGTACAATTCTCGGCGTGGTGGCTGGCTACTACGGTGGCATCGTTGATCGTCTTTTGACGCGGCTCAACGACGCCATGCTGTCTTTTCCAGAGTTGTTGCTGGCCATCATGATTGCCTCGGTCCTTGGCGGTGGCTTCTGGAATGTGGTGGGCGTTATCGCCGTTGCGTTCATTCCGGGTTTTGCTCGTGTTGCCCGTGCTTCAACCTTGTCGGTGGTTCAGGAACCCTATGTTGAGGCGGCGGTCGCTGTGGGGTTGAGTTCGCCCCGCATCATTATTCGCCACGTGCTGCCCAATATCGCCGCGCCAATCATGGTGTTGCTGACCTTGTGGGTCGCGTCGGCCATCCGCCTGGAGGCCTCGCTGAGCTTTCTTGGCCTCGGCACGCAACCACCAGCCGCCAGCTGGGGCAACATTATCCGTGACGCCCTGAGCAATATCTTTGGTTCGCCCTGGCCGATCATCGGCGCTGGTTTGCTTATCACCGTCGTGGTGCTGTCGTTCAATGTCATGGGTGATGCCCTGCGCGATGCGCTGGATCCGGAGACGCAATCGTGAGCCCGCTTCTCAAAATTGACGACCTGGCCGTGGATTTCATCGCCAAGGGACGGATCACCCGCGTCGTTGAAGGTGTCAGTTTTACGGTCAATGCGGGCGAGGCCGTGGGCCTGGTGGGGGAATCCGGATCAGGCAAATCGCTGACTTCGCTGGCCGTGTTGCGGCTGATCCCCGAACCTCCAGGTCTTATCGCGCGCGGTCGCATTGAGTTCGAAGGGGTCGATCTTTTGCAACTTCCACGCGACGTCATGCCGGAAATCCGCGGCAGCAAGATTTCAATGATCTTTCAGGAGCCGATGAGTTCGCTCAATCCGGTCATGACAATTGGCGATCAGGTCGGCGAGGCGATCAAGCTGCACCGCCGCATGTCACGATCGGACAGGCTGGCACGCGTCGTTGAGTTGCTACAAATGGTCGGCATTCCCGATGCCGAAGCCCGTATGGGGGCCTATCCGCACCAGTTTTCTGGTGGCATGCGCCAGCGTGTAATGATTGCCATGGCGCTGGCATGCGAGCCGCGCCTGCTGATCGCTGACGAGCCAACAACGGCGCTGGACGTGACCATCCAGGCCCAGGTTCTGGATGTGATGAACAAGGTTCGCCAGGACACCGGGACCGCTGTGCTGCTGATTTCTCACGACCTGAGCGTCATTGCCGAAGTCTGTGATCGCGTTGTGGTGATGTATGCCGGACGGGTGGTGGAAACTGGTCCTGTTGCGACAATCTTTGACGCCCCAGCCCATCCTTACACTGATGGCTTGCTGCGCTCGATTGTTCGCCCCGGTCACGAAGAGCGCAGGCTTTATCAGATACCTGGATCCGTTCCGCCCGCTGGATCGATCAAGGCCGGATGCCCTTTCCAGCCGCGCTGCCCGCGCAAGATCGATCGCTGTGCAGTGGACATGCCACCGATGTTCGACCACGGCGCTGGCCACGGAGCCGCCTGCTGGGTCACGGCGCCAGTGAGGACGACCGAGATGGAGGTGCAGTAATGGCCGAGACCCTGTTGCGAGCCGAAGGTCTCGGAAAAACCTTCAGTTCAGCTGGCCGCCTGTTCGGGAAAAGCGATCCCGGCGTCCGGGCCGTTGACGACGTCTCGTTCGAGATTGCGCGGGGTGAAACGCTCGCGGTGGTCGGTGAAAGTGGCTGCGGCAAGTCGACCTTGGGGCGTTTGTTGTTGCGCCTCATTGAGCCTACCAGTGGGACCGTCCATCTGGATGGCGTTAACGTCACCGAGCTATCGCGTCGCGACATGCGGGCGGTGCGTGCAAACGCGCAAATCATCTTTCAGGACCCCTATGGTTCGCTCAGTCCCCGACGTCGCGTCGGCGAGATTGTTGGCGAACCATTCGAGGTCTTCGAGCCATCGCTGAACCGCACCCAACGCCGCGACAAGGTCGCGACTTTGCTTGAACAAGTGGGATTGTCGTCTGCCATCATGGACAAGTTTCCGCGTCAGTTTTCTGGCGGGCAGCGTCAGCGCATCGGGATTGCCCGCGCCATTGCCCTTAATCCATCCTTCATCGTGGCCGACGAGCCAGTGTCGGCCCTGGATGTGTCGGTGCAGGCGCAGATCGTCAATCTGTTGCAAGACCTGCAGGAAGAGCGTGGCTTTTCCTATTTCTTCGTGGCGCATGACCTGGCGGTGGTCCGCCACTTCGCCGACCGGGTCATGGTCATGTATTTAGGCCGCGTTGTCGAAATCGGTCCGAAGCGCGCCATCTACGATACACCGCATCACCCCTATACTCAGGCCCTGCTGTCGGCTGCGCCGCAACCTGATCCGCATCGCAAAACCCAGCGCATTGTGCTCAAGGGCGATGTGCCCAGCCCACGGCGCATTCCGCCGGGTTGTCATTTTCACACCCGATGCCCCCTGGCGCAGGATATTTGTCGCGTCGAGCGGCCGCCGCTGCGCTCCATTGGTGATGCCCACCAGGCTGCATGCCACTTTGCGGTGCCCAATCCGATCCCGCTTTCGTCCTGAGTGCCCAACATGAAAATCACCAAGATAGAGACCTTTCAATTGGAGTGGGCCGAGCCGGGGCAGGGCTTCCGTAGCGCTTTCGTGCGGGTGGAGGGGGAGGACGGACTGTTCGGCCTGGGTGAAACGTCGCCCATGCAGGGCGGGTTGGCATCGCTCATCGTAATTGCCAATGACATGGCGCGCGATCTGGTTGGGCAAGATGTGCTGGACCAGGCGGTGCTGCTCGATCGATTGTTGCACAAATGTATGAAGCTTGGCCCCGAGGGCGTGGTGACGGGGGCGATTGCCGCGCTTGATATTGCCATGTGGGATCTCAAGGGCAAGTTGCTGGATTTGCCGGTCTACAAGCTTTTGGGCGGTGCCTGGCAGGGTCGGTTGCCTTGCTATTCGTCCATGGGTGGCGGGGCGGCAAACACGGTTGATTGGCTGGTAAAGACGGCCATGCAACGCGTCGAGACTGAGCGCCCTGCAGCCCTCAAGCTGCGCCGCGATGGGGATCGCACCAAGCAGGATCTCGATGTTGCTGGCGATATCGCCAAGGCACGGGCCGTGCGCAAGGCGCTGGGGGATGACTTCCCCTTGGCGTTTGACGCCAACAATGGCTATTCGCTCGGCGCAGCAATTCGCGTCGGGCGTGAGCTTGAGGATCTAGGCTACATCTGGTTCGAGGAGCCGCTGCAGCACTACAATGTTGCGGCCACCGGCGAGCTGGCCCGGCGCCTCGATATTACCGTGTCGGCGGGTGAGCAGACCTATACGCTACAGGGCGTGAAAGATCTGATCGAAGCTGGCGTGCGCATGGTGCAGCCGGACATCATCAAGATGGGTGGAATATCCGGTCTCATGCAATGCCAGGCCATTGCTGCTGCTCACGGGGTGGAACTGGCGCCCCACCAGACCCAGCCCACCATCGGTCACATGGCCAATCTGCACATGCTGTCCACCATCATGCTGCGCTCCAAACCCGTAGAGTTGTGTGACGGCTGGGAGCGCGCCGATTCAGTTTTCCGCAATCCGTCCCGACCAGTGGATGGTCACTTCATTTTGCCCACAGCCCCAGGCCTGGGGCTCGAGTTCGATGCTGCCGCTATGACGCGCCGCAGCATTCCAGTGCGGGCGCAATAGCTCGCGTCTACGAAGAGGAGCAATCGTATGGACTATCGTCAATTAGGGCGCAGTGGTTTGCGCGTTTCGGAGCTGTGCCTGGGCACAATGATGTTCGGCAATCAGACCAACGAAAAGGATGCCATCGAAATCATCGCTGCCGCCAAGGATGGTGGTGTGAATTTCATTGACAGTGCTGACGTCTACAACGGCGGTGCGGCCGAGCAGATCACCGGTAAGGCCATCAAGGCAGATCGTGGCGATTGGGTTCTGTGCTCGAAGATGGGCAACGCCACTGGTACCAATCCCAACTCACGCGGCCTGTCGCGCCACTGGGTTTTGGAAGGCACTGAAGCTTGTTTGAAGAGGCTCGACACCGACTATCTGGACGTCTTGTGCCTGCATCGTGAAGATCGCGATGTGCCCCTTGAAGAGACCATGCTGGCAGTTGCAAGCCTGATCCGAGACGGCAAGGTTCGCTATTTCGGTATGTCGAACTTCCGCCCATGGCGCGCGGCCATCGTCAGTCAGATGTGCGACGATCTGGGGATTGATCGTCCGGTCATGTTCCAGCCGCAATACAACATGCTTAACCGCACCGCCGAATACGATCTGATCCCGCTTGCTCTGCATTATGGCATTGGGCTGGTGCCCTATAGCCCGCTGGCCCGTGGCGTGCTCACCGGTAAGTATCGGGCGGGTCAGGAGCCCGATCCAGATAGCCGCGCCGGTCGCAAGGATGCACGTATGTTGGCTACGGAGTGGCGAGAAGAATCCCTCGCCATAGCGGAGAAGGTGGCAGCCTATGCGGCGACGCGTAAGACCAACTCAGTCACTCTGGCGACGCAATGGGTTCTGGCTAACAAGTCGGTGTCCTCTGTTATTGCCGGGCCGCGTACGCTGCAGCAATGGCAGGGCTATGTTGAGGCACTGAATTACGACTACAGCGCTCAGGACGAAGAAACTCTCAGCGCCATGGTTCCAGCCGGCCACGATTCCACCCCGGGCTACATTGATCCGGCTTATCCTGTGGAGGGTCGCGTGACCCGTTAAGGTCACGCGCTACGGCGCTGCCGGGGCGTCGGCGGCAAGAGAATTGCGCCGCTGGGGTCGCCAGTCAGTTGGGCCAAGCCAAACTGACTGGCGATGCGCATTGCGCCCAGCGCTGTAGCATCGTCGCCCAGGGTGCCCACTGCAATCTCGGTGTTCCAGGTCAGCTCCTGTACAACTTTGCTGACTTCGCCGATCAGCATCGGATTTTGCCCAACACCGCCGCCGAGCACCATGCGACCCGGGTCAAACATGCCGATACAGGCTGCTACCAGCCGGCCAATATCGCGAGCATGCCGGTCGACCCAGGCTTGAGCTGTCGCTGAACCCTCCGCTGCCAGTTCGAACAACTCGCGGGCGCCGGCGGGCACCTCGCCGTCTTCGCCCGACCAACCTTCTTTAACCCGCTCCATGAAGGCGTTGGCGCCAAGGAAGTGTTCCAGCGCTTCGCGTGTCGGCACTTCGGTTTCAGACCAAGGGAAAGGAATGCGCCCCACCTCGCCAGCAAAGCCGTTGGCACCGCGAAATAGTTTGCCGTCGATGATCAGCCCGAGACCGATGCGAACGCCCACCTGAAGATAGGCCAGTACGTCGATGTCCCGAGCTGCGCCAAAACGATGCTCGGCTATGGCGGCGCAGTTCACATTGTTCTCGACGATCACCGGTGCGCGAAATCGTTTGCGCAGCGTTGCAAGCATATCCTGCAGAGGCAGGGCGTCTTCTTTTAGCCGTCGTTCTGAGACGCTCAACGGAACGGCGACTGCGATTGCCCCCAGCGGGCGAGCCCGGCGACCCGAGCTGGCGGCCACGAGGCTGGTCACCTCATCGATGACCTCGATAAGTCCATCCGTCGACGATTTGTCCGCCGCGAGCTTGGTCTTGGTGGCGGCCCCCAGTCGTTCATCGTCCAGGCCGTAGGCAAGAGCGCGGATCTGCGTCGCGCCAATATCGACACCAATGACGTAGCCTGCGCCAGGTCCAAGGCCGTAGATCTGAGCCGATCGGCCGGTCGCGCCTTTATGGATCCCTTTTTCAGCCAGCAAACCCAAGTTGTCGAGCTCCGACACTGCGGCCGACATCGTTGGCTTGGACAGTGCGAGGAGGGCACCCAATTGCGGTCGAGTGACCGACCCTTGTTCGGCGAGTGTGCGCAATACCGCCCTGGCGCTATCGGTTAGCGTGAGTTTAGCGTCTGGTGTCGTGCCGGTTGCCGGTCGATCATGGGTCGCGCGTCGCCGCAAGCCTATCTCCATCATTGTCTACAGCGGGTTCGCGAGAGGCGTCCACGCGCTCATGGTTGCTCATCGAGCGAATTTATATGCGAAAGTCGCATATCATATACCTGGCTGCATCAGTTTAGTTCGACACTTTGACGAACTATTTTTCTGTTACTCAAAGTTCGGGTGGAACTCAGCGCCGAGCTGTCGCTGAACTCGAATTCGCGACTGCATGATTGAGAGTGCAGATTTCCGGAAAAATGTTTTGATCAACGGGTGTGTGAGCAGTCGCATTTTGTGCGTATCCGACTGTTATGTCGACTAAAAATCGATATCCATACCTCTGATTATGTTAGTTCGGCATTTTTACAAACTAACTAGCCACGCCGCTATAAATGTGATTTCTTGAGGTCAGGCCTTGCGGGTCGGCGAAGTTTGAGGGTGTCGATCCGCACATGGGGCAGGGATCATTGGGAGGATCTGAATGCGTACTTCACGTCGCGAGTTTTTGTTGATGGCGTCCGCCGCTGGCTTTGCCACCAGTTTCGGCCTGGCGCCCTATAAAGTTCTGGCGCAGGAAGGGGGGACTGTTGTCATCGCGACTGCAGCGCGTGCGCCAACAACCCTTGATCCCTATCGCCCGGGCGGAACTACAGGCGACTCTTGGGCCATTATTCATCTGTTTTCGACGCTGATCGCTCCGGCTGACGGCTCCTTCTCGTTGAAGCCAGACGACTTCCTGCCGTTGCTGGCGGAAAGCTACGAGAGCAGCGCTGATGGGCTGACTTGGACATACCGCCTGCGTAAAGGGGTTCAGTTCCATAAAGGCTATGGCGAGCTTACCGCAGACGATGTGCTGTTCACCTACGATCGCATTCTCGATCCACAAATTCTGACGCCAGACAAAGTGATGTTCTCGATCATCTCTACGGTTGAAGCGCCTGATGACTACACCGTGGTCTTCACGCTGAAGCGTCCCGATCCGCTGTTCAACGCCATTCTCTCCAAGCACACCGGCGTAATCTTGTCGCGCAAAGCCACTGAAGAAAAGGGCGATGGCGTGAACCTCGATCCGATTGGCACTGGTCCTTACCAGCTCGAAAGCGTTAGCGAGGCAGACGGCGTGATCCTGGTCAGGAACCCGGACTATTTTGGTGAGCCTGCTGCCAACGAGCGCCTGCACGTCCGGTTCATTGCTGACACGACAGCACGCACCCTGGCCTTTGCTTCGGGCCAGGTCGATATGATGGAAGGCGTTCGGGCCCCGGGCTGGGTCGGAACTATGCTACAGCGCGATCCAAACACCCAGTTTGATACCACCGAGCCAGGCGCATCGGTGTTCCTGTTCCTCAATCTGACACGGGCGCCACTCGATGACGTGCGGGTGCGGCGGGCGTTCCGCTATGCCATCAACAATGCCCAAATCGCGGAGGCCTATCAGGGTATCGCAACGCCAATGCTCGGCATCACGGCGCCATCATTCCCCGGTGCCGTGCAGCGCGACGATCTGCCAGAAGATCTGCGCTACGATTACGATCCCGCGCGTGCCAACGCCCTTTTGGCCGAAGCCGGTTTCCCCGATGGCATCACCATCCCCTGCTACACCAGCCAGCGCGAGGATTACGCCGCGATCATGCTGATGATTCAGGAGCAGCTGCGCGCTGCCAATATCACCCTAGATCTGAGCATCATCGATCACGCAACGATGCATGCGCAGAACAACAAGGACATGAACGCGCTGACCATTTACATCACCAGCCTTCCGCCGGTGCCGACGCATCCGTTTGTCAGTCATCTGGTATCGGGGTCCGTGGTTAAGGCGAGCGGCGACGGTGGAGTGAACTATTCGCACTATGGGGTCGCGATCCCGGGTGTCGACGATCTCATCGACAAAGTCCTCGAAGAGGCTGATTTCGATACGCAGGTTGCACTGATTGGCGAAGCGGAGCGTCGGGTGCTCACCGACATGCCGATGATGGGGCTTGTCACCCTTTCTGCGATCGTAGCGCGTAATCCACGCGTTGATCTCGGATACGACCTCAAGTCTGGGTATCCATACTGGTCACTGGCCAAAGCCCACCAGGTTTGATCCGTCAGTGCCCGGACGATGTGTCCGGGCACCTTTCCAAAATGCATTAGGAATGAACGCCATGAAGTACTGGCATGCGATGCTGCGCATCTCCAATGTCGAGGAGAGCCTGCGCTTTTTCTGCGAGGGACTTGGTCTGGTTGAAACTCGTCGTCAGGAAGTCGAAGCAGGCCGCTACACCAATATTTTCGTCAATACGCCGGGTGACACCTCGGTCCAGATCGAGCTGACCTATAACTGGGATCCGCAGGATTACCCGAGTGGGCGCAATTTTGGGCACCTCGCCTTCTGGGTTGAGGATGTCTATGCCATCAGTCAGCATCTGACGGAGATGGGCTACACCATCAATCGACCGCCACGCGATGGCTATATGGCCTTCGTCCGCACCCCCGACGGTGTCTCGATAGAACTTCTGCAGCAGGGTGAGCGGCTGGCGCCGCGGGAACCCTGGGCGTCCCAATCGAATAGCGGCACCTGGTAGCCGCCTAGCACAATCGCATCATTGATCGGCCCAGCTCATGGTCTTCCATGAGGACGGTGCCGCTTGTCTTGGAGAACCCTATGTCCAGCACGTTGAACTCTCTCGCCAGCCGCGCCAAAGCTGCTGTTCTTCATCCCTATTCCGATCCGCTCACCGAAGTGGAACCGCTCATCATGGAGCGTGGCGAAGGCATTCGAGTCTGGGACAGCGAGGGGCGGAGCTATATCGACGCAATGGCGGGGCTGTGGTGCGCCTCTCTAGGCTTCAGCGAAGGACGCCTGGCCAAAGCTGCCTATGACCAGATGGTGTCACTGCCATATTATCATGGTTTTACCGGCAAATCTCACGTGCCGATGATTGAACTCGCGGAAAGGCTTCTCGCCATGGCCCCCGTGCCAATGGGCAAGGTGTTCTTCGCGAATTCGGGTTCGGAGGCCAATGACACTGCGATCAAGCTGATCTGGTACTACAACAACGCTCGCGGCAAGCCTGGCAAGAAGAAGATCATCGGCCGTCATCGCGGCTATCATGGCATTACCCTGGCGACCACATCTGTAACCGGTCAGGTGATCAACCATACCTCCTTCGACGTGCCGTTGAACGACCGCTACCTGCATGTGCAGACGCCGGACTTCTATCACGCCGGTCTACCCGGCGAGAGTGAGGAAGACTACGCGACCCGATGTGCACAGGAGCTGGAAAACGCGATCCTCACGGCTGGCCCGGATACTGTGGCCGCCATGTTCATGGAGCCTATTCTGGGCGGTGGTGGGCTGATTGTGCCCCCGCGCACCTACTACGAGAAAATGCAGGCGGTGCTGCGCAAGTATGACGTGCTCGTCGTTGCAGACGAGGTCATCTGTGGCTTTGGCCGAACCGGCAATCACTGGGGGTCGACAACGATGGGCATCCAGCCTGATCTGTTGACCTGCGCCAAGGCGCTTACTTCCGGATATTTGCCGCTCAGCGCGCTCATGATCTCCCAGGAGGTTGTCGATGGCATTGCCAGCGAGGCGCATCGCATTGGCGTTCTCGGGCACGGCTTCACCTATTCCGGCCATCCAGTGCCAGCTGCGGTCGCGCTTGAGACCCTACGGATCTATGATGAGATCGATATTATTTCTCATGTCCGCACAGTGGGGTCTCATCTGTTCGAGCAGCTCAACGCGCGCGTTGGCAGTCATCCCCTGGTTGGTCAGGTGCGCGGCGCTGGCCTTCTCGCCGGCTTTGAGATTGTTGCCGACAAGGACAGCCACAAGAACTTCGAGCCGTCCCGCAAGGTCGGCCCAACCATGGTCGGCCTCTGCCAGAAGCACGGCCTGATCATCCGGGCGTGCCCGAACGATGCGATCGTCATGTCGCCTCCGCTGGTCATAACCGAAAGTGAAGTTGATCAGGTCGTCGATAAGTTCGTCGCTGCGCTCAATGATCTTGAAGCAACAACTGCAGTGAAGGGCTGATCCATGACTATGGCACTGCGCATCCTGCCTATGGCTCCCCCAGCACCTGTCGCACTGCTGGATGGCTTCCGAGCGATCCCCGTGGCCAACATTAGCGACAATATGCACCGGCTTTTTGCTGGCGGCGCGGATTTGCGCCCATTTCACGATGGAACAGTGCTGTGTGGCACTGCGCTTACCGTGCGCACCCGGCCTGGCGATAATCTAATGGTGCACAAGGCACTCGATATGGCCCGGCCCGGTGACGTTGTCGTCGTTGAGGCGGGCGGGGACCTTACCAATGCGATCATCGGCGAGATCATGTTGCGCTACGCCGAAAAGCGCGGGGTGGCTGGCTTTGTCATCGACGGTGCAATTCGCGATCTCGACGCGGTCCGTAACGGCAGCCTTCCGGTGTACGCCCGTGGAGTTAGCCATCGCGGCCCGTACAAAGACGGTCCGGGTGAAATCAACGTTCCGGTGGTCGTTGGGCAGGCCGTAGTGGAGGCGGGCAGCATCATTGTGGGTGATGCTGATGGTGTGCTCGCCATCCCGATCGATCAGGCGGAGGCCGTGCTGGCCGACGCGCAGCGTCACAACGCAATGGAACGTGGCATTTTCAAAGCCATCGCCGATGGCAGTTTTGACCGCAGCTGGGTGGACGAGACGCTGCAATTGCGCGGCTTCATGTCGTAAGAAAGGAAAAACCAATGTCAGCCAAGTGGCGTGTTTTGGTCACCACCCGGTTCTTCGATGACGCGGCGGTGGCCTGGCTTGAGGCTCACCGTTGCGCCGTGGAGCGTGCCGGTCTGCGCTATGATCAGTCTGACGGGCATCTCGACGAAGCCGCACTCGCGCCTTTTTTGGCCGACACGGATGCCTGGATCGTGGGCGCGGCACGCGTCTCCCGTTCGGTTCTGGCTCTATCGCAGCGATTAAAGGTGATCGCACGTCGCGGCGTTGGCTATGATCTGGTCGATGTGGCGGCGGCAGGCGAATTGGGGAAGATCGTCACCATCTCACCCGGTGGCAATGAACCCGCGGTCGCCGATCATGCCATAGCTATGATGCTGTCGGTGGGCGCGCGGGTACCACAAAGTCAGGCACGCATGGCCGAGGGCGACTGGCGGGCTTTGCCCGGATTGGAACTCACCGGTAAGATTGTGGGTCTTGTCGGATTCGGGCGGATCGGTCGACTCGTCGCGCAACGTTTGGGCGGCTTTGGTGTGCGTATTCTCGCGTATGATCCGTTTCTTGATGCGGAGGCTGGGCATCACCTTGGGGTCGAAGCGGTTTCCCTTGACGCCTTGCTTACGCAAGCCGACATCATCAGTTTGCATGTGCCGGTCAGCGCCGAAACGCGCAATTTGATCGGTGCACCCCAGCTACAGATCATGAAGCCAACTGCTATTCTGGTGAACACTGCCCGCGGTGGGCTCGTTGACGAACAGGCGTTGCTCCAGGCCCTCGACAATGGCCGCATCTGGGGCGCTGGCTTAGATGTCTTTGCCGGCGAGACAGGCGATGATCCTCAAACACTAGCTCTCGTCCGCCATCCCCGCGTGGTCGCCACACCCCACATCGCGGGGAGTAGCCGCGAGGCGCTCGCGCGAACCAATCTCATATCGGCCCGCTGTGTGCTGGATCTGTTAGAAGGACGATCCCCTTCTGTCGGTCAGGTCGTTGTCTAGAGGCTCAGGTAACTACTCCTGTGTGGATGGCGAAATTTATTAGCCGGCACTTCAAGTGCTGTGGCGCCCCATCTTTCCATGCCGGTCTACCATTTTTTGATCTGTAAAGGTGCGAGGCCTGGCTAGTTAGCGAGACGGTGCTGGGAGGAACTGAGCCGGCGCGAAGCCACTCGCCATACCCGATTATTCTTTCGCAGAACTTTTGTGACCTCCCGGAGGGCCTGTCTCTCTCAAGCCGGTGCGGGGGCATGAAAACAGGTGCGCCACCCTAGGTATGGCAGAACTTCAGCCTGCCCGAATAGGTGTCCATAGATTTTTACACCTAGGCTCATAGCCGACCGGCTGGCTTGACAGCCGATTTTCCAAGAGATAAACGTTTAACACGATAGATAAACGTTTAACTGCGAGTCTGCATGACCAAAGTTACAATCAGGGAGGTTGCTGAAAGAGCAGGTGTCTCTATTGCGACCGTGTCGAATGTGTTCTCGGGGCGAAAACTTGTTACCGAAGAGCTTCGTGCGCGCGTGCAAGAGGCGGCGCATGCGCTGTCATATCAAGTTGACCGCGCGGCCTCGCAGCTCAAGTCCGGAAGAGCGCAGGTTGTTGGTGTGCTTGTTCCTAACTTCAACGATACGTTCTTTACTTCGCTTGTATCGCGCATCGAGCAGCTTGCTGCAGAGGCGCACTACCAGGTCATCGTTGTATCGTCGCAGGACGATCAGGGCATCGAAACGGCTCGTCTTGATGCGCTGATGGGCTGGCGCCCATCGGGGATCATAGCGATCCCCGCTACCAACGCCGTTCCTCGCCTTTTGAGCGGGGAAGTAGGGGGCTTGCCCATCGTCCTCGTTGACCGTGTGGGTCAGAGCGACTTGGTGGTCGACACTGTTACAGTCAATAACCATGCAGCCGGCTGGAGCGCGGCGCAGCATTTGATCGATTGTGGGCATCGCTCCATAGCAATCGCGTCTTCGGTCAGTGCCTTCCGCCCGATCCATGATCGTATTCGTGGTGTGACGGACTGCTGTGCGTCACAAGGTGTGCCCGCGCCGCGCGTCGTCGAAGTTGGCCTTAGTCACGAATCTGGCGCTGAAATCCTGAGCGAATGGCTCGGCGCGAATGCACACCCAACAGCAATTGTGGCGATGACCAACGTTACGACCTTGGCGACGCTTTCCGCACTGGCCCGGAGGGGGCTCGAAATACCGGATGCGATCTCCCTGGTTGGGTTCGACGATTACACCTGGATGACGGCTCGCAAAGTCCCTCTCACTGCCGTGCGTCAGCCGTTGGAACAGATCGCCGACCGGGCATGGGGGCGTTTGATGTCCCGGATTAATGGCTCTCCCGAAGCGCGTGAGGACATCGTGCTGGATGCATCCCTTCAGTTGCGCAGTTCTGTGGCGCGCCTTGCCTAGCGGGCAGCAAAGAGTTTGCCGCATTGCCTAGGCTGTGCGGTCGGAGGAAAGAATGAAGACTTCTAGAATATGGCAGATGGTGCCGCTGCTCGCACCGGTACAACTGCTGCTGCTCAGCGTGATCGTTATCCCGTCCGTCTACGTGATCTGGCTGAGCTTCCACACGTCTACGTTCGGGCAAAGCGCCAGCTTCGTAGGGTGGGGCAATTATGTTCAGGTGCTGACTGATCCAGGCTTCCACAGTGCTTTGTGGAACACTGTGGTTCTGGTTGTCGTAGCTGTGCATCTTGAGATGCTGATCGCCCTCGGCATGGCGCTGCTGTTCAACTCCGGTCTGTGGTTTCGGCGCATTCTCTTTGTGGCGGTCCTGGCGCCTTACGCTGTGTCAGAAGTTGTTGGCGTCGCCATGTGGCGGTTTCTGTTCGATCCTGATGTTGGACCGGTTTCCAACCTCCTGGCAGCGCTTCACTTGCCGCTGCTGGAGTGGTCCTATGAGCCGTCGCACGCGATGATCATGATCGCCATCCTGACCATCTGGATGCATCTGCCTTTCACCTTCGTCATCATCTACGCCGCGCGTCTGGCTTTGCCATCGGATCTCTATGAAGCCGCTCGCATTGATGGCGCCACCCCGCTGCAGAGTTTCTACCGGGTCACGATGCCTCTGCTCGGCCCAGCCATATTGGTGGCGCTGCTGTTCCGCTACATCTTCGCTTTCCGGCTGTTTTCCGAGGTCTGGTTGCTGACCGGCGGCGGACCGGCACGGACCACCGAGGTGGTCGCGGTCTATCTCTACCAAGAAGCCTTTACCTTCAGCGCATTTGGTCCTGCGGCCGCAACCGCCTGGATCATGGTCATCGTCTCGATGCTGTTGGCGTCGGGCTACATTTACCTCCTTCGTCGTCAGGTGCGAAATGCGGGTTGAGCGTATACTCGTCAACGCGGGCAAGACCCTTGCAGTGCTGTTGCTGCTGGTGTGGTCGCTGTTCCCGATCGTGTTTATCATCACGTCGTCGTTCAAGCCGGGACGCGAGATCTTTGCTGTCCCGCCGCAGTGGTTCTTTGCGCCGACTTTCGACCACTACATCACTTTGTGGCAGCGGTGGGCGGTGTTCTTCCACGGGCTGCTGAACTCGACGATTGTCACCATTGGCGCTGCTGCGCTGGCGGTAATGGCGTCGACGTGCGCGGGCTATGTCTACTCGCGTTACTCCAGCCGCTGGCTTGGGGCGTCACTGCTGTCGCTGATTGCGATCCGGCTGATCCCGCCGATCGTTGTCACGCTGCCACTGTTCCCGATTGTGAACAATCTGGGTTTGGCCGACACGCACTTTATTCTGTCAGTGCTCTACGCCACCTTCTTTGTCTCGCTCGGTACCGTACTGATGCGGACGTTTATCGACCAGATTCCACGCGAACTGGATGAGGCGGCGTCCATGGATGGTGCGACCCTGCCGGTGGTTCTTTGGCGGATCATTATGCCTCTCGCGGCGCCAGGCATCATTGCCGTTGCGGTGTTCGTGGTGGTGTTCGCCTGGAACGAATTTCTCTTCGCCTTCATCTTTACCAGCACCAAGGCCAAGACTGCGCCGCTGGTGATTTCCGAGATGATCGGTTCGATCGAAGGGGTGGATTGGGGTGTGCTGTTTGCCGCTTCGACCATCCAGCTGCTGCCCGTCCTGATCTTCGTCATGCTGATGAACCGCTACCTGGTTGCGGGGCTAACGGCCGGAGCGACGAAGGGCTGATCCAATACCCGACGCAAGTCGGGCTGAACTGAAGTCAAAACTTCAATGGGAGGAAACTATGTCTGAATCCAACACATTCCGTATCACTCGGCGTCATTTCCTGGGAACAGTGGCCGGCGGTATCGCCCTGATGGCAGCCGGGCCCAGCTTTGCCCAATCCAAGACCCTGCAGGTGCTGAGCCACCGGGTGCACCAGACCTCGCTGGGCGAGGGTGACAAGGACCTGCTGGCCGCCTGGAAGCAGGAGCACGATACCGATGTGGTGTTCACTACGCTCGACTCCAATCCTCTGATGGATCGTCTCTTCCGTGAAGCCAGCCTGGCGCAGACCGATTTTTCGGTCGGCTACATGGTCGACAATCGACCCACCAGCGACAATGCCAAGCTGTTCGAATCACTGCAGGAATACCAGGACAAGGACCCGATCGAGGCGTTTGACGATATCGCCGCCGGTCTGGTGCGCGGCATGACTATCGATGGCCGTCTCATCGGCATCCCGGTCCGCACGGCGACGCAGGGCCTGTTCTACAACGAGGAATTGCTGGCCGAAGCTGGTTTTGACGCTCCCCCGACGACGCTTGAGGAACTGGTCGCACAGACGATCGCCATCAGCGAGCATGGCAAGGCCACCGGCATGATCCTGGCTTCGGATCTGGCCGTGTTCCCGGTAATGTTTGCACGCGCCTTTGGCGGTGATTTCATCAATGGCGACTTCGAGTTGTTGCCCGATCCGGCCGCAATGCAGACTGCTCTGACTGTGATGGCCGACATGTTCCAGAAGGGGGCATTGCCTCGTTCCTATGCGACGAACAAAGGCGAAGAGCTCCTGACATGGATGCAGCAGGGTCGCGCGGCATTCTCCGTGCTGCCGTTTGCCCGCGCAGCTCAGCTCAATGACCCTGCGGTCTCTAATTACGCAGGCAAGATCAAAGCCATCGGCTTCCCGATCTCCGAAACGCTCAAGGGCAAGGTCGAAATGTCCGCTGTGGTGGAAGCCTGGGCGATGACCATTCCTGCCAATGCTGTCGACAAGGACCTCGCCTGGCAGTTCATCAAGGAAGTCTCATCCAAGAAGAACACACTGGGCATGGCGCTCAACGGCAACGGCCCGGCCCGCGTTTCGACGTTCCTTGAGCCCGAACTGACCGCCAAGAATGCTCTTGCCGAGATCGAGTCTCAGGTTCTGGCCAATGCGCGCGGCGCGTTCCCGCCCTTCGCCGAAGCTGCTCGTGCCCAGCAGATTTTTATCGAGGAAGTCCAGCTCGCAGTGCTGGGCCGCAAGTCGCCGCAGGACGCAGTCGCTTCCATGCAGGCGCGCATTCAGCCGTTGCTGCCAGCGTAACCATGCCCGTGAGGGGCGGCGCTGGCCGTCCCTCACCACCTCGCCTCCACCCCCTTCTTAAGCTCATGTACCCAGGATCCATGTCATGGACACCCCTCTGACCTTTACCGAACCGGCGCGCGAACTCGAAGTCAGCGCTGAATATGATGTCCTTGTTGTTGGAGGTGGCCCGGCAGGGCTGACGGCGGCGCTGGCTGCGGCCGAAGATGGTCTCAAGGTTGGGTTGCTCGAAAGCCGCAGTTTTGTCGGCGGCAACATGACGATCGGGCTGCCGGTGCTGGGCTTTCTGGGCCAGAAGGGCAATCAGGTCATCTATGGCCTGCCGCAGAAGTTTATTGATCGCTTGAAGGTTCGCGACGCTGCTTCCGAACATCGTCCCTGCCCGTTGCATATGGGCATCACATTGGTGGAGCCCGAGGCCGTCAAGACAGTCGGTCTTGAAATGCTCACTGAGGCCGGTGTCGACGTGGTTTTCTACACCTTCGTGGCCGGGGTTATCATGAGCGATGATGGCTCTGCCATTCGCGGGGTAATCACCGAGAGCAAGAGCGGCCGCAATGTCGTTATCGCCAAGGTGGTGATCGACTGCACCGGCGATGCCGATGTCGCCTATCGAGCCGGCGTTGCAACTGAAAAAGGCAACGAGCACGGCGGCATGCAGCCACCAACTTTGATGTTCTGCCTGTCCAATGTTGACACTGAAAAGCTGCGGACCTCGATCGCTGTCGAGAAGCGCACCTATCTGACCGACTTCATTCCTGCGGAGTATTTCGGCCAGAACAACCAGTTCATCGTCGTCGGCCTGCGCGAGCTGATCGCCAAGGCGCGGACCGAACGCAATCTTGAGATTCCCAACGAGCGGACGATCATCATCACCGGCCTGAAGAAGGGCGAGGTATGGATCAACATGACACGGGTTACCGGTACCGATGGTACCGATGCTCGCTCCTTGACCAATGGTGAAATTGTCGCGCGGCGTCAGATCGACGACATCGTTGAGTACCTGGTCAACTATGTCCCCGGCTTTGAGGACGCCCATTTCACCAAGACAGCGCCATTCCTGGGCATCCGTGAAACTCGCCGCATTGTCGGCCGCTACACGATGAACGAGCAGGACGTCTTGGGGTGCCGGCACTTTGAGGACGCCATCGCGGTTGCATCCTACCCGATCGATATCCATCGCCCTGGCGACGAGGGATGCACACTGATCTGGTGCGGCGATTGCTACGACATTCCCTACCGCTCGCTTCTGCCGGCTCATATCGAAAACCTGATTGTTGCTGGCCGATCGATTTCGGCCACGCACGAGGCAATGGGAGCGATCCGGGTGATGGCGACCTGCATGGCCATGGGTGAAGCTGCTGGGCGCGCTGCTGGCATTGCGGTGACGCAGGATATCCTGCCGTCCGAAGTCGATATCCACGCCCTACGCCGCAAGCTGCTCGACAACGGCGCTTATCTGCGCGGTCTCGAAGGTGAGCGGCTGACGCCTGAAACCGAAGACGTCTCGGTTCCTGCCTGAGACATAGCCGCGTAGGCGCTGCGGCCTGCAGATGATGCAGGCCGCCTCTGCGCGAGAGGAGAGAACTTATGGCTCAATTGAAACTGAGCGGCGTGAAAAAAGACTTCGGCGGCGTCGAGGTTATTAAGGGCGTGGAACTCGACATCGAGGATGGCGAGTTCGTGGTGTTCGTGGGCCCCTCTGGGTGCGGTAAATCTACGCTCCTGCGCCTGATTGCCGGGTTGGAGGAAATCTCCGGTGGCACGCTGGAAATTGACGGCAAGGTCAGCAATGACGTGCCGTCGCGTGACCGCGGCATTGCCATGGTTTTCCAGTCATATGCGCTTTACCCGCACCTGACCGTGGCCGAAAATATGGGCTTCAGTCTTTCTCTGCGGAAGACGCCCAAGGCGGAAATCGATAAGAGCGTCCTGCAGGCGGCGACCATTCTGAAGCTGGAACACCTGTTGGACCGCAAGCCAAGTCAGCTTTCAGGCGGGCAAAGGCAGCGCGTCGCCATCGGTCGCGCCATTGTCCGGGAGCCCTCGATCTTCCTGTTCGATGAGCCGCTCTCGAACCTGGATGCCGCGCTGCGCATGGAGACGCGCACGGAGATCGCCAAACTGCATCGCGACCTTGCCGCGACGATGATCTACGTCACGCACGATCAGGTCGAAGCGATGACGCTGGCCGACAAGATTGTCGTGCTCAAGGGCGGTGTCGTGCAGCAAGTCGGCGCGCCAATGGAGCTATATCGCAATCCCTGTAACGCCTTTGTCGCAGGGTTCATCGGCTCCCCCAGAATGAACCTGTTGAAGGTGGATGTGACATCTGTCGAAGACGGCAAAGTACGTCTCGCCCAACCGGGCTTCGAACATCTTGTCGTTCCATCCGGTCGCGTCTCAGGGCCCGGTAAGGCGTTGCTTGGCGTGCGCCCCCAGGCGCTGACACTTAATCCCGGGCCGCATCAGGTCAGCGGAACGGTGACGCTGGTCGAACGCATGGGACCGGAGACCGTAATTAGTATCCGGCAGGCAGATGGGTCGCCGCTTCTGGCGGTTTTGCCGGGCGATGTCGAGTTGGCTCTCGATGCCAATGTCTCGTTCAGCTTTGCCGATACGGATGTTCGCCTTTTCCCCGCCAGCGACTTAGAAAACTAGGACTGAAATAAGACTATGGCACAGACACTTGCAGGGAAGACAGCGGCGATCACTGGAGCGGGCTCGGGCATTGGATTTGAATGCGCCAAGCATCTCGTTGCTGCCGGGGTCAAAACGTTCCTGGTGGATCGAAACGGCGCTGCGCTTGCCGCGCGCGCAAAAGAGCTTGGTGACCTCGCAATTCCTATCGAGGTGGATCTACTGGCGCCTGAGAGCCAGGCCCAGATGTTGCCCGCTATCCTTGAGCATACAGATCGCCTGGACATTTTTCACGCGAACGCCGGCTCATATGTTGGTGGTCTCGTAGCTGAGGGTGATCCAGACGCATGGGATCGCATGCTCAACCTCAACGTCAACGCGGTCTTTCGTTCCGTTCATGCCGTGTTGGGCCATATGATCGCCAATGGGTCTGGCGATGTCATCGTGACATCGTCAGTTGCCGGCGTCGTCCCGGTTATGTGGGAGCCAATCTACACCGCGTCCAAGCACGCCGTGCAGGCGTTCGTCCATACCGTTCGCCGTCAGGTTGCGGCTCAGGGCGTGCGCGTTGGCTCGGTCTTGCCGGGTCCGGTGGTAACGCCGCTGATCGATGACTGGCCAAAGGCCAAGCTGGAGGACGCGCTCTCCAATGGCAGTCTGATGGGAGCCGATGAGGTGGCGGAGGCCGTGATTTTCATGCTGACGCGCAATCCCAAAGTCACCATTCGCGATCTGGTGATTATTCCACGCAGTCTGGATCTCTAGGATTTGGCAATGGCGCACTTTATCGGCATTGACGTTGGCACCGGCTCGGCCCGCGCCGGGCTCTTCGACAGCGAAGGCATGCTCTTGGCAACGGCCAGTCGGCCAATCCAGATATGGCGGCCACGGGCCCTGCACGCCGAGCAGTCTAGCCGGGATATCTGGCAGGCGGTTTGTGCGTCGGTACGGGCTGTTCTGAATGATTCAGGGATAACGCCTGACACCGTGGCTGGCATCGGGTTTGATGCAACGTGTTCACTGGTGGTGGTGGACGGTGCCGGTGGACCCGTTGCAGTCAATGCCGACGGAGAGGACGACCGCAACATCATCCTGTGGATGGATCAGCGCGCGACCCTCGAGGCCGAGGAGATCAATCAGAGTGGCGCGCGTGTGCTCGATTATGTCGGGGGACGCATCTCGCCCGAGATGGAGACGCCCAAAATCCTGTGGCTGGCACGCCACCTACCGGACGGCCTTGCTCGTGCTGCCCACCTTATGGATCTTGCCGACTTTCTCACGTGGAAGGCGACTGGAAGCCTTGTGCGCTCCACCTGCACGGTTACGTGCAAGTGGACCTATCTTGCCCATGAGAGCGCCTGGGATGAGAGCTATTTTGACAGGATCGGCCTCAGTGCGTTCAAGGCTGATGGCTTCGCGCGCATTGGCAACCAGATTGTCGATCCTGGCACCAGCCTGGCATCTGGCCTGACCGCGCAGGCGGCCACCGAACTTGGGTTGTCACCGGACACACCCGTTGCCGCAGGCATCATCGACGCTCATGCAGGCGCCATCGGGACATTGGGCGCCGCTGGCCTGCCGGGCGCTGTAGAACAGCGGTTAGCATACGTCTTCGGAACCTCGGCCTGCACCCTGAACGTGACCCGTGAACCGGTTCACGTTCCCGGAATCTGGGGGCCGTATTACTCGGCTTTGATGCCGGGCATGTGGCTGAATGAAGGTGGGCAATCGGCGGCAGGGGCTGCCATTGATCATCTGGTGCTACTTCATCCCTACGCCCCCGAAGCGCTCCGCCAAGCGGAACTGGCGGGAGTCGGTCTTACTCAATGGCTCGACCAGCGTGCGCAGGTGCTGCTGGCGGGAGGTGCGCCGACAGACCTGATCGAAGGGCTACATGTTGTCCCTGAGTTTCTGGGTAATCGCGCGCCTTTTGCCGACCCGCAGGCAAGGGGCATCATCGCGGGTCTAAGTCTTGAAGCCGACGAAGCCAGTTTGGTCCGCCTCTATCTTGTGGGGTTGGCATCGATTGGTTACGGCCTCCGCCAGATACTCGACACGCTCCGTGCCAAGAATATCGATATTTCCACTGTCGTTGTCAGTGGCGGAGCAGCGCGAAGCCGCCTGGTTCGGCGCATGCTTGCCGATGCCGCGGGGATCGCCATAGCCACCGTAAGAACTGACGAGCCAGTGCTGTTGGGCTCAGCGATGCTTGCCAAGGTCGCGTCAGGGCAGGCACCCAACGTGGAATCCGTCATGGCCGATATGTCCCGGGTCGATGATGTCATCAACCCTGATGATGCGTCGCGTTCCATCCATCAACGTCGACATCAGACCTTCCTGAAACTTCAGGCGGTCTACCGAGACATGCGCGACCACTAAGGCATTTGGTGATCGCCCAACGGCTATCGAAAGAGGACATGACATGGTTTTCAAGCTGACTGAAGCCCAGAGGCTGAAGCTGCTGGAGCCGCCGCGCGGCAAAATCCGGGCGGTGCTGGACACAGATACGTTCAACGAAATTGACGATCAGTTTGCGTTGACTCAAATGCTGCTATCGGCCGATCGCATCGCAGCCGAGGCGATCTATGCCGCGCCATTTCTCAATCCGCGTTCCAATAGCCCGGGCCACGGCATGGAACTCAGCTTTGGTGAGATTAAACGCCTGCTCGATAGGCTTGGGCGCTCTGCCGACGGCTTCGTCTTCCGCGGCGTCACCGATTTCGTGGGCCCGACCAAGGTTGCGCAGGAGGCCGATGCCGTTAATGACTTGATACAGCGGGCGCGGCTGTCCACACCGGAAGACCCGCTCTATGTGGTCGCAATTGCTGCGATCAGCAATGTGGCTTCGGCCCTTCTCAAGGCTCCAGAAATCATTGACCGCATCGTTGTGGTGTGGCTGGGCGGCCATGCGCTGGAATGGGCCGATACCAACGAATTCAACCTGCAACAGGATGTTGGCGGGGCGCAGGTGCTGTTGAACAGTGGCGTGCCGTTGGTTCTCGTGCCCTGCCGAGGTGTGGTTTCGCACCTGGTAAGTACGGTGCCAGAGATCGAGCGATATGTGGAGCCATATGGCGAAATCGGTCGCTTCTTGTCGCTGCGATTCAAGGAGTATGCGGGAGAAAACCAGGCTGGCTGGAGCAAGGTTATTTGGGACATGGCCGCAATTGCCTGGTTGATTGACCCAGACTGGTGCCCCAGCGTGCTCGTGCCAACGCCAATTCTCACCGATATTCCCACCTGGAGCAGTGATCGCAGCCGGCATCTGATGCGCTATGTGCACCGGATTGACCGCAATGCCATCATGTCCGACTTTTTCGCAAAGTTGCAGACCTTTGCCCGATAATGGGCAGGGGCCCCTCGGCGAGGCCAAGACTGTATCGCGCACGGGCGTGGCAAAGGTCGTGTTGCTATCCGGCAATACGCAACGACCTTCCAAATCACGCGCCCTGGCGGCGTTCATAGGGCGAAGCCTGGCGCGACATGCCGATGTAGAACTCTTGTCGCTGGACCTGCTGGATGCCGGACGGTCTTTGGGCGGAGCCTATACACGCGATGAACTATCAACCGAGGCGCGCGCCGTGGTCGAGGCCATTGAAAACGCTGACGCGATCGTGGTGACGACACCGGTTTACAAGGGGTCCTATCCTGGGCTGTTCAAACATCTTATCGACTTCGTCGATCCGAGGGCATTGGCAGGAAAGCCTGTGCTACTGAGCGCCACCGGCGGAAGTCAGCGCCATTCGCTTGTCGTTGAGCATCAGTTGCGCCCGCTATTTGGGTTCTTTTCGGCCCAGATCTCAGCCTATGCAATCTTCGCGGTCGACGACGAGTTCGTTAATTATGTGCCAGTCGCTGACAAATTGCGGGAGCGAATTGAGCGCGCCACTATGCTGTTCGGGGAGGCATTTTGAAATACGCTTGGTCTTGTGACGCACTCTTCTAAGTCGACATCAGGTCGCCGAACGATACCCCTTAGCCCAGAAAGCCAGCTATTCGAAGAGCCCGGCGCGATATTAACGAAGCCGTAATCGTCTGTTTCTTTGTGAAGCCGATCAACAGAGGCTACCCGCCTTTGGGAAGTCTCAAGCGCAACGCTGCGCGACTTTCACCAGTGCTGCTGCGTTTTTTGAGCCACTTAGATCCAGAGAATGAACTATGGGCGCCGAGTAAGTGCAACGCTCGGCGAACCGTCTAGTAGATCCGCATTTGTAGGCGCATGACGATTTCGTTGCCGAGGCGTTGGAAGCCGTATTCGCGCATGGTGCAGGTCCAGCTGGTGCCGGAGCGTTCGATTTTGAAGAGGTTGTAGCGGGCAGGGTCGTCCAGCGTGCCGCCCTGGGCGGCGCTGGCGGCTGCCACGCCGACGACGGGCACTTCATGGCCCTTGCCGGGGATGGAGTGGATCGAGGAGCGGTGGGTGTGGCCGTGCAGGATCAGTTCGGCACCGTGCTCGGCGATCACCTGGCGGAACAGCTTGTGGCCCTTGAGGCCAAAGGAGGGGTGCTGCAGCTCAGGATTGGGCGGGTGATGGATCAGCACGGTGCGGAAATAGTCGGCCTCGCCCATGACGCGCAGGATGCGCCCCAAGCGGTCGGCCTGGGCTTCATCGAACCGGCCCACGGCCAAGAAGGGACGGGTGGGCACCGCGCTGGAGCAGGAAATGACGGCAACGTCGCCGACGCGGCGCACGAAAGGGAAAACCGCGCCATCGAGCGTCTCGCCCTGGAGATAGGGGCCCCAGACCCGTTGCGCGGTTTCCAGCGCGCCGGGGACATAGGCGTCGTGATTGCCGGGGGAGACGCAGACCCGGTCAGGCTGGCCCAGTGCATCGAGCCAGCGCCCTGCGCGCTCGATTTCGACGGGCATGGCCAAGTTGACGAGATCGCCGGTGACTGCGGTGAAATCGGCATTCTGTTGCTGAAGATGGGTGACAAGGCTCGCCAGCGTTTCGCTGTTAAGCTCGTCGTGCCGCTTCAGCTTCCAGTTCAGATAGCCGGTCAAACGCTTGCCCAAAAGATCGCGCAGAGCGACCTCAGGCATGGGCGACAAATGAATGTCGGAGATGTGGGCAAGAGTTGTCATTAAGCGGGTAATGCCAGAAGGCGAAGGGCAAGAAAACGGTCAATCGGCATGCAGGGCGATTTTGTCGTGATCAAACCTCTGCTACCGGTGGGGCTCAAAGGGATTAAGTGATGCAAATGAATGGCTTTCAGCAGTGGCGCGCCAAGGTGTTCCTGACCCTCAAGGGCCTGTGGCACCGGATGACCGTTGGCTCCCGCGTGATGGTGGTGGATGGCGACAAGGTGCTGCTCATTCGCCATACCTATGTGCCGGGCTGGCAATTCCCCGGCGGTGGCGTCAGCCCGGGTGAAACGCTCGAGTTTGCTGGCGCGCGCGAGACACTCGAAGAAACCGGCTATCGCGTGATCGGTTCCATGGAATTGTTCGGCATCTATCACAATACGAGCCCGGTGACGAACCGTGACCACGTGGCTTTCTATGTCGCCAAGAATTTCGAGAAGGTGTTCGACCGCAAGGCTGACCACGAGATTTCCGAGGTCGCGTGGTTTGATCGGCATGCGCTGCCTGAGAAGGTGACGCCAGCTACCTCGCAACGGATCGACGAGTATTTCGACAAGCAGCCCAAGCGGGATGTCTGGGGGTATTGAGGGCTTCACCTCTCCCTTGGAGGAGAGGTCGGCGCGCAGCGGCGGGTGAGGGGGCATTTCGCACGCACCTCGCCCAGAAAAGGCCCCCTCACCCGACCCATAGGGCGTCGACCTCTCCTCCAAGGGAGAGGTGAAGAAGCGTTACTTCAAAAATGGCAGCTCCGGCCCGAGCGGGATAATCCGGGTTGGATTGATCGTGATGTGGCTCCAGTAATAGTGCGTCTTGATGTGGTCGATATCGACCGTTTCCTTGACGCCGGGCACTTCGTAGAGCGCCTTGAGATAGTGCGAGATGTTCTTGTAGTCGGCGATGCGCTGGCGATTGCACTTGAAGTGGCCGACATAGACGGCATCGAAGCGGACCAGCGTGGTGAACAGGCGCCAATCGGCTTCGGTGATGGTGTCGCCGGTCAGGTATGAGGTTTCGCCAAGGATGCCTTCAACCCAGTCGAGGGCGTCGAACAGCTTGGTGACAGCGCCCTCATAGGCTTCCTGCGTGGTGGCAAAGCCGGCCTTGTAGACGCCATTGTTGATGTCGTCATAGACGCGTGAGTTGATGGCATCGATCTGGGGCCGCAGGGCCTCAGGATAGTAGTCATCATCATTGCCGGTCAGCTCGTTGAAGGCCGAATTGAACATGCGGATGATTTCCGAGCTTTCGTTCGACACGATCTTGCCGGTCTGCTTGTCCCAGAGCACGGGCACGGTGACGCGGCCGGTATAGTCAGGCACGGCCTGGGTATAGATCTGCCACATATAGTCATGGCCAAACAGCGCGTCGCCGGTCGAGCCGGTTTGCTTGTCGAAGCTCCAGCCGGTTTCGTCGGGCATTTTGGGTGAGACGATGGAGACCGAGATCAGGTCTTCGAGGTTTTTCAGCTTGCGGAAAACCAGCGTGCGGTGCGCCCAGGGGCAGGCCAGCGACACATAGAGGTGATAGCGGCCGGCCTCGGCCTTGAAGCCGCCTTCGCCCGTCGGGCCGGCGCTGCCGTCGGCGGTGACCCAGTTGCGGAAGCCCGCCTGGGCACGCTCGAATTTACCGCCGGTCTTTTTGGTATCGTACCACTGTGTGGACCACTTTCCGTCGATCAATTGTCCCAAGATCGTACCCTTTCCGTCATGTTCTGGACGTGTTGGGGAGGCTAACTCCCCAGCGTCGAATTGCGTTGCCTGAGACATAGCCTTGGGTAGCCAGAACGATAAGGCCGGGATGACGCAACGAAGTGTTGTGCATTTTGAACACAGAGGCCGAACATCGATTTGAAATAGCGGGGTGCGGACATGAGTTTTTGTTTACGCGAGGTCCCTGTGGTGCTAATGCGGAAATCAGGCGTCGGAGGCGCCCAGGATGGTAAAGGTTTTGCTGGTGACACGACGACCATAAGTGGTCCTTTGAACGGTGCTTTTTAGCGCCGGGTTTGTCCTACGCATCTCCATCCTGGATCATTGTGATGACCTCTGTCGCTCAGACTTCGGCTGCCGCCGCCATCGCTCCTTCGACTCTTGCCAAAGTTCCCACCGTGCGCCCAGCGACGGATGCCGATGATGCGTTCATCGAGGATTTGCAGGCGATTGCCTTTGGTCCCGGTCGGTTTGCGCGCACGGCGTTTCGCATTCGCGAGCAGTTCCCCATCGACAAGAGCCTGAGCCTTGTTGCTGAGGTTGAGGGCACGCCTTGCGGCTCGGTCTGGATGACCCCGATCAGCATTGGCGGCATTAACGGCTACATGCTCGGCCCCCTGGCCACCCATCCCAATTTCCGCAAGCTCGGCGCCGGCAAGCTGCTGGCGCGCGAAGTGACAAAGCGGACGCTGGCACGGGGCGAAGGCCAGTTCGTCATGCTGGTAGGCGACCGCGACTATTACTGCCCGCTTGGCTGGGAGCCAACCGTGCCTGGCAATATCGAATTCCCCGGTCCGGTCGATCCAACCCGCGTGCTGGTGTTTGCCGAAGACAAGTCGCTGGCGACCACGCTTTCCGGCAAGATCGGCGCGTTTCAGCAGGGCTGAGGCTTTCCGTCATTTCTAATTCCATCACCGTGTTGCCCTCGGACTTGATCCGAGGGCTTTTGTCCGCTTGTGCCGGGTTACGAGTGACCCTCGGATCAAGTCCGAGGGCAGCGCCGGTGGGTGGGGTAGATGGGTAACGGGCCCATCGAATACTTGTGTTGATCCCAAAACAGGTGCGGTGGGCTGCGAGGTCGCCTAAGCTGGGTGCAACGAAACATATTCTGGTGTGGCCTTGTCGGCTGACGACGCAATTATTGATCGCCTTGTAACGCGGCTGCTGAGTGTGCCGCCGGAGCTGCCAGCGGCAGAAACCCTGGTGCCAGATTGGGCGCCGGAGCGGCCATTTGCGCGCCCGCCGGTGCCAGCGGCGGTGTTGATCGCCCTGATTCGACGGCCTGAGGGCCATACGGTGCTCTATACCGAGCGCTCGCCCGATCTGCGGGCCCATTCGGGGCAGGTGGCGTTCCCGGGCGGCAAGGTGGATGCCGGAGACAGCGATGCGGGCGCTGCCGCGTTGCGCGAGGCGTTTGAGGAAGTGGCGATGGAGCGGCGCGATGCGCGCATTCTGGGCTTCATGCCGACCTATTTCACCGGCACCAATTATCTGATTACGCCTGTCGTGGCGGTAGTTGAGCCGAGCGGGCCATTTGTGCCCAACCCGGGCGAGGTGCATTCGGTGTTCGAAGTGCCACTGTCGCGGATTCTCAATCCGCAGACCTATGGCGAATTCCGCATCAAGCGGGATGGCAAGGAGCATCGCACCTGGCAGATCGACCATGACGGGCATCGCATCTGGGGCATTACCGCCAATTTGACGCGGCGCTTCCGCGACCTGGCGATGGACGAGGCTGCGGCATGAGTATCAAGGCGCTCGAAGCGGCGGAGTGGCTGGTGCGGCCCGAGACACAGGCGATTTTCGCCGCTCTCGATGGTGCCAAACGCCGGACCCGGGCTGTGGGCGGAGTGGTGCGCGACACTATTCTGGGCCGCCAGCGAGACAATCCGGACATCGATCTGGCGACGGAATTGCTGCCCGACGAGGTGATTGCGCGGGCCAAGGCGGCGGGGATTGCACATTACCCAACCGGCATCGAGCATGGCACGGTGACACTAAAGCTCGGCGAGACGCTGGCGGAGGTGACGACGCTGCGGCGCGATGTCGAGACCGATGGCCGCCATGCGGTGGTCGCGTTCGGCAGCAGCTGGGTCGAGGACGCCAGTCGGCGTGATTTCACCCTCAATGCGCTTTATTGCGCGGCGGACGGTACGCTGTTTGATCCGCTCAAGGGCGTTGAGGATGCGTTGGCGGGCCGTGTGCGGTTCATTGGCGATGCCGATCAACGGATCGAAGAAGATGGGTTGCGCGTCTATCGCTTCTTCCGCTTCACGGCGAGCCATGGCGCAGAAATGTTCGATGAGCCAGGACTGGTGGCCTGTGCCGCCGCTGCGGGCAAGCTTGAGCATCTGTCCGCGGAGCGGGTGGGCAGTGAGTTACTGCGCATGTTAGGTCTGCCTAAGGTGGCACTGACGCTGACGCGCATGGTCGAAATTGGCCTATTGGCCATCGACGCGACCGATTTGAACGCATTGGTGGGGTATGAGCTGATCGGTGGATCATCACCGACGGGACGGCTAGCCCTTTTAGCGGGCGACGATCTCGAGGGCGCTCAGTCGCGTTGGCGGCTGTCTGGCGAGGTCGTGAAGTCCGCTCGGCAGGTTCTGGCTGCGGCGGCGCTGATCGCCGATGGTCGGGTGGGCGAAGCCGCTTATCGCCATGCCGATATGGCGGTGGAAGGCCTTGCAATGGCGGCGGCGCGTGGAGCCTGGGGCAGGGCGCTACTGGCAGAAACTGCGCGCGAATTGGCCGCGACGGTTGTGCAGCCGTTTCCCATCAATGGTCGCGACTTAGCCGATCTCGGCGTGGTGCCGGGACCGAGGATGGGGCAAGAATTGGCGCGCCTGGAGCGGGTGTTTATCGAGAGCGGCTTTGCCCTCGATAAATCAGACCTGCTGGCGATGCTCGAACGCTAGTGCTTGGTTGGAACGTCGACGATGCGTTCCTTGATGCGTTCGATCATGTCGGGGCGAATCTCGGTCTCGCCATGCATGTTGCGGAGGTTTTCCACGGCGCGGCGGACAACTTCGGCCTCGGATTCGGCCTCCGCATGCCATGTCGATCCGGGAATAAGCGAGGCTGAGTCAAAGCGTTTCATCAGTGATCTCCCTTGATGATGTGCCTGTGGCACAACGGTAGGGAGCGCTGAAGGGTTCCCCTCAGTCGTCGTCGGCGAAGGTGCCGATGGTGTTGAGCCCCTTGAGCCAGGTACCGCCGTCCTTGCGGATCACTTCGCGCGGCAGGATGCCGGTTTCGGCGGCGATGGCGTCCGAGAGAATGGTTGAGTGCGTCACCACCCAGATTTGCGTGCGTTGCGCCGCCTTGGCGATGACGCGGGCCAGAGCGGGCAGCAATTCGGGGTGAAGGCTCGATTCGGGTTCGTTGAGGGCGATCAGTGGAGGCAGACGATAAGAGAGCAATGCGCCCATTAAGGCGAGGAACTGTAGCGTGCCGTCCGAAAGCTCCGCTGCCCCGAAGGCGCGCTTGGGCATATCGGGAAAGGTCAGGCTGAAGCTGCTGTTCTGCTCGGGCAGGGGAACATCGAGCACGGCGCCGGGAAATGCGTCGTCGATTGCAGTATCGAGGTCGACGCTGTCTTCGCGGATGTGCCGCAGCGTGGCGAACACGGCCGCCAGATTCGCTCCATTGGCGGCCAGGAGCGGCGAGGTCACGGCGAGCCCGGGCTGGCGCAATGGCGAGCCAGCGTCCGTGCGGAAGCCATGGAAAAAGCGCCAGGCGGCCAGTGTTTCACGCACGGCGTCAATTTCGGGGTAGCCACGCAGTGCAAACAGCGCCGTTTCGTTGGACAACAGGTTCTCATCGGCCACCACACGGCGACCTTCGGCGTCACGCGCCCAGGCCATACCCTGCTTGCGCTCCATCAGCACTGTCGGGCGCGCGCCGCCCTTGAGGGTCAGGCGCTCGGCCTTTATTTGGGCCTCAAGTGGAAAGGCGGCGGTGGCTGGCGCGCGGAAGCCGATTTCAACTTCGTAGCTTGGCGCAAAACCGAGTTCGACGGCGTAGTCACGCGGCCCGCCGCCGATATCGTCAAGGCTGACCGACAGCGTCAGTCGCGGCGTTTCCGACGCCTTGCGTTCTCCAGCCCAGAATACCGATCCCAGTCCGCCCTGGCTGGCGATGTCTTCGGCCAGGGTTCCGGTTGCTGCGGCGTGAACCAGTTCAAGGGCGCGATAGAGATTGGTTTTGCCCACGCCATTGGCACCCACCAGCACCGAGAGCTGCCGCACCGGAAAATGGATGGCGCGGACAGATCGGTAGCCGGTGATGTCAACGGCAGTGAGCGTCATATCAGGGCCAGCGAACCTCTGGAGGCATGGAGGAGAGGATCGAGTTCACATTGCCACCGGTCTTGAGGCCGAAGGTCGTGCCGCGATCATAGAGCAGGTTGAACTCGACATAGCGGCCACGGCGCACCAGCTGTTCGTGGCGATCCGCATCGGTCCATGGCGTTTCAAAGTTGCGGCGAACCAGCTCCGGATAAATGCCGAGGAAGGCTTCGCCAACTGCCTTGGTGAAATCGAAGTCGGCGTCCCAATCACCGCTATTATGGTGATCATAGAAAATGCCGCCAGTGCCGCGATGCTCGTTGCGGTGGGGCAGGAAGAAGTACTCGTCGCACCACTGCTTGTAGCGGTCATAGTCGACGCCGGGGCGGTTTTCGCAGGCCGCGCGCATGGCAGCGTGGAAGTCGACGGTATCAACATCGTCCTGGGTGCGGCGACGGTCGAGCACGGGGGTCAGGTCGGCGCCGCCGCCAAACCACTGCTTACCGGTGACGATCATGCGCGTGTTCATATGCACGGCCGGAACGTTGGGGTTCCAGGGATGCACAATCAGCGAAATGCCCGAGCTCCAGAACTGGGCGCCCGCCTCGGTGCCCGGCATCTGCTTGGCGAAATCAGCCGAGAACTCGCCGTGGACAGTCGAGATGTGCACGCCTGCCTTCTGGAAGACCCGGCCATGGATCATGCCCATTTCGCCGCCGCCGCCGGCGGCGCGGTCCCATGGGGTGATCTCGAACTTGCCCGCAGGCATGTCGGCATTGGGGCCCTGAACCTGGGCTTCGATGGCCTCGAACTCGGCACAGATGCGGTCGCGAAGTGCGCGGAACCAGGCCTGTGCTGTGGCCTTCTTGTCGTCGATATTGGGAGGAAGTGTCATGATATCTGTCACATGAACCGTCATTGGAGCCCTGTAAACCCGTCCGTCTGTCTTTTTGCTTCCCCCAGAATAAGCGTCGCGGCGAGCGCCACATTGATCGAGCGCAAACCGTCGCGCATGGGAATGCGTATGCTGAGGTCTGCTGCAGCGGCGACGGCATCGGGAACGCCGGCGCTTTCGCGGCCAACCATCAGGATGTCATTGGAAGCAAAGGGGACGGCATAGGCCGAGGTTTCAGACTTGGTGGTGAGTAAAACGAGTCGCCGACCAGCCTCGCGCCGCCACTGGTCGAACTGGGTCCAGCTATTGTGCTCGGTCACGGCGGCGTGGTCGACGTAGTCGAGGCCCGCCCTGGCCAGCGTTTTGGCAGAAAACGGGAAGCCTGTGGGGTGGATGATATGGATGGTAACGCCCAGACAGGCACCTAAACGAATGAGGGTGCCGGTATTGTTGGCAATGTCGGGCTGGTAGAGGGCAAGATCGACCGACATGGCTGGTTCCACAGGGTTGGGCAGGGCGCAGGGGGCCACTAGCCGGGCAGGGAGCGCGATGAGATTGGGTATAGTGTCGCACTTGTTCGCTGTCACTGCGCGCCGCACTGGACAAGCGCCTGTGACAGTGCAAAAAGGACCCTAACTGACGGGCCGCTTGAGGGCGGACGGCAGCCTATTGTGCGTATGCAGGAATAGGCTCGCCAATGCCGGCCGCGTCTGATGTGCATCGTACGGGGAACGGGACCTTGGCAACGCAAGCAGAACATTCAACGAATCGGCGGGATTTCATCTTCGTCGCAACCGGATCGGTTGCGGCTGTGGGTGCCGCTGCCACGATCTGGCCCCTTATCAATCAGCTGAACCCCGATGCGTCGACGCTGGCTCTTGCCAGCATCGAATTCAATCTGGCCGGCATTGAAGTTGGTCAGTCGGTTACCATTACCTGGCGCGGCTTGCCGGTCTTTGTGCGTCACCGCACACAAAAAGAGATCGACGAAGCCAAGGCGGTTCCACTGTCCGATCTGAAGGACCCGGCAACCGACGAAGAGCGCACCAAGCCCGGCCACGAAGACTGGCTGATCATGATCGCTAACTGTACCCACCTCGGCTGCGTGCCGATCGGTGAGGCGGGCGATTTCGACGGCTGGTTCTGCCCCTGCCATGGCTCGCACTACGACAGTGCTGGTCGCATCCGCAAAGGCCCCGCACCGCTTAACCTGGTGTTGCCGCCTTATGAATTTATCAGCGATACGCTGGTCCAGATCGGTTAGTGGGGGCTTTTCCGATGTCCGAACATTCGACTTACACGCCCGGCACTGGTATCGAGAAGTGGCTCGATGAACGTCTGCCGATCATCCGGTTCTCCAAAGAGCACCTGATGGATTTCCCCACGCCGAAGAACCTCAATTACTGGTGGACCTTCGGCGCGATCCTCGTGATGTGCCTTGTGGTGCAGATCGTGACCGGGGTGATCCTGGCCATGCACTACACGCCAAACGTCGCCATGGCGTTCGACTCTGTCGAGCACATTCGCCGTGACGTGAACGGCGGTCGCATCATTCAGGCGACCCATGCCGTCGGCGCTTCCATGTTCTTTGCCGCCGTCTACATCCACATTTTCCGTGGCATGTATTTCGGTTCCTACAAGGCTCCACGCGAGATCCTGTGGATCCTGGGCGTGCTGATCTTCGTGCTGATGATGGCAACCGCCTTCATGGGCTACGTGCTGCCATGGGGCCAGATGTCTGGCTGGGCTGCGACCGTTATCACCAACATCTTCGCGGCGATCCCGGTTATCGGTAACCCGCTGCTGGAGCTGCTGCGTGGTGGTTTCTCGGTTGGTAACCCAACGCTGAACCGCTTCTTCTCGCTGCACTACCTGCTGCCATTCGTGATTGCCGCCGTCATCGTGCTCCACATCTGGGCTCTGCACGTTCCCGGCAACAACAACCCGACTGGCGTTGACGTGAAGTCGAGCCGCGACACGCTGCCCTTCCATCCGTACTACACGATGAAGGACGCGTTCGGCATGGTGCTGTTCATGATCCCGTTCGCGTGGTTCATCTTCTTTGCACCAGACATCCTCGGCCATCCGGATAACTATATCCAGTTCAACAGCCAGGTGACGCCAACCCATATCGTTCCTGAATGGTACTTCCTGCCATTCTACGCGATCCTGCGCGCCATCGACTTCAACATCCTGTTCATCGACTCCAAGCTTGGTGGCGTGATCTTCTTCGGCGGTTCGATCGTCATCCTGTTCTTCCTGCCATGGCTGGATCGGTCCAAGGTGCGTTCGGGCAACTTCCGTCCGATGTTCAAGTGGTTCTACTGGCTGTTCGTGATCAACTTTGTCGCGCTGACCTATCTTGGTGCAGCACCGGCAGAAGGCATCTACGTGATCCTGGCCAAGATCTGCACCGCGTACTACTTCATCCACTTCCTCGTGATCCTGCCTGTTCTTGGCCGCATCGAGAAGCCTCGGCCCCTGCCGACCAGCATCTCGGAAAGCGTCCTCGGCAAGTCGCACGCGTGATGAGAGGGGCAGGAACCATGTTCAACACAAAGACTATCCTAGCCGCCATTGCGCTTGTCGCAGGCTTCGCATCGGTCTCGGCAGCACAGGCTGCCGAGGGTGGCGCTCCTATCGAAAAGCAGAACTGGAGCTTTGCCGGCATTTTCGGCACCTACGACACCAACCAGCTGCAGCGCGGCTTCCAGGTGTTCCGTGAAGTGTGCTCGAGCTGCCATGGCGCACGCCTGATCTCGTTCCGCAACCTTTCGGAAAAGGGCGGCCCGAACTTCTCGGAAGCTCAGGTCAAGGCACTCGCTGCAGAGTATGACATTGCTGACCCAACTGCTGACGGCGGCACCCGCAAGGGTGTGGCTGCGGACCGTTGGCCTTCGCCATTCGCCACCGAGCAGGACGCTCGTGACGCAAACGGCGGCGCAATGCCACCAGACTTCTCGGTGCTGGCCAAGGCCCGCGGCGTGAAGGAAGAAGGTCTGTGGTGGATCGCCAACTACTTCACCGGTTATTCGGAAGGCGGCCCGGACTATATCCACGCGCTGCTCAACGGCTATCACGATGAAGTGCCAGAATCGGCTCCGCACAACTCAGACGGTACGCCGTTTGAGCTGGCCGAAGGCAAGCACTACAACGATTACTTCCCCGGCCACGCCATCGGCATGGGCCCGCCACTGTCGGACGAACTGGTTGCTTACGAGCCCGGTGAGAACGGCGAAGAAGTGCCGCTGACTGTCGAGCAGTATTCGCACGACGTCTCCGCCTTCATGATGTGGATGGCTGAGCCTGGCCTCGTCGCCCGCAAGGAAACCGGCTTTAAGGTTCTGCTGTTCCTGTTCGTCTTTGCAGGCCTGATGTACGCCACTAAGCGCAAGATCTGGCGCGGTATCGAGCACTGATCGGCTTGAACTAAAAGATTGCAAAGGGCCCCTCGGGGCCCTTTGTCGTTTGAGGCCATCACACAGGGTTCAACCCCTTGCCAATCTGGCCTCAGCCCGCAATATGGGGCGTTCGCAATTTCGGGACGAAGGGAGAAGCCATGTCTGCAATTCGGATCGCCGTTACAGTCGTCGGCGCTGCGCTCACCATGAGCCGTCACCCCGCCGTTCGCGCCGGAATTCAGGCCGTTGCGAGCAATCCCAAGGCCCGGGAGACCGCGATCACCGTGACGCGCTCGGCCGCCTACAATGCCGGCGTTATTGCCCGCCATCTCATGGGCCGCCGGGCTCCCTGATTCTTTCTATCTCAGCTTAGGACTGCCATGTCGCTTGACCTCAAGGCCCTCGTTCGCACGATTCCGGACTATCCCAAGAAGGGCATCCTGTTCCGCGACATCACCACGCTGATCGAGCATCCCGAAGGCTTCAAGGAAAGCATCGAGCGCATCGCGCAGCTGTATCGCGGACAGGGCATTACCCATGTCGCTGGCATTGAAGCGCGTGGGTTCATCTTCGGTGCTGGCGTGGCTATTGCGCTGGGCGTCGGCTTCATCCCGATCCGCAAGAAGGGCAAGTTGCCTGGCGAGACCATCGGGCAGAACTACGCCCTCGAATATGGCGTCGACACCATCGAGATCCACGCCGATGTGCTGGAGTCGGGTGATCAGGTTCTGCTGGTCGACGACCTCATCGCAACGGGCGGCACGGCGATCGCCGCAGTGGGGCTATTGCGCCGCACCGGCGCGACCGTTGACAAAGCGGCCTTCGCGATTGATCTGCCTGATATTGGCGGGGCCGCCAAACTCGGGGCCGAGGGTGTAACGGTTACGGCACTGATGGCGTTTGAAGGGCACTGAGCCACAAACATCAGTCGTTTCCGGCTCTACCCCTAGGGCTCTCTCCATATTTCACACGCTGATAGTGGCGCTCGGATCAGGTCCGAGCGCAGCGCGGTGTTCTGGGTGAGACCGTGTTGGGCAGGGCCGTTAGCGACTTGACGCGCTACCAGCTCGTGCGTCCATCCACTTTTGTGATCGTCACGGTCGACCAATCCAGATCATCGATTAGCCGCAGGTTGAGGCCGACGATGCGGGTGGTGGGCATGGCGTTGGGGTCCCCGGTTTTGGAGGTCCCGTCGTTGTTGTACATCGACGCCCAGTCAGGCGAGTCGCCCCAGGTCTGGATGCCGCATGTGCTGCAGAAGTGATGAGCGTTCATGCCGCCGCTGGCCGAATAGGTCTTGTCGTCAGCTTGCGAAATGAACTTGAGTTCGCCGGGTGCGAAATAGGCCCAGATGGCGCCGGTGCGGGCACAGAAGCTGCAATTGCATTCGGTAGCCGCTGTGGGGGCGTAGGGCAGCTCGATCTGGCTGGCGCCGCAGTGGCAGGTCGCGATGAGGGGCATGGCTGTCGCTCCGTTCTGGTGACGGGCCTAGCCTAGTCCAAACCGGCTGACAGGGCATGTCAGTAGCGTCAGGCGGCGATGGCCTGACGCTGATCGACGAGGCAGAACTGGTTGCCCTCTGGGTCGCGCATCACAGTGTAGGTGGGCAGGACGCGGACGATCTCGGCCCCATTGGCCTTGAGGCGCTCGACTTCATCGGACCGCTGGGCCACTTCGACATCGAAATGGACGCGATTGTTATCGGGGCGGCGGCCTTCGACGTTCTGAAAGCAGATTGAAGGGCCGGGGCCATCGACCATCACGGTTGGGTCGGTTTCCGGCGTCAGGCCGAGCGTGGCGAGCCGAGCGATCTCGGCCTGGTCATAGTCGCGCACCGCATAGCCATCGAGGAGCTCCGCCCAAAACTGGGCCAGAAGCGCGGGCTTGTCACAGTCGAATACGATTTCGTGGATGGCACCCATGGTCATCTCCTTGCTGTCGTAGCCGACTCGGTTAACCCCGAAATGCGGCGAGACTGGTGCAAGCGAGCAAACGGCCCTGCTCGCCGGCTGAACCCGGCGCGCAGGGCTGGTGTTTATTGTGCAGGGGTGAGGCTGCCGGGATTGAAGAATTCCATGATAATGCCGTGGTCAGTCTGCACATAGGCGCGGATCAGGCCGCCCCATGGCTCAACGGACGTGGCGTTAATTCCGCGGTCCTGCAGTTCGCGCAAAATGGCGTCAGACCGGAATGTGGAGAAATCCCGCTGGCTGTCACCGCCGCGATCACGTGTCTGTTCAGCAAAAGAAACGGCAGGCATGGCGGCGCTCAGGGCGAGAGCGGAGACCAGGGCGAGAGCAAATTTTGATTTCATTTTGAGGACTCCTTTCATTGTAAAGAACAAGTGGTTGGCCGGCCAAATGGTTGCAAGTGCCCGTCATCACAGTAAATTTCCGCAAGTCCCCCTTGTATTTGTTCCTCCTCGCGCCAAGGCCCCGGCGCCGAAACGCCGGGGCGGATTTGACCTTAGGACTTGGGCAATTTGCCAAGTAGATCCCCCAGCGAAGGCAAGGTGATCGTATCGCGTGGAGGCTGTACGATTTTCTTGGCATCCGGCTTGCGGGTGGGGATCGGGGCACCGTGGCGCGGCACGTTGTTGGAGTGGGCGACCTGCTGAGGACGCTGGAACATGTTTTTGGGCATGACAAAGCCTTTCTTCATCCCCGTCCGGCGCTTTCAACGCAGCGGCGGGGTTTGAAAACGGCGCAGCGCAAAGCGCCGCGCGATGAAGCGTGGTTTTGGTGGGACGCCGGGGCTGTCGTTCAGGAGGGGATGAGCGGTGCCATCAGTGTGGCAGGGCGCACATGAAACTGACCTTCGCTGGAGCGGCAACCACGCAGAACTGGTCACACGCTGGCGTGGAACAGTCGGCTCGTCGGGCGTCCGGGGCGAAATATCAGATCATTTTCGTGCGAAACCTCATCTGGGGTAGGCGCAAAATCTAAAAGCAGAACGGGCCGGCGTCAACCGCCGGCCCGTTTGCGGGATTGTTATGGTTCGAGACGGCCGATTTCGGGCTTCTCATCGACGCTCACATTGACCTCGTTGCGGGTCTTGTAGAGCGAGAAGATCACGCCACCGGCCAGGATCGACAGCGTCACGACCAGCGACAGCAGGGTGTCGATGTGGATGTGGAACGGTACGAGCGAGATCTTGATACCCACCAGCACCAGAATGATGGCCAGCGAAACCTGAAGGTAACGGAAGCGGTTCATGGCGGCGGCGAGCGCGAAGTAGAGCGAACGCAGGCCCAGGATGGCGAAGATGTTCGAGGTGTAGACGATGAACGTGTCCTGGGTGACGGCGAAGACCGCCGGCACGGAGTCCACGGCGAACACCAGATCGACGACTTCGACCATGATCAGCGCCACGGCCAGGGGAGTCAGCCAGGTAACGATCTTGCCGGTCTTGGGATCGGGCTGCTTGACCGTGAAATTGCGGCCGTGCAGTTCCTTGGTGACACGGAAGCGCTTGGAGATGAACTGGAAGACCTTGTTGTCGTCGAGATTGGCCTCTTCGTCCTTGTGGCTGAACATGCGAATGCCGGTGAACACCAGGAAGGCGCCAAAGCCGAGCAGGATCCAGCTGAACTGGTTGACCAAGGCCGCACCGACGCCGATCAGCACTGCGCGGAACAGGATGACGCCCAGAATGCCCCAGAACAACACGCGGTGCTGGTAGATGCGGGGGATGGCGAGGAAGCCGAAAATGGTCGCGATGACGAACATGTTGTCCATCGCCAGCGACTGTTCGAGCAGGTAGCCGGTGTAGAATTCGAGCCCGGCTTCTGCGCCGCGCTGCCACCAAACCCAGGCGCCAAAGGCCAGGGCAATGGCCACGTAGAAGCCGTAAAGCGTCAGGCTCTCCTTGGCCCCGATCTCGTGCTCATCCTTGTGCAGGACGCCCAGATCGAAAACCAGTAAGCCAATGACGATCGCGAGGAACGCGACCCAGAAATAGACGGGAGTACCGAGAAAATCGCCCATAAGGGCGCCAAGAAGCGATTCCATCGCCGGACCTTCTCCATGTTAAGTTGGAGCAGCTCCGACATCACGAGAGTATAAGTCACTCTCGCCAGAGGGGCCCGGCGCCGCACCGACAAAATGCCTGAACGGTTGAAAAGTTCAAGCCCCCGCGACAAAATCGCATTTGGGGGCTGCAGAGGGGCAGGCAGGGAAGGCGTTATCGGCTTAGTGCGGGGTGCACAGCATCACGATGGCATTGGCTGTTTCGAGCTGCAGTGCCATGCCGAAATTGGGATCGGGCACAACGCGTCCGGCCTGGATCGAGCGGGCGTCCTTGAGGCCGCCATCGTTGAACTGAACGCCATCCTGATATCCGGTAACCGTGCCGGTGCCGGACGATTTATCGCCCACCGTGGTCGAGGCAAAACCATAGACCCCGCCATAGATGGTCAGGATCCCCGCCTTGGAGGCGGTGTCGTCGCGACAGCCCCAATTGCCCTGAAACGATTGGGCGAATGCCGGGGTGGCGGTGAGGGCGATGAGTGAGGCTGTGAGGGCGAATCGGCGCATGGATTGACAGTGCAGGGCGACTGCGTCGCTTTCAAGAGCGGCGCTTGAGCAAAGGCCCGATAACCGGCAGTTTGGTGAGCGCGAGCAACACGCGAAGCTTGAGCGGCATGGTGTAATCGCGCAGCTTGGAGAAGCCGACGAGATCGGCGCTGTAAACCAGCTCACCCCGTTGATTGACCGCTGTCAGCCGGTTGAACAGCAGGCCCCAGCCGGGAATGGAGTTGGACGCGCGCTTGTCGGTGACGACCAGTTGATAGCTCACGGTGTCGCCGGGGCGGACGGGCGCCTTGAACTCCATGGAATTAACGCCAGGGGAGGGGCCGGACACGCCGGGCTCCTTGCCCTCGGCGCGCAGGCGGTCCTCTTCGGCGAAGAGCGTGTCCACCATCTTGCGATGTCCGATGCTGACCGTGTGCCACCCGCTGGCGACCAAGCCGCCGAAATGGCTGTGCTTGGCGGCTTCGGCGTCGAGGTGGAAATATTGCGGATCGTATAGCGTGGCGAAGCGGATGATTTCATCAGCATTGAACGTGTGGCTGCCGAGATCAAAATTTTCGTCGAGGATGATGTCTTCGAACCAACGGGTCATGCGACTGCTCCCTCGCGCGTTTCTACCATATTGGCGAGGCGCATCGTCATCACCTGCTTGCCGTTCTGGTTCCTGACGTCAAAGTCGAGCGCCATGATGCCCCATTGCGGGTGGGTTTCCGAGCGGCGCAGTTCGGCGATGGTAACCGTGCCACCAATGGTGTCGCCCACCATGACAGGACTTTTCCAGCGCAGATCGGTGAAGCCGAGGCCGCCGGCAGAGGCGAGCTTGGAGAGGAAGCTATCGACCAGCATGCGCAGGCTCAGCGCGCCGGTCTGCCAACCGCTCGAGGCGAGCCCGCCGAGCAGGGAGGCCTTGGCGGCGGCTTCGTCGAGGTGGAACGGGAACGGATCGAACTCGCGGGCAAAGCTCGTGATCATGTCCTTGGTGACCAGGGTGTGGCCCAGGTCGATGACTTCACCGAGCGTCAGATCTTCGAAATGCCGCCGATTTTCGGTTACAGGATTGGTCATTTGCTTGCCCTATACGTCAACGAGCGTTCTCGCGCCTTTTGGCCGTGGGGGCAAGGGGGATTGCGAGAGGATCGGGGCACTAGCATCTCAGTCGACACCCTCCCCCTTGCGGGGAGGGAAGCGAGATAGGCGTTAGCTTGCTAACGCCGTGATCGAGCCGGGTGGGGGTATGGCTCCGCAAGCGCGGCGCTCTTGACTATACCCCCACCCTTGATCCCTCCCCGCAAGGGGGAGGGTGTCGACTGATGGATCTGAGTAAATTGCGGACTGCGCACCTATCGCCCGCGCCGGTAGCCCTCATCCTGAGCCTGTCGAAGGACGAGGGCGTGGCACGATCTGCACACCCGACCTCGTGGTTCGACGGGCTCAGCATGAACTCTCCCGACCTACGTCCCTGCCGCCAGTCGCATGGCGGTGCGGTAGTCCAGCGGTGTCATGGCGTGGTAGCGGCGGAAGGCTTTGGAGAGGTAGTTGGCGTCGCTGAACCCGGTTGCCGCCGCGATGGCCACGACGCTCATATCGGTGGCGAGCAGCAGGCGTTCGATGCGCTCGATGCGGCGGTTCATGACGAAGGCCGACGGGGTGCTGCCGGTGGCTTTGGTGAACGCGCGGACGAAGTGGGCGCGGCTCAGCTCGGCGATGGCCGCGAGACGGTCGACCTGTAGCGTGGTGGTGAGGTTGGCGTCGATATGCGCCACGACGCGGGCGAAGGCGGGCGGCAGGGCGCGGTCGGGGGGATTGACCGTGGCAAAGGCCCCGTCATGCAGGGCTGCCATGGCGGCATAAGTGGCAGCGGAAGCCTCGCCTGGGGTGATCGGCGAGCGGTCAATCAGGGTGAGGCAGGCGTCGGCCAGACGGTCGATGACGGGCTCGGCGAGGGTCAAAACCGGGCCTGCGGAATCGATGATTTCGCGGGCTAAACGGAGGGCTTCGCGGCCGTTTAGGACCATCCAGAAATACTCCCAGCGCTGGCCGCGTTCGAGCCAGTAGCGGTGCGCGTGGGGGAGGCTAAGGACCATGGTCTGGCCGGGGGTAAGTCGGTATTGCGTGCCGGCGAAATCAAGCCGGCCTTCGCCGACCAGAGTGTGCTGAATAACGAGGAAGGGCGCGGTTCCGCGCTGCAATCCGTCCCAGTTATAGACCTCGTTTATGCGCTGCTCATAGCCGGCGCTGATGGCCATGCAATGGAGCGGCGCGGCGCTTTTTGGCAGGGACAGGGCACGCACTTTGTGGCCGTAGTCGATCAACTGATTGAGCACAAAATTACCCTCATTGGCACAAGGTTTCTCTACACGAAATGCGACTCTCCGGCTAGCAATTAGGCGGGATAATGCGAGGCCAGCCAAAGCGGGCCACAGGGAGGACATTTCGCATGGCATTCAAGGTTACAGTGATTGGCGCTGGATCGATCGGCTTCACCAAAACGCTGATCTCCGACCTGCTCAAGGTGCCCGAATTCGTCGATTGCGAATTTGCGCTCACCGACATCAATCCGGCCAACCTCGACATGGCCAGACAGATCATCGAGACCATCGTTTCGGTCAACAAACTGCCAGCCAAGGTGACAGCGACGACGAACCGTCGTGAGGCCATCACCGGCGCGCGCTATGTGATGAGCTGCGTCCGCGTCGGTGGGCTCGAGGCCTTTGCCACCGACATTCAGATCCCGCTGAAATACGGCGTGGACCAGTGCGTGGGCGACACCATCTGCGCCGGTGGCATTCTCTATGGCCAGCGCAACATCCCGGTGATCCTGGATTTCTGCAAGGATATCCGCGAAGTGGCCGAGCCCGGCGCGCTGTTCCTCAACTATGCCAACCCGATGGCGATGAACACCTGGGCGGCCGACATGTATGGCGGCGTCAATGTGGTGGGTCTCTGTCACGGCGTGCAGCATGGCGCCCATCAGATCGCGCAGGTGCTGGACGTGGATGACAGCGAGCTGGACTATGTCTGCTCGGGCATCAACCACCAGACCTGGTACATCGATATCCGCGCCAAGGGCCGCAAGATCGAGGCCGACGAGCTGATCGCAGGCTTTGAAAAGCACCCGGTCTATTCCAAGCAGGAAAAGGTGCGCATCGACGTGCTGAAGCGCTTCGGGGTCTACTCGACCGAGTCCAATGGCCATCTCAGCGAATACCTGCCCTGGTATCGCAAGCGTCCGGAAGAGATCGGCAAGTGGATCGATATGAGCGACTGGATCCACGGCGAGACCGGCGGCTATCTCCGCCACTCGACCGAGCGTCGCAACTGGTTTGAGACCGATTTCCCGATGTTCAAGGAACAGGCCAACAAGCCGCTGTCCGAACACAAGCGCACAAGCGAACATGCCAGCTACATCATCGAGGCGATGGAAACCGGCCGCACCTATCGCGGCCACTTCAACCGCCGCAACAACGGCATCATCACCAATCTGCCGGATGACGCGATCATCGAAAGCCCCGGTTTTGTCGATCGTTTCGGCATCAACATGGTCGAAGGCATCACCCTGCCAACGGCATGCGCCGCAACCTGCTCGGTGTCGGTCTCGGTGCAGCGCCTGTCTGTGGAAGCGGCAATGACGGGGGACATCAACACGCTCAAGCTCGCCGTGCTGCATGATCCGCTGGTCGGCGCCATCTGCACGCCCGATGAAGTCTGGGCCATGGTCGACGAAATGGTCGTGGCGCAGGCCCAGTGGCTGCCGCAATATGCGGACGCGGTGCCCGCCGCCAAGGAGCGCGTTGCCAAGTCGACGGTCAAGACGCGCGACTGGGAAGGCGCCGCCCGCAAGCGCGTCCGCTCGGTCGAAGAGCTGCGCGAAATGACCGGCGGCCATCACTAACCACCACGCATCCTCCCATGCGCTGGTCGACCCTCGGAGTGATCCGGGGGTCTTCTTGTTTGGGGGGAGGGAAGTGTACCCCCACCTAGCCTCCCCCTGAAAAGGGGGAGGAACCGGGCGGTGGGTGGGGTCGGATGGTGCCCATGCCCGGATCTGCTCCTCCCCCTATTCAGGGGGAGGTTGGGAGGGGGTACCCTTTCTGCGAATGGGCAGCATTCTCTCCACCACCACCGCGCTTCCCGCGGACTTGATCCGCGGGTCACTGTCCGCTTGTGCCGTGTGGAGAATGGCCCTCGGATCAAGTCCGAGGGCAGCGGCGGTGGGTGGAGAATAGGCGTATGCAGGTCAGTCGGGACTGTCTAGATGGGCATTCAAGGTTCCCTCCCCACCGCTCGTCACCCTCGGGCTTGACCCGAGGGGACTGCACTTACTCAAGCTCCGGCAGGAAGAGCCCTCGGGTCGGGCCCGAGGGTGACGACTGAGGGATTAGGAGCGGGCGAAGGGAAGAGTACCCCCACCTAGCCTCCCCCTGAATAGGGGGAGGAATACCGGCGGTGAGTGGGCGGGATGGTGCCCATGCCCGGATCTGCTCCTCCCTCTTTTCAGGGGGAGGTTGGGAGGGGGTACCCTTCCTCACCCTCCGATTTTCCCTCAAAGAAATCCGGGTTTCACAGATTGTGCCGCCTTGCGCCATCCCCATCTTGCCCGACCCCACACGCCCCAATAGGCTCCCCTCAAGGGAGAACAAGCGATGGAAAAACCAGCGCATTTTGTGATTGTGGGCGGGGGGACGGCGGGCTGGATTGCGGCGTTCGTCATTCAGGACGAGGCACGGCGCAAGGGGCTCGATATCAAGATATCGGTGGTGGAATCGTCCAAGATTCCCACAGTGGGGGTCGGCGAGGCGACGACGGCGGCGTTTCGGGTGCTGCTCAAGCACTTCAAGATCGATGAGTTCGAGTTTTTCCGCAAAACCGACGCCAGCTTCAAGCTGGGCATTCGCCATCAGGACTGGCGGCGGCCGGGCTACACCTATTATGGGCCGATCGATGATCCCCATCAGGTGATCCAGCCACCCGCCGGCGCGCCCTCGGATTATCTCAATGTCTATGCGGTGGCGGCGGGGCGGGCAGTGCAGGAAATGCACATGTTCCAGCCGCTGCTGGAGCAGAAAAAGGCCCCCTATGCCCGAAAGGCCGACGGCTCGCTGATTGCGTTGGGGCCGTTTCACCATGCCTATCATTTCGATCAGGCGCTGGTGGGCAAGTTCTTTGCCAGCAAATCCAAAGGGGTCGACATTATCGACGCCACGGTGGCCGGGGTGGAGCGCGACGGCGAGAGCGGGGCGATCACGGCGCTGGTGCTGGACGATGGCAAGACCATCGAAACCGACTTCGTCATCGACGCGACCGGGTTCCGCAAGCAGATCATCGTCAAGGAGCTGAACGCGCCCTGGAAATCCTATGCTCATGAGCTGCCGGTGAACCGGGCGCTGCCGTTCTGGCTGGAGAAAAAGCCGGGCGAGGAGCTGGCCAATTACACGCTGGCCTGGGCGCAGAGTTCGGGCTGGATGTGGCAGATCCCGACGCGGACGCGCTATGGCTGCGGCTATGTCTATTCTGACGAGTTTTCGACGCCCGAACAGGCCAAGGCCGAAGTGGAGCGGGTGCTGGGTCGCGAGATTGAGGCGCGCAGCGATATCCGGTTCCAGATCGGTCGGCTGGAAAATGCCTGGATCGGCAATTGCATTGCCGTGGGCCTGAGCTCAAGCTTTCTGGAGCCGCTGGAATCCACGTCGATCCACGGGACGATCGTACAGATGATGCTATTTTCTCAGCATTACCTCAAAGATCCCAAAGCGATGACGGACGAAGATCGCGCCGACTACAACCAGCGGGTCGGGCGGCAGGTGGATGACTTCCGCACCTTTGTGAACACCCATTATGTGACCGAGCGGGACGATACGCCGTTCTGGCGTGAGGTGCGGGCCAACCGCATCCACCCCGAGACCAAAGAGCGGCTGGCGCACTGGAAGCGGCAGATGCCGCGGCACGAGAACTTCCCAAACTATCTGGGCGGGCTGCCGCATATCGAGACGCAGCTGCATTATCCGGTGCTGAGCGGGCTGGGGCTTTTGGACCAGTCGCTGGCGCGGGCGGAAATGGATCGTGACCCCAAGCTCAAGCGCTTTGCGCAGGAGACGTTCAACAGTCTGGTGAAGGAATATAAGGCGGCGGCCGATCAGGCGCTGGGGCATGCCGAATTTCTGCAACTGGTGCAGGAGATGGGATGAGGCGCCTGGCGCCCCATCCCCAAAGGTCAGGGCGCCGGAACGTGCGGCACGGTTGTGGGATCGCCGTCGACGGCTGCTGCCAGCGCGGGCGGCAGCGCGTCGAGCAGATATTCCAACGACAGCGGGGTCTGCCAGCTCATGGCGGCATAGGCGATGCCTTCGGGATCATCGAGCCAAATGGCGCGACCTTCCTTGGCCATGCGGCTGGACTTGAACAGGGGCATGGCCTCGATGGTCTTTTTGCCATTGGCGTCGCCACCTTCGATGGGCAGGACTACGGCGTCGAGATCGAGCATGGCGAAGTTTTCCGGGCCGATGGTGATGCGGTTGTCCGGATCGGATTTGGCGTCGAGGTCGGCGGGGAAAACCATGCCGAGATCGGTCAGGAAGCGGGTGCCAAGATCCTTGCTGCTCCAGGCGGTGAAATTGGGCGCTTCGTAGTAGACATTACTGGCGGTCTTGCCCTCGATCTCAGGATAGGCGGCGCGGGCGGCAGCGACGCGGCTGGCAATATCGGCCACGATGGCGTCGGAGCGCTCGGTGCTGCCCCAGACGGCCTGATCGATGTAACGCAGCTCGACCTGCCACGGCACGCCCCAATCGTCGAACCCGGCAGGAGTGGTGATGACGGGCGCGATCTTGGACAGCTCCGCGTAGAGCCCGCTATCCATCGGCAGGTAGATGGCGACGATGAGGTCGGGGTTCTGCGCCAGCACCCATTCCAGATTTGTCGGGTCGGCTTCGACCACGGATGGCTCGGCGCCAAGGGACTTGCGCGCGGCTTCGGCCCAGGGCCAGGTGGCGTAGGGATATTCGCCAAACCAGTTGGTGACGCCAACCGGGGCAACGCCGAGGGCATAGAGGAAATCCTGCTCATGCCAGCCGACCGACACCACGCGCTTGGGCTGGGCGGGGATGGTCACCGTGCCATAGCTGTTCTCCAGCGTGATGGGAAATGACTGGGCGGCGGCGGGCGCGACAAGCGCCGCAACGGCGGCTAAGGCTATGAAGATACGACGTGAAAACATGATGGTCCCCGGACAAGCTGCAGGATTTGTATATTGATGACTAAGATTGTCAACTTATGATCGACGTGGTTCCATTTGTGCTCGCGGTGCTGGCTTTGCTGGCGGTTCCGGGGCCAACCAATACCCTGATGGCGGCGTCTGGGGCGCAGCGCGGCGTTGTTCCATCGCTGCCGCTGATGGCGGGCGAGCTGGGCGGCTATTTCATCGCCATCACGGTGTGGATCGAGCTGGTGGGCGCGGCGGCGGCGAGCCAGCCGCTGGTGCCGGTGGTGGCCAAGCTGATCGCGGCGGCGTTTCTGGTGTGGTCGGCATGGAAGCTTTGGGCCAATGCGGGGCGGGCTGATCTGAGCCAACGCGGGATCACGCTGGGGCGGGTGTTTGCGACGACGCTGATCAATCCCAAGGGGCTGGTATTCGCCTTTGCGATCTTTCCCCATGTGGGGTTTGTCGAGCGGGTGCCCTATCTGGCGGTGTTCGCGGGGCTGGTGATCACAACGGCGCTGGGCTGGATGACGCTGGGCAGCGTCGCGGCGCGGGGCTCGGCGGGATTGCTGACGTCGTCGCGGGTGGAGCGGGTGACGGCAATTGCGCTGGCGGTGTTTGGAGTGGTGTTGGCGGGGCAGACCGTGCAGGGGCTGATTTAGGGCAGAGTACCCCCACCTAGCCTCCCCCTGAAAAGGGGGAGGAATACGTCTGGTGCTCGGGCGCAATCTCACCCCACCCGCCGCCCGGTTCCTCCCCCTGTCAGGGGGAGGCTAGGTGGGGGTACTCCGATGCTTCCGTCTCCCCACAAAACCCAAACGACCCCAGCGCTGGTGCGCCGGGGCCGCTTTTGGAAGCAGGGGAGGTGTTGCGCCGCGAATTACGCCACGCGCTGCTTCCGGGAACCACGGGCCCATTCTGGCAGCATGGTGCCATGGGCTTCGAGCAGGTCGTCCACCACGTTCCAGATCTGGTCGAGATCGAGTTCGGCGGCGGTGTGCGGGTCCATCATCGCGGCGTGATAGATGTGCTCGCGATTTTCTTCGATCAGCGCGCGGACGGTGAGTTCCTGCACGTTGATGTTGGTGCGCATCAGGGCGGTCAGCTGGGGTGGCAGCTCGCCGATATAGGTCGGCTGCAGGCCGTTGTCGTCGACCAGGCATGGCACTTCGACGGCGGCGTTGTAGGGCAGGCTGGTGATGACGCCATTGTTGCGCAGATTGCCGTAGATCACCGAAGGTTCGCCGGTCCAGACCGAGTTGACGATGGACGAAGCATATTCCTTGGACTGCTGGACTTCGATGCGATCGGCCTTGCGGTAATCGTCCGAGGTCTTCTTCCACTTGGCAATCTGCTCGACGCAGCGCTTTGGATATTCGTCCAGAGGAATGCCGAACTTTTCAATCAGGTCTTCGCGGCCTTCCTTGATGAAGTAAGGGGTGTATTCGGCGAAGTGCTCGGAGCTTTCGGTGACGAAGTAACCGAGGCGCGTCATCATCTCGTAGCGCACCTTGTTGGGGCAGCGCGGGTTCCAGCCTGGCTTGGGCGCACGGCCTTCGGCATAGGCGCGGTGCAGGGCTGGATAGAGATCGACATAGGAGCCGTCGGGCTGGCGATGCTCAAACTTGAGGTAGAAGGCCATGTGGTTGATGCCGGCCGAGCGGTAGCGGATTTCCTCGTAGGGAATGTCGAGGTCGTGCGCCAGTTCCATGGCTGTGCCCTGCACCGAATGGCACAGACCGACCTGCTTGATGGTCGGGTACTTCTCGGAAATGGCCCAGGTGTTGATGGCCATCGGGTTGACGTATTGCAGCATGATCGCGTCGGGCGCGACCTGTAGCATGTCTTCGCAGATGCTCCAGAGATGGGGCACGGTGCGCAGGCCGCGCATGATGCCACCAACGCCAAGGGTGTCGGCGATGGTCTGGCGCAGATTGTACTTCTTGGGGATGTCGAAATCGATGACCGTCGATGGCTCGTAGCCGCCGATCTGGAAGCAGACGACGACAAAATTGGTGCCATCCAGCGCCTGGCGCTGGTTGGAGAAGGTCTCGACCGTGGCTGGCACGCCCAGAGTGGCGATCAGCTTTTTGGCGATGATTTCGCTTTCTTCCAGACGGGTCGGATTGATGTCCATCAGGCGGATATTGGCGCCGGCGAGGGCGGGGCGTTGCAGGATGTCACCGACGATGTTCTTCATGAACACGGCCGAACCGGCGCCGATGAAAGTGATGTTTGGGTTTGCCATTAGAACTGCTCCAGCTAGGCGGCTATTTCGAAGGCGGCACGCACCAAACGTGCCGTATATTCGGTTTGAGGATTGATGAGGACTTCACTCACCGGGCCCTGTTCCACGATCTTGCCGTGTTGCATGACCATGACCCGATGGCAGAGGGCGCGCACGACCTTGAGGTCGTGGCTGATGAAGAGGTAACTGAGGCCTTTTTCGTCCTGCAGCTTGCGCAGCAGGTCGATGATCTGGGCCTGCACGCTGAGATCGAGCGCCGAAGTGGGCTCGTCGAGCAGGATGAATTCGGGCTCCAGCGCAATGGCGCGCGCGATGGCGATACGCTGACGCTGGCCGCCCGAGAACTCGTGTGGAAAGCGGCTGAGAATGCCCTCGGGCATGCCGGCGTCTTTGAGCGCCTGCCGGACGCGGTCGATGCGTTCCTTGCCATTGGCACCGATGCCGTTGACGATCAGCCCTTCCTCGATGATCTGGCGGATCGACATGCGGGGGTTAAGGCTGGAGAACGGGTCCTGAAACACGATCTGCATGCGGCTGCGCAGGGGGCGCATGGCGGCGCGATCCTTGTCGTGGATCGGCTCGCCATCAAAGAATATCTCGCCGCCCTGGGTATTGATGAGGCGGATCAGTGCCTGACCAAACGTGGTCTTGCCCGAGCCTGACTCGCCCACAATGCCCAGCGTTTCGTGACGCGCCAGTTTGATGTTGAGATTGTCGACGGCCTTGAGCTCGAAGAAGTCCGGGTTGAAGAAGCCGCCGCGCTTGAGCGTGAAGTTGACCTTGACGTTCCTGCCTTCGAGCACGGTGTCGTGGCCGTCGGCGAGGGGCAGGGCGACGCCTTTGGGTTCGGACGCCAGCAGGTGTCGCGTATAGGCGTGCTGCGGATTGGCGAACAGCGCCTCGGTGGTGTTGTGCTCCTGCACCCGGCCATTCTGCATGACATAGACATATTCGGAGAACTGACGCACCACGGTCAGATCGTGGGTGATCAGGATCACCGCCATGCCGTATTTGTCCTTGAGGTCCTTGATCAGATTGAGGATCTGGGCCTGCACGGTCACGTCGAGCGCGGTGGTGGGTTCGTCGGCAATCAGCACGTCGGGGCGGTTGGCGAGGGCCATGGCGATCATGACGCGCTGGCGCTGGCCGCCTGAAAGCTGGTGCGGGTAGTTGTTGAGGCGGGCCTTGGGCTCGGGAATCTGCACTTCTTCGAGCAGGGCCTCGGCCTTGGCCATGGCATCCTTGCGGCTCATGCGATTGTGCAGGTGCAGGATTTCGCAGATCTGCTGGCCAATCGTATAGACCGGGTTCAGCGAGCTCATGGGCTCCTGAAAAATCATGGCAATGTCATTGCCACGCAGCTTGCGCATATCGCTTTCGCTGGTCGCGACAATGTCCTTGCCGGACAGCGTGATGCGGCTGTCTTTGAGGATGGTGGCGCGCTTGGTCAACAGCTTCATTAGCGTGCGGGCAGTGACGGATTTGCCCGAGCCACTTTCGCCCACAAGGGCAATGGTTTCGCCCTTGTGCAGCTGGAAGGAGACATCGTGCACGGCGTGGACGACGCCGTCTTCGACCTTGAAATCGACGCCGATATTGCGCGCATCAAGGATCAGCTCGCGGCCGTGGGAGCCCAGATCGTGACGTTCATTGGAGATGGGAGAGGTCATCGCGGCGCTCCTCAATATGGATCGATAGCGTCGCGCAGGCCGTCGCCCAGCGCATTGAACGCAAAGACGGTGATCAGCACGAAAATCACGGGGCTCAGGATCCACGGATAAGACCCGATGACCGAGAACGAGCCGGTGTCCTGCAGCATCAGGCCCCAGGAGATCAGCGGTGGCTTCACCGCAAAGCCGAGGAAGCCGAGGAAGCTTTCGAGCAGCACCACGGCCGGCACCGACAGGGTGACGGCGACGATGATGTGGCTGAGCACGTTTGGCAGGATATGGCGACCGATGATGCGCGCATCGGACGAGCCGATGGCTACGGCGGCGCGTACATATTCGATGCGCGACAGCGACAGCGTCTTGGAGCGGACTTCACGGCTGAGCTGGGCCCAACCCAGCACCGCCATAACGCCGATCACGAAGGCGATGAACACATTGGACGGGGCGGTGATCGGGATCAGCGAGGTCAGCGCGAGATAGAGCGGCAATTGGGGGAAGGCCAGCACGAACTCGACGAACTTCTGCGTCCAGGCGTCAAAGCGTCCGCCCAGATAGCCCGAGGTAATGCCCACCGTCGTGCCGATGACCGTGGTCAACAGCGTCACGATCAGCGCGATGGTCAGCGAGATACGTGCGCCCACCAGACCGCGCGACAGGATATCGCGACCGAACTTGTCGGTGCCGAGCAAGTGGAAGGTCTTGGCTGGGTCACGCGCGCCGAAGAAGTGGATATCGGCCGGAATGAGCCACAAAATATTGTAGCTATAGCCCTTCACGAAAAAGCCGAGATCGGTCGGGTTTTCATAGTCCGGGCCAACGATTGGCTGGAAGGTGATCGGATCGAGGTCGCCACCTTCGGCGATCGGGTAGACCGTTGGCAGCAGCGAAAAGCTGCCGTCAGCCCGGAAAAAGCTGATCGTGTCGGGCGGCGCAAAGCCGATATAGGGCTGCTTGGGATCAAGCGGCGCAAAGAAATCGGCGAAGATGGCGACAAAGATCATCAGCGAGACGAGCGTCAGCCCGATCATGCCCATGACGGATTTGCGCATACGCCGCCAGACCAGCGCCAGATAGCTTTCGCCATTGGCATAGCGCGGGTCAATCCTGCCCGGAGCGTGCTGAGTGTGCTGGGCCTCGGTGGCAGGGGTGGGTGCGGGTCCACCTGCATCGGGGGGCAGGGGAATGGAGCTATCGATACCGTCGCGGCTCATGATGCACCTCCCAGGCGAATACGAGGATCAACCAGGGCGAGCATCACGTCAGAGATGATGTTGCCGATGATAAGCGTGGTGGCGAGCACCAGCATGAAGGTAGCGGTGACCCAGACGTCGCCGACGGCCATGGAGCCGGTAATGGCGGGGCCAACGGTGGCGAGGCCGAAGACGATGGCGACTTCGATTTCACCGGTCAGCATGTAGGGCAGTGCCACGCCCTGATAGGCAATCAGTGGGTGCAGGGCATTCGGCACGGCGTGCTTCATCACCACGGCGCCACGGCTGAGCCCCTTGGCGCGGGCGGTTTCGACATATTGTGCGTTCAGCACGTCGAGCAGATTGGCCCGCATGACGCGCATGTTGTAGGCGAGACCGCCAAAGGTGGCGATGGCGATGACCGGCCAGACGTGTTTGACCAGATCGACGAACTTGTCCCAGCTCCACGGCGCGCCGCCATAGCGGGCCGAGAAGAAGTTGCCCACATCCTGAACGCCCATGCGGAACACCAGGACATACATGATGACGATGGCGAGCAGAAAGCGCGGGATGGTCATGCCGAGGAAAGAGATGAAGCCAAACAGCGTGTCGACCCATGAATACTGACGGGTGGCGGCGACAATGCCCATGCCAATGCCAAGGGCCGATGCCAGGATATGGCAGGTCAGCGCGAGCATGATGGTGGCGGGCAGGCGCTCGGCGACAACCGCGCCAACAGGCTTGTTGAAATAGAGCGAATGGCCGAAATCGAAGCGGGTGAGGATGCCCCAGAGCCAGTTGATGTATTGCTGGGGAAGCGGGTCATTGAGGCCATTGGCGGCCCGGTAGGCCTCGGCCTGGGCGTTGGCGGCTGCGAACGAAGCGCCGCCCTGATTGATGGCCATTGTGCGGATGTAATCGCCGTAGTCGCCTGGAGGCGCCTGAATAATGGCGAAGGTCACAATACTTAAAAGTATAAGGATCGGTATCGCCGATAATATGCGCGATAGCAGGAAACGGATCATCGGGCCGGCTCGCAGTTCGGGGGAAAGGTGGGGGGCCGAAGCCCCCCGCCGGACGTGACGTGCTTAGTTGCTCTTGATCGGGGCGTTGCCCTTGCCGGGAGCGCCTGGCAGCGTGTCTGGGTGCAGTTCGTTGCTCGACTGCTTATCCGCCGGTACGTACATGCGTTCACGGATCAGCGAGTCTTCGGCCCAGTTGAACTGGAGGATTGGCGTACCCTCCGGCACGTTGGCGAAGCGCTTATTGATAATCAGAGCACCGGGATACTGGGTCAGACCAATAGCGTAGATGTTCTCGGTGGTGAGCTGCTGGTAGGTCTTCATCAGCGCGATACGCTCTGCCGGATCGGCCGTGGCGACGAAGGCGTTGACGGCATCGACCATCTGCTGTTCGAACGGCAGCAGATCCTGCGTACCATCTGGACCGGCGCGGTGGGCCTGGCTGATCTGCGGGCCGGTTGGGGCCAGGTTCTGGGTGTTCTGCACCACAGTGATCAGGTCAGAGCCGTTACGCGTCAGCTGCCAGTCGAACTTGCCAGCCAGAACGTTGGCATCGCGCTGGTTGCCAGCCTGGAACTGGGCGATGACACGAATGCCAAGACGTTCCATCTGAGCAATCACGCCTTCTGCCAGGCTCTTGTCGGTCTGGTAGTCGGTATTTGCCAGCAGCGTGATTTCAACGTCAGCACCACCCAGCACGTCGGCAGGGAAGTTGACGAAGCCATTGCCGTCGGTGTCCTTGAGCCCTGCCTTTTCGAGCAGCGCCTTGGCGCTCTCTTCGGAGTAGGGGTAGAACACGGTCGAAGCATCATCATAGTAGCTGGTTGGTGGCATCAGGCCGCCTGCGTAAGGCGACGTGAATGGCCCCTTCACCAGAGCTTCGCCAAGGGCGACACGATCCAGGCCGTAGCTGATCGCCTTGCGGAAATCTTCGTTACGGTTGAGTTCGCGCACGGCCTGGCCGCGAGCATCGGGTTCACCCCAGCCGTTGCCGGACAGGTTTGGATAGATCGAGTAGGAAATCGTGCGGGCGCCGAAAGCGAGGCGGGCCGGAGCGGTTTCCTCTGCCGAACGGCGCAGGGCTTCAACGAAGCCTTCTGGCTGTTCCAGGTTGGAAAGATCTGCCGAACCGGCAACGGTCTGCACGTCACGGTCTGCCCAGGTGGACAGGCGGTACTGCATTTCGTCGAGGTATGGCAGCTGATTGCCGGCTTCGTCGACCTTCCAGTAATAGGGGTTACGGCGCATCACGACGATGTCGTCAGCGCGGTATTCCACCGGAGCCCAGCCGCCCATGGTGGGCATGTTCAGGTATTCGGGTGGGAAGGCGTTCTTGAACTGGTCGTAGGTCGCGCCGTCCTTGTATTTTGGATGCTCTGCCTTGAGCAGATGGCTCGGGCCGGGGCAGAAATTGCCGTAGGCCATGGCGTAGAGATACTGGGTCGGTTTGACTTCCTTGAAGGTCCATTTGACCGTGTAGTCGTCAACGCGTTCCAGCGTGGTGCCAACGCCGAAGGTCTCCGGCGAAGCGCCGTTGAGCGGGGTCACCTGTGGGTCGAGCAGGATGTCGTTCCAGTAGAACATCAGGTCGTCGGCGTTGAACGGCGCACCGTCAGACCACTTGGCGCCTTCGATCAGGTGCATGGTGAGGGTGTGGCCGTCTTCGGACCATTCCCAGCTCTTGGCCAGGTTTGGCAGGGGTTCGAGTTCCTCGGCCTTGACCTGGAACAGAGGACCGGTGCGGGTCAGACATTCAGACAGCCCGATGTCGATGCCGCCCCAACCCTGGGACTGGCCGGCACTGTAGTTCCAGCCTTCAGGGCGACCGCCGATGACGTGGCGGATCACGTCGCCATAGGTGCCGACGCCGTCGGGCATATTGCCGGTCTTGTAGACCATTGGCTCCTTGGGCAGGCGCTCTGCGACGGGCGGAAGCTTGCCGGCGTCAACGAAGGCCTTCACAAATTCGGGCTCGTGATATTCGGGCAGCGCCTTGAATTCGAGAATGTCCTTGATCCCGACAAAGGTCGGGGTCTGCTGGGCGTCGAACTTGGCGGGCGTGGGCGGGGTCGTGGTGGGCGTAATGGTCTGGGCATGCGCTGAGATCAGCGAAACGCCCAGCATCAATCCTGCCCCACCAAGGGCAATCCTTAGTTTTCTCATAAATCCTCCCTTCGCAACGGAACGGCATTTGCTGCCGCCGACCGGACATCCCTTTCCGGTTTCAGGTTCCGTGCTTGGTTAAAATGGTATCGCTTGCCATGGGCGAAGCAATCCGGAATGCTAGAGACTTGTTCCGGGTTTCTAAGATTTGGACGGATTAGTATGATCAATGAAACTGTGGGATCGATCCCGCCGGTCCGCGAAAAAGCTCCGCGTCCGACCCCGCGTCCGGATCGCAGTTTTTACTCCTCGGGCAAGGCCTTCGGGCGCTTCGGTATCCGGTCCTTTGCCCCCCAGATCATGCGCCAACCGCACAGCCATGGCCATATCGAATTCAACTGGCTGACCCAGGGCAGCATGCAATACATGTTCGATGGTGGCCCGGTGATCCTTGGCGCGGGGCGGCTGGTGGCCTTCTGGGCGGGCATTCCGCATCAGACCATCGGGCTGAGCCCCGACACGATCGGCGGGCGCCAGCTCAATATCTATCTGCCGATGGATGCATTTCTGGAAATGCCGCAGCTGGGGCGCTTGACCGAGACGTTGATGGGCGGCGGTGTCATCCAGCTCAATCCGGATTGTGTGGGGCTCGAAACGCTGGAGCGCTGGCACCAGGACTATCGTAGCGGCAATGCCATGCGCACCGATATCGCGCGCGCCGAGATCGGCACGATGTTCCGCCGTGCGGCGATCACCGGTTGGGATGAGTTGTTGCCGGCCTGGGTGGAGGACACGGGCACGCGCACGCGCACGGGATCGCCGGTGCGCTATGTGGTGCGCATGGTGCGTCATATCGTGGAGAACATCACCGACCCATTGAGCGCGGACAGCATTGCCAAAGTGGTGGGACTGCACCCCAACTACGCGACGAACCTCTTCACCAAGGTGATGCACATCTCGGTGCAGAAATTCGTCACGCGGATGCGGTTGATCCGGGCGCGTTCACTGCTGTTCGACGGGAGTCTGTCGATCGCCAACGTGGCGTTTCAATCCGGGTTCGTGTCCCAAACCCAGTTCTACGAACACTTCCGCGCCGCCTATGGCATGACCCCGAGCCAGATGCGCAAGGATACGATTGAGGGGTAGGGGCAGTCTATCACCGGATCGTCACCCTCGGGCTTGACCCGAGGGGACTGCAATTGTTTTTAGGGACCCAAGCAAAGAGCCCTCGGGTCAAGCCCGAGGGTGACGATCTGTGGGTGGGGGCAAGGGTTGCCCGCAACGGGTACCCAGCAGACCTCATCCTGAGCCTGTCGAAGGACGAGGGCGTGGCGTTGAGCGCTCCACTCGCGCGACCTCGTGGTTCGACAAGCTCACCATGAGGTTTTGGGGAAGTTTAGCGCCGCGTCGGCAAGCTCGCACTGGGTCATCCCGGCCTGCGCCGGAATGACATTGTGGGTGGGGCACATCTGGGCCATTCGAGCGTAGCTCTCATGGCCTTAAGACCTGAAATCGCCCCACTGGGGCGATTTCGCCGCGCAGCGGCCGGTCTTAAGTATTAAACTTGAACAGCATTACGTCGCCGTCTTTGACGACGTATTCCTTGCCTTCGTCGCGGGCTTTGCCGGCTTCCTTGGCGGCCACTTCACCACCCAGGGTCACGAAGTCCTCGTAGCCGATGGTCTGGGCGCGGATGAAGCCGCGTTCGAAATCGGAGTGGATGACGCCAGCGGCGGCAGGGGCCTTGTCGCCCTTGTGGATGGTCCAGGCGCGGGTTTCCTTGGGGCCGACCGTGAAATAGGTCTGCAGGCCAAGGAGGGTATAGGCTTCGCGGATCAGGCGGTTGAGGCCAGCTTCGTGGAGGCCAAGCGATTCCAGATATTCGGCCTGTTCTGCGTCGGGCAGCTGGGCCAGCTGGCTTTCGATCTCGGCCGAGATGATGACCACGCCAGCATCGTTCTTGTGCGCGTAGTCTTCGACCAGCTTGCTCATCGCATTGCCGTTTTCGGCGGAGCCTTCATCGACGTTGCAGACATAGAGCACGGGCTTGGAGGTGAGGAGCTGGAGCTCCTGGAACGCCTTTTCCTCTTCGGCTGAGCGTTCGACGAAGCGGGCGGACTTGCCTTCGCGCAGCAGCACGAGCGAACGGTCGATCAGCTCGAGCGTGAGCTTGGCGTCCTTGTCATTGCCCTTGGCCTTCTTTTCCACGCCGGTGCGGCGCTTCTCAAGACTTTCGAGATCGGCCAGCATCAGCTCGGTTTCGACGACTTCGGCGTCGGCGAGCGGGTCGACCTTGTTGGCGACGTGGATGATGTTGCCGTCTTCAAAGCAGCGCAGCACATAGGCGATGGCGTCGCATTCGCGGATATTGGCGAGGAACTGGTTGCCCAGACCTTCGCCCTTGGATGCGCCCTTCACCAGACCGGCGATATCGACAAAGCTCATGCGTGCGGGCAGCACGTTCACGGACTTGCCAATCTCGGCCAGCTTGCCCAGACGCGCGTCCGGAACCGGCACATCGCCCACATTGGGCTCGATGGTGCAGAACGGGAAATTGGCAGCTGCTGCTGCGGCGGTGCGCGTCAGCGCATTGAAAAGGGTCGACTTGCCCACATTTGGCAGGCCGACAATGCCCATCTTGAAACCCATGGGGAACTCCGGAAAACTGTTGGCCCTGACATCGGTGAGATGGGCCGAGAAGTCAATGCGTGGCGGGGCATCGCCACCTTGCGGTCAACGCCCATGCGACCTATTAGCCATTACTAGACAAGTTTTCGAACTTCCTTTGGGGGAAAAGTGGCCGTTCTCGTTACACTGATTATCGGGGTGGCAGTGCTTGCCGCCGCAGCCTGGTATTATTATCGCGGCCGCCATGTGGGCGCGTTTGCGCAAGCTGTGGGCAATTCGCCTGCCATTCCTGCGCCCAAATCGCAGGGCCCGGTGCCCATGCTCAAGATGCCAACCGCCAAGGGCTGGGGCCCGGGCGAGAAGCCAAGTGTGAAGGCCGGGCTCAAGGTCACGCCGTTCGCACTTAACCTCAAGCACCCGCGCTGGGCCTATGTTCTGCCCAATGGTGACGTGCTGGTGGCCGAGTCTGCGTCGCTCCCCGCCGATGTGAAGGGGTTCCGCGATTACGCGATGAACCGCGTGATGAACCGGGCAGGGGCCACGCGCCCAAGCGCCAACCGCATCACCCTGCTGCGCGACGCCGATGGCGATGGCGTGCCGGAAGTGCGCGAAGTGTTTTTGAAGGATCTCAGCCAGCCCTTCGGCATGGCCCTGGTCGGCAGCACGCTCTATATCGGCAACACCGATAGCGTGGTGGCCTATCCCTATGAGACCGGCCAGACCAGCATCACCGCTGCTGGCAAGACGCTGATGACGATGAAGCCCGGCGGGCACTGGACGCGCAATCTCATCGCCAGCGCCGATGGCAGCAAGCTCTATGTGGCGGTCGGCTCGCTCAGCAATATTGGTGATGACGGCATGGAGGCCGAAGAAGGCCGCGCCTGCATTTATGAACTCGATCTGACGACCGGCGAGAACCGCATCTTTGCCGGCGGCCTGCGCAATCCCGTGGGCATGGCCTGGGAGCCGAGCAAAGGCTCGCTCTGGACCGTGGTCAACGAGCGCGACGGCCTGGGCGACGAGACGCCACCCGACTACCTGACCTCGGTGCAGGATGGCGGCTTTTATGGCTGGCCCTATAGCTATTGGGGCGGCGTGGTGGATGACCGCGTGCCGCAGGACACGGCACTGGTCGCGCGCGCCATTGCGCCAGATTATGCGCTGGGCGGCCACACTGCATCGCTCGGTCTCTGCTGGTTGCCCGAGGGCACATTGCCGGGACTGAGCGCCGGTATGGTCATCGGCCAGCACGGCTCGTGGAACCGCAGCAAGCTCAGCGGCTACAAGGTCATCTTTGTGCCCTTCGTCAACGGCAAGCCCACCGGCACCCCGGTCGACATTCTCACCGGCTTCCTTGCCTCCGACGAAAAGCACTCGCATGGACGCCCGGTCGGCGTAGCGATCGCCAAGGACGGCGCACTGCTCGCGGTGGACGACGTGGGTGACGCGATCTGGCGGGTGACGGCGGCGTAGGTCGCGTTGGGGTTCACTCTTGAGGCCATCCCGTGTGAGCGGGGTGGCCTTTTTGTTTGTGCTGAGGGATCGGAGTACCCCCTCCTAACCTCCCCCTGATAGGGGGAGGGACCTGCCGGTGGATTGGGTGAAATCGTGCCCGAGCACGGAACGTATTCCTCCCTCTTTTCAGGGGGAGGCTAGGTGGGGGTATCCTTCGCCCCAGCCCCAAAACGCCCTTGGGTTGTGTGTCCTCAATATTTGGGATTATAGTCTTACCCGAGGGCATGCAGCGTCACTTGCTCTTGAAACATTGTGATGTTTTGGGGGGACGATGCGGTATCCCACTCGACGCCGACTGACTGGCCTTGCCTTGTCGTCAACTCACCTGATCCTGCTGATTTCAGCATCTCTGGCGGTCGTCGTGTGGCACACCGGCGAGGCGCGGGCCGATTGTTCGGCGTTAAACGTTCCCAACCTTGATGCCTATACCTGCGACTTCGGCACCTATGCCGGTAGCCTCAATGATCCCACCGGCAATAACACGCTGCTGTTTCCCACCCTTGCCAATGGCGGTGGCACAGGCGTGATTGCGGGCAATGTCGTGTTCGGCATTGGCAATGACCTCATTGAAATGCATACGGGCCGGATCGACGGAGACGTCGACCAAGGCGCGGGTGCGGACCGCTTTGTCATCACCGGCGGGGTTGTGGTCGGCAATGTCCAGCAAGGCGCCGGGATTGACGATTTCCACATGACGGGGGGCGAGATTGGCTCGCTCAATCAGGGCGACAATCGCGATACGTTCTTTATGTCGGGTGGGCGCATCATCGACGCATTTGATGATGGTGACGTCGCCACAATGACCGGGGGCCGTATCGGCCGGGTCAATATGAAGCTCGACAACAATATCTTCGACATGTCGGGCGGCATCATCGACCGCAATCTGGTAACCGGGTTCGGCGACGATATCATCATCCTGTCGGCCGGCACGATTGGCGGCAATATCAGCGTCAGCGGCGGCAAAGACAGCGTCACGGTGACCGGCGGCAGTGTCGGTGGCAGCGTATTGATGAGCGCAGGTGAGGATCGCTTCGTCTGGGATGGCGGCGGCATCATCTACGGCACCATTGACATGGGGGCTGACAATGACACGGCGCGGCTGGCCAATCTGACCAATGCCAATATGGGCGCGACGCCGGCGATTACGGGCGGGCTGGGCGTGGATAGCCTGGTGCTCGATCATGTGGCGACGCCGGGCGTTAGTCGCTTTCAGGCGTGGGAAAGCATTGCGCTGACCAATGCCAGCCAGCTCATATTCGATGGCACATTGGTTCTGGGCGATGCGGGGACCGGCACTGGGGCGCTGTCGATCGACCAGACCAGCATCGTTTATGGCGGTGGGTTCAACGGAGCGGTGAGCGCGGCGATTGGCGGGCAGCTGGCCAATGTCAGCAACGCGGGACGAATTGACCTCAGCAATAATGGCGCGGCGGGCGACCGTTTCACCATCAATGGGAACTATGTCGGCAATAACGGTATGGTCATGCTCGATACGGTGTTGGGCGCGGACAACTCGGCGTCGGACCGGCTGGTGATCTCGGGCGGCGTGGCATCGGGCGCGACCAGCATCGGCGTGGTCAATGTCGGCGGTGCTGGCGCTGTGACCAATCAGGATGGTATTCAGGTCGTTCAGGCAATCAATGGCGCGACGACCTCGAATGGTGCCTTTGCGCTGGGCGGGCCGGTGGCAGCGGGGGCGTTTGAATATTTCCTGTTCAAGGGCGGGGTGTCGGCGGGGAGCGGGGAGAACTGGTATCTGCGCTCGACGCTGGTGAACCCGCCAGCGGGCGCGCCGACGCCGATATTGGCGCCAACGGTGCCGCCGCTGCAGCCAAGTCCGGAGCCACCCGTGCTCCCGCCCGATCCGACGCCAGCGCCACCGCCACCAGAAGCGCAGCCCGCGCCGCCTGTGCCGCCTGAGGCAACGCCCGCCGATCCTGATCCGGTTGATCCGGCGCCGCCGGTGACGATTACGGACCCAGTGCCGGAGGCGCCGCCAGCGCCAATGGTTCCGCCACCGTTGGTGGCGCCACCGGCGCCAGCGGCTGCGCCGACGCAATTGCCGCCGCTGCCGGGGACGACCGCTTTTGCGCCGACGCCAGGGGCGACGCCTGTCGCCGGGCTCGTGGTGCCGCTGTATCGCGTTGAGGTGCCGACCTATTCGGCACTGGGGCCATCCGCGCGCTATCTGGGATTGGCCACGCTCGGCACGTTTCACGAGCGGCGGGGCAGGCAGTCCCTGCTGGAGCAGGAACAGGAGCGCCCGGGCCTATGGGGCAGGGTGTTCGGGCAGGATGTCGAGATGAAGTGGGACGGCACGGTTGCCCCCACCTTTGACGGGAACCTGTTCGGCTTTCAGGCGGGGGCCGATGTTGCTGGTTGGGAGAACGAAAACGGCCATACCGACCGGCTCGGCGTCTTCGCTGGCGTGACCAGTATGAACGGCAATATTCGCGGCCAAGCGCTGGGTTGGAATGATCTGGGCGTGGGCAAAGTTGGAATTAATGGCACCAGTCTCGGCGCTTATTGGAGCCATGTCGGGCCAGAGGGCTGGTACCTCGATGGCGTAGCCATGGGCACCTGGTATGGCGGCAACGCCACTTCGGTGCGCGGCGTCGGCATTGGGCTCGATGGTGGCGGGCTGACGCTGTCGCTGGAGGGTGGCTATCCCATCGCGCTGGCCGATGGTTGGCGGCTGGAGCCGCAGGCGCAGCTGATTTGGCAGCATATCGGGCTCAACAGCACCGAGGACAGGTTCTCTCCGGTGTCGTTCAGCCTCGACGATGCCGTAACAGGCCGGATCGGCGTGCGGCTGGAGGGCGACGTGACGCTGGGCGATATCGCGCTTGAGCCCTATCTCAAGGCCAATCTCTGGCATGGCTTTGGCGGCACCGACACGGTGTCGTTTGGCGGCGACGCTATCAGCACCGCAACCGGCGGAACGTCGCTGGAGCTGGGGGGCGGGGTGGTGGCTAGGCTGTCGGAGACGGTTAGCCTGTTTGCCACGGGCGACTACACCACCAATCTTGGTGGGCAGTCCCAGCACGCGTTCGAGGCCAATATCGGGCTTAGCATCAAGTGGTGAGGGGGCTGCCATGTTGTGCTGAGGGATCGGAGTACCCCCTCCTAGCCTCCCCCTGATAGGGGGAGGAATTCGCGCAGTGGGTTTCCACGATAGTGCCCAAGCCTCGATCGGTTCCTCCCCCTTTTCAGGGGGAGGCTAGGTGGGGGTATGCTTCGCCTACACCACCTCAACTACCCCCATCATCCCGTGATCCTCATGGAACAGCAGGTGGCAGTGGTAGACGTATTTGCCGGTGTAATCGAGGAAGCGGTGGCGGATGGTGATGGAACCGAGCGGGGGGAGGCCGCGGGTGTCTTCAAAGCTCAGCAGTTCATCGACCGGCTCGCCATTGACGGCGATGACCTGGAAATCGTTTACGTGGATGTGGAACGGGTGCCAGTCGGTGGAGTCATTGTGGATGGTCCATTCTTCGAACGCGCCAAGCGGCACGGTCTGATCGACGCGGCCCATATCGACCTGCTGGCCGTCGATGAGGAACTTGGTGCCGCCGGGGCCACGATCCACGTCGAAACGGATTTCGCGGTGACGATCCACCTCGAGGCCACGCAGGTCTTCGCTGAGCGGGATCAGCGCGTCGGGGATCACGTGGTCGGTGACGGGTTCGCCTTCGACCACGAGGGTCGCCAGCAGCACATCGGGCTCGAACTGGCGGTCTGAACCCAGCCAGAGCATCTTGCGCAGCTCCCAGCTGCCGGTGAACTGATGGCCTTTGACCAGAATGTCGGCGCGGCAACCCGGCTCGATCAGTAGACGCTCCAGCTTAAGCGTGCGGGTCATCGGGTTGCCGTCCTTGGCGATCTGATAGAGCGGGTGGCCCTCAAGCCCGATCATCAGGAAGCTCTCTGCGGTCGCATTGACCAGCCGCCAGCGCTGCACTTCGCCGGGGCGAATGGTGAGAGTTGGATTGATCTGGCCGTTGATCGTCTTGGTCTGGCGGTGGATGTCCTGAATATCGGCGGGGACGATGGTGTTGGTCTCGTCGAACTCGGCCGACTGGATCACCAGCAGCTGATCGACGCGGCCGCTTATGCCCTCGATGTCATCCAGCCCACCTTCGATGATCAGCGCGCCCGCCATACCACCAGCCACCTGCGAATAGGTCAGGCCGTGGACATGGGGGTGGTACCAATAGGTGCCGGCTGGGTGATCGGCAGGGATTTCGATCTCGAAGTCGAATTCGGTGCCGGGCTGGATGGTGAGGAAGACGTTGTCGCTCTTGCCCGAGGGCGAGACATGCAGGCCGTGGGTGTGCAGGTTCGTGACCTCGTCGAGGTCATTGATCAGCTTGATGCGCAGCGTGTCGCCGGGCCTGGCGACAAGCGTGGGTGCGGGGTAGCTGGCTTCAAAGGTGCGGGCGATGGCGGGCGCGCCATCAATGGTCACCGGGCCATAGGCGGCGCGGAGCGTCGTTTCCAGCACGCCATCCACACTGCGGCGGACTTCGGGATACTGCAGCGGGTCACCGGCCGTCGTGGCCACGCGGGCGATGCTGCGCTCGGGCGCGATAACGGGTTCGCCGCTGTTGTGGTGGTTGTGTTGCGCCAGGGCAGGGCCGGCCATACCGGCAGCCACAATCGCGCTGCCGGACACCAACAGGTGCCGGCGAGAAATCTTTGAATCCATCAGGTAGTCCCCCCAAATCAATTGGGGTGACAATAGGTTAGCGATCAGATCGCGCAACCCATCGGGCCTGTGCTCAATTGCCGCCGAAGAGCTTTTTGAGCATGTCGGCCATCGGACCAGACTCGGGCACCTTGGCATCAGGCTTGGCCGGGCGTGCCTGACGCACATGGCTTTGCGCGGGTTTGGGCGCTTTTTCGGGTGGTGGCTCGTCGCCTTTGACGGCCAGCGCCAACTTGTTCATGAAGCCGTTGTCGTCGCCCTTGAGCAGCAGGCCAATGTGCTTGGCGGTGGCATCGAGCAGGGGGTCGAGCCAGTCCTTGTCGGCCTTGGCGAAATCACCCAGCACGTGGTGGGTGACGTATTCCTTGCCCGGATGGCCGATGCCGAGGCGGACGCGCTTGTAGTTGAGCCCGATCTGCGGGTCGATGGAGCGCAGGCCATTGTGCCCGCCATTGCCGCCGCCGATCTTGACGCGCACTTTGCCGGGGGCGAGGTCGAGTTCGTCATAGAGCACGATGATGTCGGCGGGCTCGATCTTGTAAAACTTGGCGACCTGCTGAACGCTGTCGCCCGAGCGGTTCATGAAGGTCTGCGGCTTGAGCAGAATGACCTTTTCGCCACCAATGCTGCCTTCGGCGAGCACGCCGGCATGCTTGGTGCGGAACTGGGTAATGTTGTACTCGCGCGCAATCGCGTCGAGCGCCATGAAACCGATATTGTGGCGATTGCCTTCATATTGGTTGCCCGGATTGCCCAGGCCGACGATCAACTTCATAGCGCACTCCGGAAAATGAAAGAGGCGACCCGAAGGCCGCCTCGAACTTGTAGCAGAAACGAAGCGGTCCGATTACTCGGCGGTGGCTTCGGCGTCGTCGGCTTCGCCAGCGGACTTGAGAGCCGATGGAGCAACGATGGTCGCAATGGTCACGTCTTCTTCGTGGCTGTGGTCGACAGCGCCGGCTGGCAGCTTCACGTTGGAGATGTGGACGGAATCGCCGATGTCGAGACCGGTCAGATCGACGGTCACTTCTTCAGGGATGTTGTCTGCAGACACGGTCAGATCGAGCGTGTGGTGCACGATGTTCAGCGTGCCACCGCGCTTCAGGCCTGGGCTTGCTTCTTCATTGATGAAGTTCACATGCACCTGGACATTGAGCTTGGTGTTCTTGCTGACGCGCAAGAAATCCACGTGCAGTGGGAAATCGCGGACGGGGTCAAGCTGGTAGTCGCGTGGGATCACGCGGTGCTTGGTGCCGTCAACATCGAGCTCGATGATGTGGGACAGGAAGCCGCCAGCGTAGATGTACTTGTGTGCATCCTTGTACGCGATAGCGATGGTGACGGGGGCCTTCTTGTCACCGTAGATAACAGCAGGAACGAGTCCCTGACGACGCAGTTCACGAGCGGCCCCCTTGCCTACTCCGTCACGCGCCTGTGCACTGAGCACCTTAGTAGTCGCAGCCATGGAAATATCCATTCTGGGTTGGTGTATGTGTCATCACAACAACATACGCGCCCGTCCTCCAGGGGTGACGAGCGCTTCATGGCGCGGGCTATAGCTGAAAGGGGGGCGCGGAGCAAGCAAAGTCGCGCGGGGACAGGGCTTAGCGCGCATTATCCTGGGTCAATCGCATGCGCCGGGGGCGGCTGACACAATGCCGCCAAAAGGCGATGCTGTGCATGCAATCGACTTTATGGCTTGGTCAGGACATTTCAATGAAATCAGTACTTGTTGTCGGCGTTACACTTTTCGCGCTTTTGGGCGGGCATGCCTATGCAGCGCCCACCGTAACCTTTGGCGACGATAGCGGGGAGTATTCCAATGACGGGGAGTGTGACGACCCCCGGTTTGAGGGGCCCGGCATGACGGCGACGCCGCTGCTCAGCGACGACATTTTGAGCGACGCGAGCGATTGTGGCGCGGCTTACGCCAAGGGCAATCTGTCCCTGCGTGGCGTGGCCGAGGATGGCACGCCCGACTTTGGCGATGATTCTGGTGAATTCGCCAAGGACGGCGAATGCGATGACCTGCGCTTTACCGGGCCGGGCATGACCGAAACCACTCTGATCGAAGACGACATCATGCATGATGCGACCGATTGTGCGGCGGCGTTTGCCAAGGGCAAGATCAAGCTCAATCTCTAGGGTTGGGTGCCTGCTGTGATTGCAACGTCCTCGGCTGGTCCGGGGACGTTTTTGTTTTGGCTTCGATCAGCCCGGCGCGTAGCCGGGGTGATAGGGGCGCACCTCGATCTTGCCCCAGGTGGCGGCGGGACATTTGCCCGCCAGCCTGACCGCGCTCTCCATGTCGGGGGCGTCGATTATGTAATAGCCGCCGAGCTGTTCGCTGGTCTGGGCGTAGGGGCCATCATGACTGCGCAAGGCGCCGCCCTCCGTCCAGATCGTGCGGGCGGCGCTGGTCGGTTGCAGGGCCGAGGTCGAGACAAAGGCCCCGGCCTTTTCCAGCTCGCTCTGATAGGCCCGCATCATATCCATGAAGCGGTCCATCTGGTCTTTGGGAATAGCAGCGCCGGCGGCTTCGTCGGCATAGAGCATCAGCAGATATTTCATCGCGCATCTCCTCTCAGGCGGACATCATAGTCCCCGAGCAGCAGGTGCGCGAGATGCTGGTTAGTCGAACAGGCTCGACACGCTCTGCTCGCTGGCGGTGCGGGCGATGGCTTCGCCGATCAGCGGGGCAATGCCCATGTGGCGGATATTGGCCGTGGCGCGCTGGGCTGGGGTGGCTTCAATGGAATCGGTGACCACCAGTTCCTTGAGCTTGGAGGCGCCAATGCGCTCAGACGCGCCTTCGGAGAGCACGCCATGGGTGATGTAGGCCGACACTTCCTTGGCGCCAGCCTTGAGCAGGGCTTCGGCTGCGTTGACCAGCGTGCCACCCGAGTCGACGATATCGTCGATCAGAATGCAGGCCTGGCCGGAGACGTCGCCGATGATGTTCATCACTTCGGACACGCCGGCCTTGGGGCGGCGCTTGTCTACGATGGCCAGATCGGTGCCGAGGCGCTGGGCCACAGCGCGGGCGCGGGCCACGCCGCCAACGTCGGGCGACACGATCATGGTGTTCTCGAGCTTGTAGTTGTCGAGAATGTCACGCGTGATGATCGGCGCGGCATAGAGGTTGTCGGTTGGAATATCGAAGAAGCCCTGGATCTGGCTGGCATGCAGATCAAGCGTGATGACGCGGTTGACGCCGGCTTCCGCGATCAGGTTGGCAACCAGCTTGGCCGAAATCGGGGTGCGGCCTGTGGCGCGACGATCCTGACGGGCATAGCCGAAATAGGGGACGACAGCGGTGATGCGGCGGGCTGACGAGCGACGCAGCGCGTCGGTCAGGATCAGCAATTCCATCAGGTTGTCGTTGGCGGGGAAGCTGGTCGACTGCAGGATGAACACATCCTCGCCGCGCACGTTCTCGTGCACTTCCACATAGACTTCCTTGTCGGCGAAGCGCTTCACCGTACAATCGGTCAGGGGTAATTCGAGATAGCTAGCGACGGATTGTGCAAGGGCACGGTTGGAGTTGCCAGTCACCAGCTTCATTGCGCGATCCTGTCTCAACAGCGCCCGAATTCCGGGCGTTTCCAGTTTCGCGGGCACCTTTAGCGGGTGCGGACGAGACTCGCAACGCGACAAATGGCGGATGATGAAAGAATTACGTCAGTCCGATGATGGCGATCTGTCGGCCGGTGCGCGTTTGCTGATGGGTCGCATAGCGATGGGAGAAATATCGCTCGGGCTGCCCATAGGTGCAGCCCCCCACAGAATCGATCTGCGACACGCCAGCAGCGCCGAGTTGTTCGGCGACAAACCGGGGCAGATCGAAGTGGACCTTGCCGCCGGGCGGGGTGTGGAACACATGCTCGCCGTTGGGATGAAGCGCGAGGAAATCGGAGCGGAACTGCTCGCCAACCTCGTAGTTGGGGCCCGATATGGTGGGGCCGATGGCGGCGATGATGCGCTCGGGCCGGGCGCCGAGGTCGATCATGGCCGCGATGGTGTTGCCGACTATGCCATCGACCGCGCCGCGCCAGCCGGCATGGGCCGCGCCAATGACGCCGGCCTGCGGATCCGCGAACAGGATCGGCGTACAGTCGGCGGTGAGGATGCCCAGCGCGAGCGCGGGCAGGCGCGTGACCATGGCGTCGGCCTCGATCGCATTGCCATGAGCGGGCATGGCGTCGACGACGACGACCTTTGCCGAGTGGACCTGCTTGAGGACGCAGAGGCTGGCGGGGTCAAAACCCAGCGCGGCAGTGGCCCCGGCGCGATTGGCCGTGACAAGATCGGCGCTGTCGCCCGTGCTGGTCGACATGTTGTTGGAGGCGAACTCACCCAACGAGCCACCGCCTTCGCGGCCAAAAAAGCCGTGGCGAATTTCGGCGACAGCGCCGAGGCGGGGGCTTTGGACGAAGGGGCGGGTCATTCGGTGAAGGCCGGAGGATAAAGGCCGGGGCTGGCGGCGCAGAACACCTTGAACAGCGTGCCCATCTGATCGGGGGCGGTGAGGCGGGCCTTGGCGGCAGCGATATCAGCCGAAGACCCCGGATTGGCGGCGCTGAGCGTCGCGGCGCGGTCGCTGATGCCCAAGCGATTGAGGAACTCGCCCTGGCCGAGCAGCGGCTGGACATTGAGGCCCTGGATGCGCGCGACATTGCCCAGCGCTTCGAAATCGACATGGGCGGACAGGTCGGTATCGCCCGGGGCTTCCAGCACGTCGGCATAGGCGTGGCGGCGCACGCCTTGCAGCGTCTCGCCGGTCTGGGTGCGCTCATAGCCATAATCGATAGCAAGGATCGCGCCGCCCTGGGTCGAGATGGTGTCGGCCAGCCGGTTGACGACTTCGGCACCGGCCAGAGCCACTTCGAGAATGCTGTCGGGGACGGCATTGGCCAGCGCAGCGGGCATGGCATCGGCCGGGAAAGGCGTGGGCGACATGCCAAAGGCGCGCTTGCCCTCGGTGAGGCCGACGACGCGCTCATGCCAGCCATCGGCGGCGCGGACGAACTGTCGAATGGGCAGGGCGTCGAAAAACTCGTTGGCGACCACCAGCAGCGGGCCATCGCCGACCTTGTCAAAGGCGTCGATCCATTTGGGATCATAGGCGGCGAGGCGGGCATTCTGCTCGGCGATCAGCGTCGGATTGGTCTCAAACAGCCTGAGGTCGAGCGCGTCGCGAAACCCTTCGGCGCGGCAGGCGACGCGCAGCATATCGGCCATCAGCGTGCCGCGACCGGGGCCGAGTTCGAGCAGGGTGAACTCTTTGGGCTGGCCCATTTGCTGCCAGAGGTTGACGAAGAAGAACCCGACCAGCTCGCCGAACATCTGGCTGATCTCGGGCGCCGTGACAAAGTCACCCTTGGCGCCCAGCGGATCGGCGTTCTTGTAATAGCCCTTGGACGGGTGCGTCAGGCACAGCCCCATATAGGTGGCTACCGACATCGGACCGGTGGTGCGGATCTGCATGTCGATGAGTTCGGGCAGGGTGGGGGCGGTTTCGGTCATAACAAGACGTTTCGCATGAGTTCGAATGGAGCCGCAACATCACCTCTCCCTTTGGGGGAGAGGTCGCCCTTTAGGGCGGGTGAGGGGGCCTTTACTGGGTGTGGTTCCGCGACAGGCCCCCTCACCCGTCGCTGCGCGCCGACCTCTCCCCCAAAGGGAGAGGTGAAGAACTAGCGCAGCGCACTTTGCTTGCGGGTGGCGGCGTAGATCACGAAGCCAAGGCCGGCGATGACCATGGGCACGCTCAGCACCATGCCCTGGGTGATCCAGCCGGTGCCGTAGAGGTAGCCAAGCTGGGCGTCGGGCAGACGGACGAATTCCACGGTGATCCGTGCCAGGCCATAGCCGATGCCGAAAATGCCGGCGACCATGCCGGGGCGGCGCAGGCTGTGGAACACATGGGTGAAGATGCGGATGACGATGAACAGCAGCAGGCCTTCAAGCGCGGCTTCATAGAGCTGGCTGGGGTGGCGGGGCACTTGCAGTGGATCGGTGGGGAAAATGACGCCCCAGGGTGCATTGGTCGGCGCGCCATAGAGTTCGGCATTGATGAAGTTGGCGATGCGCACGAGGAAGATGCCGATGGTGGAGACCGAGGCGATCAGGTCGAGCCCGCTCAGCCAGTTGCCACCCTTTTTGCGCGTGAACAGGATCACCGCCAGCATCAGTCCCAACATGCCGCCATGATAGGACATGCCGCCATCAAGCGTGTTGATGATCTCGAGCGGATTGGAGAGGTAATAGGGCAGGTTATAGAACAGCACATAGCCGATGCGACCGCCGAGTACGATGGCCAGCATGGTCCAAAAGGCAAAGTCCCAGATGTCCTTGGCTTCAAAGGGCGGCTCACCCTTGGCCCAGAGCTGCTTGTTGGACAGAAGGCGATAGCCATAAAGCGCGCCGAGGCCGACGCCGAACAGATAGCCCAAGGCATACCAGCGCACCGCGAAGGGACCGATGGCAAAGGCGATTGGATCAATATCGGGGAAGGGCAAAGCTGGCTCCTGCGACGTTGCGGCGGACCATTGCCGCTTCGGCCACTCTGGTCAAGTCGGGCCCCATCACCTAAATATCATCCAAAGCCAAACAGGATGGAATTGCGATGAGCCAGAACAACAGGATCTTCGACGGACTGGGCCGCGTTATGAACGAGGCCGCCGGTGTTGCCGATGGCGTTCGCCGCGAGGTCGAAACTGTCGTGAAGTCGCAGGCGCAGCGGATCGTGGTCGATATGGACCTGGTCAAGCGCGAGGACTTCGACGCCCTGCGCGAGCTGGTTCAGGTGCAGGGCGAAGAAATCGACGCGCTGCGAAAGGAAGTTGCCGCGCTGCGTGGCGCGCCAGCCAAGAACTAAGCTTTTTCGACAAGCAAAATGATGTGGCCCGGCCGATCCGGCTGGGCTGCGTTCCGGCGGGGCTGTGACCCCGACGTGTCGGCCGCCGCCGCACCGGCCTCCGGGTCAACATCTGTGCCGAGTTGGCACAAGCATTGATCCATGATCGGAATAAACGATCAAATCGGGGTGATTTTGCGCCCCCGAAAAGTAAACGAAACCTCAAGTCTTGCGCGGGTCTCGTCCTTCTCGATGTTAACAGTCTGTTAACACTTCCTGCCTGATCATCCACAAGAGATTACCGTCCTTGGCCTGCCTCGCGTCCCCTGAATCAAAAGGGAGGTGTAGGGTCTCTTCATCAGGACGATTCGTAAGCCTTCGTGCGTGCGGCCAGTTCCCTGAGTACCCCATTTTGCCGGCCAGATTCTGGTCGCATCAACTTGAGCCACGCGTTGTCAGGACGGAAGTCGTCGATGTCACTCCTCCAAGTCGAGCCCGATCGCGTTGTCCACCCGGTGGACATCATCGAGCACATCGCATCGATCAATGACTGGAATTTCGAACGGCAGGATGCCGACGAGATTTCGATCTCGGTCCGCGGCGGCTGGTGCGATTACCACGTATCCTTCAACTGGATGGAAGATCTGGAATCGCTACACATCGCGTCGGCGTTCGACCTCAAGGTGCCAGAGGGACGGCGCAACGAGATCAAGCAGTTGATTTCGTTGATCAATGAGCAGCTGTGGATCGGTCATTTCGACATCTGGAACAAGGAAGGCGTGGTGCTGTTCCGCAACTCGCACCTTTTGACCGGTGGCGCTGAAGTCTCGCCCCAGCAATGCGAAGCGCTGCTGCGCTCAGCGACCGATAGCTGCGATCTCTATTATCAGGCATTCCAGTTCGTCGTGTGGGCCGGCAAGACTGCCGCTGACGCGATGAGCCATGTGATGTTCGAAACGGTTGGTGAGGCATGAGCGCCGACCTGGCCAGCATTGGTCCGGTCATGCTGGTTGGCGCCGGCAAGATGGGGATCGCGCTGGCGCGGGGTTGGCTTGATGCGGGGCTGCCGCCCAACAATCTTATTCTCGTCGACCCGTCGCCCGGTCCGGCTGCGCTGGAACTGGCCGAAGACTATGGCCTGACGCTCAACACCGACGCGCTGGGGCTGCTGCCCAATGTGCTGGTGCTGGCGGTCAAGCCGCAGATTATCGATGCGGTTCTGACGTCGCTGCGCCCGATCGTCGGGCCGCGTACGCTGGCCATCTCGATCGCTGCGGGTATTGATCTGGCACGGCTTTCGGCTGGGCTGGACATGGGCCGCGTGATCCGCACCATGCCCAACACCCCCGCGCAAATTGGCAAGGGCATTACCGGCGCTGTCGCCGGCGATGATGTCAGCGCGGAAAACCGGCAGGCCGCAGAGGCACTTCTCAGTGCTGCGGGGCCTGTGGTCTGGTTTGATGATGAGGCCCAGCTCGATGTGGTCACGGCTGTGTCCGGCTCGGGTCCGGCCTATGTGTTCTATCTGGTTGAGGCGCTCGCCGCTGCAGCCAAGCAGCAGGGCTTGCCTAATGCCGTTGCCGAGCAACTGGCGCGTCAGACCGTGATCGGTTCGGCAGCCTTGCTGGAGGCTGATTCCGCAGCACCATCGATTCTGCGGCAGAATGTGACCTCGCCCAACGGCACGACCGCGGCTGGTCTTGCTGTGTTGATGGCCGAGCAGGATGGTCTGGTGCAATTGATCGGCCGGACGGTCGACGCCGCCAAGCGCCGCAGCGAAGAACTCGGTCGGGGTTAGGCTTCCCCGCCGCGGTTTCATTTCACACGCCACTACACGCCACCGTCATTGCCCGGCTTGTCCGGGCAATCCATCTTGTGGTGCGTTCCATGGACCACCCGGACAAGCCGGGTGGTGACGATGGGGGAGGGGTGGTGGTTGGTGGTGAAGCGCGCTTGTGTCGCGTCGTCCCTTAGACCGCACGCTTTCGCACCGACAGTCGCTGGCCACGGATTTGATCCGTCATATCTCCACGCCAACACCTCCACCGCCGTCGTTGCCCGGCTTGTCCGGGCAATCCACCTTGTGGTGCGCTCCATGGACTACCCGGACAAGCCGGGTGGTGACGATGGGGCGGGAGTGGAGGTCGGTTGGTGGGGATGGGCGCTTGTGTCGCGTCGTCCCTTAGACCGCACGCTTTCGCACCGACAGTCGCTGTCCACGGATTTGATCCGTCATACCTCCACCACCGTCAGTGCCCGGCTTGTCCGGGCAATCCATCTTGTGGTGCGCTCCATGGACCACCCGGACCAGCCGGGTGGTGACGGGGGAGGGAGCGGTGGTTGGTGGTGGTGAGGGAGCTACGACCTCGTCCTTCGACGGGCTCAGGATGAGGTCTACGGGGCGCCCAACGTCCGCCCCAACAAAAAAGGCGCGGTCCCCTCCCGAGGAACGCGCCTTGATGGATTGGCTTTGAAACTTATGCTGGGGAGAGATTGTCGGCGGCGGACTTGCCGGTGCGCTTGTCCTTGACGATCTCGTAGTTGACCTTTTGCCCCTCATCGAGCCCGTTCAGGCCCGACCGCTGGACGGCGGAAATGTGGACGAAGACGTCCGCCCCGCCTTCGTCGGGCTGAATAAAGCCAAAGCCCTTTTGGCCGTTGAACCACTTTACGGTGCCAGTTGCCATGATGCGCGTTCCCTCGTGCAGTCGCTGCTGTAGGCAGTCCCGGCCAGGATTGACCCGGACTCAAGTTATCGAAAACTATCGGGTAGTGACGTCAGCAGGCGCGAATGGAATTCGCAGGATCAGATCGGTCGGCCGCAATATTCGATAGCGACGAGCGTAGCGCGAAAGAAAACGCGGTTCAATATACCGTTTTACCATAGCAAGCTGCCCGGAAAGATGGACTCTTTCCGAGGGATAAAACAAGATCGTCAAGTATTTGCGCCGAAGTCTTCTGGTGATTTGTCGACGCGGGATAGAAAGCCAGGAGCGGAGGTCTCTACCCTTGGCCCGAAAACGTGTGTCCTGCATGGGCTGTATAGGTCTGTGCTGGACGGGCTCATAGTAACCCAAATTGTGTGACGGGGAACCGACACTTCCGTAGCATCACGGAGATGTGGTGCAACGAATTGCTTGATTTCGGCACCGTTTTCCGGCAAATCCCGCCAGCCGCGCGATGGAGCCGGCCCCCCAGAGTTACAGCTCGCTTGACCCAGGCGTTTCATTCATCCGGTGACGTGATTGCTGATCGGCGCGCTGGCTATGCCAGACTGCTTGCCGAGGACAAGGATCACGCCGCAGCGGCCGATCTGATGGAACAGGCGCTGGAGCTGGTGCCGGACTGGGCTGCGGGCTGGGATCTGCTGGGCAGCTATCACGAAAAAGCCGGCAACGTATCGGGCGCTATCTCAGCATGGCGGCACCTTGAAGCTCTCGACGACAATGGGCTGTTTGGGGCTGAGCTGAAGCTGGCAGCGCATGGCGCGGGCCGCGCCGGGGAGGGCACGGCGGTCAGCTATGTCGAAGCGCTCTTCGACCAATACGCGCCGCAGTTTGAAGCGGCGCTGGTGGACAAGCTGGGCTATCGCGTTCCCGAAATGCTGGATGCGATGCTGAACGAAGAAATGAGCCGTCAGGGAATCGACGGCTTTGCCCAGGCGCTGGATCTGGGGTGCGGCACTGGCCTGATGGGCGAGAAGCTGCGCGGCAAGGTTGGGTTCCTCGAAGGGATCGACCTGTCCGCCGCCATGATCGCCGAAACGGCGCGCAAGGGCATTTATGATCGGCTGGACAAGGCCGAGCTGGTTGAATTCCTCTCCCATCGCAGTGGCACGGCTGACCTGGTGACGGCGGCCGATGTGTTCATTTATTGCGGTGCGCTGCCGCCTGTTTTGTCGGCAGTGGTGCCGGCTATGCAGCCGGGCGGCATGTTGGCGTTTTCTCTCGAAGCCCATGATGGCGAAGAGCCGGTGTTTCTGCGGGCGTCGCTTCGCTATGCCCATGGCGTGGCCGCGACGCGCGATGCGCTGGTGGTGGCGGGGCTCGAAGTGCTACGCTTTGAAACGGCGGTGCTGCGCATGGATCGCGGGCAACCGATCACCGGCATTCTGGTTGTGGCGCGCAAACCGCCCGTGGAGCTGACGGCAGCCAATGACCATGGCGAAGACGGCGGGCACGTCGCTGCCTGATTGCTGAGGCGGCGTTCACTCGCTATGGCTTGAGCCTTCTCCGGCGCGATTGCGCTGACAACGCACGAGCCCGCCATGAACACCATTCGCTACGATTTTCGCTCCGACACAGTAACTCGTCCATCTGCGGGCATGCGCGCCGCCATGGCTGAGGCCGAAGTGGGCGATGACGTGTTCCGCGATGATCCGACCGTGTTGCAGCTGGAGCAGCGCATGGCGGCGATGCTGGGCAAGGACGACGCGATCTACGTGCCCTCGGGCACGCAATCAAACCTCTTGGCGTTGATGAGCCATTGCGGGCGCGGCGACGAGTATATCGCCGGGCAGGACGCCCATCTTTACAGCCATGAGGCGGGTGGCGCGGCGGTGTTGGGCTCGATCCAGCCGCAGCCGATCGCCCATCAGGCTGACGGAACCATGGCGCTGGGCGATATCGAGGCGGCGATCAAGCCGGACGATCACCACTACGCGCGCACCACGGTGATCGCGCTGGAAAACACCTTTGGCGGCCGGGCGCTGCCCATGGCCTATATGAATGCAGTGGCCGAGATTGCGCAGCGCCGCGCGCTGGGCTTTCATCTCGATGGCGCGCGCGCGTTCAATGCCTGCGCGGCGCTGGGGACTGATATCAAGAGCTTTACCGCGGCGTTCGATACGGTGTCGATCTGCCTGTCCAAGGGGCTCGGGGCGCCGGTTGGCTCGGTGCTGGTGGGGCGGCAGGATTTGATCGACAAGGCACGTCGCCATCGCAAGATGCTGGGCGGCAGCATGCGCCAGTCGGGCATTCTCGCGGCAGCGGGGCTTTATGCGCTCGACCACAATGTGGCGCGGCTCGCCGATGATCACCGTCGCGCCAAGCGGCTGGCGGAGGGCCTTGCGGCCTATCCGGCGCTGAAAGTGGTAACACCCGATACCAACATCATCTTTGTCGATGCGGACAAGGACATTGCCGAGCGCTTTGACGCGGCCATGGCCGCGGCGGGCGTTGGCATTCTGGGCACCTATGGCAAGCAGCGCTGGGTGACGCATATCGACATCGATGATGATGCGATCGATGGCGCGCTGGCAGCGGTTGTGGCGTTTTTTGAAGGTAAGTAGCCCACGATGTCATTCCCGCGAAAGCGGGAATCCCCCTGTCTTGTAAAGGGAGATCCCCGCTTTCGCGGGGATGACGTTGTGGTTGGGGTTAGTCCAGTCGTTCCAGCCAATGCTTGTGGAGTGCCGGGATATTGGCGCTACAGAGCAGGGGCATCGCTGCCCTGAGCTCTTCGTCTGTCCAGTCCCACCAGGCCATTTCGAGCAGCTGAGAGATGGGCTCGTCGTCGAAGCGTTTACGGATCAGTTTGGCGGGGTTGCCGCCGACGATGGCGTAGGGTTCGACGTTTTTGCTGACCAAGGCGCGCGTGCCGATGACGGCGCCGTGGCCGATGGTGATGCCGGGCATGATGATGGCTTCGCTGCCGATCCACACATCATTGCCGATCACCGTATCGCCCGATGGCGAATAGGCGTCGGTGGCGCCGGCAAAGGCTGGCTCTTCGGGCATGTAGAAGAACGGGAACGAGCTGACCCAGTCATAGCGATGGCCCTGATTACCAGCCATGATGAAGGCGGCGCCCGACCCGATGGAGCAGAAGCTGCCGACGATCAGGCGGTCCGCCCCCTCATGCGGCAGCAGGTAGCGGGCGCAATCGTCGAAGCTGTGGCCGTGATAATAGCCGGAATAGTAGCTGAAGCGACCAACCACGATATTGGGGTTGGTGACCTGCTCATGCAGTTGAATGCCGCTAAAGGCATCCTTGAAATAATTGGTCATGATGTCTCTGAAATCGACCTGCCTTGCCTCGCTCTGGAGTGCATGTGGGCAGGGTGATGAATCCAAACGTCCGCATAGCCGCCACGAGGCGGTCATGAACCAGGCGGCTGTCGCCTGTCGGAAGTGCTCCGCTGAACGCCTTAGGCGATCAGGTGCACGGGGTGCTTGGTTGCTTCGATCATCATGGGGAGAGCATAGGGGCGCTGGATCGGGTGTCAAGGCGCCGGTCGTTGGTGGGCCGTCTGCGCGTTTCCCTCGCCGCCGTCATCACCCGGCTTGGCCGGGTGATCCATCTTTCGGCGCGGCGGCAATGGATTGCCCGGACGAGCCGGGCAATGACGATAGGGGGAGAAATCCCCAGTGTGGCGCCTCCCCCTTACGAGAAGGGGGAGGCAAATGTCTTAGGCTGCGAAGTAGCTTTGCAGCGAGCGGACCTGGAGGCTGCCGCTCTTGAGGGCGACGATGCCTTCGACAGCGGCAAGAGCGCCGTCGATGGTCGTGTAGTAGGGGATCTTGGCGAGCAGGGCCGTGCGACGGATGTCGCGGCTGTCGCTGATCGACTTCATGCCATCGGTGGTGTTGATCACCAGCTGCACGCCGCCATTCTTCATGGAGTCCACGATGTGTGGACGGCCTTCGAGCACCTTGTTGATCTTGGTCGCAGCAATGTTGTTGTCGACCAGATAGCGCTGGGTGCCGCCAGTGGCGAGGATCTCAAAGCCGGCTTCCACGAGATGGCGGGCCATGTCGATGATCAGTGGCTTGTCTTCGTCGCGAACCGAGATGAAAGCCTTGCCGGAGGTCGGCACCTTCTGGCCTGCACCCATCTGCGACTTGGCGAAGGCCACGGCGAAGTTGGTGTCGAGGCCGATGACTTCACCGGTCGACTTCATCTCTGGGCCAAGCACCGTATCAACGCCTGGGAAGCGGTTGAACGGGAACACGGCTTCCTTGACGGCGATGTGCTTGAACGTCTTTTCCACGAGGCCAAAGCTGGCAAGGCTTTCACCGGCCATGATGCGCGAGGCGATCTTGGCGATGGGCTCGCCGATGACCTTGGCAACGAAGGGCACCGTGCGCGAGGCGCGCGGGTTGACTTCGAGCAGGTAGATCACGCCGTCCTTGAGAGCGTACTGAACGTTCATCAGGCCGCCGACCTTGAGCGCGAAAGCCAGCTGGGCGGTCTGACGCTTGAGCTCTGCCAGGATCTCGGGAGAGAGGTTCTGGGGTGGGAGCGAGCAGGCAGAGTCGCCGGAGTGAATGCCTGCTTCTTCAATGTGCTCCATGATACCGGCCACGAAAACCGTCTCGCCATCGCACAGGGCGTCGACGTCGATTTCGGTGGCGCCGGACAGGTATGCATCAAACAGCAGCGGGTTGTCGGACAGGACAGAGTTGATCTGGCCGGTCTTATCGTTGGGGTAGCGCATCAGGATATCGGGCGGCACGAGGCCGGTCAGGGTATCCTGCACATAGCGCTCGAACTCGGACGCCGAGTGCACGATGGCCATGGCGCGGCCACCCAGCACGTAGCTTGGGCGGATCACCAATGGGTAGCCAAGGCGCTCGGCAACCAGACGGGCCTGCTCCAGCGAATAGGCAATGCCATTCTTGGGCTGGGTCAGCTCGAGCTTGTTGAGGAGCTTGGAGAACAGGTCGCGGTCTTCGGCCAAGTCGATGGCGTCTGGCTGGGTGCCCAGGATCGGCACGCCGGCCTTCTGCACGGCTTCGGCCAGGTTCAGCGGGGTCTGGCCGCCGAACTGGACGATGACGCCGTGGAGCGTGCCGTTCTGCTTTTCGGTCTCGAGGATTTCGATGACGTCTTCTTCGGTCAGCGGCTCGAAATAGAGGCGGTCCGAGGTGTCATAGTCGGTCGAGACGGTCTCGGGGTTGCAGTTGACCATGATGGTTTCATAGCCAGCTTCGGCCAGCGCGAAGGCGGCATGGCAGCAGCAATAGTCGAACTCGATGCCCTGGCCGATACGGTTTGGACCGCCGCCGAGAATGACGACCTTCTTGCGATCGGATGGGCGTGCCTCGTCGGCCACGACGCCGTTAAAGGGCGCTTCGTAGGTCGAGTACATATAGGCGGTTGGCGAGGCAAACTCGGCAGCCGATGTGTCGATGCGCTTGTAGACCGGACGCACTTCGAGCGAGTGACGGAGCTTGCGCACGTCGCTTGGCTTGAGGTTGGTCAGCTGGGCCAGGCGCTTGTCCGAGAAGCCCATGGCCTTGAGCGAGCGCAGGGCCGGCGCGTTATCGGGCAGGCCGAGCTCGCGCACCTTGGCTTCCATGTCCACGATGCCCTTGATCTGCTCAAGGAACCATGGATCGATCTTGCATGCCTCGAAGATATCTTCGTTGCTCATGCCCAGGCGCATGGCCTCGGCAACCTGCAGCAGGCGGTTTGGCGTTGGGGTGCCAAGAGCGGCCTTGATGGCGTTCTTGTCTTCGCCTTCGCCCAGACCCGGGATGACGGCTTCGTTGAGACCGGTCAGGCCGGTTTCCAGCGAGCGCAGGGCCTTCTGCAGGCTTTCCTGGAAGGTGCGGCCGATGGCCATGGCTTCGCCGACCGACTTCATCGAGGTGGTCAGGCGATCATCGGCGCCGGGGAACTTCTCGAAGGCAAAGCGTGGGATCTTGGTGACGACATAGTCGATGGTCGGTTCGAACGATGCTGGGGTCGCGCCGCCGGTGATGTCGTTGTCCAGTTCGTCGAGCGTGTAGCCAACAGCGAGGCGTGCCGCGACCTTGGCAATCGGGAAGCCGGTTGCCTTGGAGGCGAGGGCCGACGAACGGCTCACGCGTGGGTTCATTTCGATGACGACCATCCGGCCATCGGCCGGGTTGATGCCGAACTGCACGTTCGAGCCGCCGGTCTCAACGCCGATCTCGCGCAGGACAGCCAGCGAGGCGTCGCGCATGATCTGGTATTCTTTGTCGGTCAGGGTCAGGGCAGGGGCAACGGTGATGGAGTCGCCGGTGTGCACGCCCATTGGATCGATGTTCTCGATCGAGCAGATGATGATGCAGTTGTCCTTCTTGTCGCGGACAACCTCCATTTCGTACTCTTTCCAGCCGAGTACGCTTTCTTCCACCAGAACTTCGTTGGTCGGGGAAGCATCGACACCGCTCTCGACGATGGCGAGGTATTCTTCGCGGTTATAGGCAATGCCGCCGCCGGTGCCGCCGAGGGTGAACGATGGGCGGATGATGGCGGGCAGGCCGATGACCTCGAGCGCCTGCAGCGCTTCGATGGTGTTGTGCGCCAGCATGGAGCGGGGTGTTTCCAGCCCGATCTTCTTCATGGCGTCGCGGAACAGCTCGCGGTCTTCAGCCTTGTCGATGGCTTCGGCAGTCGCGCCGATCATCTCAACGCCGAACTTCTCCAGCACGCCCATCTTGCGCAGCGACAGCGCGCAGTTCAGCGCCGTCTGGCCACCCATGGTTGGGAGCAGGGCGTCGGGGCGTTCCTTTTCGATGATCTTGGCGACGACTTCTGGAGTGATGGGCTCCATATAGGTCGCATCGGCCAGATCCGGATCGGTCATGATCGTCGCTGGGTTCGAGTTCACCAGGATGATGCGGTAGCCCTCTTCCTTGAGAGCCTTGCACGCCTGTGTGCCCGAGTAGTCGAACTCGCATGCCTGTCCAATGATGATCGGACCCGCACCGATGATGAGGATCGATTTAATGTCGGTACGTTTTGGCATGGTGCTCGCTCAACTGTTCATAACGGCTGGGCGACAGGAAGAATCGCCCGGACAGCACCTGTCTCGCGCGAAACCGCGCGGCAACTGAGCGCTGCGGCGCGGTGGAAGGTCCAGACATGGTGGTTAGGTGGGCTGTCTAGCGGAGATGGTCCCGAAAGGGAAGGGGGCGGACATGTCCAATTCAAGCCTTGTTGGCCGGTGCGGCGGTTTGGCTCAACCTGTGACATCTCTGCCCAGGCTCAAAAGTCGGGATAGACCCCATCCATATCGGGGATATCGGCAGGATCGAAGATATCGATCTGGGTACTCCGCACGAGGTTGAGCGAGTCGCGCCACTTCTGCGGGGCCTTGAGCATTTCTTCGGCGTCTTCGTTTTGTGGAGAATCGAACAGTACGGCGAAGCCCACGTCGAACAGGCGCACAACCTTGCAGGAGACCTCGCCAATGGTGAGGCTGGTGCCGACGCTGGGTTGCAGGTCTGCTGACACCGATGCGCCGATGGCGGAGAAATCCACAATCAGGCAGGGAATGACGTCGCCGTTATCGAGCGTGAGGATCGAGCGGGGCTCGGCCGGCATGAAGCGGCGTTCAGAGCGCTTGTTGGACGGGCCATTCCAGGTGTGACCGCGGAGGCTGTCGATATGGCGCGCCAGCTCGATCCGCTTGGTGTCGCTGGCATCGATTTTGACTGCAAAGCCGTCAGACACGTGCCGGGAGATGGTGCCACGCAAAGCACCAAAGGGCGCGAAGGAGGCGCGGACGGTTTCGCCGATCGTGCCCACTACAGGAGCAGCGGCAATGAACGTGGTGGGTGAAATATAGCGAGCCCGACAGGCAAAGATATTGACGCCGGGAATGCGCGCATTGTTGCCCAGCACGTAACGGCCCATGACGGCGCCCATATAGTGCGGCTCATTATCCTGCTCGATCATCGACAAGACTAACCTCCCAAGATGCGACCATTTCCACACCAATATGACAGTGCGTTCTGAATGGGCGATTTACTGAATTGATTCAGTTGTCTGCATTGGTTTGAGACCTGCGATGAAGTCGTGGCCACAGCAATGTCCAGATCGGGACAATGTGGCCCCGCGGGACTCGCCGGGAATAACCGGCTGTTAAGGCTAATGACCCATTATTGGTTGCGGGGGCGCGGCAAGCTTGCTCCCCTCTCAGATCGAACGGCCTTCGGGCGGTGATGCGTGTTGCGTTGCTGCATGCCCGCCGACGCTTGAATTACAGGTTGATTAGATGCGCTTTATCATCGGCATTGCGGTTGTGGTTGGCTCGGTGCTCGTTGGGTATATGGGCGTCGGCGGCCACTTCGAGGTGCTGTGGCAGCCGTTCGAATTCGTCATCATTCTCGGCGCCGCCATCGGCGCATTCATCATCGGCAATACCGGCGCGGTGCTGAAGCAGTCGCTGGGTGTGTTCGGCACACTGTTCAAAGGTCCGCGCTACAACAAGGCGGCCTATGTGGAGCTGCTTGGCATGCAGTTTTCCATGTTCAAGCTGATCCAGTCCAAGGGCATTCTGGCGCTGGAGCCGCATATCGAGAACCCACACGAATCCTCGCTGTTCAACCGCTTCCCCACCTTCGCCAAAAACCACCACGCGGTGGAATTTGTCTGCGATTACATGCGCATGGTTACGCTCGGCACCAACAATGTGCACGAGATGGAAGCGCTGATGGACGAGGAACTGGAAACCCACCACCAGGAGCGCGAGCGCCTGGTTGGCGCCATTCAGGCGCTGGCCGACGGTACGCCGGCTCTGGGCATCGTGGCCGCCGTTCTCGGCGTTATTCACACCATGGGCGCGATCAGCGAGCCGCCAGAAGTGCTCGGTCACATGATCGGTGGCGCTCTGGTGGGCACGTTCTTCGGCGTGTTCGTGGCCTATGGCTTCTTTGCCCCGATGGCGCAGTCGCTGCGCAACATCTTTGAGTCCGAGGACAAGTATTTCCTCTCCCTCAAGACCGGCCTTCTTGCCCACGTGTCGGGCAATCCGCCGGTGATGGCCATCGAATTTGCCCGCAAGATGCTGATGTCGGAAGTGCGTCCGACCTTTGCCGAGGTCGATGCGGCGACCGCAGGTCTGCCTGCTAACGCTTAGGTCTAAAAGAAAGAACGTCTCATGGCCGGGTACGATCAACCCATCATCATCAAGAAGGTCAAGCGCAACAAGCACGCCCACCACGGCGGCGCCTGGAAGATCGCTTATGCCGACTTCGTGACCGCCATGATGGCCTTCTTCCTGCTGCTCTGGCTGATCTCGATGACCACGCCCGAACAGAAAGAAGGCCTGGCCAACTACTTCGCGCCCCCCAATGTCAGCATGTCCGTGAGCGGGGCAGGCGGCATCATGGGCGGTACAGCGCTGGATGCCAACGGGGCACAGTCCGCGGGCGCGGCGCCTGATATTACGGCTGACGTCTCGCTGGCCCCGGATGGCGGCACGCTTGGGGCGCAGGGCGCCATTCTGGGCGGCCGCAATGGCGATCAGCAGACCGATCACGACGAGACCAAGGCTTCGTCCGAGGCGCTGAAATCCACCTATTCTCAGGTGTTCCACAGCGCTGCGGCGAGCATTCGCCAGGCCTGGCAGGCCAATCCAGACCTGACCGAAGTGTCGGACAACCTGCTTGTTGAAGTGACCGATGAAGGTCTCGATATCCAGATCATCGATCAGGACGGCGCGCCGATGTTCCCCGAAGGGTCCAAGTACCCCTACGAGATCACCCGTAAGGCGATCGCTGCAATTGCGCCGACGCTGCAGAAGCTGTCCAACCAGATCAATATCTCTGGCCACACGGCTGCGGGCGGCACCTATGCCAATCCGCGCTATAGCTCGTGGGAGCTGTCGACGGACCGCGCCAATGTGGTGCGCAGCATTCTGGGTGAATCAGGACTGGTGGAGAACCGCATCAAGTCGGTGATCGGCCGCTCGACGACCGATCCGTTCTTCCCCAACGATCCCTATATGGCCGCCAATGAGCGCATCAAGATCACCGTGCTGTATGAAGCGCCGCCGGTGCCGCCGGGGCTGACGCCCTAAAGCGCCAGCTTGAAGCCCTCGTGGGATTTCTTGAAGCCAAGCTTTTCATAGAACCGGTGCGCATCCGTGCGCACCTTGTTTGAGGTGAGCTGGACCATGTCGCAGCCGCCCGCGCGACACACCTCAACAGCCCACCTGACCATCTGGCTGCCCAGCCCCGTGCCGCGCTGATCGGCGCGGATATGCACGTTCTCGAGCATGCCACGCTTCGTGCCGAAGTTGGGCAGGCCGGGGATGAAAGAAATCTGCAGGGTACCGACGATCTCCCCGTTCTGCTCGGCCACGATCAGGCGATGATCGGGGTTTGCCGTGATGGCATCGAACGCGGCGCGATAGCGTGGATCGGTGAGCGTGCTGTGATCAAGCGGCGGGGTGGCGGCGCCACGGGAGTCGCCAGCGTGGCCCAGGATGAGCATGGTCGGGATATCGGCTGGTGTTGCGTCGCGGAAGGTCAGGCTGGTCATCACTATTCCCGGGAAAGTGGCCCCGGAGGTGGCTCAGTCGGCTGTGGACTGTGCCTCTTCACGCGGCATGGGCAGGTGCTGGGCGGTAGCAATAATGGAATCGAGAAAGCCGGGAAAGCGCTGATCGAGATCGGCCCGGCGAATGCTGACATAGCGCTTGGTGCCCTCGGGGCGGACGTGAACGACGCCGGCCTCGCGCAGCTTGGACAAATGATAGCTCAGCCCGGTCTTGGAGCCGACGCCGGAAAACTGCCCGCAGGACATGGGGTTTTCTTCATTGCGGGCCAGCAGGCCGATAATGGCGAGGCGCGTCTCATCGCCCAGCGCTGTCAGCACATTGGCAAAGGCGATCTGCTCGGTTTCGGGCTGCGGCAGGTAGGTCATGCCCCAATGTAGCGCAGGACGGGGCGCTCTTCAATGTTCAACGATCTTTGAACTTCTGTTGACATTGGTTCGGCGGAGGTTCAATTGTTCAATAATCATTGAACTAAGGATCGAGCATGGATATCCGTCTCATTTGGTTGGCGGTGGGTACATTCGCGATTGGCGTCGAGAGCTTCGCCATATCGAGCCTCTTGCCGCAGATTGCCGATTCAACCGGGGTGTCGCTGACGCAGGCGGGCTATCTCGTCATTGCGTTTTCTTTGGCCAATGCCTTCGGCTCGCCTATCCTTGCCGCCCTGACGGGGACGGCAGATCGTCGGCGCATCCTGACAGTATCTGCGCTGGTGTTTACGGTCGGCGCGGTGTGGGCTGCATGTTCCTATGGCTATGCCGATCTGATGGCGGCGCGCGTGCTGATGGCTTTTGCCGCCGGGCTCTATAGCGCCACGGCGCAGGCGACCGGCGTGGCGATTTCCTCGGTCGACCATCGGGCGCGGGCGATCTCGGTGATCGTGGGCGGTACGTCGATGGCGGTGGCGTTCGGTGCGCCGCTGGGCGCGCTGGTTGCGGGATATGCCAGCTGGCGCGGCAGCTATTTCATGGTGGCGGGCTTTGGCGTCGTCGCGGCGCTGTCCATCTGGATCATGCTGCCAGCCGGATTGCGCGGGGCGCAGTTGGGCATTCGTCAGCGCGTGGCGGCCATTGCGCTGCCGGGTGTGCGCGGCGCTCTGCTGACGACGCTGCTCAATCTGGCGGGTGCGTTCACGGTGATTATCTATCTGGCTGTTATCGCGACCCAGGCCATTGGCCTTTCGCGGGAATGGGTGCCGGTGGTGTTGCTGGCGTTCGGCATTGGTGCGGCCATCGGCAATGCGGCAGGCGGGCAATTGGCTGACCGGGTAGGCGCGCGGCGCACCGTCGTGGGTGCGACGGTGATGAACGTGCTGCTGCTGGCCGCGATGTCGGTTGTACCACATCTCCCGGGCGGGATCATGGTCGGGGCATTCTTTGCGGTGGTGGTGCTGTGGGGGGCGACGGGCTGGGCATTTCCACCGGCCCAGGCGAGCCATCTGCTCAGCCTCTCACCCGGCAATGCGCCACTGGTGCTGTCGCTCAATGCCTCGGCGCTCTATCTCGGCATCGCTGCCGGATCGCTGATTGGTGGACTGGTGCTGCAATATGGGACGCCGAGCGATCTGGGCTGGGTCGGGGCATTGCTGCCCGCGCTGTCCCTGTTTGGCATGGGCCTGACGGCGACGCGTCGTCCGCCCCGTGCCGCTCTGGCGGGTCTGGGCTAGGCGCGCTTGGGGCTGATCAGCTTGGCGAAGCCGAGGATGAGCAGCGCCAATACGGCGGGCGCAATAAATAACCACGAGCCGCTGGCGAGCAATGCACCCGTGCCCGCCCACATGATGGACACGAAAGCCTCGCTGAGCGTTGCGGCGCGCGAGGCCACTTGCCGGCGGCGGAACATCGAGCGGCGGGCGACGACGCGGAACCACAGCTGAATGGCGGTGGCCGACCCGGCGGAAAGTGCGACACAGACCGCAGTCACCAGCGCCATGCGGGGCGAGGCGATCAGCAGCAGCACCAGCAGGGGGGCCATGATGACGGCAATCACCGCCAGCACAGCCTGAATTTTAGCCACCAGCACGGCGCGCGCGGAGACCGGGGCGGTGACGACCAGATCATGCGCATCCTCGCCGGAGATGGCGAGCCAGGCGAGGCCGCCGGCCAATTGCCCGGCCGCCATGACCAGCACTGGCACGACGACGACATAGGCGCCCGCATCATTGCCGAAATTGATCCACAACAGCAGGGCGGGCGGCAGCAGATAGAGGATCTGCATCAGCGTCTGCGACAGCAACCAGGGGTCGCGTTGCAGCAGGCGCCATTCTTTGACGCGCAGCACATGGTGCTGAGACGCGGCGCGGAACGGGCGGTTGGTTTGCTTGCGCAGGCTACGGACATGGGAAAGCCCGGCGGCTGAAATCGCGAGACGGCCATAGCTTGAGGCGCTGAGACCAATTGTCAGGGCGAGCGCGCCCAGGCCAATGATCAGGCAGACCACCAGTGCACCGATATCGCCCATGGCGGCCTCGGCGGGCAGCCAGAGAGCATTGCCAATGGCAGGTGCAGCGGCGATGACGTCGGCAGACTGGAACACGGAAAAGCGCGAAAAGCTGCCGTAGTAAAGGATAGCTGCGGCCTGGATGCCGATGATGAAGCCGGCACCAACGACAGCAGCGACGATCTGGGCGATGAGGCGCGTGCGCTTGGGGCCGACGACGCGGAACAATGCCATGGTGATGGCAACTGCAATCGCCGTCGAAAGCGCGCCAAGGGCGATCAGCACGCCATAGGCGGTGAGCCATTTGGGGCTGTCGAACACGGCCAGCACATTGATCAGCGGGCTAGCGAGAAGGCCGGTGAGCACAATGGTGGAGAGCGCTACCGAGCCGGTGCGCACGGCAAAGAGGCGTTGGGAGGAGGCGGGCGAGGAGAGGATCAGGTCGAGATCTGAGCGGGCGTAGTAGACGCGTGTCACCGATTCCAGCGCCTGGGACAGCATGACCGTCCAGAACAGCAGGCCGCCGCCCGTGATCATCACCAGCGTCGATTTGTCCATGGCAATGCCGCTCTGGATCCAGGGCAGGATCAGCCCAAATGCCAGCAGGTGCAGCAGCACCACGACAATGGCGAGGAAAATGGCGATGCCAATGCCACGGGTGCGGCGGCCACCGGTCATCATGGCAACCCATTCGCGCCAGGCCAGGGTCAGCTCGTGGCGGGCGAACCAGCCGATTGTTGCCGGGGCGGCGCTCATGCGGCTTCGGTCCCCTCGGCCACGAGATCAAGGAAGATATCCTCAAGGCTCGATTCCTTGCCAAGCCGGGTGCGCAGTTCGGCCAGCGTGCCTTCGGCGATCAGGCGGCCATGCGCGATGACGCCAATGCGTTCGGCCATGCGCTCGGCGACTTCGAGAATGTGGGTGGTCATGATGACGGTGACGCCATCGCGCACCTTACCAAGCAGCACATCCTTGACCTGACGGGCCGAGCCCGCGTCGAGGCCGGTCAGCGGCTCGTCGAGGATAATCAGGCGCGGATCGTGTACCAGCGCACCGGCCAGCGCCACCTTTTGCAGCATGCCCTTGGAGAAGCCGCCGCACAGCTCATTGGCGTGCGGACGCAGGCCGAGCCAGTCGATCAGTTCATTGGCCTTGGCTTCAGCGGTGCGCGCGTCGATCTGCCAGAGCCCGGCGACGAATTCGAGATATTCGAGCGGGGTCAGCCGGTCATAGACCATGGGTTCGTCGGACACCCAGGCGACGATGCGCTTGGCGGCAATCGGGTCCTTGCGCGCGTCGATGCCGAAAATGGAAATATCGCCTGCGTCGGGCTGCAGCAGGCCCGCCACCATGCGCAGGATGGTGGTTTTGCCGGCGCCATTGGGCCCAAGCAACGCATAGAATTCACCCGCCCGCACCGTCAGTTCGAGATCGTTGACCACCTTGCGATCAAAGCTCTTGGACAGGTTGGAAATGGCGAGGGCAGGGAGTGTCATGGCGTCGCTCCGGCGAGTTTGGAGGCAAAGCCTACAAGCCATGCGTTTCGGCGGCGTGAATCGGGAGCGTTAAGAAATTGGGCTGTCGTCCCCACTTGTATGCAAGGGGGGTGTGCGCAAAGCGGTGATTGTCCAACCCGGCACTAACATTTTACAGTCGTCGCGCCCGATCCCCTTTTGTCGATCAGTGCGCCGCCCGCTTGGGGCAGGCAGCCGGGCCGAATTGACTGGAGCCCAAAATGAGTACCGCCAGCCCAGCCGTCCACGGCCTCGGGGACCTATCGACCAAGCTCGCCGTTTTTGCCATGTCCATTGGTGCTTTCGGCATTGGTACCGGCGAGTTCGCCATTATGGGCCTGCTGCCCAATCTGGCCGCTGACATGCGGATTACCGAGCCAGAGGCCGGGCATGTCATCAGCGCCTATGCGCTGGGCGTGGTGGTCGGCGCGCCGCTGTTCGCTATTGCTTTTGCCCGGGCGCCGCGCAAGCCGCTGATGCTGTGGCTGATGGCGCTGTTTGCGCTGGGCAATTTCGGCAGCGCCATGGCGCCGGATTATCTCTCGTTGATCGGGCTGCGCTTTTTGGCCGGGCTGCCGCATGGCGCCTATTTCGGCATCGCCGCGCTGATCGCTGCCTCGATGGTAGATGTGGGCTATCGCGCCCGCGCCGTGGGCAGGGTGATGCTGGGGCTGACCATCGCGACGCTGATCGGCATGCCGCTGGCCACCTGGCTGGGGCAGGGGCTGGGTTGGCGGCCGACCTTTGCGGGCGTGGGTATCGTCGGCGCGCTGGCCTTTGCCATGATTTTCCGTTTCGTGCCGCAGGTGGCTGCCAGCGAAGGCGCGAGCCCGTTGCGTGAACTCGGCGCGCTTAAGCGTCCGCAGGTGTGGCTGACGCTGGGCATTGCCGCTGTCGGCTGCGGTGGCATGTTCTCGGTGTTCACCTATGTGGTGCCGCTGCTGACCGAAGTGGCTCATGTGCCCGTGGTGTGGGTGCCGCTGGTGCTGGCGCTGTTCGGTGTTGGCATGACACTGGGCAATATTCTGGGTGCGGCCATGGCTGACCGGGCGCTGATGCCGACCATTGGCGGCATGCTGGTATTCAACGTGGTCAGTCTTGCTGCGATCCCATGGACGGCACAGTTCTGGGCCACGGCGTCGCTGAGTGTGCTGCTGGTGGGCTTTACCGTCGCGATTGGTACGGCCTTGCAGACGCGCCTGATGGATGTGGCCGCTGATGGTCAAACCCTGGCCGCGACGCTGCATCACGCTGCCTTCAATATCGGCAATGCGCTGGGCGCGCTGTTCGGTGGCATGGCCATCGCCGCGGGCTTCGGCTGGACCTCGACGGGTCCCGTTGGCGCCATCCTCGCGGTGGGTGGACTGGTGCTGTTCGGGATTTCGCTGTGGCTGGATCGACGCACCCAGCGCTGGGAGCCTCTCGAGGCCGCTCCCAAAGCCGCATAAGAAAAACGGGCGCCTCATGGGCGCCCGTTGTGTTTTCAGCCGACCGACAGGGTCACGTCAACATTGCCGCGCGTGGCGTTGGAATAAGGGCACACGGTGTGGGCCTTTTCCACGAGCGCCTGGGCGTCAGCCTTGTCGAAGCCGGGGATGGTGACCTTGAGCTCGACGGCGATGTTGAAGCCAATGCCGGTGGAATTGTCGCCGATGGAGACCGACGCGTCGATCTTGGTGTCATCTGGCACCTTGATCTTGTCGGCGCGGGCAACAGCCTTGAGCGCGCCAAGGAAGCAGGCCGAATAACCGGCTGCGAAGAGCTGCTCGGGATTGGTGCCGGGGCCGCCATTGCCGCCCAGTTCCTTGGGGGTGTCGAGGGTAACCGAAAGACGACCGTCATCGGTCGCGCTCTGGCCGGTGCGGCCGCCAGTGGTGCTGGCATGGGCAGTGTAGATGGCTGACTTGATCGACATCGTGGTCTCCTTGGTTGATGATGTAGCCTACTGCGCAATTAAATTGTGCGCAATTGAATTTTGCATGCTATGAATCGGGGTGTCAGTCGCCGGAAGGATCAGTGGATGGCCAGGAGCCCCGACCCGCTTAATCTCGATTCCATGCTGTGCTTTGCCGTTTACGCGGCCGGGCACGCGTTCACGCGCTTTTACAAGCCACGGCTGGACGCTATCGGGCTGACCTATCCGCAATATCTGGCCTTCCTGGTGCTGTGGGAAGCAGACGGTATCAGTGTAAAGGCGCTGGGCGACAGATTGTTCCTCGATTCCGGTACGATCACGCCAATGGTGAAGCGGCTGGAAGCGCGCGGACTGCTGCAGCGGCAGCGCGACGAGGATGATGAGCGCGTGGTGCGGGTGTACCTCACCGCCGAGGGCAGGGGCCTGCGCGCCAAAGCACTGGCTGTGCCGCTTGAGGTTGGCGCGGCCCTGAGTGATGAAGCGGCAACGGTCGATACGCTCCGCGCGGGCCTGCACCGGTTGCGCGTGTTGCTGGACGATGCCTCGTCCGGCACTCCATCAGCGTAGGCCGGCGGCATCCACAATGCCGGAGCGGCAGCCGCCATCGACGGGGCTGGCCGCGCCGATGAGCGCCGAGAAATCATCGGGACTATAGATTTCTCCGGTGAGCCCTATGGTCAGCTCTGTGATGATGGTGCGGTTGCCATCGGCTTCGCAGGCCATGCGCACGCGCTGTCCGGCCCCATCGCCAAAACTTTCGTCAAACGCGTCACGCACCTGCTGGAGCGTGATCTTGCGGCCGATATTGTTGGCGAACAGTTTCGTCACCGATGACTCGTTGAGAGCCAGCATCAGCACCATCGCATCGGTGAAATAGCGTTCGGCGCTAGTGCCGTAGCAGGTGCCATGCTTGGTCCATTCGTGCCGATCGAGGCCAGACTGGGTGCCCGGCATGACGACGTCGAGCTCATCGCGCAGGCCGGTGCTGAGCCGGACCGGGGGCAGGTCGCGCCAGCGCCCGTTTTCGCTGGACCAGCGATCATCCTGCGAAACCAAGCAGAACTCATTGCCGCGCGGCTGCGGCCAGAGACCGTGCAGGGTGAAATTGGTGGCTTCGAAGCTATTGGGCTGCTGATTGCGGCACTCGGCCTTGCGCGGACTGAGCTCGCAGAAGGCAGGCTGCCAGTTGACCGCCAGAATATACTGCGTGCCACGATAGCTGGGCTTCGGAGGTGCTGGTGTCGGCGCGGGCATGCGGGCCTCGGCGTCGGTGGCGCGTTCGCCGCAACTGACCTCGACCCAGCGCCGTTCGGGTTGCGCGCCGGGGACGGCGATCCAGAGATGGGTAGGGCGATCCTTGTTGCCGGCAAGCAGATCATAGGCGGTGCCGGGGCGAAGGGTGACATTGCCCGGATTGGTGCCACGGTTGATCGATTGCAGCGCGGGGCAGGCCTTGGTGGCGGTGAAGTAGCCGCTGAGTGGCACCTCGGCATGGGCGGGCACGGTGAGGAGGGCGAGAAGCAGGGTGAGGGCAATCCGCAATATTCTCGCGCTCCGTTTTATCGGCTGTCGTCATCGCCCGGCTTGTCCGGGCAATCCATCTTTCCTCCGCATGGACCACCGGGACAAGCCCGGTGGTGACGAAGTGCGGTGGATTTTATCAACGACTAGAGCGTGATGCGATAGACGCCGAAGCCGTCGGCATTGGTTTCGCCGGTGGCTTCGATCTTGATGGCTTTCACATCGGCGACGTGCTCGGCAGCCTTGGGACCGGTGGCGAACAGCACGGTGGTGTCGCCGATTGGGGCGAGGGACCAGTTGCTGTCAGCACTTGGGTTGATGGTGCCATTTTCCACGATGAACCGCACGATGATGTCGCGGTTGGTGTCGGGACCCTTGAACACGATCTTGTCGGCATTGATGCCGGGGAAGTTGCCGCCGCCGCCTGCGCGGTAGTTGTTAGTGGCGACGATGAACTTGGCCGCTGGATCGATCGGCTTGCCATCATACATCAGGTCGATGATGCGGCTGGCGTCCGGGTTTGGCTCTTCCTTGCCGTCCGAGGAGAAGCGCGATGGCTGGGTCAGGTCGATCTTGTAGGTGACCCCGTCGATCACGTCATAGTTGTAGGACGGGAAATCGGGATTGATCAGTTCGGCGTCTTTGGCGCCTTTTTCCACCTGATTGAAAATGCCCGCCGCGCGCTCCAGCCAGTTCTTCACATCGGCGCCAGTGATTTCCACGGCCTGGATGGTGTTTGGATAGAGATAGAGGTCGGCCACGTTCTTGATGGCAACAGGGCCGACGGGAACATCGGTGTAGTAATCAGGACCGCCACGACCGCCTGCCTTGAACGGCGCGGCAGCGGAGAGGATGGGCAGGGCTTCCCATTCGGTGCCCTTCATCATCTGCTCGATATACCAGGTCTGGGCCTGGCTGACGATCTGCACGGATGGATCATCGGCTACCAGAGCGAAATAGGAATAGAGCGGGGCCGAGGTTTCACCCACGGCGCGGCGCACATATTGCAGGGTTTCGTCATGGTCGGTCTGGGCGGCGGCGGCCACTTCGGCCTCGTTTTCCACCAGCGGATGCACCTTGCCCTCGACACGCTCGAAAATCGGGCGGGCTTCGGAGGTGTGCGAAGCGATGGTCCACTTGCCGTCGGCATCCTGCTCGAGCAGCAAGTCGATAAGGCCCATATGGCTGCCCCAGAAACCGGCCATGACGGCAGGCTTGCCATTGAGCGTGCCATTGGCAATGTCGGCACCGGCAACGCCATCAAAGTCGGGGCCGGGGAAGACCAGATGCTGGTGGCCGGTGACGACCACGTCGATGCCATCAAGGCCAGCCAGTTGCAGGGAAGCGTTTTCTGCGCCCGTCGTCTGGTCGGCAGCAATGCCAGAATGGGACAGGGCGATGATCAGCTCGGCGCCTTCTTCGCGCATACGGGGAATGTAGGCCGCAGCGGTTTCGACGATGTCGCGGGTGTTGACCTTGCCGGCCAGATTGGCCGCATCCCAGGTCATGATCTGCGGTGGCAGGAAGCCGATCAGGCCGAGCTTGATGGTCTTGGTGGCGCCCGAGCCGTCGGTCAGCTCTTTTTCAACGATCAGATAGGGCTTGATATAGGTGGTGTCGCTCAGCGGATCGGCGGCAAGATCGCCCTTGACCAGATTGGCGGAGACGAAGGGGAATTCAGCGCCGGACAGCGCCTTGTCGAGATAGTCCAGCCCGTAATTGAACTCGTGATTGCCCAGCGTGGCGGCCTCATAACCCAGCGTGTTCATCGCGGCGATGATGGGGTGAACATTGCCGTCGAGGCCCTTTTCGTAGGCGATATAGTCGCCCATCGGGTTGCCCTGGATGATGTCGCCATTGTCGATCAGCATCGAGTTGCCGGCTTCGGCGCGGATGGATTCGATGATCGAGGCGGTACGGGCCAGGCCCATCGTGTCGTTGGGCGCGTCGGCATAATAGTCATAGGCAAAGACGGCGACGTGCAGATCGGTGGTTTCCATGATGCGCAGATGGGCCTGATTGGCCTGCGCCATCGTTGCAAAGGGGTGCATTGCGGCCATGGCGCCCATGCTTGCCGAACCAACGAGGAAAGTGCGTCGCGAAATCTTGGGCAGGAAATTCATGTCTGTCTCCCTGAGATGTTCATTGGGTGAACTTGAGGTCCGGGGGCGCCGCGCTCCCGGATTGCCGCGCGGCAAAAAGCCTGGCGCAGCGCTTGATGCTCCGCAAAGAGGGAGCCAGCACGCTCATGCCGTCCGCAGGTGACGCTGGAATGACGACGGCACAGGAAGGCTAGTGGCGTTTCGCGGGGTGGTCAAATTATGACGGGCCGCCCGCCAAGTGCGATCAACGCGGGAACCGATTGCATTGGCGCGGCTTGTTGCTAATGCTCAGGGCAAGCGGAGAATTGCACAATGAAATGGCGCGGTAGGGAACAGAGCTCCAACATCGAAGATCGTCGCGGGCAACGCAGCGGCGGGCTGGGCGGGGGCCTTGGCGGCAGTCCGTTCGGTCGCGGTGGTGGCGGCATGCGCATGCCCACAGGCGGCGGCGGTTCGCGCGGCGGCATGAGCAGCCTGATCGGCATCGTGGTGGTGCTCGGTATCATCTGGGTGGCCACCGGGCAGAACCCGCTCGACATGCTGATGAACGGAGGCACGACCACGACCTCATCGTCCTCGGCAAGCTCATCCAGCCAGCTTCCGGCATCGGGCTCCCAGGATGACCTGCGCGATTTTGTCGGCGTGGTGATCAAGGAAACTGAAGACCTGTGGGGCGGTGTTTTTGCACAGGAAGGCCAGCGCTACACCCCGCCGAAGGTGGTGCTGTTCACCGATCAGGTCAACACTGCCTGCGGCGCCGCCGATGCGCGCACTGGCCCATTCTACTGCCCGGGCGACCAGAAGGTTTATATCGACCTGAACTTCTACGACCAGCTGCGCACCGAGTTTGGCGCGCCGGGCGATTTCGCGCAGGCCTATGTGCTGGCCCACGAAGTCGGCCACGCCGTGCAGGATCAGACGGGCGTGCTGCCCGAATTCAACCGCCGTCGCGCGGCCATGAGCACTGAACAGGCCAATGCCTATTCCGTGCGCGTGGAGCTACAGGCTGATTGCTATGCCGGCGTCTGGGCCAACTATGCCGGCCAGCAAAACCTGGTTGAAGCGGGTGACTTCGAAGAAGCCCTCAACGCTGCCGATCAGATCGGCGACGACACCCTGCAAAAGCGCATGCAAGGCTTCGCCGTCCCCAAAACCTTCAACCACGGCACCTCGGCCCAACGCAAAACCTGGTTCGAACGCGGCTACAAAACCGGCAATCCCGGCGACTGTGATACGTTCTCGGGGAATGTTTAGGGGCGAACTAGACCCGTTTTGAGGTCGAAATGACTGGACATTGCGCAAAGGAAGGGCGACGCATTGCCCTCCCTTTCGAACCGTCGTTGATGTTCCATGATCCCAAGGCTGCTACATTTTACCTGGAAAACCCAAGACCTGCAGGGCGAGATGCGGGACTATTTCGTCAAATGGCAGCAGCTCCATCCGGGCTGGGATATTCGTCTTTGGACAGACGATAGCATGCGGGCATTTGTTGCTGACTCCCATCCCGATTTCTTGGCGACGTATGACAGTTACCCAAAGATGATTCAGCGCGCGGATGCGTTTCGCTATCTCGTGTTGGACACACTTGGCGGCATCTATGCAGATTTGGATGTTGAGCCGCTGAAGTCAGTAGAACCGCTGCTCAAGCACACAGCATTTATTGGCGTGGAGCCGCTGGAGCATATTACTGAGGATGGCAAGCACCAGGGCGTGCCGTATCTGATTACAAATGCGTTTATGGGCTCGGTCCCAAATCATATTCTGTGGCGTCAGATTATCGCTGAGATGCCGGGACTGGCTGACCAGGAAGTGTTCCACTCCACCGGGCCTTACATGGTCACGGCGATGACACTGAGGCTGGCTAAAGCCGACAGGCCAGTACTGCTTCTGCCTGAGGTTTGGTCCCCTCTGCTATCAAGCGGCTTGCCTGGAAAAAGCGATGCGGCCCTCGCCCCTATGTTGAGTGAGGTAGGCGATGTTATTTCCGCGGGTAGCGGGGCGCTGGTGTCGCATAAGTGGTTTACGACCTGGGTGCCTTGGCACAAGCGTGCCAACCGCTGGAAGTGGGTTTTCCAGATTCCAACTTTGGTCAAATGGTGGGCGCGCCGTCAGATAAACCGTGATCTTGCGAATGTTAAGATTTTTGACCCACTTTTTGCCTACGTCGATCAAGAGCCAAAACTGATCAAAAAGTTTCCGACTATCCACGTCGCCGTGCGAGTGGGGCAGGCTGGTATTGCACCGGGGCTCGTCGCCGCGCTCAAGTCTGGTGACTATCCAGCCGACCGCTTGAGCTTCAGCTTACATGCTGGCTCTGCTCTAAGCATAGCGGAGGATGAGTTTGCTGGTGTCGACGTGTGGCGCGCAGATTACCCAAATCCAGCAGCACGCGATAACGCAATTCTCTCTGCCTATTCGCAAAAAGCGGATCTTATCCTGCTAGTTGATGCTGCACTCAGTGACATCCCTCGGGACGCGCTGCACCGCTTGGTCTCATCTGGACGCCCCGTCGTCAGTGCTAATTTTCTCGATGAAAATGGCAATAACGCGGACCCATCGCTTTTCCGATATGAGAAGGGGGCCCCCTTCAAAATCCTTTACAAGGACGGCGGAAGCTCTGGGGTCGTAAGCCGTAATCCGGTCTATCGCATTTATCTTCGCGATCAGCGCGTCTTTACGGTGTTGCCGCTCGATGGGGTTGGTGAGAGCTTCGTCTTGATCCGCCGCGAAGTGGTTGATGCGGGCGTTCGTTTCGCGGAGACGCCATACAAGCTGCATCTTGGGGCTGAGGCCTTTGGGATCATGGCCCGAGACAAAGGGTTTGAGGTAGCGGGTCTGCCGGGTGTTGTGGTCAGGCGCTCTTAGCTCCTGATTGCATGCGTCTTGGCATTCTTATCGAGACCGCTCTGGCACAGCACCCTTGCCGATGCGGGTTCCCCTAGCTCAACCTTGGTGCCAGCGTTTCGATGTAGAATTGCACGATGTCGCCGGTGCGCTCGAGTGGGTTGAAGGCGGTGGTGCCTTTGGCGGAGAGCATGGTGCCGAGGGTGGTTTCGGAGGCGGCGGCGCCGGTGACGATGTCGGAGAGGACGCCGGCCTGGATGGTGCGGATGGGGTGGTTGGCGCTGTTGGTGCGCGAGGCGGCGAACAGGTGGGCGGAGTCCAGGTTCACCACATCGCAGCCTTCGGCGCGGAAGCCATCAAGCATGGCGTCGCTTTCGCGATAGATGGCGTCGCCGGTGACGGCGCGGACGGGCGTCAGCGATGGCCCGGCGGGCCAGAGGTTCAGGATCAGGTCGCGCAGGCCGGTGTCGGCGGCGACGATTCTGTCCTTGGTGTAGTGCGGCGTCGTGCCATCGGCGGCGCGGGCGGTCTCGACGAGATAGAAGTCGCCCATCACGAGGCCGCGTGTGCCCAGGCCTCCGGCGAGGCCATAGGCCAGAATGTAGTCGATGCCGTAATAGGCCAGCTCTTCAACCGTCGCCGATGAGACCGGGCCGCCATAGACATGGGCGAGCGACAGGAAGCGTCGCCCCTCATGGCTGAGGATGCGCACGCTGTCGGGCGAGACATGGATGAAATGCTGGTCTGTGACGCGCTCGGGATTGTACCGCTCGAGCGCGCTCGGTGGTGGGCAATAGCCCACCAGCGCAATCTTGATATCCCCGAACACTTTGGGTCCAAAGCGTTCGCCGACGAGCACTTCTGGGGTCAGATGAAACTCGCCGGTGCCAGCCATGGTTTAGGCCGCTGCCGAAGGATGCTCAGCCAGCTGCTCCAGGCCCTTCTGGGCGCGGACGTGGTTGAGGAAGCGGGTGAACAGGTAGTGGCTGTCACGTGGGCCTGGGCTGGCTTCGGGGTGGTACTGCACCGAGAAGATCGGCTTGCCGTCAACGCTGAGACCAGCATTGGAGTCGTCGAACAGCGAGATGTGGGTCTCGGTGACGCCTGCGGGCAGGCTTGCCTTGTCCACGGCAAAGCCGTGGTTCATCGAGGTGATTTCGACCTTCCCGGTGGTCAGGTCCTTGACCGGATGGTTGGCGCCGTGGTGGCCCTGATGCATCTTGGACGTGGTGGCGCCGAGCGCCAGGCCCAGCAGCTGGTGGCCAAGGCAGATGCCGAACACTGGCTTGCCGGTTTCCATCAGGGTCTGAATGGTCGGAACGGCATATTTGCCGGTCGCGGCCGGATCGCCAGGGCCATTGGACAGGAAGATGCCGTCTGGATTGTGCGAGAGCACTTCAGCGGCCGTCGCCGTTGCCGGCACGACGGTGACCTTGGCGCCCTGATCGGCGAGGCAGCGCAGGATGTTGCGCTTGGCGCCGTAGTCGATCGCAACGATGTGGAACTCTGGCTTTTCAACCGTGCCATAGCCCTTGTTCCAAACCCAGCCGGTCTGGTCCCAGTGATAGGTCTGGGCGGTGGTGACTTCCTTGGCGAGGTCGAGTCCTTCGAGGCCGGGGAAGGCCTTGAGTTCTGCAAGGATGGATGGCTCGTCGAAATGGCCGTCTTCGGCGTGCGCGATGACGCCATTTGGCATGCCATGCTCGCGGATCTGGGCCGTCAGGGCGCGGGTGTCGATGCCGGTAATGCCGACGATGTTGCGCTTCTTGAGCCAGGCGTCGAGCTTTTCAGCGGCGCGGTAATTGGACGGGTTGGTGATGTCGGCCTTCAGCACGACGCCACGGACGCCGGACAGAGCGGCCATGTTGACCGTCTCGATGTCTTCGTCATTGGTGCCCACATTGCCGATATGGGGGAAGGTGAAGGTGACGATCTGGCCTGCATAGGACGGATCGGTCAGCACTTCCTGATAGCCGGTCATGGCGGTGTTGAAGCACACTTCGCCTGCAGCATGGCCGATGGCGCCAATACCGCGGCCTTCCAGGCGCGTACCATCTGCCAGGATCAGAATTGCGGTCGCGGGGGATTGCTGCCAGCCGGTCACGGTGGGCCTCCAAATTTGGTTTCAGGTGCTCGCGTGGCTAATCCGAAAAAGTTGTAGCAACTTTTCCTGACCACGCTCAGAGTTATGTCGGTTGAGGCTTCCCTTTAGAAGCCAAGGGCCAGCAGCGCAAGTGGCGCAGGCGTCTTATTGCGCCTATATGGTCTCTGAAAAATGCATAGCAAGAGGACCAGACCCATGCGCGAACAGTTCAGCGAAGCGCTCAAAGTGGCGCTAAAGGCCCGTGATACACGCCGCACAGCCACTTTGCGCGCCATCACTGCTGCGATCAAGGACAAGGACATCGCGATCCGTATGGAGAATCGCGGACCTGCGACAAATGAAGAGGTGCTGGCCATCGTGCAGAAGATGGTGAAGCAGCGCGAAGAAAGCTTTGCCATTTATGCACAGGCCGGTCGCGCCGACCTCGCGACGGTGGAAAAGGAAGAGATCGACATTCTCAACGAGTTCCTGCCCAAGGGACTGACCGATGAGGAAGTGGATGCTGCCATTGCGGCGGCTATCGTCTCGAGCGGTGCCGAAGGCGCCAAGGACATGGGCAAGGTGATTGCCCAGCTCAAGGTGGACTATCCGGGCCGGATCGATTTCGGCAAGGCCAGCGGCAAGGTGCGGGCGGCGCTACAGGGTTAGGCTGCGTCGCGCAGGGCCGCCGTCTGAATGCGATTGCGGCCGCTGCGCTTGGCGCCATAGAGGGCGCCATCGGCACGGCTCAGGGTGGAGGGGAACGGTTCCCCTTCGCCCGCCATTGCCACCCCAATGCTGACGGTGGGGCGGAGCACCAGATTGCCGTGGCTCAGGTAGTACTCGCCAAAGCCGGCACGAATTCGCTCGGCAATCATGGCGACGGTCTCGGCCGATTGGCCCGTCATCACCACGCAGAATTCTTCGCCACCGAGTCGGGCTGCCACGTCGTCCTTGCGGGTATTGGCCCGCAGGATATTGGCGAAGTGCTGGATGACGCTGTCGCCAGCGGCGTGGCCGGCCAGGTCATTGATCTGCTTGAAGTGATCGAGATCGAGCATCAGCACGGCGGTGTTCTGGGGCAGGCCATCCTCGCCAAACCGGTCAAACAGCGCGCGACGATTGAGCAGGTTGGTCAGCGGATCGGTCATCGCATCCTGGCGGTGACGCTTGGCGGTGCGAGAGTGATTGAGCGTCAGCGACAAGGCCCCGATGCAGCTTAGGCCGATGATGGACATGATGGAATTGGCGGTTTCGGCCCAATTGTCCGGCGCGCCATAGAGCACCCACTGGCCATTGAACAGCAAAACGGCTGAACAGAGCAGGAAGGATATGCCGGTCAGGGCATAGAGGACTGATGTCGTTGACAGCGCCATCGAATTTTCGCCGCGCACCTGCCAATAGCGCCGCGCGCAGAGCATCATGAAGATGGCGCAGGCCAGATTGAGCACGATGGTGCCGATGCCGGACAGGCCCAGCAGATAGGCGACGGCCATGCCCAATGCAGCGGGGCCCCAGAGCGCAGCGACATGCAGCGGAGCGAATGGCTCGCCGCTGAACTGGCGCGCACCGCCGTAAATGATGGCGATTCCAGTGACCAGCATGAAGTATGAGCTGAACTGATAGAGCGGGACGAAGGGGCCGCCGCGCTGACCCAGAATGATGATGCCAATGACGACCACGGCCATGCCGATGGTCCAGCTGATCAGGTACGAATCCCTGCGAGAGCCTGCCCAGCCGATCAGCATGGCGGCCATCATTGCAATGCTGGAGACGCCAACTGCGACCAGCAGGGAAACATTGTCGAGCAGCATTTCGTCCTTGTGCCTCGCCCGCCGATATCCATGGGTGGAGCCCCATTATTGACTCGGTAGACGCGAACGAAAGGTTACGACGCGGCTATCATAGTGGCGAAATCCCGGAAAAAAGCGTGGCCTTGCCCTTAAGCGGCGGCCAGCTGACGCTCTGACGCGGGGGGCGGCGTGCTGCCGACGCGCTTCTCCCAGACATAGGAGAAGATGGCGATCAGCACGGCCAGAACCAGGGCAAAGGCGCCGATCAGGGGCAATTCCTGATAGCCGTGGCCGTTTTCCAGCATGTAGGCACCCAGGATCGCGCCGATGGCGATGCCGATGTTGAAGCCGGTGGGAATGAGGGCCGATGCCAGGTTTGGCGCGTCGGCTGCCCATGCCAGCACGCGGGACTGCACAGGGGCGCCAAAGGCGAAGTTCACGCCGCCCCAGAACACCACCATGATGGCCATGGGGATGGGGTAGGGGCTGACAAAGTGCAGCAGGGTGAAGGCGATCGCCTGGGTCGCGAGAATCGCGATCAGCGACGGCATCAGCTTCCAGTCGGCCAGACGCCCACCGATGAATACGCCGATGGTTGAGCCCACGCCGTAGAGCAGCAGCACCCATGGCACGATGCCGGCATCAAGCTGGGTCACTTCACGCAGCAGGGGGGCGATATAGGTGAACAGGCTGTACTGCCCGATCATCACCAGAATGACGATGGCAAGGCTGGTGACGATCTGCTGGCGGCCCAGCGCCTTGAATTCGCGGAGGAAGCTGCCGCCGGTGGCGGCCTGTCCGGCCTTGGAGGGCAGGAAGAACGCGGCGATTAGCGTGGCAACCAGACCAAGGGCGCCAACGGCCCAGAACGTGGCGCGCCAGCCAAAGGCATTGCCGATGGCGGTGCCGCCGGGCACGCCCAGAATATTGGAGACGGTCAGACCCGACAGGATCAGCGCCACGGCAAAGCCGCGCTTGTCTTCGGGCACCAGATTGACCGCAACGATGGCCGCAATGCCGAAATAGGTGCCGTGGACAACAGCGACGAGCACGCGCGCGACCATCAGCAGTTCGAAATTGGGCGCCAGTGCGCAGAGCGCCTGACCGACGGTGAACACAGCACCCAGCACCAGAATGAGCGTCTTGCGCGACATCTTCTTGGTCGCCACGGCCAGCAGCGGGCCACCGATGGCGATGCCAATGGCATAGCCGGTGATCAGAAAGCCAGCGACGGGGATGGTGACGCCAAGGCCCAGAGCAACCTCGGGCAACACGCCGGCAATAACAAACTCAGCCGTGCCAAAAGCAAAGGCGGCAAGGAACAGGGCGAACAGGGGTAGTGACATGACTATATCCGCCGCAGCGGGCCTCGATTGAGCTGGGCTTAAGACCACAGCTGGCTGCCACGGGCAATCCACGAAATGACGGTGCCGCTTTAGATTTTGTCGAACTGTGAGGACAGCTCAAAAATGCTGCGCTAAGCTTTCTTCGGGGACTCAAGCGGCCCATGCCGCTCAACATGAAGGGAATTGCGATGGCAGTGTCTGCAGAAACCAAACGCCGGTTTGCTCTGGCGACCGCAATACGTGGCGTTTTCATGCTGCTGGCGGGGCTCTATGCCCTGATCTGGCCAGCCGAAGCGCTGACCATTCTGGTGCTGGCAGGCGGTATCCTGCTTGTTATCGACGGTGCCCTTGGGCTCTGGAGCCTGACCTTTGGCGGCGGCAAGAGCGGCAATTACTGGTTTGACGTCGTTTCCAACGCCCTCTCGCTGATCCTGGGTATTCTGATCCTGATCAGCCCGTTCCTCGCCACCATCTTCACCGTCAGCTTCATCGCGACGTTGGTGGGTATTGCGGCGCTGATCGTTGGCGTGATGCAGATCGTGGTGATCACGCGTGAGCGCGAGAATTATGCGCGCATCTGGCCAGTGGTGCTGTCGGGCATTTCCTACATCCTGCTCGGTCTGGTCTTCCTGTTCTTCCCGCTGCTCAGCGCGTCGATTGCGGTGATGATTGGCGGCATTTTGCTGGTTGTGTTCTCGTTCGGCCTGTTTGGCTGGGCTTGGCGCCTTTATCAGCGCAGCAAGGTCGCCTGATTTTCGGACTTGGCGCGGGCCTGATCGGCCTGCGTCTTGCGCTGCAGCTCGGCGTTAATCGTAGCGCCGAGCACCACAATGAGTGCTGAATTGTACATCCAGAGCAGCAGGACGATGGCGGTGGTCAGGGAGCCGAAGGTGGCCTCGAACTGGCCCAGCTGCTCGACATAGAATGAGAACAGGGCGCAGGCGATCAGCCAGAGCACGGTGGCGATGATTGCGCCGGGCCATATCCAGCGGGCCCTTTTGGCACGACGATCGGGCGCAAAGCGATAAAAAGCGGCGATCACCAGCACACCAAACACCAGCAGAAGCGGCCAGCGCAGCCAGAGCAGCAGCGTTTCGCCGGAGCCCAGCCAGGGCAGCGTGGCGAAATAGGCGGGAATCACCGCGACCAGTGTCAGCACGGCGATCAGGCAGAGGCCCGCCACCATAGTCACCAGAATGGAAATGGCGATGGTGGCTACAAAACCGCGTTTGTCCGGCTCGGCATGGGTGCGCGAGGTGGCATACATCAGCGCCGCAACGCCGCGCGAACCGCTCCAGACGGCAATGACCAGCGACAGCACCAGACCAGCGCCCAGCCCCCCGCGTGGCTGCTCAAGCAGGGTCGTGAGCTGAGAGGCCAGGGTCTGTCGCACCACTTCGGGGATCAGACCTTCAACGCGATCAATCATGTCGGCGAGAAAGGTTGGTTTGGCGATCAAGCCAAACAGCAGAACCGCGCTGGCAAAGGCTGGCAGGAGCGACAGGAAGCCGAAATAGGCCACCCCCGCGCAACGCATGGCCGTGTCCATCTGCGTCATGGATTTTGCGGTGCGCCACAACACCTTGGGCCAGCGACGCTCGCGAAATGGGATGGAAGGGGTGGGCTCGGCAGCGGCGGTTTTGTCGGTCATGTTTCCTCAACGCCGGACCCTCGCCTGAGTTGCGCAGAGGGTGCTGTGGAAAAGTCGGCGGCCCGTGACTTCGCACGAGCGAGCGCCTATCTAAGGCTCATGCGCTTTTCCGATCAGTTCCTGGATGAGATCCGTCAGCGCCTGCCGATAACGCAGGTGGTGGGCGAACACGTGCTTTGGGACAAGCGCAAGAGCCAGCCCGCTAAGGGCGATATGTGGGCGTGCTGCCCGTTCCATGGCGAAAAAAGCCCGAGTTTCCATGCCGATGACCGGCGCGGTATCTACCACTGCTTCGGTTGTGGCGTGTCGGGCGATCACTTCCGGTTTCTGACCGAGAAGGCAGGGATGAGCTTTCCCGAAGCCGTCGAAAAGCTTGCGGGCATGGCTGGCGTGCCAATGCCGGCGCGCGACGAGCGGCAGGAAAAGCGCGAGGCTGAACGCAAGAGCCTGATCGACGTGATGGAGCTGGCGACGAAGTATTTCGAGGCCGCTCTCGTCCACAATATCGGAGCGCGGGCACGCGGCTATCTGTTCGAGCGCGGTGTTTCGGCGCAGAGCCAGACGCGGTTCCGCATCGGCTTTGCGCCCGACAGCCGCAATGGGCTGAAGGAGCATCTGGCGCAGAACGGGGTTTCGGCGCAGGACATGATTGATACGGGTCTGGTGGCCAGCCGCGATGGCGATGCGCTGACCTATGACCGGTTCCGCAATCGCGTGATGTTCCCGATCATGGATTTCCGCGGGCGGGTGATCGCCTTTGGCGGTCGTGCCCTGTCGGCCGACGTTCCGGCCAAATATCTGAACTCGCCCGAGACCGAACTCTTTCACAAGCGGCAGACGCTCTATAACGGCCAGACGGCGCGGCAGGCGACGCGCGATGGCGGCACGCTGATCGTGGTGGAAGGCTATCTGGACGTGATCGCGGCGGTGTCAGCGGGCTTTGAAGGTACTGTTGCGCCGCTGGGTACGGCGCTCACCGAAGAGCATTTGCAGCTGCTGTGGCGCATGAGCGATACGCCCGTGCTGTGTTTTGACGGCGACAAGGCGGGGCTGAAAGCGGCTGAGCGGGCTGCTGACATTGTCATGCCTCACCTCAAGCCGGGCCAGACCGTCAAGATCGCCACATTGCCGGAAGGGCAGGACCCGGACGATCTGATCAAGGCGCATGGCCGTGGGGCCTTTGCTGACGTGATCGATCGGGCGCGGAGCCTGTCCGATGTGATCTGGAGCATGGAAACGGGTGGGCTGGTGCCCGAGACGCCCGAAGCCCGCGCGGCTTTGCAGGCGCGGTTGCGCGAGCGGGCCAACGGGATTCAGGATTCCTCGGTGCGCTTTCACTACGCGCAGGCGTTTGACGAAAAGCTCAAGGCTTTCCTCGCGCCGATGCGGCAGAACCGGTTCGAGCCGCGCGGTGGCCAGCAGCGTTATGGCCAGAGCGGCGCTTATGGCTATCCGGGGCGGGGGACGCCCAAGCTGGTCGTCTCCGATACGCTGCGCAATTCGCGTCTGATGAAGCCGGGTTCGATGGCTGATGCGACGCCGCGCGAGGCGACGATCATTCTGAGCCTGATCAATCACCCGGCCCTGGTCGACGAGAATTTCGAGGTTCTGGCGGCGCTGGACTTTGAAACCGGCACGGCGCGGACGGTGCTGGGCGAGATTTTGAGCCTCGTGGTCAAGCATCACGATATTTCGGGCGATGATTTGCGGGCGGCACTTGGAGCGCGCGGGCATGGGGCATCAATCGCCCATATGGCCCTGAGTTTGGCCCGTCAGGGCGTGTGGCAGACCGACGCGGCGATTGCCGAACCGGACGCTCAGATCGGATTGAGTCATGCGCTGGCCTTGCATAACAAGAAAGTTCAGCTAAATAAGGAACTCAAAGCAGCCGAAGCGGCGCTGGGCGAAGACCCAAGCGAAGAAACCTTTGAAAGGCTGCGGGACATCAAGAACCAGATTACCACTGTCGATGGCACTGAGGCATTGATCGAAGGATTTGGTTCGCTATCGGGACGCGCGACACGCAGTCTTTAGAGGTGACTCTGGAGACCGGCGAGTACGCGCGATTTTGTGTATGGCAATATGCGGCGCTCCGCATATTTTCTGCAGATAGTTACCGAAGTGAACCAGGTGACAGGCGCGAACGTTAACGCCTCGGTTACCAAACCTTTACCTTGCCTTGAGATGTCACCACTTAAGCCTTTTACCGAAGCCCGAGCGCTGACGGGTTTCGACGGAGTACCAGATGGCCACCAAGGCAGCTACCAAGACCACTAAGGATAACGAGAAGCCGGAAGCCGGCGCCCCCGAGGCGACGAACGACTCCCCGTTACTTGACGTAAATGATGCCGCGGTCAAAAAACTCATCAAAGTCGCCAAGAAACGCGGCTATGTGACCTATGAGGAATTGAACGCGGTTATGCCGTCGGACGAAGTGTCGTCCGAACAGATCGAAGATTTCATGTCCATGTTCTCGGACATGGGCATCAATGTCGTCGATGAAGACGAGGTCGAAGAGACCGAAGTCGAAAAAGACGAAGAAGATCAGGGCCAGGAAGTCGCCACTTCCTCGTCCAGCACGGCTGTTTCCACCACCTCGAATACCAAGGCCGGTTCTGACCGTACCGATGACCCGGTGCGCATGTATCTGCGCGAAATGGGTTCGGTCGAGCTGCTGAGCCGCGAGGGCGAAATCGCCATCGCCAAGCGCATCGAGGCCGGTCGCGAGACCATGATCGAAGGCCTGTGCGAATCGCCACTGACCTTCCAGGCCATCATCATCTGGCGTGACCAGCTCGCGCAGGCCGAAATTCTGCTGCGTGACATTATCGATCTGGAAGCGACCTATGCTGGCCCCGACGCCAAGCAGGCAGCGCCCGACATGTCGCAGGCCTATCAGGCTCAGGTTCGTCCCGAGCCAGGTGCCGCCGAAAAGGCCAAGCCAGCACCAGCCAAGAAGGCTTCTTCGGGCGACAGCGATGACGACTACGTGCCCGACGAGCCACAGGCTCCGCAGGACCCGGCGCCCGATGACGATGATGATGAGTTCGAAAACGCCCTGTCGCTGTCGGCGATGGAAGCCGAGCTCAAGCCACAGGTCGTTGAGACGTTCGATCGTATCGCCAATGCCTATGGGCAGATGCGCGAGATTCAGGATCGCCACGCCGAAGACCGCAGCGCGACTGTGTCTGATGCCGACCGCAAGAAGATCGAAGCGTTCCGCGCCGAAGTGATTGCCGACGTGAAGTCGCTGTCGCTCAATGCCGGCCGTATCGAGAACCTCGTCGAGCAGCTTTACGACATCAACAAGCGTCTGGTGAAGCTGGAAGGGCGCCTGCTGCGTCTGGCTGAAAGCTATGGCGTCAAGCGCGAGAAGTTCCTCGAAAGCTATTACGGCCGCGAAGTCGATCCGACCTGGGAAGCCTCGCTCGAAACCTTTGAAGGCAAGGGCTGGAGCGAATTTGCCAAGCGCGAAGTCGACACCATTCACGATATCCGCGGTGATGTGGCAACGCTTGCTGCTGAAGCTGGCCTCAATATCGGCGAGTATCGCCGCATCGTGCACAAGGTTCAGAAGGGTGAGCGCGAAGCTGCAATCGCCAAGAAGGAAATGGTGGAAGCCAACCTTCGCCTCGTGATCTCGATCGCCAAGAAGTACACCAACCGCGGCCTGCAGTTCCTCGATCTGATCCAGGAAGGCAATATCGGCCTGATGAAGGCCGTCGATAAGTTCGAATATCGCCGCGGTTACAAGTTCTCGACCTATGCGACCTGGTGGATCCGTCAGGCGATCACCCGTTCGATCGCCGATCAGGCGCGTACCATCCGTATTCCGGTGCACATGATCGAAACGATCAACAAGATCGTTCGGACCAGCCGCCAGATGCTGCACGAAATCGGTCGCGAGCCGACCCCTGAGGAACTCAGCGAAAAGCTGCAGATGCCTTTGGACAAGGTCCGCAAGGTGCTCAAGATTGCCAAGGAGCCGATCTCTCTCGAAACGCCAATCGGCGACGAAGAAGACAGCAACCTGGGCGATTTCATCCAGGACGTGAACGCGATCCAGCCGATCGACGCCGCGATCCAGTCGAACCTGCGTGAAACCACGACCCGCGTGCTGGCGTCGCTGACGCCACGCGAGGAACGCGTGCTGCGCATGCGCTTTGGTATCGGCATGAACACCGACCATACGCTCGAAGAAGTCGGCCAGCAGTTCTCGGTGACCCGCGAACGTATCCGTCAGATCGAGGCCAAGGCCCTGCGCAAGCTGAAGCATCCGAGCAGGAGCCGGAAGCTGCGCAGCTTCCTGGACAACTAAAACACACCGACATCACCCGGCTTGTCCGGGTGATCCATTTCTGGCCATGGTTATTCTGTGGATCGGATCGATCAACTTGCGAATTGATGGAGGAATGACGTGACTACTCCTTCAGTTCGCCTCAAGGTTACCAGCATCAGGGCCATCGTGCCGTTCAAGCTGGTGGTGACGTTTTCCGATGGGACGTCTGGCACATTCGATGCCAGTCCGATGATCGGGGAGCGCGGCGAGGGGACTGAGCCGTTGCGCGACCGGCGCTTCTTTGGCACGGTCCAATTGGCCAACGGCGTGCCGACCTGGCCGAACCACTTCGATATCTCGCCGCTTTGGCTGCGCGAGGAAATGGAAAAGCGCGGCGAGCTGATTGTGCCGCTGCCGGTCCGCCACAGGCGCTGACCGACACGAGAGGAGAGACGCCATGTCGTTTTGGAAGAGCCTGTTCGGTGGTGGTGCCGCGAGCACGGAGCCTGCTGGCGACAAGGTGCTTGGCGAGGAGGGCTATAAAGGCTTCCTCATCAAGGCAGTTGAAATGAAAGCTGGCAGCGAACTGCAACTGGCTGGCACCATCGAAAAAGAAGTTGGCGGCGAACTCAAGACGTATCGTTTTGTCCGCGCCGACCGCATGACATCTCGCGATGACCTGACTGCGATCGCCCTGTCCAAGGGCCGCCAGATCATCGATGAGCAGGGCGAAGCGATCTTTCGCTAGCCTTTAGACCCAACATTTCAGGCAAGTTGCCAGCACCAGCGGACCAACAGGGTCGCCGGGCTGGCTTGTCGCACAGGAGTAAAGACCATGGCAAGAAAGCCAACCGCCCGCAGCGAATTCGTGATGTTTGACGTCGTCTATGAGGACGGCAGCCAGCGTTCCAACCGCAAGGTCGATGCCGACCTGCTCGGTGGCCTGGATGGCGATGAGCCAGCCCGCGCCGCCATCATGGAACAGGACCGCGCCATTTCTGAAAAGTCCGGCCTGCCGCCACTGAACATCAAGACGATCAAGCGCTCGGGCAAGTAAGCCTCTCATTAGACTGATCGATATCTGCAACAAATCTGGTGCCGTGGCGTTGAAGCCACGGTGGCCGCTTTCCGACCATCACAAGGTTGGAAGGACACGTTGTGGGCACATCACGTCTTTACACGCGCTTTGTGGCAGTTCTGTTTGTACTGTCCGGTATAGCCATCGCTATCGGTGGCGTCTGGCTGGCGGCCCTGGGTGGGTCGTTCGGCTACATCATTTTGGCCGTGGCGTTGCTCGCCACTGGCATTCTGGCCTGGATGGGCCGCCCCATATCCCTTTGGATTTACGCAGCAACGCTGGTCGGCGCCCTGATCTGGGCGCTGTTTGAGGTGGGCCTCGACTGGTGGGCGCTGGCGCCGCGCGGCGATGTGCTCGCCATTCTTGGTATTTTGCTGGCGCTCCCCTGGGCGGTGCGGGGGCTTGAGGCCTCGCCCGCGCGACGCGGCGGGTGGCTGTCACTGGTCGGTGCGATCGCGGCGACGATTGTCGTGGCGGTCATCGCCCTCTTTTCCAGTCCGCATGATGTGTCTGGGGACCTACCGGGGCTGCGGATGGCGGCGCTCCCGGCGGGGGCAGGCGATGTGCCTGATGGTGAGTGGCACGCTTACGGCCGCACATCCTATGGCCAACGCTATTCGCCACTGACCCAGCTCAACCCGGACAATGTCAGGAACCTGCAGGTGGCCTGGCAATACAACACTGGCGACGTGCGCGGCGAAAGCGATCCGGGCGAGACCACTTATGAGGTCACCCCGCTCAAGGTCGGCGATACGCTTTACCTCTGCACGCCACACAATCTGGTGGTGGCGCTCGACGCTGAAACGGGTGCCGAGAAGTGGAGCTACAATCCCAATCTGGCGCAGCCCAGCCCACAAGACGCCCAGCATCTGACCTGCCGCGGTGTGTCTTATTACGATGGCTCGCTCTATCCGCAGGCGACGATAGCTGCGGTGACGCCAGCCGTTACGACTGAGGCACAGCCAGCGGCAGAAACCCCGCTCAACCCAACGGGCCCGGGCACGGAGACCGCCACGGAAGATGCCGATAGCGGTCGCGCGTCGGCCGCAGACTGTGTGCAGCGCGTGTTCATGCCAACGGCTGATGGCCGCCTGATAGCCCTCAGCGCCCGCACCGGCCTGATCTGTCCCGGCTTCGGCGGCCCTGATGGGGCTGTCGATCTCTGGCAGAACATGCCCAACCAGCTGACAGGCTCATATTATTCGACATCACCACCGGTGGTGACGCCCTCGCTGATCATTGTGGGCGGCGCGGTCAATGACAACGTCTCGACCACCGAGCCCTCGGGCGTGATCCGGGCGTTTGATATCCATACCGGCGCGCTGGTGTGGAACTGGGACAGTCGCAATCCCGATGACACGTCCCCGATTGCGCCAGACGCCAAGTATATGGAGAACTCGCCCAATAGCTGGAGCGTGGCGAGCTATGATCCGAACCTGAACCTGGTCTATCTGCCCATGGGCAACCAGACGCCGGACCAGTATGGCGCCGACCGGGACCCAAAGGCCGCGCCTTATTCCTCCGCCATCGTCGCGCTCCATGCTGATACCGGCAAAGTCGCCTGGGCGTTTCAGGGCGTGCACCATGACCTTTGGGACATGGACGTGCCCGCTCAGCCCAGCCTGATCGATCTGACCATCAATGGGGCGGTTGTCCCAGCGCTGGTCGCGCCGACCAAGCAGGGCGAGATTTTCGTGCTGAACCGGGCGACGGGTGAGCCTGTCCTGCCGGTGACCGAAGTGCCTGCGCCCGGTGGTGCGGTGGCCGGGGATACAACCTCGCCAACCCAGCCCAAATCGGCGCTGTCGTTCGAGCCACCCCAGCTCACCGAGGCCTCCATGTGGGGCATGTCGATGTTCGACCAGCTGGCGTGCCGCATCGCGTTCAAGTCGCTGCGTTATGAAGGGCGTTTTACTCCGCCAAGCGAGCAGGGCTCGATCATCTATCCCGGCAATTTCGGCACCTTCAACTGGGGTGCCGTCGCGGTTGATCCTGAGCGCCAGATCATGTTCGGCATGCCGGTCTATCTCGCCTTCACCTCGCAACTGGTCAAACGTCCCAATGACACCGATCGTGTCACCACGACGCCAAACGAGGGGCCGTTCAACGAAAACTATGGGGCGCCCTACGCGGCGAAGATGGGTGCGTTCCTGTCGCCGCTTGGCCTGCCCTGCCAATCGCCCCCATGGGGCTATGTGGCGGGTGCAGATCTGACCACGGGCGAGATTGTCTACAAGCACGTCAATGGCACCGTGCAGGACCTCTCGCCTGTGCCTGTGCCGCTCAAAATGGGCGTGCCCGGCATTGGTGGCCCGATCCTCACCAAGGGCGGTCTCGCCTTCCTCAGCGGCACGATGGATTATTATCTGCGGGCCTACGACGCCACCAATGGCAACCAACTCTGGGAAAGCCGCCTGCCAGCCGGCGGGCAGGCGACGCCTATGACTTATTGGTCCGACATCAGCCAGAGGCAGTTCGTCATCGTGGTCGCTGGCGGGCACGGGTCCACCGGGACCAAGGCGGGTGACGCCATCATCGCCTACGCGCTGCCGAAGGGGCAGTAGTTGAAAATGAGAAGGGCCCGTGATGGCCCTTTTTTTGTTTGTGTTCGGCACGCCTCCCACCGCTCGTCACCCTCGGGCTTGACCCGAGGGTTCTTTGAGAACGCTCAGCAAGTGAAGAGCCCTCGGGTCAAGCCCGAGGGGGACGAGCGGTGGGGTTGGGGAGGTGTGTGTCCCAAGCGATGGGCAGGCAGTCGTCTCCCTCCCCCTTGTGGGGAGGGATCAAGGGTGGGGGTTATCTCTCCACCATCGCGCATGCGGCGACATACCCCCACCCGGCTCGATGGACGGACTTAGCCGCCGCTAAGTCCTATCTCGCCTCCCTCCCCACAAGGGGGAGGGAGGACGACTGAGGGATTTGAGGGAAGAGATCAGCCCAGCGCCTTGTCCACTGCGGGCTTCACCACAGTCCCGTACAGCTCGATGGCTTTCATGACCTTATCGTGGGGCAGGGTGCCGACGCTGAGCTGGAGGCCGAAGCGGTCGTGCTTGAACCACTCGTGCTGCATCAGGATCTTGTCGATGATCTCCTGGGGCGAGCCCATGAAGTAGGCACCGTTGGGCGTTGCGCCGGCTTCAAACTGGGCGCGGGTGGTTGGGGGCCAGCCGCGTTCCTTGCCGATGCGGCTCATGGCTTCGCTGTGAGCCGGGAAGGCGATGTTGCGCGCGTCCTGGCTGTCGGCGGCGATGAAGCCGTGCGAGCTGATGCCAACGGGCAGGCTCTTGGGATCGCGGCCCACCTTTTCAGCAGTCTCGCGATAGAATTCCACCAGCGGGGCAAACTGCTTGGGCTGGCCACCGATGATGGCGATCATCAGGGGCAGGCCATAATAGGCGGCGCGGGCCACCGAATTGGGCGTACCGCCCACGGCGATCCACACGGGTAGCGGGTTCTGCACCGTCTTGGGGAAAATCTCGATGCCGGGAATGGGCTTGGTATGGCTGCTGCCGGGCCAGGTGATCTTGCTGCCCTCGCGAATTTTCAGCAGTAGCTCAAGTTTTTCCTCGAACAGGGTGTCGTAGTCGTCGAGGTCCAGCCCAAACAGCGGAAAGCTCTCGATGAACGAGCCGCGGCCCGCCATGATCTCGGCACGGCCATTGCTCAACAGGTCCACTGTCGCAAACTGCTGCCAGACGCGGATCGGGTCTTCCGAGCTCAATACGGTCACGGCCGTCGAGAGGCGGATGTTTTTGGTGCGCGCCGCCGCGGCCGCCAGAATGGTGACCGGGGAGGACGCGACATAGTCGGGGCGGTGATGTTCACCCAGTCCGTAGAACGACAGGCCGAGCTGGTCAGCCAGCTCGATTTCCTCGAGCAGATCGCGCAGCCGGTCGGCCGGGCTCTGCAGGGCGCCGCCGTTCAGCGCGTCGGGGGTGTTTTCGGCAAACGAATATAGTCCGAGTTCCATGGGATGACCTCTTTGTTGAGGCACAGATGGCGCGGACGGGAGGGACGATCAAGAACGCACATGGGTGTAACCGCGCACCGGTCCGGTGCGCGGCAGAAGCAAAACCTAGACGTTGCTGTTCGACGGCGTATAGGCGTAGGGCGAAACGGGCGTGGCAGCCGGCTGCGGCGCGGCTTCGCCAGCGGACTTGTGGATTTCGGCGACGAGGCCAGGATCAAGCTTGAGCTTGCTGGCCAGGGCATCGAGATAGGCGCGCTCTGCGGCGGTATCGGCCGTAATGGCGACCAGCGAGGCGGCATAGATTTCGACTGCATGCTCGGGCGTGTCGGCGCGGGCCACCACGGCATTGATGTCGAGCGGCGTCGACAGCTCATCGAACACCCAGGCCTTTTCTTCGGAGGACAGGCTCATGGTTTCGAGCTTGCCGAAAATGGCTTCCTTCTCGTCGGCGTCGATGCGCCCGTCCGCCTTGGCGGCGGCGATCATGGCGCGCACCAGGGTCTTGCCCAGCTCTTCCTGCGCCGCGCTGTTGGCGGGCGGAATGAAGGCGTCCTGCTGCGGCGCGGGGGCAGAACCCTGCTGGTTCTGCTGATGGTTTTGCCAGGCCTTGTAGGCCAGGCCACCGACAGCCGCGACAGCGCCGATCTTGGCGGCATTGCCGGCGAGCTTGCCCAGACCGCCGCCGCTCAGCAGCATGCCGGCGGCAAGGCCTGCGGCGCCGGTCATTGCGGTGCGCTGGGTATTGGGGTCGGACTGTAAGGCTTTGAGGATCTGGTCGATGTTGAACATGGAAAGCTCCGTGGCTGTGGAGTGCAGGTGGGGATGGGGCAGGGCTCGCGCAAGTCGTGCGCCGTGAGCGATGTTGCCGCAGACACGACAAGGCCCTGACGGGGCGGTCAGGGCCTTGATTAGCCTCAGAGGGAGGAGCTGAGGCGTGTCGGCTTCAGCTTAGTTAGCGGCAGGAGCCGTTTCGGCTGGGGCCGGAGTGGTTGCAGCAGGGGCTGCAGCATTTGCTGGGGCCTCAACGGCTGGTGCCGCTGGCGTTGCCGGAGCCGGCGTCATTGGGGCTGCGTCCGTCGCTGGAGCCGCTGGGGCTTCAGTCATTGGCGCTGGCGCAATGGTTGGGCTAGCCGGTGCCTCAACTGCTGGCGTGGTGCTGGTTGCACTTGGCCCAGTCGTGGTGCCGGAATTGGCAGAAAAGACCAGGTAACCGATGGCGAGCAGTGCAAGCACTACAATGATGCCGACGAACCAGCCGGTGCCGTTGCTTTCGCGGGCGTAGACTGTGCGGTTGCCATCAGGGGTATAAACGGTATCGCGGTCAGGGGTAGCCATGATTTCGCTCCTTTGTTTCACCGTATGGATAAGAAACGCGAGGCTTTTGGTTTTGTTCCCAGATACGTGATCACGCCGAAAAAAGTTCGTACGCACGAACAAATGCCCGCTGAACCAAGGGGCTAGCGGGCAGATAATCGCGGGCGGATGAGGCGGGACGGCGCCAGACCTAGATGTCAGGCGTTTTTTCCTTGCCCGGTTTTTTGGAAATCTTGTCGATCAGGGCCAGGAACAGGGCCGACACGATGAAGGTCAGATGCAGGATCGTGTACCACATGATCTGGTTGTCGGTGTATTTCGGCACGTTCAGGAAGATCTGCAGCAGGTGGATCGAGGAGATCGCCACGATGGTGGAGGCGACCTTGATCTTGAGCGAGCCGGCATCGATCTGACCGAGCCAGTGCACGTCGTCATCATTGTCGAAGCGCGACACGAAGTTTTCGTAGCCCGAGATGATCACCATCACCACCAGACTCGCGATCAGCGCGGCATCGATCAGCGCCAGAATCTTGAGGATGGTCTCGGTTTCATCGAGATCGAACAGGTGGCTGGCGAAATCGAACAGCTTAACGCCGAAGGTGATTGCATAGAGCGCGAGCGCAATGCCGAGGCCAATGTAGAACGCCACCAGAAGCCAGCGAGAGGCCAGGATGATGCTCTCGACGAAAATTTCCAGACGCTTCATCGTACCCGCTCCAACCGAAGGTGCTCAGACATATCGATTTTATGGAGACTGACAAGGTGGTTCACCGGCGCGGCGACGGCGATCACCGGCCGGTAAACCTGTTGGAGGCCCTCGCATCCAACTGTCTGCATAATAAGCAGCAATTTTACTCATACGCATCAGCTATTTGCTGCATTACGCAGAAAAAAGGCCGGGCGATGTGCCCGGCCTCTCCGTTAACCTTTGGACGCCGCTTATTTGCTGGCGACCGTGATCAGTGGCGTGATGCGGCGGATGGTGACGCGGCGGTTTTCACGCTCGGCCTTTTCCGTCCGAATCTTGAGGTAGCGTTCGCCATAACCCTGGGTGGCCAGATTCTGTGGCGGCACGCCGTAGAAGTCGGTCAGGATGCGGGCCACTGTAGCAGCGCGTAGATCCGACAGCTTCAGGTTGGCAATGTCCGAACCCACCGCGTCGGTGTGACCTTCGATGAGGAAGGTTTCGCCCGGATTGGTGGCGAGCAGCTGCAGCATGGCATTGGCCACGTTGGACAGTGAGTTCACCTGATCGCGGCCGATGGTGGCAGCGCCGGTATCAAACGTCAGGCCGCCAACTTCGAGCTTACGCACGCTGTCACGCACGCGGGCCGAACGCTTGACCTCGTCGATCGAATAGAGACGGGCGACCTGCTCGACCGGTGGCTGGGCGAAGAAGGTCTGAACCTGGCGCTCATCCGCGTAGGACGCGTCGAGCACGTAGTCACGCACCGGAATGTTCAGGCGCAGTGGAGGCAGGTCGAGGCCTGGGTCGCGCCAGGAATTCAGCTGGTTGTCGTAGCGGTCATCGAAATAGGCCAGCACATATTCACGGCCGCTCGGATCAAAGCTGGAGCGACGCAGGATGTCGCCATTGCGGTTGCGCACTGTGACGATCTGGCTGCCATCAGGACGGGTAATGGTTTCGCGGGTGCGGCCATTGCTGAGGTTTTCGTAGAAAATCTCGTCCTGCTGCGGATTGTAGAAGCGGTCGGTATCCTGACCGATGGCGTTGACGATCAGCTGGGTGCCGACCTGCAGAATAACCTGAGTGATGGCCTGGCCCGGATCGAGCGGCTGGATCACCGTGTTGTTCTGCTGGTTGATGACCGTCGTCGAGTTGTCGACGTTCACATTGGTATTGTTGACGGTGTTGTTGGTCGTGTTGTTGACCGTATTGTTCTGGGTGTTGTTCGTCACATTGTTGGTGACGTTGTTCACGACAGTGGTCTGGTTGATGATGGTGACGTTCTGCGGCACATCCTGTGGCGCCAGCGCCGCAGCTTCCACTGCATTGCCCTCGTCAAGACGTGCGGACATGGCGGCAGCATCGGCTGGACGCTGGAAGTCGGCCTGAGCGGCGGCGTCGTCCGTTGGCGGGGCAGCGATTACGGCTGGCGTAGCAGAGGCTGCAGGGGCCTGACCTTCGATTGGAACGAGATCGCCATCCTTGGCGCTGTCCAGCACGGGAGCGAGCTGCTCCTGGGTGATGCCGGCAGGCAGGTTTTCGATCACTTCGGTCTGCTCATCGGGCAGCGATTCAGGTGCAACGGGCGCTTCTGGCTGAGCTGGTGCCTCAGGTTGGGTTGCTGGAGCTTCTGGCTGCACGGCTGGGGTTTCAGCCGCAGGCGGCACGGCAATGCCGGGCACGGCTGGCAAGGTCAGGCCGTTCTGGGCAAGGCAGGTTGCGGTGTCTGGGTAACCGGCCTGAGCGCACAGGGCGTCGATCTCGGCCTTGGCGGCAGCGATCTGCGACTGAGCGGTCGTGGCGTCGCCGCCGGACATCAGGTCGGCGATAGCGCCGTTATAGAGGTCGATCTGAGCGGCAAGCGCGCCAGAAATGTCGGCCTGTGGTGCAGGGGCGGGCGCTGGGGCTGGAGCAGCTTCCGGGGCTGGAGCCGGAGTGGCTTCTGGCTGCGGTGCTGGTGCAGCCTCTGGCTGAGGTGCTGGTTCGGGCTGAGGCGCGGGCGCTTGCTCAGCGGCAGGAGGCTGCTCAACCGCAGGGGCCGGCTCAGCGGCAGGCGCCTGCTGTGGCTCTGGAGCTGGGGCTGGCTCGACCACTGGCGCTGGTTCCGGCTGGGGAGCCGGTTCAGGCTGTGGTGCAGGCTCGGGCTGCGGCGCTGGTTCTGGCTGTGGAGCGGGTTCCGGCTCTGGTGCCGGCGCGGGCTCTGGCGCAGGGGCTGGCTCGGGCTGCGCTTCCTGTACGGGCGCTGCTTCTGGCTCAGGGGCCGGCGCTGGTTCGGCAACGGGTTCTGGTGCGGGCTCGGGAGCCGGCGCTGCAGCGGGTGCGCCGCCACCGGTTGCCGAAGCAATGCACTCATCAATGCTGGAAAAGCCCGCCACGATGCACGCGTCACGCAAGGCGCCCTGGGCAGCCTCGGTTGCGGCAGCGTCGCCGGATGCCTGTGCGGCAGCGAGCTGCTGGTAGGCGGCAATAACGCCACTATCCTGCGCACGCACGGTCATGGGCGTCAGGGCCATGAGACCGATACTGGTACCGGTCAGAAGCCAGTTTCTAAGGCGCATTGTTTTTTCCTCTTAGTTCATTCTTGGTGCAAGCATCGCGATGTCTGTCTGAACACAGACTGAATGGTTCTGACGACGATCAAACGAGCCCAATTCCCCCGCAACACAGCAACGCCGGGTCTTGGCGATGGTTCCACATTTTGCCGTGTTCGAATAGGCGGGTTGATGATGGCGCGAGTGGGGCAAGTGGTTGGGCCGATTGTATGAAAGCCATGCTGCCGAGCGCCGTCAGTTCGTGCTAGGCCTTTGATATGCAGCAGGCAATCGACATCGTCACAATCGACACCAGGGGGCAGGGCCTCTACGAATTCACCCGCGCAGTGCGTCGTTTCGTCGACGCATCGGGCATCACCACGGGCCTGCTGACCGCCTATGTGCGGCACACATCCTGCTCGTTGCTGATCCAGGAAAATGCCGATGATGGCGTCAAGGTCGACCTCGACGGCTTCTTTGCGCGTCTGGTGCCCGAGGGCATGACCTGGCTCGTGCACACCGCCGAAGGGCCTGACGATATGCCCGCCCACATCAAGGCGGCGCTAACGCAGACATCCATCGGCATTCCTGTGGCCGATGGCAGCCCCGTGTTCGGCACCTGGCAGGGCCTCTATCTCTTTGAGCACCGCCGTCGCCCGCATCGGCGCGAAGTGGTGCTGAACATCATTGGAGAGCATTGATGGATTGGACGGTCATCGCCGCCTACTGGCCCTTCGTGATTGGGCTGATGGTGACGGGCGTGTTCTCGGGCATCGCCGCTGGACTCTTGGGCATTGGCGGTGGGGCCATCATCGTGCCCGCACTGGCGACCGCCCTGTCGATCATGGGGTATGGGTCCGATCAGGTGCAGCACGTGGCTGTGGGCACCTCGCTCGCCATCATCATTCCCACCGGGATCATGAGTGCGCGGGCGCATTACCAACGCGGCGCGCTCGATATGAGCGTGCTCAAGCTCTGGGCGCCGTTCATTGTGGTCGGCACGCTGATTGGCGGGCTGATGGCCGGGTTCTTCTCGGGCGATGTGCTGCGCATCGTCTTCGCAGTGATGGCCTTCATCATTGCCGCCAATATCGTCTTTGGCTTTCAGACCAGGTTGATGGGGCACCTCAAGGGCTCGTCGCTGACACACCGCGTCTCCGCCTTTGTGGTTGGCTATATTTCTGCGCTGATGGGCATTGGCGGTGGCTCGCTCACGGTGCCGACGCTGGTGGCGTTTGGCACGAGCATGCACGCGGCCGTGGGCACCTCGGCCGGCATTGGTGTTGCCATCGCCATTTCGGGCACCATCGGTTTCATCATTTCGGGGTGGGGCGTTGAGGGGCTGCCGCCGCTCAGCCTTGGCTATATCAATCTGGTGGCGCTGGTGCTGGTGGCGGTGCTGGCCGCTGCCTTTGCGCCGCTGGGCGCAGCCCTTGCCCACCGGATGGACCAGAAGACGCTCAAATACGTCTTTGCGGCATTCCTGGTGGTGGTCGGGCTCAATATGCTCTGGAAGGTTCTGGCGGGCTAGGCTCAACGCTCAGAGAAGGGTTGGTGGGGACGGGTGACTACGGGTCCGTCCCCACCGCCCAAGCCCCCTCAAGGGAGGGGTATCTTGGAATCTGTTATTTGGTTTCGTTCAGTTCCCAGGCAACGCTGACGTTGATCGAGAACGTCATTTCGCCAGCTTCAACTGGAACGGCTGCGGCCGAAATGTCTGCGCGGGCATACATCGGGCTTGGGCCGGCATTGTAACCCTGGGTCTCGGTGATCGAGACGATGTCCTCGAGCTTGCCACCAGCGGCAGCGGCATAAAGCTCAGCCTTGGTGCGGGCATCGGCGAAAGCGGCCTTGCGGGCTTCGTTCAGCAGCGCGGATGGATCGGCAACCGAGAAGCTCACGCCATTGACGGTGTTGGCGCCAACCGTAACCGAACGGTCGAGGATCGAGCCAAGGTCAGCCAGCTTGCGCACGACGACGGTGACGCCATTGCTGACCTGGTAGCCATTGATCTTTGGCGGCAGGGTGTAACCCTTGTCGTCACGCTCGTCGGTGTAGACGTAGTTCGGGCTAACCGTGAAACCAGTGGTCTGGATGTCACGGGCTTCGATGCCTGCGTCCTTGAGAGCGGCGATCAGGTCGGTCATTGCCTTGGTATTCAGATCAAGCGCTTCGCGGGCAGTGGCGCCCTGCGTGGTCACGCCCGAGTTGATTGCGGCAGTATCTGGCGTTGCCGTGACTTCACCGCGACCCTCGATGGAGATGTTCCCGGCGAAGGCGGGAAGGGTCATGCCAGCGAGAAGAGCGAGAGGGGCAAGGGCAGCGAAACGGCGCATAGGATACTCCATGATCGTGTTGAGGGGACTACTCCCCATCCATTGCGTCAGTATTGCGGCGCACATGAACGGCAGTTGAACAAGCTTGTGGAGTTTGTGTCGTCATAAGTATGACTTATAACGAAGGTAGCGCTTGCGAACGGTGCTGCCACTGGTTAGTCACAGGCCAGCTTTTCCAGCCTTTGTGCGCCCGTCTTGACGATTTGGCGTGTTTTGGCCTCAACAAATCACCGTGGGCAGCCTATGTAGTGGGTTGATCCTCTTCATCAGTTTCGCACTCCAGCCATGGTCTCAGCGCATGCTGGCTCCGTTGGGTGCATCTACCTCCCAGACTATTCGAAAGGCACTTCATATGAGCGAGCTGCACCGCAACCTGATCGACGGCGAGTGGGTTGGTACGGACGGGGTCGAGAACATCAACCCATCCAACACCGCCGAAGTGGTGGGCGTTTATGCGCGCGCTACAGCTGAAGAAACCAAGCAGGCGATTGCTGCTGCCAAGGCTGCGTTTCCAGCCTGGTCGCGTTCGGGCATTCTCGAGCGTCACGCCATTCTCTCCAAGGCCAGCCAGGAAATCCTGGCCCGCAAGGCCGAGCTGGGTGAGCTGCTGAGCCGCGAAGAGGGCAAGACCCTTCCAGAAGGCATTGGTGAAGTGACGCGCGCTGCGCAGATTTTCGACTTTTTCGCTGGTGAAGTGCTGCGCCTTGCTGGCGAAGTGCTGCCGTCGGTGCGTCCGGGCGTTGGCGTTGAGATCACCCGTGAGCCAATCGGCGTCATCGGCATCATCACGCCATGGAACTTTCCCATTGCCATCCCGACTTGGAAGATTGCTCCGGCTCTGGCCTATGGCAACACAGTCGTGATCAAGCCAGCCGATCTGGTTCCAGGCTCCACCTGGGCGATCGTCGACATTCTGGTGCGTGCAGGCCTGCCCAAGGGCGTGCTGAACCTCGTGATGGGCAAGGGTTCGGTTGTCGGTCAGACCCTGCTCGACAGCAAGGACGTTACCGCCATCAGCTTCACCGGCTCGGTGGGCACCGGCAAGCGCGTTGCTGCCGCTTCGATTGAACACAACCGCAAGTTCCAGCTCGAAATGGGCGGCAAGAACCCGACCGTCGTGCTTGATGACGCCGACCTTAAGGTCGCTGTTGAAACGGTTGCCCAGTCGGCCTTCTTCTCCACCGGCCAGCGTTGCACGGCGTCCTCGCGCATCATCGTCACGGAAGGCATCCACGACGCATTCGTTGAGGCTCTCGCAGAGCGCACCCGCAATCTGCGCGTCGGCGATGCCCTCGCCAAGGACACCGAGATCGGCCCTGTGGTTGATCCAAGCCAGCTCAAGCAGGACACCGACTACATTGCCATCGGCAAGTCGGAAGGCGCCAAGCTGGTTGCCGGTGGCGAACTGGTAAAGGCTTCCACGGAAGGCTACTTCCTGCAGCCAACCCTGTTCACCGAAGCCACCAATTCCATGCGCATCAGCCGCGAAGAGATCTTCGGGCCGGTGGCATCGGTCATCCGCGTCAAGGATTACGAAGAAGCCCTGGCGACCTCGAACGACACCGATTTCGGCCTCAGCGCCGGCATCGTCACCACCTCGCTAAAGTATGCGACCCACTTCAAGCGCAATGCTGAAGCCGGCATGGTGATGGTCAACGTCCCAACCGCTGGCGTGGACTTCCACGTGCCATTCGGCGGCCGCAAGGGCTCGTCCTACGGCCCTCGCGAACAGGGCAAGTACGCATCCGAGTTCTTCACCGTCGTGAAGACCGCCTACACCGCCGCTGGCTAGTTGCGGTTAAGTCCGGCGCAACGACGCCAGAACAATCCTACATCCCCCCCGGGCCCACGCTCGGGGGTGTTCTTTTTGGCGACCGCTACTCGCCCAGCAGACCTCATCCTGAGCTTGTCGAAGGACGAGGTCATGCCATCGCGGCCCTCCACTAGCCCGACCGCGTGGTTCGACAGGATCACCATGAGGTCTCAGTGGTGTCTGCTGCTGTCCTGTCTCTTCTCTGCGCGACGCCGTCATTTTCCCCACCAAGTAGTTTTTGCCCCCGCAAGCTCGGCAACGGTGCCGCCGCAACCGCCCGGAAAATGGGCGCATATGCGGCGAGAAGGTGGCGTGCAGAATTATTTTGTCTTGATGGCTGTATCAGTGTGGTCTCTGAAAGTTACAGAACAACATAATTCGTATACGGGGCAATATGATTGGGACAGCGTTTAGTTGATTTTCCAAGTTGTCGCACGATCAGTTTACAGTGGTGCGGCAAATATTGGGTGATTTGACACATATGATCTGTCTCCCTATGGTCTGGCTACTCAGATAAATCCAGGAGTGACCTGATGATATTGAAATCCGGTGGCATTGCCGCCGCGATGGCTGTTGCCTTCTTTTCCGTTTCTAGTCTTCCCACCATGGCCCAGGACGAGGGCGCCGCTGCCTGCGGCACCGACCGGACCATCGACATTGCCGAGATGACCTGGCCCTCCGCGGCCGCCTTGGCGCATATCCATGCCAAAATTCTTGAGGCCGGTTTCGGGTGCGATGTTGCCATCGTCACCGGAGATACCGTGCCCACCACCAGCTCGATGGTGACGCGCGGCTCGCCTGCTGTTGCGCCAGAGCTGTGGACCAGCACCGTTCAGGATCAGTGGGACGCAGCCCTTGCCGAGGGCTCCGTTGTTGCCCTTGGCGGCGCCATCACCGATGGCACGATCGAAGGCTGGTTCATTCCGCGCTATACGCAGGAAGCCCATCCCGAGATCGTCAGCGCCGAAACGGCGATTGCCAATCCGAGCGTGTTCCCGGACCCCGAGGATTCCAGCAAGGGCCGCATCTATTCGTGCCCTCCCGGCTGGGGCTGCGAGCTGGCCACTACAGCACTGTTTGACGCCTATGACATGAGCGGCGCGTGGAACCTGTTCTCGCCCGGTTCGGGTGGTGCGCTGGACGCCTCGATTGCCCGCGCCTTCACCCGCGAAGAGCCGATCCTGTTCTACTACTGGGGTCCAACGGCCATCCTGGGCAAGTTCGACGCTGTGGCGCTGGACATGGGTGAAACCCTGCCAGAGGTTTATGCCTGCAACACCGATCCGGACTGCAATGAGCCAGCCGGCGTGACGGCCTATCCGTCCTCGCCCGCCATCGTTGGTGCCGCCGCCTGGCTGCAGGAAGAGGCACCTGTGATCGCCGAGTACTTCACCAAGGTTGGCCTGACCAATGCCGAAATCAGCGAGCTGCTGGTCTATGGCGACGAAAACCAGGCCGACGCCGCCGCAACGGCCGAGAACTTCCTCAAGACCAAGGAAGATCTCTGGAGCGGCTGGGTGTCGCCAGAAGTTGCCGAAAAGGTTCGCGCCAGTATCAGCTGATCGCTCCTCACAGCGATAGCGCAGCGGCCGGGTTTCGATCCGGCCGCTTTTCCGTTCCGCGCCCAATCCCCAAGCGAGCTGTCGCCGGCTCCCTTGGGGATAGCGCGCGCCAGATCAACGGCCCGGTGGGCCAATGAAAGTGACACAACGTGTTCCCTCAACTGATTGATACGCGCCCGCTGCGTCGGGCTATCGACGATGGCCTGAACTGGGTCGTGCGCAACTGGGGCGATGGCTTTGAAGCCGCCGCCTATCCGCTGCTGATGCTGCTCAAGGGCATTGAAGACCTGCTGATCGCCACGCCATGGTGGTTGATCATCGCCATTCTGACCGGTATCGCCTGGCTGGCCACGCGCAGCTGGAAGCTGCCGCTGGTGGTGCTGCTGTCGCTGCTGTTCCTGGGTCTGATGGACCTATGGAAGGACGCCATGACTACCATGGCCCTGATGATCGCGGCGACGCTCACCGCCATTGTGGTGTCGATCCCGGTCGGTGTCTGGATGAGCCGCTCGCTCAATGTCCGCAAGATTTTCACGCCCGTGCTCGATCTGATGCAGACGCTGCCGAGCTTTGTTTATCTCATCCCCACGGTGATGATCTTTGGCCCCGGCAAAATCCCGGCGCTGATCGCCACCATCGTTTATGCCGCGCCGCCGCTGATCCGCCTCACCGATCTGGGCCTGCGCTCGGTCGATCCAGCCGTGATGGAAGCCAGCCGCGCCTTTGGCACCAATCCGCGCCAGCGCCTGCTCGGCGTGCAGATCCCGTTGGCGCTGCCTACCATTCTCGCGGGCATCAACCAGACCACGATGATGGCACTCTCGATGGTGGTGATCGCCTCGATGATCGGCGCTGGTGGGCTGGGCTATCAGGTGCTGCAGGGCATTGGCCGGCTTGAGGTCAGCCGTGGGCTATTTGCCGGTCTTGGTATCGTCGTGCTGGCGATCATCTTTGATCGCATCACCCAGTCGTTCGGCAAACAATTGCAGGGCCGTATCGGCCTGGCGGAGGCGAAGTCATGAGTATCGAAGCCAATCCAAACCTCGCCATTGCCATGCGTGGCGTCACCAAGATCTTTGGCGACAATCCGCAGGTGGCGCTTGAAATGCTCCGGTCTGGCCGGTCCAAGGCTGACGTGCAGGCCGAAACGGGCCACGTGGTCGGGCTCGACAATGTCTCTCTCGATATCGCCAAAGGACAGATTTTTGTGGTGATGGGCCTGTCGGGGTCGGGCAAGTCAACACTGATCCGTCACGTCAACCGGCTGATCGAGCCGACTGCCGGGGAGATCATTGTGGATGGCACCGATGTGCTGACGATGACGCTGGCGCAATTGCGCAGCTATCGCCGTAGCAGCGTCGCCATGGTGTTCCAGAAGTTCGGCCTGTTGCCGCATCGCTCGGTGATCGACAATGTCGCCTATGGGCTCGAAGTGCGCGGCGTTGCCAAAAAGCAGCGCACGGAAGAAGCCGCCAAGTGGATCGAGATCGTCGGACTGGCTGGTTACGAAAACTCGCAGCCGCGCCAGCTCTCCGGTGGCCAGCAGCAGCGCGTGGGTCTGGCCCGGGCGCTGGCGCTCGATACCGACATCATTTTGATGGATGAGGCGTTTTCCGCGCTCGACCCGCTGATCCGCTCGGGCATGCAGGATCAGTTGATCGAGCTACAGAAGTCGCTGGGCAAGACCATCCTGTTTATCACGCACGACTTCGACGAAGCGCTCAAGATCGGCGACCGCATTGCCGTGCTCAAGGATGGTGCGCTCCAGCAGGAGGGCAAGCCCGAAGATATCGTGCTGCGGCCCGCCAATGAGCATATCGAGGAGTTCGTGCGGCAGGTGAACAAAGCCCGCGCCATCCATGTGCGTTCGATCATGGAGCGCGGCGCAACCGAACCGTGTGAACGCTCAGTGCCCATGGACGCCCGCTGCGAAGACGTGCTGCCACTCTTCGCCGAGCATCAATGGGTTGGTGTCCTCGACAATGACGGCAACCAGATCGGCCGAGTCACCGCCAAGCAGGTCATCAAGGCCCTGGCTCGCTACAGCCCCGACGCGGCTTAGGCGACGTCCCAAACCCGGTGACATCGGTGGCGGGGGCGTCACCCCACCCTCATTCCCCCCATCAAGGGGAGGGAGGCGCATGCCCCTTCACAACCACGACGTCATTCCGGCGCATGCCGGAATCCATGCTGAAGACTATCCCGGCGCTGGATGAGTTGGATCGCCACGGACCTGGATCCCGGCCTACGCCGGGATGACACCTGTGGGTGGGAAGCCAGATAAACTCACCCCCGCCGGAGCGGGGGTGACAATCATTCAGGCAACCTGCGAGAACCGCTCGTCGAACGCGTAACCCGCGCCGCGGACCGTGCGGATGGGGTCGCTTTCGCGGCCGCGGTTGATGGCGCGACGGAGGCGGCCGATGTGGACGTCGACCGTGCGTTCGTCGACATAGACATCATTGCCCCAGACGCCATCAAGCAGTTGCTCGCGCGAATAGACACGGCCGGGGTGGCGCATCAGATATTCGAGCAGGCGGTACTCGGTTGGCCCAAGGTGCACGTCGCGGTTGGCGCGGCGGACGCGGTGGGTGGTGCGGTCGAGCTCGAGATCGCCGACCTTGAGGGCGGCCGTCACCAGGTTTGGATTGGCGCGGCGGAGCAGGGCGTGGATACGCGCCACCAGCTCGGGCACCGAGAAGGGCTTGACGACATAGTCGTCGGCGCCGGTGGCCAGGCCCCGCACGCGCTCTTCTTCTTCGCCACGCGCCGTCAACATGATGATCGGCACACGGGCGGTTTCTTCGCGGGCGCGCAGGCGGCGGCACAGCTCGATGCCGGAGACTTCGGGCAGCATCCAGTCGAGCAGGATCAGGTCTGGCAGTTTGTCTTGAATCGCGTGTTGCGCTTCGTCGCCCGTTTCGGCGGTGACAACGCGGAAGCCTTCGGCCTCCAGATTGTAGCGCAGCAGAATGGCGATATCGCCTTCGTCTTCAACGACGAGGATCGTAGCCGGCATGGGTGGCTCCCATTGTGCCGGACTTTGCCGGCCATCAATTCTATCGGGCCGTCACCCCCGCTGTTGCGGGAGTGACGTCATGGGTGGTGCAAGCCCCTATCAGGGCTTGATCTGGGTCCGGTGCAGTTCCTGCACGTCGGATGTCAGCTGCTTGCCGGTCTTGAGGTAGTAAGCGCGCTCGGCAATGTTGGTGGCGTGGTCGCCGACGCGTTCCAGGCTCTTGGCGCAGAACAGCAGGTGCGTGCAGGGCGTGATGTTGCGCGGATCTTCCATCATGTAGGTCAGGAGTTCGCGGAACAGCGAGGTGTGCATGGCATCGACTTCGTCGTCGCGGTTGCACACTTCGATGGCCATGGCTTCGTCGCGCGCCGCATAGGCGTCGAGCGCTTCCTTGATCTGGCGCAGCACCAGCGCCGTCATGTTCTTGACGCCGTTGTAGAAGGTTGGCTGCAGGCTCAGGCCCTCGAGCTTGAGCGAGCGGCGGGCCAGCTGCTTGGCCATGTCGCCAACGCGTTCGAGATCAGCCGCGACGTGGATCGAGGTGATGATCGAGCGCAGGTCCGACGCCATGGGCTGGCGACGGGCGATCATGGAGACGGCCATGTCGTCGATCTTGCGCTGCATGTCGTCGATGCGCTGGTCGGCGATGATGGTGACGTCGGCCAGCTCGCGGTCTAGCTTGAGCAGGGCCTTGGTGCCATTCTCGATGGCGACTTCAACCTGGCCACCCATTTCGGAGATGAGCTGGGCGAGGGCGACGAGTTCGTCGCCATAGGCGGATACGATGTGGTCTTTGCCGATATTGGCCATGATAATTGCTCCCGCCCTTAGCCGATACGGCCCATGATGTAGTCCTGGGTCTGCTTGTTGATCGGGTTGGTGAAGATGTCTTCGGTGACGCCTTCCTCGATCAGATTGCCCAGATGGAAGAAGGCCGTTTTCTGCGAAACGCGGGCGGCCTGCTGCATGGAGTGGGTGACGATGACGATGGTGTAGTTTTCGCGCAATTCGTCGATCAGTTCTTCGATGATGGCGGTGGCGATCGGGTCGAGTGCCGAGCAGGGCTCGTCCATCAGGATCACTTCGGGGCCAACGGCGATGGCGCGGGCAATGCACAGACGCTGCTGCTGACCCCCCGAAAGACCGGTGCCGGGTTCGTTGAGCCGATCCTTCACCTCTTCAAACAGGCCCGCCTTGCGCAGCGAGGACACAACGATTTCGTCCAGATCGGTCTTGGACTTGGCCAGGCCATGGATGCGTGGACCATAGGCGACGTTGTCGTAGATCGACTTGGGGAACGGATTTGGCTTCTGGAACACCATGCCGATACGGGCACGCAGTTCCACCACGTCCAGGTTCGGATCGTAGATATCGTCGCCGTCGAGCTTGATCGTGCCGCCAACCTTGGCGCCTTCGATGGTGTCGTTCATGCGGTTAATGCAGCGCAGGAAGGTCGACTTGCCGCAGCCCGATGGTCCGATGAAGGAGGTCACGGCGCGGTCTGGGATATCGATCGAAATGCCATGCAGGGCCTGCTTGGCGCCGTAGTGCACGGTGACATCGCGGGCGGTCAGGCGGATTTGGCGTTCAAGAGCGTCAGTCGGATTCATGGCGGTGTTCACGGTTTGCTGGGTCATCTTAACCTTGCCGGCAAGCATATCCATTTTGGCTAAGTCCTTCTATGCGCGCTTTTCGAGGCGCGTCCGCAGGAAGATGGCGATGGCGTTAAGCAGGATCATGAAGCCCAGCAGCACGATGATGGCTGCAGAGGTGCGGGCTTCGAAGAAGTTGCGGTTTTCATTGCCCTGCCAGAGGAAGATCTGGACGGGCAGAGCGGTGGCCTGATCGAGCGGGGTGGCGGGCACCGAGGCGACGAAGGCATTCATGCCGATCAGCAGCAGCGGCGCGGTTTCACCCATGGCCTGAGCCACACCAATGATGGTTGCGGTCAGGATCGAGGGCAGGGTCACCGGCAGCACATGGTGGAACACCATCTGCGTCTTGGATGCACCCATTCCGAGAGCGGCCTGGCGGAGAGCGGGCGAAACGCCCTGCAATGCGCCGCGGGTAGCAATGATGATGGTTGGAAGCGTCATCAGTGTCAGCACCAGACCACCGACCAATGGAGCCGAGAGGGGCAGGTGCAGGTAGTTGATGAACACCGCCGCGCCGAGCAGACCGAACACGATGGATGGCACGGCCGCCAGGTTGTTGATGTTGACTTCGATCAGGTCGGTCAGACGCGACTTGGGAGCGAACTCTTCGAGATAGATGGCGGAGGCCACCCCGATTGGCACAGCCAGCAGGATCACCACCAGCATCATGTAGAGCGAGCCCATGAAGGCACCGGCCAGACCTGCGGCGGCAGGAGCAGCGCGGCTGTCCACATTGGTGAAGATCGACCAGGCAAAGCCCGAGGAGATCGTGCCATTGGCTTCGAAGGTGTCGATCAGGTTGCGGGCCGGGGCCGACAGCTGCTGCTGAGCGTCGCCCAGGTTGCGGTCGATATTGCCTTTGACCCAGTTGTCGGCATTGGCCGAAGCCAGCACGTCAACTTCGATGGTTTTGCCCAGCAGGGTTGGATCGGCGACGAACATGTCGCGGATCTGGTGGCGGGCATTGGTCTCGGCAATGGTCAGGATCTGGCGGCTGTCGATCTCAAAACCGGCAGGAGCGGCGGCGCGGAGCGATGCCTCGACCACCTTGTTCCAGTTCAGCAGGGCGACGTCACGCTGCCACTTGAGGTTGGCGGCGCGGAAGTCGGCGTCGGACTGGCCAGCGGTGCGGACCGGAGCGGGGTCTACGCCGATGGTTTCTGGATCGTAGGTCACCGACAGGTGCAGGTTGGACTGCGTAAAGGCTGGAATGCCCTTGGACAGAACGTCGGCGAACAGCAGGGCCACAAAGCCCAGTGCGAGGACGATGGCGCCCAGGCCGAAGCCCTTGAAGATGGCTTCTGTCAGGTGGCGCTTGCGCAGGCCGGCGCGGATGAGCTTGGTGCGCTCGGCGGAAGCGTTGGTTGTGGTTGAGAGCGTGTCGGTCATGATTATTCGTACTGCTCCCGGAAGCGACGGACGATGTAGAGGGCGACGATGTTGAGCAGCAGGGTCATCACGAACAGGGTGAGGCCCAGGGCGAAGCCGACGAGAGACTGGGGACCAGCAAAGTCGGTGTCGCCCGTCAGCTGATTGACGATGGACACGGTGATGGTCGAGACCGGCTCAAGCGGGGTGCCGCGTAGGATGGGGCTGTTACCGGCGGCAAGCACCACGATCATGGTTTCGCCGATGGCGCGGCTGACAGCCAGCAGGAAGGCGCCGACAATGCCGGGCAGTGCGGCTGGCAGCAGCACGTTGCGGATGGTTTCGGACTGGGTTGCGCCCAGACCGTAGGCGCCGTCGCGCAGGGTGCGTGGCACCTGGTTGAGAATGTCATCGCTGAGCGAGGAGATGAAGGGGATGATCATGATCCCCATGACGATACCGGCGGTCAGGGCGCTGGTGGCGCTGACGCTGATGCCGATGGCGGCGCCGGCATCACGCAGGAATGGACCAACCGTGACCAGGGCGAAGAAGCCGTAGACGATGGTTGGGATACCGGCGAGGATTTCGATCAGTGGCTTGGCGACGGCACGCAGCTGACGCGGCGCATATTGGCTGAGATAGATTGCGGCCATCAGGCCGACCGGAACGGCGACCAGCATGGCGATGGCTGCAACCATCAGCGTACCCGACAGCAGCGGCAGCAGGCCGTACTGACCGTAATCACCAGCGACGGTCGAGGAGAACTTTGGGTTCCACACGGTGCCGAAGAAGAAGTCGATCGGGTTGATGAAGGTGAAGAAGCGGATGGCTTCGGTCAGCAGCGAGGCGACAATGCCCAGCGTGGTCAGGATTGCAACGCCCGAGCAGGCCAGCAGGGCCAGGTTGACGATGCGCTCAACCGAGTTGCGGGCCCGGAGGCGAGCCGTGATGCGGCTGCGGGCAAACAGCAGGGCGGCGATACCGGCGGCGATGGCGACACCGGCGACGAGCAGCGAGGTCAGCAGCTGGAACGAGCGCAGCGATTCACCGGCGGCCTGTTCGTAAGGGGCCAGTTCGCCAGTTACGCCATAACCGCTGGCGATGGACTGCAGACGCAGCACGGCATTGTTGAGGCCCATCTGGTCGAGACCGCCAATCACGTCGGCAGGGATCTGCGACACGGCGAAGGAACGAACGATGTCAGGGCCAAAATAGCCCCAGAGGGCCAGAATGATGAGGGTAGGGACCAGGGTCCAGATCGCGACCAGCGAGCCGTGATATTGTGGACGGGAGTGAACCTTGACGCCGTTTGGCGTTGCCAGGTTCCGGCTGCGCGACCAGCCCACCTGATATGCGATGCCGAGCAGGACAAGCAACAGTCCGGCAATGAGGAAGGAATTCATTGTGTGTCGTTTGCCCCCGCGGGAAGGAGAAGGACCGCGCCGAGGCGCGGTCCTGATTGGAGATTACTGAGAAGCGCCAGCTTCGAAGGCGGCAAGGACCTCAGCGGTCTTTTCCGGAGCCTGTGGGATCAGGCCAGCGGCCTCGAGCGTGCCGCCATTGCCAGCAATGCCTTCCGAGAGGAAGAACTGGACGTATTCTTCGATGCCAGGAATGGTGCCGATGTGCTGGCCCTTGACGTAGAAGAACAGTGGGCGGGACACTGGGTATTCACCGGCGATGACGGACTCGTTGGAAGGAACGACGCCGTTGATGGTGGCAACCTTGAGGGTGTCCTTGTTCTGCTCGTAGAACGACAGACCGAACACACCAACGGTGTCCTTATTCGAGGTCAGGCGAGCCAGAGTTTCGGTGTAGTCGCCAGCGATTTCGATGACGACGTCCTGACGGAGCGCGGTGCAAGCGTCATCTGGATGACCTTCTGGCAGACCGGCTTCTTCACAACCAGCGGTGACAACCTTCTCCTGGAAGACTTCACGGGTGCCGTGGTTCGAGCCTGGGATGGCCAGGGCGATGGTCTGGTCTGGCAGCGAAGCGTCGATTTCGCTCCACTTGGTGTAGGGGTTTGGCACGAAGGCACCGTCAACGACGACGTTGGCAGCGATGGCCTTGTAGATCTGCAGTGGGGTCAGGGCGAAATCTGGACCAGCAGCAGCCGAGGCAAACACGATGCCATCATAGCCGAACTGGATTTCGCGGATGTCGGTGACGCCAGCGGTGGTGCAAGCTTCACGCTCAGCGGTCTTGATTGGACGCGATGCGTTGGCGATGTCGATGGTTTCTGCGCCGACGCCAGCACAGAACTGCTTCAGGCCGCCACCGGTGCCGCCCGAACCGACGACTGGCGTCTTGAACTCTGGGAAGGCAGCGCCGAATTCTTCAGCAACGATCGAAGCGAATGGCAGAACGGTGGACGAACCGGCGATCTGGATGGTGTCGCGCGACTGGGCAAAAGCGGAGGTGGTGCCGATTGCGGCGAGCGCGATCACGGCAGCGCTGGCGTAAAGTGCAGACTTCATGGGAATTTCCCTCTCGGAATTCGTTTCAAACCTGGCTGGCCAACCCGGAAGTTCATACTCCGGCGCCGCCCTTTGACGCTGCAGACCATATGGTTGCCACGCGACAGTTTTATTGCGGTTGCATGACGCGTTTGTGACGGCCTAAACATCTGAAATATATGAATTATCGCCGCAACATGTCGCTATGTGACACATAATCTCGTGCCCGATTGTGACTCATTGTTAAAGCCGGATGCGGACTCGGTGGGGCCTCAGGCGGCACCTAAAGGCGGGGGTATTGCGCGCCTCGGGAAGCAGAATGGCCGACGGACATGTCAGCCCTGTGTCAGGCCGTGCTGCCCCAGCGAGCAGTGCAGGTGAGGGTTATGCTGTGCGGCCCTTCGAGGTCTTCTTCATGCCGCTCGATCAGCTCCATCACCGCGTCAATAAACGCGACATGATCAAGGCTGAGCGTGGTCAGGTCGTTGCAGTCCCATGCGGCCATGGCGATGCCGTCCTGCCCGACAATGGCGATGTCGGTCGGGGTCGTCTTGCCGAGGACGCGGCGGGCGGCGTCGCGGGCGCCGATCGCCATCACATCATTGCCGCAGATGATGGCGTCGACCTTGTCGCGATGGATCAGCATCACGGATTCCTTGAACCCGGAATCGTAGGTATAGTCGCCAAAGGCACTGGCCTCGAACTTGAGGCCGCGCTTGGCCAGCGCTTCGGAGAACCACTGGCGGCGCAATTTGTCGATCCAGCTCGAATTGGTGCCGGTCATATAGGCGAAGCGCTTTTTGCCGTCCTTGACGATCTTGTCGACGATCTCGTCGGCGGCCGCCGAGCCGTCGATGCGGATATTGGAGACGGACTTGTGCTCCAGCGGCTCGAACGAGACGATGATGGGCTTGGTGGTGCGGAAGATGTCGACCGCATCCTGCATCGACACCATGTCGGAGAACACCACGACATGATCAACCTGATAGGTGGAGGCCAGTCGCATCAGCTGCAGGCGATCGTCATGGTCGGCGCAGCACAGGATGATGGGCAGGAGCTGGCGCGCCTGCAGACGATGGACCAGCAATTGCTGTTCCTCCGCCTCACAGGGATTGCCGATGGCGTTGACCACCAGAGCCACAAGGCGCGACCGCTGATTGTTCAGCGAGCGTGCAATGGCGTTGGGCTGGTAGCCGTGCTCGCGTGCGACCGCCAGGATGCGTTCACGCGTGGCGTCGCCGATGCGCGAGTCAGGGGAGAAAGCGCGTGAAATGGTGGCGGATGATACCCCGGCCAGTTTGGCCAGCTCCTTGGAGGTCATCCGCTTCTTGTTCACTGCGCCTGGCCTCCACGCCTAGTTCTTTGCGACCTTCACCGGTTGGCCATCTGCGGCAGCAGATTGCTTGATGGCGTCCCACAGCCCGGCGAATCTCAGGCCCATCTCGACCGAGCCGGAATTGTCCATTGTTCCCGCGCGAATAGCGAGGAAGTTCTTCATCGGGTTGCCCAGGATCTCCGCCTCTTCGCGGGGCTCGGACTTGCCGTTGACGCTGATTTCGCGCCAGCCGCCCCAGGCATCGATGCGCACGATGGCATTGGCGTAAAAGAAGGTGATGTAGGACGCGCAGCCCGGAGGGCCTTCGCCCGCAGCGGTCAGGGTCACCAGCGCGCCATTGTCGAGGCGAGCAGACACGGCGGTTGCGATATCGACCTGCTTGCCGTGGTTGTTCATATAGGCCGAAACGCTGGCGAAATCGGAGTTTGCCAGCAGGCACACGGTGTTCATCATGTGTGCGCCGGTATCGAACATGAAGCCACCGCCAGAGATTTCTGGCTGCTGCTTCCAGTGGCCGACATAATTGCTGGCCCAGCTTTCCCAGATCATGCCGGAAATGGCGACAAGTTCGCCAAACTCACCGGCCAGCGCGCGCTTGCGCGTGTCGAGCACCAGTGGTGACAGGCCGCCCTGAAACGCGGTGACAATGGTCACGTTTGACTTTTTCTGCGCTGCAATCAGCGTCTTGGCTTCGGCGACCGTGGTCACCATCGGCTTTTCGAGAAAGAGGTCGAGTCCGGCTTCGGCGACAGCGGCGGCCTGCTCGCCATGGAAGGCGTGCGGGGTCGAGATGTAGACGATGTCGAGCTTGTCGCGCCATTCGGCCAGCATCTGCTTGTAGTCGTCATAGGCGGCCGGTTCCGGCGCACCAGCGGCAAGGCAGACGTCGATCAGGCGCTGGCGGGAAGGGGCGCTGGTATCGGCCAGAACCACGAATTCCAGTTCATCCATCTTGGCCCAGCTCTGCGCATATTCCGCCGCCTTCAGGCCTGAGCCGATCACCCCGAGCCGCAATTTCTCAGACATGGAACCTCCTCCATTGAAAGATTTGTGTACACGGTTACGCAAATGCCGATCTGCTGGCAAGAGTTTGGTTTTGGGTCGTTTCACGAATGTGCAGATTGCCCGTTGTCAGATTTGTGGTTGCGTGTACATTTTGCGCCGCTGCCCGCGCAGCAGGCTGGCCTGCAGTGGCCGAAGCGGGGCTCAGGAACGCGAGGATACGATGACAATCAAGGTTACCATCTGGAACGAAGGCCGCCACGAGCAGCTGCATGAGGAGGTCCAGGCGATCTATCCAGATCGCATCGACGGCGCGATTGCAGCCGGCGTTGCCCATCCGGATTTCGAAATCCGTCGCGGTACGCTGGACGATCCCGATGAGGGGCTGCCGGATTCCGTGCTCAACGACACCGATGTGCTGCTGTGGTGGGGTCACATGGCCCATGAGGAAGTCAGCGACGGGCTGATCGATCGTATCCAACAGCGCGTGCTCAAGGGCATGGGCCTGCTCGTGCTGCACTCGGGCCATCACTCCAAGCTCTTCCGTCGCCTGATGGGCACCAATGCCAACCTGTCCTGGCGCGAAACGCCTGCCGGTGATCTCGAGCGCGTCTGGGTGGTCAATCCATCCCACCCCATCGCTGAAGGCCTGCCGCCGTTCTTTGAGGTCGAGGCTTCGGAGATGTATGGCGAGCCGTTCGACATTCCCCAGCCCGACGAGCTGGTGTTCATCTCCTGGTATTCCGGCGGCGAAGTCTTCCGCAGCGGCGCCACCTTCAAGCGCGGTCGCGGCAACATCTTCTTCTTCAGCCCCGGCCATGAAACCTATCCGATCTATCACAACAAGACGGTCCATCAGGTCATTTCCAACGGCATCCGCTGGGCGACGCAGAAGCACACCGACGGTCGCATTCTGGAAAACTGGCACCGTGCCGAACCCATCCACGGCCGCCCTGACGGCAAGGTCTGACGCGTTCGCGCCGCTGAGGTCTTCTCGGCGGCGTTTTTGCCCGTCTGGTGACGGCAAATGCTAACAGTCTGCTAACCCATTGAGGCCCCATGCAGAGATGTTTGCGGCCGCTCAATCGCCGGTTTGACACCCCGATGTTTGCCCGATACACACCGGCAAGCGTCGGGCTTTCCCGGCCGGGCCTATAGCTCAATGGTTAGAGCCGACCGCTCATAACGGTCTGGTTCCAGGTTCGAGTCCTGGTGGGCCCACCATTCTCCCTTTCACACAGCGATCAATTCCGTCCCCAGCAGGACGATATGAGGCCATTGACAAGCCTGCGCTCTGTTTATAGCGTAGTTATGAAACGTTTCATTGACCTGCGAAAGACAGGGGAGGCGTTCGCGAGGAGTTTCTGGATTGCTGAATGTGCAGTGTGGCTTGTCCACGGCTGGAGGCTGGTTTTTGCCTTTTGATTTAAGGCCTTAGATCGGTTTTGCGTGAGTATGAATGGGTGTGACTGTGTCTGTTTCTGATGAACTTGGCGGCAAGACCGCGATCGTAACGGGTGGCGCAAGCGGCATTGGCTTTGCGACGGCGCGTCTGTTGGCGGAGCGTGGTGCATTGGTCGGTATTCTTGGCCATGACCGGGGCGCGGTCGAGCACGCGGTCACCGAACTGGACGGGGTAGGGCGCGGCGCCATTGGGCTTGTGGCTGACGTTGCGGATGAAGCCGCCATGGCTGCGGCCTTCGAGGATTTCGAGCGTCAGGCTGGGGCACTGTCCGTCCTCGTCTGCAACGCCGGCATACAGCCATACGGCACGGTGGAAGGCACCGAGCCGTCCGTCTGGGATAGCGTGCTGTCGGTCAATCTTCGTGGCGCCTATCTGGCGTCGCACCATGCCGTGCCACGCATGCGGAAGGCTGGTGGTGGATCGATCGTTCTGGTCGCATCGGTTCAGGGGCACGCCACTCAGCAGCGCGTTGCTGCTTACACAGCCTCCAAAGGCGGGTTGTTGGCCTTGAGCCGCGCTATGGCGATTGACCATGCCGAGGATGGCATTCGCGTCAATTCCGTCAGCCCGGGCTGCATCGATGCGCCAATGACGCATTTTTCGGCGCAGATGAACGCTGCCCCGGACAAGGTGGACGCGCTGATTTCATCCTGGGGGCAGATGCAGCCGCTGGGCCGGGTGGGGCAACCCAGCGAAGTGGCCGAGGTGATCGCGTTTCTGGCATCGGACCGCGCGAGCTTTTGCACGGGGTCGGACTTCAAGGTGGATGGGGGCCTGTTGGCCAAGCTGGGCGTGGCTCTGCCGGACTAGGCTTCAAACTGTCCATGCGAATGAAACGATACACGGAGGGGTATGTGTCAGATCGATCAGCAGAAAGGTTCATCGGAACCGGTCGCATCGCGCTTCCCGCCTTTGGGGGCAGGGCGACAGCATGACCACCAATCTTGTTGAAATGGTCGACATCGATAAGTCGTTTCCAGGCGTGCGGGCGCTTGCCAAGGCGCACTTTGAGCTGAAGCCGGGCGAGGTGCACGCCCTGATGGGCGAGAACGGCGCCGGCAAGTCGACGCTGATGAAGATCCTGTCCGGCGTCTATGCGCGAGATGCGGGGGATATCCGGCTTGATGGGCAGAATGTCGAGATTGCGTCGCCGCGCCAGGCGCAGGATCTGGGCATCGGCATCATCCATCAGGAACTTGCGCTGATGCGCGACCTGACCGTGGCGCAGAACATTTTCATCGGTCGCGAGCCGCGCCGTTTTGGCATTCTGGACGAAGGGCAGCTCAATCGGGATGCCGCGGCGATCTTTGCCTCAATGAACCTCGCGCTTGAGCCGACCGTGCGCGTCGAGACGCTAACCATCGCCAAGCAGCAGATGGTCGAAATCGCCAAGGCGCTGTCCTATCGCTCCCGCGTGCTGATCATGGATGAGCCGACGGCGGCGCTGAACGACGCTGAAATCGCCGAGCTATTTGCCATCATCAATCGGCTCAAGGCCGAGGGTGTGGGCGTGGTCTACATCTCCCACAAGATGGACGAGATCAAACGCATCTCGGACCGCGTCACCATCATGCGCGACGGCGAGTATGTGGGGACGGTGCCTGCGGCCGATACGCCTATCGAGACCATTATTTCGATGATGGTGGGGCGCACGCTGTCTGGCGACACTCTCGTGGTGCCCGATACATCGGCCGCGCCGATCGCGCTCGAAGTGCGCAATCTCAATCGGGGTCGCGAAATCCGCGATGTCAGTTTTGCGGTGAGGAAGGGAGAGATCCTCGGATTCGCCGGGCTGATGGGCGCGGGACGCACAGAAGTTGCCCGGGCCGTGTTTGGCGCCGACCGTCGCGATGGTGGCGAAATCCTGGTGCATGGCCAGCCCATCGCCATCACCTCGCCCAAGGACGCGGTCGATGCGGGCATTGGCTATCTCTCCGAGGACCGAAAGCATTTTGGCCTCGCGACCGGGTTGGACGTGCGCAACAACATCGCGCTGGCGAGCCTCGACCGTTTCACCGGTCTGGGCGGTATTCTGGATGAAGCCGGGATGGAGCAGAAGGCGGTTGGTTATATCCGCCAGCTTGCCATCAAGACGCCGAGCGATGTGCAGGAGGCGCGGCTGTTGTCCGGCGGCAACCAGCAGAAGGTTGTCATCGCCAAGTGGCTGCTGCGCGATTGCGACATCCTGATTTTCGATGAGCCGACGCGTGGCATCGATGTCGGCGCCAAGTCCGAAATTTACAAACTGCTTAACGCGCTGGCAGGGCAGGGCAAGGCGATCATCGTCATCTCCTCCGAGCTGCCTGAGGTGCTGCGCCTGTCCCACCGCATCGCCGTGATGTGCGAGGGCCGCCTCACCGGCTTTTTGCCCGGTGGTGCCAGCCAGCAAGACATCATGCGTCTGGCCACCCTGCGGCCGAGCGCTGTTGCCGAACAATCCATCGAACGGAGGTCGACATGACCGATACTGCCGCCCCCGCCCAAAACACCGGCCCCCGCATTTCGGGGGCATTCCATCGCCTGTTGGCCTTCTCCGGCCTTATTGCGCTGGTCGTCGTTTTCTCACTGGCGTCGCCCAATTTCATGCAGACCCAGAACGTGCTGGCCATTCTGCAGGCCACGTCGGTCAATGGCGTGCTGGCCATTGCCGCAACGCTGGTCATCATCACCGGCGGTATCGATCTGTCGGTGGGCACGTTGATGACCTTCTGCGCCGTCATCGCGGGCGTGTTGCTGACCTATCTTGGTCTGCCGCTGCCGGTCGGTGTGGTTGGTGCCATTCTGGCTGGGGTGTGCTGTGGCCTGGTGTCAGGCGTGGTTGTGGCCAAGCTCAAGGTACCGCCGTTTATCGCTACGCTTGGCATGATGCTGATCCTCAAGGGCCTGTCTCTGGTCATTTCGAGCACCAAGCCCATCTATTTCAATGACACGCCCGGCTTCACGCAGATTTCCTCTGGCTCCATCGTCGGCAGCATCTTTCCGGCTCTCCCCATCCCCAATGGTGTGTTGATCCTGTTTGGCGTGGCGCTGCTGGCCGCGTTCGTGCTGACCAAGACAGCATTAGGGCGATACACCTTCGCGCTGGGCAGCAATGAAGAGGCCGTGCGGCTTTCGGGCGTCAATGTCGATCGCTGGAAGATCGCGGTTTACGCCGCTGCCGGTGGCATTTGCGGCGTGGCGGGCCTGCTCATCGCCAGCCGTCTCAACTCGGCCCAGCCCGCGCTTGGCCAAGGCTATGAGCTCGACGCGATTGCCGCTGTGGTTATTGGTGGCACCTCGCTTGCCGGTGGCCGGGGCACCATTCTGGGTACGCTGATCGGCGCCCTCATCATTTCAGTTTTGGCCAATGGCCTGCGCATCCTGTCCGTCCCCCAGGAATGGCAGACCGTTGTGACCGGCGCGATCATTATTCTCGCCGTCTACGCCGATATCCTGCGGCGCCGCTCACTTTAGGCGCCGACGATCCCCGTGCCCGTCTGGGCACCAATAAGAGGCGAAAAGCCCGTAACCGACACGCACACTTGGGAGGAACCCGTGTTTAACAGACGTACTCTACTCGGCGCCATCAGCGCCCTCGCCATGCTCACCGCCAGCGGATCTGCGTTCGCTCAGGACAAGTATGACATCGCCATGATCTGCAAAGGCTTCCAGCATCAGTTCTGGCAGGCCGTGAAGGCGGGCGCCGAAAAGGCCGGTGCGGAATTCGGCGCGACCATCACGTTTGAAGGTCCGGAAACCGAAAGCCAGGTCGATCGCCAGATGGACATGCTTGCCGCTGCGCTTTCGCGTGGCCCCGATGCCATTGGCTTTGCCGCGCTCGATAGCCAGGCGGCCATTCCGCTGCTGCAGCAGGCTTCGGCTGCAGGTATTCCGATCATCGCCTTTGACTCCGGCGTCGATAGCGACATCCCGCTTTCAACCGCCACCACCGACAACGTGGCGGCGGCAGCCCTTGCTGCCGACAAGATGGCCGAGCTGATCGGCAATTCCGGCAAGATCGCTGTGGTTGCGCACGACCAGACCAGCCGTACCGGTATCGATCGCGTCGAGGGCTTCACCAACCGCATCAAGGAAGCGCATCCGAATGTGGAAGTGGTGACGGTTCAGTACGGTGCTGGCGATCAGCTCGCTTCGACCGAAATCACCAAGTCGATCCTGCTCGCCAACCCTGATCTCAAGGGCATTTTTGGTGCCAATGAAGGTTCGGCAATCGGTGTTGCCAATGGCAAGCAGGAGCTGAACAGCAATGTCGTGGTCATTGGTTTTGACTCCGGCGCGGCGCAGAAGGCCATGGTGGCATCGGGCCTGATGAACGGCTCGATCACGCAGAACCCGGTCGGTATTGGCTATGAAACCGTCAAGGCCGCAGTGGCTGCGCTCAAGGGCGAAACCGTGCCCAAGATCGTCGACACCGGCTTCTACTATTACGACGCCGCCAACATGAACGACCCGGAAATCGCGGCCGTTCTTTACGATTGATCTGACGAGATGGCCCATGGGCCATCGACCGAACGGGGCGTCATCGCTATTGAGGTGATGGCGCCCTGATTGTTTCAGGCAGCGCCAATTGACAGCCAGGCTGGCAGGCCATAGCCCGCCATGAACCGATTATGCGAGGAAGCGGCATGGCTCGCGCTCGAGCAGTGACGATCAAAGACATTGCCGCCGCTGCCGGCGTCTCGCTGGGCACGGCGTCGAACGCCCTGTCCGATCGCCCATCCGTTGGTGCTGACCTCAAGGAGCGCGTGCTCGAGGCGGCCAAGCAATTGGGCTATCGTCGCAATCTCGTTGCCGCCAATCTGCGCCGCAATACGCCACGGACCTTCGGGCTCTGCATTCCGGCGCTGGATAATCCGTTCTTCTGCGACATTATGCAGAACATCGTCAGCATCGCCGAGCGCAACGGCTTTGACGTGCTGGTGCTGGAAACCCGTGAAGATGGTCGCGACGAGGCCGCCAAGCTTGAGACGCTCTATGCCAATCGGGTACGGGGCGTCTTCATGGTGCCCACGGCCACCTGGTCTGGTTCGCATGATCCTGAAACGCCGCTGATCGTTGTCGACCGTATTCGCCCCACCGAAGGCCTGCCGTCGGTGGCGCTGGATAATGTCGGCGCGGTGAAGCTGGCGGTGGATTATCTTTATGATCTCGGCCATCGCGATATCTGGCTGGTGGTGAACTCGCGCTCGATCTGGAACACCAATTTGCGTGCCGAAGGTTTTGAGGCCGCGGCGCTGGGCAAGGACGGCATAAGGGCGAGGGTGATCGAAGTTGGCCTGACCGCGCGGGAAACCGCAGATCAGCTCAATGCCGAGCTGGCGCTCGCGCGGCCAACGGCGATCCTCACCGCCAGCGGTATCGCTACTCTGGGCACACTGCGTGCGCTGCAGGATGCGCGGCTGGCCATGCCCGACGATATTTCTCTGCTGGGCTTTGACGACGCCCCCTGGATGGACGTCTTGCGGCCGTCGATCAGCGTCGTTGCGCAGCCCATTGAGGAGATTGCCGCTCAGGCCTGGGCGCTGATGCAGGCGCAGATCGCCTCCGAGGGCAATGGCAGGCATGTCGAACTCGATGCCCGGATCATCACGCGAGAAAGCACCGGCCCAGCTCCGACGCGCTAGATCAAACCATCGTCACGATAACCTTGCCCTTGGCGCGACCCGTCTCAAGGTAGGCGAAGGCGTCGTTGATTTCGGCGAAGGGAAACACCCTGTCGATGATCGGGGTGAGGGTGCCAGACTCAATCAGGCGGGCCAGCTCGGCAAGTTCAGCGCCGCTGGGATGCATGAACAGGTAGCGATAGCGCGCATTGTGGCGCTTGGCACTGCGCCGCAGGCCAAAGCTTGCCAGCCAGAATAGGGCGGTGAGGCCCAAGCCCCGCTTCAAGTCCTTCTGCGCTGTGGCCGGCTCCGGCATGCCAGCGATCGACACAACCATGGCGCCCGGTTTCACCACACTGAATGACTTCGTCAATGTGTCGCCGCCGAGCAGATCGAAGACGCCGTCCATGTCCCTGACGTGGTCCTCGAACCGCTGCGTCGTGTAGTCGATCACCACATCGGCGCCCAGTCGTTCGACCAGACCCTTGCCGCGTGGGGAGGCCGTCGTGGTTACCTCCGCACCCAGCCATTTGGCGATCTGGATAGCAAATGTACCCACGCCGCCAGCGCCGCCGGGAATAAAGACCCGGCTTCACTGCTTCAGTCCAAGCTCGTCGCGCAGGGCCTGCAATGCTGTGAGTCCTGCGAGAGGAACGCCTGCGGCGGTTTTGAAATCAATCGTCGCCGGGAGTTTGGCGGCGCAGTCTTCTGGAACGATGGCGTATTCGGCAAAGGCGCCCATGCTGTCCTTGGGCATGCGCGCGAACACACGGTCGCCCACGGCAAAGTGGGTGACGTCTTCGCCACACTCAGCCACCACGCCCGCCAGCTCATTGCCGAGGATCGTTGGCAGCGCGTAATTATGGATCAGCTTGATCTGGCCCTGGCGGGTCTTGAAATCGACCGGATTCAGCCCGGCAGCATGCACGCGCACCAGCAGCTCTTTGCCGGATGGGCGCGGGCGCGGCACGCTGGTCATGGCAGTTCCCTCCGGTCCACCATAGCGGTTCAGGACAAGGGCTTGCATGGTCATTGTGTGCTCTCCGGCGGGCTGGACATTGTCCTTCTAGCGCAAAACCGATGCCTAATGCATGGACTCGAACAGGGCTGTTGCCGCGCGCGCCACGTCTTGCGGGGCAGAGGAGGCGACGAGCGTATAGGCGGTGTCGCCGAGCTGCCAGTAAGCGGTCGTGGTAGCGCCGACCCGTCGGGTCACGGGGGCGGCCACGAGGTATTTGCCGGGGCGCGCCGCAAAGATCGAAATGGCGCCGAGGTCGTCTGAATTAACCGCCACTTCAACGCTTGCCCCGAACTCGGAGGGGTAGACCTGAACGTCGGTGATGGCCCAGCCAGCCGGCAGGGCCGGCAGCTCGATTTCGGTCTCGGCCAACAGCTCGGCAGGGTCGTATTCCGTCGCTCGCACCTGCGAATGCATCTTGGCGCGCAGTTCGGTGACGTAATGCGCCTCAAGCGCTGCCGAGACGTATTCCGGCACGGTGCTGGACGCGAGGGCGGTCGTATTGCCCACCTGGCCATGGGCGAACCAGCCGATGGTCAGCAGCAGCGAAGCGGCAAGAAGCGGGCGCACGCGCCGGATAAAGCCATCGCGTTGCAGACGCCCACCGAGACGGCGGGCGAGGGCCTCGTTCTCGGCTGATCCCTGTGCGTCGTCGCTCCCGCGCAGAAAGCGCAACTCGTCTCGAAGGCGCAGGTCGGCCATGACGTCGGCTGCCGCACCTGGGTTTTGTGACAGCCAGTGCTCCACCGCGATGCGGCGGCTCACGTCGAGCTGATCGTCGACATAGGCGGCAAGTTCAACCGGATCGACGGGTTCGATATTTGGCATCACTCGCCTCCTTTGACCAATTGCAGGGATGGTCCGCTTTCCCAACGGCGCAGGGCCTCGCGGCCACGCGAAATCCGCGACATCACCGTTCCCGAAGGCACGCCGAGCACCGCCGCGGCCTCGTCATAGCTCAAACCTTCGATGGTCACGAGATGCATTGCCTCGCGTTGTTGCTCTGGCAGCAGATCAAACGCGCGACGCACTTGCGCCAACCGAAGATTGTCAAACTGATTGGGTGGCAGGTTCTCGCCCGTACGGGCCGCAAACTCGCCGTCGCGCCCCGCTGCGCTGGCGCCAGAACGGCGACCATCGACATGCAGATTGTGCAGGATCGACAGTAGCCAACCGCGCAGATTGCCATCCGAGCGAAATGTCGAGCTGCGCTCGATGGCGCGCACCAGCGTGTCATGCACCAGGTCTTCGGCATCGACGGCGTGGCGCGTCAGGCTGAGTGCATAGCGCCGCAATGCAGGCAGCTCGTCGAGCACATCTGATTTGCGGAGCTTACGGGGTGCCATGGTCCGTGCCGGATTGGGTGTTCCCCTCAAGATGCGGATTTTGTCGAACCGGGTCAAACTGGGTGTCTCGCACACCCGGCTCAAACAGCGCCAGCAATTGATCGGCGCGGTGCTCGAGATCGGTCTCCGGATCATGCGCCCACTGGAGCAGGCCGCTTTCGATGGCCCCCGACATGGCATTGGCGACAATGTCCACGTCGAACTCCTTGAAAGCGCCGGTCTCCTGTCCCTCGGCCAAGGCATCGGCCAGCCAGGCCTGTTGCTCGCGCCAGACGGAGAGATGGTCAGAGGCGGCGCTGCCCCCCGCCTTGGTCGAGGCCAGGTGGCGCAGGGCGAGGATTTCGGCGCGGTGGTCGCGGACATGGGCAACATAGGCGGCGACGAAGGCGGAAATCCGCTCCCAGGCGTCTTCCAGCCGCTCGATCTTGGCGATGGCGGCGGCCACCGTGCGTTCGCGCACGCTGGTCAGGACGGCGTCATAGAGGCCGTCCTTGCTTTTGAAATAGTAGCAGATGATGCCCTTGGCGACCTTGGCCTCGCGGGCCACTCGCGAGAGCGACGTCCCCGCCACGCCATCGCGCACCAAGACATTGATGGTGCAATCGATGATGTGACGGCGGCGTTGCGTTTCGAGAGTGTCCACGAGAGTCATCCGCCTCAAGCGACTTTGGAAATATCCGGAACGGCGTCGAGCAACATCCGCGTGTAGTCCGCCTGGGGATTGTCGAAGATGTCGTCGGTCGGGCCGGATTCCACCAGCACGCCATTGTGCAAGACGCCAACGGCGCTCGACATCTGGCGCACCACAGCCAGGTTGTGGCTGATCAGCAGATAGGTGAGCCCGAACTCGTCCTGCAGCGCCCGCATCAGATCGAGCACCTGCGCCTGCACCGACACGTCGAGCGCCGAGGTGGGCTCGTCGCAGACGATGAACTCAGGCTGGCTCGACAGGGCCCGCGCGATGGCGATGCGCTGGCGCTGGCCGCCGGAAAACTCATGGGGGAACTTGCGCATTACGGACGGGTCAAGCCGTACCTTGTTGAGCAGGTCCGCCACGCGGCCTTCGACTTCGCCTTTGTTGGTGGCAATGCCGAGGGTCCGCATCGGCTCGGCAATGATATCAGCCACCCGCCAGCGCGGATTGAGGCTGGCATAGGGGTCCTGGAAGATCATCTGTACGCGCTTGCGCCGCTCACGCTCGCCCGCGCCACCAGCCCAGACGTCGTGTCCATCGACAAGGATCTTGCCTTCCGTGGGCCGTATAAGCCCCACGATCATCTTGGCGCAGGTGGATTTACCCGAACCGGATTCACCGACGAGACCATAGGTCTTGCCCTTCTGGATGGAGAAGGACACATCACTCACCGCACGGAAGATCTCGGTTTTGGACTTGAAGACCTTGGTGAAGCTGCCGCCACCCAGTTCAAAGTCGCGCACCAGGCCCTTGATCTGCACGAACGCGCCATCATCGTTGGCGGGCGCTGATGCGGGGGCACCGGAACGATCGCTGGCGATAGTGGGGATCGAGTTGATCAGCTTGACCGTATAGGGCTCGCGCGGGCGACGGATGATGTCGCCCACTGTGCCGGTCTCGACGATCTTGCCCTGATGCATCACCACCATGCGGTCGGCGGTCTGGGCGATCACGCCCATATCGTGGGTGATCAGCATCACGGCTGCGCCGTGGTTGGAGCAGAGTTCCTTGAGCACCTTGATGATCTGAGCCTGCACCGATACGTCGAGCGCCGAAGTGGGCTCGTCGGCAATGATCAGCTCCGGCCCGGCCGCGATGGCCAGGGCAATCACCACGCGTTGCCGCATGCCACCCGAAAACTGGTGCGGATAGGCATCGATGCGGTCGGCGGCCTTGGGAATACCAGCCTCGGTGAGCAGGTCGATAGCCCGCTGGCGGGCCTGCTCTTCACTGAGCGGCAGGTGGGTGCGGATCGTCTCGATCAGTTGCCGCCCGATTGTGTAGAGCGGGTTGAGGCTGGTCAGCGGGTCCTGAAACACCATGCCGATCCGCTTGCCGCGTAGCTTGGCGCGGTCGGCTTCGGGCAGGTTGTCAATGCGCTGCCCCTTGAGCAGGATCTCGCCCGAGGTAATGCGCCCCGGACGCTCGATCAGGCCGATGACGGCCGAACCGGTCATCGACTTGCCGGCGCCGGATTCGCCCACCACGCCCACAACTTCCCCCGGCATGATGTCGAAGGAAATGTCGTTCACGGCACGGAAGTTCGTGTTGTGAAAGGGAAAGTCGACGATGAGGTTTTTGACGGAAAGAACGGGTTCGGTCATCAGCGCAACTTCGGATTGAGGGCATCGCGCAGCCAGTCACCGAGCAGGTTGACCGACAGGGCTAGCAGGATGAGGGTGATGGCCGGGAACAGCAGGATCCACCATTCGCCCGAGAACAGGAACTGCTGGCCGATGCGGATCAGCGTGCCCAAGGATGGCTGTGTCGGTGGAACGCCGACGCCGAGATAGGACAGCGTCGCCTCCTCGATGATAGCCAGAGCCAGCCCGATGGTGCCGATAACCAGCACGGGGCCGAGCACGTTTGGCAGCACGTGGCGGAGCAGGATCAGGAACGGATTGACGCCCAGAATGCGGGCGGCAGCCACATAGTCCTTCTGCCGTTCCACCATGGTTGCACCGCGAACGGTACGGGCGAACTGTGCCCAGTTGGCGAGGCCGATGGCAAAGATCAGCACCCAGATGGCCGCACCTTCCTGTTGATTGGCCGGAATGACGCCACGGGCGACACCGAAGATCAGCAGGGCGATGAGGATGGCCGGGAAGCTCAGCTGCACGTCAGCAACGCGCATGATGAAGGCATCCCAGAGGCCGCCAAAATAGCCAGCCACAAGGCCGAGGCCGACGCCCATCACCATGGCGAACATGGTGGCGGCGAAGCCGACGAACAGCGATACGCGGCTGCCGTACATGATCGAGGACAGCACGTCGCGGCCCTGATTGTCGCTGCCGAAGGCGAAGTATTTGCCGGTGTAGGACTCGGTGTTCGGCGCCGTCATGCCGTCCATGAGGTTGAGCGTGGCGGGGTTGAACGGATCGTATGGCGCCAGAAGGGGCGCGAAGACCGCCATCAGCACCAGAATAAGGGCGATGATGGAGGCAAGGATGGTCACCGGCGAGCGCCGGTAGGACCAGAAGATGTCAGAAGCCAGGAACATCTTCCAGCGCGACACCTTTGCGGCAACGACTGGTTGTTCGGGGCTGTGCGGCAGGTCTGTCATGGGGCTATTTCCCGCTGCGGACGCCGTCGCGCAGGCGCGGATCGACGATGAAATAGAGGATGTCGACGAACAGATTGATCACGACGAAGACGAGGGCCACGAAGACCAGATAGGCAGCCATCACCGGCACGTCGACGACCTGAACCGAGTTGACGAAGAGCGAGCCGACGCCGGGCCACTGGAACACCGTCTCGGTGATGATGGCGAAGGCGATGACCGAACCCAGCTGCAGGCCGGTAATGGTGATCACCGGCACCATGGTATTGCGCAGCGCATGGCCGAAATTGATGGCCCGCGTCGACAATCCGCGTGCTCTGGCAAAGCGGATATAGTCGGTGCGCAGCACTTCGAGCATTTCGGCGCGAACCAGTCGCATGATCAGCGTGAGCTGGAACAGCGACAGGGTAATGGCTGGCAGGATCAGCGAGCGCAGGCCGGACTCCGTGAGAAGCCCCGTCCGCCACCAGCCGATATCGGTCACCGTGCCACGACCAAACGATGGCAGCACTTTGAGCTCGACGGCGAAGACGTAGATCAGGCCGATGCCGATCAGGAATGTCGGCAGCGACACGCCAATCAGCGATGCCGTCATGATGACGCCGCTGGTGAAAGCGCGGGGGCGCAGGGCGGTGTAGATGCCCATGACCACGCCGCCGACGAGCGCGATGGTGGCCGAAGCCAGTGCCAGCTCGATGGTTGCCGGCAGGCGCTCCATGATCAGCTTGGCGACCGGCTGTTGCAGGCGGTAGGAAATGCCGAACTGGCCCTGCAGGGCATTGGTCACGAAGTGATAAAACTGGATGTAGAAGGGTTGGTTGAGCCCGAGCCGCTCCCGCAGCTCTTCATGGTCAGCAATGGTGGAATCCTGGCCGAGCATCGAGGTGACAGGGTCACCGACATATCGGAACACCAGGAAGGCAATGAACGCCACGACAAGCATGACGATGACGGACTGCAAGAGTCGTCGAACAACGAAGGCGAGCACGGTGTCCCTCCAAAATTGAGAACCGCCGCAACATCCCCGAGAAAGGTGGCGTGCGGCGGTTCTGGACTTGCAGGAAAGACTACTGGAACGTGACCGTGGTCATGCGTGGCTGATCTTCCGGATGGACCGGCAGGGTCATGCCCTCACGCATGGCGTAGGACAGCACCTGGTTGTGGATCGGCAGCAGAACGCGGTCTGCCTTCACCACGGCCCAGATCTCGGCAATGCTCGCATTGCGAGCATCCAGATCGGTCTCGGTGCCCAGCGCAATGATCTTCTCATCGAGTTCTGGGTTGGAGTAGAGGCCGCCATTGTAGGTGCCGTGCTTGTCGGTCTTGGTGTGCACGAGGTCGTTGAACACATAGGCCGAGTCAAAGGTCGGAACGCCCCAGCCGAGCAGGTAGAAGTCGCTCTGGTTGTTGATGACCAGTGGCGAGTGTTCGGCTACTGGACGCGAGGCGAGGGTCACCTTGATGCCGATCTGGCCGAGCATGCCCACGAGGGCTGTCGAGATCGCCTCGTCGTTGACATAGCGGTTGTTCGGCGTGTCGAGCGTGATCGAGAAGCCATCTGGATAGCCGGCTTCAGCCAGCAGCGCCTTGGCCTTTTCGAGGTCGGGCTTTGGATAGGCGTCGAGCTCTGCGGTCCAGCCGTTCACGAATGGTGGGTTCGGGATACCGGTTGGGATCGAGTTGCCACGCATCACGACCTGCTTGATCGCATCGCGATCGAGCGCCAGTTCGATGGCTTCACGCACTAGCGTATTGTTGATCGGGTTGCTGTCGGTGATGTTGGACGACTTCAGCGGCTCTTCGCCAAAGCGGTAGCCGAAATAGATGAAACGGTTCTCTGGACCGGTTTCGATCTTGAAGCCGGCCGAATTGCGCAGACGCTCAATGTCCTGCACTGGAACGTCCTGCACCAGATCAACGTCGCCCGAGAGCAGCGCTGCGATACGGGTCGCCGCATCGGTGATTGGCAGGTAGACGATTTCGGTAACGGCTGGCGCGTCGGCCCAGTGGCCTTCAAACGCGGTCAGCACGGACTGCACGTCCACTTCGCGGGACTTCAGCACATAAGGGCCGGTGCCGTTGGTGTTGAGAACGGCGTAGTTGCTCTCGCCAGCGGCAAAGTCCTGCACGTTCTGCAGGCTGTGCTCTTCGGACCAGTCCTTATCCATCACGAAGGTGTTGGTGATGTTGTTTGGATAGAGCGGGGAAGGGCCGATCATCTGGATTTCGACGGTGTGGTCGTCGATGGCGGTGACTTCGGCCACTTCAGCATGCAGCTGCTTGAGGTTGGAGCCGTCCGAGCGCGCGCGGTTGAACGAGAAGACCACGTCTTCAGCGGTGAAGTCAGCGCCGTTGTGGAACTTGACGCCTTCGCGCAGCTTGAACACCCAGACGGTAGGGTCGCCGTCCTTGACGAACCATTCGGTCGCCAGACGTGGCTGCAAATTGCCGTCGCTGTCGCGGTCGAGCAGGGTTTCATAGATGTGGTGGGCGAAAGTGTGGGTCACGCCCTGGTTCTGCGAGTGAGGGTCCAGGGTCAGCGCATCAGAGGCGCGCGCCCACCGGATGGTCTCAGCATTGGCAGCCCCGACAAGCATAGTCGAGGCGATAAGCGCAGCCGTAAGGCCTGCGAGTGACTTCTGCATCTAGTTCTCTCCGTTCCTTAACTAGTGCCTCCTCAAATTCGTCTAGTGGGAGGCTTAAGTCACACGAAAGCCTAGTTCACCTCTCAAATCAATTGCGCCAAATATGGCCAGCATTCGATTTTGCGGTGAGATGTTTTCGGTAATATCTGAAAATGTAGGAAATATTTCTGATGGGTACTTCGTAATTCTGCTTCGCCGGGAAACTATACGAGAGCCTGCACTTGGCATGCCTCGTATACGGAGCCCAGCCGACATTTCTTCCATCTGTGTCAGAAAAATTTCCGTGAGCGCGAATAGCCGGCAGAAACTCGTGGATAGCCGGCTTGTCGTTGCCAAACAGTCAGATCAGGTCTGCTGGCCGAGCTGATCGCTGATGATGTTGATCAGCACATCGATCATCACCGAGAGCGCAACGCGCTCCGTCGGCACAAAGCCGAACGGGCTTTTCTGGCGGAAGGCATTGATCGGGATATTGATATCGCCAGCCTGCGCCAGGGGCGAGCCCGTTGGACACATGGAGATGACCTTGGCGCCTGCCGTGCGCGCCACTTCAATATTGGGCATGGGGTAGGTGGTGACGCCGGAGAAGGACAGCACCAGCACCGCATCCGATGGCGTCAGCGACAGCGACGAAAACATCTGCAGGGCCGGGTCGGCATAGGCCGTGCTCAACAGGCCGAGCCGGGCGAGGCGGATCTGTGTTTCTCCCGCCAAAAAGCCGGAGGCGCCGTGGCCATAAATGTCCACCCGGCGCGCCGCCGTCAGCACGTCCACCGCGGCGATAACCGGCGCGCTGTCGAAGTCCAGGGTCAGGTCATTGATCGCCGCGATCGAGCGCTGGCAGGCCTCGGCCAGAATGCTGCGAATAGGGTCCTTGGACGTATTGGGATCGCGGGGCGGGGTCTGCACCATGACAGCCACCGCCTGCGCAAACTTCAGGCGGAACTCGGAATAACCATCAATGCCGAGGCGGCGGCAGAACCGCAGCACGGTCGGCTCGCTGACCCCGGCAATCTTGGCGGCATCGGCCAGAGACCACGAAATCACCGCCTGCACATTGGCCAGAACGGTTTCAGCCACCTTGCGCTCGGAAGCGCTCATTTCATTCAGCGATGCCCGGATTTGCGCCAGCACGTCGTTCACCCTCTCCGACACACCGTTCCGCTACGGCCGCTCTCAAGACGCTTCCAGATACGAAAAAGCTGCTGATCCCTCAAGCTCATACCCTGCGGTCGCGGCGACAAGGCTATGCACTCGTTCGATGTCGAGCAAGGGCGCCAGCATGGTTTGGCTGGTGTTTTCGGCGCGGCACAGCAATTGTCCGCCAGCCGCTTGCACAAGCTGCATCCCCGCTGCGATATCCCAGGCACCGCAACCGAGATCGACGGCGACCGAGGCGCGCCCCGCCGCAACATAGGCAAGATGCAGCGCGGACGAGCCGAGCCGCCGCACCGAGCGGAAATGGGCAACGAGATCGGCAAAGCGTTCGAGCTCGTGCGCAGAGGGCCTGCGTCCCTCGCGTGGCAGGTTGGTCAGCACTTCGGCCAGATCGTCGGTCGCGCCCAGACTGCCCGGTGCCAGCAATTGTCCATTGATGTGCAGTCCGCTGGCATGGGCGGAAAACAACTCGTCGCGCATCGGGTCATAGACCACGCCAGCCAGCGCTTCGCCCTGGCTGGTGGTGGCAGCAATCGAGACGCAGAAGAATGGCAGACCCGAGACGAAATTGCTGGTGCCATCGAGCGGGTCGACGAACCAGAGCACGTCGCCCTCACCCTGCCAGCCGGTTTCCTCGCCCAGAATTCGCGAGCCGGGAACGCCTTGACCGATAATGTCGCGGATCAGCTTTTCAGATTGGCGGTCGACGACGGTGACGAGGTCGGCAAAGCCGTCCTTCTGTTCGATGGCAAGTGAGGTTCCACTTGCGGCGGCCAGAAAGGCTTCGCGAATGAATGCCCCGGCCTTGCGGGCGGCGTCTTCGGCAACGGCAATGATGGCTGCCCGGTCAATATTGGTCATGCTTGGTCTTTCGATCGGGCTCTGCGGCCCGTTATGGATTTTTATGAAACGCTCGGGTCGAGGCGATCACGCAGCCAATCGCCGAGTATGGAGACGGAGAGGCTTGTCAGGGTAATGACGGCTGCCGGGGCCAGCATGATCCAGGGAGCAGTGGTCAGGTAATCGCGACCGAACCCGATCATGTTGCCAAGGCTTGAATCCGGCAGCTGTACGCCGAGGCCGAGGAACGAGAGGCCGCTTTCGGCCAGAATGACCTCAGAAAAACTCAGGGTCATGGTGACCACCAGCGTGGCGGAAACATTGGGCAGGATATGGCGCATGAACACGCGCATCGGCGAAGCACCCAGTTGCATCACGGCACCGGCATAGCCCTTGCCCATGGCAGAGAGCGCGAGGCCACGGGCCAGGCGCGCATACCGCTCCCAGCCATAGAACGCCATGAGCCCAACCAGCACGGGAACCGAAGCGCCGACAAAGGCGGACACGGCCAGCGCCATGATAATGAAGGGCAGGGCGGCCTGAAAATCGACGAACATCAGGATGGCGTGTTCGAACACACCCCGGCGTTGCGCAGCGAGAAACCCGAGCACCGTGCCGATGGTCGCCGAAAGGATTGTGGCCAAAGCTGCGATCAGCAGGGACGAGCGGATGGAGACGAGCAGCCGCGACAGCACATCGCGACCAAGTTCGTCCGTGCCCAGCCAATGGCCGGGACTGCCCGGCGGCACCAGACGGCTCATCAGGTCGATTTCGCTGATCTCGTAGGGCGCCAGGACATGGGCCAGAGCGGCGATGACGAACATGGCCAGCAACCAGGCCGAGGCGAGTTCCACCGCAAGCGGCAGGCGGCGCAGGGCGGCGATGGCGCGGGAAAGGCGCGATGGCTGCGTTATTGCAGCAGGGGGGGCGGTCATGTCCGTCATGCGTGAGCCTTGTTGCGCGATTTCGGATCAAGCCAGGCCTGCAGCAGGTCGACCGTGAGGTTGGCGCAGACCATCAGCACCGTGATCAGGATCAGGATGCACTGCACCACGGCTAGGTCGCGCGCAGCGACCGAGATGATCAGCAGACGTCCCATGCCGGGCCAGGAGAAGATGGATTCCACCACAACCGAGCCCGCAATCAGCGAGCCGACCATCAGCCCGATAATGGTGAGCAGCGGCAGGATGGCATTGGGCAGTGCGTGCAGCCTGATGACGTCGCGCCATTTCAGGCCCTTGGCCGAAGCGGCGCGAATATAGGGCGCGTTGAGCACTTCGAGCATGGCACTACGGGAATAGCGCGCCACTAGGCCAATGCTGACCGTGCTCATGGTGATGATCGGCAGAACGCCATGCAGCCAGCTGCCTTGACCGCCCGAGGGCAGCACGCCCAGGGTGACCGAAAAGATCAGTACCAGCACTAGGCCCACCACGAAGGAGGGGACGGTAAACCCGGCGACTGCGGCAAGGATCACCGTGCGATCGAGCAGGCTGTTGCGATGCAGCGCCGCGACGATGCCAGCCGGAATGCCGATGGTGAGCGTCAGGATCAGCGAGGGGATAGTCAGCGACAACGTTGCGGGCACCCGTTCCAGCACAAGCGGCAGGGCGGGCAGGCCATCGCGCATTGAGTCGCCAAAGTCACCGGCAAAGATCGACAGCACATATTTGGAATACTGCACCCAGAATGGCTCAGTGAGGCCCCAGGCCTCGCGGAACGCATTGAGAGCAGCGGCGGGCGCCATCGGGCCCAGCACTGCAATTGCAGGATCACCCGACAGGCGCAGGATAGAAAAGGCGAAGGTAATGACGAGCATGAGCGTGGCAAAGGCCCGCAGCAGCCGCGTCAGCGCAAAACTCATCATGCGGCAGCTCCCCGGACTTCGGCAACCAGATGACAGGCCACCCGGCGGTGTTCGGCGTTTGAATGCAGTTCGGGCACGGAGGTCCGGCATTGCGCGACCGCAACCGGGCAACGCGGATGGAAGGCGCAGCCGGATGGTCTGGCCGCTGGATTGGGCGGCTCGCCCTGCAGGATCACCCGATCGCCCAGCGGTTTGCCGGGAATGGGCACGCTCGACACCAGCGCCTTTGTATAAGGGTGCTGCGGATTGGCGAAGATGACGTCGGCCGGAGCTTCCTCGACAATGCGGCCGAGATACATCACCGCAACGCGGTGGGCGATGTTGCGCACCACCTTGAGGTCATGGCTGATGAACACCATAGCCACTCCGCTCATGCGCTGCAGGCGGCGGAAGGTGTTGATGACCTGCGCCTGGATCGAAACGTCGAGTGCCGAAACCGGTTCGTCGCACACCAGCAGCACGGGCTTTGAAGCCATGGCGCGGGCAATTACCGCGCGCTGACGCTGGCCACCGGACAGCTCGTGTGGGCGGCGCGACAGATGCACGGGCTGCAGGCCGACATCGCGGGCCACCTCGTCGACACGCTGCGCGCGCTCTTCAGGCGTGCCGATCTGGTGAATGTCGAGCGGCTCGCGGATCTGTTCGGCGATGGTGAGGCGCGGGTCCAGCGCGGCCAACGGGTCTTGATAGATCAGCTGCATTTCGGCGCGCTGTTCCCGCCATTGGCGTGACCCGGCAGGGCTCAAGGCCGCGTCGCGAAAGCGCACATCGCCTGCAGAGGCGGGGGCGAGGCCCAGCAGCACTTGGCCGAGAGTAGATTTGCCGGAACCGGATTCGCCAATGACAGCAAGGGTTTCGCCTTGCTCGACGCTCAGGCTGACATCTTCCACAGCCCGCACGTAGGATTTGGGTCGGAACAGGCCGCCGTGCCCGGCATAGGTGCGCGAGACATTGTTGGCTTCAATGATTGGGCTCATGCCAGCGCGGCCTCACGCAGTGATGGATTGGGGAGGGCCGCGTGCCAGCAGGCCACGGCGGCGCCGTCTCCGCGCAATGGCGGAATGGCGGTGGCGCAGGTCTCGTCGGCCCGCGCGCAGCGTGCCGCGAAGGCGCAGCCGGGGGGCAGATGCGATGGATCGGGCACGGCGCCTGGAATGGTCAGGAGATCATCCTGCCCGCCATCGAGCCGCGGAATGGAGTTCAGCAAACCCACGGTATAGGGATGGCGCGGATGGGCGAAAATCTCGGTGACCGCGCCGGTTTCGACAACGCGCCCGGCATACATGACGGCAATGCGGTCGCACACTTGAGACACGGCGCCCAGGTCATGGCTGATAAAGATCAGAGCCATGCCGGTTTCGCGGCGCAAGCGGCCCAGCAGGTCCAGAATCTGCGCCTGAATGGTGGCGTCGAGCGCCGTTGTGGGCTCGTCGGCAACGAGAATATCGGGGCGGCCAGCCAGGGCCATGGCGATCATCAGGCGCTGGCTTTGCCCGCCGGAAAACTCGTGCGGATAGAGATTGAAGCGCGCCGCACGGTCGGGAATACCAACCAATTCCATCAGCCGCAGCACTTCGGTCTTGGCCTCGTCGCCGCGCAGATTGGTGTGCAGCGTCACCGCCTCGACCAGCTGCGGACCAACGCGGCGCACTGGGTTGAGGCAGCTGGAGGGGTCCTGAAAGATCATGGCAATGCGCCTGCCGCGCACGTTTTCGAGTGTTGCGCGCGGGGCGTTGCACAATTCCTGCCCCTGAAAGCGCACCGAGCCGGATGTGGCCGCCATGCCGGGCAGCAGGCCAAGTGCCGCCAGCCAGGTGACGGACTTGCCGCAGCCAGATTCGCCCACGACGCCAAGGGCTTCCCCGGCAGCGATATCGAGGTCGATGCCATGCACAACCCGACTGGTGCCGAACGTGACCTCAAGACCACGAATGGCCATCAATGGAGCGCTGTTCATGGCAGGGCCGCCTGTACCCGGAGTGGCCGGTCGGTCACCAGATAATCAACCGGACGGAGGGCGCAGAAATCGCGATAGAGCCCATCGCCTGAAGTGGCGGCGAGGCTATCGAGGGCACCGCCAGCCACCGGCATGACGGCATCGGTGATGATCTTGTGTCCGCTGGCCTTGGCGGTCGCAAACAGCGCGAGGGACGCATCCTGCGGAACATACAGCGCCAGGCGATGGCTGGACGCCAAATCGGCATAGTGGGCTATGTCTGCCGCGCTGGTCACCAGAACGGACACCAATGCGCGATGTGCCATCTGTATCGCCGTAGCGGCCTGTTCGGGCGAAAACGTCAACAGAATGCAGCGCGCGTCGAGGTTCCGCTCGGATAGCGTTGTCAGCAGATCATCCCAGCCGACATGCTTGGCATCCAGCATCAGTTCCATTGCAGGATGGCTCGCCGTCCAATCCAGCAGTGCGTCGAGCGACAGGATGCCGTCAGCGCTCACCGCGCCGTCCGGGCCGCGCAACTTGAGCGCGGCAAGGGTCTCGTCTGAGGCATCAAGAATGGGGCCGGATCCGGTGCTGCAGCGGTCCAGCGTTTCGTCATGCAGAACGAAGCAATGCCCGTCTTTCGACAGGCGCAGGTCAATCTCGAGCACCTCTATGTCGGCGGCAATTACCGCCTGCATGGAGGACAGGGCATTTTCCACCTGACCATCATCGAGACGGCCGCGATGTGCGACGATGCGGGGCAATTGATTCTCTTGCGCTGACGGATGGAAAGGTGCTGCCGGGGTGAGGGCCCCGGCAGCCGGATGCATCAACCCCAGTTGGAGGGGCGGAAGTCCATGGTGAAGTCGGGGCTTGCCTGCCACTGGATGTCCTTGCGAACGCCGGTGAAGCTGGCATTGCGGTGCAGCACCATATAGGCGGGGTCTTCGCGTTCGGCGATGTCCATCATGCGGGCGAAAGCGTCGCGGCGTTCGGTGCCGTCCAGGCTGGTTTCCAGCGTGCCGACGAGGTTGTCGAACTCTTCATTGGACCAGACTTCGGGGCGAATGAACGAGCCGGGCCCGATGTTGTTGACCATGCCGGAGATTGGATCGGGCATCGATGCGCCGCTCGACCAGTTGGCAACGCCGGTGCTCGGGTCCTTGATGACCGCGCCCCAGTTGTCGGTGAACGGCGTTTCGACGTTCAGGCCAACCTGCTTCCACATCTGCGCCATGACCTGAGCCGTGGTGACTTCGTTGACGTAGTAGTTGTTGGAAATCGGGAACTTGATCAGCTCGCCATTATAGCCGGCTTCTTGCAGCAGGGAGCGGGCCAGATCGGGATTGTATTCCGGGTTCGTCCAGCCATCGACATACATGCCGGCGGATTTGAACGAGGGGAACTGCAGCCCGTTCGGCACATCGGTGCGGCCACCCCAGAGGGCGTCGACAATGGCCTGACGATCGATGGCGTGGGTCATGGCACGGCGGATCAGCGGGTTGGCGATCAGCTCGTTGGCCTTGTTGAAGATGACGATGCGGGCATTCTGTACCGCGCCACCACGGATTTCGAAGTTCGGATTGCCTTCGATGACCTTGATCTGGTCGGGTGGCAGATCGCAGGCAAAGTCGAAGTCACCAGCGAGGAGACCATTCACGCGGCCGCTGACCTCGGGCACTTCCACCCAGGTGATCCGCTCGATCGATGGGCGGCCGCCCCAATAGTCGTCAAACGCGACCATGGTGAGCGTAGCGTTGGGCTCGAAGCTTTCGGTGATGTAGGGAGCGGTGGTGACCGGCTTGCGGGCCCATTCCGCATAGCTGCCGGCCTCGTTCCAGGACCGCAGGCTGCCAATGGTGCCAGCGGCGGCGAGACGGCCGAGAATGGTCAGGTCACCGACGCCATTGTGCAGGCGCACGGTGTAGCGATCGACAACTTCCACGCCGGCAAAAGAGGGCCAGAGCGAACGGGCATAGCTTGGCAGGGCCTCAGGCAGATCGAGCGCCTTTGGTGCGTCGCCAGCCTGCGCCAGAGCTTCGCCCTGCGCGGGCTCGGTCGACCCGAAAACACGCTCACGCGAGAAGGAGAAGGCTACGTCCTCGGCCGTCAGTTCGTCGCCATTGTGGAATTTGACGCCCTGACGCAGGGTGACTTCGATGATCTTGTCATCGATGATCTTCCAGTCAGTGGCCAGGCCCGGCTGAACTTCGAGATCGCCCTGAAGGTTGCGCTGAAGCAGGCCTTCCCAGACGTTTGGCTGCAGAATGCGCGAGCCGGGGATCGACTGCTCGTTCCAGGGGTCGAGTGTATTGCGTGTGGGAAGCGAGGGGACAGCAATGCGGATCGATGGACGTGCGTCCTGACCGAATGCCAGCCGAGGGAATGCGGCGCCCGCTGCACCAGCAACAAAGAGCCCAAGCGCGCCGCGCCGAGTGATAGAAACCATGACCTTTTCCTAGGTAACGAGGACTGTGGTACGCACTTTGTAGCAATACTACATGAATGTTATGTGACTGTAGTTTTGCTTTTGTCGTCGTCCTCGTCAAGGCCGCTTATTCGGCCATGGTTCCTCCTGTCACTGTGTCATGGTGCGGTGCCGGTCTTGGTCGTTCGGCGTCGTGAGGGTGCGCGGGCACGCGGCTTTGGCTCGCCACCAAACTGCTTCACCAGATCCTCAGCAGCCTTGCTCAGGCGTTCGATGTCATCGGTGGTGAAGCTGCGGGGCTTGTGATCGAGCAGAACCAGGGCGCCCACGCTTTCGCCGTCGGCCAGGATGAGTGGTGCCCCGGCATAGAGATCGATGCCGTTGGTTTGCAGAAACGCGTTGTCATCCAGCAGCGGATTGGCGCTATCGGACTGAAGGATCAGGGGCTGGCGTGTTTCGGTGATAATCTTGGTCAGGGCATAGGCGTCGGTGTCTTCGATATGGCGCTCATCGCTCAACAGATTGATGGCCGCGACCGGCATGGCGAAGTCGTCGGCGACCTTCTGGATTGCCTTGCCGAGCGCATCATCGCCCCGACCGGCCCCGGCAAAGGGACGTTTTTTGGCGGGCGCGATGGTGGTTGCTTGCTGATCAACATGGGTCACACGCGCCATCTCCAGCGCTTCGTCCGGGCTGTGCACAATAGCGTCTACGTGCAAGGTGTCGGGGGTCTCGCTGATGCTGACCTCGTTGAGGGCACAGACCAGAAGGCGGATGTCTGGTGCCATACGCGCGATGCGCCGCGCTACGTAACGCGTCTGCGCGCGGATATCTTCGCCCATGAACACAAGGATGACGACCTTTACGCCCTCGAGGTCCAGTCGGCCGATGGCTTCCTGGCGAATGGCGAAGGGCGGCAGCACCCGGCTGGGCATGTCCTGCTGGGCAAAGCGATAGGCGAGCAGCCTTGCCGCACATTCATCGATTTCGCTGCGCCCACCAATCAACAGCAGCTTGCTGGTTTCAGGCGCAGGGGTATCGGCGATTTCGTCGATGACAGCTTCGAATGACTGCACCAGTTGGCGGCGCTGGGGCAGGGCCTCGGGACGATCCGACATCTCCCGATTTGCCAGAGACAGCGCGGGCATCATCACAGTGTCGAGGAAATCCTCGGTGCCATGGGCTTCGATATAGTCCTCGCTGAGATCGATGGCGTCCTCGGCATCCCCCTTGAGCATCCGCTGGTACAGCCGTTCGGCCGGTGACAGCACAGGTTCACTTCCCAACAGCGTCTCAAAGAACTGAAACTGGGGCAGGTGGCGACCAATCACCACCAGACAGACCGTCATCGGCGTGGCCAGGATCAACCCGACCGGGCCCCAGAGTGTGGCCCAAAACATGGCCGACAGTAGAATGGCGATGGGCGAGACGCCGGTGCTCGACCCATAAAGACGGGGCTCGATGACATTGGCGGTAGTGAGATCGAGGATCAGGAACAGTCCCACTGTGAGGATCAGCATGTTCCAGCCGGGATCAACGGCGAAGGCCAACAGGGCCGGAACGGTCGCGATCAGTAAGGCACCGACGAACGGAATATAGCGGAACAGGATGATCAGCAGCCCCCACAGCACGGCGCTGGGCACCCCGATGAGCCAGAGTCCGGTACCAAAGATCACGCCATAGGTGATGTTCACGCCCAGCTGGATCAGCAGGTAGCGCCCGACGCGATGGCTGGCATCGGCGATGGCCATGTTGGTCTTGGAATAGCGGCCGGCACTGACCAGGCGGATGAACCGGTCTTGCAGGTCGCCGCGTCCCATCAACAGAAAGATCAGGAACACCGTGACGATGGCCACCATGGCCACGGGGCCAACGATAGACCCGAGCATGGAGGTGGCGATACCGACCGGGCCGATGGCGTTGGAGATGGTCACGGGGATCGGTGCGCCGGGCCGCGATGCAGCGCCGCCACCCTCAAGCCCCGCTGCCGGTGCCGTCACATGGGCGATGGCGCCATTGATCTGGTCGAACAGCGCTGTGTTGCCGAACTGGGATTGCAGGCTACTGACCTTCGTCATGATGGTCTGCTGATAGCCCGGCAGTTCCTGGGCCAGCTTGACCACCTGCGTTCCCGCCAGAAAGGCGAGGGCGCCGAGCATGGCCAGTGCCAGAACGACAGCCACGATCACCGCCAGCGGATCGGGCAGGTGCGCGCGACGTGAAAGCCAGGTGACCAGCGGCGTCAGCGCAAAGGCCAGCAGAATGGCCAGCACCAGCGGCACAAGAATGCCTGCGCCCAGATACAGAAGCGCGGCCACCATCGCGAAAGTCGCGACACCCTGAAAAATCGACAATTTCGGGCTGCCACCCGTTGCATCAAGCTGATGATCGGCCACAGACATTCCCCCAGTTCGGGGGATGAACACCACGGCGCCCAATAGGTTCCGCAAAGGGCCCGCTCCGGCACAGGGCGGTGTCCCGTGTCGTCCTGCCGGACAAACGAACAAAAGGGGCCGGCAGATCGCTCCGCCGGCCCCTTTCTGTTCAGTCTCAGGCAATCAGCCTATTTTCGTCGCGTTTTGGCGGGTGGTTGGCACATAGGCAACGCAGTCGAGTTCGAACTTCAGCATGGTGCCTAGAACGCCAACAATGGTGCTGCGCGTCGGGGTCGGCTGGCCGAAATACTCTGGATAGATCTTGTTGTAGAGCGCGAGGTCCGCTTGGTCTGCGACATAGGATTTGACGCTGATCACATGATCGAGGCTCAGCCCGCCAGCTTCCAAAATGGCGCGGAGATTGTCGATCGAGCGGCGCATTTCTTCCTCGAAGGAACCGCTGATGATCGCGCCCGTGGTCGGGTCGACCGAGGCCTGGCCCGAGACATACATGAAATCGCCGGCGATGATGCCGGGGCTGAAGGGCAGATTGGAGCGAGCGCCGCTATCGACGATTTTCATCAAGGCAATTGCTTTCGGGTCAGGGGACAAAACGGGCCGGGAAGCTATGGATTTCGCTTTCGGCCCGGCGATCTTCGAGCTTTTCGTAGATCATGGGGAGAATGGTGCTCATCCAGGTGCCGCTATCCACCACGAAACCTGGCCGGCTGCTGTCGAGCACATACGGATAAACGCGGACGGGTTTGGTGAGGTATTCGGGAATGAGCTTGTGCCAGCTGTGGCGCATGTAGCCGCAGACCAGATCGGGTTGAAACTCGATCATCGCCTGTTCCAGCGCAGCCGTATCGTCGTCGGTGCCTTCCTGATTGACCCGGATAACGCGCAGGTCCTGCAGCTCGCGACTATTGGAGCAAGCCTGCTGGAAAGCTTCCAGGCGCGCCTCGCGTTCGGTCGAGTCGAACACGGTATCGAGGTAAAGCACGCGGTTATGGGTGCTGCCGAAGCGGTCGAACAGCGCATCAAAAGCCGGGCGATAATCGATGCGGTAGCTGTGCACGAACGGCAGATCGAGCACCGCGTCGATAACGCTGACCTGACTGGAAGTCGTCCCGATCGACTTGACGGAGGTTTCCCCCGTGACGCCGGTAAGCAGCACCAGATCCAGCCGATCCCACAGCACGATGGGCATGCTGTTATGGGTGAAGCTGCCCATGATGAACTCATGGCCGTCCGAAACGATGTTCTTTTCCAGTGCGATCACCAGACGGGTATAAAACTCGTTGTTGAAGATGCCGCCGCCGACGATGTCGCGGTTATAGAAAAAGCCAATCCGATGATGCGCCTCGGCCCACGGAGCCTTGACGAGGAACGAGCCCTTGCCGACCTGGCGACGAATAACCCCTTCGGTTTCCAAGTCCTTGAGGGTCTTGATCACGGTGATCAAAGAAAAATCACAGAACTTCGTGATCTCGTTCTGAGACTCGATCTTGTCGCCGACCTTGAGGCCATTGGTTTTCCAACGGCGGAACAAAATGTTCCGTAGTTGTAGATGCCGCGGTGTCAGCTCTGCATTCACGGTCAGTCGCCCCAGGACATTTGATTTGCCAAAATGCCGCCGTCCACGAACAGCATCTGCCCCGTGATATAGCGCGCCTCTGGCGATGCAAGAAAGACTGCAGCACCACCAATATCGTCCGGCTCGGCAATTCTCCCCATTGGGATCTGTTGTTTGAGCCGGTTGCGCACCATTGGGGCGTCAAGTCCGGCGCGGGTGAGGGGCGTTTCGACGATCCCCGGGCCAATGCCGTTCACGCGGATGCCGCGTCCCGCGAGCGTCACGGCCAGCGAACGCACCAGCATCAGGACGGCACCCTTGGAGGCGTCATAGATGACGCTGTCCCTCTCCGCGGCTTCCGAATTGGTCGAGCCAATGCAGATGATGCTGGGGTTCTGCTGCTCGGCTGCGAGGCGCCGCACGAAGGCCTGCGTTGCGAACAGATAGCCCTTCACGTTGAGCGCGAATGTGGTGTCGAACATCTGCTCGGTCAGCTCGTCAAAGGCGCTATCACGGAATGTGCCGGCATTGTTGACGAGAGTGTCGAGGCGACCAAAGCACTGATGCGCCTTGGAAATGAAATCAGCCGCGCCGCCCGCACTGGACAGGTCCGCGTGCACGAACTGCACATCGGTCAGCGCGGAAAGTGTCTTGAGCGCCTGCGCGCTGGCGTCATCTTCGCGGTGGGAATTGATGACCAGCCGGGCTCCGGTCCGCGCAAAAGCCTCGGCAATTGCAAGGCCGATCCCCTGTGTCGAACCAGAAACGCAGACAACCCGCCGATCCATATTTACACCCTCGTGGAATTCAATTAGATCATTAACATAATAACATGCTAATAAGGGATGTCGGATGCAAGTCAAGCAAAAGTGGTCGAACGCATCGCTGGTCACGCCAGCCGGTGTGGTCGCGCGAGATTTGCTGATAGTGGACGATCGCATTGCCGATATTGTCCAGCCCGGCACGGCTGTCGGTGATGACTGGCAGGTGCGCGATGCATCGGGAAAGCTGCTGTCGCCCGGTCTGATCGACTTGTTGCAGCATGGTTTTGAGTCTCATCTCTACAATGATGCCGAGCCGGGCGGTGTGGCGGACAGCTCGCATAGCCAGCTTTCGCGCGGTGTCACCGGCTTTCTGCCCTCCATCAGCTGCTTGCCGCCCGCCGAGATGGAGGGGACGCTGTCCCGTCTTGCCGATGAGGTGGCCAAGGCAAGCGGAGCGCGGGCGCTGGGCATTCACAGCGAAGGCCCGTGCTTTAACTCCCCCGGCGCGCACAATCCGCAGAACCTGCAATTGCCGAGCGATGATCTCGCCAAACGCATGCTCGATGCAGCAAAGGGCCGCCTGAAGGCTGTGACGATTGCCCCGGAATTGCCCGGCGCGCAGAGTTTCATCGCAATCATGAAGGCCGCCGGTGTGTCTGTTCACCTCGGTCACAGTCAGGCCAAGCCTGATGATGTGTCCCGCTACGTCTCGTGGGGGATCGATGCCGTGACGCACATGTACAACGTGATGCGTGCGCTCGAGCCCGACGATAGCGGCGTGCATGTGTTCTCGTTGCCCGATGCCTTGCTGGCAGAGCCAGGTCTGGCGCTGGGCGTGGTCGCCGATGGCATTCACGTCCATCCAAAGCTGCTGCAATTGCTGGGGCAGTTGCCCGCCGACCGCATCTTCCTCGAAACAGACTCGATGAAATATGCCGGTGGGGAAGACACAGAGTTTGAATTTTATCCCGGCTATTGGGTCCGCAGCGCACGCGGCAAGGCCGTGCGTGATCGCAATGGTGGGTTATGTGGCTCGTCTTTGACGTCGGACGAAGGCATGCGAAATTACATTGCCATGGCCGGTGTGGACCTGGTGCGCGCGGCCCATGCGACAAGCCTCGTGCCGGCGCGGGTCTTGGGCATGGAGAAGGATCTCGGAAGCATCGAGATTGGCAAACTGGCCGATTTCGTCGTGCTTGATCCTGAAACGCTAACTGTTCTTGAAACCGTCGTCGGCGGACAATCGCTGTATCGGAGCCATCATGATCACTGAGCCCCTACCGCCGATGCGTTATCAGGAAGATGGCAATGTCCATCTCGACTTCCACGGCGCCGTCAACACGACGATCGATTTCATCGTCGCGCGCTATGGCGTTGGTGTGCTGCACGAGATTTTTGCGCGGGTCGGCAAGGACGTCTATCGCGATCTGCATCAGCACCTTGCGGACAACGATCCCAACGAGATGGCGCGACACTGGAAGCATTTCTTTGACCGCGAGGGCGCGGACTACGACATTGCGGTGGGGGATGACGAGATCGTTCTGACGGTCCGCCGCTGCACGGCCTATCACCACGTTGCCAAGATCGCGCCAAGCGTTTCACCCCACTTTTGCGATCAGACGACCAAGACCAATGAGGCGATTGCCGAGGGCACGCCCTTTGCCATCACCACCGAAATCACCGGGCCGGGCGCATGCCGCCAGGTCATCAGGAGGCGCGCTTGATTCCCAGCGATCACTTCACGCGGTTCTACAATGAGGTGTTCAAGTACATCGAAACGCTTGGGCAGCATGAGCTGGACCTGTACTGGCTGGAAATCAGCAAGAACCAGGAACGGCACATCCTTGATCTGATCCAGACCAAGGGCTTCGAGGGAATGCATGAGTACTGGTCTGTCATCAAGGATGAGGAAAACTGCGAGCTCGATCTGATGGTCGATGAGAACCATCTCGAGCTGCAGATGCACGTCTGTCCCAGCCTCACCAAGGCGATGGACAACGACGCCGAGCCGATGAAGCGCTATTGCGATCACTGCGCTGGCTGGATCGGGCCGATCATGGACAAGACCGGCTATCACCTGGTCTACGACATGATCAGCCGCACCGAGCCGCGCTGCGTCATGAAGATCTTCAAGGACCCTGCGCTGGCGCGCGAAGCCGAAAAATCGGCCCAGCTCCTCGCCAACTGGCCCGGCAAACAGGCCGTCTGACGGGGCCTTTGCGACAGGCCAGCCTATTCGGCGGGCCTGTCTTTTTTGTTCCCCTGGCCTCAGGCGGCGCGCAGCACCTTTTCGATTGCTACGCAGAGCAGGATCATCAGCGCCCGATGTGGCTCCATGATATCGGCCGTAGCGTCCATCAATTGCAGCACAAGCGCCGTGTCTGCGTGGTTATGCGCGGCAATATCGGGCCGCAGAGCCTGCAGGGCCGTAAAGCTCTCGCTGGTGCTGCCGGTGCCCAATTCGCTCGCTGCTCTCAGCAGATTGCGACGGCGTTGCTCTACCATCTCTCCGGCGTGACGAGGCAGGCTGGTGGCGATGCGTGCCAAAAGCTCGGGCAGGCGATAGCCTGAGAGCTTTTCTTCGCGCCGCCAGTTTCGCGAGAACCGCGCCTCGATCCCCAACACTTTCGAGATCGCCAGCAGGACCACTTTGCTGCGGGGTTCGCCCGCCATGCTCAGCTCGTCTGTTGCCTGCTCTCGATAGACCAGCAGCAGATTGCCCAGGCTTTCGCGGTCCTGAAACTTGCCAAGCGCTGACGCTGCGGCGAGGCGGCAGTCCACTTCCTTATCGCGCACCAGCAGCAGGCGGATGTCGCGCAGATAGTTGTGGTCGCGGATATCGCCAAGGCTGCGCATGGCGCGCGCGCGCAGCAGGGGATTGGGATCGTCGAGAAAGCGTGCCAGCTTGGGCCCACTTTGCCGTGCCCCGATCTGCCCAAGGGAGTCGAGAGCGGCATATTGCAGCTCGATCAGACCATCATAGTCGAGCATGCTCTCCAGCGCGCGCACCACGGTCGCATTGTGGGGCAGGCGGCCCAGCGCCCGGATAGCCTCATGTCGTACATCAAAGCTTGGATCGGCCAACGAGGCGATCAGCTCTTCCTTGGCCAGCGTGCTGCCAATGCCGCCAAAGCCATAGGCCAGGTCGCGACGCCGCTCTTCAGAGGTGAGGCTGCCGACGCGGTTGATGCCCCAGAACGCGCGGAGCGGATTGCCGGAGTAGAATTGCCCAAGGAAGTCACGGACACCCGTTGCGCCATCTTCAGTCAGCATCGCAAACGACACTGCTGACGCGACAATCAGCAGCGCGCAGATAACGAAGAAGACCTCGTAGCCGCCAAAGTGCGCGGTGCCGATGACGAGGCCATTGGCCTCCAGCTGCTGCAGCAGAACGCCAGCGAGGAAGGTCAGCCCGCCGCCAAAGATGCCGTCGCTGCTATAGGCCAGAGCCATGTAGCTCTCGCGGCGCTCAGGTGGGACGTAGTTGAGCATATAGATATTGCCTGCCGCCATGCTCCCCTGCAGCAGCATGCCGATGGCGAAGAAGGTCGCGCCCACGGCCAGCTCCAGGCCCGGCATATCCTTGTGGGCGAAGGGCAGGGCGAGCATCAGCAGCACCTGAAGGCTCTGCAGCGTCACGCGGATGGCGCGTGTGCCGTAGCGGTCAACGAACCAGCCCGCGGCCATGCTGCCGGCTGCGCCGCCGACGGGGATCAGCGCCGACATCAGCACCAGCTGACCGCTGGAAATACCCAGCCGTTCGCGGAAGAACAGCAGCAGGAAAATGTTCAGTGCCGAGAACACCAGATATTGGGTGCCCGACGAAAACAGGAACGCCCGGAAGTTGCCATCGCGGATCGGATCGGACAGCGCGCGGATGGAGTCGAGGCCCTTGCGGGCGTCCGGCCGGGGCCTGCCGCCGCCGAGACCATAGAGGCTCAGCGCTCCCAAAATGCCTATGACAATACCGACAACGAAGACCGGGAAGAACCGTTCGATCCCCTGGTGCCCATCCAGCCAGAGCTGGATCAGGAAGGAGACGATGAGTGCCACCGGGAGGTAGGCCAAGGCGAGACGGCCCGTGATCTGGCCGCGAATGAGCTTGGGCATGAATTCCTGCGACCACGGCACCGCTGCCGCTTCCGACAGCGTTCGGCAGAGCCCATAGGCGGCCATGGCCGCGAACAGCAGTGCGAAAACCGTGTCCGGCGAGTTGGCGAACATCGGCGCCAAAAGGAACAGCAGAACAAAGAGATAGCGGGCAATCAGGGCGGAAGCAGCAACGTTGCGCGCGCCAAACCGCATGATCAGCGGTAGGAAGGCAACGCCAAGCACCTGAAAGAACGGCAGAATGCCGCCGATCAGGCCGATGCGATCCTTGTCGACGCCGAGCTCCGCCGCAAACAGCACCAGTGGCGCCCCGACCGTGCACATCACCGCGGTCGCGGTCAGGACGGAGTAGCCATAGAGGAATGGAATGCGCTTGAGCTTGTCGTAGTCGCTGAGTTCAGCGCTGGCCATGGTTCTGTCCGGAATGTTGCGGCCCCGCAGGGCCTTTGCAATCAAAGTGTAAGGCGGAAGCCTTTGATAATGTGCTGAGAATTCTCGAGCTGCCAGCAGACGGCGAGGTACTCGCCCCCGCCCAATGGCAGCAGGGAAGGTTGGCCGAATTTGAGGCTGCCGAACTGCTGGGCGATGTCGGCGCTGTTGCTGGCCATGGCATTATTGGAGAACAGATCGAGTGTTTCCTGCACGGCGATGCCGGTTTCGCCCAGCGCGATGCGCCTGACCACGAGACCCACAGGCTGTTCGCGATGGGCGTGAATGGTTAGCAGACTGTTAGCATCGAGCGGCACGAGGTTGGATGCCTGCCCGTGAATGCCGGTGTCGATCGCTGTGCCGAAGGAGGCCCCGCCATTATCGGACAGGACGAGGTGATTGTTGAGGTTGGTGCCCGTGGCGTTGTCATAGGCCCAGAACAGGACCGCGACCTTGCCTGGCGCATACTCGCAAAGTCGGCTTTCCCAGGCAGAGACATTGCCGGCGGGGGAGGCGAAGAACTCGGAGAGCTTGTACCAGCTCTGGCCATTATCATCGCTGGCGATGATCCAACCGGTATGCCCATCCGCGCCGAGGTGAAACGGTGGCGCAGCGCCGATAATACGGCCGGAGGCAAGCTGGATGCAGGGGCCAGAGAGCTCGAGGCCCCGGCCATCGACTTCGAAGCGCTCCGGCACGGTCCAGCTCAGCCCGCCATCGGTCGAACGCGCGTGTTTGTTGTGCAGTGGCAGGACTTCGAGCGTCTCGGGATCGACGATGGGGGTAAGCGCGTCGGGCCGCACAAAGACATAGCCGGTGGCGAGGATGGTGCCATCGGCCAGCAGCAGCGGCTTGAAGGTTTCTGACTCCAGAGCCGCGCCTGTCGCGTCATGCAGCGGCGTTGCAGCCGACCAGGTTTTTCCGTTGTCGGTGCTGCGGCTGACATGGGCGCGGGTGTCGGCGGCGTCGAAGGCCTGGCCGATGGAAAACATGGCGATCAGCTCGCCATTGTCCAGACGAACGAGGCCCGGAAACATCGCCTGCCGGCTGACCAGCAGTGGGGCAGGGTTGGCGTAGATAGTAACAGTGTCGAGCAGACGCATAGTGTCCTCAGGCAAAGGGATTGGACCAGTGTCGAAATTGTCCGGGCGTGCGGCCCCGACTTTTCAGGAAAGCGGAATTGAGTGTTTCGGCGTGGCCATAGCCGACAAGCCGCGCGACTTCCCTGACGGTATAGCCGGTGGTGGCCAACAGCTCCTCGGCGCGCTTGAGGCGCAGCTCACGCAGATAGGTTCCGGCTGAAGTCTGATGCACATTGCGGTGCATCGAGCGCAGGGCGCTTTCATGGACGCCGATCAGGGCCGCCACATCGCTGAGCGTTCGCATTTTGCGCAGGGACGTATCGGCCTGTTGCCAGGCCATCGCCAGGCGCTCGTTCTGCGAGGAGGCCACGGGCTGGCTCACCGCTGAAGGCGGGCCGAAACAATCGAGAATGGCAAGCAGCAGGCGCTTGCGCCGCATCGCATTGGCCTCGTCCGGCTTTCGCGCCAGCTCCAGGCTCAGACGCAGCAGGTTTTGAATGTGCAGTTCCTCGCCGGGATTGGGCACCAGAAAACCGGGTCCTGCCGGATGATCGGCGATGAAATGGCAGATCGATGCCGTGGCATAGCTCTTGATCGCGCCACCGGAAAAGGCTGTGCCGGGCAGGATCAGCACGCCGGTTGGCGCTGTCAGGACAAGGCTTTGCTCCAGCCCCTCAAAGTGGAGGCTGACGCTGCCCTCGTGAATCCACAAAAGGTCATGAAACGCCCATTGGGCGGGCCCAATTGGCATGCGTCGATCAAACCGACCGAGGCGGTGTTCCTTCAGTATGATGCTCTCGGGTCCGGGCAGCGGGGTCATGCGGCGACACCAGCAGACTTCGTTGCGCGGGGCCATCGTCCCGATGGCGCGCCAATCGGAATTCCTTGTTTTGCGTCGTACTCATCACAAGACGATGCGTCTGGCTTGGCCTTTGATGGGGTGAGGCCCTTGGAGGCCAGCGCACAGGGAGAGAGACGATGAGCCAATCCATGGCCAAGCCGATGAGCAGCCTGAAGCAGGATTTTGACCGGGACGGCTACATCGCCATCCGCCCGCTGTTCGATGCCGCCAAAATGGCCGAGATCAATCGGGAGTTTGACCGCTACCTGATCGAGGCGTTGCCGAAGATGAAGGAAACCGAGGCCTTCTACGAAGACAAGGCGGACCGAACCTCGCTCAAGCAGATGCAGAACATGCAGGCCTATGACGAGTATTTCCGCGTGCTGCTGGAGGCCGCCGAAATCCACGATCTGGCCGAAATGGCGCTGGGTGAGCCAGTGCGCGCGGTCAACCTGGAATACTTCAACAAGCCCGCCGGGATCGGCAAGCCCACCCCGCCACATCAGGACGGCTACTATTTCCACTTCAACCCGCCCGCCGCCGTGACGGGCTGGCTGGCACTGGAGCCAGTCGATGAGGAAAACGGCTGCATCCACTACGTGACCGGTTCGCACCTGGCCGAGGGGTATCGCCCGCATGGGCGCTCGGAAATCCTTGGTTTTTCGCAGGGGATCACCGATTTTGGCACGGCGCAGGACAAGGCCAATACGGCGGCGTTTCCGGGCGATGCCGGCACCTTGCTGATGCACCACTCTAAGACGGTGCATTGGGCGGGCGCCAACCAGTCCAGAACGCGGGCGCGGCGAGCGTTGGGCTTTGTTTATTTCGGAGTCAGCGCCAAGGTCGATGAGGTGGCCAAGGCCGCCTATCAGGCCAAGCTGCAGGCGGATTTGCGGGCGGCCAACAAGATCTGACGGGCACGTGGCGCGACGGCATGCCGGTGCATGTCGTCGTGCCCTTCGCTCTACGTCGCGTCTCCCCCCGCGCTCCGTCATTATGGCCTCCCGTCACCTCAATCGAGGGCGATGCTTTTATTGTTGAGCTTGGAATAGGGCAGCCGCTTGAGATTGCTGGTGCACAGGCCCGGGCTGTCGACATAAAAGCTCGCCCGCGCGATCGGGTCATAGGCATCGCGGTGGGACACGGCGGCCTTGACCACGATGTAGCTGGCCTCGGCGGGTTTCATCCCCTGCGAATGCAGCTGCCCGATATCCATGGGCGGCATTTTTCGGGTCGAGAGCAGGATGATAGCCTGTTCGTTTTCGATCACGGCGCAGGGGCCCATATCGGCATGGGTGCCGACCATCGAGGCCAGGTGCGACTTCGGGTTTTCAAGCTCGAAGTGGCCATCTGTCAGGTTGCGCACAATGCCGCGAAACTGCACCGGCTCGCCGTGATGGCGGTCGGTCTTGGCGCCAATGGCGATATCAATCGTGCCACCGATGCCCGCTGCAACACAGCTTTTGACGGCATCCTCGTCGGCAATCGCCGCCATGACGCCCATGCGGCCAGCTGCCAATAAGGGTCCAAGCACGCCCGTCGCATCGCCGGGTGTGCCGCCGCCGATATTGTCAGCGGCTTCGATCAAAAGGATCGGTCCACGCCCATCGGGCAGGGCATCTGCGCGCCTAAGCGCTGTGGCGAGGTCATCCTCCAGCGGATAGCCCTCCGCCAGGTGGGTTTCCAGCAGGGCGGCGAGATCGCTGAGGTATGTGGAGGCTTTTGCTATGTCGCCCGTGGTGACGCAGGACAGGCTGAAGCCGCAATCGGCAATGTCGGAATAGGCGTAACCCGCCATGACATTGATATTGAGGATGGCGGGATCGCGGGCCTCAATGGCGCGGGCGGCGGCCAGCACGGCCTTCATCGGATTGCTGGCCGAGCCAACGCCGGTTGGCGGCAGCACGTGGCGTGTCGGCAGGTGCACCTGCGCCATGGCGAGGCCATCCATGCTTTGGCCCAGCAGTACTGCGGCGGCGACGGCAGCGTCGCGGGCATCGCTATGCGGGTTTTCGCGATAGGCGCGCAGGGCGGTGCTGTTGTCGACCATGGCGTGGGAGACATTGGCATGCAGATCGAGCACGGCAACAACCGGGATATCGCGACCGGCCTTGCGCAGAGCGGCCCGAATGTCGGCCAGCAATTCACCTTCGACGTCGTCCGAGCTCTGGCTCACCATGGCGCCGTGCAGCACCAGGTAGATGCCGTCGAGCTGGTCCATATGCTGCGCCAGCCCGGCAAAGAAGGCGTCGCGGAACAATGTGACCGCCGCATCAGCAGCCTTGCCACCGGGCATGGCCGCCATCTGGATTGTGGGCAGGATGGTCCAGCCCTGTTCCAGCGCATAGGACAGGAAGCCGTCGCTGGGGGAGGCATTGCCAAGATTGGCCGTGATCGCGTCCTGCCCCCGATGCAGCGCCACGGCCTCGAAATCGGCGACGGTCGTGGTCTGGCTCAGGAAAGTGTGGGTCTCGTGAAAGAGTCCGCCGAAAAGTACAGTCTTGCTCACCGCATTCGCCTTGCTGGAGATATCAGAAGAAGGTCAGCACGCCGTCGATCACGGCATAATTGTCGTCGATTACCGGGATGAACCGCCATTTGTCGAAGGCAGTGCAGGGGTGGGAAATACCCGAAGCCACCATGTCACCGACCTGCCAGTCTGTGTCGGCGCCCAGCCGCACATAGGCATGCTGGTCATTGGTGGCGAAGATTTCGGCTTGCCCCACAGGCAGGAAGCCAACCCCTGGACGATAGAGCTTGAGCGGCACAGGCAGCCCGCCGTCATAGGGAATGTCGCGCTTGCCCATGCTGAGAAAGGCAAGGCCCGGCTCGGGCGTCGATTGCACATAGGCCCAGGCTTCAAGTGCCGGTATCAGGTCGGATTTCCACGAGCGCTTGGGATCGGCCTTCGCCTGGTTCTGCGCGCTTTGATAGCTGCCATGGTCATTGGTGATGTAGCAGCCGCTGCGCAGCAGCACGCGCACTGGCACATTCAGGTCGATGCTTTTGAAGCGCTCGGCAACCAGATCGAAATAGGCGGAGCCGCCGCCGCTGAGCAGGAACTCATCGAGCCCGGCATAGAGCGAGGTGGGCAGGGCGCGGGCAATGTCGACGACGAGGTCGGCAAAGTCGCTCACCAGGGACGGGGTCTTGTCGATGCCCGGCACCACGCCTTCAAAGGCGGCAACGCCGGCAAAGCGGAACTGGCTCTGGTCGGCATTGCCGATGGCTTCAGCCAGTGCGGCGGCTTCGGCCTTGGTGCGCAGTCCGGTGCGGCCACCAGCGGCCCCTACCTCGATCAAAAGGCGGATGGGGCGCAGGAGCGGTACGCCGCCGAGATGGCGCTGCATATTCTGCAACTGGGCAACCGAATCCACGAAGCAATAGAAGCTGAAATCGTCTGCCGCGTTGATCTCGGCATCGATGGTGTGGAGGTGGGTCTTGCCCAGCAGCTGGTTGGCCAGCACGACACGGGGCACGCCATAGTGGCGCATCACCTGCACCTGGTTGACCGTCGCCGCGGTCAACCCCCAGGCGCCGTTGGCCAATTGCTCGGCAAACAGCTGCGGGCTCATCGTCGTCTTGCCGTGGGGTGCGAGGGAGAGGCCGTGTTCCGCCAGGTAGCGGCCAAAAATCTGTGCATTGGCGTCAAGCGCAGAGCGCTTGAGCACCATCAGCGGCAGTGGCAGGTCTTCGTTCAGGACATTCCAGCCTTTTTCGGCAATCTGCTCCAGGGCAAAGGGTTCGGTAGTCCCCGGAATGCCCTTGGTGCGGCCATCGAGAATGGTTTGGCGAATGCTGGAAATGTCCATCGTGAAGTGTCCTAGATCTGCTCGAACGCGGCCATCATGTCGTCGGCATAGGTGGCGAGCGCCACCACGTCGGCACCGACGCTGAGCATGTTGTAGCCCATCGAGACATAGTCCTTGAGGTTGGCCTTGCCGGCGACGGTGGCGGCAATTTTGCCGTGCTTGCGGGCGACTTCGGCCACGCGTTCACGCACTTTGGTAATCTCGGGCGCCTGGATCTGGCCGGGAATGCCCAGCGCCACCGAATAGTCGCCGGGGCCGAAGAACAGGCAATCGACGCCGTCGATTTCGGCGATGGCTTCGATCTGGTCGAGCGCCTCGGGGTCTTCGATCTGGTGGCAGACGAAGCGTTCCTTGTTGGCGGTCTCGAGATAGTCGAGGAAGCCGACGCGGGTGAACTGGGCGTCGTTATTGCCGCCATCGACGGCGCGGCGGCCGAGCGGGGCGAACTTGGTCATATCGCGCACCGCGAGGGCGTCGGCAGCGTTCATCACATGCGGCACGATTAGGCCGGCCGCGTCCATCTCAAGGCTGCGGATATAGTCGCTATAGCTGCCGCGACCGACACGGACGACAGCGTCGACGTCATAGATCTTGGCGGCGCGGATCTGGTTTTCTATCTGCTCGTAATTGGACGAGGTATGTTCCATGCAGAGCCACAGCGCGTCCGGCTGGGACTGCGCGAAAATCTCGGCGACCTTGGTGTCATAGGTATTGAGCTTGAGCACCTTGGCCACGCCACCTGCAGCGATGGTACGCAGCACACGGCTGGGGCGCATGCGATATTTGGTGGCGGGGGTGGCGGAGTAGGCTTGCTTGTCGGTCATGATGATTGTTCCGGAAAAGACTATTTGGCCGTGTAACCGCCATCGATGGGCAGGTTGACGCCGGTGACGTATGCGGAGGCGTCTGACGCCAGAAAGACGATGGCGCCCTTGAGATCGGTGTCATTGGCCATGCGGCCGAGCTGGGTGCGGGCGTTGTAGTTCTTCACGAACTGCTCAGGCTGGCCGTTGAAGAAGCCGCCGGGAGACAGGCAGTTCACCCGCACATTGTCGGCGCCTAAGATACTGGCGGCCCAACGGGTGAAATTGACCATGCCGCCCTTCTCGTAGTGGTAGATCGGGGACGGGTCAGGCGTCATGTCGGTGCCGGCATAGTTGGCCATTTCGACGCCGACCATGCCCATCATCGAGCCGATATTGATCACCGAACCCGAGCGCTGGGCGCGCATGGTCTGGCCGAACAGATGGGTGATCTTGAACAGGGCCGAGGCATTGACGCGCAGGCTCTGGTCGAACGCGTCGAGATCGTGCCCCCAGCCGGAAAGGGCCGAACGGGTGACGGCATTGTTGACCAGCACATCGACGCGACCGGCACGCTCGATGACGGTCTTGTGCAGGGCCTCGATGGAGGCGTCGGACGACAGGTCGAGCGACAGGGCTGTCACGTCGCGACCCAGAGCGCGTTCTTCAGCGGCGACGGCTTCGAGCTTGGTCTGGTCGCGTGCGGCAAGGAAAGTGGTGGCACCGGCTTCGGCCAGGGCAGCCACGATCTGGCGGCCATAAAGACCCGCGCCGCCGGTGACGAGGGCGACCTTGCCCTTGAGGGAAAATGTGTCGAGGACGGCCATGGTCAGTGCTTCTCGTTGAGGTAAATCTTGGCGCCGCCCTGGGCGCGGCTATCGAGGCCGGCAATCACCAGCTGCATCAGCTCGACCGTCTCGCTCCACGGCACAGGCGGCACGCCGGTGCGCAGATAGCCGACATAGGACTCGAGCTGCTTCTTGAACGAATAGTAGTTGTCGAAGAACTTGAGCTGGGCATTGGCACGGGTGCCGGCCAGCGTCATCAGTCCGAACCCGCCATAGAGATCTGAGATCACCGACAGCGTGATTTCGGTGCCGCTGCGATGGCGCAGATGGACGATATTGGTCTTGTCATCGCCAATGTTCTGCACCGAGACAAAGCCGGGTCCGACAATGGGATAAACCGCTTCGAGCGCGTGGATGCCATAGGCTTCCCAGCTCTTGACCATGGTCATGCTGATATGGCGCAGCTCGCCGAATTCGTGCGTGGCGCCGTTGTGGTAGGGCTCGAACTCCTTGCAATAGCGCATGGCCGACGAGCTGATGATGGCCTTGCCCTCGTCAACCCACTTGGAAAAGGTCGCGAGGTCTTCCGCGCTGGTGCAGAGCGGTTTGTCGACGAAGATGGGAATGCCCGCTTCGACAAACGGGCGGCAGCGCTCGACGTGCTCGTGCCCCTTGTCGGTGGCCACCAGCACGGCATCGACATGGCCGATCACGTCTTCGGCGCGCGCTACGACATTGGGGATATTGGCGACGGCAGCGACCGACACGGCGTCGGCGGGGTTATCGGTCCAGACATGGGTGACCTTGGCGCCGGGAATGCCCAGCGTCGAGGCCGGCTGCTTGCCGATATAGTCCTTGATGGCCGGGTAGGGGCATTTTGCCAGCGCATCAGGGTCATAGCTGCCGTTGAAAATGATGCTCCAGGAAAAGGGATGGCCATTGCCCTCCACCATGCCCAGCATGCCCAGCTTCAGCTCTTTGTCGCCCAGGGGGAAACGGCTCATTTCACTCACCACGCGGTCCAGCCGCCATCGACATTGAGAACATGGCCAGTGATGTAACTGGCCGCATCTGACAGCAGGAACGCGACGGGGCCGGCCGTTTCGTGGGCCTCGCCCAACCGGCCAAGCATGGTGGCGCGGCGCAGATTGTTGCTGAATTCGTCGGAGCCAGCGACGGTCGCGGCGTGCGGGTAGGGACCGGGGGCCACCGCATTGACCCGAATGCCGCGCGGACCGAAATGGCCCGCCATATAGCGCACCATCTGGATCATGCCGGCTTTGCCTGCACCATATTCGATGGGGTTGGGGGCCATGCCTTCGGGGTAGTTGGCGGGGTTGGGGGCAACCACGCCATACATCGAGGCATACATGACGATGCTGCCGGGCCCGCTCATCTGGGCGGCCGACTGGCGGGCCAACAGGAACGAGCCGGTCAGGTTGAGGCGATTGGTGCGGTCGAAGTCTTCCGCCGTCAGATCGTCAAAGCGCTTGCCGGTGGAGCCGAAGGTGGCGTTGACGAGGCCGTCATAAACGCCGAAGGCCTTGGTGCAGGCTGCGACGGTTGCGCTGATCGAGGCCTCGTCGCCAATATCAAGCCGTGCGCCATCCGCCTTATCGGCGCCAGCAATGGCGCGGACCGTGGCCAGCGACTGCTCCAAACGCTCCTCATTGATGTCCGCGATGAACACCCTGCCGCCGAGGCGGACGACGGCCTCGCAAACCGGCGTGCCCAGAAAGCCCGCGCCGCCTGCGACTAGGACGGTTTTGCCTGTGAGTTCGAACACTGTTTGCCCCCTTAGGCTGCAATGGTGACGATGGTTTTGTCGGTCCATGACTGCTTGGCGGCAAGAGCCACCTGCAGGTTCTGCCGCGCCTCTTCCAGCGTCGCCAGATGGCATGGCTTGCCTTCGAGCGCGTCGAGCATGGCATTGGCCTGAATGGTGAAGCGCGCCTGATGGGCCTCGGTGGGCACCAGTCCATCCATATAGTCGCGGCTTTCGGCCCAGGCCTTGGCGTCGGTATCGCCGAACTGCAACACGGAGTGCTCCAGCATCAGATTGCCATCGGTGCCGATGAACTCGAATTGCGCGGTATTGCGCTTCTGGAACTGATTGACCGTCACATTGGCCATGGCGCCGCTTTCAAAGTGGATGGTGACCAGGCATGTGTCCTCGGTCTCAGTGCCCTGCAGAACCAGTCGGTCATACATGGCGGCGACCGAGACTGGACGCCCCATCAGCCAGATCAGCAGGTCGAACAGGTGACTGGCCGCATCCAAAATGGCGCCGCCGCCCATTTCGGGGCGCGCATAATAGGTGCGCTGGAAGTCGGGGCGGTATTTGGGGAATTCCTGGCTGGAATTGAGATAGGCCAGACGCAGGTCGCCGATCTTGCCGGCGGCAATCTGCTCGCGCAGCGCCAGCACTTCAGGAGCGACGCGGCGGATATAGCCAACGCGCGCCAGAATGCCGGTTTCGGCAACGGCGGCGAGGGCGGCATCGACGCCATCCATGGTCACCGACAGTGGCTTTTCCACCATGAAGGGCAGGCGCGCCTTGGCGCAGGCCTGCATGATTGGCACGTGCACATGGCCCGGCGCGCAGATGACGGCCAGGTCGAACTGGCTCAGATCCGCCTCTTCAAGCTTGCCGAATCTTTGGTCGATTTCGAACTGCTCGACCGCCTGTCCGCGTCGACCCAGATCGGGCTCGACAATCGAAAGCGTCGCGCGACCTGTCTGCGAATAGCCGATCAGGTGCCGCTTACCGATACCGCCGGTGCCTATGACCAAGACCTTATGCATAAACCCTCCCCCTTCCAAGACGGCCGATGATTGCCGCTTGACACCTTTAAAAGGTATGTTGTTATGTTAATGAGATATCTTAGGGTGTCAACAAGGCACGGGCAGGAGTTTTGGGGAAGAAACGTCTGCTGTCCACGTGTTTATGGGAACTGAATTCTGCTGGCGAGTCGGATTGGTCGGCTTTGCGCAAAATGGCTGTGAAGGAGGGTGATTGAGCATGAGCATTGCGGCGCACACATCGCCACGATTCACAGCCTTTGGAGATGTTGATTCTATTTTTGGTCGACCAAAAAATAGGAATTTGACACCAAATGGTGGACTGTGGTTACAGTCCGGCGCTACTTCGCTGGAGGGTGACATGGCGGCGGTCGACGGTGCTGAAATCGCAAGACTCATTGCAGAAGACGTGCATTCCGGGGTGCTGCAACCGGGAGATATGATCCCATCGGAACGTGATCTATGCGTCCGGTTCAACGTCGGGCGGACCGCTGTGCGGGAAGCGCTGACGACGCTTGAGGCGATGAACCTGATCTCGCAGCAGAAGGGGTTTCGGCCGCGCGTTCTGGCGCCGACCTTGTCGCATGTGATGGCGGGCGCGGCTGAGGCTGTGGGCTATTTCTTTCGCGACGGCGAGGGCATGGCTCATCTTGAGCAAGCGCGGCTGTTTCTGGAAACCAGCATGGTTCGCTATGCCGCCCAGCATGTGACAACGGCGCAGATCGCGCGGTTGATCGCGGCGATCGAGGCTGGCGATGCCGCCATCGACGATGCCACCGCGTTCCGCAATGCCGACGTGTTGTTTCACCGTGTGCTGGCCGAAATTCCTGGCAATCCGATTTTCGTCGCATTGCACGACACGTTTGTTGATCGCCTTATGCGGGGCAGGGCGGCGCCGCCGGATGTGCAGGGGCACAATCGGCGGATCAATGATGAGCACAAGGCCATCACGCAGGCGCTGGTGGCCAAGGATGCCGATGCGGCTGTTGCGGCGCTGACCCGTCACCTGACGCGCAATTACACGGTTTACGTCCACAACGCGCTGACCCCGGTGGGCGGGCGCGCATCGACAACTTCAATGAGCGACTAGGGGAGGAATTCATCGGTTTATTTCCGGCGCCATTGGGGCTGGTCCGGGGTCTGCGCAGCGAGGGGTGCGGATCGCGTTAGACGAAAACAATTGATGCAATTAAGGGGAACGAAAATGAAGAAATTGCTCATGCTCGGCACGGCGCTGCTGCTGTCGACAACTGCAATCGGGAGTGCCTGGGCTCAGGCGATCAACAGCAATCCGCTTTCTGATCCACGCGTGCGTCAGGCTATCGCCTACGCCATCGACATGGACACGATTGTCGAGACGCTGTTTGAGGGAAATGCCATTCGCGCCGTCGGCCTCTTGCCAGACGGACCAAACAAGCCAGACGATCTGGAACGCTACGATTACAATCCAGACAAGGCGCGTGAACTTCTGGCCGAAGCCGGCTGGGATTCGAGCCGCGAGCTGGACGTTGTCTATTACTACGCCGATCAGGGCACCGCTGACCTGATGGCGACCATGCAGGCCTATCTGGCCGACGTGGGTATTTCGATGAACTACCGCATGCTGGAAGGCGATGTCGGTCCACAGATCACAGCACTGCCAGCCGATCCTGTGGCCGGTCCGTCCGGTGTGAAGTGGGATATCCTCTATGGTGCCCGCGCTGCGCTGGCCCTGCAGGAATATTTCAACCAGTTCGGTTACGGCTTGATGCCGACCATTCCAAACGTTCCTGAGATGAACGATCTGGTTGCCCAGGTGAACAGCACGACGGACCCGGAAGTCCAGCGTGAGGGCTATCATCAGATGGAACGCGTCATCAACAAGAACGCCTACATCATCCCGCTCTACTACCAGCAGCTCTACACCTACGAGAGCAACCGTTTGCACCGCAACGGCGCGCCTTATGGCAACGAGCAGTACAACTACAACTGGGATGTGCAGAACTGGACGGTCGATCCGACGGCGGACGGCAAGAATGTCCTCTACACCAACGCTGCCCCAGCGCAGTTCTTTGAAGTGCCATGGCAGAACCTTGGCATCTGGGTGCACAGCAAGTTCGCCTTCGACACCGTTCTTGAAGCTGATGGCAACCTAACGCCAATCGGCGGTGAGCTGGCCGAGAGCTATTCGGTCAGCGAAGACGGCCTCGATGTCAGCTTCACGCTCAAGGACGGCCTGACCTGGCATGACGGCACACCGCTGACGGCCGACGATCTGGCCTGGAGCATCGAAGCTGCGCTGAAGTTCCCGATCACCCATCCGGTGCTGATGGCGACCTTCAAGGCCATCGACGGCTCTGAAGCTTTCCAGACCGGCGCTGCCGATCACGTCTCGGGCGTCTCTGTCGAGGGCAATACGGTCAAGCTCAAGTTCGATCACATCGATCCGAACGTTCTGCTGAGCTTCAGCCAGTTTGCACCACTGCCAAAGGCACAGTTTGCTGGCGTCAATCCGGTTGAACTGCAGCAGTCGGCATACTGGCAGAAGCCAATCGGCTCGGGTCCGTTCATGATCGATGAAGTGCGCATGAATGACTACACCACGCTGGTGCCTTTTGCGGCCTATCATGGTGGTGCACCCAAGATCGAGCAGATCATTGCACGTCCATCGGGCGACAATGACGGCAACCTTCTGGTGAACGCGACCGCTGGCAAGGCCGACTTCGGCTACACCAAGTCGGCTGGCGACGTGCCGGGCCTTGAAGGCCTCAGCTACATGACGGTCAAGCCGATCGATATCCCGTACACCCGCATGATCTGGATCAACCAGTTCCCGCACCCGGCGAAATAATCGCTCGATAATCTGGAGATGCCGCGCCTGCGCGCGCGGCATCTCGTCTGTCGGACCGCGCCAGCGAGGTATTCATGCTGACCTATATTATCAGGCGCGTCCTGATCCTTATTCCCATGGCTTTGGTGATCTGTTTTCTGGTCTATCTCGGACTGGAAATGACGCCGGGTGATGCCGTTTCCTTCATGATCAGTCCAGATGCTCTCAGCAGCATGGACCCCGCCCAGCTCGCAGAGATGCGCGAAGCGCTGGGCCTTGGCCAGCCGTTCATCGTGCGGTTCTGGATTTGGCTGTCTAGCCTGTTGCAGGGCAATTTCGGCTACTCCACCAGCGGCGGCGTGCCCATCGGTCGCATCCTGTCGGACCGTTTGCCGGCGACGCTCGAGCTGTCGGTCGCGGCCCTTGTGCTCTCGACTATTCTGGGTTCGCTGCTTGGCGTCATCAGCGCGCTCAAGCGCGGCAGCAAGACCGATAGCGCGCTCACTGTCGTGGGTATGCTGGGCGTCTCGGTGCCCGAGTTTTTCTTCGGCCTCGTGGCCATCCTGATTTTTGGTCTCAACCTTGGCTGGCTGCCGGTCGGCGGCCGCATGATGCCGGGCTATGTGACGTTCTGGGATCGCCTGCCGCATCTGATCATGCCCGCTTCGGTGCTCTCGATCATGCTGACGGCCGGCGTGATGCGCTATGCGCGCTCCTCCATGCTCGATGCGCTCAGCAAGGATTTCATCAAGACCGCCCGCAGCAAGGGCATTCCGGAGTGGCGGGTCAATCTGCTGCACGGGTTCCGCGTCGCGTTGACCCCGGTGGTCGTGCTGATCGGCTTCCGCCTGCCGGTTCTGCTCGGCGGTTCGGTGATCATCGAGCAGGTGTTCCAGTGGCCCGGCATCGGCAACGAGTTCATCTCGGCGGTGCGTGGCCAGGATTATCCCGTGGTGATGACCATCGCTTTGCTCTCGGTGATGACCGTGCTCGTCGCCAGCCTCATCGTTGACGTGCTGACCGCCGTTATCGATCCACGCGTCCGGCTGGGAGACTGATCAGCATGACCACCAATATCAAACTCGCCAAACGCACCCGCCTCGATAGCCAGTTCGACAAGATCCGCGCCCTTGAAGAGGCCGGTCTTGCCCGCTCCGCTGGCGGCTCGCGCTTCTTCAACAAGTTCAAGAACAACAGGCTCGCGCTGATCGGGCTGATCATCTTCACGATCATCGTGCTGGCGTCGATCTGTGCGCCGCTGCTGACGCCCTATGACCCGCAAAAGATCGACCTGCGGGCGATCCTGCAGGCGCCATCCTGGGAGCATTGGTTCGGTACGGACCGCACCGGGCGCGACCTGTTCGCCCGCGTGCTCTATGGCGGCCGCATCTCGATCCTTGTCGGGCTCGGCAGCGCTATCCTGTCGGCGGCGCTTGGCGTGGTGATCGGGGTTTACACCGGCTATGTCGGCGGTTGGCTCGATGCGCTGGCGATGCGCGTCTCGGAAATCTTCATGGCCTTCCCGCAGATCATTCTGGTGCTGCTGCTGGTGTCGATCCTGGGCCAGTCGCTGCTCAACCTGATCATCATCTTCACCCTCACCGGCTGGGGCGGTATTTATCGTCTGTCGCGTGCCCGCATGCTGAGCCTGCGTGAAGAGGAATATGTGCTGGCCCTGCGCAGCTTCGGGCTCAGCCGCCCGCTGATTGCCTACAAGCACATGCTGCCCAACGCTCTGGGCCCGATCATGGTCAACATTACGCTCAGCACGGCGGCCTTCATCCTGCAGGAAGCCGGGCTGTCGTTCCTCGGGCTTGGCGTGCCGCTGTCGCTGCCGACCTGGGGCAACATCCTCAATGTCGCGCAGGACCTGCGCGTGCTGCAGAACAATTGGTGGATCTGGCTGCCTGTCGGAACGGTGATTTCGCTGTTCGTGCTGAGCGTCAATTTCATCGGCGACGGGTTGCGCGATGCGACCGACCCGACACAGCAAGGATAATGACATGACCGACACGCAAGACGTCGCCATCAGCGTCAGGGATCTCAAGACCTTTTTCTACACCAACAATCGCTGCAACCGGGCGATCAACGGCGTCTCCTTCGATATCAAAAAGGGCAAGACGCTGTGCATCGTCGGGGAAAGCGGCTGCGGCAAGAGCGTGACGGCGGCGACCATCATGCAGCTTTTGCCGCGCCTGTCGCGGATCGAGGAAGGCGAGATCATCTATCACAGCGAGGACGGGGACATTCCCTTGCACGCGCTGGAGCGCAATGGTCGGGACATGCGGCGCATTCGCGGGTCCGAGATCGCCATGATCTTCCAGGACCCGATGACCGCGCTGAACCCGGTCTATTCGGTGGGCTTTCAGATCAAGGAAAGCCTCAAATACCACACCAATCTCGGGCGCAAGAAGGCGCATGAGAAGGCCGTGGACCTGCTGCGCGAGATGGGTATTTCGATGCCCGAAAAGCGCGTCAACGACTTTCCTCATCGGTACTCGGGCGGCATGCGCCAGCGCGCCATGATCGCCATGGCCATGTCCTGCAGCCCCAAAGTGCTGATCGCCGACGAACCGACAACGGCCCTCGACGTGACCATTCAGGCGCAGATCTTTGAGCTGATGGACAAGCTCAAGCGCGAGCATGGCACCGGCATCATGCTGATCACCCACGATATGGGTGTGGTGGCCGAACTCGCTGACGATGTGGCCGTCATGTATATGGGCAATATCGTGGAAGCCGGCACGGTCGACGAAGTGCTGCGCAATCCGGCCCACCCCTATACCAGGGCGCTGCTGGCTTCGGTGCCGGTGCTCGGCAAGGGCAAGAACCAGGACATTCAGGCGATCCGTGGCTCCACGCCCGATCCCTATGATCGACCCAAGGGGTGCCAGTTCGCGGCGCGCTGCGACTTTGCCACCGCCCAGTGCGAGGCCATGCCCGCCGAAACCCACATCACGCCGACCCATCGGGTCATGTGCTGGCGCTATAAGGAGCTCTCGGGCCATGCAGCAGAGTAAGGACAAGGACGTCATCCTGCGGCTACGCGGGGTCAAGGCGCATTTTCCGGTCAAGCAGGGTGTGTTCAAGCGCACCGTCGGCCACGTCAAGGCGGTCGACGGCGTCGATATCGACATCTATCGCGGCGAAGTGCTCGGCCTTGTCGGCGAGAGCGGCTGCGGCAAGACCACATTGGGCAAGGCCATCCTGCAACTGGTGCGTTCCAGCGATGGCGAGATCGTCTATCGCTCACCCGAAGCGGAAGAAACCGATTTGACCAAGCTGGATGATCCCGGCCTTGTGCCGTTCCGCAAGCGGCTGCAGATCGTCTTTCAGGACCCCCATTCCTCGCTCAACCCGGCCTTTACGATCTTTGGTTCGCTCGAAGATCCGCTGAAGAAATACGGGGTCAAATCGCGCGAAGAACGTCGCAAGATCATCGGCGATCTGCTTGAAGCGGTGAACATGCGCCGCGAATATATGGATCGCTATCCGCATGAATTTTCGGGCGGCCAGCGTCAGCGCATCGGCATCGCCCGTGCGCTCAGCATCGAGCCAGAACTGATCGTCTGCGACGAGGCTGTGAGTGCGCTCGACGTGTCGATCCAGGCGCAGGTGTTGCAGCTGTTGATGAAGCTGAAGCGTGAGAAAAACCTCACCTATGTGTTCATCACCCACGATCTCAGTGTCACCGAATATATCTGCGACCGTATCGCGGTGATGTATCTTGGTCGCGTGGTTGAGCTGTGCCGTTCGGAAGATCTCTTCGAGGGCAATCTGCACCCCTATACCGAGGCTCTGCTATCGGCGATCCCGGTGGCCGATCTCGATAAAAAGACCGACCGGATCGTGCTGCAGGGTGACGTTCCCAGCCCCGTCAACCCGCCGTCCGGTTGCCCCTTTCATCCGCGCTGCCCCAAGGCAATCGAGATGTGCAGCAGCGTCGTGCCGCCGCTCAAGCGCTACGAAACCAATGGTCATGAGCATTTTGCCTCCTGCCATCGCATCGATCTTCCCGAGATGGAGCCAGCGCCGCTGGCGATCTCGGCCTGAGCCTATCTGTTCCCGGAGCCAATATGTGTGCCTTCAAGCTGTCTGAAATAACTGGCGTCATCCCGGCGCTGGTGACCCCGTTTGACGAGAATGAAAATCTCGACGAAGCGCGCATGCGCTCGATCGTCGAGTTCCTCATCGGGCGCGGCATCAACGGTCTCTATCTCACCGGCAGCACCGGCGAGGCGTTCATGATGACGCTCGAAGAGCGCAAGCGTGCGCTCGAAGTCGTCGTGGATCAGGTCAAGGGCCGGATTCCGGTGATCGCCCATATCGGCGCGATCAGCACGCGTTTGTCCATCGAGTTGGCGCAGCACGCCGAAAAGGCAGGTGCGGATGCGCTGTCCTCAGTGCCGCCGTTCTATTGGGGTTTCTCGCAGGATCAGGTGATCGGCTACTACACCGACATCACCAATTCCACCAACTTGCCGATGATCGCCTACAACGTGCCGCTGGCAGGTCTGTTCGGCTTCGACATGATCAAGCGCCTGTCCGAGATCAAGGGCGTGGAAGGCATCAAATATACCGCCCCCACGCATTTCGAAATCATGCGCATCAAGGCGGAAATCGGCAAGGATTTCATCATCTATTCGGGTGCCGACGAGATGGCGATGTCGGGCCTGTCGTTCGGTGCCGATGGCATTATCGGCTCGTTCTACAACCTGATCCCCGAGACGTTCCTGGGCATCTATGACGCCGTCAAATCGGGCGACATGGCGCGCGCCAAGGACCTGCAGGAAACGGCCAACGCCATCATCTTCTTCTCGCTCAGCCGCAATCCAATCGCCGCCATCAAGCGCGGCATGGCCTGGCTCGGCGCCGATGCTGGCTACTGCCGCAAGCCGTTCGGCAATTTTTATGACGCAGAGTCCGAAGCCAAGCTCAAGGAAGACTTCCGTGGGCTCAAGCGTGATCGCGGTCTGACCGGCGTGGCGTTCCTCGACGCTCTGTAAGCCTGTCGTTGCCACCGCCGATCCGTCGGCGGTGGCTCCATAATCTGGCGTGAGGGAGGGGACCTGAGCATGCCCATTATCAATCCACTGACGCTGAATGGCGACCGCAGCGTGCGCAATGGCAGCGCGTCTGCACTGGCCGATGCCATCAGGCGCGGCGGCGATCTGCGCGTGCGCACGGCTTTCCGCCACAACGAACATATCGATCCCAGCTCATCGAGCGCCGAGCTGGTTGATGAGGTAGCCGAGTTTCGCCAGACCCTGCTTCTGGACGATCAATGGTCGGCAGGGATCATGACGCTCCGCATGCCGGTGGAAATCCCGACGGGCTTTGGCCCGCGCCCGTCCATGTCGTTTTTCATCTACAATCAGGACGCCCACCAGGCCATCGCTCGTCCGTTTCTGGATGGCCAGCCTGCCAATGGTGCACTGGGACCGTCGCCGCTCGATGATCACAGCGCCATGCCGCGCTATCACCAGGCCGATAGCTGGGACGCGGGCACCAACGCGCCGAGCAGCAACTTCATCTATGACTTCGACAGTTATGGCTTTCTCGTCAATGATCGCTGGCAGGAGGTGTTCGCCCATGACAGCGCCGGACGAGCTGTCTCGGGTGAGCTCTCCGATCTGACGGACGCCTTCAAGCAGGGGCTGCCGGTCAAGCTGGCTATCGCCGGTCTCTGCTCCGATCTGGCGCCGGATGCCCCGCTGGCGCACGAAGTCTTCGTCCATGCCGGGTCCTGCTACTATTACACCGAGCAGAAGCTGTTTCTCACCGGCACCCACCCCGTTGTGCGCGTGCGCCCCGACATGCCCTTGCGCTATACCAGCCAGGGTTGGGACTTTGGCTGGCTGGTTGCCCGTACCGATGGCGAAGTCGAGCGCTGGCTGTGCAATCCCTATACGCTCAAGTTTGAGCGCAGCCGCACCCGACACGCCATCCGCTGGTTCGTCGCGCCCTAGACGCGACTGAGCGCCGTACTGACATCGGCCCGCACCTGATCCACCAGATTGCGGGCCGTGTCGTAGAACAGGGCTTCGCGCTGGGACGTGCTGAGGCCGATTTGGCGGGCACCGCGCTTCATCGCGCGCAGTTGCTCATAGCGGATATAGGTCATCCGGCTGTCGCAGTGGCCCAGGCTCAGGCTGTGGTTTTCGGGCGAGAGGAAGGCCCAGGCATAGCCGAAGGCAATGTATTTGCCCCGCGTCGGGCCGATCATGTCGTCGCCGCCATACATGACGCGGTCAACGCCAACGCCGGTATATAGCGCGTCCAGTGCATCGGCCTCGCACACGGTCGAGGTGTCGTACCAGATATTGGGCAGACCACGCAGACTGGTCGCTGCCTTCTCGATGGCCCAGGCGGAGTAGCTGCGCGCGCAATGGGCCAGGATCCATTTCACATTGGGGTATTTCTCGCTGAGGCGGCGAAGTTCGGAGATGTTGTCGGGGTCGCTGATGGCGAGGCGCTTGGACACGTGCATCATCACCAGCAGCCCCAGCCGGTTCGCCAACGCGATCTGGCGCTCCGGCAGGAAGTCGGTGATCCCGGCTTCGGCGCGGTCGCCATTGGTGGCGTAGAGCAGATAGGGCTTGAGGCCGATCAGGCCATGGCGACGAATGGTGGTTTCGATCTCGGCATCGCTCATGCCCGGATGCACCAGCATCAGGCCAGACGAGGTCGGGGCCTTGGCGGTCTGCTCGGCGATATAGGCGTTGGACGCAGTGAAATCGCAGGGCTGGGGGAAGGGGAATGGAAAGGCCAGTCGGTCCACCTGCCGCCCCGGCATCAGCGCCGCGTCAAAGGCGTCCGCCACTTCCCAGCTGACCTCGGGGAAATAGCGCCCGATGCTCGCATGATAGGGGCCGGTGGCCTTGTCCGGGTCGATATTGAAATCCCAGCGATAGATGTGGGTGTGCACATCGAACACCTTTTGCGGCACAAAGCTGTCGAGCTCTTCGGTCCAGATGCGGGTATCGAGGTCGGTGGGGGCGTAGTGGGTCACGAATGAAATCCTGTCTGGTGGGGACGGATAACCAGGTGTCGTGAACGTCTCATCCGCCTCTCCCCAAAGACCGATGAATTGACGGCTATCATATTACGCTGATAACCATATAAGTTGTCAATCAAGCTCATTCTGGGAGGAAGATTTTGGGTAAGGGGCAAGACCTGTGGCGCAAGGCGCAGACACTCATTCCGGGGGGCAATATGCTGTTGTCCAAGCGCCCGGAAATGTTCCTGCCTGAGCAGTGGCCAGCCTATTTCAGCAAGTCAAAAGGTTGTCGCGTCTGGGACCTCGACGGGGTCGAGCTGATCGACATGACCATTATGGGTGTCGGTGCCAATACGCTGGGCTATGGCAATGCGGCGGTGGATGCCGCGGTGATGCGCACCGTCGCGGACGGCAACATGTCGACGCTCAACGCTCCCGAAGAAGTCGAGCTGGCCGAGCGTCTGATCGAGCTGCACCCCTGGGCCGACATGGCGCGTTTTGCCCGAAGCGGTGGCGAGGCTGACGCCGTCGCCGTGCGTATTGCCCGCGCTGCGTCCGGTCGCGATGGCGTGGCCATTTGCGGCTATCACGGCTGGCACGACTGGTATCTGGCCAGCAATCTGGGCGAAGACGATAGCCTGGCTGGTCACCTGCTCCCCGGCCTCAACCCGCAGGGCGTGCCGCGCTCGCTACGCGGCAGCGTTTATCCCTTTGCCGCGAATGACACGGCGGGCCTTGAGACCCTGATCGCTACCGGCAAGATCGGTGTGATCATGATGGAAGTGTCGCGCAATTTCGAGCCATCGATCCCGTTCCTGCAAAAGGTGCGCGACCTCGCCACGGCCAACGGCATCGTGCTGATCTTCGACGAATGCACCTCCGGGTTCCGTCAGAGCTTTGGCGGTCTGCACAAGCTTTACGGGGTCGATCCCGATATGGCGGTGTTCGGCAAGGCGCTGGGCAATGGCTATGCGGTGACCGCCGTCATCGGGCGGCGGGAGGTCATGCAGGCCGCGCAGAATACCTTTATCAGCAGCACATTCTGGACCGAGCGGATTGGGTCGGTGGCGGCGCTGGCGACACTCAAGGAAATGGAGCGGGAGCAGTCCTGGGAGTTCATCACCCAGACTGGCCGCGCCATCACCGAGCGCTGGAAAACGCTCGCCACAAAGCATGGCCTGACCATCACCACCGCTGGCCTGCCCGCGCTCACCGGCTTTAGTTTTGCCGGGCCCAACGCGCTCGCCTACAAGACGCTGATCACCCAGGAAATGCTAGCCAAGGGCTATCTTGCGGGCAACAGCGTCTATGTCTGCACCCAGCACACCCCCGACATTGTCGACGGCTATTTCGACGCGCTCGACCCGGTCTTTGGCCTCATCGCTGAATGCGAGAATGGTCGCGACGTCATGAGCCTGCTCAAGGGCCCCGTCTGCCACAGCGGCTTCAAACGCCTGAACTAGGAAATCCTGCGATGAATTACGTCTTGAAAGCCGCCCCCCTGACCGCTGCTGCGCTGGCGCCTTACGCCACCGTGCTGCGCGCCCCCGAGCGCAAGGCGGTCGTGTTGCCCGAGGTGCTGGAAAAGGGCGACGTTCCCGGCCATCACGCCTTCACCATCCTGTGCCCGAACCCGGTTGATGCCAGCGTGATCAGCGTGTCGGCGCTGGAGCGGCATGCCCATTCCACCCAGAGCTTCCTGCCTATCACGGCGGGCCGCTGGCTGGTTCTCGTCGCGCCGACGGCGGCCGATGGCTCGCCCAATCTGTCTGGGGCCAAGGCCTTCGTCGCAGGTCCCGAAGATGCCATCTGCATTGGCCGCAACGTCTGGCACGCCGGTCTGACTGTGTTTGATCAGCCAGCCGAATTCGGCATGGTGATGTGGAAGGCCGATGCTGGCGATGACGGCATTCTCCATCAGCTCGACACGCCGATCGCCGTCACTATCTGAGCCAAGGCGGTGTACCTGCATCGGTGATTGCAAATGGTGGTGATGGGATTATGGGTGGGGCCGTAGAAGCGGCTAGCCGTGATCTCATCGCTGCCGTCAATCGATCTGATCTGCAGGAGGCAATTCATGACGCTCCTCGAACGGATCGGGATTGCCCTCCCGATCATCCAGGCCCCCATGGCGGGTGTGTCGACCCCGGCCATGGCCGCTTCGGTGTCCAATGCTGGCGCGCTTGGCTCGATCGGCATTGGCGCTACCGATAGCGATGGTGCCCGCGCCATGATCGCCGAGACGCGGCAGCTGACCGGGCGCGCGTTCAACGTCAATGTGTTCGTCCATGCCACTGAGCTGGCCGATCCGGCGCGCGAGACGGCCTGGCTGGACGACCTCGCGCCGCTGTTTTCGGCCTATCAGGCCAGCCCGCCCACGCATCTTCGGACCATCTACAAGAGCTTTGCCGACGACCGCGCCATGCAGGATCTGCTGGTCGATCTCGCCCCGCCCGTGGTCAGCTTTCATTTCGGCCTGCCTGATGCCGCGGTGATATCGCGCCTCAAGGATGTCGGCTGCGTCCTGCTGGCGACGGCGACAAATCTGGCAGAGGCCCGTGCCATTGAGGTGGCGGGCATCGATGCCATTGTGGCGCAGGGCTATGAGGCCGGTGGCCATCGCGGCATGTTCGATCCCCATGCGCGCGACGAACAATTGGGCGCGCTTGCGCTGGTGCGGCTGCTCACGGACACGACGCGGCTGCCGGTCATCGCGGCCGGTGGGTTGATGGACGGGCGCGATATCCGGGCGGCGCTCGATGCCGGTGCGGTCGCCGCACAATTGGGCACGGCTTTTGTGCTGTCACCCGAGAGCAGCGCAGACGCGTTTTACCGCGCGGCGATGGCCCGGGCTGATACCACTGTCATGACGACAGCGATTTCGGGCCGCCCGGCGCGCTGCGTGGTCAATCGCTTTACCGCATGGGGCGCACAAACGCGGCTCGTCGCGCCGGATTATCCCCGGACATACGATGCCGGAAAGGCGCTCAATCAGGCGGCCAAGGCGGCCGGCGAGGGTGGTTATGGCGCGCAGTGGTCTGGCACGGGTGTAGGGCGTGCCGAGGCATTGCCCGCTGCCGAAATCGTCGCGCGCCTCGCCGCCCAGCTTAACGCGAACAGCGATTAGGGCGCTTCCTGACGACAGAGTGTGCAGTGTTTTCTGGCTTGGGTTTGGGCGCGGAACGGCCGATGACAGCGTCGAAAATCCATAGGAGTCGTCATGAGTGACCGCATTGCATATGCCAAGGTTTCGCCCGAAGTGTACCGAGCCTTTGGCGCCGTTCATGCCGCCATCGACGCTTCTGGCCTGCCCAAGCCACTGATCGACCTGGTCTATCTGCGCGTCTCGCAGATCAATGGCTGCGCCTATTGCATCGACATGCACTCGCGCGACCTGATCAAGTCGGGCCTGTCGGTGGACAAGCTGGTGCTGGTGCCAGTGTGGCGTGAAGCCGGAGCCGTGTTTGACCAACGTGAGCGGGCAGCGCTGGCCTGGGCGGAGGTCGTGACCCGTGTTGCGGAAACCAATGTGCCCGACGTCGACTATGCTGCCGCATCCGCCGCGTTCAGCGATAAGGAACTTGCCGACCTCACCTTCGCCATTGGCTTGATGAATGCCTATAATCGACTAGGTGTAGCGTTTCGTGCCCAGCCAGCCGCGGCCAAGCACGCCTAGCGCTGGCGCCACATCAGCCAATAGGGCCGGTCGGTGACCGGCTCATGCAGGGCGATCTGATCGACAAATCCCAGCCGCTGGTAGAACGGCAAGCTGAGGGGATTGAAGGTTTCCAGAAAGCTCGTGGCGCCCGCGATATCAGCCTTGGCCAGCGTTGGCGCCAACAGATCGCGAGCAATGCCGCGCCCGCGCGCCTCGGGCCGCACACCCAGAATGGATAGATACCAGCTGTCCGCAAGGTGGTCTGGCACCAGAGCCTCCATCGCCGCCCCGATTTCGGCATAGGCCGCAACACCCTTATCTCCCAGAACAACGCCAAGCGCAGCGGTGCGGCGCGCGGACTCAGCGGCAACCGTCGCCGCATCAGCGATATCGGTCACCCAGATGGCGGCGCCATCATCTCCGGCAATTTGGACGTCGCCCACATGGCGCGCTTCCTCCAGCGCATGGTCGAAATACTGCGCCAGCATATCCAGCCGCGCGGCCTCGTTTTCCGCGGTGATGGTGACGGCGCGATAGAAGGGGTCATCCTGCAGGGCGGCGGCCAGAGCAGTGGTGGCTTGAGTCATGGCGGGTCTCGTTGTCTGGCACTTTCCCTATGGTGCATCGCTCCACGGCGCAATTGGGCCGGGAAGAAAGCTGCCTCAAGCCGATGATGCGTCCTGTTTCGCCCTGATTTCGGCGGTCTTGCGCCGGTTTTCCCCAGACGCTCGGTGGATGGCCAAGTTCGTCAAAGCCGATTGACAGCTCCCATCACCCCTATTATTCATAAGATATGAAAATATGTAGAGGGGCATTTTTTCTCGCAGTTCTCTTGGAGGAGGGCGGCATCACTCAGAAAACATGACGGCTAGCATCTAATTTAAACGCTCCTCTTTGATGAGGCTGACGTTTTTGATGGGTGTTCAACTGCGTCAATATTTCTGGATGATCGAGTTGTAGTGCAATCTGCATTTCATGTGACTGAACTGATCTGAAGTAATTCGGCTCCGGTGAAATAGCCTGGGCTGAAAGCGTGCAAGCTATATTTATCGCCCGGGTTGAGTGGGCGATGGAGGGTGTGTCGTGTCTCCGGCGGGGAGGCTGGGCTCGACACGAAAAACAAGAAAAACTCCCGGAGGAGACTATCCATGCAAAAACGCTATCCGCGTCTGGCAGTGCTGGCTGCTGCTGCCTCGTTCGCGCTTGCTTCTGGCTCTGTTGCGCAGGCCGAAACCTACAAGATCGCCGTCTCTGTACCCTTCCTGGGCTTTCCCATCTTTGTTCACGCACTGAACTCGGTGGTGGAAGAGGCTGGCCTTATCGGTGATGTCGAAATTATCCAGCTCGACGGGCAGAACAGCTCGCCCAAGCAGGTCGCCGATATCGAGACCATGATCGTTCAGGGCGTTGATGGCATCCTGCTGTCGCCCATCGACGTCAATGCTCTGACGTCGGTGACCTCGGGTGCCATCAGCGAAGGCATTCCGGTGATCAACGTCGATCGCCGCGTTGAGAATGTCGATAACCTGCTGGCCTTTGTCGGTGCTGATAACGTCGCCGGTGGCGAGGCGCAGGCCAACTGGATCGTGGCAAAGTTCCCAGATGGCGCACGCGTGCTGCATCTGCAGGGCCAGCCCGGTTCGAGCCCAGCCATCGATCGCAACCGTGGCATTCACAATGTCCTCGACGCCATGTCGGATAAGTATCCAATCGTGGCCGAGCAGACTGCCAATTTCCTGCGCACCGACGGTCTGACAGTCACCCAGAACGTACTGCAGAGCCTCGATACCCCACCTGATGTGATCGTGGCCGCCAACGACGATAGCGCGCTGGGTGCCATCGAGGCACTCGAAGCGGCCAATCTCAGCGGCAAGGTTGCAGTGATCGGTTTTGATGCCCTGCCACCAGCACTCGCCAGCATTCGCGACGGCCAACTCGATGCCACCATCGAAATGGAGTTCGGCGAGCAGTTCCGCGAGGCCCTGCGCCTGATGGTGGCTCACCTCAAGACCAACGAGCCGCAGGAAGACCGCGTGTTCAAGCCCTTCGCGATCGACGCCGCCAATCTGGATAAGGCCGAACGCCTGGGTGAAGTCCAGTAGTTGCCGAGCCGGGCGCTTGCCAGCGCGAGCGCCCGGAACCGTCTGCCAGCAGGAAACTGACCATGCATGCACCGCTGCTCAAAGTTGAGAATCTCACCCGGATGTTTCCCGGCGTCATCGCTCTGGGTGGTGTCGATCTGGAAGTGCCGGAAGGGGAAATTCATGCCCTTCTGGGTGAAAATGGCGCGGGCAAGTCGACCCTGCTCAAGATCCTGTCGGGCGCTCAATCAGCCAGCAGCGGGGCGATCACCTTCGCCGGAGAGAGCTATGAGCCCTCCAGCCCGATTGCTGCCCAGCGCGCCGGCATCGTGACGATCTATCAGGAATTCAGCCTTATCCCCGACATCACCGTCGCGGAAAATATCTTTCTGGGCCGCCAGCCGCTGCGCAATGGCGTGGTCGATTGGGATCGCATGATCCAGTTGGCCGGCGATATCTGTCGCCGCGTTGGCCGCACACTCGATCCGCGCGCCATCGTGCGTGATCTCAGCGTGGGCGACCAGCAGCTGGTGGAGATCAGTCGAGCGCTGTCGATGGACGCGCGCCTGATCATCATGGACGAGCCGACCGCCGCATTGAGTGGTCCGGAAGTGACGCGTCTGCTCGAACTGATGCGCGCGCTGCGCGCAGACGGCGTCACCATCATCTTCGTCAGCCATCGCCTGTCCGAGGTGATGGATGTCTGCGACTCCTACACAGTGCTCCGCGATGGGCGGCTGGTTGGGGCGGGGCGGGTTGCCGACACGTCCGTGGCCAGGCTGGTGGCCAGCATTGTCGGGCGCGAAAGCGCGCCAACCTTCAAGCGCGCAGCACGCAAGGCCGATGCTGCCTCACCGCTGCTGCGGGTGGAAAATCTCAGCTATGCCGGGCATGGCGCCGATGCCATCAGCCTGCACGATATCAATCTGGAAGTTCGTCGCGGCGAAGTGCTGGGCATCGCCGGGCTGGTCGGGGCGGGGCGCACGCAGTTGGCGCGGCTGATCTTTGGCGCCGAGTTGCCCTCCAGGGGCACCATCAAGCTTGATGGTCACGCCACAACTATTGCCTCGCCTCGCGACGCCATCGCCGCCGGCATTGGGCTCGTGCCTGAGGATCGCAAGCAGCAAGCGCTGTTTCTCGATCTCAGCTCAAGCACCAACCTGTCGGTCACGACGCTGTCGGGGCTCACCGGCTGGTTCGGCTGGGTGCGCGAGCGGCAGGAAAAGCGGCTGTTTCAGGACTTCCGCAAAAAGCTGGCCATCAAGGTGTCGTCGTCCGACCAGCTTGTCGGCAATCTCTCGGGCGGCAATCAGCAGAAGATCATTCTTGCGCGCTGGCTGGCGCTGAAGCCGCGCCTTCTGATCGTGGATGAGCCGACCCGCGGCGTTGATGTCGGGGCGAAGGCGGAGATTCATGCCTTGCTCTGTGCCATCGCCGACGAGGGCGTCTCGGTCATCGTCATTTCGTCGGAGCTGCCGGAGATTCTGGCAGTCAGCGACCGCATTGTTGTGATGTGCGAGGGCCGCGTTACCGGCGAACTGGAGGGCGAGGCCGCGAACGAAACCAACGTTGCGCGTCTCATGCTGCCCGGCGCCACACACTGAATTCAGAACAACACCGCCGTCCGGGCTGGCAGAGGCCGCCGGGCAGGTCGGGGATATGCAGCAAGCAGAATAATGGAGGAGAACACAGGTGAGCAGTTCGGAGGGGATGGCCGAGGCCATCAAGAGCAGCGCTGGCAGCAATACCAAGGGGGCATTGGCCAGCCGGGCGATCAAGCTCGCGCCATTGCTGTTCCTGCTGGTCATCGTGGTGTTTTTCGGGCTGATGAACGAGCGCTTCTTCAGCGTGCGCAATCTGTTCAACATCGCCAATGAAGTCTCCGTCTTCGGCCTGATGGCCGTGGGCGCGACCTTCGTCATTCTCGCAGCGGGGATCGATCTGTCCGTTGGCTCCATTCTGGCACTGGCCGGCATGGTGGCTGCCGTGGTGCTGACCGGCGGCACCATGAGCTCGTTCAGCATCGATGGCGCTGCGGCGCAGGGTTTCGGCTGGGCGGCGGCGTTTCTTGCGGCTCTGGCTGTGGGCGCTGCCTGCGGCGGGCTTCAGGGTCTGGCCACCACCAAGCTGCGCGTGCCGGCGTTCGTCGTGACGCTGGGCGGCATGTCGGCGTTTCGCGGCGCCACACTGGTCATCAGCGGCGGCGGCCCGATTGCCACGTCCGATCCGGCCTTCCGTTGGTGGGGGCAGGGCCGCGTCCTTTTCGACACCGTGCCGACCCCGGTGGTGATCTTTATCGTGGTGGCCCTGCTGGCCCATCTCACGCTGCGCTACACCAAGTTTGGCCGTGACGTTTATGCCGTGGGCGGCAACGCCCAGGCGGCCCGTCTCGCCGGTCTCAATGTCGATCGCACCATCACATGGGTCTACCTGATTTCGGGCCTTCTGGCCGGGCTTGCCGGGTTCCTGCTCAGCGCGCGCCTCGGCTCGTCCGAAGCGGTGGCCGGGGCCGGGTTTGAGCTGCGCGTCATCGCCTCCGTGGTCATCGGTGGTACCAGCCTTTTTGGCGGCGTCGGCGGCATTGGCGGCACAGTCATCGGCGCGTTGTTGATCGGTGTTCTGCTCAACGGCCTCGTGATGCTCAACGTCAACGTCTACTGGCAGCAGATCATTGTCGGGCTGATCATCGTGCTGGCCGTTGCCTTCAACATCTTCGCCCGCCGTGGGTTGGGCCGCTCCTAAATCACTGATTTCAAAGCATAGAGTAAGATAATGATTACCCAGGAAGTATTTGGCGCACTCGGCGGCGAGGCCGTTACCGCGATCATCCTCAGCAACAAGAATGGCGTGAAGGCCAAGCTCATCACCTATGGCGCGCGCCTCACCGAATTGTGGGTGCCCGACCGTAACGGCGCGCTGGCTGACATTGTGCTCGGCTTTGATGACGTTGACAGCTACGTGGCCACCGACACCTTTTTCGGTGCCACCTGTGGCCGCTATGGCAACCGCATCACCAATGGCCAGTTCTCGCTCGAAGGCGAGGCCATTCAGCTGGACGTGAACGAGGCGCCGAACCATCTGCATGGTGGCGTTGACGGGCTGGACCGCAAGAACTGGGCCTTCGAAATCAACGAGGCCGCCAATAGCGTCGCCTTCACCTGCGTCTCGCCCGATGGCGAGATGGGCTTTCCGGGCAAGGCCGAGCTGCGCGCTACCTATACGCTGGGCGAGGACAATGTGCTGCGGATCGACATGGAAGGCGATGTCGACAAACACACCATCCTCAACCTCGTGCACCACTCGTATTTCAACCTGGCGGGTCAGGGGTCGGGCTCGGTGCTCGATCAGCAGATCCACCTCAACAGCCGCTTTTTCACCCCAATCGATGATGAACTGATGCCGACCGGGGAAATCCTGTCAGTCGCCAATACGCCATACGACTTCCGCACCCTGCGCCCCATCGGCGGGGAAATCGCCAAGCTGGAATCGGTTGGCAGCGGCATCTTTGGCGAGGGCGGTGGCTATGACCACAACTGGTGCCTCGACAATGCCGGCCAGAGCCTGCGCCCCTGCGCCGAGGCGTTTGATCCGGCCTCAGGTCGCGTGATGCGGCTGGAAACGAGCGAGCCTGGCGTGCAGTTCTATACTGGCGGCTATCTCAACACCGACATCGTCGGCAAGCAGGGCCTGAAACTCTGCAAATATGCCGGTTTTACGCTGGAAACGCAGAAGTTCCCGGATGCGCCCAATAATGCGCACTTCCCCGATTGTGAGCTGCACCCAGGCGAGCATTATCATCATACGATGGTGTTCAGCTTCTCTGCTCGATAGAGAAGTTTTGCCAACAGCCACCATCGGACAATTTGCGGCGCTCGGGGAATACTGTCGAGCGCGGCAAGTCGGCCGGTAAACGACAATCGCGGGCGTCCAAATTGTTGACGCATCTGCCTTTCAGGTATAATTCATATCATATGAAGAATAAGATTGTGAAAGCGTTCAGCACTGCCCGTCCAGTCGTTTCGGGTGGTCCCCAGGCCCCAGGCGTGAGCCTGCATCACACGGTGGTCAGCCAGATTGGCCGACGTATTGTGGCGGGTGATTTCCAGCCCGGTGAGACGCTGCCAACGGCGGACGAAACCAGCGAGATGATGGGCGTCAGTCGCACGGTGTTGCGCGAAGCAATCAAGGTTCTGGCGGGTAAGGGGCTGGTCGAGTCCCGCCCCAAGACCGGGACGCGGGTTCGCCCCCGTGCCGACTGGAATTTCCTCGATCCGGACGTGCTGTCATGGCGTTACGCCAGCGTGGGCAATCCGGACGATGTCAACGCGCTGTTCGAATTGCGTCGGGCCATCGAGCCGATGTCGGCAGCGCTGGCGGCGCGTCGGGCAAGCCCGGTGCAGGTGGCCCAGCTCAATACCGCTTTGGAGCGCATGGAAGAGGTTGGCGACGACAGCGATCGTTTCGCCGAGCCCGACCTGGTGTTCCACCAGACGATTTTGCGGATGACCGGCAATGAGCTGATTGGCTCGCTGGCGGCTCTGATTGAAACCGCACTCATCCTCAGCTTCCGCCTGTCCAATGACAACCCGGAAGGGCAGGGCCACTCCCTGCCGCTCCACCGGGCGGTGGCTGAAAAAATTGAAGCTGGCGACGAGACCGGCGCGCGCGACGCGATGCTGGTGCTCATCGACAATGCAGAACAAGACGTGCGGCGCTGGATCGAGGCGCGCACCCCTAGTCAAGGACACAAGCCGTGACCGACGAAAAACGTCGCCTCCGTTCCACCGCATGGTTCGGCGGCAATGGCAAAAACGCCTTCATGCATAGAAGCTGGATGAAGAACCAGGGTCTGCCCGACGATGCCTTTGATGGGCGTCCGGTGATCGGCATCTGCAATACCTGGTCCGAGCTGACCCCCTGCAACGCCCATCTGCGCGGCATCGCCGAGCATGTGAAGCGCGGCGTTTATGAAGCTGGCGGCTTGCCACTGGAATTTCCGGTGATGTCGCTGGGCGAAAGCAATATGCGCCCCACGGCCATGCTGTTCCGTAACCTCGCCAGCATGGACGTTGAGGAATCCATCACCAGCAATCCGCTCGATGGCGTCATCCTGCTGGTTGGCTGCGACAAGACCACGCCGGCCCTGCTGATGGGCGCGGCCTCGGCCAATCTGCCAACAATCGCCATTTCGGGCGGCCCCATGCTCAATGGCAAGTTCCGCGGCCAGGATATCGGCTCGGGTACCCATGTGTGGAAGTTCGCCGAAGAGGTGAAAGCCGGGCGCATGTCCGAAGAGGATTTCGTGTCGGCCGAGCAGGGCCAGAGCCGGTCGGCGGGCTCCTGCATGACCATGGGTACGGCCTCCACCATGGCCAGCATGGTTGAAGCTTTGGGCATTGGCATGCCCGACAACGCTGCCATTCCGGCGGTTGATGCGCGACGCGGTGTGCTGGCGCATCTGGCCGGTCGCCAGATCGTCGATCTGGTGCGCAAGGACGTCAAGATTGCGCAGATCCTCACCAAGGCCGCGTTTGAGAACGCCATTCGCGTCAATGGTGCCATCGGTGGCTCGACCAATGCCGTGCTGCATCTGATCGCCATAGCGCGTCGCATCGGTGTTGAACTGGATCTGGGTGATTGGGATCGCCTGGGGCGCGGCGTGCCGACCATTGTCGACCTGATGCCGTCGGGTCGCTTCCTGATGGAAGACTTCTACTACGCTGGCGGGCTGTCGACGGTGATGTCGGCGCTCGATGAAGCCGGAATGCTTCACGCCAATGAATTGACCGTCAACGGCAAGACTATCGGCGAAAACATCCGCAATGCGCCCAACTACAACAAGGACGTCATCCGCGAGTGGGACAACCCGCTGACCAAGGAAGGCGGCATTGCGGTGCTTAAGGGCAACCTTGCGCCCAGCGGCGCTGTCATCAAGCCATCGGCGGCCACGCCCGAGCTGATGCAGCATCGCGGCAAGGCGGTGGTGTTCGAAAATATCGAGCACTATTACGCCCGCATCGATGATCCCGAGCTCGATATCGACGCGACGTCGGTGATGGTGCTGAAGAATTGCGGGCCACGAGGCTATCCCGGCATGGCCGAGGTGGGGAACATGCCCCTGCCGGCCAAGCTGCTCAAGCAGGGCGTCTCCGACATGGTGCGCATTTCCGACGCGCGCATGAGCGGCACGGCCTATGGCACGGTGGTGCTGCATGTTGCGCCCGAAGCGGCCGCCGGTGGCAATCTCGCGCTGGTGAAGGATGGCGACATCATCGAGCTCGATGTGGCCGGACGGCGCCTTGAGCTGATGGTGTCCGACGAAGAGCTGGAGCTGCGCCGCCGCGAGTGGAAGCCGCTCGAGCCTCCGGCCAGCGGCTATCGCAGTCTTTATGTCGAACGGGTGCTGCAGGCTGATGCCGGCTGCGACTTCGACTTTCTCGTGGGGCGGCGCGATGCCGGCATCCCCCGAAACTCGCACTAAGGGAGGGGCCTTATGAGCACCGACATCACCCATCCGGCAGTCTATGCCAGCCTTGCAGGCAAGAGTGTCTTCATCACCGGGGGCGGCAGCGGCATCGGGGAAAGCCTGGTTCGCCACTTCTGCGCGCAAAAGAGCCGCGTGACCTTTGTCGATATTGCCGAGGAAGCTTCCCAGAAGCTGGTGGCCGACATCGCCGCCGCCGGCGATCCTGCGCCGCTGTTCATCCCCTGCGATCTGCGCAATGTCGACGATCTGCGCGACGCGGTTGACCGCGCCGTGGCCGAAAATGGTCCGATCAATGTTCTCTGCAACAATGCCGGCAGCGACGATCGTCACCAGACCGAAGATGTGACGGTGGCCTATTGGGATGATCGCATGGCGGTCAATCTGCGCCATCAGTTCTTTGCCGCGCAGGCCGTGCGCCCGCACATGAAGGCGCAGGGCGGCGGTTCGATCATCAATTTCGGCTCCATCACCTGGATGGTGGGCGATCCCGATTGCCCGGCCTACGTCACGGCCAAGGCAGCCGTCTATGGCATGACCCGTGCGCTGGCGCGCGAACTCGGTCCCGAGCGCATCCGCGTCAATTGCATGGTGCCCGGTTGGGTAATGACCGAGCGTCAGGTTCGCTTGTGGCTGAACGAGGCAGGCGAACGCCAGATCGAAGAACGCCAGTGCCTGCCAGATCGCTTGCAGCCGTCTGATATTGCGCGCATGGCGCTGTTTCTCGCGGCCGACGACAGCCGCATGTGCACCAGCCAGCAATTTATCGTCGATGGAGGCTGGGTATGAGCCTGTCCATGCGTCTCGTTCAATATCTCAGCGAAAGTGGCCAGCGCCGCGTCGGCCAGGTCTCGGCTGACGGCAATCACCTGCACCCGCTCAAGGATACGCAGTCGGTTCGCGAGCTGGCCGAAGCGGCCATTGCGCGCAAGGTGGCGCTCAGCACTGTGGTCACGGAGCGCGTCACCACGGAGAGCGTCGATTACGATGCGCTGTTGCAGCACAATCGCGTCTTGGCGCCGCTCGATCATGACGAGCCTGCGCGTTTCCTCATCACCGGCACGGGCCTGACCCATACCGGCAGCGCTAATGCCCGCGACAAGATGCATGTGCTGACCCACGGCGAAGATGCCGACGAGTCTGACTCGCTCAAGATCTTCCGTATGGGTCTTGAGGGCGGCAAGCCGGCAGCAGGTCAGCTGGGTGTGCAGCCGGAGTGGTTTTTCAAGGGCGTCGGCACATGCGTCGTGCCGCCCGGTGCGCCGCTGCCACTGCCGGCCTTTGCCAAGGCGGGCGCTGAGGAGGCCGAGATCGTCGGGCTCTATATCAACGACCCGGACGGCAAGCCCTATCGCATCGGTTATGCGCTCGGAAACGAGTATTCCGACCATGTGACGGAAGGCGAGAACTATCTGTTCCTCGCTCATTCCAAGCTGCGCTCATGCTCGATCGGACCTGAGCTGCTGATAGGTGAGCTGCCGCAGGAAGTGCGCGGGCGCTCACGCATCGTGCGCGATGGGGCAGTGGTCTGGGATGAGGAGTTCCTGTCGGGCGAAGCGCACATGTCGCACTCCATCGGCAATCTGGAGCACTACCATTTCCGCTACCCCATGCACCGCCGCCCCGGCGATCTGCATGCCTACTTCTTTGGCGCGGCCGTCATGAGCTACGCCTTCGCCGTGAAAACCGAACCCGGCGACGAATACATCATCGAAGCCCCAGCCTTCGGCAAACCACTGCGCAACCGCATGGAGCTTGTTGAAGATGAGGGCCTCGTGAGCGTCACAGCGCTCTAGGCAACAGGAACCCGACCTTCACGGAGGTCGGGTTTTTCATTTGTCCGAAAATCGTCGAAATCATCTGCGCATTGCTGGGCGACACGGCAGGGAGTTGCGCGTTGAGCAAGACCATCACCATCGACGGCGGCGCCATAGACGACATTGGCTCGTTCTACGCCGAGATCAATCGCGTGTTCATGGTAGGTGTCGACTGGCAGCTGGGTGAAAGCCTCGATGCCTTCAACGATCTGCTCTATGGCGGGTTTGGCGCCATTGAGGGGAACGAGGCGATTGATCTGGTCTGGACCGAGTTCGAGCGGTCAAGGGATCGCCTGGGGCGGGATGTGACGCGACGGTTTCTGAGCGCCAAACTATCCCATCCCGACAGGTTCGACACTGCGCGTATCGAGCGCGACCTTGCGGCGCTCGATGCGGGCGAGGGGCAAACCTATTTTGAAATCCTGCTGGAGATCATTGGCGATCATCCCAACATCACGCTGATCGCGCGCTAGGTCACCAGCTGGATGAAGTCGATGATGATGGCGGAGATCACGCCGATCACGGTCGACACCACGCCAGCCACGAACTGGGATGTGGCGCGATCAAATTTGGTTCGTTCGAGCGAGGTATGTTGGAGCAGTTTGAGTAGCGCAATGGTCTGCAACGTAATGCCCAGCGAGATCAGTCCCACGGTGGGCAGGTCAACCATCGTCCAGGGAATCGGGTTGCTCGCCCACTGAGTTAGAAAGCCCAGTGAGAATGCCAGAACGATTCCCACAACGGTGACCGTACCGTTGCGGAACAGCAGCTCAACCCGCTGCTCGCCTGGCTCGTAATTCGTCATTGCCCACCCCCAAGAAATTATCGCGTCATCAAAAGGTATGATTGCCCCGGCGTCCATCGCTGTCGGTGAGCGCGATGAATTTTCTGTTGAGCATGAGTAATTTCCGGCGTTTTTGAGCGTGTTTCCGAACCTCCCGCATTATCGCCCGATACGGCTAACCGCGCCTATCGCACTATGTTCACACCATGTGAGTGCCGTGCGGCGGGCGGACGCACTGGATTGATTACCGCAAATCGCTTACCTTAGTGGTGCAAGATGAATAGGGGGGCCGTTCTGAATGCATGCGTTTGTAGATGCAATATTGCGCCGTATCCCCGATGTACGCGAAAGCGCCGATATCGATTTGCTGCTCGGTCACCTGGCCGAGCACCTCGGGTATCGGGGGGCATTTCTCGTTGTTTTTCCGCAAGATCGTTCGCTGGCCACAAGGCTTTGGGACAGCGACAGGAATCGCTCAATCTGGTGGCATGGGGACCCTGAGGGTGCCCTGATATCCTCTGTCCGCGCTGCCACGGACAGGATGGCGCTCAGCGGCATCCACTTTGTCGAAATATCGCCTGACGACGCGAGCTATCCCTACGCGGCGACCTACGACTTCACCACCGTAACCGTCGTCCCAGTCACCTTCGACACCCAACTCCGCGGGATGGTTTGTTTCACCGGCGAGCGGATGGACCACACTGATTTCGAGGTTGCGCTGGAGATCGTCTGCTACTCGTTGCTGGTCCAGGCAAATTACCTGGCGTCGAGCTCCCGCCCGCACGTCGCCCTGACCCCGCGCGAGCATCAGGTGATGGAGTTATCCGCGGCTGGGCTCACATCCGAAATGGTTGCGAACGAGCTGGGGATGTCCCCGCGCACGGTCAACCAGCATGTCGATAATGTGTCCAGTAAGCTCAATGCCCGCAATCGCGTCCATGCGGTCGCGGAAGCTATGCGGCGCGGGCTGTTGCGCTAAAGCAGGTCGCGCCGGATCGCCTCGGCAACCGTGTGAACGCGGTTCCTGGTGCCCAGCTTGATCGCCACGTTATCCACGTGGTGATTGACTGTGCGTGGCGACATCCCCAGGCGCTCGGCCACTTCTTGTGAGGTCAGTCCTTTTGCCGACAGGCCCAGCACTTCACGCTCGCGGGGTGTCAGGCTGGTCGCAGAGGTTTTGATGCCCGGAACGCGGAACGAACGGGTCTGCGAGAATAGGTTATAACCGATCAGCTGCAGCGCAATTTCCTGATCCGGCGTCAGGCGTTTCTCTCCACAAAAGCCCAACAAACCAACCACCTCACCGTCGAAGTCGATGGGCAGCAAAAGGGTGTTGATCATATCCATCTGGCGCGCCAGCGTCAGAACGGGATCGTTGGGTTGGTGGAAACGCGACGCATCGAGATAATGCAGGAGCGCATCAGGGTTACGTCGGGCATCAAAGAGTGCGTTGGAGCGGGCGCCGTAGGCGAAGAAACGGTCCCACCATTCGGTGCGGCCGGGGTCGCTGTCGAGCACCTGCAGAGCTGCCCGTAGCGTGCTCGTGTACTCAACCAGATACCCGCTTCGGAAACCGAGTTTCGAAGCGAGTTGCCCCAGGACAAGGACGATGTCTTCATCGCCCTTCGCCGCAAGCGTACGTGCCAAATAATCTTCTACAAGCGCTAGCATTGCCGGTTTTGCCCCACTGGCGAAAGCCCTTCCCGTTGAGGAAGAATCGCGACCATGCATCTGAAATTATTGGGGGGTGGATACAAACGCCACTGGAAAAAGTACCGAGGTAAAAAACCGCAAGGGAAAACCTTACGATTAAGAATCAGTCGCTTAGCACCTATCTTTGATTCGTCCCTCGGAGAATGGTCGGACCTCCCGACCAGGGTTTAGGCCCGGGTAAAGTCACCGACTTCTTCACCCCAGAAGGCGTGGTTGGGGGCAGAATTGTTGCGGCTCAACAGCTTGCGTTCCCAAACAACTCTGCCCCCGACTTGCTATGCCGCGTGGACACCAAGGCCGCTATTGGCCACCAGATCATCGATAAACTCGGGACGGTGGAACAGGTATCCTTGGCCAAGAGTGATGGCCGTATTGTCCTGCAAAAAGTGCAGCTCTTCTTCAGTCTCGACGCCCTCGGCGACTAGATAAATTCCGAGCGCTGCGCCGAGAGATTCAATGGCGCGCAAAATGGACTGGCTGCGTGGGCGCAGATGGATCGAAGAGATGAACGAGCGGTCGATCTTGAGCTCGTCCGCTGTGATATCAGCCAACGTGGACAGACTGGAATAGCCAGTGCCGAAGTCATCGATGGAAATGCCGACGCCGGCCTCGCGCATCATCGGCAGGGTCTGGGTCTGGAACACGCTGGCGGTGATGAGGGATTCCTCGGTCAGCTCCAGCATGAAATTGCCGGCACTGCCGCTGGACTGAACCTGCCGCACGATCGAACGCATGAAGCCGGGGCGGCTCGCCTGGGCTGCCGACACATTGACGCTGTAGCGCATGTCGCGCCCGAAGGTCTTGTTCAGGGTGGGCAGTTTCTGGATCAGCTCGTCGAGCAACATGCCGGTAATGCCGTCGAGCAGCCCCAACTCACCGGCAGGTTGCAGGAAGGTCGCAGGCGGGTGCACGACCCCCTCACTATCGACCCAGCGGGCCAAGGTTTCAAAGCCCACAACGCGCCGCGTGCCCATGTCGACCTTGGCCTGCAACACGCAGCGGAACTGCCGCTCGGCAAAGCCGTTGCGCAAGCGCTCCTCAAGGGACATGCGCTCGTCCATCTGCTGGCCCATGGCCTTGCTGAAGTAGGTCACATTGCCTTTGGCCGTGCTTTTGGTGCTGTACATGGCCGCGTCGGCATTGCGGCGCAGAGTTTCATAGTCTCTGCCATGGGTGGGAAAAATGGCCACACCGACGGAGCCGGAGCATTTGACGCTGAGACCCTCGATGGCGAAGGGTTTTTTCAGCAGGTCGCGCACGCGGTTGACCAGCACCGAAATCTCACGGCGCTCCACGAATGGATCGAGAACTAGGACGAATTCATCACCACTGATACGGCCCAGAATATCGGTCATGCGCAACTGCGACTGGATTCGCTCTGCCACACCGCAGAGGAGGGCATCCCCCACAGCGTGCCCGTAGAAATCGTTGACCCGCTTGAAGTCGTCGAGATCGATAAAGGCCAGGGCGAGCCGCTCGCCGTCCTTCTTCGTCGACAAGCGCTTGTCGACCAATTCCTGCACATAAGCGCGGTTGGCAAGGCCAGTGAGCTGGTCGTGATTGACGCGATGAGCCAGTGCGCTCTGGCTCTGGGTCAGCTGATCGGTCAGGTGCTTCAGGCGATGGCTTTCCGCCTCGGTCTGGTGCGCGCGGCTGGCTGCCATGGCGTGTGACGCCAGCAGCGAAAACTTTCGGGCGAGCGCGACATGGGCGCGATCGAAACCGTCCTGATCCGGGCGCCGCAGCAGGACCAGCATCCCGCGCCGGTCACGCACGCCCAGGGGAAGGTAAAGCGCGGGTTGGGACTTGCTCAGGTCATCTGAGGTGTCGAGCAACCAATCGGGCAGGGCGCTGTCGGTCAGCGTCGTCACGATGCGGCCCCCCAGCACCTTGGTCAAAAGGGCATCGGCCTTGCAGCGCAATGAGAGGAGCGCAGGGTGGCTGGACGCGGTGCACTCGAGCTCGTCTGAGCCTTCTTCGGCTTGCACAAGCACGATGGCATGGCTGGCCTCAAAAACCGGCAGGAGCGCACCGAAAACCCCGGTGAATGGGTCGTCGTTCTCCTTGACCACGAGCAGGGTGTCGAGGGCCTGCAGCAGCAGCGTGGCATGTGCGGCCTCGGTGCGCAGACTATCCAGTTCCTGGCGCATGCCGACCAGGGTTTCGCGAAGTTCTTCGTTGCCTTCCATGACGCTTACCGACCGAACGCCACCGCAGAAATCATCAGGTTGCCATGGGCATTCTTGTTCAAGACCACGCCCTGTTCGCCAAAGGTGAAGCATCCGACAAAAGGGGCGCCACGCAGGCTCTTGGTAACAGCATCAGCGACGCCTTCCATCTGCTCGCCAACCGCCATCTTGCACCCGGCGCAGTAGACAATCAGGGCGCCGGCGACATTGGCTGCGCCCCCCGGAATGTTGGCCACAGCGGCGGCGGTGACCTTGCCTGCGCGCTCCACTAGACGGGCTTTGTCGCCGCGCATCGAGAACAGGCGAGTGCCTTCCTCAACCTCGGCAAAGGTGGAGAGAACACCGCCCTCCAGAACTTGATCGGGGTGGACGACCAGATAGTGGGTCACGTCCTCGATCTTTCCCGCGTCAATGCCGAGGGGATGCATGCTGGTTTCAGCCAGAATGTTGCCGCCCGTGCTGAGTTTCCCGCTGACCAGCCCATCGGTCCAACGGTTGTACACTTCGGCCGCAGGCTTGTGGTCGATGGTAATGATGCGGCGCCCGCGCGCCTGGGTGACGACACCGGTAGCGCCGTTGGTTGCATAGGCGACCTTGGTCACGACGCCGCTGGCGCCCGCAGGTTCATAGCCGCCCTGAAAGGCAAACCCGACGCCGCCCGACGAGAGAAACACGCCAACCACAAGTCCGTCCGTCATGACGCCGTCGCTGCCGAGCTGTCGCCATTTTCCGGAGACATCGTTGTCGGCAGAACTGCCACCAATGATCGGGCAGCGGTCGCCCACCACCCGGCGCAGCCCGGCGATGACTTCTTCTTCATGGCCCGGCGCCTGGTAAATCCAGATCAGCTCCGGCAGTTCGCCGGGGCAACCAGCATTGTCCAATGCCGCATGAAGTGCCTTCTCGGCGCAGGTTGCAGCATCGCCATCAAGCAGGACGCTGGCTGTGCCATAATCGCCCTCGGGATCGGTGATGGCGAGAAGGGCAATTGAGCCGCGGCCGCCTAGACCCAGCTGGTTCATGCCACCGTCGCAGGAGGTTCCGCCCAGCACGGGGACGCCGGGGAAGCGTTCTGCGAGAAAATCGGTGATCGGGGCATCGTGGTGGTCACTGTCATAGAACACGCAGAGCATTGATGGCTCGCCAGTCAATGCAGCAGTCTGGGCGCGCAAATCTGCGACAGCAGTCGTCGTGACCGTGTCGGCAGATAGGAAAGATTTCAGTGATACCATAACCGGCTGCCCCCGCGCCCATAGACACTCATGGTCTATAGACTAGGGGGTCTTGGTTTAAGAAAGCAGCAAACCCTAAGGTTCACGTCTGGTAAACTTGATCTGTCATCTACGACGATTGCAGAGCGATATTCTAGAGTGGCCGATGACGTGACCGAGAAAGCGCCCTTGCGTGATCTACTTCTAGTGCTGCCAGACGACGAAGCCTGCGGCAGTTGCCATCATGGCGCCCGCAGTCTTGTTGAGGCGCCCGAGAGCCTTTGGGCTCTGGAACATTTCGCGGGCCGCCGAGGCCAGCCATGCGTAGCCACAGCCGATGATCAGCAGAACAATGACCACGATGAAGGTCAGTTCGGCAAAGGCGACAGGGTTCATCTGGTCGAGCGGGATGACCGTTGGCAGGATGGCCAGATAGAAAACGATGGTCTTGGGATTGCCCATGGTGAGGGAGAAGCCTGCGAGGAACGTCTTCAGGCGGTCTTCGTTTTTCGGCTTCATCTGCTCGGCCCCAGGACGGGCGGTCCAGAAGCGATAGGCGATATAAAGCAGGTAGGCAGCGCCAGCCCAGCGGACGATGGTGAACACCGGGCCGAAATAGGTGGCGACGGCGGCAAGGCCGAACACAGCAAAGACGAAGTAGACGAGGTCACCGGCCAGAATGCCGAGAACCATGGGGAAAGCACCCTTGAACCCGCCGCCCAATGCACGCGCGACCACTGCGGCGACGCCTGGTCCTGGGACCAGAACCGCGATGGCGTATGCAATGGTGAAGGTGAGAAGAGTGAAGAGGTCCATAGTCGTGTCCGCCTGATTTGCGGCGGACACTACGCTTGGTTGGACCGATGGGCAATTGGCTCTTAGGGCAGACGAGCAAGGCGCTCAGTGAGGAGCTTGTAGAAGCCGTCCGCGTTGCCGTTGCGCAGGAAATTGGCGTTCGCCACCTTGCCGGTGACATGCCAATAATCTGCAACGGTCATACCGATAGTGAGCTCGCTGGCCGTCTCGATCGTGACATTGCATTGGCGCCCCTCGAATAGCTCGGGCTGCAACAGATAGGCAATGACCGTGGGATCGTGCAGCGGCGCACCGGCCCAGCCGTACTTCTTGAGATCAAAGGATTCCGAGAAGGTCAGCATGTCGTAGACGGCTTTGCCGGACTTGTTGCCTAGGCCGAGGATGGCGGCAAGACGCTCGGGCGTCGACTGGATCTGGTGGGTCACATCGAGCGGCAGCATGGTGATCGGCACGCCACTGCGCAGGACAACGTCGGCAGCGTCGGGATCAACATAGATGTTGAATTCGGCGGCGGGGGTGATGTTGCCGACCTCGAAATAAGCGCCGCCCATCATGACGAGTTCGGCGATGCGCTCGGCGATGGCGGGTTGCTTGATCAGCGCCATGGCGATGTTGGTCAGTGGCCCAAGCGTGCAAAGCGTTATGGTGCCGGGCTCTGCGGCCATCAGGGTGTCGATGATATAGTCGACGCCGTGCTGGACCTGCAGGGGAATGGTGGGATCGGGAAGGTCGGGGCCGTTAAGGCCGGTGTCGCCGTGGACGTGCTCAGCCGTCACCAACTGGCGGCGCATCGGACGCGCGCAGCCAGCGTAGACGGGAACATCGGTCTTGCCGGCGAGCTCGACGATTTTGCGGGCATTGTTGGCATTGTGGTGCAGCCCGACATTACCCGCGACGGCCACAATGCCAATGACGTCCAGCTCCTCTGGGGAAGCCAACGCCAAGAGAATGGCAACGGCATCGTCCTGACCGGGATCGGTGTCGATAATGATTTTACGGGGCATTGCAGGGCCTTGCAGGTTCGAGTCGAGTTGCCAGCACACTAGCTCGCGATATTTGCGTGGTCGACTGGGCTCCGAGGCAGGCCCTCAAATCAAATCCGCTGCGCGACTGGCCTCCATGCATTGATGGCGCTTGACGCCTGTCACACGGAGGGAAAAATAGATCAGCTCAGACGAGCGTGGAGACAATCGTGGCAGGTGAAGTAGTAGGGCATGCCGCGGAAGCGGCCGGACATGGCGTGGACCTGTTCCCGATTGTGATGTTGCTGGGCGCGGCGGTTATTGCCGTGCCTTTGTTCAAGCGCTTCGGGCTGGGGTCGGTGCTGGGCTATCTGGCAGCGGGTCTGCTGCTGGGGCCATCCGGGATTGGGTTGATCAGCGACCCGGAATCCGTGTTGACGACTGCAGAACTTGGCGTGGTGATGTTTTTGTTCATCATCGGGCTCGAGATGGAGCCGTCCAAGCTGTGGGCGCTGCGTAAGCAGATCTTTGGGCTGGGCGTCGTCCAGGTGGCGACCTGCGGCGCTCTGCTGACGGGCGTCGGGGTGTTGCTGGGTTTTGCACCGGTGGTGGCGTTCATCTTTGGCATGGGCTTCGTTCTGACCTCGACCGCCATTGTCATGCAGATTTTGGGCGAACGCGGTGAGTTGACCAGCGATAGCGGGCAGAAGATGGTGTCCATCCTGTTGCTCGAAGACCTCGCCATCGTGCCCTTGCTGGCGGTGGTGGCCATTCTCGCGCCCTCGGGCACTGAGGACAGCCTGTTTACCCGTTTCGCTGGTTTCGGTATCGCGCTGGGCGCCATATTGCTGCTGATCTTCCTTGGCCGCCGCATCATGAACCCGTTTTTTGCGCTGCTGGCCTCCACCAAGCTACGCGAGGTGATGACCGCTGCGGCGCTGCTGGTGGTGCTGGGCGCGGCGCTGCTGTTTCAGGCCAGTGGGCTCTCCATGGCTATGGGCGCGTTTCTTGCCGGCGTGCTGTTGTCGACCTCGACCTTCAAGCATCAACTCGAAGCTGACGTGGAGCCATTCCGTGGCATCCTGCTCGGGCTGTTCTTCCTTGCCGTCGGGATGTCGCTGAATTTGAGCATCGTCGCCGAGAACTGGGCGATCATCGCGATGAGCGTGGTGGCCTATATGCTGGTCAAGGCGCTGGCGATCTATGTGATCGCGCGCCTGCTCAAATCGAGCCATGGCGAGGCGCTGGAGCGCGCGGTGCTTATGGGGCAGGGCGGCGAATTCGCCTTCGTGCTCTATACGACTGCAGCGACAGCCGGCCTAATCGACGGCCCGACCAATGCGATTTTTACGGCGACTGTCATCGTCTCGATGGTGCTGACGCCGTTCTTCATCATCGGGCTACGCTACGTCATGCCCAAGGCCGCTGAGCAGTCCATGGACGGCGTCGAAACCGCCAATGGCCTGAGCAGCAAGGTGTTGCTGATCGGATTCGGGCGATTTGGGCAGATTGCCAGCCAGCCCTTACTGGCCATGCGCCACAGCGTTTCCATCATCGACAACGACACAGAGATGGTGCGCGTCGCTGCTCAGCTGGGTTTCAAGGTCTATTATGGCGATGGCACGCGCCTCGATATTCTGCGGGCCGCGGGGGCAGGCACGGCCGAGGTGATTTTGATCTGCACCGACAAGAAAGAGCAGACGACGCGGATCGCCGAACTTTTGCGCGATGAGTTTCCACTGGCTCGGGTCATGGCCCGTGCGTTTGACCGTGGTCATGCCATCGAACTGATCAATGCCAGCGTCGACTACCAGCTGCGCGAAGTGTTCGAATCAGCTTTGGCGTTTGGTGGCGAAGCTATCCAGCGGCTGGGGGCTACGGCCGAGGAGGCGGAAGAGGTCATCGACGGCGTGCGTGACCGTGACCGTCAGCGGCTTGAGTTGCAGATGGCCGGAGACTTGCGCGCGGGTGGGCGCGACCTGCTGATCAGCAACGCAGTTGAACAGGCGCGTGAAGGCGGTGTGGCTGTGTCCGAAGAGGATGTTGAAGAGCAAGTCGCCAAAAGTACCGCACCCGGTCACCCTGCTTGAAAGGAGAAGCGCGAAGGGGCTTCCGCATGCTCAAATAAAGTGCAAGACTTAAGTATCAGAGGGGAACTGATCGTCATGAAAACTGGATTGCGATATGCCGCAAACGCCAATCGTATACGACGCCCCTACGCCCGAACCCCGTGCCAGCACAGTTGAAGCCATCCAGGCCGAAATCCTTGAAAGACTGATCTATTCAGTTGGGAAAGACCCTATTGTTGCGCGGCCACACGACTGGCTCGCTGCGACCATCATGGCGGTGCGCGACCGTGTCATGGATCGCTGGATGGAGTCATCCCGCGAAACTTGGCGGACCTCGCATAAGCGGGTCTACTACCTCAGCCTCGAGTTCCTGATCGGTCGGCTGATGCGCGACGCGATGAGCAATGTTGGCCTGATCGAACCCGTCCGTGACGCTCTCAAAAACCTCAATGTTGATCTGGGTGACCTGATCAATCTCGAGCCCGATGCGGCCTTGGGCAATGGCGGCCTTGGCCGTCTGGCTGCGTGCTTTCTGGAATCTATGTCCTCGGTGAAAATCCCGGCCTATGGCTACGGCATTCGCTATGTCCATGGCCTGTTCCGTCAGGAAATGAGCGAAGGCTGGCAGGTTGAGCTGCCAGAAGACTGGCTTGCCCACGGCAATCCATGGGAATTCGAGCGCCGCGAAAGCGCTTATGAGATCGGCTTTGGCGGTCACGTCGAGCCTGTTACTGACCCTGATGGTGAAGTGCGTCAGGAATGGCGCCCCAACGATCATCTGCTGGCGGTGGCCTATGACACACCAATCGTCGGCTGGCGCGGGGCGCGGGTGAATACGTTGCGCCTTTGGAGTGCGCAGCCGATCGATCCTATCCTGCTCGACAAGTTCAATTCCGGTGACCATATCGGTGCACTGGCCGAAAGTGCGCGGGCCGAAGCCATTACGCGGGTTCTCTACCCGGCAGACTCGACGGCGGCAGGGCAGGAGCTGCGCCTGCGGCAGGAGTTCTTCTTCTCGTCTGCGTCATTGCAGGACATCGTTCGTCGCCACCTGCAACAGTATGGCGATCTTGGTTCGCTGCCAGACAAAGTCGCGATCCAGCTCAACGACACGCATCCCGCAATCTCCATTGCCGAGCTGATGCGCATCCTCGTCGATGACAACGGGCTCAAATGGGCTGAGGCCTGGAAGCTGTGCAAGGGCACGTTCGGTTACACGAACCACACTTTGCTGCCAGAAGCGCTGGAAAGCTGGCCGGTTGCGCTGTTGGAGCGGCTGCTGCCGCGCCACATGCAAATCATCTATCAGATCAATGCCGACGTTTTGGCCGAAGCGCGTCAGCGCGCCAAGTTCACCGACAGCCAGATAGCCAATGTTTCGTTGATCGACGAGGCTGGTGGCCGTCGTGTCCGTATGGGCCAGCTGGCTTTTGTAGGATCGCACTCGATCAATGGCGTATCAGCGCTACACACCGAGCTGATGAAGCAGACCGTGTTCTCGGACCTGCACAAGCTCTACCCTGACCGCATCAACAACAAGACCAACGGCATTACCCCGCGCCGCTGGCTGATGCAGTGTAACCCTGATCTGACCAAGCTGATCACCGATACCATTGGGCCTGAATTCCTCGACGATATCGAGTTGCTGCGTGGGCTCGATGCACATGCCGAGGACCCGACTTTCCAGGGGCAGTTCGCCCAGGTGAAGCGTGCCAACAAGGAAAAGTTGGCCCGCCTGATCAAAGACCGTCTCAATATCGTGGTGTCGCCAGATGCCATGTTTGACGTGCAGATCAAGCGCATTCACGAATACAAACGTCAGCTACTCAACATTATCCAAGCCGTTGCGCTGTATGATGAAATTCGCGCGCATCCGGAACGGGATTGGGTTCCGCGCGTTAAGATTTTTGCGGGCAAGGCGGCGCCGGGCTACTGGAATGCCAAGCTCATCATCAAGCTGATCAACGATGTGGCGAAGGTCATCAACAATGATCCGGCGGTGCGTGGATTGCTCAAGGTTGTGTTCCTGCCGAACTACAATGTGAGCCTGGCTGAAGTGATCGTGCCTGCTGCCGATCTCAGCGAACAGATTTCGACTGCCGGCATGGAAGCGTCGGGCACCGGCAACATGAAGTTCATGGCCAACGGTGCAATCACCATCGGCACGATGGATGGCGCCAATGTGGAGATGCACAAGGAAGTGGGGGCCGACAACATCGTTATCTTCGGCCTGACGACCGAGGAAGTGAACGAAAAGCGCGCCCAGGGTGAAACGCCGCGTTCGGCCATCGAAGCGTCGCCGCGTCTCAAGGAAGCGCTGGAGTCCATTTCGTCGGGCGTGTTCTCGCCAGATGATCCGGATCGTTATCGTGACCTGATCGGCGGCCTTTATGACCACGACTGGTTCATGGTTGCGCGGGACTTTGACGCCTACGCCACAGCGCAGGCAGAAGTCGACGCGATCTGGACCGACAAAGCGCGCTGGAACGCCATGGCTATCCGTAACACGGCGCGGGTTGGGTTCTTCTCTTCTGACCGGACGATCCGCCAGTATGCGCAAGACATCTGGGGTGTTCCGGCCGCAGCGGAATGATTGAGAGCGGCGGGGCTAACCTGGCGATCAAGATCAGGCCTGCCGCACATTTGAATTCGAACAGCTGGGGCATACAGTCCAGAGCTGCATTCGGGGGGACGTGCCTGTGAGCAAAGAAGAGTGGCAAGCAGATTCTCGGGAAGTGGAAGCCGTTGTCGGCGGCCGCCATCCCAACCCCTTTGCGTTTTTGGGGCTGCAGAACGTCAACGGACAATGGGTGCTGCGCGCCTTCATTCCGCATGCTGAAACTGTCACTGCTTTCAAGCTCGACGGGACCGAGCTTGGGCACCTCTTTCCACGCCATGCTGGCGGGTTTTTCGAGGGTAAAGTTTCGATCGATCAGCGCCAGCCGATCCGCTATCACGCCAAAAATGCGGGCGGGGAGTGGGATGTGTATGACCCCTATTCCTTTGGGCCCGTGCTTGGTCCGATGGATGACTACTACATGGGCGAAGGCAGCCATCTCAGACTGTTCGACCGCCTTGGTGCCCACGAAATGGAATTCGAAGGCATTCATGGCACCCATTTTGCGGTCTGGGCGCCCAATGCACAGCGCGTCAGCGTGGTTGGTGCGTTCAACGAGTGGGACGGTCGCCGCCATCCGATGCGTAATCGGTTCGAGAACGGCATCTGGGAAGTGTTCATCCCGGTGCTGGGAACTGGCACGATCTACAAATACGAAATCGTTGGGCCTGATGGCGTCGTGCAGCCGCTGAAGGCGGACCCTTATGCGCGCCAGTCTGAACTGCGCCCACGCACGGCGTCCGTCGTACCCGATCCAACGCCGTTCGTTTGGACGGACGACAAATATATCGAAGAGCGGGGCACACGCGATTGGCGCCGCACGCCGATGTCGATTTACGAGGTTCACCCCGGCAGCTGGCGTCGTCGGCCCGACGGCGGGTTCCTGACCTATGATCAGTTGGCCGAGCAGCTGGTGCCTTACGCTGCGGACATGGGGTACACCCATATCGAGCTGATGCCGATCAGCGAGCATCCGTATGATCCAAGCTGGGGCTATCAGCCGACGGGCATGTTTGCACCAACGTCGCGCTTTGGCGATCCGGCGAGCTTTGCGCGTTTTGTCAACGCGGCGCATGAGGCTGGGCTTGGCGTGATCCTGGATTGGGTGCCTGCACACTTCCCGACGGACGCGCATGGTCTCGCCCATTTTGACGGCACGGCGCTCTACGAACATGCGGATCCGCGACAGGGTTTCCACCCGGACTGGAACACGGCGATCTACAATTTTGGTCGCAAGGAAGTCGTCAGCTTCCTCGTCAACAATGCGCTGTTCTGGCTAGAGAAGTTCCACATTGACGGGCTGCGGGTCGATGCTGTGGCCTCAATGCTCTATCTCGATTACTCCCGCCAACCGGGCGAATGGGTGCCCAACAAGCATGGTGGCAACCAGAATCTGGAAGCGGTTGAATTTCTCAAACGCGTCAATTCGGAGGCCTATCGGCTCCACCCCGGCACGTTCATGATCGCTGAAGAATCCACGTCCTGGCCTGGCGTCAGCCATCCTGTGCATACGGGTGGGCTGGGTTTTGGCTTCAAGTGGAACATGGGCTTCATGAACGACACGTTGCGCTTCATGAGCCGCGAGGCGGTGCATCGCAAGTACCATCACAACGACATGACGTTCGGCACGGTCTACGCGTTCTCGGAGAACTTCGTGTTGCCGCTGAGCCATGATGAAGTGGTGCATGGCAAAGGGTCGCTGTTGGAGAAGATGCCCGGCGATGATTGGCAGCAGTTTGCCAATCTGCGTGCCTATTACGCGTTCATGTGGGGCCATCCGGGCAAAAAGCTGTTGTTCATGGGCCAGGAGTTCGCCCAGCGCGACGAGTGGGCCGATAGCAAGGCGCTCGACTGGTACCTATTGGAATCTCCGATGCACGAGGGGGTGCGTCGCCTGATAGCCGATCTCAATGCTGCCTACCGTCAGCTTCCCGCGCTCTATGAGCGGGATTGCGAGCCGGAGGGGTTTGAGTGGGTGATTGGCAATGACCACACCAATTCGGTCTTTGCCTGGTTGCGCAAGGCCCCAGGGGCCGATCCGGTGCTGGTTGTTGCAAACTTCACGCCAGTGCCACGTGCCGGTTACAAAATTCCGATGCCACTGGTCGGCAAATGGGTTGAGCGGATCAACACTGATGCAGGCTGGTATGCGGGGTCCAACACCGGAAATCAGGGTGCGGTGACGGCTTATGCTGTTGAGGGCAAGCATTGGCCTGCGGAGGCCGAGGTTTTCCTGCCGCCGCTGTCGACACTGTTTTTGAAATACGAGCCGGAATGATCCGGTTCTGAGGGGATACGTTCCGGAGTCATCCGGGCATTAGTGGAGGGTATGATTATGGCAGACTATAGGGTTCCATCACCGCTCGCCCGCGAGGCAATGGCGTACGTTCTGGCCGGTGGGCGCGGCACGCGTCTCATGGAATTGACGGATCGGCGCGCCAAGCCTGCCGTTTATTTCGGCGGTAAGTCGCGCATTATCGATTTTGCGCTCTCCAACGCGATCAATTCGGGCATTCGCCGTATCTCGGTGGCCACGCAGTATCAGGCGCACAGCCTGATCCGCCATTTGGGGCGCGGCTGGAACTTCCTCCGTCAGGAGCGTAACGAAAGCTTCGATGTGCTGCCCGCGAGCCAGCGCGTCGCCGAGGACATGTGGTACGCGGGCACAGCCGACGCGGTGTATCAGAACATCGATATCATCGAGGATTACGGCGCGCGCTATATCGTCATTCTGGCGGGCGACCACATCTACAAGATGGACTACGAAATCATGCTGCGTCAGCATGTCGACACGGGCGCAGACGTGACCATCGGTTGTCTCGAAGTGCCGCGCACTGAAGCTTCTGGCTTTGGCGTGATGCATGTCGATGGTCGCGACCGCGTAGTCGATTTCGTCGAAAAGCCCAAGGATCCTCCAGGCATTCCGGACAAGCCAGACATGGCACTGGCATCGATGGGCATCTACGTGTTCGAGACGCGCTTCCTGATGGAACAGCTGCGCCGCGACGCTGCCACCGAAGGCTCCAGCCGCGACTTCGGCAAGGACATCATTCCCTATATCGTCAAGAACGGTACCGCCTGGGCGCATCGCTTCCCACGCTCCTGCGTGCGGTCGAGCAATGAAGAGGTCAGCTACTGGCGTGACGTCGGCACCATCGATGCCTATTGGAAGGCTTCGATCGATCTCACCGACATCAAGCCACAACTCGATCTTTACGATCGCGACTGGCCGATCTGGACCTATGCCGAGATCACGCCTCCGGCCAAGTTCGTGCACGACTTTGATGGTCGCCGTGGTTCGGCGGTGAACTCCCTGGTTTCGGGCGACTGCATTATCTCCGGTGGTCATTTGCAGCGCACGCTGCTGTCCACGGGTTCGCGTGTGCACTCCTATTCGGTGCTTGATGAGGCGGTGGTGCTGCCCTATTGCGAGATCGGGCGCAGTGCGCGGTTGAAGAAAGTGGTGATCGACCGAGGGGTGAATATCCCAGAGGGGCTCGTCGTTGGTGAAGACCCCGAGTTCGACGCCAAGTGGTTCCGCCGCAGTGAGGAGGGGGTGACCCTGATCACGCAGCCGATGATCAATAAGTATCTGGAAAGCCGATGATCGAAGTTCTCTCGGTTGCGTCCGAGCTCTACCCGCTGGTCAAAACGGGGGGGCTCGCTGACGTGGCAGGTGCCCTGCCGGGCGCCCTAAGCGATAGTGGCGTGACGATGCGGACGCTGATCCCGGGCTACCCTGCTGTGATGAGCAAGGTAACCGGTGGTCGTGTCGTGGCCGAAATTACCGACCTGTTTGGCGTCAACGCCCGGCTGATTGCCGGGCGCGTTGCCGGGCTCGATCTGATCGTGCTTGATGCGCCGGCGCTTTATGACCGCCCGGGCAATCCCTATGTGGGGCCGGAAGGGCGCGATTGGCCGGACAACTGGAAGCGCTTTGCCGCATTGAGCTGGGTGGCGTCGGAACTGGGCCTAGGCCTTGTCGAGGGCTATCGCCCGCAGGTTATCCACGCCCATGACTGGCAGGCCGGGCTTGTGCCGGCCTATGTGAAATACGGGCCGTCATCGACGCTGAAGACCGTCATCACCGTCCACAATATGGCCTTTCAGGGCACATTCGGGGCTGATATTTTCTCGCAGCTTCGTCTGCCTGCGCATGCCTTCTCGGTCGAGGGCGTCGAGTATTATGGTGGCGTTGGCTATCTCAAGGCTGGTGTCGAATGCGCTGATGTCGTCACGACCGTCAGTCCGACTTACGCCTCGGAAATCCGTACGCCGGAGTTTGGCATGGGCCTTGAGGGTCTGCTGAACAACCGCTCGGAAACGGTCCATGGCGTGCTGAACGGCATTGATCTTGGGGCGTGGGATCCGGCCACGGACCCGGCGCTGCGCCAAGGCTATGGTCCCAATACCATCCACCTTCGCCGCATCAACAAAGCTGCGGTGCGAGAGGCCTTTGGTCTCGACGATGGCGGTGGACCGCTGTTTGCCGTGGTCAGTCGTCTGACCTGGCAGAAGGGCATCGACCTTTTGGCGCAGAATATCGACTACATGGTCGAAAATGGCGCGCAACTGGCCGTGCTGGGGTCGGGTGATACCGATCTGGAGAACTCGATCAGGGCCGCATCGCAGCGTCATCCGGGCCGCGTTGGCATCGTCACCGGCTATAACGAGCCGCTGAGCCACCTCATTCAGGCTGGGTCCGACGTGATGATGGTGCCGTCGCGGTTTGAGCCGTGCGGCCTGACGCAGCTTTATGCCTTGCGCTATGGCTGTGTGCCGTTGGTCAGCCGCGTTGGCGGTCTGAACGATACCGTCATCGACGCCAATGTGGCAGCGCTGCAGGCGGAAGTGGCAACGGGTGTGCAGTTTTCGCCACCCAGCGCCGGGGCCCTTCGCGATGCCATTCGGCGCACGCTGGACCTCTATGCCGATGACAAAATGTGGAAGAAAATTCAACGCCGAGGCATGAAATCGGACGTCTCCTGGGAGACCAGCGCAGCGCGCTATGCCGATCTCTATGCATCCTTGATTGGGCTGAAAACCGATGACGATTCAAACGATTAAGACCACGCCATATGACGACCAGAAGCCTGGAACGTCTGGCCTGCGCAAGCGGGTGACGGTCTACGCACAGCCCAATTATGTCGAGAACTATATCCAGTCGATCTTTGACAGTCTGGACGGGTTTGCCGGTGAGACATTGGTCATTGGCGGCGACGGGCGCTATTACAACGACGTCGTGATTCAGAAGGCGATCCGCATTGCGGCGGCCAACGGCTTTGGCCGCGTGCTGGTGGGGCAGGGCGGACTGCTGTCGACGCCTGCGGCCAGTCATGTCATCCGCCATCACAAGGCCTTTGGTGGCCTGGTACTGTCGGCGAGCCACAATCCCGGCGGTCCGGATGGCGACTTCGGCCTCAAGTACAATATCGGCAACGGTGGGCCGGCGCCGGAAAAGATCACCGATGCGGTGTTTGCCCGCAGCAAGGTGATCGACAGCTACAAGACGGTCGATACCCCCGATATTGCGCTGGGCCAGATCGGCACGCAGCATGTGGGTGACATGGTGGTCGAGGTGATCGACCCCGTAGCAGACTATGCGGCGCTGATGGCGACGCTGTTTGATTTCGACGCAATCCGCGCCCTGTTTGCCGGCGGGTTCCGCATGACGTTCGACGCCATGAACGCCATCACGGGTCCTTATGCCCATGTGTTGCTTGAGGACACGCTGGGCGCGCCCAAGGGGACGGTGGTCAATGGTACGCCCTCGCCAGACTTTGGCGGCGGGCATCCCGATCCCAATCTGGTCTACTGCAAGGACATGCACGATCTGCTGATGACCGCTGATGGCCCCGATTTCGGCGCTGCGTCTGACGGCGACGGCGACCGCAATCTGATCATCGGCAAGAACCGTTTTGTGACGCCGTCGGACTCGTTGGCGCTGTTGGCGGCCAATGCGTCGCTGGCGCCCGGCTATGCTGGCGGTATTGCAGGCATTGCGCGTTCGATGCCAACCAGTGCTGCGGCAGACCGGGTTGCGGAAAAGCTCGGCATTGAAATGCACGAGACGCCGACTGGCTGGAAGTTCTTCGGCAATCTGCTCGATGCTGGCCGGGTCACCATTTGTGGCGAGGAAAGTGCAGGAACAGGCTCCAACCACGTTCGGGAGAAGGATGGTCTTTGGGCCGTTTTGCTGTGGCTGAACATTCTGGCGGTGCGCAAGCAGAGCGTTGACCAGATTGTGCGCGAGCATTGGGCGACCTATGGGCGCAACTACTACACCCGCCACGATTATGAAGAGGTCGATGCTGCCATTGCAGGCAAGCTGGTTGATGATCTGCGCGCGCAGCTTCCCGCGTTGCCTGGAAAGAGCTTCGGCGAGGACCTTCAGGTCGCCTATGCTGATGATTTCACCTATCTCGACCCGATCGATGGTTCGACCAGCGCCAAGCAGGGCATTCGCATCGGTTTTACGGATGGTTCTCGCATCGTTGTGCGCCTGAGTGGAACCGGCACGGTTGGTGCCACGTTGCGAGTGTATCTGGAGCGGTATGAGGCGGCCGACGGCCGTCATGATCTGGATACACAACTTGCCCTTGAGCCGCTGATTGCCCTTGCTGAAGAGCTTTCAGGGATCAAAAAGCGGACGGGGCGTGAAGCTCCCAGCGTCATCACCTGATATCGGATAAAACATGAAACCTACGCTGGTCCCCAATGGGGGCAGTATCCAACATCTGGGGGCCACGCTCACCGAGGTGGGCGTAAACTTCGCCGTTTATTCGGAGAGCGCGACCGCCATCTGGGTGTCGCTATTTGACGAGCAGGATCAGGAAACTGACCGCTTCGAGCTCGATGTGCATCAGGACAATATCCGCGCCGGGCTGATCGAGGGCATTGGTGCTGGCACGCGCTACGGGCTGCGGGCCGATGGTGAGTACAATCCGGATCAGGGCTATTTCTTTGATCCAATGAAGCTGCTGGTCGATCCCTATGCCAAGCGGCTGGATCGCGTGTTCGTGCGCTCGCCCCGCCTCCGGCTGGATCGCGCCGAGGCAGTCGACACCGCGCCGCTGATCCCCAAGGCCATCGTCGTCAGCGATAGTGGCGAGAACATCCTGCCGCGCAAGAAAGCACCGGGCATGTTCTATGAGATGAACGTGCGCGGCTACACCATGCGCCACCCAAGCGTGCAGGGACCATTGCGCGGCACTATCGCGGCACTCACGACGCAGCGGGTGATCGATCACCTCAAATATATCGGCGTTGATACGCTGCAGCTGATGCCAACGGCCGCCTGGATCGATGAGGGGCACCTGCCGGTGCTTGGGTTGACCAATGCATGGGGTTACAACCCGGTAGCCTATTCGGCCATTGACCCGCGTCTGGCGCCCCGTGGCCCGCAGGAACTGCGGAACATGACCGACCTTTATCGCAAGAACGGCATCTCGGTGATCCTCGACGTGGTCTACAACCACACCGGGGAGAGCGACGCCAACGGTCCGATGTTGAGCCTGATGGGACTGGACGCGAAGACTTACTATCGCTTCGTCGAAGTCGACGGGAAGCAGCATCTGGTCAACGACACCGGCACTGGCAATACGCTGCGCTGCGACCATCCCGCGACGCAGCGCTTGGTGATCGATAGTCTGCGCTATTGGGTCGAGGAAATGGGTGTATCCGGTTTCCGTTTCGATCTGGCGACGGTTCTGGGGCGTGACCCCGGGTTCAATCCGAACGCGATCATGCTCGAAAAGATCAAAGCCGATCCCGTTCTGAGCAAATGCATTCTGGTTGCTGAGCCCTGGGATCCAGGTCCGGGCGGCTATGCGCTGGGCCAGTTCGGCAAGGAATTCAAGGAACACAACGACACGTTCCGCGACGATGTGCGCGAGTTCTGGCGCGGCGAAGACGGCAAGATTGGCGCGCTCGCCGGCAAGGTTGCCGGCTCGGCCGAAATCTTCAATTTCAACGGCCGTAAGCCAAGCCATGGCGTCAACATGCTGGCGGTGCATGATGGGTTCACATTGCGTGATCTCGTCAGCTACACCGATAAGCACAACGAGGCCAATGGCGAAGAGAACCGCGACGGCCACAGCCACAACGCATCCTGGAATTGCGGCGTCGAAGGTGAAACCGACGACGCCGGCATCGTCGCTGCCCGCAAGCGGGATGTTCGGGCGCTGCTGGCCACGCTGTTCGTTGCGCGCGGCGTGCCGCTGTTGCAGCAGGGCGATGAGATGTTCCGCACGCAGGGTGGCAATAACAATGCCTATGCGCAGGACAACGAAATCACCTGGCTGGATTGGGAAAACAGCGATGGCGATCTGGTCGACTTCGTCGCAGCGGCCATGAATTTCCGCAAGGAGCATCTGGCGCTAACGCATGACCATTTCCTCACAGGGCAGGACAAAGCTGGTGTGCGCGACGTGGTGTGGTTGCACCCCGATGGGCGAGAAATGAATCAGGGTGACTGGGACTATTCCGGCGCGTCGGTGCTGGGCATGCAGTTGCGTCACAAGGACGATGAAGTGCTGATCTGGTTTAACCGCAAGGTCGAGCCGGTGGTGGCACGCCTGCCAGAAGGGCATTGGGCCGTCGGGCTGCAGTCGGACAATTCGGCTGAGGTCGGATTTTCGGAAGGCACCGCAACGCTGACGCCGCGCTCGGTAGTGGCGTTGGTTCGGGCGGAAGCTAATTGAGGTCTTAGACCTCAATCATTCCTAGCCGAGCATAAAGGCGGCGCGCTGTTTGATTGCTGGTTTCGACCTTGAGGTCGACATGAGCGGAGCCGCGCGCTGCGAAGAGGGCGAAGGTGTGGAGCATAAGCGCTTCACCCAGCCCCTTGCCGCGATGGGCCGGCGCGACAGCGAAGTCCTTGATGAAGTCAGACGTCCAGCACTGAACTAAACCGGCGACGCTGCCGTCTTGCGCCAAAGCGGGGACGCACAGGGTGGGGTCGAACTCAAAGTCAGTGGTGAGGTTGCCGTACCAGTCGGCAAAGGCCGCGATTTGGCCGCCGGGGAAGGCAATCTCCAGCACGGCGTGGATGGCCCTTGAGTCGACGTTGGCAAAGCGCGCGGGCGCTATGCCATCCGGCCAGACAGGGGCGAGCAGGGGCGTGTCCAGCGGCTTGCGCAGCAGCAAGTAGTCTGACGCCACGGGCTACTCCGCAGCCACACTATCGGCCAGCCCGCCAGAGCGCTCGATATAGGCGATGATGGTGTCGAGGCTTTCGCGGCGCAGCAGGTCGGTGAACACATAGGGACGCCCCTCGCGCACCTTTTGCGTGTCGCTCCCCATCACCTCAAGGCTGGCGCCGACATAGGGCGCGAGATCGGTGTGGGTGATGACCAACAGGTCCGAACGGGAGATGGCAGGGCCGCCCTTGCGCGGGATCTTTTCGCCCTGGGCCACCGAGATCACATAGATGGTCAGGTCAGCCAGATCGGGCGAGAAGGTGGCGGCCAGATTGTCGCCGCCGCTTTCGATCAGGATAATGTCGAGATCGGGAAATTTGCGGTTGAGGTCATTGATGGCCGCAAGGTTGAGTGACGCATCTTCGCGGATCGCGGTGTGTGGGCAGCCGCCGGTTTCCACGCCGACTATGCGGTCTTCGGAAATGGCCTGAGCGCGTGCAAGGATCAGCGCGTCTTCGCGAGTGTAGATATCATTGGTGACGACGGCCATCGAGTAACGGTCGCGCATCGCCTTGAGCAACATTTCGCAGAGCGTCGTTTTGCCCGAGCCGACGGGGCCGCCAATGCCGATGCGCAGGGGGCCGTTGAGTGATTTCATAGCAACCTCATGATGGCGAGAGCGACGAAGCCGACGCCCAAAAACAGGCAGAGCGGGGAATAGACACGGCGATCATTGAGCCGGAAGTTTGGCTCCGGCGTTTGAGCTGCCCACCAGGACGTGTAGCCGACGACGCCGCGCGCGAGGAACACCAATGCCAGGCCAAAGCCGCAGACAGTCAGCAGCTGTCCGCCGCCGTCGTGGTCCGCGAGAGCGAGAGCGAAGACGCCCGCGACCAACAGCAGAACGGCAATGCCAAAGGATGCGAGCCGTGGCGGCATGCGCTCGACGCCAGCGGTTCCAACCACCGTCTGTGCCAACAGTTTTTCATTGCGGATGGGCCATGTGCGGCCGATAGACCAGAGGAAGTGGGCGAAGGACACGGCCAGAAGGGCGATGAACATGAAGGCGGCGATGAGCATGCTCATGAGCGGAAGATTCTCGTCGTCAGAGTTTCGTGGGACATTTGGGCGATATCAGCGGCGTAGGCGACCGAGCCAATATCGTCCAGTGCGGCATGCTGGCACAGATCGGCCATGGTGGCGATATCGCTCTCGAGCGCAGCCATGATGGCGAGCCCGTCGGATTGACCGATGGGAACGAGGCGCACGGCGACAGAGACTTGCCCGTGCACCGCAGCGGTAAGCCAGGCGAGCAGCGCAGAGTGCAGCTCGATCGCATGTCCGGCGGCAGTCGCCCCTACGGCGATGGGGTAGGGGCAAGGCGTTGGCAGGTTGTCGAGGACGGGCGTGGGCCATGCCTTCGCGGCGCTGACGAAGGCATGGCCGGTGATGGTGGTCTCGTCGTGCCGCTCGCGTGCGGACGTCAGTGCGAGGCACAGATCAGCAAGGTCCTGCAGGGCGGCTTTGTCGTTGGCGCTGCGGTGTGCGTGAGCAAAGAGGATCGCGTCTGTGCGCATGGAGCCGTGGTGGAGCCCGCCGGTGACCCATTGCTGGGTAGTCATGCGATCATGCACTGTCCGCGAAGCAATGGCGGCCTCAAGGCCGGCAGACCACGCGAACGCGCCCACCGGAAAGGCGGGGGACAGCCAGGTCAGCAGCTTTTGCAGGTCTCCGGGCGTACTCATCGGGCGAGGAGCGCATGTCCGGTGTCGGTGTGGCTATGATAGGCGCCATGCTCGGCGAAAAAGGGCTCGCAGACATCGCTGACGGTGGCGCCGAGGCCAAGCAGCATGGTCTTGAGGACGTGATCGCGCTTGATGAGGATGCGTTTGGCTTCCAGTTGAGCCGAGGTGTGGCGGTTGCCGATATGCCAGGCCAGCTGAACCAGGTGTTCGGTGTCGCGGGCGCGCACGTCGTAGAGCAATTCCTCGGCGGCGATGATTTCCACCAGACGGCCATCTTCAAGCTGCAGCGCGCTCCGGGGTTGCAGCGTGATGGTCTGAGGAAAATCCACCAGCACTTCGTCGCCGTGCTGCAGCACCAGCAGCTTGCGGCGCAGCCGTCGTTCGTCATGCTGCAGCACGATCAGATCGAACGGAATTCCCTGACCATGATCGGGCGGCAAAATGGCGACGGCACGGAGCATAGGCAAGGCCTCTCTGGCTGCGCCGATCAGGGCGTGTTGTTGACTTCGGTGCAGGTCAGGACCGGCTCAGCATCTGCATCAAGCGTTTCATCGTAAAGGCTGGCGTCGGCGCCCTTGGACCACCAGATCCACTGGCCGGAAGCGTAGCGCACGCCGGAGGCCGAAATCACGGCGGTGAAGATCAGCGGTTGCGGCTGATCGGCCACGGGGACCAGCGCGAGGAAGTTCGGCGCAGCGTTGATGTAGTTCACCGAAATCGGGGTTTCGGTGCCGCAATCGTAGTGGATGGTGTGGCGCTCGAAATCACCGCTTTCGCTGCTCAGTTCAAGCTGCAAGCTGGATTGTGCGGCGTGGGCGCCAGCAGTGGCGAGCAGCAGAGCGGCGAGGGCGGCGGGCAGCTTGGGTGACATGGTTAGACTCCGTTGATCGTTGCGCGGAGATGAACATCGGCGCGCGGCGAAATTGGGGTCACAGCACTTCAATGCGCTGCGGGTGAATGACTTCGACTTTGACCGAGACCACATAGGGCTTGTTGGTGTGGGTGAAGTTGGCGATGTGATTGGAACTCAAATGCCGGTCCAGCGCCTCGCGGGTTTCCCATTGCTCCAACATTACGACGCGGTCAGGGTCAGTCACGCTGGCATGCAAATCATAGAGGAAGCAGCCAGTCTCGCGGCGCGATGCGTCGATGGCGGCGTGAGCGGCCACCACAAAGGGTTCGAGCTTGCCCGGATGCAGGTGGAACGTGGCGACGACGTAAATCACTTTGGCGCGGTCTCCAATGCGAGTGCCGACCGATCTTTGTCTGTTCCAGCCCGTCGCGTCAAATAGAGTGAGCCTGGGATGGGCTGATCGCGCTCTTGCCGGATTGTGACGGGTTGGCGTTCGACGATTTCCAGACCATGTTGTTCTGCCATCTGGGTGATGTAACTCACGGAATGCGCGTAGCGCCCGCTGGAGCGCACAGTGAGGCCGTCGATAACAAGGTCCTCCACTGAGAAGATGAATTTCCCGTCTGGCCCGAGGCGTTCGGCAACCGTGGTGAAGACGGCGTCGAGTGGGCCGACATAAACGAAGACATCGGCGGCGATGATAACTTCATAGGGGCCAGCGAATTCGGTGGCGGCGTTTAATACGCTTACAATGTCGCCAGATCGCAGCGTGCGGTAAAGGCCGCGTTCTTCGGCCTTTCGGACCATTTGGGATGAGATGTCGATGCCGTCTATCGCTGACGCCAGACCCTCCAGCGCCACGCCGACGAGACCGGTGCCGCAACCGAGATCGAGCACCCTGCCGATGGGCTGTATCTCAGCGAGCGTGTCGCGGATGATTTCCGGGATCCGGTATTGCAGCGGGCCGGTCAGGTGCTCGTCGAAGGTTTGCGCATAGGCGTCGAACAGGTCTGGCACGTAGCTTTGGGCGCGGGCGTCGGCTGAGCCCGATAGGGCGCCGATCATGTAGGTGGCGTAGCGATCATAGGGGATGAGCGCATGGAGCGCACGAAAGCTCGCCAGGGCGTCGTCGCGCAGTCCGACGTCGAGTTGCGACTGCGCCAGGCCGCGCAGGACTGCGCCGTCCTTGGGACGGAGGTCGCGTGCCTTCTCGAACGACGTTAGCGCCTCAGCCGGGCGATTGTTCGCCAACAGCGCATTGCCCAGCTGAACCAATGGTCCAGCAGAGTCCGGTTCGGCCTGGACCGCCTGAGTAAGCGTTGTGACGTCCGTCGTCATTGGGCTGCCTATGCTGAAATCGAACTGCGCGGACCTTTAGAACAGGAAATAGCGCTGTGCCATCGGCAAGACGGTGGCGGGCTCGCAGGTTAGCAGTTCGCCATCGGCGTGGACCTCGTAGGTTTCCGGATCGACCTCAATGTTCGGCGTCGCAGAATTGTGGATCATCGACGCCTTGCCGATGCCGCTGCGGGTGTTGGAAACCGGCAGCATGCGCTTGGCGACACCGAGTTTGTTGCGCAGGCCATCGTCATAGGCAGCCTGCGAAACGAAGGTGACCGAGGAATTGGTCAGCAGTTTGCCATAGGCGGCAAACATGGGCCGATAGTGCATGGGCTGGGGCGTCGGGATGGAGGCATTTGGATCACCCATGGGGGCGGCGGCAATCGAGCCACCCATCAGGATCATATCGGGCTTCACCCCAAAGAAGGCAGGGTCCCAGATCACCAGATCGGCGCGCTTGCCGACCTCGATTGAGCCGATGTGCTGGCTCATGCCGTGGGCGATGGCGGGGTTGATGGTGTATTTGGCGATATAGCGTTTGACGCGGAAATTGTCGTTGTCGCCAGTTTCCTGCACCAGCTTGCCGCGCTGCTTTTTCATCTTATCGGCGGTCTGCCAGGTGCGGATCAGCACTTCGCCCACGCGGCCCATGGCCTGGCTGTCTGACGAGATGATCGAGAGCGCGCCCATGTCATGGAGGATGTCCTCCGCCGCGATGGTTTCCTTACGGATGCGGCTTTCGGCGAAGGCAACATCCTCGGGGATCGACGGCGAGAGGTGGTGGCATACCATCAGCATATCGAGATGCTCGGCGATGGTGTTTTTGGTGTAAGGCCGCGTTGGATTGGTCGATGAGGGAATGACGTTGGGCAGGCCCGCGACCTTGAGAATGTCGGGGGCGTGGCCGCCGCCCGCGCCTTCGGTGTGGAAGGCGTGAATTGTGCGGCCCTTGAAGGCGCCGATCGTGTCCTCGACAAACCCGCTTTCGTTCAGCGTGTCGGTGTGAATCATCACCTGCACGTCGAACTCGTCGGCGACGGTCAAGCAATTGTCGATGGTGGCGGGGGTGGTGCCCCAGTCTTCGTGCAGTTTGAGGCAGGACGCCCCGGCAAGGATCATTTCGGCGAGCGGAGCAGGGCGGGAGGCATTGCCCTTGCCGGCGAGCGCGAGGTTCATCGGGAAGGCGTCGAAGCTCTCGATCATCCGCTGAATGTGCCAAGCGCCCGTGCAGGTGGTGGCGAGCGTTCCGTGCGCCGGGCCGCTGCCGCCGCCGAGCATGGTGGTGACGCCACTCATCAAGGCCTCTTCGATCTGCTGGGGGCAGATGAAGTGGATATGGGCGTCCATGGCGCCCGCAGTGATGATCTTGCCTTCTCCGGCTATCGCCTCGGTTGAAGGGCCGATGATGATGTTGACGCCGCTTTGGGTGTCGGGATTGCCCGCCTTGCCGATGGCGTGGATGCGGCCGTCACGCAGGCCGATGTCGGCCTTGTAGATGCCGGTGACGTCGACAATCAGAGCATTGGTAATGACGGTGTCGACAGCGCCTTCGGCGCGCGTGGCCTGGGACTGGCCCATGCCATCACGGATCACCTTGCCGCCACCGAATTTGACCTCTTCGCCATAGGTGGTGAAGTCCTTTTCCACCTCGATAATCAGTTCTGTATCGGCGAGGCGCACACGGTCGCCGGTGGTGGGGCCGTACATGTCGGCATAAGTGGCGCGGGAAATGCGGGCGGGCATGATCAGGCTCCGTGCGGCCAAGAGCGGCGATATGGGCGTGCAAAAGCATCCCGCTGCGCATAGCGCGACGGGATGCTGAAGGTTCTAAAACTGGGGTCGGCGGTTAGTTGACCGTGGCGGCTTTCGACGTGCGATAGACCGCAACGGCCCGATCGATCAGGGCGTCGAGCAACTGTTCGCCGGTCACCATGTGTGGGTCGCTGCGCTGAGTACTGACGATCAGCGAGGCGCCAAGCGCCTGAATGGCGTAGGCTGCCTTGAGGCGACCACCCGCCTGATGTTCGTTGCCCTCTGCTACGATGGTCTTGAGCAACGCTTGGCTGGCCTGTGGCGCCATGGTTGCCTTGGCGGCGCTCCACGAGGTCTGTCCGGTCGTGTCGGCCAAGTCGGCTGCAAGGCTGCCCAGAAGCCACATGGTCTCCTGGTCCTTGCTGCCTTCCTGCTCGATATGCTGCAGTGTCTTGGCAAAGCGGATCTTGAAGTCTTCTTGCGCGGTCGTCATGTGGCCGGTCCCCGAAAAGGCAAATCGGGGCCCTTAAAGCATTTCGAGACGCATCGCGCCATGCCGACTGTGTTGGGGCGCGCCTCACAGTGGTCCCATGATCTGCTGGCGGAAGCCATAGACGGTGCGCGTGCCGCCAAGCGGGATCAGCCGCACCTCGCGCGTCTGGCCGGGCTCGAAGCGCACGGCTGTGCCGGCAGCGATATCTAGGCGCATGCCGCGCGCCTGGGCGCGATCAAAGCGCAGCCCGGCATTGGTCTCAAAGAAATGGTAGTGCGAGCCCACCTGAATGGGGCGATCGCCGGTGTTGGCGACTTCGAGCGTGATTTGGGGCGCGCCGACATTGAGCTCGATGTCGCCTGATTGGGGAAAGACCTGGCCGGGGATCATGGTGTCCTCACGCTGAATTGGCGGGGGTGCAGCCCGCTGGGTTGAACACGCGGACAGCCGAGGCTGGGTTGTTGGCGAGCTTGCCTGCGGGGCGAATTGGTCGTGAGGCGAAATTGCCGCCGCAATTGGGGCATTTGCCGCCGAGCCTCTGCTCAACGCAGTCGGCGCAAAAGGTGCATTCAAAGCTGCAGATCATGGCGTCGGCCGCCGATGGGGGCAGGGCCTTGTCGCAGCATTCGCAGGAGGGGCGCAGTTCAAGCATGGCTCACCGTATCGGTTCGTGAACGGTGACGAGTTTGGCGCCGTCGGGAAATGTCGCCTCGACCTGCACGTCGGGGATCATCTCGGCGATGCCATCCATGACCTGTGCGCGGGTGACGACATGGGCACCTGCTTCCATCAGTTCGGCCACCGGGCGGCCGTCGCGGGCGCCTTCGACGACGAAGTCTGTGATCAAGGCAATGGCTTCGGGATGGTTGAGCTTGACGCCGCGCTCGAGGCGCTTGCGCGCAACGATGGCCGCCATGGCGATCAGCAGTTTGTCTTTTTCACGCGGCGTCAGGTTCATGGACGTGTCCTAGAGATGCCAGAGGCGCGGCAAACTGCCCGCGCCGGAGAGTTCAGCCAAAATTGGAACGATGAGGCGGCGCAGTGCAAGCCCACTATCTGCCAAAGCCCTAACCACTAGCCGCTCACCATTGGCACTTGCAGCGATGCGGCCGTCACGGGGCAGGAGCGCGCGAACTCGAGTGAGTTGGGCCGCGCATTGGTCAGCATCGGGCGCAATATGCAGCACGGTGGCGAGGGCGCGGCGGCCAGCGAGCAGGGAAAGCCCATCGCGCTCGGCTCGGGTGCCGTTCAGTTGGGTTGCTTCGGCGTGGATCAAGCGGCCATTGCGCCGGACGCGCCAGTTGTCACGCAGGCGCGCATCGAGCGCCAGCTCGCCCATGGCGTCGCGCCCGAGCAGGATCGCCTCGACGGCCGTCAGGCTTGCTCCAGTGGCCAGGTCAATGTCGATCCGGCGGTCCAGCTGGCTCGCGGCGAATAGGATGGTTTCCTGCGGTAGCCAATCGAGGTGGGCATTGCTCCCGACGGAGAGCTTCGTCCTGACGCGGGCCGGGCCACCAATCGAACGATAGATGCGCTCGCAGGCCTGCGTGGTCAAAACCAGGCTTCCATCATCGGATAAATCGGCTAACCAGTGCATCTCATCGCCGCCGGTCAGGCCGCCGGCGGTGTTGATCAAAACGGCCTCAAGGGAGGTGCTGTGCGTGTGGGGCAGGCGAATTTTGGCGCAGCCATCCTGATACAGCGTCGCCAGGCGCGTCGCATCACCACGCATTTTAGTCGAAATCTTCCCGTCGCCACGCGCCCGCTGCATCCGGACCGGCCCAGCGTCGTTACCAACAACGTTGGAATATTTTTCCGCAACGAAAGTCATGAAGCTGCGTTCCTACTGCGAGCAAGCGCTCCCCAATTATATAAGAAGTGGATTTTAACATGCGTATTCAGGTTCTTATTTCTGCATTTGCCCTTTCGGCTGCTATGTCCTTTTCGGGTGCTGCCTTTGCCCAGACCACACTTGGTGGGGTAGAAGTTCTTCCTGCTGACCTGCCTGCAGTTCAGGAGCGTTGCAATGTAATTGCCAATGCTGCTGAGACCCAGTCCATCTCGACCACCGATAGCGATGAAGCTAGCGAAGACAAGGCTCAGGACCCTACGACCTCCGCTGATGCCGACGCCAATATCGAAAGCGTTCCAGCCCTGACAGACTCGGGCACCACCACTTTCGATCTCGAAACAATCAACCTCGATGATTGTAAGGCCGCAGGTCTCGTCAAGTAATCGAAGCCAGCTTTGCATAACTCACATCCAGGGCGTCCGACATCCGTCGGGCGCCTTTTCAATCTATGCAGATACAAATGCAAAGGCCGTGCCAGCGCTTGTGCGGCGGCATAAGGCGTTGAATTAAATGAGTATCGATCGGATTGAACCAGTACGATCAGCGAGTGCACTGGTTTGCCTGCCGATCAATTGGTTGGATTTGGCTCAGTTTGGCTAAATATTGAGCAGACGATGCTTGCGATGCGCAAACGCCGCCAATGGTGAACATTGACAGCGCTTGAAAACGAAGCTTGCCAAGGTGCGTGGCCCCGCTACTCGGACGGGGCAAGTTCCGCGAGGGTTTTGCCTTCGGTGTCGGTCAAATGGAGGTTGCCGTCGTCGATGACGTAGCCGGTGGCGTCGGACAGCACCTTGAAATAGGCCTGTTCTTGCGAGAGGCCTTCGCAGGCCATCATGGTCGAGAACACGTCGCTGATTTCGATGCCGTTTGCAGTGTAGACCAGCTTGCCGCCATATGTGTTGCAGCCGCCATTGCCGCCGACCCCGCCTGCGGTGATGTTGAGCGTGGTTGTTGTCGCTGGATCAGTCGGCGTGCCGCTGAGGGACACCAGCGTCCACTTGGTGCCCGCGAGGTCGCGGTCTGGCTCCTGTCCGTCAGCCAGTGCCGGAGCGGTCAGCGTTGCCAAGATGGCGAGGGCATAAAAAGAGCCGCGCAGTCTGTGGGTCTTCACGTTCAACCTCCTGCTTGTTTGCCGATACTGCAGTGGCACTTAGCATTTTTCCTAAGCGGCGTATGCAGGCGAGACCGAGCCCGCTCAAAAACCTTCGATCACAGATGAGATCGTTGGGAACCGATGGACTTTGGCGCCGTTGTCTCATCGAACCGGGAGGGCGCGTGGTGCAGCCTGAACCGAACTGACTTTGGCGCTTATGTCCTCCAGAGCGCTAAACGAGCGGTGGACTGCTGCAGAGGCTGACGCTCCTTTGTGGTGTCTCCGGTGGGGGCGTGAAACTCTGTTTCGCGCCCCTTTTTCGTGGCCGATACACAGCATTTTCTGATGATACGTATCAAACCGTAAGGGCTGTGTTTTCCCGTCCTTCAGCACACTCACCGGTTGCTGAAGTGTGTTGAAACAATCCCAAGCGAGGGGCGTATCTCCCATGTGGCCATAGTGGTCGCTAATAGGAGGTATGACATGAAAATCGCTTCACAAGCTGTTCTCGCTGGCGTCTTGCTGTTCGGCGCTACTTCATCTGTTTTCGCAGGAAGTCTGCTCGGTATTATCGGCGGGAAGGATAGCGGAGCGCTGGTCACGATTGGATCAGGCAGTGCGTCTGGCTCCGGCCTTGTCAATGTCGGGCTCGGTGGTGGCGGTGGCAATTTGGTTGATGCCAATGTTGGCGGCAGCGGTTCCAATTCCGTCGTGAAGGCCAATGTCTCGTCGGGTGGTTCGAGTGGCAGTGTGTTGGGTGCCAATGTGGGGTTGCTCAACAACAATGTCCGCGTTGACGCGTCGGTCGGCGGCGGTAGTCTTGCCAATGTTGGTGTCGGTATCGGCGGCGGCGGTGGCGGCAACGGGCCGGGGCCTGGCAATGGTGGTGGTGGTAACGGTGGTGGCGGCGGCAACGGCCCCGGCAATGGCCCCGCTGTCGGTGGAAACGGTAGCGCCAGTTCGTCCGGTTCTGACAGCGCGCCATGTCTTGGCACGCCAGTCGCACAAATCGACAAGCTGATCCGCTCAACGCGCGTCGACGCCTCGTGGCAGCGCGCGTCTAATGTGGCCATCCAGCAGGTTGCCGTGTGCCCCGATGTGAAGGCTTGGTTGGCCAATCAGGTCAAGGGCTCAAACTATGGCGCCCAGCTGCAATGGGCTCTGCGCAATGACGTGCTGGCGAGTGCATCATTGTCACGCACGTCCTACGGTGCCGATCGTGTCTTTGCGGTGCAGCGCTCCGGCGCGCAGCTGACGCTGTTTGTTTACTAGGGCTCCCCAATGGGCCCGACCCGGTTCAATCTGGGCCGGGCCCATAATCATTGGTGTTGCAAAAATTGACCGTTTCCGCGAATTCTTCGAACGAAGTTCGAGGAATGGGCGACTTGCCGTGATGACCTTGCAGATTGATGCCGTGGATCGAAAGCTTTTGCGTGCCTTGCAGGAGGATAGTCGCAAGAGCGTGCAGGTGCTGGGAGAGGGCGTCGGGTTATCAGCCTCAGCCTGCCACCGACGGCTCAAAGCATTGGAAGAGCAGGGGCTGATCGAGGGCTATCGCGCCGTGCTTAACGCTGGCAAGCTCGGCTACTCGATGCAGTTTTTCATCGAGGTTGGCCTGACCAGCCAGAGTGAGACGGCGCTCGAAGCGTTTGAAACCGCCGTGCAGGATATTCCCGAGGTCCTCGAGTGCCACCTGATGGCGGGGCAATCCGACTATATCCTGCGCGTTGTCTGCCAGGACCACGACGATTTCGAAAGGCTGCACCGGCGACTGAGCGCGCGTCTGCCGGGTGTGGCGCGCATCCATTCCAACATGAGCATCCGCACCGTAAAGGCGCGGACCGGATTGCCGGTCTAGCGTTAGATTCCGTTGGTCAGGTTCAGGCGATCGAGCACAGTGTGGTCGGATGGATCGACCATGCTGGCAAGAAAGCGGGTCACGATTTGCCGCGAGTCCGGGGGCAAGCTGGCTATGGCGGCATTGATGCGGCTCGATTGGGTCGCGGACAGGGTCGAAAAGAACCCACGCCCCTTGTCGGTCGCGTAGAGCAGCCGCTGGCGACGATCGGAATGACCGGTCTTTTGCTCGATATATCCGTTGTCGATCAGCTGGCGCAGCACACGCGCCAGACTCTGCTTGGTGATCTTGAGAATGTCGAGCAGGTCGGCCACGGGCATGCCGGGCCGCAGATTGACGAAATACAGCACACGATGGTGCGCACGGCCAAATCCCTGACGCTCCAGCATGGCGTCGGCATCGCCGGTAAAATCTCGATAGGCGAAAAAGAACAAGCCCATGATGTCGAGTGGCAGGGCTTTGTCGCCAGGCAAGGCGGAATTTATGTCAGCTATGTTGACATTTATTTGGTGGGCTGCCATTGTCTTTCCATCGGGACGCCGTTTCGTCTTATCCCTCAGCCTTTGTGGTTTGCCAAGGCCTTGGGCCTGGGGCATGATCGGCGCCAAGTGGTTCGCCGAAGCGGTGAGCCTATATCATATGTATCCGGGAGAGGATCATGGCAGGCGTGCCTATGGACCAGCGTGAAGGCTGGATCTGGTTTGATGGCGAGTTCAAACCTTGGAAGGACGCGAAGGTTCACGTACTGACGCACGGGCTGCACTATGCCAGCTCGGTGTTTGAAGGCGAGCGCGCCTATGGCGGCGAAATCTTCAAGTCCCGCGAACATACCGAGCGGCTGATCCGTTCGGCGGCTACCCTTGATATGCCCATGCCCTGGTCGGTTGAGCAGATCGAGGAAGCCAAGCGCCAGGTTCTGGAAAAGAACGGCCTTGTCGATGCTTATCTGCGTCCTGTTGCGTGGCGCGGTTCTGAAGAGTTGAGCGTTCCGGCGCGCAACAACACCGTGCATCTGGCGATCGCTGCCTGGGTTTGGCCGAGCTATTTCTCGGTCGAGGAGAAGCTCAAGGGCATTCGTCTCGAGTGGAGCAAGTGGAAGCGCCCATCGCCAGAGACGATTCCGTCTTCGGCCAAGGCTGCTGGCCTCTATATGATCTGCACCCTGTCCAAGGACGCGGCTATGGCCAACGGCTATGCCGACGCACTTATGCTGGACTATCGTGGTTATGTGGCAGAAGCCACTGGCGCCAACGTGTTCTTCATCAAGGGCAAGGACATCACGACGCCAACGCCGGATTGCTTCCTGAACGGTATTACGCGCCAGACGCTGATTGAGCTTGCCAAGCGCAATGGCTACACGGTTACCGAGCGTCATATCATGCCCGAAGAGCTGAGCCAGTTCGACGAGTGCTTCCTCACCGGCACTGCCGCTGAAGTGACGCCTGTCAGCGAGATCGGTGAATACCGCTTCACGCCAGCCGAAGGCTGCCGCACCCTGATCGACGCCTACTCGGCTGAAGTTCAGCCCAAGCGCGCTGCAGCTGAATAAGTTGAAGGCGATGAATTGAAAAAGCCGGGCCCAGTGCCCGGCTTTTTTGTTTTTGGGGGAGAGCGAGCAGGGTGGGCGCTACTCCCAGCGCGCCTTCGCCACATCGTCCTCAGCCTTCGCCTCGACCCAATGGGTTCCGGTCGGTCCAGTTTCCTGTTTCCAGAATGGGGCGTCGGTTTTGAGGTAGTCCATCAGGAACTCTGCGCCCTTGAAGGCAGCGTCGCGGTGGGGGGAGAGCGTCATCACCTGTACGATCGGCTCGCCCGGGCCGAGCGTGCCATAACGATGGATCACAGTAGCGGCCAACAGGCCGAAGCGTTCGGTGGCGGCGGCGACGATGGCGGTGAGTTGGTTGATGGCTAGATCCGGATAGCACTCAAGCGTCAGGGCCGTGATCGGGGCGTCGGGTTTGGAGCGCACGACACCGGTGAAGGTCACGGCCGCGCCAGCGCCATTGCCGGCGGCGAGGAAGGCGTTGGTTTCGGCGCCGGGGTCGAAGGCACCGGTGGAGACGCGAACACCCATCTCAGCCTCCCGTCATCGGTGGGAACAGGGCGACGACGCTTGCACCTGCAATCGGAGCGCTATGATTGACCAGCTTGGCATCGACTGCTGCCTTGATCAGGCTGCGCTTGGCAAAGGCTAGTTCGGCGGCTTCGTCGCGGGATGCAAGCCAATCGATCAGGTCGCCGACGGTCGCGACTCCGGGTGGCAAGCTGACCTCTTCCTCACCGCGATTGAGGCGTTCGCGCAGCCAGGCGAAGTAGAGGATTTTCACGGTGAGTCGCTGGAAAGATGAGGCCAGCTGGCGCGCAGATATTGCCAGCCCGTCCAGAGGGTCAGGATACCGGCGACCCAAAGCACGATGTCGCTGACGAGGCCAAGGCCAGGTATGATGCGTTCGAGCAGGATGATGGCCAAAGCCACCAGCTGAATGGTGGTCTTCCACTTGGCTAGCTGGCTGACTGGCAGCACGACCTTGGTGTTGCCGAGGAATTCGCGCAGACCGGAAATGAAGAACTCACGGAACAGGATGGCGCAGACCGGGATCATATCCCAACCAGAAAGGCTGCCGTCCCATGCCAAAGCGGTGATCAGAATGCCGACGAGCAGTTTGTCGGCAATCGGGTCCAGCATGCGGCCGAGCGGGGAATACTGGTTCCAGGCACGGGCCAGATAGCCATCCACCCAGTCACTCGCAGCGGCCACAATGTAGATGGCCAGTGCCACGCCCCGCAGCACGAGATCGCCCTGCATCACCAGCCAGACAATGGGGATGATCGCCAGAATACGGGCGATGGTGATCATGTTGGGAACGAGGAGCAGTGGGTTCTTGGCCATGAGGTGACAGAACAGGAATGGACGTTGAGGGTCAAGGGTTTGGTGGGGGCGGACTGCTGGTCCCTTCGTCCCCTCTCCCCTGAGGGGAGAGGGCTAAGGTGAGGGGGTCAGAGGTTGGTTATGCCATTGCGGCTGCCTCAGCCTCTGAACCCGTCACCCGACCCTTTGGGTCGACCTCTCCCCTCAGGGGAGAGGTGAGGCGGTGCTGCGTTTACGCCACCTGCTGGTTGGTTGCGGCGCGGCGTTGGGTGACGGAGTCAGCCAGGGCCTCGAGCGCTACGACAGTCGTGTCCCAATCGATGCAGCCATCGGTGATCGACTGGCCATAGACCAGTTCCTTGCCGGGGATCAGATCCTGGCGACCGGCGACGAGGTTGGATTCGACCATGACGCCAATGATGCGGCGATCGCCAGCGGCCAGCTGAGCGCCGATTTCAGCCAGAACGATGGGCTGGTTCTCGGGCTTCTTGGATGAGTTGGCGTGGCTGGCGTCGACCATCAGGGCCGGCGCAACGCCGGACTTTTCGGCGGCTTTGGCAGCGGCATCAACGCTTGCGGCGTCATAGTTCGGCACTTTGCCGCCGCGCAAGATGACGTGGCAGTCTTCATTGCCGGTGGTTGCCGCAATGGCCGAGCGGCCGTCCTTGGTGACGGCGAGGAAATGGTGCGGCTGGCCAGCCGATTTCACGGCGTCCAGGGCGATTTGCAAGTTGCCGTCGGTGCCGTTCTTGAAGCCGACCGGGCAGGAGAGGCCTGACGCGAGTTCGCGGTGGATCTGGCTTTCGGTGGTGCGGGCACCAATGGCGGCCCAGCTGACGAGGTCGGCAATGTATTGCGGCGTCGTCATGTCGAGGAATTCGCAGGCGGCAGGCAGGCCGAGATTGTTGATGTCGAGCAGCAGCGCGCGCGCGGTGTGCAGGCCCTGATCGATATCGAAGCTGCCATCGAGATTGGGGTCGTTGATCAAGCCCTTCCAGCCAACGGTGGTGCGGGGCTTTTCGAAATAGACGCGCATGATGATCTCAAGGCGATCGCCGAGACGTTCACGCAGCGTAACCAGGCGGCGGGCATAGTCCACGGCGGCGGCTGGATCGTGAATGGAGCAGGGGCCAACGACAACGGCCAGGCGGTCGTCGGTGCCGGTCAGGATGTTGTGGAAGTCGTGGCGGGCGCTGATGACGGTGCGGGTCGCAGCGTCGGTGCGCGGATGCTGGCGCATGACCTCGATGGGCGTCGTCAGCGGTTTAATGGCGGTGATGCGAAGGTCGTCGGTGGACTTGAGCACTTGTGGTCTCCTCGAGAATTTTGAGCGAGGGGGCCAACAAAAAAGCCGCCTCGTAGGGGGCGGCTGGCTTCGGGTTTGGTCGTATCCTTGTGAGATCAGATCAAGCGCGCGGTAGCCTCCGCCGGGAGCGGATAGCTAAACCAAAACGAAACGGTGGCGATGGAACGGATCATGGCATGATATGTAGCTCGAGAAACCGGGTCTGTCGACTCCGACTTTTGGGCAATCGAATACTTGCCTCAACCGTTGCGATTGAAGTGATCGTAAATCAACTGCGCCATCTGGCTCGAAATCCCTGACACACTGCCCAGGTCGACAAGGCTGGCGCGACCGACGGCTTTGGCTGAGCCAAAATGCTGCAACAACGCGCGCTTGCGAGTCGGGCCGATGCCTTCGATTTCGTCGAGCGGATTCTTGATCTGGTCTTTCTTGCGCTTGGCGCGGTGCGTACCGATGGCGAAGCGGTGGGCCTCGTCGCGCAGCCGCTGCACATAGTACAGCACGGGATCACGGTGCGGCAGCATGAAGGCTTCGCGGCCCTCCATGAAGAATTTTTCGCGGCCCGCGTCGCGTTCCTCACCCTTGGCGATGCCGATAAAGGTCACTTCCTTGGGCAGGTTCATCTCGTCGATGACGCCGCGCACCGCGCTCATCTGGCCGGCGCCGCCGTCGATGAAGACGACGTCGGGCCAATCGGGCATGCCTGTGTTGTCGTCTTCGGCGTCGTTGTCGCTTTCATTGGCGAGACGGGTGAAGCGACGCGTCAGCACTTCACGCATCATGCCGAAATCGTCGCCGGCGGCGATGTCGGATTTGATGTTGAAGGTGCGGTAGAACTTTTTGGCAAAGCCTTCCTCGCCCGCTACCACCATGGCGCCAACCATGTTGGTGCCCGAGATGTGCGAGTTGTCGTAGGTTTCGATGCGGCGCGGCACTTCCTTGAGGCCGAAGGTTTCGGCGACGCCCTCAAGCAGGGTCCGGTTGGTGGCGCCTTCGGCCAGCTGACGGCCCAGTGCTTCGCGCGCATTGTTGAGCGCGTGATTGACCAGATCGCGCTTTTCGCCTCGCTTGGGCTGTTCAATGTAGACTTTGCGACCGGCGCGGCTGGAGAGGGCTTCTTCCATCACGTCTGGCTCGGCCAGTTCATGGCTGATCAGGACGAGGCGGGCAGGCGTGCGGTTTTCATAGAACTGGCCGATAAATGCTTCCAGCACCTCGGCATCTGTGAGGGTGGCGTCGGCGCGTGGACGATAGGGGTAATTGCCCCAGTTCTGAAAGGCGCGGAAGAAAAACACCTGAACACAGAACTGACCGCCTTCGTGGTGGATGGCGAATACGTCGGCCTCTTCCACGGTCTTGGCCGTGCCGTCGCCCTGCGACTGGACCAGCGCAAGTGCAGACAGGCGGTCGCGGATGAGTGCGGCGCGTTCAAAATCAAGCTGTTCGGCGGCCTCGTTCATGTCTCGCTGGAGGTGATCGCGCACGCCCTGCGACTTGCCGGACAGGAATTGACGGGCGTCGTCGACCAGCTCGCCATAGCCTTCGAGGCTGATTTCGCGAGTGCAGGGGGCGGCGCAGCGCTTGATCTGAAATTGCAGGCAGGGGCGTGTGCGGGCAGCATAAAAGCTGTCCGAACAATTGCGCAGCAGGAAGGCCTTCTGCAGGCTCGAAATGGTGCGGCCAACGGCGGTTGCCGAGGCGAAGGGGCCGAAATAGTGGCCCGGCCGACGACGCGCGCCCCGATGTTTGGTCAGCTCGGGCGCTTCGTGATCGGTGGCAATCAGGATGTAAGGGAAGCTCTTGTCGTCGCGCAGCAACACGTTGTAGCGCGGCTTGAGCCGCTTGATCATGTTGGCTTCGAGCAGCAGCGCTTCGGACTCGGTCTCGGTGACCACGAACTCCATGCTCGTGGTGGCCGCGATCATGCGCTGCAGGCGCACCTCAAGCCCATCGGGACGCGTGTAATTGGTGACGCGCGATTTGAGGCTGCGGGCCTTGCCCACATACATGACCTCGCCTTCCGCATCGAGCATGCGATAGACGCCGGGTGCATTGGGCAGGGTGCGCACGAAGTCACGGATGACCTCGTGTCCGCTGGCGGGAGGTGTGTCGCTCATGATCGCGGTGTCGGCGCCTGACGGGGCGCATATTCGAGGTGCTCGCCGCCATCCAGCGCCAGCATTTGGCCAGTCATGGATGGGGTCCGCAACAGGACAAGAACGCCATCAGCGATGGCGGACGGACCGGCATTGCGCTGCAAGGGCAGGGCAGCGACGGAACGGTCGAACTCTTCCTGGCTCTGGCGGGAGTGGGGGAGTACGGGGCCGGGGCCGATGGCATTGACGCGGATGGTCGGTGCCAGCGATTGGGCGAGGGTGCGGGTGGCGGCCCAGAGGGCGGATTTGGACAGCGTGTAGCTGAAATAGGCTGGCGACAAATGCAGCACGCGCTCGTCGACGATATTGACGATATTGCCATCGGTACCAGCGGGCAGCTGTGCGGCGAAGTCGCGGGCGAGGAACACCGGCGCCTTGGCGTGGATGGCAAAATGCTGGTCCCAGAGCTCTTCATCCACATCGTGGGCGCTATCGGGGTCGAAGGTCGAGGCGTTGTTGATCAGTACCGTCAGCGGGCCGAATGGCTCGCCTGCGCGGGCAATCAGCGTGTTGCGCTGGGGGCTGTCGGTAAGGTCCGCTTGCAGGATGGCACAATCACCACCAGCGGTCGTGATCTCAGCGCACATGGCGCGCGCGCCATCGGCATCGGAGCGATAATGGATGACCACGGCATAGCCAGACTGCGCGAGCGTGCGCGCAATGGCAGCGCCGATGCGATCGCTGGCACCGGTTACGAGGGCGACGGGTCTGGCTTGGTCTGGATGTGTGTGATTCGTCATGGCTTGGCGATGTTATGCCTTTGTCGGGACCATAGGCGGATTTGGCTGGCATCTTCAATGCCGCGCAGGCGCGCAACAGGTCAGATCTCAGCACTATCTAGGGCGTGATGCTGACAGTTTCAGACAGCAGCCTTGTCCTTTTGTTGAAATCGGTTCGGCAGTAACGTGTCACGGAATCGTGAGGCTGCTGCCCACGGTGTTTCAGGAAGGGGGACATAAATGGAAGCCATCGTGCCTATTCTCGTCCAACTGATCGCTGGCGGTGCCGGCGGTAATGTTCTGGCGCAGGTCATCAAATCACTCAATCTTGGTCCTGCGGGCAATACAATTGTCGGTGCGCTTGGTGGCGTGGCCGGCACCTGGTTGGCCAGCATGATCCCTGGCCTCGACTCGCTGATCGGCGCGGCGGCCACCACCGGCGGTGCCGCAGGCGGGATCGATCTTGGAGCACTCGTCGGGCAGGGCGCAACGGGCCTCGTCAGCGGCGGCATTCTCACCGCAATAGTCGGGGCTGTGAAGTCGGCTATGGCCAAGTCCTGAGCTTTGCGATAGCGCATTGGACGCCCCGGTTCCCAAGCGGATCGGGGCGTTTTCTTATTCAAGCGCTGTAATGTCCCATGTCCGACGCCACTGCCCATTCGCGCACCGACAATGTGAGCCTCGCCATTGTGCTGACGCTCATCACCATTGGGGTGTTTGGCGTTCAGGACGCGATCTCCAAGGTTCTGGTTCAGACCTATTCGCCGTTCCAGATCACCATGATGCGCTATTGGGGCTTTGCTGTTTTTGCGCTGATCCTGGTGGCGCGGCAGGCGCCGCTGCGCTCGGCCTTCGCATCGCGGGTGCCGTGGTGGCAAATTTTGCGCGGCATTCTGCTGATGGCCGACATCTGGTTTTTCGGGCTGGCGCTGCGCACCGTGCCACTGGGCGAGCTGCAGGCGATCACGGTGGTTTATCCGCTGCTGGTGACGCTGTTTGCCATCCCTATTCTGGGCGAGAAGGTTGGCGTGTTCCGCTTTGTTGCGGTTGGCGTTGGCTTTGTCGGGGCGCTGGTGATCGTGCGGCCCGGTGGGCTGCCGATCGATTGGGGCGTGGGCTTCGCGCTGCTCTCGGCAACGCTTTATGCCGTCTATATTGTGATCACGCGCAAGGTCAGTCAGTTCGATAGCGCGGCTACCAGCCTGCTCTATACTGCGGTGATAGGGCTGGCCTTGTCTGCTGCTGTCGGCGTGTTCTTCTGGCAGCCGATGGGCTGGGGCGATGTGGCGCTCGTCGCGGTGATTGCTGGTACCACCTGCGCCGGCCATGGCGTGATGATCTATGCCCTGTCGATGGCGCCTGCCAGCGTCGTGCAGCCGTTCAACTATTTCTCTTTGCCGTGGGCGATTGTTTTGAGCGCGGTGGTGTTCGGGCACTTGATCGACCCAATTTCCCTGGGTGGTGCCGCCATCATTGTGGCGGCTGGTCTGGTGGTGATGGCGCGTGAACGCCACAAGCGGGTGCGGATTGTAGCCGACCCAACCATGCCCGGGCAGTAATCAGCGGACGCTTTGTCTTGAACTTGGCTGCGTTTGTGGTCATTTCAACGCCATCTGTGTGGAGGTGACGATGATCTGGCTGATCGAACTGGCGCTGGTATTGCTGCTCGTTGGAGGCGGCTGGACGCTGTTGTCGCGCGGCCGCCGGACTGATCAACGCGAGGCGCTGACCCTTAGGCGGGTCGATGCCTATATCGAAACCATCCGGCGCGAGCGGACCAATGTGGCGCTTGCGGCAATGAGCGACAGCGAACTGCGCGATGTGCTGTATTCAGGGGCGCGTAATCTGCGGGTGGCGGCTGAGCGCAAGGGCTGGACGCTGTTGGGCGCGGCCGGTGTGACGCTGTTTTCGGCTATTGTCGCAGCGACACAGGATGGCATGCGCGGCTTTGGCATTGCCATGGTCGTTGGTGCCGTCGTGACCTATGGCCTCAACGAATTTCTGGCGCGGCGGATGCGTGAGCCGCTGGAAGCGCGCGGCATTGATGTGGATCGTCTCACTGTCGAATGAAAAACGCCGCCCCGAGGGGCGGCGTTTTGTTTGGGCTAGTTGCCCATGCAGATATAGCCGTTAGGACCGTTGAAGCAGACACTGCCGCCTGGCTGGGTTGGATATGGCCGTGGTGGTGGGCCGGGATTCCAGTGTGGCGGGCGTGGATTTGGGTTCCAGTGCGGTGGACGTGGTGGGGGACCCGGGTTCCACACCGGAGGACGCGGAGGCGCATTCCAGATTGGAGGGCTGTTCCAGTTTGGCTGGTCATTCCAGCCTGGATTGCCACCGCGCTGCAGGTAGCTCGAGGACACCCAGCCCGAAGGGCCGCGCTTGTCGACGAAGCACCAGCTGCCGCGGCAGTACTGCACATCGACCTGTTCGCCGCGACGCAGCGTATCGATGGCCGCATAGCCGGTTCCTGGGCCCGAACGCACATTGACGTTGCTGGTGGCATACGCTGGTGCAGCCATTGCGGCACCTGCGGTCGCCAGTAGCGCCAGAGCTGCGAGGCCAGCTGCCATGAGTTTGTTGCTCAAAGCCATTGTTGATCTCCTTATCCCTGTTGGGCACTAATTGCCTGTGAGGAGAGAAAACACCTTTTGGCATGAACCGAAGCTGAATGGTTCGGTCAGGTTCCCATCACAGGCGCAGCAGATCAACGAAACGCTTGAGAGCAGCGCCGAGTTTCTTGCGCTGCTTGTTTTTCAATTCGCCCATCAGGGCTTCTTCCAACTGGTTCCAGTGATCGGCCAGACCGTTGCGAATGCGGGCGCCGCGCTCGGTCAGGGCAATGCCCGGCGCGAGCTCGGGGCCAACGGCCTGGGCTGTGACGAGGCCGCGCTCGGTTAGGCGCGACAGGCGCCAGGCCAGAGCTTCGTCGCTAAGGCCGAGTTCATTGCCGAGTTGGGCTTCTGTCGTGCCGGAACGGCCAAGCTCGAACAGGATGGCATCGTCTCCCGGTTCCAGGCCGCGTTCGACTAATGGCGTCAGCAACGCCTTGTGGGCGAGTTGGCCAGCTTCGATCAGCCGATAGAGCGTGGAACGCGAGGAGGGCTTGGACATGGGCGGGAAAATAGTCCGAACTCCTTGGTCTCGTCGATTGGTCATCCCATCCTATCGTTAATCGTGGAACGACCAAGGGGCGTTATTGTTCACTTTGCGCAGATGAGTTATGCGTCGATTACGATGCTCTCGTGAACGGAAGTGCCCATGACGCAGGACCTCGCTCGCATTCGTGCTTTCGTTCAGGTGTTCGATTCCGGCGGATTTTCGTCGGCGGCGCGCCAGCATGGCCGCTCCAAGGCGTTGCTCAGCAAATATGTAACCGACCTCGAAGACTATCTCGGGGTCCGTCTGATGAACCGAACAACCCGCAAGCTCAGCCTGACCGAGGCGGGCGAAGCCTACTATCGCGAAGCCAGCGCCCTGCTGCAGCAGCTTGACGATCTCGACGCGACCATTACCGACCAGACCGCTGAGCCACGTGGCTTGCTGCGAGTGTCGGCACCGCGCAATTTCGGGGAGTCGACACTGGCTCCGGCGATCTTTGATTACCTCGCCAAGAATCCGAAGGTGACACTCGATTTGCGGCTCGAGGATCGTTACGTCGATCTCGTAGATGAAGGCATCGACGTTGCCCTGCGCATCTCGACCATGGCCGACAGCTCGCTGATCGCCCGCAAGATCGCCGATATGCATGTGATCGCCGGCGCATCGCCTGATCTGCTCAAGCGCATTGGCACGCCAAAGCATCCCGAAGATCTCAGGCATATGCCCTGCATCATCGACGTCAATTTGCAGGGGCAATCGAACTGGCGGTTTATCGAAGATGGCAAAACCATTTCGGTGCCGGTCAATGGCCCGCTGCGGGTCAATTCTCCACTGGCCGCGCTTAAGGCGTCCACGATGGGTCTCGGATTTGTCATATTGCCGTCCTATCTGGCCGACCCAATGGTAGCGACGGGCGAACTGGTGCCAGTGCTGACCGACTTTTTGCCGACAGGGCAGACGTTGCAGGCGGTCTACCCGCATCGCCGTCACCTCGCGGGCAAGGTTCGGGCATTGATCGACCATCTGGTCGACTGGTTTGCGACGCATCCGATTAGCTAGGGGTAGCTTGTGAATTTTCGGACTGTTGGACGCCGTTTCGGCGCCGCCCTTGTTGGCCTGCTCGGCTTGACCGCGCCCGCCTTTGCCCACCCGCATATTTTCATCGACGCCAAGGTGACCATCGTTTTCGACGATGCCGGTGACATCATCGGCCTCCGGCAGAACTGGAGCTTTGACCGCGCATTTTCGGCTTGGGTCGTACAGGGGTTGGACACCAATGGCGACGGCACGACCAGCCCGGAAGAGCTGCAGCCGCTGGCTGACGAAAACATGGACGGCTTGGGAGAGTTCGGCTTTTACACCTTTGCCGGCTCGCAAGGCGACATGATGGATTTCACCCCGGTGGGTGACCAGGGCATGGTCTATCAAAACGAGCAGACCACGCTGAGCTATTCGCTGAAGGCCGTGAACCCAATTCCCGTGGGCAAGGCGTTTGAGCTGGGCGTTTACGATCCTGAGTATTACGTGGCCATTTCGGTCGCCGACAAAAGTGATGTGACGCTGGAGAACGCGCCGGACGCGTGTGGCGTGACGTTGGTGCCGCCCCAGGAAATGAGCGAGGAGCTGCAAAACCGCCTCTATGCGCTGGGCGCCGATGTAACCGAACTGCCACCCGATCTGGCCGCCGCGATGCGCGGCACGCAGGGTATGATCGTCGTGACCTGCGATGGCAGTGTCGCCCCCGCGCCGCATGTTGCCGCAACGACCGCGCTGGATGCTGTGACCGAGGTGGCGCAGGCCCGTCCAACCATGCCCTTTGGTGGGCCGCCGGTGGAGCCGGGTCTCAACCTGCCGCGCACCGGATTTTTTGGCTGGCTGCAAAACCAGCAGCGCGACTTTTATGGCGCGATGAACAATGCGCTGGGTTCGCTCAAGCAGGACTGGACGGCGTTCTGGCTGCTGGGCGGGTTGAGCTTCCTCTATGGCGTGTTCCACGCCGCCGGTCCGGGCCATGGCAAGGTGGTGATCTCGTCCTACGTGCTGGCCAATGAAACCCAGCTGCGCCGGGGCGTAACACTCAGCGTGCTGTCGGCAATGATGCAGTCGCTGGTGGCGGTGGTGTTTGTGCTGATTGCCGCTGGTATTCTCGGAATGACCAGCATTGCCATGGGCGACGCGGCCAACTGGATCGGTATTGCCTCCTATGCGCTGGTGGCGCTGCTCGGCCTGTGGCTGATTGCCCGCAAGATTTTTGGCTGGGGGCATAGTCACAGCCATGACATGACAGAGAAGGCGCGCGCGCATCTGCATGAGGGCGAGCACGACCATGATCACCGCCATCACGACCACCACCATGATCATGGACATGACTACGATGATCACGGCCATTCTCACATTGTGACGCCGCAGGCGGCGGTGGGGGGCTGGCGGGAGCAGGT
>NZ_LANJ01000018.1 GCF_000971295.1 Devosia epidermidihirudinis | reverse complement strand
CTTTCTTTTTCTCTTTATCGATCATCCTTTCCTCTTCTCTCTTCTCCTCTTCCTTTCCTTCGTCTTCCCTTCTCTTACTTCTTTTTCCTTCTACCTTCATTCTCTTCTTCTCTACTCCTACTTTCTTTATTCCCTTCTGGCGTGGCCCCCGCTCCTCTACTTCCTCTTCTCCCGTTCCCCTCTCCCCCTCCTTTTCTCCTTCTCGCTCCTCCCCCCGCTCCCCCCCCTGTTCCTCTCTCTTTTCGTCTTTTCCTTCTTTCCCTTCCTCCTTTCCCCTCCTCTTCCTCCTCCTCTCCCTTCCCCTCTCTCTTTCCTCCTTCCCCCCCCTTTCCACCTTTTCGCCTTCCCCTATTTCTGCCGTTCTCCCCTCTCCTTCCCCCCCCACTCTCTCTCCCGCCTCCCCCCCCTCCTTTCTCCCCACCCTCCCCCCCTCCCCCTCCTCTCTTCCTCCTCTCTCCTTTCTTCGCTCCGTTCCCCCCCCCTCCCTCTCCCTCTCTCCCCCCTCGTCTTCCTCTCTCCCCTCTTCGTCTCCTTCCCTTCTTCTCC
>NZ_LANJ01000017.1 GCF_000971295.1 Devosia epidermidihirudinis | reverse complement strand
GGTATGACGCAGGCTCCGGCCATATCGGACTGGTGATCGGCCGCCGGAGCCTGTGCTGACGGACCTACCCAAGCGATCCGATCCCCGCAGATCACGACGGCTGCATTGCGGATCTGTCCGAGCTCGTCAGTACCGACAGATGGATCGTTGGTGACAAGCAGACCGATGTTATTGATGACGATGCTCACGAGTCACGGCCTCTCAGTTCGTCCAATACGTGGCGCAAGTCCTCGGCAACTGCGGCATCAAGCCGGTTCCACTCCCCAGCGACGATAGTGGCCGCTACGTCATTGGCTGTTGCCACTAGGGGCCAGCGCGTCGGGTCCACCCCGGCCAGGCGTGCTGATGACGGCTCGACGACGACAATATCGGCGGGGTCCCCGACAGCCAGCCCGGCGGATCCAGGCCCGGGTGTGGAAGTCTGGCGTGGAAGCGGCTCAGCTGCCGGTCGGAGACTCGCAACCCCGTTTCGTGTACCGATTTTCCACAGCGCCTCACAACCAATGACACCGCGCGTCCCGGTGGCCAAGCGAGCAGTGGATTCCAGCATCCGC